>NZ_SWLZ01000004.1 GCF_005502275.1 Robertmurraya siralis
GAATTAGTGAGTGAATGTGGTGCAGAAGGGAAACCCTTTCAGTTGGCCTTTAAGGCCAAGGCCGGTAAGAGAGGCTTTCAGCCGCAGAGCAAACCACCAGTTCACACTGGTGGTTTTGATTGGAGTTTCATTAAATTATCAACAGATTGATGGGCATCTGTTACAGAGTTCAGCAATATTTCATGTTGTGCCGTTTGTACTCCGACTGCCGATGATAATTCCTGTAGTGTGGCGCTGGCTTGTTCAATCACAGCGCTAAATTCACTGAGTGCCTGCTCAATTGATCTGGAGGAGCCCAGGACATTTTTCGTGAGCGTCTCATATTTGGAGATATCCTCCTTTAGTTGGCGGAATGTAGTTTGAATTTGTGTAAAGGCATGTTGTGTATTGATCGCAAGCTGCAGATTATGATTAATTTTCGTTCTCGTTGACGAGACCGTTTCTGTCACAGCTTTAGTCCCGCCCATCACATGCTGTAGGTTTTCGGAAATATGTGTGGCCGTTTTATGGCTGATTTCTGCAAGTTTTCTTACTTCATCGGCTACTATCGCAAATCCTTTGCCGGATTCTCCAGCTCGTGCAGCTTCAATGGAGGCGTTTAACGCGAGTAGATTTGTTTGATCGGCTATTCCTTGGATTGCCTCTGAAAAATTAACGGTTTCTTTTACTAGCGAGGCTAGTGTTGTTGTTTGTTTTGCAACCTCTTCCATATTAAAATAGGAAACTTCAAGTCCATCTTTTAACTCGGTTACAAGCAATGCGCCATTATTGGTCACTCCTTGTGCGGCGATTGAATCACCGTGGAGCTTATGAACTAATTCACTTGTTTCCAGAATAACTTGATTTGAATTTTCTAATTCCCTAGTAATTTCTTGAATCGAATCAGTCTGAGTTTGCATGCCTGCGCTAATTTCACTAATTGAATGATTCATTTCTTGCGCGGCTTCATAATTTTCATGACTTTTATGTTTGACAAATTGGATCAAATTTGAGAGGCTAACCGTACTTGCATCAACCGTCTTTCTAATTTCTCGATCAAGCAATAACAGCTCCTCTGTTTGTTTTTGTGCTGTGACAATATTTTCAGATAATTTTTTTGCAATGGACAATTGGAACGCTAACAAAATTGACACTAACAGATAGAGGAGATAGACGGTTGCATAGTTCTTTATATCTAATGGCAATACGGGATGATGCACCCAAGTAAAGACGCTAATTGCGACAAAACCGAGTATCGCTCCTGACCATAGTACCTTTTTATCCATGTAGATAGCTGCTGTAGCTAGAATAAAGTACAATAGAACATAGGCAGTAGGAGATACACTATTCGCCATGATAACATACATAACCACAGCGACAAGGAGAACTGCTAAGTATGGAATAATGGTTACGAGCTTTTTTGTATAATGGAGAAGAGCAATCAGACCCACTCCAAGACCACCGCCGATAATAATAGATAAAATGAGGGCTAATTCCTTTTGCATGACGATGTCTACAAGAGCGGCCAAAATGACACAGACAAATGTAGCTTTGACTACGAGTGAATTCTTTCTCGTTAAATCCTCCTGTTTAATTTCTGTAATCGTTTTCATCCTATTCCTCCCTGCTTTTTTCTTCTAAAATAATTTTCGCTATAATTGTAAAAAAATCCTTTTCAAAAATGTAATTTCATAATTGAAATATTCGATAGGAACAATTCCGACTCAGACATTATTGGCATACGTCTTCCTGCTTTATGTATTAGCCTCATGAAGAGTTTAAACATCTCCTTCATTATCTTAATTTTGAGGAACTGAAAATGATTGAAAAAAATGTAATGATTGAACTTTTGTAAGGTCTTATCGTATAGTATTAGTATCTAGTGCTAAACTTTAATGTGAATAGGAGTGTCATAAATGTTAAAGGTACAAGAAATTCGTGAACTAATTAAACTTGTAGATCAATCCAATTTAGATGAGTTTGTATATGAAGTTGATGATTGCAAAATTAAAATGAAAAAAAATCACGGAGGTGTAGTTGCTGTTTCAGCATCACCTGTTGTTGAACCGGCAGCCGTCGATGCAGCGCCAAAACCACAGGTGGTTCAAGCTGACAAGGAAGTTGAAGTAAAAGAAACGAAGGATGCACCTGTCTCCGTCGATGAAAGCTTACATAAAATAACCTCACCGATGGTTGGTACTTTTTATCATAAACCATCACCTGAAGCGGAGCCCTATGTAAAAGTAGGGAGCAAAGTTACCAACGATTCGATCGTTTGTATTGTTGAAGCAATGAAATTATTTAATGAGATTGAAGCAGAAGTAAATGGGGAAATCGTGGAGATCCTTGTGAAAGACGGCCAATTAGTAGAGTATGGTCAACCACTATTTTTGGTAAAGCCTGAATAAGGAGCGAAGCGAAAATGATAAAAAAATTATTAATTGCCAATCGAGGAGAAATTGCTGTCCGCATCATACGTGCCTGCCGGGAATTAGATATTGAATCAGTAGCTGTATATTCTGAAGCGGATAAGGATGCCCTCCATGTTCAGCTTGCTGATGAAGCATATTGTATCGGGCCAACATTGTCAAAGGATAGCTATTTGAATTTTACGAATATCATCAGTGTGGCAAAACTTACCGATTGCCAGGCGATTCACCCTGGATACGGATTTTTAGCTGAAAATGCAGCTTTTGCAGAGCTTTGTCGAGAGTGCAATATTATATTTGTAGGTCCGACTCCGGAAGCGATTACAAAAATGGGAACAAAGGATATTGCAAGAGAAACGATGAAGGAAGCAGGAGTTCCGATTGTTCCAGGATCGCAAGGAATTATTAAAGATGAATCCGAGGCCATTCAGCTTGCCGAAGAAATTGGCTATCCTGTTATTATCAAGGCAACTGCAGGCGGTGGTGGAAAAGGAATTCGCGTTGCACGTAATGAAGCTGATTTAATTAAAGGAATAAATATAACTCAACAAGAAGCGCTCACTGCTTTTGGCAATCCTGGAGTATATATTGAGAAATATATAGAAGATTTTCGCCATGTCGAAATTCAAGTTTTAGCAGATAATTTTGGCAATGTTGTTCATTTAGGCGAGAGAGATTGTTCGATCCAACGAAGACTGCAAAAGCTTTTAGAAGAAACTCCTTCCCCAGCCTTAGATAGTGAAATTCGAGAAGAAATGGGTAATGCGGCTGTAAAAGCGGCTAAAGCAGTTGATTATACTGGTGCAGGTACGATAGAATTTATATATGATTATCGAAATCGCCAATTTTATTTCATGGAGATGAATACGCGAATTCAAGTTGAACATCCAGTAACAGAGATGGTCACAGGAGTCGATCTCATAAAAGAACAAATTAAAGTTGCTTCTGGGGAAGCATTGAAATTTCAGCAGGAAGAAGTCGAATTTAATGGATGGGCGATTGAATGTCGAATCAATGCAGAGAATCCAGAAAAATCTTTTATGCCTTCTCCTGGTAAAATTGAGATGTATCTTCCACCAGGCGGATTGGGAGTTAGGGTGGATTCGGCGGCATATCCAGGATATGCGATCCCTCCATTCTACGACTCGATGATTGCAAAGGTAATTACTTATGGAAGTACAAGAGAAGAAGCTATTTCGAGAATGAAAAGAGCATTGAGCGAGTTTGTCATTGAAGGGATCCATACAACCATTCCCTTCCACTTGAAATTGCTTAATCACGAGAAATTCGTGGAAGGTGATTTCAATACGAAATTTCTAGAAATGTATGATGTTATGAAATCTTAATACAAATATAGGAGGACTCGGATATGAGCGAAAACTTATTGGAAATGAGTCAAGGTCAAACTGGGCTTGGAAAAATAGAAATTGCTCCAGAGGTTATAGAAGTCATTGCTGGAATTGCCGCTTCAGAGGTTGAAGGCGTTTCACAAATGCGCGGAAGCTTTGCAACGGGTGTGGTGGAAAGATTAGGAAAGAAAAATCATGGAAAAGGCGTAAAAGTGGAACTTACTGAAGACGGGATTAAAGTCGATGTCTACTGTTTGATGAAATTTGGGATCTCTATTCCAACGGTAGCTGGAAAGGTTCAGGATAATATCCGTCAAGCTTTACTAAATATGACTGCACTTGAGGCTGAAGAAGTGAATGTTCATATTGTTGGAATCCAATTTGACAATCCGAAACAAGAAGCGGAAACTGAGCAAGAAATGTAATGGCACAATGAAAAAAACCAGAGACGAAAAGTCTTTGGTTTTTGTTTTCTTTTTAGAAAATGCCTCCGGGCTTTTTTAAAAATCTGTCAAAAGAGATTAACCTGACATAATAACGGCTATAGTGAAGGATAAGATTAAAAATTCCACAAATTCTAACTTTAAAGCTGGTACAGGAGCCCAGTTGAAAGGCATTTAAAATAAGAGGTGATCTGCCGTGATCACAAATATTGACCTCACAATAATATTGTTTAACATAGCCCTTTGTTATGCTATTATTTTTAATGACTTATAGAAAAGCAATGAAACTTGTTAGAGTGGCTTAATCCTATTGGCAAAATAGGAAGCTCATTTATTCCACTCACTTCAGCCATTAAGGTTACGAAGTTTAACGATATAAGTTCCATCTAAAACATCCTAAAAGGAGTAGAAAATAAATGAAAAGAAGAACAGCTAGAGAAAAGGCGTTGCAGGCGTTGTTCCAAATTGACGTAAGTGATGTAGAGCCGAAGGATGCGATTGCTCATGTCCTTGAAGGAGTACGGAATGATGATTATTTATTAAAATTAGTTTTGGGCGTTGTTGAAAACAAAGAAGAAATTGACGGAATTTTGCAGAAGAATCTTGAAAATTGGACGCTTGAACGGTTAGCGATTGTCGATCGTAACATTTTGCGTCTTTCAGCATATGAACTTTTGTATTGCAAAGAGGACGTTCCGACGAAAGTGGCTATTGATGAAGCGATTGAAATTGCCAAAATCTATGGAGATGATCAATCGAGCCGGTTTATCAATGGAATATTATCAAAGATTCATTAACGGATTGTAACAAGTTTTGCTTGTGAAAAAGGGGTTTTTTTATGAAGGAAAAGCGCTACCTTACTGTCGCAGCCTTAACGAAATATATAAAAAGAAAATTTGATGCCGACCCCCATTTACAAGGAGTACATGTAAAAGGGGAGATTTCCAATTTTAAACAGCATTCAAGTGGGCATATGTATTTTACCTTAAAGGATGATAAAGCAAGAATATTGGCAGTAATGTTTTCCAGCGATGCGCGTGCGATGAAATTCATTCCTGAGAATGGGATGAAGGTTCTGATTACCGGTAACATAACCGTGTATGAGCAAAGCGGACAATATCAAATATATGTTAAGAACATGCAGCCTGACGGTATTGGTGAACTATATTTGGCATATGAACAGCTAAAAGAGAAATTAGAAAAAGAAGGATTATTTTCACCTGCCCATAAAAAACCACTCCCAAAATATCCAAAAACAATTGGAGTTATTACTTCACCAACAGGTGCGGCTGTCCGAGATATCATTACAACGATAAAAAGGAGATATCCTGTTGCCAGCATCCTCATTTTTCCCGCAATTGTTCAAGGAGATCAAGCGCCAAATTCGATTGTAAACGCCATTAAAACAGCGAATGAAATGGATGAAGTCGATTGTTTAATTGTGGGCCGCGGCGGTGGCTCGATAGAGGAATTATGGGCGTTCAATGAGGAAATAGTTGTTAGAGCGATCTATACTTCGACGCTCCCTATTATTTCAGCAGTTGGACATGAAACTGATTTTACGATAGCTGACTTTGTTGCTGATATGCGCGCTCCTACCCCGACGGGAGCCGCTGAATTAGCAGTACCACATGTAGATGAATTGATGGAGCGGATATTGACGAGACAAACGAGAATGCTGAGGGTTATGAAAGAGCGGGTTCATTATGCACAAGAACGCCTAAAGCGAATTGAACGTTCTTATGCATTTCGTTATCCAAGACGAGCATACGAGCAGAAGATGGAGCAGGTTGATAGAGCAACAGAGCGTCTTGTAAAGGGTGCGGAAAAACAATTTTTAACCCAGAAAGAAGCCTATTTAAACTTAAATCGCCGTATTGAAAGACATAAACCACGTGAGCTGTTAAAAGAAGCAAGGGAACAGCATGAAAAAGCTGAAAAGCAAATGAACCGCGTGATGACAGCTATTTTGGCAGACAAACAGAAGGATTTTAGACAGATGCTTACAACACTTGAAGCGTTAAGTCCATTGAAGGTAATGGAACGGGGCTATAGTCTTGTCTACGATGATAGTGGCAAACTAGTAAAAAGTGTGAATGACTTTTCAAAGGAAGATCAACTGACCGTCCGGATGTCAGACGGATCGATTCAGTGTCAAGTCCTGAATGTTGAGGGGAAGGAGAGTTAAAGGTGGAAGAAAAAATGACGTTTGAAGAAGCGATGAAAAATCTCGAAGATATTGTGGAAAAGCTTGAAGAAGGAGATGTGCCGTTAGAAGAAGCAATCGCAATTTATCGAAAAGGAATGGAGCTTTCTAAGCTGTGCCACGATAAACTAAAAGATGTTGAAGAACAATTGACACAAATTATTACAGAGGATGGGAAAAAGCAGGAGTTTTCCATCCAAGAGGAGGAGTAAAGTGGAGCTTTTAGCATCTTTTATGCAAAAACATAAAGAGCTCCTCGAGCAGCAATTACGGACAAGTGTGATGCAAATGAAGGCCCCAGAGATTATAAAAGAATCCATGTTATATTCTTTGGAAGCTGGCGGGAAAAGAATTCGACCGATGCTCTTATTTGCCACAATTGATGCATTCGGGGATAAAGTTGAAAAAGGGTTACTGACTGCAGCAGCAATTGAGATGGTTCATACATATTCTTTGATTCATGATGATCTCCCAAGTATGGATAACGATGATTTAAGAAGAGGCAGACCGACAAATCATAAAGTTTATGGGGATGCTTTTGCGATTTTAGCAGGGGATGCCCTACTAACTTATAGCTTCCAATTAATTGCCGAGACAGCTGAGGTAGGGGCTGAAACAAAGCTGAAACTTATACGCGAGCTTTCTGTCGCCGCTGGTGCTGAAGGAATGGTCGGAGGGCAAGTTGCTGATATAAGCGGAGAAAATCGCCGTTTGACCTTGGACGAACTTGAATATATTCATATTCATAAAACAGGCAAACTGTTAGCCTTTAGCGCTGTCGCAGGAGCTCTCTTAGCAGGAGCACCGACCGCCATCGTTGAACAATTTAGAAAATTCGCCCATCACTTAGGACTGGCATTCCAAATTCGCGATGATATTCTTGATTTGGAAGGGAATGAGCAAAAGCTAGGAAAGCGTACTGGCAGTGATACTTTTAATCATAAAAGCACCTATCCTGCACTATTAACTATGGACGGTGCAAAGAAAGCATTGGTGCAGGAAATTGCGAAAGCGCAAGGCATTCTTCAGGAAACGGGCTTAAATACAGGATTGCTTATGGAGTTAACAGATTTGGTTGCAAATCGAGATCATTAATCTCCTTTATATGGGTGGCATAAATCTGCATTTTTACTAAATGGAATTTCTATGTTATAATACAGATTGATTTTGTCTAAATATTTATTTTGCTACATAGACTGAACGTAAACAAACACTTTCTCTATGTAAATGCAGTAGTGAGAGAGGGCGAAGTGAGGTATATCAACCTCCATCCCTTTATTATCCAAGCTGCGGTAGTGAAAAGGACCGTGTAAAATAAATAATTTGTTTTAAATGGAATTTGCGAAGCAGACGCAGAATTTCTATTAGAGACAATAAGCAAAAAGTCTAAATTGACATGAAGTCAGTTCAGCCGTTATCACTTTTGTGCTAGCGGTTCTTTTTTCAAGGCTATGTTATATATGATCTAGTTGATTTATGGCTCATCTGCGTAAGCAACCCTTGGTTTCTTATGTCTTTGAAGCTTAGCTTAAAAGCTGATTCTGACTTTGAGAAAATGCTAGGATTAAGCTTTTTTCTTCTTCGCTTCATCGAGTCAGAACTATAATAAGCCCAAAATGCATGAGCAACCATATTTAACACAGCTTTTTTTAGAAAGACAATCCGAAATCGGAATTAGTAATCCGAAAAAGAAATGAAAGTGAGTGGTCCGTTATGGATCTGTTATCAATAAAAGACCCATCTTTTTTGAAAGCATTGTCTAATAAGGAACTAGAGAAGCTAAGCCAAGAAATTCGCGAGTTTTTAATTGAAAAGTTGTCGAAAACAGGAGGCCATATTGGCCCGAACCTTGGTGTTGTTGAACTTACGATTGCGTTGCATAAATGCTTTAATAGCCCAAAGGATAAAATTCTTTGGGATGTCGGCCATCAATCGTATGTTCATAAAATTCTTACAGGAAGAGCCGATCAATTTGACACATTAAGGCAGTATAAGGGGCTTTGTGGATTCCCAAAAATGGTTGAAAGTGAGCATGACGTATGGGAAACAGGCCATAGTTCTACATCATTGTCTGCAGCGATGGGAATGGCGATCGCTCGTGATTTAAAAAAGGAGAAGTCGTTCATTGTTCCCGTTATTGGAGATGGGGCACTTACAGGCGGGATGGCACTTGAGGCGTTAAATCATATTGGACACGAACGAAAAAATATGATCGTTGTTCTAAATGATAACGAAATGTCAATTGCTCCGAATGTTGGTGCGCTTCACAATGTGTTGGGACGACTTCGGACGGCAGGTAAATACCAATGGGCTAAAGACGAATTGGAGTACTTGTTGAAGAAAATTCCGGCTGTAGGTGGTAAGTTGGCGGCTACAGCGGAAAGAATAAAGGACAGTTTAAAGTATTTGATCGTTTCGGGTGTGTTCTTTGAAGAGCTCGGTTTTACCTACTTAGGTCCAATTGATGGCCATAATTACGATGCATTATTAGAAAACATTGCCTACGCGAAGAAAATGGATGGACCCGTTCTTCTCCATGTCATTACGAAAAAAGGAAAAGGTTATCAGCCGGCCGAAAATGATACGATCGGAACATGGCATGGTACCGGTGCTTACAAAATTGAAACGGGTGACTTTATTAAACCTGTTCAATCTCCTCCAGCATGGAGCAAACTTGTCAGTGAAACGGTGCGGAAAATCGCTCGTGAAGATGAGAGAGTTGTCGCGATTACCCCGGCGATGCCAGTTGGTTCTAAATTAGAAGGTTTTGCTGGCGAATTTCCCGAGCGCATGTATGATGTTGGAATTGCTGAACAGCATGCAGCAACGATGGCAGCAGGATTGGCGACACAAAAAATGAAGCCGTTTCTAGCGATTTATTCCACGTTTTTGCAGCGTGCCTACGATCAGGTCGTACATGATATTTGTCGCCAAAACTTAAATGTCTTTATTGGAATTGACCGTGCTGGTTTAGTTGGGGCTGACGGAGAAACTCATCAAGGGGTATTTGATATTGCTTTTTTACGGCATGTACCTAATATGGTGCTAATGATGCCAAAGGATGAGAATGAAGGACAGCATCTTGTCCACACTGCATTAAAATACGATGATGGTCCAATTGCGATGAGATTCCCAAGAGGGAATGGCCTCGGAGTTCCTCTGGATGAAGAGCTGAAAGAAATACCGATTGGAACATGGGAAGTATTAAAAGAGGGGCTTGATGGAGCGATATTAACTTTTGGGACAACGATTCCAATGGCAATGAAGGCGGCAGAAATTCTTGAGAAACAGGGGGTTTCGATCAGGGTAATCAATGCACGTTTTATTAAGCCAATTGATGAAGAAATGCTTCTAGGTTTATTGGATGTAGATATGCCAATTCTTACAATCGAGGAAGCTGCCCTACAAGGTGGATTTGGTAGCTCGATTTTAGAATTTGCATCTGAAAAAGGATATCATCACGCTGAAATTGATCGCCTTGGCATTCCTGATCGATTTATCGAACACGGAAGCGTGAATGAATTGCTAAATGAAATTGGCCTCACAACAGAAAATGTTGTCAATAAACTGCAGACGTTGGCAAGAAGAAAACAAAAGAGGGCCTAAACAAAAATGAAAAAGGAACGGATAGACGTTTTACTAGTAGAACGGGGTTTAGTTGAAACGCGAGAAAAGGCAAAAAGAGCTATTATGGCTGGCCTTGTTTATAGTAATGAAGAACGGTTAGACAAGCCTGGGGAAAAAATTAGCATTGAGAGTCCGCTTACAGTGAAAGGAAATGTCCTTCCTTATGTAAGCCGTGGCGGATTAAAGCTCGAGAAAGCACTGAAAGAATTTGATTTAAATATTGAAGGCAAGGTACTGTTAGATATCGGTGCTTCAACTGGTGGTTTTACAGACTGTGCCCTACAAAACGGGGCGAAAATGTCCTATGCTCTTGATGTAGGTTATAACCAGTTAGCGTGGAAGCTCAGACAGGACGAGAGAGTTATTGTCATGGAAAGAACTAATTTTCGTTACGTGACTCCAGCTGATCTGTCGGCTGAGCTCCCTAACTTTGCTTCAATAGATGTTTCATTTATATCATTGAAATTGATCTTTCCTGTGTTAAAAGCATTGCTTGTTCCGGGAAGTGATATTGTCGCATTAATTAAACCTCAATTTGAAGCAGGACGTGATCAGGTAGGAAAAAAAGGAATTGTTCGGGATCCGAAAGTACATGAAGAGGTTCTGGAAAAAATGATTGATTTCGTGTTAAAAGAAGGCTTCGATGTTAAAAATTTGTCTTTCTCTCCGATCACGGGAGGAGATGGAAATATTGAATTTCTTCTTCATCTTCAATGGAATGGTTCGAAGGTCATGGGAGAGAAGAATTTGCTTTATTTTCCATCAGACATTGTGCGGAGCGCCCACGAACAATTGAAAAGAAAACAATCAGAGGAATAAGCATAGGCTTATTCCTTTTTTGCGTGAGTCATGAATATGGAAATTTCAGCAAAAAAATGATTGCTAAAGATGGAGAATGAAGAGGAATATCGTCGTCTAATCACGAATCATTATATGAAAAAGTATACATTTTCCTGTTTTTCAGCTAACATATTATTGAATGATCTGTGCAATTATGAATGTAAAAGTATAACACCAATACACTGTATAAATTTCAGAGGTGATTTAATATGAATAAAGGACAACGACATATTAAAATAAGGGAAATTATAACGAATAACGATATTGAAACACAGGACGAGCTTGTTGATGAATTAAAAATTGCAGGTTTTAATGTTACGCAGGCAACTGTATCAAGAGATATTAAAGAGCTTCATTTAGTAAAGGTACCTCTTATGGATGGGCGTTATAAGTATAGTCTTCCAGCTGATCAACGCTTTAATCCTTTGCAAAAGTTGAAAAGAAATCTCATGGATGCATTTGTTCGTATCGATCAAGCGGGACATTTGCTTGTCATGAAGACGTTGCCCGGAAATGCGATGGCAATAGGGGCGTTAATTGATAATCTTGATTGGGAAGAGATTTTAGGAACAATTTGTGGGGATGATACGATTTTAATTATCTGTAAAACTCCGGTTGAGACAGAAATCATACAGGCTCGTTTTCTTGAAATGCTGTAACAATTTCTTTGTCCGGGATTCAAAATCTGATCATATTATTTAGGTTTATTTTAATTTTTTTAAAGAATGAACGGAATCAACCGTAAATGTGAATCTGGACTAAAGTGAAGATGAATTTGATTTAGAGGTGACTATTCATGCTCAGCGAGTTATCGATTAAAAATTTTGCTATAATTGAGGCTCTTTCGATTTCTTTTGACAAAGGGCTAACGGTTCTTTCTGGCGAAACAGGAGCAGGAAAATCAATTATTATTGATGCCATTCATTTGCTCGTTGGTGGCAGAGGTTCATCTGAATTTGTCCGCCATGGGGAAGAGAAAGCGGAAATTGAAGGGCTTTTCCAAATTGATCATGATTCACATCCATTATTTCAAAAGGTGCAGGAGTTTGGCATCGAGATTGAAGACGGAATGATCATTCTTCGACGCGACATTTCAAAGAGTGGGAAAAGTATTTGCCGCATAAATGGGAAGCTAGTGACAATTTCCACACTGCGTGAAATCGGTGCGGCGCTTGTTGATATTCATGGTCAGCATGAGCACCAAGAATTAATGGATGAAACTCGTCATTTATCCTTGCTTGATCAATTTGGTGGCAAGGAAATTGAGGACGTCTACCAAGAATATGTACATATTTATCAGCGATATGAAAAAACGCATAGGGCGCTAAAGCATTTGAGTGAAAATGAACAGCAGGTTGCACATCGTCTAGATTTAATTTCTTTTCAATTAGAGGAAATTCAAAAAGCGGATTTAAAGCTTCATGAAGATGAAGAGCTGATCGAGGAAAGAAGGAAGCTGAGCAATTTTGAGAAGCTTCATGAAGCGTTGAATATAAGCTATTCAGCCTTACAGGGCGATAATAAAGGACTCGATTGGCTTGGTCTTGCGATGAACCATTTGGAAGATGCAGCATCAATTGATCAACACTATAAAGAGGTATCTGATACGGTTTCTAATAGTTTTTATGTACTCGAGGACATCATACGAACATTAAGAAATGAGCTTGATATCCTTGAATTTGATCCTGAACGATTGAGCAATATTGAGGAGAGACTTAATGAAATTAATCAATTAAAACGTAAGTATGGAAAAACAATTGCCGAAATATTAGAGTATGCGGCCAAAATTGAGGAAGAGCTCGAGACACTGCAGAATAAAGAAACACATATTGAGAAGTTGCAGCGGGAGCTTTCCATCATCCAGAAAGACCTGGCGATTGAAGCGCGTGAATTAAGTAAAATGAGACAAAAGCATGCTGGTCAACTAACAAAATTGATTCATACTGAATTAAAAGAGCTTTACATGGAAAAAACAATATTTGAAGTTCGTTTTACAAGTGACTACGATAACTTTACGATAGCAGGTTCAGATAAAGTTGAATTTTACATTTCTACCAACCCGGGTGAACCATTAAAACCTCTTTCAAAAATAGCTTCAGGAGGAGAGTTATCGCGAATTATGCTTGCCTTAAAGAGCATCTTTTCAAAGCATCAGGGCATCACGTCGATTATTTTCGACGAAGTCGATACGGGAGTCAGTGGTCGGGTAGCACAAGCGATTGCTGAAAAAATATATCATGTGTCTGTTGACTCGCAAGTTCTGTGTATTTCTCACCTTCCTCAAGTAGCAGCAATGGCCGATACCCACTTATTTATTGCGAAAAAAATTACGGATGGTCGGACAAGGACTTCCGTAAAAATTTTGGGTGACGACGAAAAAATTCACGAAATTGGCAGAATGATTTCAGGGGTGGAGATAACCGATTTAACGAAGGAGCATGCAAAAGAACTGCTTCATTTAGCGAAAGAGATTAAAATAACACAATGAGGCTATCCATATTTGGATAGCCTTACTTCTTTACTTCTTATCAAAAATGCATTGGCTACAGCGTTGTCATACAAGCAACTCATTAATACGCAATGTCCTTAAAGAAGCAGTATAACGATTCGAAATAAAGTAAATACTGTTGTTGATAAATTGTTAAGCAAACCTGTAAACAATCACCACTTAAAGGATTATCTTACTCAAAAATTCTAAAAGCGCCCAAGTTCCATTACTATCCATTCTGGGTAGCTTTTTTATCTCTCTAGCGGTTATAAATGCGTCTAAAGGAGGCAAAATTAAAGGTGTAGCCATTTTAGAGTAAGTGTGTGTGTGGACTAGAAGCGAGGAGAGTGAAGATGTTGAATTTTGAACTTCTTAGAAAAATAATTGGTGGAATTCTCCTTGTTTCAATTGTTGCTCTTGGGTTTTCGAAACCTGTGCAACAGTATATTCAATTCCCAAAGGAAGTAACGCTTTTTGAAGGGCAAGAATTTTCTTTTCAGAAATCCCGCCCAGTGTCAGCAGAAATGAATAGCTCAAACCTTAGTGTTTCAGTCGATGATGAAGAAAATACAGTTTCATTAAATGCAAACAAATACGGAAAAAATGAGATGCTGTTAGAATTAGCGGGTTTTCCAATTAAAAAGGTCGATGTCAATGTTCTAAAGGATTTTAAGGTAATTCCAGGTGGCCAATCTATCGGAGTTAAGTTAAATACAGTTGGGGTCCTGGTAGTAGGACACCATCAGGTCAATACAAATGAAGGAAAGCAATCACCGGGAGAGGAAGCGGGAATAAAAGTCGGCGATATTATTACAAAGATTAACGGGAAACAGATTGAGAAAATGTCCGACGTTGCCCCTTTTGTTCAAGAGGCCGGAGAATCGGGAACACCGTTGAAGGTTGAGATCAGTCGTGAAAGTGGAAAAGTAACAACAGAACTAAAACCGCAAAAGGAAAAAGATGAAGATAAGTTTAAGCTTGGTCTCTATATTCGAGATTCAGCAGCAGGAATAGGAACGATGACGTTCTATCATCCGCAAAGTAAAAAATACGGTGCTTTAGGGCACGTCATTTCTGATATGGATACAAAAAAGCCAATTGTTGTAGAAGACGGGCAAATTGTTCGTTCAACTGTAACATCCATTGAAAAAGGAAGCAATGGAGACCCTGGAGAAAAATTAGCTAGGTTCTCTTCAGATAAAGAGGTAATTGGAAATATCCAACGAAATAGCCCATTCGGAATATTTGGGAAGCTAAATCGTGACATAGAGAACGGGGTTATGGATAAAGCTTTGCCAATCGCTCTTTCCCATCAAGTTAAGGAAGGTCCGGCACAGATACTGACAGTCGTCGATAATGATGAAGTTAAACTTTTTGATATCGAAATTGTCAGTACAATCCCGCAAAAATTTCCTGCCACGAAAGGAATGGTCTTAAAAGTTACAGATAAAGAATTGCTTGATAAGACAGGCGGAATCGTTCAAGGGATGTCGGGAAGCCCAATCATTCAAGATGGAAAAGTAGTTGGAGCAGTTACTCATGTATTTGTTAATGATCCAACTTCAGGTTATGGAGTTCATATTGAGTGGATGCTTAATGAAGCAGGGATCGATATTTATGAAAAGGAAGAGGAAAAAGCAAGTTAAATTATTACCTTCTGGAGGTGGAATTTTCCGCCTCCTTCTTCTTTTTTCATGATAATATGGAAGAAAATAAAGATTTTTCGACAAAGTCATCACACAAAAAAAATCAAGTGACGAAACTAGTCGAAAATAAGAGAAAATAGGAGAAAATAGAAGAATTACTACATTTTTGCAGAAAAAATAAAAAAAGAAAAGGATTTTTATTGGCTTTGTCGAATTGAATATTTAGAATAAAGATATAAGAATCAAATTTAAGAGACGAGAAACTTAAGGATCGAGGAGGAAACTGTAAGTGAAGAAAATTAAAGTTTGTGTAGTTGATGACAATCGAGAACTAGTGGGTCTATTAGAAGATTATATTTCTTCTCAGGAAGACATGGAAGTTGTAGGTGTGGCCCATAATGGACAGGAGTGCCTGGAGGTATTGCAGGAAACTGACCCAGATGTTCTTGTTTTAGATATTATTATGCCGCATTTAGATGGATTAGCAGTACTGGAAAGGTTAAGGGAGATGAAAAAGAACCATCTTCCAAATGTTATTATGTTAACGGCATTTGGCCAAGAAGATGTGACGAAAAAAGCAGTTGAGTTAGGTGCATCTTACTTCATTTTAAAACCTTTTGATTTAGAGCATTTAGGCAATCATATTCGTCAGGTAAGCGGGAAAGAAGCGCCTGTTATGAGAAAATCATCAGGATTAGCGAGTGCTGTTAGACCAGTTGTGGAGGAAAAACCAAGAAACCTTGATGCTAGTATTACAAGCATAATTCATGAAATTGGTGTCCCAGCTCATATTAAAGGCTATTTATATTTAAGAGAAGCTATTTCCATGGTCTATAATGACATAGAATTATTGGGATCGATTACAAAAGTTTTATATCCCGATATTGCCAAAAAATATAACACTACAGCTAGCCGCGTTGAGCGCGCTATTCGTCATGCCATTGAAGTGGCATGGAGTCGTGGCAATATTGATTCTATTTCATCCTTATTTGGTTATACCGTATCTATGTCCAAAGCAAAGCCAACGAATAGCGAATTTATCGCGATGGTGGCAGATAAGCTTCGTTTAGAGCATAAGGCTTCTTGAAAGGGAAAGGACTAAATAAAAGACGTCGAAAGGGCGTCTTTTATTTCTGATTAGGAGGTTGAAGAAACTTGACACTTATTTTTGCCCACCGTGGTTATTCTGCAAAATATCCTGAGAATACGATGAAAGCTTTTAAGGAAGCGGAAAATGCAGGTGCTGATGGAATCGAATTAGATGTCCAATTAACAAAAGACAATGAGATCGTTGTCATTCATGATGATAAAGTCGATCGTACGACAAATGGGAGCGGTTTTGTGAAAGATTTTTCCTTCGCAGAATTGCGGAGACTTGATGCAAGCTATAAGCACAAAACAATTCTAAAAAAAGAGCCGGTCCCTTCTTTAAAAGAGGTGCTTGCGTGGCTGCAGACGAATCAACTTCAGTGCAATATTGAAATTAAAAGCAGTGCGGAATCATACATGAAAATAGAGGAGCCGCTTATTGAGCTTATTCGTGAATTTGCTTTAACAGAGCGAGTGATCATTTCTTCATTTAATCACTATAGTATCGTTTACTGCTATCGCCTTGCACCTGAAATAGAGATTGCTCCCTTATATCATGAGGGACTCTACATGCCCTGGGTCTATGCACGGTCGATTAAAGCGAAGGGAATGCACCCTAATTTCCGAGTCGTTCCTAATGAAATCATTAAAGCTTCTCTTGAGTTTGGTATTGAAGTGAGACCTTATACTGTCAATAAAGAACAGGAGATGAGGAGACTCTTTGATATTGGCTGCACTGCATTTATTACAGATGATCCAGTAAAGGCGATTAAAATTAGAAAAGAATACAGCTAAATTTAATATCTATTGAGAAAGGCATCCCCAAACCTTTTGCGGATGCCTTTCTGAGCGATTAAAATGTCGAACACGTACAGCTAAAATGCTTAACAAGTGAGGGATATGCTACTAAGAGAACTTCTTTCGTTATCGGCAGAAAACTGATGCTAATACGGTCATGGTACGGAGCAAAGCTACTTTCATTAATCGTCTACCGGAACAAATTTGAACCAGTTCTAAACAGTCGCCGCCCTTATAGTTGAAAGATTGTTAAACTAAAGTTTTTTATCCAATTTAAAGCGATTCTGGACTTTATTTTTCTTTCGATCACGATGAAGGATAAATCCTCCGATGAAGGCTAATCCAGCTAAAAACAATAATAATCCGGAAATAAATTGCAGCCATAATAAAGAGGAAGTAAACGGTCCAATTGTAATTCCAAAGACCATATCCCGCATCATTTTAATTCCGTATGCCGCAATGATTCCAGGTATTACTAAAATTAGTAAAGCTATAATCCGAATCATAAAAATCCTCATTTCTATTTGATCTCCTATATTATAACATGCTTTTGCGATACAAGTATGTCGTCCTCCTGACATTCTCGCAGTTCCTTTTCAAAACATTTTTTTATTTGGCTTTGTTCAATAGAATTGGTGTTAAAATGAGCCCAAAGTCAACAGCGACCTAAACAAAAAACATATTCTAAAAAAATTTGTCATTGAAACCGTTTAACACTAAAATAGACTTATGTGCAAAAAAATTCATTGTTTATGAAAAATTTTTCTTGCAAGAAGGTAGGGGAGATCATGTGCAAACAGTAATGATTGTTGGAGCTGGTTTGGGTGGATTATCGATTTTAAAGATATTAAAAGAAACCGCTGTTCTGGATGTGAAAGTGGTCATCGATATTGATGAGAATGCTCCGGGAATCTTGTTTGCTAAGGAGCTAGGGATTGAAGTGGGAACAGATTGGAAAAAATATTTATCTGATCAGCTGGATGTGGTCATAGAAGTAACTGGAAGGCAAGAGGTATTTAACGAAATTCGTGAGTTAAGAGACAGGAAGACAGTGTTAATTCCAGGGAGTATGGCTTATTTAATCTCAAAGTTGATTGAAGAGAAAGAAGAATTAATCTCTAGACTTGAATATGAAACCTACAAACATGATTTAATATTTAATGCAACTGGTGATGGCATGCTTGTTGTAGATAAAGATGCGACGATCACCTTCATCAATCATAGCGCAGCAACGATGATCGGAATGAAAAAGGAAGAAATGATCGGAAAACCGGTTTTAGAAGTTGTCCCAACTAGCCGTTTGCCGATTGTTTTACAAACCCGAAAGTCTGAAACAAATCGAAAACAAACTCTTGCGAACGGGATGAAGATCATTACGACGAGAATCCCGATGATCGCTGAAAATAATGAAATAATCGGAGCATTTGCAGTCTTTAAGGACATAACGGAAGTTGTCAATTTAGCCGAGGAACTCACAAATTTAAAAGAAGTGCAAACGATGCTTGAATCAGTGATTCAATCGAGTGAAGAGGCGATTTCTGTCGTTGATGAAAATGGTTTGGGGATTATCATTAATCCAGCTTACACAAGATTAACAGGGCTCTCTGAGGCAGAGGTTATCGGTCAACCGGCGACTACGGATATTTCTGAAGGAGAAAGCATGCATATGCAAGTTTTAAAAACGAGGCGAGCTGTTCGTGGGGTGGCAATGCGATTAGGTCCTAACAAGAAAGAGGTCATTGTCAATGTGGCGCCTGTCATTGTTGATGGGAAATTAAAAGGAAGTGTCGGAGTCATTCATGATATGTCCGAAATAAAGAGCTTGAACCGAGAACTGAGCAGAGCGAGGCAGATTATTCGAACGCTGGAAGCAAAATATTCATTTGAGGATATTATTGGTGATTCCGAAGAAATGCGTTTAGCTATTGAGCAAGCAAAGCTGGGGGCTAGAACACCTGCAACCGTTCTTCTTCGTGGAGAGTCCGGTACTGGAAAAGAACTCTTTGCTCATGCGATCCATAATGCAAGTGATCGAAAGTATAACAAATTTGTTCGCGTTAATTGTGCTTCTCTATCAGAGTCATTACTTGAAAGCGAACTTTTCGGTTATGAAGAAGGAGCTTTTTCCGGTGCGAAAAGAGGTGGAAAACGAGGCCTTTTCGAAGAAGCGAACAATGGTAGTATTTTTTTAGATGAAATTGGTGAATTAACAGCGAATACTCAAGCGAAACTATTACGAGTATTGCAGGAAAGTGAAATTACTCGAGTCGGTGGCACGAGGCCGATTTCCATTAATGTAAGGGTAATTGCTGCTACAAATGTTAATATTGAAAAAGGGATCATCAATGGAACATTTAGGGAAGATTTATATTATCGTCTCAATCGAATGCCGATTCATATTCCTCCTTTAAGGGATCGAAAAGGAGACATTCCGTTATTATGTGAGCGTTTGATCCAGAAGATTAATCAAGATTATGGGAGGAATGTGGAAGGAGTAACGGCAGATGCCATGAAACATTTGCTTCAGTATCATTGGCCAGGTAATGTAAGAGAATTGGAAAATATTCTGGGACGAGCGATTATTTTCATGAATTATCATGAAACGGAGATTGATTTGTTGCATTTGCCGAATTTAAACATCATTCAGGAGCAGACATTCGAACCATTCTCTCATTCTGAAGCTGAAGGAGAAACATTAAACGTGAAATTAGAGCGGTATGAGAAAGAGATTATCGCACAAACGCTTGCGAAAATGAATGGCAATAAGACGGAGACAGCCAAAGCTTTAGGTTTATCCGTTCGTAATCTCTACTATAAGTTGGACAAATACAAATTATAAGGCTATGATCATGTTTGTAAAGATTAGCATGCAATTTTTTTCGCATATCTGCAAAAAAGTTCATGGATTGCAAGCTAGAAACGGGAGTTTAAAACCCTTATTTTAATTGGCATAAAAATTGCAAACATACTTTATGTTATCGCAAAATGTATTTGACCAAATAAAGGAAAATACAGACAAAAATTAAAGGGGGTTGAATACAGCTTGAAATTGCAATCTCTAATTGACAGAGCCATACAATTTCCTTCAATCACGGTGGCGGTAGCTGCTGCTGAAGATGAGGATGTACTTGAAGCGGTACAAGAAGCGCTGCGAAGAAGGCTTTCCCGCTTCCTTTTATATGGCGACAAGGAGAAGATCATCGAGATTATCAATGCTAAATTTCCTCATTTGATAAACAAGGGTGATGTTCAAATCATTCATGCACTTACGAATCAGGAGGCAGCTGAAAAAGCCGTTAAGGCTGTACAATTAAATGAAGCCAATGTGTTGATGAAGGGAAATGTTCAAACCGCGGTTATTTTAAAGGCAATTTTAAATAAAGAATATGGTTTAAGGACAGGAAATATTCTTTCGCATGTTGCTGTTTTTGAAATCCCAGACTTTGAACGCCTTCTCTTTATTACCGATGCAGCGATGAATCTCTATCCTGATCTTGGACAAAAGGTACAAATTATTGAAAATGCCGTTGCAATTGCAAGAAGTGTTGGGGTCAATTGGCCAACAGTGGCACCGATTGCCGCTGTTGAAGTAGTCAACCCGAGTATGCAGGCAACACTGGATGCTGCTGCACTTTCGCAAATGAATCGAAGAGAGCAGATAACGAATTGTCTTATTGATGGGCCGCTTGCGTTAGATAATGCGGTTTCGAGCTTGTCAGCTGAGCAAAAAGGAATCAAAAGTGAAGTTGCTGGACGAGCAGATATCCTGCTTGTGCCAACAATAGAGGTAGGAAATGCATTGTATAAATCATTGACATATTTTGCGAAGGCGAAGGTTGGAGGAGTCATTGCCGGGGCGAAGGCACCAATTGTTTTAACTTCCAGGGCAGATTCTGCTGAAAGCAAGCTTTACTCCCTAGCTTTAGCCATTTGTTCTACTAAACATTGATGATATTTAACAAAAGAGGAGAGATACAACATGGAAATTTTCAAGTATATGGAGTCTTATGATTACGAACAAGTCGTTTTTTGCCAAGATAAGCAATCCGGACTAAAGGCGATAATTGCGATACATGATACGACTTTAGGACCAGCGCTTGGTGGAACGCGGATGTGGACATATGAATCAGAGGAGGCAGCAATTGAAGATGCTCTTCGTTTAGCGAAGGGGATGACATATAAAAATGCTGCTGCTGGGTTAAATCTTGGAGGCGGTAAAACGGTTATTATTGGGGATCCTCGTAAAGATAAGAACGAAGAAATGTTTCGTGCCTTTGGCCGTTACATTCAAGGTTTAAATGGCCGTTATATTACAGCTGAAGATGTAGGAACAACTGTTGCTGATATGGATTTGATCCATGAAGAAACCGATTATGTAACGGGAATATCACCAGCATTCGGTTCATCGGGAAATCCTTCTCCAGTTACAGCTTATGGTGTATATCGTGGGATGAAGGCAGCAGCTAAGGAAGCCTTTGGGAATGATTCACTAGAAGGAAAAGTGGTTGCTGTTCAGGGTATCGGTAATGTTGCTTTTAATTTATGCCGTCATTTACATGAAGAAGGGGCAAGTTTAATTGTGACAGATATTAATAAAGAAGCTGTACAAAGAGCGGTGGAAGAGTTCGGTGCAAAGGCAGTGGAACCAGACGAAATTTATAGTGTCGACTGTGATATTTATGCTCCTTGTGCGTTAGGAGCTGTCATTAATGATGATACAATTCCGCAATTAAAGGCTAAAGTTATTGCGGGAGCTGCTAACAATCAGCTTCGTGACACGGTTCATGGTGACCTCATTCATGAATTAGGGATTGTCTATGCACCTGATTATGTAATTAATGCCGGTGGAGTTATCAATGTCGCCGATGAGTTGTACGGTTATAACCGCGACCGAGCGATGAAGAGAGTTGAGACAATTTATCAAAACATTGAAAAGGTAATTGAAATCTCAAAGCGTGATGGAATTCCGACTTATAAAGCAGCAGATCGTATGGCTGAAGAGAGAATCGAAAGAATGCGCAATTCCCGCAGTCAATTTCTTCAAAATGGCCATCACATTCTAAGCAGAAGATAAATGCTTTGTCAGTTAAATGGTATGGTTATTACATGTTGAAAGGTGTTAAGCGCAAGTTTCCGTTATGAATGGCTCAAATCATCGAATAAAGAACAGTAGGAAAGGAAATTTGCGCTTTCAATTGGAGGGTTAGACAGTGCCAGAGTCAATTAATCGAATTCTCGTCATCAATCCAGGATCTACTTCAACGAAAATTGGGGTATTCGATAATGAGAAATCTGTTTTTGAAAAGACGATTCGTCATCGTAATGATGAAATTGGTCAATTTAATCAAGTTATTGATCAATATGAATTCCGTAAAAAGACGATCCTCGAATCACTCGATAAAGAAGGTATGAACATTTCCAAGCTTAAAGCGGTTTGCGGTCGTGGTGGATTGCTGCGCCCCATAGAAGGAGGAACGTATCGAGTTAACGAAGCGATGTTGTCCGATCTTCGTGCTGGTTTTGCTGGTGAGCATGCCTCCAATCTTGGTGGAATTATTGCCCATGAAATTGCATCAGGATTGAATATTCCAGCTTATATTGTCGATCCTGTTGTTGTTGATGAGTTGGAACCTATTGCTCGAATTTCAGGTTTTTCGTTAATAGACCGAAAAAGCATCTTCCACGCCCTTAATCAAAAGGCAGTATCGAGGCGGGTTGCGCAGGAGTTAGGGAAGAGATACGAAGAGCTCAATTTAATTGTCGCCCATATGGGGGGCGGGATTACGGTTGGTGTACATAAAAAGGGGAGAGTTGTCGATGTGAACAACGGTCTTCATGGAGATGGACCGTTCAGTCCAGAACGTGCGGGTACAGTGCCTGCGGGCGATCTCGTTGCCCTCTGTTATTCTGGACAATACTTTTATGAAGAAATCATGAAAAAACTGGTCGGACAAGGTGGATTGGTTGGCTATTTGAAAACAAATGATGCTCTTGCGGTGGAAAAAATGATAGAAAATGGCGATGACAAGGCAAGCTTAGTCTATTCTGCGATGGCATACCAAGTAGCGAAGGAAATTGGTTCAGCTAGTGCGGTTTTATCAGGGAAGGTCGATGCGATTATTTTAACGGGTGGTCTTGCCTATGGAAAAGGATTTGTGCAGGAGATTCAGGAAAGAGTCAAATGGATTGCTGATGTCATTGTAAAGCCGGGAGAGAATGAGCTTCAAGCGTTAGCGGAAGGAGCGCTTAGAGTGTTAAGAGGTGAGGAAGAGGAGAAACATTATCCAAACCCAGTAAAGAGCAGTGAGAGGATTTGAAAAAGGAGGTCGTTTTTTATGGCGAAGGAATATGATTTAGTCATTCTTGGCGGTGGTACAGGTGGCTACGTCGCAGCGATTCGGGCATCTCAGTTAGGCTTAAAAACGGCAATCGTTGAGAAAGGAAAACTTGGCGGCACCTGTCTACATAAAGGGTGTATCCCCAGTAAAGCATTGTTAAGAAGCGCTGAAGTATTTGCGACGACAAAAAAAAGCGAAGAATTCGGTGTGGAAACCACAGGTGTTTCATTAAATTTTGCCAAGGTGCAGGAACGAAAAAACAATATCATTGAACAACTTCATAAAGGTGTTCAACATTTAATGAAGCAAGGTAAGATTGATGTTTTTGCAGGAACAGGGAGAATTTTAGGTCCGTCTATATTTTCACCTATGCCAGGAACAATTTCTGTTGAAATGAATGATGAAACAGAAAACGAAATGCTAATTCCTAAAAACGTTATTATTGGAACTGGTTCAAGGCCGCGTACTTTACCGGGATTAGACATAGATGGTGAGCTAGTAATGACTTCAGATGAAGCGTTGCAAATGGACTCACTTCCCCATTCGATCATTATTGTTGGCGGCGGTGTGATTGGAATTGAATGGGCATCAATGTTGTCGGATTTTGGGGTTGAAGTAACAATTATTGAATACGCAGATCGTATTTTACCAACAGAGGACAAAGAAATTTCCAAGGAAATGCAGCGGCTGATGAAGAAGCGTAAAATCAATGTTGTCACAAGTGCAAAGGTTTTGCCAGAAACGCTTCAAAAAGGAGAAACTGTCACCATCTCTGCTGAAGTAAAGGGAACAGAAAAACAATTTAAAGCAGATAAAATACTTGTTTCGGTTGGCCGTATCGCAAACACAGAAGGAATAGGTTTAGAAAATACCGATATTCAAGTAGAAAAAGGGTTCATTGTCACAAATGATTTTTATCAAACAAAAGAATCGCACATTTATGCGATAGGAGATTGTATCGGTGGCTTGCAGCTTGCCCATGTTGCTTCACATGAAGGGATTGTTGCGGTTGAGCATATTGCTGGAGAGAAGCCAGAACCTCTTGACTATCGGTTAATTTCTAAATGTATATATAGCGCTCCTGAGGTAGCAAGTGTTGGTTATACGGAAGAAGAAGCAAAGGAAAAAGGACACAAAGTTAAAGTTGGAAAATTTTCCTTCCGTGCGATTGGAAAGGCGCTTGTTTTTGGTGAATCAGATGGATTTGTGAAAATGATCGCTGATGAAGAAAGCAATGATATATTAGGCGTCCATATGATTGGACCTCATGTAACAGATATGATTTCTGAAGCGGGTTTAGCACAAGTATTAGATGCGACACCTTGGGAGGTTGCCCATACGATTCATCCGCATCCAACTTTATCAGAAGCGATTGGTGAAGCAGCTTTAGCGGTTGATGGCAAGGCGATACATGGATAAGATTAATTTCTCGGGAGGGAATGGAATTGACTGAGAATCGTCATAGCGCTCTTGGATTGAGCGATGAAAAGGTGCTGGAAATGTACGAAACAATGCTGTTGGCAAGAAGAATTGATGAACGGATGTGGCTCTTAAACCGTGCAGGTAAGATTCCGTTTGTTATTTCTTGTCAAGGGCAGGAGGCTGCCCAGGTTGGTGCGGCATTTGCATTAGATAAAGAGAAAGATTATGTATTGCCCTATTATCGCGACATGGGGGTAGTATTGACTTTTGGAATGACAGCAACAGAATTAATGCTTTCTGCATTTGCAAAAGGGGAAGATCCGAATTCTGGGGGCCGACAAATGCCCGGACATTTTGGACAAAAGAAAAATCGGATTGTCACCGGTTCATCCCCTGTAACGACACAGGTTCCTCATGCGGTTGGAGTGGCATTAGCAGGAAAGATGGAGGATAAAGATCTTGTCACTTTCGTCACCTTTGGTGAAGGTTCATCGAATCAGGGTGACTTCCATGAAGGTGCCAATTTTGCGGGTGTTCATAAGCTCCCAGTTATCTTTATGTGTGAGAATAATAAATATGCAATTTCTGTACCCATTGAAAAGCAGTTGGCTTGTGAAAATGTCTCTGATCGTGCTGTTGGTTATGGAATGCCTGGAATTACAGTCGACGGAAATGATCCGTTAGAGGTGTATAAGGCTGTTAAAGAGGCAGCGGATCGCGGACGCCGTGGCGAAGGTCCATCATTAATTGAAACGATTTCTTACCGTCTAACTCCACATTCTTCAGATGACGATGATAGAAGCTATCGTGCTCCTGATGAGGTCGCTGAAGCGAAAACAAAAGACCCGATTATTACTTTTGGAGCTTATTTGAAGGAAAATGGTGTAATGAACGATGAGAAGGAAAAAGAAATTAACGATCGTGTGATGAAAATCGTTAACGAAGCAACAGATTATGCAGAAAACGCTCCATACGCAGAGGCAGAATATGCGATGAAGCATGTGTATGCAGAGTAAGGGGGAAGATTGAAATGGCAGTCATTTCATATATAGATGCAGTGACGATGGCGATTCGTGAGGAAATGGAAAGAGACTCTAAAGTTTTCGTTCTTGGTGAAGATGTAGGGAAAAAGGGCGGAGTTTTTAAAGCAACTCAAGGATTATACGAGCAGTTTGGGGAAGACAGAGTCATTGATACCCCCCTTGCTGAATCAGCGATCGCAGGAGTAGGAATTGGGGCAGCAATGTATGGCATGCGTCCGATTGCGGAAATGCAATTTGCTGATTTTATCATGCCGGCTGTCAATCAAATCATTTCTGAAGCAGCAAAAATCCGTTATCGTTCCAATAATGACTGGAATTGTCCCATTGTGATTCGCGCCCCATATGGTGGCGGTATTCATGGAGCATTGTATCATTCCCAATCGGTTGAAGCCGTATTCGCCAACCAGCCTGGATTAAAAATTGTCATGCCATCTACGCCATACGATGTAAAGGGACTATTAAAGGCTGCAATTCGTGATGAAGACCCGGTTCTCTTTTTCGAGCATAAAAGAGCATACCGTTTAATTAAAGGCGAAGTACCTACTGAAGATTATGTTCTTCCAATCGGAAAAGCGGATGTCAAGCGTGAAGGCGATGATATTACTGTTATTACGTACGGGTTATGTGTTCATTTTGCACTGCAGGCTGCTGAACGACTTGCGAGTGAGGGCATTTCGGCACATATTTTAGATTTGCGTACTGTTTATCCGTTGGATAAAGAAGCCATTATTAAGGCAGCCAGCAAGACGGGTAAAGTATTGCTTATAACAGAGGA
The DNA here is from genome assembly GCF_005502275.1 of Robertmurraya siralis. Taxonomy (GTDB): domain Bacteria; phylum Bacillota; class Bacilli; order Bacillales; family Cytobacillaceae; genus Robertmurraya; species Robertmurraya siralis. The sequence goes on from NZ_SWLZ01000004.1 coordinate 26,473, forward strand.
CAATAAGGAAGGCAGCATTATTAGTGAAGTGTCGGCGATAATTGCAGAAAATTGCCTCTTCGATTTGGATGCTCCGATTAAGCGCTTAGCGGGACCAGATGTACCTGCAATGCCATATGCACCGACAATGGAAAAGTATTTTATGGTTAATCCGGATAAAGTTGAACAAGCGATGCGAGAGTTGGCTGAATTTTAAATAGAGAAAAAGCGTAGTTGAAGGAGGTTTTTCGAATTGACAATTGAACAAATTAAAATGCCTCAATTAGGAGAAAGTGTTACCGAAGGAACAATAAGCAAATGGCTTGTATCAGCAGGGGATAAAGTCAATAAGTACGACCCGCTGGCAGAGGTTATGACAGATAAAGTAAATGCGGAAATACCCTCCTCTTTTTCCGGTGTCATAAAAGAACTAATTGCAAATGAAGGGGATACGCTAGCAGTAGGTGAAGTGATTTGCTCTGTGGAAGTAGAGGGCAGTGTAAGTGAAGCAGATGAAGAAGCTCCTGCTGCTCAAAATGAAGCAGACTTTTCAAGTACAAACGCTTTGCTTGATGCAACAAACAGCAAAGCTCGTTATTCACCTGCTGTACTGAAACTTTCACAAGAACATGGTATTGATTTGAATCTTGTGCAGGGAAGCGGTGCTGGCGGACGTATTACCCGTAAGGATATTTTAAAGATTGTTGAGTCAGGTCAGATTCCAAAATCGGTTCAAGCTGAGACACCGCCTGCGAAACCTCAAGCTCAGACAGCAAAACAAAGCGCTCCTGTGCCATCGATTCCAGTTGGGGCTGGTGATACTGAAATTCCACTAACTGGAGTTCGCAAAGCAATTGCAGCAAATATGCTTAAAAGCAAGCATGAAATCCCGCATGCTTGGACAATGATCGAAGTCGATGTGACGAATTTAGTTGAATATCGAAACATGGTCAAGGATGAATTCAAAAATAAAGAAGGATTTAATTTGACTTTCTTCGCGTTTTTTGTCAAAGCTGTTGCTCAAGCCTTAAAAGAGTTCCCACAAATGAATTCAATGTGGGCAGGAGATAAAATCGTGCAGAAAAAAGACATCAATATTTCTATTGCAGTAGCAACAGATGATGCATTGTTTGTACCGGTTATCAAGGCAGCCGATGAGAAAACAATTAAAGGGATTGCTCGCGAGATTACCGAGTATGCCACAAAGGTGCGTGCTGGTAAATTGACAAGCGAAGACATGCAGGGCGGGACATTTACAGTGAATAACACAGGTTCATTCGGCTCTGTCCAATCGATGGGAATCATTAATTATCCACAAGCTGGGATTTTACAAGTGGAATCGATTGTCAAGCGCCCTGTTGTTATAAATGGCATGATTGCCGTTCGTGATATGGTGAATTTATGCTTGTCGCTTGATCATCGCGTTCTTGATGGCTTAGTATGTGGTCGTTTTCTCCAAAGAGTTAAAGAAATTCTTGAACATACAAGCAAAGAAAATACCTCGATTTACTAAATGTTATTTTAAAATAGCATATAATCTCTTGAAGACCGTTTATTAAACAACGGTCTTCCTCTTTTCTCTCCGTTGCTTGAATGAAATTCGTGTACTACAATAGTGGTATCAATAGAAAATTTAATAATCGGAATTTTTAATAACCTCATGGAAGGTGGAGAGGAAATGCGAGAGCAATCGTTTCCAAAGGTTTCTATTAAGAATTGGGTTGAAAAGAGCGAGCAGTCAATGAAAGGGAAAAAGATTGAGTCGCTTGAAAAAGATACATATGAGCAAATAAGATTGAAACCGCTTTACATGCAAAACGATCAAGAGGAAGTAAGCCAGTTTCCGGCACAGTCCGATTTTAGAAGAGGAGCCTATTCTCTAGGTTATTTATCAAATCAATGGAAGGTGGCACAAAAACTTACGATTGATAAAAATTTAAATGAGCAACTGTACAAAGCCATTTCTAAAGGACAAACAGCGCTCTCGTTTGAGATCAATGAAAGCGTGTTGGCAAAAGTTGAAGAATTAGAGGAAGAGCTGCTCCGTTATCCATTTTCAATCAATGCGAAAGAATATCACCATGAATTTTTAAAGAAAATTCAAAGTCTGCCTCACTCTGGGAAGTGTTATGGTTATATCGGCATCGATCCAGTTGCTCTTCTAGCAGAAAAAGGGATAGATAGGATTGAAGAAGGCTATCAGCAGATGTTTGAAGCGATCAATAATAGCCTAACTTCACTTCCTCGAATACGGACCATTTTAGTGGATACAGTTCCATATCATAATGGTGGTGCTCATGCTGTGCAAGAATTGGCAATTGCAATTAGCACAGGGGTACAGCATATTGAAAAACTTGCGGAGTTCGGCTTATCAATCAAAACATTAGTGTCAAAAATTGTTTTTCAATTTTCGATAGGCGCAAATTTCTTTATGGAACTGGCAAAGCTTAGAGCGGCTCGAGTGTTATGGGATATGGTAACGAAAGCTTATGGAGTAGATGAAGAAGAGCGGGGAATGATTATTTCTGCTACGACCTCTCGCTTTACGAAAACGCTCTATGATCCTTATGTGAACATGTTAAGAGCGGGAAGTGAGGCCTTTGCAGCAGTATTGGGAGGAATTCAATATTTACATGTCAGCCCCTTTAATGAGCCTGAAGGTAAAGAGACTGCTTTTTCGGATCGTATTGCAAGAAATACACAATTAATTTTACGAGATGAGTCCCACTTGGCAAAAACAATTGATCCAGCAGGTGGTTCCTGGTACGTGGAATCTTTAACGACAGAGCTTGTTGAAAAAGCATGGGAACTATTTTTGGCGATCGATGAAAAAGGTGGAATTGTTGAAGTGCTTAAACAAGGATGGATACAGACGGAGATTGCCAAAGTAAGAAAAAGGCGTGAAGAAGCGATAGCGACGAGGCAGCAAGCGATTGTGGGAACGAATAAATATGTGGACTTACAAGGTGAATCATTAAAAAACGTGCAGGTAAGCGGAGTGCAGCATAGAGCCGAATTTCCACCAATTCCACAAGGGCGATTATCAGAGTCATATGAGGAGCTTAGGTTCAGTGCGCAGAAACTGAAAAAGCAAGGAGTAGATTTAGCTGTAGGACTGCTCACTTTAGGAGAATTAAAGTCTCATAAACTGCGGACTGACTTTGCCAACGGATTTCTCGCACCAGCTGGTATTGAAGGAAAAATGAGTACAGAAATTCATGCAATAACTCATGCTTTAGAGTTTGTGAGAGAAACAGGCTATAAACATTACTGTCTTTGTGGAAGCAATGAGCAATATGCATCTTTCGGAATCGAGCTTGCCCAAAACATCAAAACAGCCTTCCCTCACGTTCACTTGTATGTTGTTGGGCTTCCTGAAGAGCGGGAAAGCTGGGAAAAGGTCGGGATTGCTGGATTTATTCATTTAAAGAGCAACTGCTATCAAACCCTTGCTACGATTTTAGCTAATTTGGAGGTGGGCATAGATGACTAAGCCGAATTTTAAGGCATTCTCTTTATTTGCGTCGAAAAGTGATTCGAAGGAAAAATGGCAACGAAAAGCGAGAGAAGAAATTGCTCAAAATATGGAAGAGCTTCTTTTTGAAACAAATGAGCACATCAAAATCAAAGCGCTTTATACGAGTGAAGATCGTCAAAATTTAGAGCAATTAGAGCATTTGCCCGGATTGCCGCCATATACGAGAGGGCCATATCCGACGATGTATGTTAATCGGCCGTGGACTGTCCGGCAATATGCCGGTTTTTCGACTGCAGAAGAAAGCAACGCCTTCTATCAGAGAAATTTAGCAATGGGGCAGAAAGGACTTTCCGTCGCCTTTGACTTAGCAACACATCGCGGCTATGATTCCGATCATCCAAGAGTAGTAGGCGATGTGGGCAAAGCGGGGGTAGCGATTGATTCTGTACTCGATATGAAAACATTATTTGAAGGGATTCCGCTTGATCAAATGTCTGTCTCAATGACAATGAATGGTGCGGTCCTTCCGATTATGGCGTTTTACATCGTTACCGCAGAAGAGCAAGGGGTATCGCAAGATAAACTTTCTGGAACAATCCAAAATGATATTTTGAAAGAGTATATGGTTCGCAATACGTATATTTACCCTCCCGAAATGTCGATGAGAATTATCGCTGATATTTTTAAGTATACATCTACCTATATGCCTAAATTTAATAGTATTAGTATATCAGGATATCATATGCAGGAGGCTGGTGCACCAGCTGATATCGAACTTGCTTATACTTTAGCTGACGGACTTGAATACGTGCGGACGGGTTTGACAGCAGGGATTGAAATCGATTCTTTTGCACCAAGACTGTCGTTTTTTTGGGCAATTGGCATGAACTATTTTATGGAAATCGCAAAAATGAGAGCAGCACGTCTTATTTGGGCAAAAATGATGAAAACTTTTCAACCGAAAAATCCAAAATCGATGGCGTTGCGTACTCATTCACAAACTTCCGGTTGGAGTTTGACTGAACAGGATCCGTTTAATAACGTTACCCGCACATTGATTGAAGCGCATGCGGCAGCGATGGGACATACACAATCGCTTCACACGAATGCCCTTGATGAAGCGATTGCTTTACCGACTGATTTTTCAGCGCGGATCGCTCGCAATACCCAGTTATTTTTACAAGAGGAAACAGGGATTACAGATGTGATTGATCCGTGGGCAGGTTCTTACTATGTCGAAGCCTTGACTGCAGAGCTGGCAGAACGGGCTTGGGAGCACATCGAAGAAATTGAGCAGCTTGGTGGAATGGCAAAAGCGATTGAAACAGGTCTTCCAAAAATGAAAATTGAAGAAGCGGCAGCAAGACGACAAGCGCAAATTGATTCCGGAAAAGAGACTATTATCGGCGTAAATCAATACAGACTCGAAAGGGAAGAACCGATAGAGATCCTTGATATCGACAATACGGCAGTGCGCTTAAGACAAATTGAAAAATTGGAAAAATTAAAAGCGGCACGCAATGAAGCAAAAGTAACGGAGGCGTTAAGGGCCATTACGGAAGCAGCGGAGTCGGGAGAGGGAAATCTTTTACAATTGGCTGTAGAAGCGGCACGAGTACGAGCTACACTTGGGGAAATTTCTTATGCAATTGAACAGGTAGTGAATCGCCATAAAGCGGTGATACGTTCAATAAGTGGTGTGTATAGTTCTGCCTTTTCAAATGAGGAGGAAATTGCCGAGGTTCAGCGAATGACAGAGGAATTTTTAGAAAATGAAGGGAGACGCCCAAGAATTTTAATTGCCAAAATGGGGCAGGATGGACATGATCGAGGAGCGAAAGTAATTTCGACTGCTTTTGCCGATTTAGGATTTGATGTCGATATCGGTCCGCTATTCCAAACGCCCGAAGAGACTGCCTTGCAGGCTGTGGAAAATGATGTGCATGTGATCGGGATGAGTTCCTTAGCAGCAGGTCATAAAACATTGCTGCCGCAGCTGCGAGCAGAATTAACAAATTTGGGGAGAGAAGATATTTTAGTGGTTGTCGGTGGAGTTATTCCTGCCCAGGATTATCAGTTTTTATATGATAATGGAGCCGCAGCGATATTTGGACCAGGAACAGTAATTCCTGTGGCTGCACAAAAGGTGATTCACGCTATTTATGAAAGACTGGGCTATGAGGAAGTGTCGAGTGAACATGACGGAGGATAAGAAGCCAGAATGGAGCGATCCGAATCAGCCTGAAAGGTATAATTCAGTTATTCGAACTGGGGTAACAGGATCGGAGCAAATAACATTCGCCCAAAAAAAGACCCGTTTTCAAAGAAAAAAAGTTAATGGTCCATCGCTTGAAAAGCTGTACAAAGGGGTTTTAGCAGGAGAACGTAGAGAGCTTGCGAGGGCCATTACACTGATTGAAAGCAATGCAGAATACCATTTTGCTCAAGCGCAGGAGCTTTTGCAGAAGCTTCTTCCTCATGCCGGAAGAGCATTAAGAATTGGAATTACCGGTGTTCCAGGTGCAGGAAAAAGTACGTTTATTGAAGCCCTTGGTAGTTTTCTTTGTGGCGAAGGATTAAGTGTGGCTGTTTTGGCCGTCGATCCAAGCTCTAATATTAGCGGTGGAAGTATATTAGGCGATAAAACAAGAATGGAACAGCTTGCAAGAAATAAAAGGGCATTTATTCGCCCATCTCCGTCAAGTGGAAAGCTCGGCGGAGTTCATCGTAAAACAAGAGAAACGATGCTCGTGTGTGAAGCGGCTGGATTTGATGTCATATTAGTGGAAACAGTTGGGGTGGGGCAAAGTGAAGTCATTGTCAGAGAAATGGTTGATTTCTTTATGCTCCTAGTTTTAACAGGGGCAGGAGACGAGCTTCAAGGGATGAAAAAAGGGATTATGGAGCTTGCTGACGCTGTCCTTGTTAATAAAGCAGACGGTGAAAATAAAAAGCGTGCTGAAAAAACAAAACAAGAATATAATCAAATTCTTCACTTTCTCCAACCTGCGACAAAAGGGTGGGTAACAAAAGCTTATACATGTTCAGCATTAAAGAATGAAGGAATCGGGAATGTTTGGCGCACGGTTAAAGCGTTCGAGGAATCGACGAAACAATCAGGCATCTTTGCGGAGCGTCGCAGAGCCCAGACGAAGGAATGGATGAAATCGATGATCATCGATCAACTGCAAACAGATTTCTTTCATCATCCCCTTGTAAAAGAACTGCTCCCAAAGTATGAAAATGAGGTAATTGCCGGAGATAAAACGGCTACTTCTGCGGTAAACAGCCTCTTTCAGCATTATTTTCAGGCAAAAAGTTAAAAAAAAAGGCTACCATTCCAAGATGGTAGCCAAATAGGGGTAATTATGGGATAGATCTTGCTTATTGTGTATTTACCCATTTACAAGAAAATAAAACATCTTTTCTTCTTTTTTTATCTTTCTTCCTCTACTTATAATAATTGCGAGTGGAATGGTTGTAAACATTGCACTGGTATTGGTATTATGAAAAAGAAGAATAGATAAAAGGGAGCGATATAGATGAACATGGATTTTAATTTATTCATGAACGACGTAGTTCGCCAAGCTCGGCAAGAAATTGTCGCTGCAGGATATAAAGAGCTGACAACACCAGAAGAGGTGGATGCAGCGTTACAACAAAAAGGGACAACACTAGTAATGGTGAATTCAGTTTGTGGCTGTGCTGGTGGGATTGCTCGCCCAGCTGCTATGCACTCCCTTCATTACGATAAAAGACCCGATCAATTAGTAACTGTATTTGCTGGACAAGACAAGGAGGCGACGGAAAAAGCTCGCTCTTACTTTACTGGCTATCCGCCATCCTCTCCATCATTTGCTTTATTAAAGGATGGGGAACTTGTCACGATGATTGAGCGTCATGATATTGAAGGCCATGGTCCGATGGATGTTGTCCAAAAATTACAGGATGCATTTGAACAATATTGTGAAGAAGTTTAAGACCTCGGTTTTTTTCCGAGGTTTTTTTGATACAATAAGATGTGCTGATTATTAGGATAAATTTGAAATATGGAAGGTACATGGGAGCAATGATGAAATTTCGGATAGGATATCGAACAATCAAGACCGCTTTAGGAACAACATTATCGATTTTGCTGGCACAAACAATAGGCCTCAATAATTTCGCATCTGCAGGGATATTAACCATTCTTTGCATTAAACCGACAAAGGTAAAGTCCGTTAAAGCTTCATGGGATAGAGTTCTTGCTTGCCTCATGGCCATGTTATTTTCCACGATCTTTTTTGAGGGCATTACATACCACCCGATTACAATTGGATTAATGCTGTTATTTTTCATCCCTACGGCGGTTATGTGTAAGGCTCAGGAAGGAATTGTTTCAAGCAGTGTCATCATTCTGCATATTTACATGGCTGGAAATGTCACCTTCGAACTTCTTCTCAATGAATTAGGCATTGTGATCATTGGTGTCGGAATGGCTTTAATAATGAATCTCTATATGCCGAGTGCAGGGAAGAAATTGATTCAATATCAGGCAGAGCTTGAAGATAATTTTCGGAAAATTATACTGGAAATTGTCCACTATTTAAGAACAAGTGACAGCAGCTGGGACGGAAGTGAACTTACCCGTACAGCAAGATTAATTGATGAAGCAAAAACAATGGCTTTCCAAGATGTAGAGAATCATTTTCGCCGCAATGACCATTTGTACTATCATTATTTTAAAATGCGTGAAAAGCAGTTCGAGATTATCGAGAGAATTTTGCCTTTAGTTGCCTCATTACCTGTTACAGTAGTACAAGGCCAAATGATCGGAGACTTTTTGGAGGAGCTGGCTGAGCATATAAGTCCTGGTGAAGTACCAAAGAATTTTCTAGAAAATCTGTTGGAGATGAGAGAGGAATTTCAAAGTATGGGGCTGCCGCAAACACGTGAAGAATTTGAAGTCCGCGCTGCCCTCTTGCAGCTAACGAAGGAAATGGAACAATATTTGATGCTGAAAAACTCGTTCAAGTATTTGAAGAGAGAAAAGAAGAAGTATCGAAAAGGCAGTGTGGAATTACAGTAGTTTTTTGGAGAATACTCTTTAAACACAAGGCTTTGTTATATGTCGGTGTTGATCTTTGGCTCATTGCGTGTGAAACTAAGGCTTCACACGCAATGAGCCAAAGATCGTTCAATCAACAATATTGTTTAACAAAGCTATCGAAAGTAAACAATAGGAGAGTGTCGAAACATGAAACGTCCCCAAAAAATTTTCGTGAAATTTATCTTTTGGGGGATAGTCGATTGTTAAACGTTCAGGTACCTTCTTATTTTAGCCCTCATAACTGAAGTCTGTCTCCACCTTATTTTCATCGATTTCTGTCGCTGTAATCCATGCTTCTAAAGTATAATCTCCAGGCTCGAGAAAGGAAAGAGTCTCAGAAAGATCGAGTTCATATTCAAGCTTTTCTCCCGGTGCCAATATTTCTTCTTCTACTGTAGCGGCAAACATTTTATCTGCTGAATACGTATAAACAATTGTCCCATCTTTGTCTTTGATAAAATAATCAAAATCCTGTGAAGAAGGGAATGTTATTTTTTCTTCTTTTTCCTGATTGTTTTGAATGGAGAGTTGGTATTGTAAATCAGTGATCTTATGGATAGAAATATTCATTTCTTCCCCGGAGCCTCCTCCGTTGCTGTTCTCATTTTTGGAGTTGTCTGCCGTTCCACAGCCTGCTAAGGTAGCAAAAAGGAAGGCAGTAATCACGACTGCTGTTTTCCTTAGAGAAATGATCATTGGAATCACCACTTTTTTTAATTTGTCTTCATTTAATTAGACTTCATTTCTGATAAAAGGTTACACGAAAAAAGAGTAGGGCATCCTACTCTTTAAAGCTGTTCATATGTCCACTGTAAGCAGCTATTATAAAACTTCGCTCCTATCGATAGATTTAGCGAAAAAGGCGACAACGATACCAGCTTGTCCGCTGGTGAGCTTAGAGAAAAGCCACGAACCATTCATTTACAGCTGCTTGCATTTTCCGAAATGGTTTATATAAACATGGAAAGTCCAAGGAGAAGAGTTGATGCGAGCATCGCAAATATCATTAAGTAAACAATTACTTTTCTAGCCTTTTTATTTTTCATTATCTTTCCCTCCCAATCTATACATCCTGTTTTCTATTTTACTAGGTATTGCAGAAATGAACAACCGCTCAATTTTAGGAAGGAAATCGGCATATTTTAGCGAATATTTTAACTATATTGAGCTATGCTCAGGTGGGGGGAGAAGAATGATTGAAAAAGTAGATCATATCGGAATTGCCGTTAAATCAATTTCGGAGTCATTGCCATTTTATACAGAAGTGCTTGGGCTTGAAATTCAGGGGATTGAAGAAATAGAAAGCGAAAAGGTAAAAGTAGCTTTTATAAAAATAGGCGGGACGAAGATAGAATTACTTGAACCCACAAGTCCAGAAAGTGCAATTGCAAAGCATATTGAGAAAAGGGGCGAGGGGATTCACCATGTGGCATTAGGGGTTGATTCCATTCAAGCAAGGATTGATGAAATGAAGAGAAAAGGGATTCAAATGCTCCAGGACAAAGCGAAAATAGGTGCAGGAGGGGCACTTGTAGCATTTATGCATCCGAAATCAACAGGTAAGGTGTTATGGGAGTTATGTGAAAAAACGGAAAAGGGAGAGTAGCGGAATGGACATCTATGAAAAAATAAACGAACTTTACGATAAGAGAAGAGAAGTTGAACTTGGAGGTGGAGATGAACGCATCGAAAAGCAACATGAAAAAGGAAAATTAACGGCAAGAGAACGCATTAATTTGCTTGTGGATGAAGGGAGCTTTGTTGAATTAAATCCCTTTATCGAGCATCGTTCACGGGATTTTGGATTAGAGTCTCAAAAGGGCCCAGGTGATGGAGTTGTAACAGGCTATGGCAAAGTCAATGGACGTTCTGTCTATTTATTTTCCCAGGATTTCACAGTGTTTGGCGGAGCGTTAGGGGAGATGCACGCTAATAAAATTGCCAACGTGATGGATCTGGCCGCAAAAAACGGAGCTCCCTTCATCGGATTAAATGATTCTGGCGGGGCAAGAATTCAAGAAGGGGTTGTTTCGCTAGATGGATATGGCAAAATCTTTTATCGAAATTCAATTTATTCAGGAGTAATTCCACAAATTTCGGTCATTTTGGGACCGTGTGCAGGAGGGGCAGTCTATTCTCCTGCCATAACAGATTTTGTGTTTATGGTTGAAAAAACGAGTCAAATGTTTATAACAGGTCCAAAGGTGATTGAAACGGTGACAGGTGAGAAAATTAGTGCTGAAGATTTAGGTGGAGCAAGGGTCCATAATTCGATTAGTGGAAACGCTCATTTTCGGAGTGATTCTGAAGAAGAAATTATCAAAAGTGTAAGGTTATTATTAAGTTATTTACCACAAAATAGTGAGGAAAAGCCGCCGATGTTAATGGTTGCCGCTGAAGACGACTATCGTCCGAACTTAACCGACGTGATTCCGTTTGATGCGATTAGGCCATATGATGTAAGGGTTATCATTGATGAAGTCGTAGACAAAAATTCATTCCTTGAGATTCACAAAGACTTTGCTAGAAATATTGTTGTAGGATTAGCGCGGATAAAAGGGGAAGTGATCGGCTTAGTTTGTAATCAACCAAAGGTGATGGCCGGTGGACTTGATATTGATTCCTCCGACAAGGCTGCACGTTTTATTCGTTTTTGCGACAGCTTCAATATTCCGCTGATTACCTTTGAGGATGTAACGGGATTTTTTCCAGGTGTTAAACAGGAGCATGGCGGCATCATCCGTCATGGTGCAAAAATCCTCTATGCTTATTCAGAAGCAACCGTTCCGAAGCTTACGGTAATTTTAAGAAAGGCCTATGGTGGGGCTTATGTTGCATTAAATAGTAAATCCATTGGTGCTGATCTTGTTTTTGCTTGGCCCAATGCAGAAATTGCTGTTATGGGACCACAGGGGGCAGCGAACATTATTTTTGCGAAAGAAATTCAAAATAGCGAAAATCCGGAACAAACACGGGCGAAAAAAATTGAAGAATATCGAGAAAAGTTTGCTAATCCTTATGTGGCTGCAGGCATGGGCATGGTTGATGATGTCATTGATCCGCGAGAGACAAGGATCAAAATCATTCAGTCTCTAGAGATGCTGCGAAATAAAAAGGAATCACGTCCGCATAAAAAGCATGGAAATATTCCTCTTTAGCAACAAAGAAAAATTTGCCGATTCTTGACTGAAACAGATATACTGAAATAGGAAGATATAGCGGAAGGGGTTACATCAATGATAAATGAAGAAAGATTGCTCAATGAATTTTTAGAACTTGTCCAAATCGATTCAGAAACGAAATACGAAGCGGAAATTGCCAAAGTGTTAAAGGAAAAGTTTTCTGCTCTAGGTGTGGAGGTTTTTGAAGATGATACAACGGAATTAACAGGGCATGGTGCAGGAAACTTAGTTTGCACACTTCCCGGGACTAAAGATGGTGTTGATACCATTTATTTCACTTCACATATGGATACCGTTATTCCAGCAAAGGGTGTTAAGCCAGCCATTAAAGATGGTTATGTTGTCACTGATGGAACAACGATTCTTGGTGCTGATGATAAAACTGGTTTAGCTGTTATGCTTGAAGTTATTCGTGTGTTAAAGGAGCAAAATATTGCTCATGGAACGATTCAATTTATTATTACCGTTGGCGAGGAATCAGGCTTAGTTGGTGCTAAGGCTCTTGATTCATCCTTGGTAACTGCTAAATTTGGCTATGCCCTTGACAGTGATGGAAAAGTAGGAAATATCGTTGTTGCTGCACCTACTCAAGCGAAGGTGAAAGCGACGATTTTAGGGAAAACAGCCCATGCCGGTGTTGCGCCGGAAAAAGGAATTTCTGCGATTACAATGGCGGCAAAGGCGATTGCTAAAATGCCGTTAGGAAGAATCGATGAGGAAACAACAGCCAATATTGGTTATTTTAAAGGTGAAGGTCCAACGAATATCGTTTGTGATCGCGTTGAAATCCTCGCTGAAGCTCGTTCTCTTCTGCCTGAAAAAATGGAAGCCCAGGTTCAAAAGATGAAAGCTGCTTTTGAATCAGTGGCAGCTGAAATGGGCGGTAGTGCCGAGGTGGAAGTCGAGATCATGTATCCAGGCTTTAAATATGGAGAAGGTGACCATGTTGTTGAAATAGCGCGCAAAGCAGCGGCTAAAATTGGCAGAAGCTCTGAACTGTTAAAAAGTGGTGGGGGGAGCGATGCTAATGTTATCGCTGGATTCGGCATTCCAACGGTCAACCTAGCTGTTGGTTATGAGGAGATACATACGAAAAATGAACGGATGCCGATCGAAGAGCTAAATAAGCTTGCTGAAATGGTCATTGCCATTATTGAAGAAGTGAGCAAGGCATAGTTCATTTTAAGAGAACCGGATGAAAGGTTCTCTTATTTCCATTTGTACAAAAGTTAGCATAGACAAGCTGTCTGTTCGGTGAGTACTATAGAAGTAGAAAAGTCAGGAGGGATGTTCATGCAAGATTCAAGTAAATTTGTCGTTTTTACAGTGGGAGATGAAGAATATGCGATCCCGATTGAAAGTGTGTTGTCCATTGAGAAATTAGAAGGGATTACGCCAATACCTCATTTACCAACTTATGTGAAAGGAATTATGAAAGTTCGCGGAGAGCTTATTCCGACAATCGACACGGAGACCATTTTATATGACCGTGCAATGGAAGCAAGCGATTCAGTTCGAGTCATCGTATTGCGGACAGACGAAATTTCCTTAGGGGTTCTCGTTAAAGAAGCAAAAGAAATATTGGATATTCCAGCTGAAGTCATTAAGCAGGTGGGACTAGTAGCTTATCAAAAAACAAGTTATTTTACGGGAGTAGCGAATCTTGACAGTCGCCTTATTACAATTATTTCTCCAACAGTCATGGTGAAAACTCTAGAGGGGATAAAAGAGATTCAAGAATATATGGAAAGCCAGTTGCAGGAAGCTGATTCCAAAAGTCATTGATTTGACTTTTGGAATCAGCTTTTTTGTAGTCTAGCAAATGAGCGATTTCCTTCATTTTTCAACATTTCTATATGATCCATATTCGATGGAAACTTGAAAAATGCTCGAAAAAGGAATATAATTTAGTGGATATATAGTGAAACGGAGGTGGGGAAAGGTGTTGAATCAAGCTGTTTTATCGCACGGATATTGGACGGAATTCTTATATTTTTGCCGTGCAAAATTTGCTAGTTTAGTTGCTAACGGGATAACTATGCCCTTTTTTAGGAACTAAATAGGAAATGAAAACAGTGAAAACATCTTTAAACCCACAATTGATAGGATGGCAAAAAAGAGGAGCTTTTCATGCTCTCTTTTTTTGTCTTGAATATTCGTGTATAGCTATGGGAAAGTATGTATTTCCATGGCTTTTTTGTGTGTTCTTGGAACATAAGTTTCATTTAATGAGTGTAACTAGTCTTTTGCAAGCAGCCAAAGCCTGACAAACATTGGTATTGGAATTTTTACAACCTATGATAAGTGACCGAGAGTGGCATCGCAATTCAGATTTAGAACAGTTCCTTTAACGTTTGTACGGCAATGAGCTCCATGGAAAGCTTCTTAGAACGCTCATCACAGGATCAATCTTTCCGATCGATCCGTGAGCGCCTCGTGCTTTTGTACTATGTTTATTGATTAAAAGGGAGGAATATAGAGATGATTGCTTGCAGTGTTCAGCAAGTGTCAAAGATGTATGGAGGCAATAATATTTTTGAAAATATTACATTTGAAATTATGGAAAAAGAAAGGGTAGGTCTTGTCGGTCGAAATGGGAGTGGCAAGACAAGTCTATTAAAAATTTTGTCCGGTGAGGAAATACCTGATTCTGGTCAAATCCATTGGAAAAAAGGGACTCAAGTAGGCTATCTTCAACAACTCAAAGAGTTTGGAAACAAAGCAACTACGGCAGAAGTATTAAAGACAGCGTTCTCTGCCCTTTTATTATTAGAAGACAAGATGAAGGAATTGGCGAGAGAAATGAGCAATGAAAAAAACGCTCATAAGCTTGAAAAATTAGTAACGGACTATGGTCAGTTGCAAGATGATTTTACGAGAAAAGGTGGGTATGAAATCGAAGCCTCTATTAACAAAATTGTGAATGGCTTAAATATTACGGACCTATTGGATATACCATTTGCAAAACTTAGTGGTGGGGAACAAACAAAAGTGGGGCTGGCTTTGGTGCTTTTAAAAGCACCTGATTTCTTGTTGCTAGATGAACCGACGAATCATCTAGATCTTGCAGCAGTTGAATGGTTAAGCCATTTTTTACAGGATTATCAAGGAACTGTGCTTGTTGTTTCACATGATCGGCACTTTTTAGATGAAGTAGTGAACAAAATATTAGATTTAGAAGACGGAGAGATTGTTAGCTACGTGAAAAATTATTCTGGTTATATGAAAGAAAAAGAGGAGAGGTTGTTAAAAGAATTTCATGCTTATGAAGAGCAGCAAAAGAAAATAAAGAAAATGAAAGAAGCGATTAAACGCTTGCGGGATTGGGCAAACAGGGCTAATCCGCCTAATGAGGAGCTCCATAGACGCGCGAGAAATATGGAAAGAGCTTTGGAGAGAATGGAGAACTTGGAGCGCCCTGTAATGAATCAAAGGAAAATGAACTTAGAAATGGTATCTGCGGACCGCAGTGGAAAAGATGTTATTATCGTCCGGAATGTCTCTAAACGATTTGGAGAAAAAGTCCTGTTTGAACAAGTGAATATCCATGTATTTTATCAACAACGTGTAGCGATTGTTGGAGGAAATGGAACTGGGAAATCCACTTTAATTAAATTAATTTTGCAGGAATTAAACCCGGATCAAGGTGAAATTAAAATAGGTAGTAACGTGAGAATAGGCTATCTTTCTCAGCATGTTTTTGCCGATGAGAAAGATGAAAGGCTCATTGATGTTTTTCGCAATGTCATAAAAGTGATTGAGGGGGAAGCAAGGGGGATTTTAGCGCAATTTTTATTTTTTGGACATACGGTTTTTAGAAAAATATCTCAACTTAGTGGCGGAGAGAGGATGCGACTTCGTTTAGCTCAACTTATGCATTTAAATGTAAATACGCTCATCTTGGATGAACCGACTAATCATTTGGATATTGAATCTCTCGAAGTGCTGGAAGAAGTCCTTAGTCGTTTCAAAGGGACGATATTAGCTGTTTCACATGATCGTTATTTTCTTAATAAGCTTTTTGAGAAAGTGTATTGGATCGAATCGCAGAAAGTTTATAGCTTTGACGGGAATTATCATTATGCGAAAAAGAAAATGGAAGAAGTCCATTTTAAAAAAAATAAAAGGGAGAACGATAAAAAAAGAATAACTAGCAAAAGTAAAGGAAGTCATGAAAAAAATTCTCTAGATGAAAAATGGGAATTGCAATTAGAACAAATAGAATCGAGAATTTCAAAATTAGAACAAATGTTAATTGAAACGGAGGATTTAGCGCAATTACAACAAATATATAATGAGAAAGTAGAACTGGAAAAACGGTGGGAAGAAATTTATAGGCAGGCCTTTTAAAAAGCCTTGATGAGCTCTGTCACAATAGGGGAGCTTTATTGCGTTTAACAAACCGAACATATGATAAAATAGAACTATAAGAATTTCTTCTTTTGGAAGTGTGGAACGGTATGAAAAATATGTATCCAAAAAACGGTCGTGTCATTTTACATGTGGATATGAATAGCTTTTATGCATCTGTGGAAATGGCTTATGATCCATCATTAAAAGGGAAACCGCTGGCAATCGCAGGGAACCCAGAGGAAAGAAGGGGCATAATCGTTACTTGTAGTTACGAAGCGAGGAAATTTGGAGTAAAAACGACGATGCCTTTATGGGAAGCGAAGAAGCTTTGTCCACAGCTTATCGTGAAAAGGCCAGATTTTGAACGTTATCGGGCCGCTTCTATGGGAATGTTTGACTTGTTAAACCAATTTTCAAAGCTTGTTGAACCAGTGTCGATTGATGAAGGATATGTGGATATTACTGAAAGTTTTGAGCTCGGTTCTCCATTAGAAATTGCTGAACAAATTCAAAAACGCTTAATCCGGCAACTCGATTTACCGTGCAGCATTGGCGTCGCGCCGAATAAATTTCTTGCGAAGATGGCTTCAGATATGAAGAAACCATTAGGAATAACTGTATTAAGAAAAAGGGATCTTCCGACTGTCCTTTGGCCGTTGCAAGTAGGTGAAATGCATGGTGTCGGTAAGAAAACGGCAGATAAATTAAAAGGAATTGGCATTCATACAATAGAGGATTTGGCAAAAGGGAACGACATCCAGCTTAAAGCTTTGTTGGGGATAAATGGACTACGATTAAAGGAGAGGGCAAATGGGATCGACAATCGTCCAGTCGATCCAGATGCCATTTCCGATTTTAAAAGTATTGGAAATTCGACAACCTTGCCGAAGGATGTTTCCAATCAACAGGAGCTTTTTCAAGTTTTAAAAGGTTTGGCGGAAAAGGTTTCCGTGCGCTTAAAACGCAAAAAAGTGCTGGCAACTACATTGGGGATTACAATTCGATACAAAGATCGCAAAACGGTAACAAGAAGCAGGAAATTATTAAATCCTGTTTCTACTCAAGAAGAAATTTTACAATTGGCAAAGGGGATGTTAGTCTCCAACTGGACAGGTGATCCTGTGCGGTTGCTCGGGATTACAGGGACAGATTTAGTCGAGAACGATCATGCGGTGAAGCAGCTTGACCTTTTTACGTATGAAAGGGATGCTAAAAAGGAACCGCTTATTGACACAGTGTCGAAGCTGAAGGAAAAATTCGGTGCTCATATTATTGAGCAGGCAAGCAATCTTTCATATGAGCAAAAACGGCAAATTGGCACAGAGACCAGTTTTAATAAGGATTTTCTTCAGGTTGAAAAGAGAAAAAAGGATTCTCCTTAGCTTATTTTTTCATTGTTTTTTGAAAAACTATTGATAGGAAACTCATATTTTTGCATCTTTGCGTAATTCTTGCTAAAGTAAAGTGGATTCACGATATATTCAATCGTATTTAAAGGTTAGAAGGGAAGTAACACAGATGACAAAACAACAATTTGGTGTAATTGGACTTGCCGTAATGGGAAAAAACCTGGCGATGAATATTGAAAGCAGGGGCTATTCAGTTTCTGTTTACAATCGTTCACGAGAAAAAACGGATGAAATGTTAAAAGAAGTGGAAGGCCGGAATTTTGTCGGTACATATACAATCGAAGAGTTTGTCCAGTCGCTCGAAAAGCCACGTAAAATCATGTTAATGGTAAAAGCAGGTGCGCCTACAGACGCGACCATTGAACAGTTAAAGCCTCATTTGGAAAAAGGCGATATTTTAATCGATGGGGGAAATACTTTCTTCGTTGATACCCAAAGACGTAACAAGGAATTAAGTGAGCTTGGCATTCATTTCATTGGTACAGGTGTCTCAGGGGGAGAAGAAGGTGCTTTAAAAGGGCCATCGATCATGCCAGGAGGTCAAAAGGAAGCTTATGAATTAGTCGCTCCTATTTTTAAAGATATCTCTGCGAAAGTAAATGGTGAGCCTTGTACCACATATATTGGTCCAGATGGAGCAGGTCACTATGTAAAAATGGTTCATAATGGAATCGAATATGGGGATATGCAGCTAATTTCCGAGTCCTACTTTTTATTAAAACATGTACTAGGTTTGTCTGCGGATGAGTTGCATGAAGTATTTGCTGATTGGAATAATGGTGAGCTTGATAGTTACTTAATTGAAATTACAGCAGATATTTTCAAGAAAAAGGATGAGGAGACAGGTAAGCCGATGGTCGATGTCATCCTTGATACAGCAGGTCAAAAGGGAACTGGTAAATGGACAAGTCAAAGTGCTCTCGATTTAGGTGTACCTCTGCCGATTATTACAGAGTCGGTTTTTGCCCGTTTCATTTCAGCGATGAAGGATGAGCGCGTAGCTGCAAGCAAGGTGTTAAATGGTCCTGAAGTAAAGCCTTTCTCAGGTGACCGTGCAAGCTTTATCGAGTCTGTCCGCAAGGCACTTTATATGAGTAAAATTTGTTCCTATGCGCAAGGATTTGCTCAAATGAGAGCAGCCTCTGAAGAATATAACTGGGATTTACAATATGGAGACATTGCCATGATTTTCCGTGGCGGCTGTATTATCCGCGCTCAATTCTTGCAAAAAATTAAGGATGCTTACGACAGAGATGGCGCTTTAAAGAACCTTCTTCTAGACCCATATTTTAAGGAGATCGTTGAAAATTATCAGTCCGCATTACGTGATATTATCGCCGTTGCCGTTCAAAATGGAATTCCGGTTCCTTGCTTCTCTGCAGCACTATCGTATTATGATAGCTATAGAACGGAAACATTACCGGCAAATTTACTTCAAGCACAACGCGACTATTTCGGTGCTCACACTTATCAACGCGTTGACAAGGAAGGGATTTTCCATACGGAATGGTTGGATTAATAGAAAAACCTTTTAAGGTTTTGGAAAAGGTCCTCTTAACTAAGCAAGTGGAGAAAAACGAATGGTTTTTCTCCACTTGCTTTTTTCATGGGATTAGCTGGTGAATATCTGCTATGTTTTGGAAGGATGGGCAAGCGGCTTGATTCAAAGATTCACTGAAATTTTAAGAACCCTGCTGTCCAGTTTTAGAGTGTTTCACTTTTTTTAAACAAGGCTTATGCTTGAAAAAAATTGGTCGATTTGGTCAAATCGAAACGCCTCATTGTTTGAAAGAGAGGCCGAATTTTGCTTCTAAACGGACAAAATCTTCCGCTACCATTTTTGTATAAAGTTTAATCCTTAACGAACAATAATGGTATAGAACTGGATATTTCATGAAACCAATAAATAAAGTGGGAGAAATGAGGAGAGTTTATGGAAATGATTGAACGTTTGTTTGCTCAATATGGTTATTTAGTGTTGTTAATCGGTTTACCTATGGAATTAATTGCTCTTCCGATACCTCCTGGAAACTCGACCCTCGCATATACTGGATATTTATCCTATAAAAATGTTCTCGACCTTCTACCAGCTCTAGCTGCAGCGTATTCCGGATCTGTGATAGGAATAACGACCACCTACTGGTTCGGAGAAAAATTGGGGATGCCATTGATTGATAAATACGGTAAATGGTTGTTTTTAAAACCAAAATATTTGGAGAAAACAAAAATTGCTTATGAGAAATATGGGAACAAAATGCTTCTATTTGGTTTCTTCTTACCCGGTATCCGACAGTTCAACAGCTATTTTGCGGGCATTATTCAAATTCCATATCGAACCTTTGCTTTATATGCCTATACAGGAACTGCCCTGTGGGTATCGATGTTTATCGGTATCGGTTATGTGTTCGGTAATCAATGGCAGTTTGTTTTTACTTGGATAGAACATTTTTTGAAGCTCATCTTAATCATATTGTGTTGTGTGATAGTTCTTTTTTTTCTTTTAAAATGGCGTAATCGGTTTAGAAAATCTTCTAATATTCATGAAGGAGAAGCATAGTTGTACAGTCAATTACTTGTATAAGATTACAAATTTCTAAACGTTTAATTAAACATTTTTTTCACTATTTCGAACAAAATAGTCTTGTCTAATGCTTAGAACTGAATTATACTTTATATAAATCGTTCTTATTAAAGAACGATTTATATTTTATTAAGGTGACATGAAAGGGGGAGTAAAGATTAAAAGAATTTTTAAGGCAACAGGGAATTTAGTGCTGCTTGGATTTGTTGTTATTATGCTCATATCTCTTTATAACGTTATTCAAGTAAGTAGAAATTCTGATGGATTACCATCGATTTTAGGGTTCCATTTGTTAACGGTTTTAACTGGGAGCATGGATCCCAAATTATCCGAAGGGGACTTAATTATTATCCATCCTTACAGTACTGAGACGCCAAAGGTAAATGATGTCGTTACTTATCGGAATCATAATGGAACTTTTGTTACACATCGCATTGTCGGTATTGTGGACAATAATGGGACAAGTCTTTTTCAAACAAAAGGGGATGCTAATAATTTGGTTGACCAAGACCTTGTTTCACTTGAACAAATAGCTGGTGCGGTCGCTTTCAAGATTCCGAAACTCGGTTTGCTGTTAAGCTCTTTAAAAGGTCCGCTCGGTCTTATCCTTTTAACGCTCACCATCTCTTTTGTCTTAAGCGCAAAGATCATCAAAAAAATACTGGCTGTTCGGAAAGAAGAGCAGCTTACACAAAAATAATTTTTAGGAGGTGATCAATTAAGGAGTAATGAGGGTTAAGAAAAAATAGCACAATTGGAAGATATTTTTTTTAGAAAATAGTTCGTTATTAAGTTTGTTTTCGTTCTTTAAAATATGTTGGATAGGAGAAAAAAGGATGAACTTTTTAAAAAAACATAAGCTATGGTTTAGTTTAATAGGTGTTCTATTATTAACAATTGCAACAATTGGAACAATCGCTTATTTTAGTAAAAGCTTTACAAGTGACAATAATGTCGCCGTTGCAGCTAAGTTTGATGTTGAGGCTGTCAATGGTCAAGGCCAGACTATTGGTGATGGTCAGTTTGCTTTAGGTGAGGATTTATATCCTGGAATGCCTACATTAGAGGCGTATAAATTCCAAATTAATAAAAATAATACAACTTTACCGGTCGAATACAGAGTTCACTTAGAACGAAGCGGTGCCCTTTTTGCGGAAAATTCCCCCGTTAAGCTGAGTCTCCAAAGATATATTGATAATAATTGGGTTGATGTGGATTACTTAACGACATTTCGCCCTGAAAATGATATTGAGAAATACAGAGTATTAGTCGATTGGCCACACAGTGATCATGATATTGATTTCCAAGGAGCGACCGGAAATATAAAATTGGAAGTTGTGGCGACTCAAGTTGATCCGATAGAGGAACCAGCGGGACCTCCATATTATACTGGTGCAATCACCTTTAAAGCAACACCGAACGGCAGTACAAGAACAACTTCGAATAAAGAAGTTAATTTTTATAAGGATGACCAAGGTTTTAAAATTATCCAAGTAACCATCGGAGCTGGAAGTGGTGAATTTGAAGAGAAAGTAGGCAACTTCAAAATTGTCGAAAGCGTTGAAGGGAGTACAACCTGGTATCGATTGTATACAGAAAAAGAGTATTATGCAAGTGAAAGTCAAGTATGGAGGGTCGATAGTGTCGATACGTCAACAGATGGAACGATTACTTTAAAAAGGGCAAATAACACATTTCTGACAATCCAATCAAAAGAATTGTACAATTGGTTTACTGAAAAATCAGATAAATAGCTTGCCTCATGCAAATGTTAATGTAGTTAAAGTCATGGCTGTTTTTATGTGGGGAAAGTAACTGAGGATCTTTATAGACGTAAATCAGGGGATTAATCTGTAATCCCCATGTTCTTTATTATGAGTAAAAAAAGCCTATTTTGAATGCGATGAGAAGTGGGATTTTAAAAAAGGAGGCTTTGTTAAAAATCTGTGGTGATTTTTTGCACATTTTCTTCTTTTTTTTCATGAAATTTTGAGAAGCTTTTAGCATTAACACGAAATGAGTTTTATTAACAATATTGTTTAACAAAGTCAAAAAGTTACGAAGTTGTGAGTTAAACAAGATTTATTATGATGAAAGATTTCGAAGTGCATCCGTCGAAACATTTAAAAATTATCGCATCGTGAAAAAACAACGATTGGTAACAATCGTTGTTTTTTGTTCTTATAAGGAATGTTTTCTTACTTGTCGTTCACTTCTAAATTGGTAACGGGCCACCAGAAGTAGCCGTCTTTCTCTAGGAGTTCATCAGAGCATTTAGGTCCCATTGTGCCTGATTTGTAATTAGGAAAGCTTTCATCAACATGGTTTTCCCAAATGTCTGAAATTTTGTCGGTAAAGCTCCATGAAAGGGCTACCTCATCCCAATGGGTGAAGTTGGTAGCATCGCCACGCATGCAATCGTATAATAACTTTTCATACGCTTCAGGTGTGTTGATTCCATCAATCCCTTTATTGGCATAATTTAGCTTAATCGGTGTCGCTTCCATTCCTGTACCAGCCTTTTTAGCGTTGAGATGAATGGTTACACCTTCCTCAGGCTGGATATGGATTACGAGTAAATTTGGATTTAATGGTTGCTCTGTCTGATAATAAAGATTCATCGGAACATCCTTAAATTGGATGACAATTTTGGTGGATTTCGCAGCCATTCTTTTTCCAGTTCGGATATAAAATGGAACACCTGCCCAACGGAAATTATCAATTAACAGTTTTCCAGCAACAAATGTTTCTGTGTTGGAATTTTCCGCAACCATTGGTTCTTGGCGGTAGCTTGGCACTGTTTTTCCATTAATGGTCCCTTCATCATATTGGCCTCTCACGAAGTATTTATTTACTTCTTCACCTTCGATAGGACGCAGTGCTCTTAATACCTTCACCTTTTCTGAGCGAATCTCTTCTGTATTTAAGCGAATTGGCGGTTCCATCGCAAGTAAGGCCACCATCTGGAGCAGATGGTTTTGTACCATATCTCTCAAGGCGCCGCTATTTTCGTAGTATCTGCCTCTTTCTTCAACACCAAGAATTTCACTTGAGGTCACTTGGATATTGGAGATGAAGCGACTGTTCCATAATGGTTCGAAAATGGCATTTGCAAAACGAATGACTTCGATGTTTTGCACCATTTCTTTGCCCAGGTAATGGTCAATACGATAAATCTCATCCTCAGAAAATGCCGTTCTAATTTGATCATTAAGTTCTTTGGCAGATTCTAAATTATGGCCAAATGGTTTTTCAATCACAAGACGTTTAAAGCCGCGCACGTCTGTAAGTCCATCTGACTTTAAGTGCAGGGCGATCGATCCAAAAAACTCGGGAGCCATGGCCAAGTAAAAGATGCGATTTCCATTTAACTGATAATGGTTATCGAGATCAGATGCCATATTTTTTAATGCCGCATAGGAAGCGGAATCAGTGACATCGTGGGAATGATAGTAAAAATGGGATGCAAATTCATCAATTCGATCTTCTTTTTCAATCGCTGTTTTAACAGATTCCTTGATCGACTGCTGAAATTCATCATTTGTTAAAGGGCGTCTCGCTACGCCGATAACGGCAAAGTTTTTAGAGAGCTTATCTTTTTCAAACAATTTATATAGAGAGGGGAATAGCTTGCGTTTTGCTAAATCACCAGTTGCTCCAAATATCATGATGAGTGCTGTTTGATTATCATTCTGGTTCAAGATACTAGACCTCTTTTCTCACTTTATGTATGAATCATATATCTTCTAGTTTAGACTTTACTTGAAAGAAGTTCTACGAATTTGACTCAAATATGAATTTTATAGTGTTCAGAAGCAATTCGCAAATATTTTAGCATATTTCTTCGCTATTTTTTGTCATTTATGATGGAACTATCCAAAATGAACATAAATGGCACATATGGTATAGTAAGTAAGAATTATGGTTTGGTAAATGTTCTTATAGGTTTACTGGATAAATTGCTTGCATTTCTGTACTTTCGTGCAGTTCTGTATCATGTTCAAACCAGCAATACTTGAGATTAAATATAAATAAAGATGTACTGGAATGGAAGAAAGGAGTTTTATTGTGGAAGTTTTATTTCTAGGGACGGGAGCTGGAGTTCCGGCAAAGCTGCGCAATGTTACGTCAATTGCTTTGAAATTACTTGAAGAACGAGGCTCTGTTTGGCTGTTCGATTGTGGTGAAGCAACGCAGCATCAAATTTTACATACAACTTTAAAGCCACGAAGGGTGGAAAAAATTTTTATAACCCATTTACACGGTGATCACATTTACGGCCTTCCTGGCTTTTTGGCAAGTCGCTCCTTTCAAGGGGGCGAATTGGACGTGACGGTCTATGGACCGAAGGGAATTCAAAACTTTGTGGAAACAAATCTTTCTGTCAGTCAAACCTACTTAAAGTATCCCCTTCATTTTGTTGAAGTTAGCGAGGGAATCGTGTTTGAAGACGAACAGTTTCTTGTCGAGGCACGTTTGCTGGAGCACGGAATTGCTTCTTATGGCTATCGAGTTGTAGAAAAGGATCGGCCGGGGGTTTTATTAGTCGACAAACTGAAAGAAGCTGGGATTGAGCCAGGTCCAGTCTATAAAAAGATCAAAAATGGGGAGCGCGTAACCCTTAAAGATGGGAACGTTGTGGATGGAAAAAAGTTTACAGGACCTGATATAAAGGGGAGAGTGGTGACCATATTAGGAGACACGAGGTTTTGTGGGGCAGCAAAGGAATTAGCAGAAGGTGCTGACTTGCTTATTCATGAGGCGACGTTTGCATCTGGTGAAGAAGGATTGGCCCATGAATATTTTCATTCGACTACAACGCAAGCGGCACAGATCGCAAAAGCGGCCAATGCTAAGAAATTATGTTTAACCCATATTAGCTCGAGATATGATCGCGAAGATTGGAAAATGCTTGAAGCTGAAGCGAAAAAAATTTTCGCAATGACTGAAATGGCACATGATTTTAAAGAAATTGAGATTCCGTCGGTGAAATAATAGGTTTAAGTGAGCCATGTTGATGTCGCTCATAATCTGAATACCAGTGGTTATCAAAACATTAAAACATGCAGTATGCTGGTGCATCATAAAAAAGAAACGAGAAAACCGTCTTAGGCTTTAAGGCTAGACAGTTTTCTCGATTAAAAAAAACTTGCTAGGGACATAAATTTATAAAAAAGTCCAGCTTTGGTAAACTGGTAAACCATCAAAAATGGATTTCACAATAACATCTTTAATGATAAGTTTTTTCACCAAAAGAGGGGAGAAGATAAAGTACATGCGGGATGCAAAAATCAGTTCGCTCCTGCCGCAAAATGCGAATATGATACGCTGAGCAACCGAGTCTTTTGGCTTTCGATATGAAAAAGCATATCAATTACATTTGAATTGATATGCTTACTGGATAAATGAACGCCCTACCATCCACGATCATATTGTTTAGGAGGTTCGATTGCCGTTCCTAATTCTTTTGCCGCGGTTTTAGGGAAATAAGGGTCACGTAAAAGTTCACGTGCTAGGAAAATGAGATCTGCGCGATTATTTTGCAAAATTTCCTCAGCTTGAATTCCGGTTGTAATTAAACCGACTGCGCCTGTCGGGATGTCTGCTCCATGTTTAATGGCTTCTGCAAAAGGAACTTGATAACCTGGATATGCATGAATTCTTGCAGGTACAACCGCTCCAGAGCTGACATCGATCAGGTCGACTCCTTGTTCTTTCATCCACCTTGAAAGTGTGACATAATCCTCCGGTGTCATTCCATCTGGATGATAATCAGACGCTGATACTCTAACAAATAGTGGTCCATTCCAAACTTCTTTCACCGCTTCAATAACTTCCCGTAAAAAACGGTAGCGATTTTCGGCGGATCCGCCATATGGATCGGTTCGTTTGTTGGAAAGAGGGGATAAAAATTCGTTTATTAAGTATCCATGGGCAGCATGGATTTCAACCACATCAAAGCCTGCTTTTTTTGCTCTTAAAGCTCCTTGTTTAAAAGCCTCAATTACATCATGGATATCTTCTCTTGTCATTTCCTTCGGTGTTTTCATGTTTTCGTCAAAAGGAATTGCGGACGGCGCCAAAATTTCACCTTCTACAGTTGCTTTGCGGCCAGCATGTGCAAGCTGGATTCCTGTTTTGCTCCCATAGCTCTTGATTTGCTTCGTTAATCGAGATAATCCCTCAATATGATCATCACTCCAGATTCCAAGATCCTTTGATGAGATGCGTCCCTGAGGTGTTACTGCGGTTGCTTCTTGAATAATGAGTCCAACTTGCCCAACTGCTCTGCTGACATAATGGGTAATGTGAAAATCCTCGACTTTTCCATCTTCGTTTTCACTTGAATACATACACATCGGGGCCATGACGATGCGATTTTTTAAAGTCAAATCTTTAATTGAGTAAGTAGAAAATAACTTTGCTTGCAAATGGATTACCTCCTTTGTTAGATATGTTAAAAGTATAACAATGGAAAGAGAAATTCAAAAAATATATGCTTATTTTAAATTTAGGCCATTGTTCAACCATATAGTATCGTTGATAAAATGCTAAGAATGAATAATAGATTAAAACCTTTTTCTTGATTTAACCGTGCTATAATTAATAAAAAAACTTGGAGTGATTTTTAATGGAAGATACATTAAAAATAATCCTCAATGAATTAAAAGAACTCAATGAAGGTCAGCAAGAAGTCAAGGAATTTCAGCAGGAATTCAAAGAGTTTCAACAAGAATAAAAAGTATTTCAGCAAGAACTTAAGAAAGATATTTCAAGTATTAAAGATAATCTCATCAATGGTCTTGGTCCCTATTTTGAGCAGATAGGGAAACATATCGATGAGCAGAAGCAGAACTTAAAATTACATTAGAAGATCAACAACTGTTGATTGATACTCTAGCAGCTCGTTCTGTGAAGCATGAAAGCGAAATAAAAGATTTAAAACGCATACTGAGAAATCAATAAGGCTAGAAACTGTTTTTTGACACAAAAAGGAAGGCAATCATTTGCTAACTTCCTTTTCTCTTTAGCTGTTTTCGTATTAAGTGGGTAGGGAATAGCGATTGGTATTCCCAGTGCATGTCCGATAGCCAAGTTTGTTATCTTATGTCCGCTTCTCTTTTTCAAGCTCTTCCGCTAATGTAAGACCAAGTCTTTTTGATTGAGAGGTAGCTTCTTTAATACATTGAATAAAAGCTTCCTGGACTTGATGTTCTTTTAAAATTTTTAACCCTGCCTCGGTCGTACCACCAGGACTCGTTACTTCTCTTCGGAGCTGCTTTGGCGGCTTTGTCGTTCTCGAAACCATTCCAGCTGCTCCAATTAACGTTTGCACAATGAGTTTCTGTGCCAATTCTCCGTTAAGTCCGATTTCAACTGCACTTTTTTCCATTGCTTCAATTAAATAATAAATGTAAGCTGGACCACTTCCTGATAGTCCAGTGACTGCATCCAGCTGCTTTTCTTCAACATAAACGGTAAGTCCAACGGTATCAAACATTGTTTTGATTAAATTAATTTGTTCTTCTGTAGCAATGGAATTAGCAGCAAGGGCAGTTGCCGATTGTCCGATCGCAGCAGAAGTATTTGGCATTGCCCTAACGATTGAAACCGATAGCTCGGTAAGCATTTCAATACTTTTAATCGAGACTCCAGCAAGCATGGAGACGAGAAGTGTTTCATGATTTAAATAAGGTTTTATTTGCTTTACTGCTAAAGCAACATCCTTTGGCTTCATCGCTAAAAGAATGACGTTAGCATCTTGAAGCATTTCTTCAAAGTTGTATGTTGGATTTACCCCGTATAGTTTATGGAGTCGATTTAGCTTTTCTCGGTCGCTGCGGTTCGTCACCCAAATTTGTTCGCCTTTTATAAATTGTTTTTCAACCATGCCGGAAATTAAAGCCTCAGCCATCGAGCCGGCCCCGATCATTGCGATTTTTTTCATGTCATCCTCTCCTTATCTATAAAAAAACCCTTTCATCCTCTAAAGGACGAAAGGGTTGCTTCCGTGGTACCACCTTTGTTCATCTAGCACAAGCCAGATGATCTCATATCCGTTAACGCCGGCAGACGGTTAGATTTGCTAACAGCTCGTGAGGTAGGTTCAATGGTAAGCGGATGGTGAAGCCTTTCAGCCGCTGAGCTTCACTCTCTTTTCATCATTTTCCATTTACTGGTCCTTAGTCATTGCTTTGTATAAATATTAATAGAGATTATGCAAGATCAAGAGCTTGTCTGTCAAGTATGATTATGAAAAAAATTAAATTTTATATAATATAAGCTGAATCGAATTTACCATGGTCAACCTCAAGTTAGAACAACGACATTTACTTTGTGCAAAATTGTTGGTTATAATTTGAATCTATTGTACATGATCAAATATGTGAAAATAATGACAGTTATTGAAAGTGAAGGTAAACTAATGATTGTATACGTTTATATAATGAATTATTAAGTATGGGAAAATAATGTTTAAGGAGATTAAATGATGACGGAATGGAAAGATGGTATTGCCAAATTAATTTTGCCCACTCCTTTTCCAGTTGGAGATGTGAATGTGTATGTCATTAAGGGAGACCTGTTAACATTGGTAGATGTTGGACCGAAAACAGATGAGGCTTGGCAGGCATTGAACGAACAGTTAAAAGAATTGGATCTGCAACCAGAAGATGTGGAGCAGGTTGTGCTAACCCATCATCACCCTGATCATGCAGGTCTACTCGATTATTTTTCACCTTCTCTTCCAGTATATGGACATCGATTAAATAATCGATGGTTGCAGCCAACGGAAAGCTTCTTAACTGAAAATGACCAGTTTTTTATAAAATCGTTTCGCGAATTCGGGATTCCAAAGGATTATTGGCGACTGGCAGGGGCGATAAAGAAGGAATTGAAATATTCCTGCAACCGTTTATTGACCGGCTTTCTAACAGAAGGAGATTCACCGCAAGGATTATCTGATTGGAAGGTCATTGAGACGCCAGGTCATGCTCAAAGTCATATTGGCTTATACCGGGAAAAGGATGGCTGTTACATTGGGGGTGACCACCTGTTAGCCCATGTTTCCCCTAATCCAATATTAGAACCACCAATATCAGGAAAGAGTGACCGACCGAAGCCGCTTCTTCAATATAATGCTTCTATAAAAAAATTGTTGGATATCCCGATGAATCTTGTCTATTCAGGTCATGGTGAAGACATCTTACATAAAAATGAATTGATTCATCACCGTTTAACCCAGCAGCATGAACGGGCAAAAAAGGTTAAGAAGATGCTTGAGAAAAATGCATTGACCATTTTTGAAGCATGTCAGCTCCTTTTTCCAAAAGTATATGAACGCCAGCTTTCACTCACAATGTCAGAGACCGTTGGACAGTTTGACTATTTAATGGCCGTGAAGGAAATAAGGGAAAGCAGTGAAAATGGTGTATTTCGATATTCAGTAAGTTGAGGTGTGGAAATAGTGACATTAACCAATCAAAACATCGTTATTACCGGTGCTTCTTCAGGTATTGGTGAAAAAGTAGCAAGGATGGTGGCGGAAAGGGGAGCTAGACCTATTTTGCTCGCCCGTTCAACAGAGAAGCTTGCTGAAATATGTGAACAGGTGAATGAAAGAACAACTGTTGGAGCGTTCTATTATCAGTTAGATGTTAGTAATGTTGAAGAAGTCAAAATCGTTTTTCAAAAAATTCTTCAGGAAGTAGGCCATATCGATATTCTTTTAAATAACGCTGGCTTTGGCATTTTCGAATCGCTTCAAGAAGCGAATTTTGCAGATATTGAAAAAATGTTTCGTGTGAATGTTCTTGGGTTAATCGCCTGCACGATGGAGGTTTTGCCTGTTATGATAAATGCGAACCGCGGTCATATTATTAATGTTGCTTCACAGGCAGGTAAGCTTGCTACGCCGAAGTCGAGCGGTTATGCTGCGACAAAGCATGCTGTCCTCGGTTTTACAAACAGCCTGCGGATGGAACTGTTAAAAACAAATATTTTTGTATCTGCTGTTAATCCCGGTCCAATTGAAACGAATTTTTTTAGCATTGCTGACAAATCTGGGAATTATGTGAAGAATGTAAAAAGAATGATGCTGAAATCAGATTATGTGGCCGAACAAATAATCAAATTAATGATGAATCCGAAGCGTGAATTAAATTTACCACGATGGATGAATATGGGAAGCACTCTTTATAATTTGTTTCCTAATCTAGCTGAAAAACTGACAGGGAGTATATTCGACAAAAAATAGCTTGGGAATTTCCATGCTTTGAATTGGGGTATGGTCATTGAAAGAGAGGATTTTAAAATCATTAATGAAAATAGAGGAAGACTATCATGTGAAGATTCTCTATGCGGTTGAATCGGGAAGTAGGGCGCGGGATTTTCCATCAAAAGATAGCGACTATGATGTTCGCTTTATCTACGTCCATAGAATGGAGGATTATTTAGCGATCGATCAAATGGGGATAGGAAAAAAACGAGATGTGATTGAATTGCCGATTCATAACTTATTGGATATAACAGGCTGGGAACTTACTAAAGCATTGAGATTATTTAGAAAATCAAACCCTCCATTGATGGAATGGCTTCATTCTGGAATCGTGTATTATCAAGCGTTTTCGACCATTGAGCAGATGAAGGAGCTCAGTGAAGAAATCTTTTCTCCTAATACATGTTTACATCATTATTTAAATATGGCGAGCGACAATTTTCGAAAGTATTTGCAGGGGGATGAAGTGAATATAAAGAAATATTTTAATGTCCTCCGCCCAGTTTTGGCTGCTCAATGGATTGAAAAATATAATCAATTTCCGCCTTTGGAATTTCCGCAGTTATTGGAGTCTCTTATACCTGCTGGGGAATTAAAAACAGAGATTAAAATGCTGCTGAAAAGAAAAATGAGCGGGGAAAAACCTGCTCTTGAACCAAAGATTGATATCATAGTCGATTTTTTAAATGAGGAAATCTTGCGTTTAAGTGATTATACACGAACAATCAATGTCAATTCCCCAGATTGCACACCTAAACTTGACCATATTTTCAAAAAAACTCTTAAGGAGGTCTGGAGCTAAATGAAAGAAGCTTGTTACTTTTGTTCAGCAACAAGCTTTTTCGTGTATTTCTGCTTTATGACTCCCTCTGTTTCACCACTTCCCAGTACAATGCTTGGATGAACTTTTTGATGTTTATTCGGGGAACTTGATTTTCTACTTGGTAGCCTAGCTTTAATTCATACATTTTGAGCCTTACTTGTGAAAAATCGAAAAACTTCGATGCATATTGCTCGAAAATAGGGTTGGTGTAGTCATCCAATCCGAGAGCTGCTATATGATTTAAAGAATGATGAATGGCTCTTCTTACTCTTTGTTCAGAGGCTTTGACCTCTTTTTGTAAATCTTCGCAGCCATTTCCATTCTTCTGTACGACCTTTTCAAACAATAATTTTAAAGAAGGAATGGTTGAGTACACATCGTCTTCGTTTTCAAATAATATTTCCATTATATCAATAATATCTTTATGTCCCCCGTCGGAAAGAATTCCTAACTCGGCTAGGATGCTTTGACATTCTGTTTGGAAACGAATGGACCTTTCTTTGACAACAGGCCGTTCTTCACCTTTTATCGATTGGAGAGAATCAATTTGACTTAAAGATGCCTGAAATCTGTGAATGGAATTTTCGAGAATAATTCTTTCGCTAACTTTTTTTAAAACATTAATGACTTCAAGCTTGTTAATCGGTTTCAAAATATAATAATCAATCCCGAGAGCGTAGGCTTCGCCGATTAATTCTTTAATTTCAACTTGTGAAAGCATCACAATTTTTCCTGTAAAATCAGGTGTAATAGCCCGGATGGTTTCTAGACCATCACGATGGGGCATTAGCAGGTCTATGAGAAGAATGTCCACTTTTTTTCTTGATAATAGCACTGTATCAATCTCTGAACCGTCTCTTGCTTCGCCGACAATCTCGCCAAAATGTTCATTTTCGATAATGTCAGATAAAATCATCCTTATCGAATCGTCATCATCAACAAGGAAAAATCTCATCGAAAATCACTTCCTTTCATTTTGTTGATTGGCAGAGAAATGACGAAGGTTGTGCCACTGTCTTTCTCTTGATCGACCAATTCTATCGTCCCCTCTATTTCTTCGATTACATTTTTTATATAGGTTAAACCAATTCCGTTTGATGGTTTTCCATTGCCTTCGAATTTTGTAGTAAATCCAGGTTGAAAGATTAATTTTCTATGTTTTTTCGCAATTCCCGGACCATTATCGGATACTGAAATGATTAAAAAGTCTTCATTCAGATTAACAGAAATGACAACTTCTCCTGAACCTTCAATTGCTTCAACAGCATTTGCGACAAGGTTGTTGATGATTGATAAAATCACATAGGTTCGATAGGGTGGATGACTTCCGTTAATAGATAGTCGAAAACGGATCTTTTTTTCTAAGAACAGGCTGTAATTATGATTAGAGGCTACAATGACATTGAGAATTTCTTCAATGTTCATATAATCAAGATTTGGCCCTTTATCTATTAATTTTGCCAGCCCAGAGAAAATCCGTTGATCATCTTTTTTTATTTCGTGCGTTTTTCCCGAAATAGAGAGAAGGTTTGTCGCAAATCGATGATTCTCCTTTTTTAATTCGATATATAACTCATATGATTCTCTTGTAAGATTTTCTGCATTTTGAATCGTTTTTGTCAGTTGGATCATTTCAACGTATAAATTAGAAACAAGAATCAGCATTTGTTCATTTTTTGCTCTTAGCTCAGCTTCTCCTTGCTTTGTCTTGCGCAATATAATGATATTAAAAAAGCCGAGAACAAAAAAGCTGCGAAGGATGGCAATGCTTTTAATCCACATAAAGGTACTGAATGACATTTCTTGTTGAAATATTAAATTTCGAGCCCCGATTTCGAGCATGCTGGCAGAAACCTCTGTAACGACCCCAAGTAATCCCATGATAAACGGAGCATGAAGAAACTTTTTTAGTCTTAATAAATAAAAGAAAAGTCCATATGTAAAGTAATAGAAAAAAACCGGTCCATGGAACCCCCATAGCGAAGCAATTGAACTGTCAACCATAATAGTGGTTCCGAGTTGTACCCGAAAAATAACGACTGACAGCCCCGTAAGAAACCCGGCGACTATTGGGTTAATCCTGTTCGACCATAGCAGAATAAAGAAAAAGACAGGAGTTCCCAAGCTAATCCTAATTTCCGTTTTTAAAGGATAAAAGTTGAATTCCCCTGCTATCGGAACAAGGATAATTAGCAATAAATAAGTTAAGAGTTTTCTATTCACTTCATTGATCCTTCCTTCGAGTAAAAACTCATATCGCTGTTTCTTTTCCTCTTTCATTGTAAAGGATCGTAAAAATGAATGTTCTATTAAAAATGACAAAATTATGTATATCTCGACCGGCGCTGTAACATATTGTAGATTTCTGTAGGTCGTCAATATGATGAAGATGAAGGTTATTAATAGCCTATATGAATAAATGTCATTCGAGACGGATACTTATGTGAAAATATTCACAAAAAGGTGGTGATGAAATATTTAAAGTAAAGCCATTCTTTAAATTGAATCATGATAGGAGGTAATCAATGATGCTTTGGCTCCAGTTAGTTATACTGCTCGCTTGTATTTTTATTGGGGCAAGACTGGGAGGTCTTGGACTTGGAGTTATGGGTGGTGTCGGCTTAGCTATCTTTGTATTTATTTTTGGTCTCCAACCAACTTCTGCTCCAATTGATGTCATGCTGATGATTTTAGCCGTTATAACAGCAGCCGGTACTTTGCAAGCTGCAGGCGGCATGGAGTATCTTGTCTATTTAGCTGAAAAGGCACTGCGGAAAAATCCGAAATATATCACCTATGTAGCACCAATGGTGACATATTTATTTACATTTTGTGCGGGAACTGGACATGTTGCTTACTCAGTATTACCAGTGATTGCTGAGGTTTCACGTGAAGCGGGGATACGACCAGAAAGACCTATGTCCATTGCTGTCATAGCATCCCAGCAAGCGATAACCGCTAGTCCGATTTCCGCGGCAACGGTTGCTTTGTTGGCGTTGTTAGCTGACTTTAATATTACGCTCACGGATATTTTAATGATCTGTATTCCATCAACTTTTATTGCTTGTATGATTGGAGCATTTATTGCTAGTAAAACGGGTAAAGAGCTGTCTGACGATCCGGAATATTTAAAACGATTAGAAGCGGGATTAGCGCCGATTAAAAAGGAAAAGAAAGCGTTTGTGGCAGATAAAAGCTCTAAGCTTTCTGTTGCATTATTCTTACTTGCCGCTGTTTTAGTTGTCTTCTTCGGTTCATTTGAGAATTTGCGTCCAGCTTGGGAGATTGAAGGTGAGCTGGAAAGAATGGGAATGCCTGCAACGATTGAAATCATCATGCTTACTGCAGCAGCTCTCATGATTATTTTTTGCAAAGTCAATGTTGAAAAAATTGTTTCTGGCAGTGTTTTTAAGGCAGGCGCTGCAGCAGTAGTGGCTATTTTTGGGATTGCCTGGATGGGAGATACCTTTTTCAGTGGAAATAGCGAGATGATCACAGGCTCCATTTCCGATTTAGTTACGTCTGCACCATGGTTATTTGCCGTCGCGCTATTTATCTTATCGATTCTTCTTTATAGTCAAGCTGCAACCGTTCGAACACTTATGCCTTTAGGAATTACGTTAGGGATTAATCCGGCACTGTTAATTGCTATGTTCCCAGCAGTCAATGGCTATTTCTTCATCCCGAATTATCCAACAGTTGTTGCAGCAATCAACTTTGATCGCACTGGCACAACTCGAATTGGAAAATATATTTTAAACCATAGCTTTATGATTCCTGGTTTAGTTTCAACAATTGGAGCAGTTACGATCGGTATTTTGCTAAGTTCCATATTGCTCTAGAGTTTCATGATAAGACTTCGCATTACATTGAATAGGAGTGGTATATATGTCTGATAATCTTGAAAAATTTCGCATTGAAAGGGATTTTTTAGGTGAAAAAAAAATTCCTGCTGACGCCTATTACGGTGTTCAAACGCTGCGTGCCGTTGAGAATTTTCCGATTACCGGATATCGCATTGATGAAGCGTTAATAAAAGCGATGGCAATCGTGAAAAAATCAGCAGCATTAGCCAATAATGCGATTGGGCAGTTGGATGAATCGATTACAAATGCAATTTTAACCGCTGTTGATGAAATATTGGAAGGGAAACTTCATGAGCAATTTATCGTTGACCCGATTCAAGGGGGAGCAGGAACTTCTATTAATATGAATACAAATGAGGTTATTGCCAATCGTGCCTTAGAACTGTTAGGCGAGGAAAAAGGAAATTACAGCGTCATCAGTCCGAATACTCATGTTAATATGGCTCAATCAACAAACGATGCGTTTCCTACAGCCGTTCATTTAGCAATTTTAATGACTTTAGAGAATTTGCTTAATGCCATGGATGGTTTGTATAAGGAGTTTTTGCAAAAGGCAGAAGAGTTCGATGGCATGATTAAAATGGGAAGGACTCATTTGCAAGATGCGGTTCCGATTCAACTAGGCCAAGAATTTAATGCTTACGCTCAAGTGTTAAAAAGAGATATTAAGCGCATTAGCAATACTAGAGAAAGTTTATATGAGGTCAATATGGGAGCAACTGCGGTTGGCACTGGTTTAAATGCTGACCCTGAATACATTGCCACTGTAAATAGTTACCTTGCCTTTTTTAGTGGCTATCCAATTAAAGGAACGCAAAATCTTGTTGACGGTACTCAAAATACGGACTGTTATTTGGAAGTCTCATCTGCCATTAAGAACTGTATGCTCAGTATGTCAAAGATTGCGAATGATCTGAGGTTAATGGCATCAGGTCCTAGATGTGGCTTTGGCGAGATAAATCTTCCTCCACGTCAGCCAGGTTCATCAATCATGCCAGGGAAGGTAAACCCTGTTATGGCGGAGGTGCTTAATCAAAGTGCTTTCCAAATAGCCGGAAATGATCTGTCCATCAGCATGGCTTGTGAAGCGGGCCAATTTGAATTAAATGTGATGGAGCCTGTCTTAGTATTTAATTTATTGCAATCCATTAAAATTATGACCAATGTATTTACCGTTTTTCGCAAGTACTGTATTAACGGTATTACAGCCAATACATCGGTTATGGAAGAGTATGTAAATAATAGCGTGGGGATTATTACGGCAATTAATCCTCATGTCGGCTATGAGGTGGCTGCATCGATAGCAAAAGAAGCGATTAATAGTAAACGTTCGGTGCGTGAAATCGTGTTAGAAAGAGGAATATTAACTCCTGATGAATTGGACATCATCCTTGCTCCAAAGGAAATGACTCATCCAGGCATTGCTGGAAAGGAGCTTCTAGTAAAAAACAATAAAAAGAGAGATTTCGCGCATAATTAATAGAATTGCATAAGTAGAATAGGTGCTTAAATTTGGCACCTACTCTATTTCTGTAGATTGATTGAAGGAGGCATTGGAAATGGGACAAGGTCTTACTGAGAATTTTTGGAGAAAACTTCATTCGTTATCTGGAGTCATTCCAGTCGGAGTATTTTTGACCTTTCATTTATTTTTAAATTACTCGGCAACATGGGGAGAAGCATCCTATAATGCAGCTTCTAGTTTTATGATGAATCTTCCTTTCAAAATTGTTTTAGAGCTTTTTGTAATCTTCATTCCTCTGGCATTTCACGCTTTTTATGGCGTTTATCTTGCTTTAAAATCCAAAAATAATGTAAATCGCTATCATTTTTTTCGAAATTGGAGTTTCTTTTTTCAACGCTTAACAGGGTTTATTGCTTTCTTTTTTGTGATTTGGCATGTTTGGGAAACAAGGGTGCAAGTTACTTTTGGATCTGAAGCCGGTTTTAGCATGATGCATGACATCGTCTCAAATCCGATATCGTTAATTTTGTACTTAATCGGTATTGTTTCTGCGGTCTATCATTTCACGAATGGGCTTTGGACGTTCCTGATTACATGGGGAATTACTGTTTCGCCACAATCGCAGAAAACCTTTCAATATATATCTATAGGCGCTTTTATCCTTTTATCATTCATTGGGATTCGAGCCATTTTCGCTTTTGTTTAATTTAAGGCTTTGTTAAACAAGATTGTTGATTGGGCTTATTTCTTGTGAAACCTTGGTTTCACAGACCTTTAAGGATAACTGAAAGGTTCTCTGAGCAAATGAGCCCAAAATCAATAACAACATATAGCAAGGCTTAACTTCAAAGCAGGAGGTTTCTGATATGCAAAATGGAAAAGTAGCGATCGTTGGAGGCGGGTTAGCCGGTTTAATGGCAACAATAAAAATCGTGGAAGCCGGAATGAAAGTAGATTTATTTTCACTTGTTCCTGTGAAGCGTTCCCACTCTGTTTGTGCTCAAGGTGGCATTAATGGTGCTGTCAATACGAAAGGGGAAAATGATTCACCATGGGAACATTTTGATGACACTGTCTATGGTGGAGATTTTCTTGCAAACCAGCCACCTGTTAAGGCGATGTGTGAGGCTGCCCCGAAAATCATTCATATGTTTGATCGAATGGGAGTGATGTTTAATCGCACCCCGGAAGGATTGTTGGATTTTCGCAGATTTGGAGGAACACAGCATCATCGTACGGCCTATGCAGGTGCGACAACTGGTCAACAATTATTATATGCGTTGGATGAGCAAGTAAGGCGTTATGAAGTAAAAGGTCTTGTGACAAAATTTGAAGGCTGGGAATTTGTTTCAGCGATTCTTGATGAGAATGGTGTATGTCGAGGCATAACCTCACAAAATTTAAGAACGATGGAAATAAAAGCATTTTCTGCTGATGCAGTTATTGTGGCGACTGGTGGGCCAGGAATGATTTTTGGAAAATCAACCAATTCAACTATTAATACAGGTTATGCAGCAGCTCGACTCTACCTGCAGGGTGCCACTTATGCAAATGGAGAGTTTATTCAAATTCATCCTACTGCTATTCCAGGCGATGACAAAAATCGTTTAATGAGTGAATCTGCTCGTGGAGAAGGTGGTCGAGTTTGGACGTATAAAGACGGAAAGCCTTGGTACTTTTTAGAGGAAAAGTATCCTGCCTACGGGAATTTGGTTCCTAGGGATATTGCGACAAGGGAAATTTTTGACGTGTGTGTAAATCAAAAACTAGGAATTAATGGCGAAAATAAAGTCTATTTGGATCTTTCTCATATTCCTGCGCAAGAGCTTGATGTAAAACTTGGCGGGATTATGGAAATTTACGAGAAATTTATGGGAGATGATCCACGCAAAATACCGATGAAAATATTCCCTGGCGTGCATTATTCTATGGGGGGATTATGGGTCGACTTTCACCAAAAAACAAGTATTCCCGGATTGTTTGCTGCAGGTGAATGCGATTATTCTCAACATGGAGCCAACCGCCTAGGGGCTAACTCTTTATTATCGGCTGTCTATGGGGGAATGGTAGCTGGGCCTGAAGCGGTCAACTATATTCTTGCTCAAAATCGGTCGGCTCAAGAGATTCCATCATCGATATTTGAACGGCAAGTGAGGGCAGATGAAGAAAACTATCAAGCTATTTTAAAAATGGATGGATCAGAGAATGCCTATACTCTTCATAAAGAACTTGGTGAAATGATGACGGACAATGTGACCGTTGTCCGAGAGAATAAAAAACTAAAAAAAACCTATGAGAAATTACAGGAGTTCTCTGAGCGTTACCACAGAATTAATATTGAAGATACGGCAAAATGGAGCAATACAAGCGCTTCATTTGTTAGACAGCTAGAAGGAATGATTCAGTTGGCAAAAGTGATCACTCTTGGTGCATACGCTCGTAATGAAAGTCGAGGCGCCCATTACAAGCCGGAGTTTCCAGATCGAAATGATGCAGAGTGGCTCAAAACAACAATGGCGAATTATAACGAGAGCAAAAACGAACCAGAGCTGTCTTATGATGAAGTAGATATATCCTTAATTGAGCCAAGAAAAAGAGATTATACAAAAGCGAAGGGAGCGAAGTGAGATGGAAGCTAAAAAAAGCATTCGCCTCCTGATTACAAGACAAATTGATCTTCATTCACCTTCTTATGAAGAAGAATTTATTATTCCGTACCGTCCGAATATGAATATTATTTCTGCATTAATGGAAATTAGAAAAAACCCTGTCAATGCAAAGGGGGAAAAGACAACTGCTGTTGTTTGGGAAAGCGTGTGTTTGGAAGAGGTTTGTGGAAGTTGTTCAATGATCATTAATGGGAAACCGAGACAAGCATGCTCAACTTTGATCGATAAATTAGAACAGCCGATCCGGCTTGAGCCTTTAAAAACCTTTCCTGTCATACGAGATTTAATGGTCGATCGAGAAAGAATGTTTGAGGCACTGAAGAAAGTGCGGGCCTGGATTCCAATAGATGGTACATATGATCTAGGCGCCGGCCCAAGAATGCCAGAGAAAACGCGGCAGTGGGCATATGAATTATCTAAATGTATGACATGCGGCTGTTGCCTTGAAGCATGTCCAAACGTTAATCAAAAATCCTCTTTCATCGGTCCTGCCCCGTTATCCCAAGTTCGTCTTTTTAATACCCATCCTACTGGAGCGATGAACAAAGAAGAAAGATTAGCAGCTATTATGGGGACCGGCGGAATTACAGCTTGTGGAAATTCACAAAACTGTGTGGAGGTTTGTCCAAAAGGGATTCCATTGACCACGTCAATCGCTGCCCTGAATCGAGAAACAACATTGCAATCCTTTCGGAATTTTTTTGGCAGCTGAGTCGATTTTACAATGTACTAAGGCAAATTAAAAAACGAATAATTTTATATTACTTATCGTCAGAATTTAAGTTAGAAGTAACTATTTAGATAACTGAATGTTCGTTTTTAACTTGAAGCAAGCCATTATGAAATTGATTAAGCCGGGTTGACGTCACTATTTTATAAAACTATTTAACAAAAGGAAGACACCGAGTAAGGGCGGTGTCTTTTCGCCTGAAAACGATCGAG
The DNA here is from genome assembly GCF_005502275.1 of Robertmurraya siralis. Lineage (GTDB taxonomy): Bacteria > Bacillota > Bacilli > Bacillales > Cytobacillaceae > Robertmurraya > Robertmurraya siralis. The sequence continues at coordinate 66,585 of NZ_SWLZ01000004.1, forward strand.
TTTGCAGTTTGTCACCTTGAAAAAGTCGGTCATTCTCAATTCAGGCTTGGCAACATACAGTAAAACCTGTAATTATTGCTGAATTCTCCACAATGTCCATCTAAGCAAAACTTTTCAGAAAAATCCGCGGGCCTAGACTGGAGAGGGAGTTTAGCTAATTTCAACTTGTAAAATTTTAGTAAAGGAAAGACTCAAAGTATCATCGTCATTCACTATTTTTAACGAACCTTCTATTGGATCAATTTTTTGAATCCAGCCCCAGAACTGTGCTGGTTCGTATTTTTCTGCATAGGTAATCGTAACTGCCCGCATCTGTTCGATTGATTTCAGAATCTCACGATTGATCTCTTCGAGTTGATCATGATCTAGTAGAGGCGGGATAAACTCTTGCTGTTTTCTCTTTTCTTCTAATAACTGTTCTTTATGCTCAGGCAGCATCATCCGACTTGATTCCCAGCGCAAATTATGTCCTTTGCTTAGTTTATTTATTTTCATATTTGTTCACTCCTATTTGTAATGTCCACCTATTTTTCTGGCACGCTCAAAAGCCTGCCCTGCTTGAGTTAAAGAAGAGGCCCGAAAAATAGCTGTCCGTCCATATTTGTTCCATATGGCATCTAATGCATGATTTAAGCGCTCTCTCTCCAAATAGTTATCGAATAAATCGATTTGATAGCAGTCAGATGCTTGTAGGTTGGTTAATGAAACACCAAGGCTTCTGACTGGTTGCCGATCCCAGTGTCTTAAAAATAATTCATAGGCTGCAGTAAAAATATCCATATCAAAATTAGTAGGAACCGGCAATGTCATCTGTCTATGGAAACCAGTTGGAGCATCAAAATCAGTCCCTCTAACTCCGCATGAAACGGTAGTTCCCATATAGCCTTTATTCCTACATCTTCTAGCTACTTCAGTACAAAGCTCCAATAAAACGGTTTTGATTTCCCCTATTTCAGAATAATCTCTTGGCAATGTCATATGATGTCCGATTGCTTTTTGCTGCTCATGTGTTTTGACCGAAACAGGAGAATGGTCAATGCCATTGGCGGTTTGCCAGAGAACTTCTCCATTAATACCCCAGCGTTTTTTTAGTATTTCGACGGGAAATGTAGCTAATTCCCCAATTGTAAAGATGCCCATCCCCTGCAAATTTTTCTCCATTCTTCTTCCAACCCCAAACATCTTGCCAACCGGTAGTTTCCAAAGCTGTCCCATATTCGTTTCATCTAGCTTAAATATTCCATCTTCATTTTGTTTTGCAAAGTTATCACAAGCCATTTTGGCAAGAGCTTTGTTTTTGCCAATACCGATCCTCGCATATACTCCGACGTTATTGAAAATTTGTTGCTGCAATGCAGCTGCAATTTCGTACTCATTTCCCAATATGTTCAAGCTTCCAGAGACATCCAAAAATTGCTCATCAACTGAAAATGGCTCAATTAAATCGGTAAATTGCTCCATGATCCGGCTAATCGCCACTGAGACATTTATATAGGTTTGCATATGCGGTTTAACGACAACTAGTTGAGGGCATTTTATTTGAGCTTGCCACAAAAGTTCAGCAGTCTTAATTCCAAAGCTCTTGGCAATTGGACATGCTGCGAGAATAATTCCCGACCTTCTTTCAGGATCTCCGGCTACTACTAGAGGTTTATGCTGATAATCTATATTTCTAACCTTTTCCACAGAAGCATAAAACGATTGAATATCTACAAGGAAAATCACTTTATCCTTCATGCTGATATCTTCCTTTCTCCAAAAGGGAACATATATTCGTATTCATTATATGCGAATATATGTTTGTGTAATACTGGTAAATATTTCTGGGTGGTAAAAAGAATTCTTTTGAGTATTAACAAGAAAAGTAAACATTTGTGAAGAGAAAAAGAGTGACAGTTTTAGATTGGTATCATGAAAATGGTTAGGCAATAGGATTCGGGAAGAAATAATGGAGCAGATGCCATATTCTTGAGTCGGCAGTAGATATAGTAAAAACAGTGATAAATCGATATTTGAAATTCATTAATAATGTAAAATGATTTAAAGGTAGTTCAAGGAGGTTTTATACTCATGTTTGTAGAAATTTTTAACTACGAATTAGAAGGGTTGAAAAAGAATGCAGAAGTGAGTGAGATAAAAGAAAAGGGGGATGGGGTTTGAAGCCTATAAAAGTTTATCATTATGATGCATTTAGCAAAGAGCCTAATAAGGGGAATCCTGCAGGAGTTGTTTTGAACGGAGATGAGTTAACTGAAGAGGAAATGCAGGAGATTGCTTTAAAAGTAGGTTTTAATGAGACGGCTTTTCCAGTTGAATCGGAAGTAGCTGATTTGAGAATACGTTTTTTTACTCCTGGTCATGAAATGAATCTTTGCGGTCATGCCACGATGGCAACGGTTTATGCGTTAAAAACGAAAGGATTGTTAGGGGATAAAACGGATCTAACAATTGAAACAAGAGCTGGAATATTGCCTGTAACGATAACCGGAAGTGACCAATTTATAACGATGAAACAAGCTCAACCAAAATTTGAAAGCTTTAATGGTTCAAAAAAAGAACTAGCAGACTCAATCGGATTGGAAGAATCTGATATCGAAGACAATTTACCAATAGTATATGGAAGTACAGGTACGTGGACATTATTAATACCAATAAAAAAATTAGAGGCATTTAAAAAAATGCGCCCTAATAATCATATGTTCCCTTCTATTTTAAAGGAAATACCCACAGCATCTGTGCACCCATTCTGTATGGAAACCTTTGATTCCAATGCCAATATGCATGCTCGACATTTTTCTTCACCGTATTCAGGTACTGTCGAGGATGCAGTAACGGGTACAGCTTCAGGAGTGATGGGAGCTTTTTATGCGACATACATTAATCATCATTTTAAAAAATCTTTGCACCTTATTGTTGAGCAAGGTCATGAAATTGAAAAAGATGGTCGAGTTATGGTCCGCATTTTAAAAAATAATGAATCTTTAGATGTTGAAATTACTGGAAATGCCGTGTATGTAAAGGATTTTGACATTTTGTTAGAAGAAGCAAAGCCCATTTAGTAAAGTGATTCTTTTCAATCGCAAACAGGCGTATCTGATAATGTTACTGTCCAATGAGAAATAGATTGATTAAAAAGCTTATACAATATAGCAAGTGGAGAACCATTTTCTTCACTTGCTTTTTTGAACAAATCCGCAATAAATCGTAAAAACGCGCACATATCTTCAAAATCTGCGCAATAAACGTAAAGCTAATCAGAATATCTTCAGTGGGGCTCAACATGGACATGTACTTCATAGACTCCATAACCATCCATCAAAACGTCTTCAATTGCGGTTGCAATATCATGAGCTTGCTTGATATCTAAGGTTGAATTGACGAGAATGACCACATCGATCACTTCGTTATTACCGTAATTCCTTCCTTTAATTTCTTTTATTCCTTTAACACCAAAAATGCTTGAAATTACCTTTTGATACATGACGAGCTTAGTTTCATCAAATCCATCAGAAAGTTCATGGGCAGCCTGCTTAAAAATATCCCAAGCTGTTTTACAAATTAACAGCCCTACGATCACAGCGGTTAATACGTCCAACCAGGGCATATTTAATTGAGAAGCAAATATCCCGATTGCTGTTCCGATACTTACCCATGCATCAGAGATGTTATCCTTTGCAGCGGCCATCACGGCTTTACTGTTGATTTTTAGCGCTAAATTTTTATTGTAACGATAAACAAAATACATGGCTATTGCACTAACAACACCAGTGTAAGCAGCGATAATGTCGGGCGCTTCCTTGCTGCCCTCAAATAAAGATGATCCGGCATCAATCAGCACTTGTATCCCAACGGCTAACATAATAAAGGAGGCTGTCATCGAGGCGATCGTTTCGCTTTTCCAATGGCCGTAACGATGGTTTTTATCAGGTGGCTTGCGCGCCAGTTTTAGCCCAATAAGGACAGCAAGTGATGCAATAATATCGGTTGTATTATTGAGGCCGTCTGCTTTTAAAGCAGCAGAATCGCTCATATGGCCGACAAGTAATTTTATGATAGACAGAACAATATAAGCAAAAATACTAAGAATTGCTCCCCGTTCGCCTAGTTTGAGGTTGTGATATTTTTCAGTATTCATTCTTCGAACTCTCCTATATTTAACATATTACTAGGATAACAACAACTAAATGGGTGGGTCTATAGCAATCTTATTGTGCCATTCTATATAAATAGGGAAAGCGAAAAAATGTTTCGTTAAGGAAATTTGGGTTCTGCTAAAAGTATATTTCATAGTATTTCCCAATTTAAATGATGCGAGAACGTGAGGTGTGGAAGAAGAGAGTAGTTATGCTACAATATCAGCAGATGGAGGGGATGATAGAATGGAAATTACCATTACAGACATTGCAGCGAAGAAGATTGAGGAAAAGACTGGAGAGCAAAAGGGTTTTCTTAAGCTGAAATATGATACAGAAGGGTGCGGTTGTGTCGTAAGTGGGGTCACAGCCCTCTGGCTAGTTAACGAAATTGATGAAGATGACCGGGCGATTGAAACGACTATTGGTTCGATCTATGTAGAAAAATCAAAAGAGGTATTTTTAAACGAAAATCTTAAAATTGACTTTTCTTCAAGTTCCAATAGCTTTCAGCTAAAAAGTCCGAATGAATTTTTGAACCCGAGAATGAGTTTTGTCAATAAAATAAATTAACGATATAGTAAATGGCTGGCATTGATACATCATCAGTCTATGCCAGCCATTTGTTTATTTCTATTGTCTTTTACAACTACATAATCCGCTAAAAACTCATCTACTACTTTTGCATAGTCCTCTTTATTTTCATTCAATGATTGGGCATGGACTCCGTTTTCAGCAATAAATAACTTTTTTGGTCCTTGTTTCTGTTCATAGAGAGCCTCAGTCATCGTCGGCAGGATAAAATCATCTTCCTTACTATGGATAAAAAGGATGGGTTTCTTAATATGATCAATAACAGAAATAGGGGAAACATCCTTTAAAGAGTATTTTTGGCGCATTTTAATAAAGAGGTCGGCTACGGGTAACAGCATCTTAGCTGGCAGCTTCAATTCTGTTTTTAGGCGATAAGCGAGTTGTTCTTGAAAATCAGAAAAGGGGCAATCAGCAATATAAAAGTCAGCCGCGTCTTCAATCATACCTGCGTAAAGAAGCATGGTGGCAGCCCCCATAGATTCGCCATGAATTCCCAAGAGAAAATCCGGTCCTCGATCTAGCCGCAACCAATCGACAATCGCCTTTAAATCAAATTTCTCGTAATAGCCATAACTCGTTGTTTTGCCGCCAGATTCTCCATGGCGCCTATGATCATAGATCACGGCATTAAAGCCTCTTTCTAAAAAAAGATTCATATACTTAATGGAGTTAAATTTATTTTCTGTTACACCGTGACAAAAGATCATGTATTTATTTGTTTGATGGGGTTCAACAACAATCGCCTTTAAGTGATAGCCAAAGTTGGAAGCGATCAAAATTTCTCGCTTTGGCAATTGCTCAAAAGAAGTGGTATTCAATCTTCCAGCAGATTTTTCACGGTCAATGATAAAATCATCATCCTTCTTTTTCATGTACATAATCCGGTTGGAAAAATACAGGCCAACAGTCAAAAAGGCAAAAAGAAATGACAAAATGAGACGAAGCGCTTTCCTCATGACGATTCCTCCAAAAAAATCATTGAGTTAAATTTATCATTACACATTTTAAGTTAAAAAACGAGTTTTGGCTTGCGGTTTACAGAATTTTAACTTAGGTTGGCAGCAGATTCATGCTAAAAATTAATATAGCCGAAATTAAAGTTAAAATTCTCCGATTAGAATTCGTTTTCTCTTTCGTTCGATTAAGCAAAGTATGGCACCGATTACGGTCTTAAAGACCAGGGAGAAACAGTGCCAATTATTTTTCGTTCAGATGAAGAGGCAAGAAGAGCATTAATCACACCTTCGCAAATTTCCCGATTGGTCAGCCATCTAGAAAAGCTGGCTTCAATCATAAAACCCAAAATAATTTCCTGATAGTGAATGTGTGGGCATTCTTTTATGTATGTATTCCTGTCGTCATCCTTTCTTTCCGGATTGGCAAAGGCACTTCCATACAATTGCACATAGCGGCTGCCTGGTGAGGTATGCGCCTGTAATTGCAATAACGCTGCAGGGGTATGTGGGGCAGTGCTATGTATCCAATTAACTGACACGAAAAATGGTCCAAAATGGGAAATAGATTGGGAAATTCTACGAATGAAATCATCGGTTTGAGTATAATCAATAGCTATGGGATGAACGGTTCCAGGAAGGTTTCTAAATGCAAAGCTTAAGCTTTGCAACTTCTCTTTATTCCTAGCTACGACGGAAACCGTATTGCCTTGCTCGACAAAGTAGCGAACAACACCTTTAAGCATACCCGTTCCACCAGTAACTAAAACATGTTTTTCTTCACTCATGTGCACTCATCCTTCCTTTTGTAATATTCGTAGTATTTTCATTTTAGGATAATGATGAAATCGAATCAAAGGAAAAAGGAATTTAGTCAGAATGAGCGAAGTTGGTTATGAATGCCCATTTGGCATGGGAGCACGTAGGCTAGGGGTTAAAACAACTGAACATGATACAGAGATAATTAGTGGAAAAACAAAGTTAAACGATTGTCCACGAAGGATAGGGATGACTACATGACGGGGAGAGACTGGCAGAAAACCAAGTCTCTCCACTACATTATTGTTTAGAATTCTGCCTTTTTGTTGGATGAATAGCTTGTTCTAACTCTTCGGCAGCTATGTTTTGTTTCACATTCTCAGCATGAGGCTGTCCTTTTTGAATGTTTCCTTTTTCACGCTTTTGGCTCATATTCGTTTCCTCCTTTTCGATAAACCCTCATCCATAGAATGAGTTAAATAAGAGGAGCTTATACGTTCAGTGATAGTGAACAAAAGCTTACAACGGAAATAGAATGGGATAGGTGCTATAATGGATTTTACCACTTCATAAAAGATTAGACCGCAAGAAATAATCTTTTATGAAGTGGCCATCAAATGAAAACATTTTAGGTGTTTTTTTAAAAGTAAAATTAGACACTTTCTTAACAAACACCGAAGGGTTCATGAACCGAAAAAATTCTCCATTTTTTTAATTCACTACTTTATAAATTGTGTTAGATATATATAAAGATACACCGTATGAATCTGCAACATCTCTAAATTTTGTAATATAACCTCCTTGAACGACTCCATTTATTTTATAGTTACCAGAAACATTACCTAAATAGGTTGCTGTTGAACCACTACTATTATAAACACCTGCACCGCTATCACCAGGCAAAGACCAGTCAGTACCTGCTACTTTGGCAATATTAAAAGTGTAAGTCTGCTCTGGATATTTAACAGTCGTATTGGCGTTTGTCACAGCACCACATGTATAATCTGATGTAATTCCAGACTTACACGCATATTGACCAGTGTAAACATTTGACAATGAAGTAATACTTGCGTCATAAGTATTGACAGAATTATAACGTTTTAGTTTATTTGTAGCATATCGCCCACCAGTTAATGTACTATCAGTGGTAATTCGAACTAATCCAATATCTAATCCTCTACCACGACCATCGGCGTGTTGTCTTCCAATATTAGTAGAATATTGTCTTACTAAAGCACCTCTCGTTGCAGATGTTTCAGCAATTCCAAAACAATGCCCAGCTGTCGAGATAAAGTAATTCCCATCTTTATAGAAAATTGCACCAGTTGAGCATGAAGAACCACTGGACATTCTAATGCCAAGCCCTGAAACTTGTTGATTCCAATCTTCTTTTCTTCCTTTATTTGGGCTTGATTAAAAATTTACTTCTTCAACCAGTAAAATATCTTGATATTTTATTTTTAATTGGTTTACTAAATCTTCTGGTAATCCTTCATAATTAAAAGTAAGGACTAGGTTTTGTGTTTTAAATAAAGCATTTATTGTAAAAGTAGATCTTTTAAAATCTTCATATGATAAGAAGGATACTATATCATTTAAGATAGATTCTTTTAAGTTATCAAGTTCTGTAATAGAGTAGTTCACTTCTTCAAGTTTAATGTAACTATCCCCTACAATTTCGATGATATGATTGGTCAATTCAGTACTCTTTAAAGTTCGATTTTTTAAGCCGATGTGTGCTACACCCATCTCATCAAAATATAGTCCGCCAACATCTTCAAATCTTTTGAGTGATCCATAGTTTTTTTCAAGTGTCTTTTCAATACTTTCTATATTTTAAAGCACCTTGATTCGGGTTAAATTTAGTATTCTCATAGGTTGCTGAAGAAGCGCTAGTTACATTAACAATACTAAAAATGAATACGGAAACTAATAACGATTTGAGAATTTTTCCCATTCTGTAGTCCTCCCCAAAATATAATTTAACTTTTCGTAGTCTATTTGATTTCGAAGGTAATTCCCAATAGATACTTGATTTGTTTATTCTCGATTTCCTTTATAATCCTATACTTCCCAACAATTAATTCATCTTCTAAATAAGATTGTAAATTAATAGTTTCAATACTAGAAGAATGCGGTTCTACTGCGAATAATTGAACTGTAAAGCTTTTTTCATCAATTGGGAATACTCTTTTCCATTCTTCATTGACGTATCTTTCGATTGTCCATTCATTACCATACGTCACTTCATAATTATTGGAGTTTTCTATATTAATTTCTAAAACAGGTTTATTTAAATGAGTTTGATTATTATTTAAGGAAAGTGTAATACCATTAATACTTGAAGGTATACTTTGAGTATTTTTGGTTTTTGGGAAATATTTCGTTGTTAATCCCCATAAAGCTAAAATAATTATTAAGATAATGAAAAAAATAAAAATTGACTCTTTCATAGAAGACCTCCATATTATTGAATAATAGTTTAATCTTTAAATACAAACGCTAATAAGTTTTTCAAGATAGAAGTGTATATTTAGTAATGTAATTCTTTAAACCAAATTAGGACCATTTACGAAGGAGATACAGTTTAGCATGTAAAAACGTAAGATTCCTAGAAAAAACACTAACTGCAAACATAATCAAAGTGCTGCAATTGTTAGTTTTTCATTTAACATAGCTCCTTTACATTGGAATACAGTTAAATTATACCAATTTATAATGTTCAATCATTGATTAAAATTAAATTATTTGTGAATTGCCGGTGAATAGTTGGCCGAAACAAATGTTATAATCGATATAAGTTCTTATAGTGAGGGACAAGTCTGAAATAACTATTACGGCCAACCACTAGAAAAGAAGGCATAGTGAAACAAGCCATCACATAATGATTGAACAGGAGATGTTTGGTTAAAAAATGAGTCTCAGGTCGTTACTGGTATGACACGAAACCCTTGTGATTTAACTAATAAAAGAGCTTGTTCTACCGTGATTTCACAGTTTACTGGAATAACATCAGCCTTTTTATACAATAGGGTTCTTTCTTTTTGAGAATATTGTAGATAGCGGTTAAAAGCATTCGTGCAATGGCAATAATTGCCCGTTTATGACCTCTACGCTTTTTTTAGTTTCAAATAGCGGTTCGAATTTCGGGGTGCATGCCACTTTTGACACAGCGGTAGCACACTGTACCAAAAGGTGCTTTATATAACAGCCTTCTCCGGTGTAATCAATCCGTCAATGGCAAGTTCCAGTTCAGGAAGTTTAGTCTTGATGGAGCCGTGGATAAAAGGTTCAATATCAAAAGTAGTGTTTAAAGGATTTTTAAGGAGCTTTTCAATGATGTTCATAGAGCTTTTGCCGAAGGTATCTGAAACAACATGTCCAAGCTGGATGTTAGACACGGTTAAACGGTTTTGAAGATGGTTCTTCTCACTTGACATAATGTTAGTCCGTTCAAAACGATAACGCATAAGATCACGAAGTTGTCTGATCGCATGTGGAGGCATAAAGCTTCCAGCTACGAGGTCATGCTTAAACAAATCAGCAATCCATTTGGCATCCTTTTTGTCTGTCTTTTTTCCGCGAATAGCTTTGACATATTTAGATGTGAATTCCATACAGACATCCTTACAGTTATTCTCACAAAGCCATTCTGGCAGCTCATTCAATCCTTTTGTATAGGTTGAAAAGCGATGGCGTTTGTAAATAGTGACTCCTTTTTCAGATAAAGCAATACAGTCCACAACAAAGGTTTTGTGGACATCGATTCCACAACAGATGGGATACACAATTTTTAAATTTGTAGTGACTGTTATCCCTATGACCTTAGGATATTAAAAAAAACGCTCGAGGCGCAATTGCTTCATTGCGTTTTGTGCCTTGAGTGCAGCGAAAGGAATGGATATAAATATGAAGAAAAAGAAACAGAATATACAAGCAAAAAAGGAAGATAAACCAGTAACACTTGGGGATATGCTGAATGCTGATTTACTGAAGCAGTTAAAGGACCAGAAGCAGCAATTAAAGGAAGCAGAAGAAAAAAAGCAGCTTGAAGAAGAGGAGAGAAAAAGAGAAGAGCGCCGGTTGCGAGAAAAAAATAAGTCGTTTGAAGAATTGCTAAACGAAAGTCCGATGGATTGGAAAAAGTTCAAATAGGATAGAACAGCTCTTGATATATTTAAAGGGAACAAGAGAATCCGACTAAGATAAGCCTGAACAATGATGCGAAATGCTAATGACAATTTCGCAGTCATGTTCGGGTTTTTTATTGCTTGTTTCTTGTAGGAATAAATATGCCGTATACCATTGTTAAATCCACTTTTGTGAGAAGTAGAGGAAAAGGCTGTTCCCCAGCAGGCATGCAAGGAAGGGCAGAATTAGCGCTATGATGAAGATTAAAGCTTTTCACATAAAAACGATAGACAGCTGTAATGTTTCAGCCTCTTTTGGAGACTATGGCCAGCCTTGAGGCAGCTGGTTTTAAAATCCACTTACTTTAACATATAATGAATGATAAAATGATTTGTTGACTTTACAATGCATAGATTTTGATATTGGTGGTGTGGAGAATTGAAGGGAATTAAAGTGTGGGTTATAGCAGCTGTTCTTATCATCGCCTGTTTCCTTCTGTATATATTTATTTCAGGAACAGCTCAAACTGCACCTGAGGGAAAAAATGTGAGTGTTGTATCAAGTATGAATGATGAGGATGTAGAGAATCATTCTGATGATATTGATGGTGAAGAAGAACAAGAAGAGGATACTGGGCAGGAACAATCAGTGACAGTGGTGATTAAAGAGAAAGTTAAGGAAATAATCGAAGGAGCAATTCGTTTCTTTAATGATGATAAAAAAATCGTTGCAATCGGTGATTCTCTCACAGAAGGTGTAGGAGATGAAACGGATAATGGCGGTTATGTCGGAATTCTCAATCATACGTTTGAAGAGCAGAATATTCATATTTCGATTGAGAACTTGGGAAAAAGGGGCAATCGAACGGATCAATTATTACTTAGGCTGGAAAATGACGAGATTGCATCAACAATTAAGAAGGCAGACATTGTACTCGTCACAATTGGTGCAAATGATATTATGAAAGTGGTTCGAAGTAATTACACGAATCTTAACATGGAGCCTTTTGAAAAAGAAAGAGTAAACTATGTTGAGAGATTAAGAGCTATTTTTACGAAAATGAATGAACTAAATCCAGAGTTGGAAATCTATTTGGTTGGCTTTTACAATCCATTTGAGCGTGTCTTCGGAGATATTGAACAATTAGATATCATTCTTGATAATTGGAATCATGCAAGCGAATTGGTGACAGAGGAATTTGAAAATGTAATCTACATTCCGACTAAAGATTTGTTTTCTAACTCAACGATCAACCTCTTATCTGATGATCATTTTCACCCTAATACAAGCGGGTATAAATTGATGGCTGAGCGTGTGCTCGAGTATTTGGATGATTTTAATGAACAGTCGGGATTGCCAAGTGATGAGACCGAATAGAAGGTGGGGAAAAATGAGAATACAGATAAAAAGAAAACCGTCATGGAAGCAATTATTTATAGGATTGGCTGGAGTAAATGCTATTCTATTCATTCTTTTTTTCACGCTATTGCTATGGCCAGTATCTGGAGCAGAAATGCCCGAGAAAACTTATATTGAGGAGGAGCCGGGCGCTGAATTTACGGTCAACTCAAGCAAGCAAAATTTAAGTGAGTTAGTCAATGAATATGTCGATAAATTTATGAAGGATCAAAGCGATAAATACACCGTTGATTTTGGTGAAAATGTTAGATTACTAGGGTCAATTGAAGCCTTTCAAACTGAAATTCCCCTCTCCATTACGTTGGAGCCCTCGGTACAAGAGAATGGCGACCTTGTTTTATATGCTTCAGACATGTCGTTAGGCTTACTGCAATTACCAGAAAAGAAGATTCTTGAATACGTGAAAAAAGAATTAGAAACACCTAATTGGGTCAATATTGCCCCGAGTAGTCAATCCATTTATATTGGTATTACCCAAATGGAAATCAAAAGTAACTTTAAGGTAAAGGTTCAGAGCTTTGATTTGAAGAATGATCAGATCACCTTCAGAATAAAAGTGCCAAATAAAACCTTAGGTCTATAGCGGGGTACGGTTCTTGTGCTACCAATTGGGAATTGGTGGTGAGAGAACCGTACTTTATTTACCTTGGATAATTACATTCGGAATGGTTTCCGATTACCGATGAGCTGGATATGTATGTGCACGCGCAATCTTCTGAATCAATGCTACCTCTTCTTTCGTCAGTGGAGCAGAGTTTACGGCTTTTACGTTTTCTTGCAGTTGCCCAATGGAGCTTGCTCCAACAATGACAGATGCAACGGCAGGATTTGCTAGATTGTAGCGTAAAGCAACTTCCGTTAACGGGCGAGAATCGGCGACCTTTTCCTGTAGTTCTGTGATGATTTGTTGAAGCTCATCATAGCTATGCTCCAAGTATCCGGACGGAGAAGCCTTTTCCAGAGCTTTTTCACTTAAGAGTCCCTTGGCGACAGAGCCACGTGTTACGACACTGATCTGCTGTTCATGAAGGAAGGGAAGTACTTTCTCTTCAGGCTTTCGGTCAAGAATACTATATTGCATCATGACGGAAACAATGTTCGATTTTTTCGCATATTCACGAATCACATTTGGACGGATCGAGGAAATGCCGTAATAACGAATAAACCCTTCTGCTTGTAATTCTTCGAAAGCTTCAATTGTTTCATCAATATTGTCTTCAATCGTTCCTCCGTGAAGTTGATAGAGATCGATATAATCTGTTTCGAGGCGCTTTAAATTTTGTTTGACCGCTTCTTTAATATAATGTTTTGAAGGATCCCAGCGCCATCCGTCTTTCTGTTCATTCCAGCGATTGCCCACTTTAGTGGCAATAATGACTTGGTCGCGAACCTGCTTTAATGATTTACCAACGATTTCTTCGTTCACGCCGAAGTCGTATAAATCAGCAGTATCAAAATAGTTAATTCCTTCATCTAAGGCAGCTTCAATGATTTTTTGGGCATGAGCTTTGTCTGTTCCTAGGGACATGCAACCCAGACCTAATTCTGTCACTTGCAAATCAGATTTTCCTAGCCTGTTTTTTTTCATTTTCTTCACCTCTTCTTTTATTTTATTGTATAAAAAATGAAGAACAAAGAACAAACTAATTGCTAGACTTTATTGTTTTTTATATGTTGAATCCAATCATTGACATAATGATGATATTGATTATATTGTGTTAGTTTCTTTTGTACTTCTTGAGCTTTGCCAATCAGAATTATCTTTCTTTTATGCACATATACCTTCATTCATACTCCTCCAAATTAAGTATGCTACACTATATGTACAGATCATTTAGGAATAGAACTGGAGGACTTATGATGAAAAGTCTTGAGGAAAAGACCATTAAGACAGAACCAATTTTTTCAGGGAGAATAATTCGCCTTCAAGTGGATGAGGTAGAATTACCGAATGGAAATACATCAACACGGGAAATTGTAAAGCACCCTGGAGCGGTTGCGGTCATCCCCATTACAAGCGACAATAAAATCGTTATGGTTGAGCAGTATCGTAAACCGATGGAGAAGGTATTGGTCGAAATACCAGCGGGCAAGCTAGAAAAAGGGGAGGAGCCTGCATATACAGCGGTAAGAGAACTCGAAGAGGAAACGGGCTATGAGAGTCAATCGTTAGAATGGCTTATTTCTTTTTACACATCACCAGGATTTGCAGATGAAATTGTCCATTTATATGTGGCAAAGGGGTTAGTAAAGAAAGAAAATGCAGCAAGCCTTGATGAGGATGAGTTTGTGAACGTGCTGGAGGTTACATTGGAAGAGGCGATTGAGTTCGTGAGGGAACAACGGGTTTATGATGCAAAAACAGCTTATGCGATTCAATATTTACAACTTCAAGAGGCGTTGAAAAAGTGAACGATTATTTTGTAGATTTACATATCCATATTGGCAGAACGGAAACAGGTCGAGCGGTTAAAATTACAGGAGCAAAAACATTGACTTTTTCAAATATCATTGCCCATGCAAGGGATTTGAAAGGGCTACATATGGTTGGGATTATAGATTGTCATTCACCTGAAGTGATCATGGAAATGGAGCGGCTTCTAGAGGAAGGAAAATTGCTTGAGCTTGAGGAAGGTGGTCTTTATTATGAAGGGTTGACAGTCATTCCGGGCTCGGAACTTGAAATCTATGATGAGGGAACGAATGGTCCAATTCATGTCCTCTGTTACTTTGCAAATCTTAAGGCAATGAAAAGTTTTTCCGACTGGCTAACAAATCATCTGAAAAATATTCATTTAAGCTCACAGCGTGTTTATGTAACTGGAAGGGAACTGCAAGAAAAAGTAAAGGAGCTTGCTGGTTTATTTATGCCAGCCCATGTATTTACGCCATTTAAAAGCCTTTATGGAAAAGGGGTAAAGAAATCATTAACAGAAGTTTTTGATCCTTCACTAATCGCTGGCATTGAACTTGGGTTAAGCGCGGATACACAAATGGCGGATCAAATAATAGAGCTTCATTCTTATCCTTTTTTAACTAATTCTGATGCCCATTCGCTTGCAAAAATTGCAAGGGAATATCAAAAAATCCGTATGGAAAAAGCGACCTTTATCCATTTAGAAGAAGCGCTAAGAGAGACAAACGGCCAGCAAATTGTCGAAAACTATGGACTTGATCCACTTTTAGGAAAATACCATCAAACAGTTTGTGCAAAATGTTTCGCGAGAGCAGATCAGTATCAAAAAATATGTCAACAGTGCGGTCATGGAAAAGTGATAAAAGGGGTTGCGGAGCGTATAAGTGAGTTAAAAACGTCTGATCATGGACGGTTGCAGCGACCTCCATATATTGCTCAAGTTCCGCTGCAATTTATTCCTGGGCTTGGTCCGAAATGGTTTGATAAGCTGTTGAATCACTTTGGGACCGAAATGGCAATTTTGCATACAGTGCCGGAGTCTGCTTTATATGAGGTTGTACCAGAAAAAATCGCACAATATATTGTTCAAGCGAGAAGGGGAACCTTGTCTTTAGCTGCTGGTGGCGGCGGTAAATATGGAAAAATTTCTGCTAAATTGGATTAGTTGTTAGATAAGACAAGATTCATTCTCGTTGCTGGTAAAGTACATTTGTTAAAAAATGGACGATTAATAGATTCTTCTTTTTTAATAGATTCTCATGTCATATAAGAGTTCAATAAGGCATACATTTTATTGTAAGTCTATTTAGAACTTTAGGAGGCCATGGCATGAAGAAAAAGAAGTACCAGGATATTGTCATTAATCATTTTCGCGAACATTCGTCCATATATTTGTTTGTGGTCGTCCTCTTTCTTATGGGAGTGATTTTTGGAGCGGTCGTAGTAAATAGCTTGAGCTTAACGCAAAAAGAAGATTTATTTTATTATTTATCTCAGTTTTTTGGACAAGTATCAGATGGAAAAGTCGCCGCTTCTAATGATTTATTCATGCAGAGCTTTTTCCACAATAGTAAATTTGTTGGTTTAATGTGGATATTAGGGATTTCAATTATCGGACTTCCTGTTATACTTGTGCTATTATTTATTAAAGGCATGGTTGTTGGTTTTACAGTCGGCTTTTTAGTTAATCAAATGGGATGGAATGGATTTTTACTTTCTTTTGTGTCGATCTTGCCACAAAATTTAATCATCATTCCTATCTTTATTTTTGGCGCAACTCTATCAGTGGCGTTTTCTATTAAAATGATTAGAAGACAATTTATGAAGAAGTTAGGTCAGCCTATTTTTCCGTTGCTTGGTAGATATGTACTGGCTTATATCGCTGTACTCGCCATATTAATGGCTGCGGCAGGCATTGAAGCTTACGTATCACCGACTTTAATGAAGCTGGTAGTAAGTGCAGTACAGTAAACAGAAGCCTTGAATAGTTAATAAATTAAAATGATTGTTATTTAAAAATCATTTTCTTTCCTTGATTGTAATGATTTTATTTTGAAATTGCTCAGCTCTCTGTTATAATAAAAGCGTGACAGTGGCGAGGAGGACAAATCATAATGGAAACAAGAATTGAAAGAATTAAGAAGCATTTACATTCATCTAGCTATAAGTTAACACCTCAGCGTGAGGCGACCGTGAGAGTTTTGTTAGAGCACGAAGAGGATCATTTAAGCGCTGAAGATGTCTACCTCCTTGTTAAAGAGAAGTCACCTGAAATTGGTTTAGCAACTGTTTATAGAACACTAGAGTTATTAACGGAGTTAAAAATAGTAGACAAAATAAATTTTGGAGATGGCGTTTCCCGCTATGATTTAAGACAAGAGGGGGCTGCGCATTTCCATCATCATTTAGTTTGTATTGAATGTGGCGCTGTTGATGAAATCCAAGAGGATCTATTAGAGGACGTAGAAGCTGTTGTGGAACAAAGATGGAACTTTAAAATTAAAGATCATCGCCTAACCTTTCATGGAATTTGCTATCGTTGTCAAGATAAAGATGAAGAATAAGATAAAAGCCTTTTTCTACCTGGAAAAAGGCTTTTTTGTTGTTTGGGAAAAGGCATACGTTTACGTCTAGCACAAGCGTTTAATGTTAATCCGTTTTCGCTAAGTCAGCCTCTGGCACAAGATCTGGACTTTTACAGTTTGTATAGTCATGAGCGCGAAGGAAGGTTCTTAAGTTCATCTTTGCAGGAACAACTCGATATATTGTTTTTATTCTCGTTTTTCCGATATTATACCGATAAGAGCTTAAAGAGATATGTATGGGAGGTATATTTCTTGTCCTATTTGGCATATCTTTTACTATAAGGATGTTCTTTTAGTTGTTATGTAAGTGGCTAGGCATTTTTTTAAATTGAACAACTATATGAGCTGTTTTGGAGGAACGAATAAAATGAAATCATGGCTTAAGCTTGTATTAAATACATTTAAAGTATTTTTGCTATTCACAGCATGCACAATTCTTTTTTACTATGGTATTATATGGGTAAATGAAGAGTATCAGGATTATCACCGCTATGATGAGCCAAGTGGATCAGCGATTAAAGTATCGGCAAATGTCAATGAGGAAACGCCATCATGGTTCAATCGGTTAATTTTGTTTTACTTAAACGGGGAGTAATGTTCATGGAGCTTCAACTGAAAGATTTTATCCATTTCTTACTAGTCGAAAAAGGACTAGCAGAAAATACGCTTATTTCATATGAACGAGATTTGAAAAGCTATATTAAATTTTTGCAAGAAAACGAAGGAATCTCGCATTTTCAGAATGTTCAACGAGCGCAAATTGTTCATTTTCTAGGGTTCTTAAAAGAACAGGGTAAATCAGCAAAAACAATGGCTCGTCATACTGCTTCTATACGTGCTTTTCATCAATTTATGTTAAGGGAGCGAATTGTTGAACAAGATCCTTCCGTTCACATCGATACACCAAGGCTTGAGAGAAGTCTTCCTAAAGTTTTAAGCATGAATGAAGTAGAGCGGTTGCTAGATTCGCCAAAGGCTGAGAACCATTATGGAAAAAGAGATAAAGCGATGCTTGAGCTTCTTTATGCGACTGGGATTCGAGTTAGTGAACTTATTAGTTTGAATATAGATGATGCCCATTTAACGATGGGATTTGTCCGTTGTATTGGAAAAGGGAATAAAGAAAGAATTATCCCATTAGGAAAGTCTGCAACAAACGCCATTCAGGAATATTTAGATAACGGGCGACCGAATTTTGTCTCGAAAAAACATAGGGATGATGCCTTATTTTTAAATCATCACGGAAAAAGATTAACAAGGCAAGGTTTTTGGAAGATTTTAAAACGGCTTACGAGTGAAGCTGGTATTCAAAAAGATCTTACTCCTCATACGTTACGCCATTCCTTTGCCACTCATTTATTGGAAAATGGTGCAGACTTAAGAGCAGTTCAAGAAATGCTTGGACATGCTGATATTTCAACAACACAAATTTATACCCATGTAACGAAGACACGCTTGAAGGATGTATATAGTAAGTTTCACCCGCGTGCCTAATAGAGTAATAGATTTTTTCGGCTACTTAGGATTTATAGGTAGCTTTTTCTTGCCACTTTTTAGTAAAATATAGATGTCAGACTTCCGACGAATTAAAGTCAATTGTATTCTATGTTTAAAGCAGGGAAAAGTAAGCAATATAAATGATCAACGGTGATTAATAGTCAATAATCAATGATGTTGCCAAGGAGGAGATTGAATGACATTTCAATATAAACGAATCTTTTTAATTGTCATGGATTCTGTAGGAATCGGTGAAGCACCAGATGCAGAACAGTTTGGCGATAAGGGAGCAGATACATTAGGGCATATTGCCGAAAGGATGAATGGTCTTCATATGCCGAATATGGGAAAACTGGGTCTCAGCAATATCCGTGAAATTAAAGGAATCGAAAAAGCAGAGAAACCGTTAGCTGTTCATACAAAAATGCAGGAGGCTTCGAGCGGAAAGGATACGATGACAGGGCACTGGGAAATTATGGGGTTGAATATTGATACTCCCTTCCGCGTATTTCCGAATGGATTTCCTGAAGAATTAATTTCCGAGCTTGAAGCAAGAACAGGAAGAAAGATTATCGGTAATAAGCCTGCAAGTGGAACCGAGATTCTCGTGGAGCTTGGTGAGGAGCATATGAAAACCGGTGATTTAATCGTTTATACGTCGGCTGATTCTGTTCTGCAAATTGCTGCTCACGAAGACATTATCCCTATTGAAGAACAATATAAAATTTGCAAAATAGCTCGCGAACTGACACTTGATGAGAAGTATATGGTCGGACGCGTGATTGCTCGACCATTTGTCGGAGAGCCCGGTGCTTTTAAAAGAACCGCTAACAGACATGATTATGCATTAAAACCATTTGCTCGAACGGTCATGAATGAATTAAAAGATGCAGGCCTCGATGTTATTGCGATTGGAAAAATCTCTGATATTTATGATGGAGAAGGGGTAACGGAATCGTTGCGAACGGTTTCTAATATGGATGGCATGGATAAGCTTGTGCAAACATTGGATATGGATTTTACTGGATTAAGCTTTTTAAACTTAGTCGATTTTGATGCTTTATTCGGACATAGAAGAGATCCGGAAGGATATGGAAAGGCTCTTGAAGAATATGATGCAAGATTGCCAGAGGTATTGGCAAAATTACAGGAAGATGATTTGCTTATTATAACAGCAGACCATGGAAACGACCCTGTACATCATGGAACAGACCATACCCGTGAATATGTTCCGTTGCTTGTTTATGCAAAAAATATAGAAGGGAAGTCATTGCCAATACGGGAGACGTTTGCTGATATTGGGGCAACAGTAGCTGAAAACTTTAAAGTAAAGCTCCCTAATTACGGACAAAGCTTTCTTGGTGATTTAAAGTAGTGGAGGGATCATGAATGAATTATGAAAACATTGTAGCAGCAACTGAGTATTTACAAAAAAAGCTCGATTTGAAACCTGAAATTGGCCTCATCCTCGGTTCTGGGCTAGGAGTACTGGCTGATGAAATTGAAAATGCAGTAAGCATTCCTTATCAGGAAATTCCTGATTTTCCAGTATCGACTGTGGAAGGCCATGCCGGTCAGTTAGTTTTCGGCCAATTAAACGGGGCACCTGTTGTAGCCATGCAAGGAAGATTTCATTATTATGAGGGCTACAGCTTTGAGCAAGTGACTTTCCCGGTTCGAGTAATGAAAGAACTCGGGGTGAAGTCGCTTATTGTGACAAATGCTGCTGGAGGCATCAACGAGTCTTTTTCAGCTGGTGACCTTATGCTAATTACTGATCATATTAATAATATGGGCTCTAATCCTTTAATTGGAAAGAATGATTCGCGATTAGGTGCAAGATTTCCGGATATGTCAGAGGCGTATTCAAAAGAACTTATTCATAAAGCCAAAGCGATTGCTTCACAGTTAAACATTAAGCTTCAAGAAGGTGTATACGTTGGCAATACGGGTCCTACATATGAAACGCCTGCTGAAGTAAGGATGCTACGGGTAATGGGTGGCGATGCAGTGGGAATGTCGACAGTTCCAGAGGTAATCGTAGCTCGCCATAGCGGTCTTGAAGTGTTAGGAATATCTTGTATTTCGAACATGGCTTCCGGCATTCTTGATCAACCGTTAAACCATGAAGAAGTAATTGAAACAACAGAAAAAGTGAAAGAAAATTTTCTTCGTTTTGTCAAAGCAATGATCAAGGAATTAAAGTAAAACCGATAATCATCTATTTCTGAAAAAGTGGTGAATACACGTGAGAATGGTCGATTTAATTGAAAAGAAGCGAGACGGAAAAGAACTAACCACAGAAGAGATTCAGTTCATTATTGAAGGATACACTAAAGGTGAAATCCCAGATTATCAAGTAAGTGCACTGACAATGGCGATTTATTTTCAAGGGATGACTGAAAAAGAACGGGCAGATCTTACGTTGGCGATGGTTCGCTCAGGGGAGCAGATAGATCTTTCAGCGATAGAAGGGATTAAGGTTGATAAGCATTCAACTGGGGGAGTGGGAGACACCACGACCCTTGTACTAGGTCCCTTGGTCGCTTCGGTTGGAGTGCCAGTTGCAAAAATGTCAGGACGCGGTCTTGGCCATACTGGTGGAACCATTGATAAATTGGAATCGATTTCTGGATTTCATGTTGAAATAACAAAGGAAGAATTTATTCGTTTAGTAAATAAGAATAAGCTAGCTGTCATCGGCCAAAGTGGAAATTTAACGCCAGCAGATAAGAAGCTTTATGCCCTGCGAGATGTGACGGCGACAGTGGACAGCATTCCGCTCATTGCTAGCTCGATTATGAGTAAAAAAATTGCTGCTGGCGCCGATGCCATCGTTTTGGATGTAAAAACCGGTGCCGGAGCCTTTATGAAAACGATTGAAGATTCCCGGGCGCTTGCGAAAGCAATGGTTCGAATCGGTAATAATGTGGGCAGAAAGACAATGGCGGTTATATCTGATATGAATCAGCCACTTGGCTTTGCGATTGGCAATGCTTTAGAGGTCAAAGAAGCAATTGATACATTAAAAGGGGAGGGACCGGAAGATTTAACAGAGCTGTGCCTTGCCCTTGGAAGTCAGATGGTGCTTTTGGCCAATAAGGCGAGTAATCTCCAAGAAGCACGAGAGAAGCTACAAGTTGTCATTGAAAATGGAACTGCTTTGGAAGTATTTAAAACCTTTTTACAGTCACAAGGTGGAGACAGTTCAGTTGTGGATGACCCGTCCAAGCTTCCACAAGCAAAATACATTTTTGAATTAGAAGCAAAAGAAGATGGCTATGTAACAGAAATGGTCGCTGATGAAATAGGAACGGCAGCGATGCTTCTTGGAGCAGGTAGAGCGACAAAAGAGTCAAACATCGATTTAGCAGTCGGCTTTATCCTCAATAAAAAAATTGGTGATAAAGTGACAAAAGGTCAATCACTTGTGACGATTTACAGCAATTTTGAAGACGTCAGCGAAGTGAAAGAAAAACTCTATCGAAATATTAAAGTCTCACCATCAAAAGTGGATGCACCAACCCTTATATATGAAATAATTACGGAATAAAACAGCAGTGAACTTCAAACTGGACCATCAACAAATAATATGTTGATGGTCTTTCTTTTTGTTGCGAAATCTCAGTCACAGAGCAAACTGAAAGGCTGGAAGAAAATGAGCCAAAAAATCAACATCGTTATATAACAAAGTCACGCTTAAAAAGATTTTTGCTGCCATTCAAGAGACATTTTGCTATTATTTAGTTGCCCGCTGCATCAAAAAGTTATTGTTGAGAAACCGAACGAATCAAGTATGTCTCTAATTAGTATTTTTTTAGGAGGTATTATGAAATATATGGATATTTTTCAAGCCGCTGCTCATAATGATTTAGTAAAAGTGAAAAATATACTTAATGCAGGTTGGAGCATTAATAGAGGAGATGAAGATGGATATACAGCACTTCATTGGGCCGTACAAGAGGGGAATTTAGAAATCGTAAAATATTTGTTAGAGCATGGAGCAAACATTGACAGTTTGGATCATGAAAATTACACACCTATTGAAATTGCTTGCCTAAAAGGGCATAAAGAAATGGTCGATTTATTAATAGCTTACAACTGTAATTTAGAATTAAACCGCAATGGTTTTACCCCTCTGCATGCTGCTGCAGCAAGAGGCAGAGTTGAAATTATAAAGCGATTGCTCAAAAAAGGGTTGAATGTAAATGAACAAGACCAAAACGGAACAGGGTATTCCCCATTACACTGGGCTACGCAAGAAGGCTCTACAGAGTGTGTAAAGTTATTGGTTCACTCTGGTGCAAATATTAATTTGAAAGACCAATATGGTTTTTCCCCGTTGTATATAGCAGCGAGTGAAGGATATACGGAAATAGTTCGTCTTTTATTACGTAACAATGCAAAAGTAGATATTATTTGTGAGGAATCTGGAAATTCAACGCCTTTAATGATCGCCAGTATATACGATCATCCTGATGTAGTAACACTATTGATTAATCATAATGCCGACATTGAAGCGAAAGATAATGAAGGCAGAACAGCACTTTTTCAAGCTGCTTTAAATAAAAATAAAGAAATGATAAGTATTTTATTAAAAAAAGGAGCTAATAAAAATATCACCGATATACATGGTAAGCGTCTAGTTGATATTTTAAATGAAGATTAAGAGATTTGTTCAATAATAAAGAAACGGAAGGAATCCCTTTCCTTTTATAATCAGGAAAAGCAAGTGGAGCGTACTGAATTCGACTGTCTTCACTTGTTTTAAACCACAGTTTTTAAGAGAAGATCCGCAATTAAATAAAAAAATCCCCGAAAACAACTGAGATTCGGCATTAGCAACTTGCTGTGCCATAACTTTTTCAACTCTATCTTTTTCCTTAAAACCCAATTTTTACTCTGTGCATGATTTTCCTTGTATAATTTTAGATTTATTGGTGAAAAATGGATCTATAAAGAATGGAGGGTTATGTCATGAGAAGGTTTGTATCTATGTTTCTAATATCGTTATTGGTTACATCATTCATTACCCCTGCTGTGTTTGCAGAAGAAAAAACAAGTGTAGAATTAGCGGATAATGCAAAATCCGCCATCCTTATTGAAAGAGATACTGGCACAGTACTTTATGATAAAAATAGCAATGAAAAATTACCTCCTGCAAGCATGACGAAAATTATGACGATGCTTTTAATTATGGAGGCAATTGAAAGTGGAAAATTAAAAATGGAAGAAAAAGTTCGCACAAGTGAGTATGCAGCCTCAATGGGAGGATCACAGGTTTTTCTTGAACCAGGTGAAGAAATGACAACAGAGGAAATGCTAAGAGCAATTGCCATCGGTTCAGCTAACGATGCATCTGTGGCAGTGGCAGAAAGGATAGCTGGCTCGGAGGAAGCATTTGTAGAAGCGATGAATAAAAAAGTAAAAGAGCTGGGGCTTAAAAATACCCAGTTCCAAAATACAACTGGCTTGCCTGCAGATAACCATTATAGTACTGCACATGATATGGCCATTATTGCGAAGGAATTATTGAAGTATGAGGATATTACCAAATTTACTGGGACATATGAATCCTATTTGCGAGAAAAATCGGATAAAAAATTTTGGTTAGTGAACACAAATCGGCTTGTTAAATTCTATCCAGGAGTTGATGGACTGAAGACAGGATATACGAGTGAAGCGCAATATTGTTTAACCGCAACCGCTGAAAAAAACGACATGCGTGTTATTGCCGTTGTATTTGGGGCTCCGACATCAAAAGCGCGAAATGCCCAAGTGACGAAAATGCTCGACTATGCCTTCAGTCAATATGAAACACATCCATTATATGAACGCAATGTCTCCATTGAGAAAGCGAAAGTGAGTAAAGGAGATTTGAAAAAAGTGGATGCTGTAACAAGTGAGCCAATTTCTATCTTAACGAAAAAGGGAGAAAATGTTAAAGATGTTCAACAGGAAATCATGATTAAGGAGAATATTAAAGCTCCTCTTAAAAAAGGTGACGAAGTTGGACAATTAAAGCTTATGAAGGATGGAAAAACGCTTGTTCAGAGTCCATTAGTTGCAAGTAAAGATGTCAAAAAAGCGAGCTGGTGGATTTTATATAAACGCTCCTTTGGCATGTTTACGAAGGCTGGAGATTAAAACACAGTTGTGCAGTTTCCTTTCATGAAAACGCATGATCAAAGCCTTTGTCGAAATGTCTTTTATTCCAACTTTTTTTAGCGAATTGTTACTAGTTTTGTCTGTAAGAAGGAAATTGAGCGCTAAGTAACGAATTGACTCACTATGAAAGACTAAGGAGGTTGGAGTAGTGAGTCTAGACATTGAATTGGAAGTCAAGCAAGATGTTTTATGCATTCGTCTTAGTGGTGAGTTGGATCATCATTTTGCAGATGAATTGCGTGAACGGGCAACAAAGGCAATTGAAGAACATCAAATTCGTCATATTGTCTTGAATTTAGAATCTTTAACCTTTATGGATAGCTCAGGCTTAGGTGTGATTCTTGGTCGATATAAGCAAATTAAGCAAAAACATGGTGAAATGGTCGTCTGCGCAATTTCCCCAAGTGTCCAAAGATTATTTGATATGTCAGGCTTATTTAAAATAATACGTCTAGAGCCGACAGAACAATTTGCTTTGGAAAGATTGGGGGTAGCATAGTCAATGAAAAATGAGATGCATTTGCAATTTAATGCGCTGAGTCAAAACGAATCGTTTGCCCGGGTTACAGTTGCTGCGTTCATTGCACAATTAGATCCGACGATGGACGAATTAACAGAAATTAAAACCGTTGTTTCTGAAGCGGTGACGAACGCGATTATTCATGGATATGAACATAATTCTGAGGGAATCGTCTACATTTCCGTCAAATTAGAAGATGATTTTGTCGAGATAACGATCAAAGATCACGGTTTGGGTATTAACAATATTGATGAAGCCCGCCAACCGCTATTTACTACAAAGCCTGAATTAGAAAGATCCGGTATGGGCTTTACCATTATGGAAAACTTCATGGATGAAATCGAGATTCACTCCAGTTTAGGAGAAGGTACAGAGGTTCGATTAAGAAAGCATTTAACAAAGAGTAAAATGTTATGCAATTAAGGGAGTCTTGCCTATGGATGTGGAGGTAAAATCAGACAAAAATCAAACATATTTAAAGGACCATGAAGTCAAGGAATTGATCAAAAAGAGCCAAGATGGTGATGGCGACGCAAGGGATATGATTGTGCAGAAGAATATGCGCCTTGTGTGGTCGGTCGTTCAACGATTTCTTAATCGAGGGTATGAACCGGATGATCTCTTTCAAATTGGCTGCATTGGTTTATTAAAATCAGTGGACAAATTTGACCTCTCCTATGATGTGAAGTTTTCCACCTATGCGGTTCCGATGATCATTGGTGAAATTCAGCGATTTATTCGCGATGATGGGACGGTCAAAGTCAGTCGCTCCCTAAAAGAATTGAGTAATAAAATTCGTAAAGCAAAGGATGAACTTTCGAAAAACCTCGGGAGAATTCCGACGATTAATGAGCTGTCTGAGTTTTTAAATATTCCTTCTGAGGATATTATTCTCGCTCAAGATGCGAACCGTTCCCCTTCTTCGATTCATGAGACCGTCTATGAAAATGATGGTGATCCGATCACTTTACTTGATCAGATCGATGATGGAAATGAAGGCAAATGGTTTGACAAAATTGCTCTAAAGGAAGCGATTCGTGAGCTTGATGAACGGGAAAGATTAATTGTCTATTTAAGATACTATAAAGATCAAACCCAATCTGAAGTAGCAGAGCGATTGGGAATCTCTCAAGTGCAAGTTTCGCGCTTAGAAAAGAAAATACTGCAGCAAATGAAAGACCATATGGACGTGTAGTCCGTGTGGTCTTTTTTACGTTTGCCCGAGTTCCCACTTTTTGGTGTTCATGAAGGAAATAGCTGTTACTCATACTATTTATACAAGGAAATCAATGTGTGGGATGTGATTGTAATGGAAGAAACCATTTATATTCGAATGCGACATCGGGTTCAAATTCGACCGCACGATACGGTTTACTTAAGAGATGTGGCGCAGATTATTGCCGAGGAAAAATTGATGAAAAAGCTGCAGGATCTTGCGATTTATCGTGTAAATGAACAAGATTACAACATTATTATAATTGATGTGATCAAGGTGATCGAAAAAATTACAGCGGTTGTTGACAAATGTCAAGTTCAGACAGTTGGTCCTTCCCAAGCGATAGTGGAAGTCATTCGGAAGAAAAAAGGTGTCTCGCTCCCTTTTTTTATTTTAATATGGTGCTTGCTTTTTTTTGGGTCCGCTCTTGCCATTATGTATTTTCATGAAGATGTGGCGATGCAGGCAACACAGCAGCGAATTTATACGATTATTACAGGAAAAATAGTCGATAAACCGTTATTGTTTCAAATTCCATATTCGTTCGGTCTTGGTCTTGGAATGGTTCTTTTTTTTAATCATGTATTCCGCAAGCGTTTGAATGAAGAGCCTAGTCCCCTTGAAGTAGAAATGTTTAATTATCAACAAGATTTAGATCGCTATGTAAGCTTAACCGAAAATAAAGAAAGTATGAAGAGAATTGATGACGATTAAACTTGCGTTTATAATCTTCATCGGACTTGCAGGGGGACTCGCTGTTGGCTCTGGTTTTGTTGCCTTTTTAACAGTGCTTGGGATTATCCCGAGACTTACGCAATTATCAAAAACAATGAAGATGATCATCGGCTACCAATGGGCCGTTGTTTTTGGTGCAGTAGTAGGAGGCTTTGTTAGTTTAAGGGATTGGTCGTTTCATTTTTCTCCTTACACCTTAATTCCCTTAGGTGCAGCAGGAGGCATTTTTGTCGGCATGATGGCTGCAGCGCTTACAGAAGTTTTAAATGTCTTTCCCATTTTGGCAAAACGAATTGGGTTAGAGGAAAAGATCGTTCTTTTAATGATGGCCTTTGTATTTGGTAAAATATTTGGCTCATTGTATCAATGGCTTTACTTTGTTGGAGATTGATTTTGCGAGGCCATTAACAAGTGTCATTATTTATCTTCACATGAAAGGATAGGGTTTATGGGTGAACGAAAGCGCATCATAATCATTACAGACGGGGATGAATATGCCAGAAAAGCAGTTGAACATGTGGCAACAGAAATAGGGGGCCGCTGTATTTCAATGTCACATGGGAATCCAACAGCTTTAACCGGTTCTGAAATGGTTGCTTTGATTAAGAAAGCCCCTTATGAACCAGTTCTTGTGATGTTTGATGATAGCGGCTTAGTTGGTGAAGGCTATGGAGAAAGTGCCCTGAAGTTTGTGGCAAAGCATCCAGATATTGAAGTACTGGGTGTGTTGGCAGTAGCAGCAAAAACACGGCAAGCTGAGTGGACCAAGATTGATGTTAGTGTCGATCGTTATGGAGAGTTGACCCCATATGGAGTCGATAAGTATGGAGAAGCAGAATTGGAAATAGGAAGATTAAATGGTGATACGGTTTATAGCCTAGACGCGCTCGATTTGCCCGTTGTTGTGGGGATAGGCGATATAGGGAAAATGGCAGGAAAAGATTCATATGAAATCGGTGCACCGATTACGAAGAAAGCGATTGAAATAATCTTAGAAAGGAGCGGATTTCATGAAAAGTAAAGGTCCTGAAGATGTGAAACCGATCCCTACTAGTCCTGAAGATGTAGAAAACTATATGAAAGAGCGGATTGGCCTAGGTGAGAGCTTTGACTTAGGCCTTAGAAAAGTGAAGGTTCTCGGGAAAGAGGTTCAGTTTTATTATGTAAATGGTTTATGCGATACAGAATTTATCATTTATATTTTAAAAGAGCTTGTCGATTTAAACGACAGAGAAAGGAAAACGGGAGATGTTTTTAACATTATTGAAAACCGTCTTCTTCATCAGTCGGTAGCTCTTGTGAAATCAATGGATGAATTAGTTGATCAGGTGCTTTCCGGTTTAATTGTAATAGTAGTAGAAGAGGAACAGGAAGCTTTTGTGGTGGATGTTCGAAGCTACCCGGGAAGACAACCGGAAGAACCTGCAACAGAGAAAGTTGTCAGAGGTTCGAGGGACGGATTTGTGGAGAATATTATTATGAATACAGGACTTACTCGCTTAAGAATAAGGGATGAGCGATTAAGATTTGAAATTTTTAAAGTGGGAGAGCGTTCAAAAACAGATATCGCGATTGCCTATGTAAAGGATGTCGCAAATAAAGATCTAATTGACATCATCAGAAAAGAATTGAACGCCATTGATGTCGATGGATTAACCATGGCGGATAAAGCGATTGAAGAATATGTGGTGAAACAAGGGTATAATCCGTATCCTGTTGTACGATATACGGAAAGAGCAGACATTGCTGCAACACATCTGTTAGAAGGTCATGTGCTAATTTACGTTGATACATCACCAAGTGTGATTATTACACCAACAACGTTTTTCCAGCACTTACATCATGCTGAGGAATATAGGCAGTCTCCAACAGTTGGAACCTTTATTAGATGGTGTCGTTTTCTTGGGGTATTTGCTTCATTATTCTTAGTACCTCTTTGGTTAATCTTTGTTTTGGAGCCATCCTTATTACCGAAGCGGCTGGAATTTATTGGTCCCAATGAAGAATCGAATATCCCCATTATTCTGCAAATTTTCTTTTCGGAGCTAGGGTTGATGTTTTTGCGCCTAGCAGCTATTCATACACCAACTCCCTTGGCAACAGCCATGGGATTAATTGCGGCAGTATTGATCGGGCAAATTGCAATCGATGTCGGCATGTTTGTGCCCGAAGTAATTTTATATGTGGCAGTATCAGCGATGGGTACCTTTTCTACTCCAAGTTATGAATTGAGTATGGCAAATAATATCGTAAAACTAATTTTATTAATATTGGTTTCAGCATTTAAAATTCCAGGATTTGTGATTGGGATGACAGCTTTCATCGTCGTCTTGGCTAGCATTCGCTCTTTAAGAAGTCCATATTTGTGGCCGTTTATTCCATTTAGTCCGAAAGCTTTCCTGCAAATCCTTATCCGGAGTTCGACTCCGGGATCGAAAATTAGGCCGAGCATTGTTCAGCCTCGGAATCGCCAGAAACAGGCATCAAACCAGTAAAAACAGTATGGGATAATCCCTAGTATAGAGATTGAAATTGATGTTTCTTCTTTTATATGGTAAAGTAATTTTTATTCATATTGAATCGAGTTCACAATATTAAAAAAAGACAAAATTTCTAGCTCTAGAATGAGGGGATACAAATGTTTTTACATGGAACTTCTAAAGTAAACGATAAAGGTCATTTAGAAATAGGCGGGGTTGATACAGTTGAAATGATCAGTGAGTTTGGTACCCCTGTTTATGTATATGATGTAGCTCTTATAAGAGAAAGAGCTCGTGGATTCAGAAAAACCTTTGAAAAATTAGGCGTTAATTCACAGGTCGCTTATGCAAGTAAAGCTTTTTCTACGATTGCCATGATTCAATTAGCTGAGCAAGAGGGACTCTCTCTTGATGTTGTTTCCGGTGGGGAACTCTATACAGCTCTATGTGCAAAATTTC
This sequence comes from Robertmurraya siralis, assembly GCF_005502275.1. GTDB lineage: Bacteria > Bacillota > Bacilli > Bacillales > Cytobacillaceae > Robertmurraya > Robertmurraya siralis. The sequence goes on from NZ_SWLZ01000004.1 coordinate 96,650, forward strand.
CGGTTAAGAGAATTCACTTTCATGGAAATAATAAGAGCCGTGAAGAATTATTAATGGCACTCGAGTACGAAATTGGATGTATTGTCGTTGACAATTTTTATGAATTGAATTTGTTGGACGAGCTGTGCAAGGAGAAACAGGCAAAGATGGATATACTTCTTCGTGTTACTCCGGGCATTGAGGCTCATACACATGACTATATTTTAACAGGTCAAGAAGACTCAAAGTTTGGTTTTGATTTACAAAATGGGCAAGCAGACACCGCTGTTAAAAAAGCACTTGATTCAGAAAATCTCAATTTATTGGGAATACACTGTCACATTGGGTCGCAAATTTTCGAAACAACTGGTTTTATTTTAGCAGCACGAAAAATCTTTGCAAAATTGCATGAATGGTCCAACACCTATCGTTTTGCATCTGAAGTATTAAATTTGGGCGGAGGTTTTGGCATTCGCTATACGGAGGAAGATGCTCCCATTCCGGCAGCACAGTATGTGGAAGAAATCATTTTAGAAGTGAAGGAGCAAGCTCAGGCTTTTAATATGAAAGTCCCTGAAATTTGGATAGAACCGGGCCGTTCATTAGTTGGGGATGCAGGGACAACCCTTTATCAAATTGGTTCACGAAAAGAAGTACCTAATGTCCGTAATTATTTGGCCGTAGACGGGGGCATGAGTGATAATATTCGCCCAGCATTATATGAAGCAAAGTACGAGGCGATTTTAGCGAATCGTCCGCTAGATCAAGTAGAAGAAACAGTGTCAATTGCTGGAAAATGCTGTGAATCAGGAGATATGTTAATTTGGGATTTACCTTTGCCAAAGGCTGGGCAAAATGATATTTTAGCTGTATTTTGTACAGGAGCTTATGGTTATTCGATGGCGAATAATTATAATCGAATTCCAAGACCGCCAGTTGTATTTGTCGAAGATGGTCAAGCCCAGTTAGTTGTGAGAAGAGAGACTTTTGATGATATTGTCCATTTAGATGTACCGTTAATGGAACAAATAAAAAAATAAACTCTTGAAAAGGCTGTAAGCAAACTTGATTTTATCGAGTTTGCTTACAGTCTTTTCCCTTTTAACTTAAATCCGATTTGAAAAATATGATCAGCTATTCATAATGCAGCTTCGTTTGAGCAAGCAATAAAATTTTATCGCGACCGTGGTCTTCAATAAATTTAAATGTGGATGGGCTAAAGAAGAGATGACATAGGGATATAATAACGGACGAGGCTTAATGGTGAAGCATACGAAGAACGATGCAGGGCAATAAATGAGTAAATTGACGTAGAGAGTAAACGGCCTAGAGCCCTATGGAGCTTAGAGCAAAGGCCGTTTAAAGTTTTTGGATGATTTCTACTTGACTGGGAGGCAGATCATTTTAATTTCCACCGCCAAATAAGCTTTTAATGGCATCAATAATGCCTACAAAAAAGCGCTTTAAACTGTCAAGAAAGCCTTGACCTTCCTCACTTTCCAGAAACTTTGAGATTTTGTCCTTTGCTTGATTAAGCTGCTCTCCAACTTGATTCCAGTCAATGTCTAAGTTTTTGAGTTTATTAAAAAGCGCCATTAAGCTGGAAATTTCCTCTTCTGTTAATGTAATCCCAAGCTCATTGGCAGCTTGTTCAATGATGGCGCGTAAATCTGCATCTGTTTCGGGTGCGTTTTTGGCAATTTCTTCTTTTATTTTCGCGATTAGCGCAGCAGCGTTCTCTTGACCAACAGACTCGCCAAGCTCAGCAGTTTCCACCATTTCTTCATTGGCAGCTTGCTTTACTTCTTCGGGGATTGTCGTATCCGCTGAAATTTCATAAGCTTTTATAATTCCCGTTAAAGCAGCAGTTCCGGAAACAGATGTAGGTGCCGTAATGTAAATGTTGGCATCTTTTACCCCAGCAGTAATAAGTGCGTTAATATACATTTCATCTGTAACCCAGTTAATATTTTTGGTTTTTACTTCAAGGCCAGAGCCTTCTTTTCCAACTGTTATTGCCGATGAAGAGATTGCTTTTGTACCAATTAACGATTTAGCAATGTAATTTCCAAGGTATTGATGTTCTTCAGCGTTGGACACATAAATAATTTGTACATCATCAGGGGCTTCCATCTCGGCCAGTAAAAGATTTTTCTGTTGCTCGGTAAGGTTTTCTCCGAGCGTAACAATCATATCTCCTTCCACCATATCGGCAAAGCCCTGGATTGGTAGAAGCAAGAAAGCGCAGAGAAGGGCTATCGTAATTTTTAGTTTCTTTAACATGAAGTTTCCTCCTATTTAAAAAATCCTTTTATTTTTCACAGATCTTCTTCGAACTGATAGACGAATGAAAGTTCAAGAAAGTTTCAATTTCATCGGTAAACGAAGAAGCTTCTACTACTATCAATATGTGCAAATATAAGCTGTTTGATAAGATGTTGTAAGGTAAAGATTAGATTTACTTGATGTAACAAAAAAATGGTTCTATATGGAATAAATCTATTATAGACTACCTATAAATAGATGCAAACTTTTCTTTCATGATAATTGAAGGATTGAAGAAATTCTATAAATCTTGTATGATAGTAACGATTAATGTAATGCTTCGCGATGTTTCTGTTGTCTTTTCCCATAAGAACCAAAATCTCTAAAACATCATACACTACATAAGGAAAAGAACTGAATGTAGATGAAAAATGAAAAGGGAGTTTAGTGAGCAGACCGTTTAAAATGAGGGGAAAATGGAAAAAATAGGTGTAGATGTTTATTCCATTAATGAGGGATCTAAATGTTAATTCGTTATAAAAAAGGTTTTGAAAAAATTGCCATGGGTTTGTTGTCATTCATGCCAAGTGAAAAAGATTTAAAGAAATTACAAAACACCATGAAGCAATATGAAGCTTCAGATAGGTGGCAGCTTTTTCTCTGGAAAGATGAGGATGTCATTGGCCTGATTGGAGTTTCAATTCCTGATGATACGCACGTTGAAATACAACATATATCTGTAAATCCTTCCCATCGCCACCAAGGAATCGGAAAAAGCATGGTTAGAGCGTTAAGGAATCTTTTTCCTGACAAGGAATTAACAGCGAATGAGGAAACGGCTAAATTTATTGATAAATGTGATGTAGACGAGGAAATGAAAGAAGACAGCGAATAATTATTCGCTGCCTTTTTTTTGTCTTAATTTAATTGCTTGTGCCCTTTCAATCATGACTTCGCTTCGATCCCTAAGTAAATGGCGATGAACAATTTCATCGTTTGAAAGATCGCTTTTTTCACACCAGTTAACCCCTTTTTGCTGACAAGACTTTTTACATGCTTCAATAAGTGAAGAATCTTTTATAGGTAATCTCATACTTAAGTATTCTTTCCGTTCCTGAATATGCGTAAGTCGTGCTTTTAACAATATTAATAATTCTTCTTTGGACAATCCAAGTGCATCAAGATTATGCTGTTCGATAATCATGAGCGACTTTTTCAGGGTCCGGGCTGCACCGCTAAAATTTCCTCTGCGATGGTGATAATTCGAAACGGCAAGAAGAATCAACCCAACTAAAACAGAGTTTTTATTGTTTTTATCAACCTTTTTCCAATATTCTTCTAATATTTCATGACATTCAAAATAATCACGATCACCGTGAAAATGAACTAAGAATTCGATATACTCTTGCGGATACATCCGTTTCCTCCTAATCTGTTTTCCATAAGTTTACCGCAGATTGAAATCTTGGTCGACCAAAAACTATGTAATAAATATACCCAGAATGCCTCTGGGTATATTGCAAAATAACCTGTTAAGTGTATAGTTAATTAGAACCAAGCGGCACCAACAATGATGAGCAGAATGAACAACACCACAATTAAGGCAAAGCCTGAACCAAAACCATGTCCTGCAGACATATGAATCCCCTCCTACTTGTTTATCTTTTTAATACAGTAATAGCGTATGTTAGTGTGTATTGATCTGTTTGGGCGATCTTCCTAATGGAATGGTTTTAAAGGATGGAAGTTAGTGGAAACCCCATGCTGTTACTAAAATTTTATTGGATATCCTTCGTGAATCCTCTATACTAATAATAGTGTTTATACATTCGAGTAAATCATATGATGTATTTAAGGGATAGGCAGTGAGGCTATAGAGAAAAGCTTCTGTTACTTTTTAGTCGGTCTTTTACCATTTTTTAACTTGAGTATACAATGCTGTCATAATATAAAAACTAATAAAAAAAAGCTTTGGTGGAAAAATATGGAGCACTATAATGTGAAGATTGATGCGTTTGAAGGTCCACTTGATTTACTCCTTCATTTAATCAATCGACTTGAAATTGATATTTATGATATACCTGTTTCTGAAATTACAGAGCAGTACCTATTTTATATACATACGATGAAAGAACTTCAGCTTGATGTGGCGAGTGAATATTTAGTGATGGCGGCAACTCTTTTGGCGATTAAAAGTAAAATGCTGCTCCCAAAACATGAAGAATCTTTAGAGGATGAGTTTGAATTTGAATATGAAGAAGATCCGCGGGATGAATTAGTTGAACGCTTGATTGAATATCGCAAATATAAAGAAGCTGCCTCAGATTTAAAGAGTCTTGAATTAGAAAGAGGTTTAATGTTCACAAAGCCTCCAAGTGATTTAGCTGATTTTTCTACTGAAGTAAGTCCAGATAGAAGAGACTTGGATGTCTCTCTTTATGATATGCTCGGAGCACTTCAAAAGCTTTTGAGAAGAAAAAAACTGCAAAGGCCGCTGCCAACGAAAATTTCACGACAAGAAATTCCAATTGAGCAAAGAATGGATGAAATTTTGAAAGATTTGCAGATTAATAAGGGAAGAAGGAGTTTTTTTGACCTGTTTCCTAGACGTGAGAAAGATCATATCGTCATAACCTTTCTGGCGATATTAGAATTAATGAAGCGAAGCGAAATCATTGTTGAACAAGAAGGTAATTTCTCAGAAATTTTTGTGATGGGGAAGGAGTAACGTTTTTGGAAGTTGTAAATTGGAAAGGAATCGTTGAAAGCCTTCTTTTCGCAGCTGGAGATGAAGGCTTGTCGATTAAACAGATTTCACAAGTATTAGAAATAGAAGAAGCTTATGCAGGGGAGATTCTTCTGCAGCTCACAGAGGATTATGAAGCTGATCAAAACCGAGGTATAACAGTAGTACAATTTGCAGGTCATTATCAGTTGGCGACAAAAAAAGAGAATTCTTCCTATTTAAAGAAGCTTGTCGAGTCGCCAACAACGAGTACTTTGTCTCAAGCGGCTCTGGAAACATTGGCAATTATAGCCTACAAGCAGCCGATTACAAGGGCGGAGATTGAGGATATAAGAGGAGTGAAGACGGAGAGACCGATTCATACATTGGCGGGAAAAGCTTTAATTAAGGAAGTGGGCCGAGCTGAAGGAACTGGCCGGGCTATTCTTTATGGGACGACGAAAGAATTCCTTGATTATTTTGGATTGAGAAGCATTGAGGAGCTACCGCCACTCCCAGAGAAAGTAGATGAAGAATATATTCAAGAGGAAGCAGATTTGTTTTTTGAAAAATTTCAGGAGACACTGGATACTTGATTTCTGACACAGACTAAAGAGAATATGGTAGAATAAAAGGAGAATTTGCTTTATTTAAAAACTTTAAAATGATGAATTATAAAAAGAAAATAATGAACACGATCATCAAGCGTTAATAATTTTTAAAGAACAGAGGATGGTTACATGTTTATTACGGAATGTAAAGGGTATGAATTAGAAAAAACAAAATCAAATACTTCAGAGGATTTTTTTAATAAAAGTGAAGTAACATTTAAAGATACAGGGATCGAGAGAACGTTCCAAGTTTTGTATTTACGATATTTTGATGAGTTTATTTCGGAATTTACACCATATCAAGAAGAACCCATTTTTGAAGCTGGAAGCAGATCTGTTCAATTCAAAGATATTGTTGCACTAGCTTTTCTTATTAAAAATCCTGAATTTCGTAGTCGTAAGCGGGTCTATATTAATTCAAAGGCTGAATTTTCATCATTATTTAAAGAGTTGGATTTTGAAAAATTAGCAACCATTTTTACAGAGTTGGAAAATGGGAAAGGTTTTGAAATTCGCTCTCCAGTGGAGTTTATTGTCCAACCTCAGTAACATCTATTATCACTAATAAGCATTTACTTTATTTTTCTTCCGTGAAGACAACGAAAGCTGTCTAATTTATTCATAGGGGTGTATGAATTGGCAAATACAATGGTCAAATCACAACTTGAGGATGTAAGAGATTTTCTAGTAACGACGGTTAATACGCTCGAGGATTTTTTAAATCAAACTACCTTGAATTCTCTAATGGAGGAAGAGCGGGGAAATGAGGCGTACTATAGAACAATTTTGTCTAATGTTCGTAAACTTTTAGTATATTGTGAAGAAGGTTTGGAAGCTTGTGTAGTTATCCTGCAAACTGATACTTTCCCCAAGGGTGCCGCAGAAAAAACACTTTACCGCATTTATCATCAATGCGTGGAGGAGTTTTTTCAGCCGAAAACTGATGCGTGGTTTGAAGACAGTCGTGCAGCATACACTGGCCGCAATTCGATAAAGTTTCAAGAAAAAGTTCCAGAAACGGTTGTTAACTTATTAAAAGGATTAGAGGGAAGCTTCCAAAGTATACGAGAAGAACTCGAATACTATGAAACGGACTACCGGACGAAAATGATTCAATCTAAATGAATAATCTGATTCTCCAAACAAGCTGTATCAAATGTTGATAAAACATGTTGAGTACGGCTTTTTTTTGTTCAAAAATTGAGCGACTTTTGTTGCAGTGGATATCATTCGGGTACTTACATTTAACCCAATCCGTTTAGATCCCCCTCAGCTAAATCAAGTGAGATGTTACCACTAGTTTATCGAGAGAAATGTGCTGGATTGAAAAATTCCATTGATAAACCCTTGTTGGGAACAGTCCGAACGAGCTTAATGGCTTAAAAGAACCGGCTGTTTTGCTTTATCAAGATTTTTAATTTTTTTAGTTGCCGCTTGTTAAATATTTTTTTATGCTTTAGTGACTGTTTGTTCGTATCGGAACCTCCCTTTGTTTTTGGTTTAGGATGAGCTATTTTAATTCACATAAAAAATCGCCTAATCATACGATATGAAAGAATATGGAATAGTTCTGATATGTTTTGATAAAGAAAAGAAATGAGGGTGAACAATGGGGAGATTTGAAGAGTATGTCAAAGAGGTTATGGAATGGAATGAAGAAATGAAAAAATTTATGCAAACTGAGCAAGTTGATCGAGATGATGAAATGTGGACAAAGTTGGATGATTTAGCAGAAGTGATGGAATGTATGCAACAGCCGGGACAGTTAACGAATGAGCAATTGCTAACACTTCAATCAAGGGTCGAGGAGCTCCACGATGATATGGAGGATTATTTTATTAAGCGGCAAGCACTCGGTACAATTTACATGAATGAGCCTTTTGTGGAAGCTGGCAAACATGAATTGCCACCTTTGCCTTATGCGTATGATGCCCTTGAACCAGTTATTTCAGAAGAAATTATGAGGCTTCATCATACAAAACACCATCAAGCCTATGTTGACGGTTTGAATAGGGCTGAGAGGAAATTAAAAGAGGCGAGGAAAAGGGGGGATTTTTCTCTTGTTAAGCATTGGTCAAGGGAGCTAGCTTTTCACGGTTCTGGCCATAACTTACACACGATATTTTGGAATAATATGAGTCCAAATGGTGGAGGAAGACCTTCGGGTAAGTTGCTAAAAGAAATAGAAAGGTATTTTGGGAGTTATGAAGCCTTCAAGAAGCATTTTACTGAGGCTGCGAAAGCGGTTGAAGGAGTTGGTTGGGCCCTTCTCGTATGGTCACCAAGGGCTAGACATCTCGAAATCCTACAATCAGAGCTGCATATGCTGTTAACTCAGTGGGACACGATTCCTTTATTGGTATTAGATGTTTGGGAGCATGCCTACTATTTACAATATAAAAATGAACGTGCCGACTATGTCAATAACTGGTGGGAGATTGTCAATTGGAATGATGTTGAACAGAGATTTTTAAAGGCAAAGCAATTAATGTGGAAACCATCTTAATAATGGCTCACAACCTTAATGTTAATAGATAAACTAAAAGGCCCTACTACAAGGAGGAGCTTTCCACTTCCGCGCCATAAAAACACAAAAATCTGAAATAAGTGTCATTAAATTTTTTTCTCCTGTAGTTTTTAGTCATATCACATCTTGTCCCGCATAAACTTGTACAAACAAATAGTGCGAGGTCATGCATAATGAACATGAAGTGGAAGCTTATCATCTTTACTTTGATTTTTTTTCTCTTACTAACAAATATTCCTCAGACGGCAGAAGCTTCTGTTTCGGTCAGTGCCAGAAATGCGATCTTGATGGAGCAGGAATCCGGAAGAGTCTTATTTGAAAAAAGTGCTCATGAAAAGCGAAGAATCGCTAGTATTACGAAGATTATGACAGCCATTTTAGCGATTGAATCTGGAAAGCTTGAGGACATGGTAACGATCAGTGAAAGGGCAGAAGGAACCGAAGGCTCTTCTTTGTTTTTGAAAAAAAATGAAAAAGTTAAGTTGGAGGATTTAGTATATGGTTTGATGCTTCGATCAGGCAATGATGCGGCTGTTGCTATCGCTGAGCATGTAGGGGGAAGTCTAGAAGGGTTTGTCTTTTTAATGAACGAAAAGGCAAGGGAGATTGGGATGGCAAATTCGCATTTTGCCAATCCTCATGGGCTTGATGATTCGGATAGCCATTATTCAACTGCTTATGATATGGCGATTTTAACAAGATATGCAATGGAAAATGATACATACAAAAAAATATCTGGAACTGAAGTACATCATGCCCCAAATCCTACCGAAAAATGGGACAGAGTTTGGCGCAATAAAAATCGCTTACTAACTGGTCTTTATGATTACTCAACCGGTGGAAAAACGGGCTATACGAAACTGGCAAAGAGAACTTTAGTAAGCACCGCCATGAAGGACAATATGAATTTAATCGCTGTGACATTGAATGGACCGGATGATTGGAATGATCATATTGGCATGTTTGAGATGGCTTTTAAAAAATATGAAATGGTGAAAGTAATTGAAGCAGGAATAATCGCAGAAATTGATGAGGATTTCTACAAACAAAAAGTTTATTTTGAACATGATTATCGTTATCCGGTCACATCAGAAGAAAAGGGAAAATTTCAAGTCGACATGAAGTTGCAAACACCAAAGCAGGAATGGGAGGAAGCGAGGAATATTCCAACCGTCGTAGGTAAGGCAACCATCACTTTTGACAACAAATTGATCAAAGAGCTTCCCATATATTATGAGATTGATGATAGTGAGCAGCTATCATTATTTGAACGATTCAAAAATTTATTTACTGCCATGATCGGTGTGAACAACAATGGTTAATTTGATTTGGGTTTTTATGACGGTATTCGGTGTGGTCTTCGCTATCTTCAATGGCACTATGAATGAGGTCAATGAAGCGGTGTTTTCAGGGGCAAAAGAAGCGGTGACCTTGTGTATTGGATTAATAAGCATTTTAGTATTTTGGTTAGGAATGATGAGGATTGCTGAAGATGCAGGGATGCTAAAAATATTGGCAAAGCTCTTTCGCCCTCTTGTCAAAAGGCTTTTTCCAGAAATTCCAAATGATCACCCTGCTATGGGCTATATTCTTTCCAATATGATGGCTAATATGTTTGGATTAGGGAATGCTGCCACTCCGCTGGGGATTAAAGCAATGGAGGAAATGCGCAAATTAAATGGTGGATCAAATGAAGCAAGCCGCTCCATGATTACTTTTTTAGCGATTAACACATCGAGTCTTACATTAATTCCGACTACGGTAATTGCAATCCGAATGAATTATAATTCAGCAAATCCAACAGATATTGTAGGGACAACCCTTGTTGCTACCATTTGTTCAACAATAGGGGCAATATTGATTGATCGGTTCTTTTACTATCGAAGAAGTCGTAAAGGATGAATGATAAATGGGTATTGTATCTGTAATTTCCTTATGGTTTATTCCAGTTTTAATCGCATTTATATTAATGTATGGAACTTTCAAACGGGTTCCAACATATGAGAGCTTTGTCGAAGGTGGAAAGGAAGGGGTCAAAATTGCTGTCTCTATTATTCCTTTTCTCGTGGGAATGTTAGTGGCAATCTCTGTGTTTCGCGCATCCGGCGCTTTAGATTTCCTAATGGGCTATATACGTCCAGGACTTGAGGCGTTCGGTATTCCAGCAGATATTGTACCTTTAGCAATCATTCGCCCGATTTCAGGGACGGCTGCTCTTGGTATGACAAGCGATATTATGGCAACACATGGTCCAGACTCATTTATCGGGCGGCTTGCAGCAACCATTCAAGGAAGTACAGATACGACATTTTATGTGTTAACTGTTTACTTTGGAGCAGTGGGGATTAAAAAAATGGGTGATTCCCTTAAAGTAGGGTTATTGGCTGACTTAGTTGGAATTATTGCAGCTATCGTTGTCGTCACACTAGTATTTGGAGGATAAAAGAACAGCGATTTCTAAAAACAGCTTTCCATGAAAATGAGTAGGAAGCAACAAGTGAAGCGCTTTTAGCAAAACATACCTGAATTACGATAATAGAAACTGAATATGCTCCAATCCAAAAAAGCAAGTGAGGAAAAAAAGTTCATTTTTCCTCACTTGCTTTTTTACTTTATAGTTATTCTAAAAGAAACCCCGTTAATCTTCTGCAATTGATGCCGATTCAAAAGGGCTATTGAAAACTCGGTTCTGCTTATTTGGACACCATTTTTTCGAGAAAATCTCACCCTTATCTCAATAAGGTTTACTTTGAAAATAACGTGACTTATGTCATAATTCAGAAGGAAGATGAAAAGACAACAACAAATTGAGGTGGCGGAAATGGAAAGATTACAGAAGGTAATAGCCCACGCTGGTTTTGCTTCAAGGAGAAAAGCGGAACAGCTCATAATAGATGGACAAGTTAAAGTAAATGGAAAAGTAGTGAAAGAATTAGGGATTAAAGTATCTTCGACAGATAAGGTTGAAGTAAACGGAATCCCGGTGGAAAGAGAGGAGCCAATATACTTCTTGTTTTATAAACCAAGAGGTGTCATCTCAAGTGTTAAAGATGATAAAGGTCGAAAGGTTGTCACAGATTTCTTGCCGGACATAAAACAAAGAGTGTACCCGATTGGACGATTAGATTATGATACGACGGGTCTTCTTTTATTAACGAATGATGGAGAGTTTGCAAACTTACTTATGCATCCTAAAAATGAAATTGAAAAAGTATATGTGGCAAAAATAAAGGGCATTCCTTCACGGGAAAAAGTCAGAGGTCTTGAAAGAGGAGTGCGGCTTGAGGACGGGAAAACAGCTCCAGCTAAGGCAAAGGTTATTAGTATCGATAAGAAAAAACAAACATCGATTATTGAGTTAACCATACATGAAGGAAGAAACCGTCAAGTGAGGAGGATGTTCGAAGCGATTGGGCATCCGGTCATGAAATTGAAACGGGAAAAATATGGCTTTTTAACGTTACAGGGATTAAGTGTAGGAGACATGAGAGAACTGACTCCACATGAGGTGAAACAACTGCGGTCCATATCAACAGCAACGGAAAAGTAGGTTTTCCATAACATATTTTTAAGATAAATGGTGTGAATTATTTCACTTATGACAAGGAAAAATTCATAGAAGTGTCACACATATTGGCAAAGATACCACGGTCAATATGTTGAAAAATGTTATAATTATTTCAACTTGTGTTCATTTAGCTTGTTACTCGGAGGGGAGAATACATATGAAAAAGCAGCGTTTATTCATTCGAACCATGATATTGCTAGTTTTAGGGGCTGCTGTTGTCTATACTCTGTACGCTAATTTTACGAAAGATGATGTTAAGAAAGTAGCTGTAGGTAAAAAAGCACCGAATTTCGTTCTGACTGATATGAATGGGGAACAACATCGCTTATCTGATTATGAAGGAAAAGGAGTTCTCTTAAATTTTTGGGCTACATGGTGTAAGCCTTGTGAAAGAGAAATGCCTTATATGGATAAACAGTACCAGGAAAACAAAGAAGAGGATGTACAAATTTTAGCTGTCAATATCGGTGAATCGGACGTAGTCGTTAATGAATTTATAAAAAAGCATGATTTAACATTTCCAATATTAAATGACAAAAAGCAAGAGGTACAAACCGTTTATGGAATTGGTAATTTGCCCATTACCTTCCTTATTGCTCCGGATGGAAACGTCGTCAATGTCCATGAAGGTGAGATTATTAACGAACAAGTAGTTATAGATATGATCAAAGAGATTAAACCATAGGGTACGAGGAGTTTTTATAATGAAGGAAGTTAAATGTGAGTGTGGCCATGTTAATCCACACGGTACGGTGCTTTGTGAGTCATGTGGGTTAACATTAATTGAAGAAAAAGCACAGGGAAAGCTTCACGATATGCGATATGAGGGAAGTGCACGTCGTTCTCAAACTTACAATAAAACCATCGTCGATAAAATTTGGAATTTCTTCTCTTCTGTTAAGGTAGGAGTATGGTTGATTGTTATTACGCTAATTGCATCGGCATTGGGTACGATATTTCCTCAAGAGATGTATATTCCTACTATCATGACAGCGGCTGAATATTATGAAGACCAGTATGGCTGGCTTGGAAAGCTATATTATGACCTTGGCTTTCATAATTTATACAGTTCATGGTGGTATTTAGTTTTAATCGCTTCTATCGGTGTTTCCCTCGTTATTTGCAGCATCGATCGAGTAGTTCCGCTTTATCGGGCATTAAAGAAGCAACGAGTGACTCGACATGAAAGCTTTTTAAAACGTCAGCGCTTGTTTACGACCTCTGCTTCTGAGAACATAGACGCTTCTTTCGAAAAAGCAAAAGAAAATCTAGCGATGAAGCGCTACAAAATACGTGAGGAAGACGGGAATATTTTAGCGGAAAAAGGACGTTTCTCCCGTTGGGGTCCGTATGTCAACCATTGTGGATTAATTATTTTTCTTTTAGGTGGAATACTGCGCTTCGTTCCTGGCATGTACATTGATGATATGCTCTGGATTAGGGAAGGAGAAACGAAGGTAATCCCTGAAACAAACGGGGAGTATTATCTGGAGAATAAGGAATTTACACTTGAAGTGTACGATAAGGAAAAAGACAATGAAGCATTCAGTGATGCAATTGAAAATGCGGGGATGGTTCCGAAAAATTTCCAATCAGATGTCATTCTTTATAAAAAGGCAGACGATTCTCTTCCAGGTGAAGAAGCTAAATTAGAACAGATTAAAGAATACAATATTCGTGTGAATGAGCCTTTGAAATTTGATGGCTATGCTCTTTATCAAACAGAATATAGATTAGGTGAGTTATCGACAATGACCTTTACGATGATAAACAAAAAAAGCAAGGAGGAATTTGGAGAGCTTACCATTGAATTAAATGATCCACAAACGAAGTATGACCTTGGCGATGGTTACTCGGTGGAAGTGATGAGCTATTTCCCAGACTTTGAATTTAACGAAAGTGGAGAACCGACTACGAAATCACGTATTCCGAATAATCCGGCCTTTGTGTTTAAAATGTTCTCACCAGAAAAGCCAGAAGGCGAAATCAGTTTTGTAGCCATCCAACAAAACCTTGAGCCTTTCGGCGATAACGAATACCAACTTCGCTTCTCAGGAATTGAAACAAATGATGTTACTGGTTTAACGGTCCGCAAGGATTTAACACTCTGGCTATTTGCTCTCGGCGGTTTTATCTTTATGATCGGGGTTGCCCAAGGCTCATATTGGAATCATCGAAGAATTTGGTTAAGAAGAAATAACGACGAAATTTGGGTAGCTGCCCATACCAATAAAAATTGGCATGGACTTAAGCGAGAAATTAGTACAATATTAGAGGGTACAGGGATAGATGAACCGTTGGATCAGCTTCAAGAAAAAGAAAACCAAGATTCCGAAATAAAAAATAGGAATCATGAGTAGCGAAATATGCAAAAAAGTAAGGAGGAAGTAGGTTGGCTAATTTAAGTTCAAACCTTCTATTAATAGCATTTATTTTATACTTAGTAGCCATTCCTTTTTTTGGAGGAGCTATTAGGCAAAAAAAAGGATTGGCTGAAGAAAAGAAGTCATTTGATAAGTGGGCCAAAATAGGAATTGTTATTACCATTATTGGCTTCATAGCGCAATTAGGCTTCTTCATCACGAGATGGATTGTAGCAGGACATGCTCCATTAAGCAATCTATTCGAATATACGACGTTCTTTGGAATGTGTTTAGTTGCTTCATTTATTTTAATATACTTTATTTATAAAACATCGATTCTAGGAATGTTTGTTTTACCGATTGCGCTTTTAATCATTGCATATGCAAGCATGTTCCCAAGAGAGATTTCACCTTTAATACCAGCATTGCAGAGTCATTGGCTCCAAATCCACGTTTCAACTGTTGCACTAGGAGAAGCCATACTCGCAGTAAGCTTTGGTGCTGCACTTATTTATTTAGTTAAAGCAATTGATCATACAAAACGTAGCAAAAGTACTTTTTGGCTAGAAGTGATTATGTACTCAATTGTATCAGTCGTTGGATTTATTGCCGTTACGTCTACTTTTGCTATTACAGACTACAAAGCTTCCTACAGCTATATCGATAAAAATGGTTCTGAAAACCAAATAGAATATAGCATGCCGGCAGTAATTGGACCTAACGAATGGAAGGTAATTGAAGATGGAACTTTCGAGCCATGGGTTCAAGTGCCTGGTATTATAAATGCCAAAAAATTAAATACCGTAGTTTGGTCATTGGTGGTAGGACTGGGCTTGTATGTTTTAATTAGACTGATTCTGAGAAAAAGAATTGGAGCTGCCCTCCAGCCGTTAACGAAGAACATTAAACTTGATTTAGTCGATGAAATTAGCTATCGTTCAGTTTTGATTGGCTTCCCGGTGTTTACTTTAGGTGGCTTAGTATTTGCGATGATTTGGGCGCAAATCGCTTGGACCCGTTTCTGGGGCTGGGATCCGAAAGAAGTCTGGGCGTTGATCACATGGCTATTTTACGCGGCTTTCTTACATCTTCGTTTAGCCAAAGGTTGGCATGGTGAAAAATCTGCATGGTTAGCTGTTATTGGTTTTGCGATCATCATGTTTAATTTAATTGCCGTTAACTTAGTCATTGCTGGGCTACACTCCTATGCTGGTTAAGAAATAAGGTTATTAGAAATTTATATATTGCCTTCACTTTTTGTGGAGGCATTTTTCAAAACAAGATGTGAGCGCTTTTAATCAAGGCTGGGCTTGTGTTTTAACATATATACATTAGTGTCTAACTTTTAGTCAATCGTTTATAATGAAGGATAAGTCCGTAACACTTTTTTAGAATTTGTAATGGAAGTATTAAAAATTGATATGTTAGGGGGAGCGATTATGGATAAAGAAGTAAGAATTTTAGTTGTCGATGATGAAGAAAGAATTAGACGTCTTTTAAAAATGTATTTAGAAAGAGAAGATTATTTAATTGATGAAGCTGAAGACGGCAATGAGGCATTAGCAAAAGCGATTGCCAATGATTATGATGTGATTTTGCTCGATTTAATGATGCCGGGAAAAGATGGAATTGAGGTATGCCGAGAGTTAAGAGAAAAGAAAGCTACTCCAGTTATTATGCTCACTGCCAAAGGAGAAGAAGTGAATCGTGTCCAAGGGTTTGAAGTGGGTACAGATGATTATATTGTAAAGCCATTCAGCCCTCGTGAGGTAGTACTCCGCGTGAAAGCTTTGCTAAGGAGGTCATCAAGTACGTCGTATTTACAAACGGAAACAACAACAAAAGATGTCATTGTTTTTCCTAGTCTGACAATTGATAATGATGCTCATCGAGTATTGGCAGAAGGCAAAGAAGTTAGTCTAACACCCAAGGAATATGAACTTCTTTATTTCTTGGCAAAGTCTCCAGATAAAGTATTTGATCGGGAACAGCTCTTAAAGGAAGTATGGCATTATGAATTCTTCGGAGATTTGCGAACGGTTGATACGCATGTTAAACGATTACGTGAAAAGCTGAATAAAGTTTCAGAGGACGCTGCCAGTATGATTGTGACAGTTTGGGGTGTAGGTTATAAGTTTGAGGTTGTCAATGAATGATGTTTTGGCGCAGTGTTGTTGGTAAGCTCTGGTTTACCATTCTTTTTCTTGTTATATTTGTCCTGTTTATTTTAACAGTGATGCTGCTAGAATTCTTTGAAAACTATCATATTAATGAGACGGAGAGCAACCTTCAAAAAACAGCTACACGTATTTCGCATTTTTTGGAAGAACAGGATGAAAGTATCGGACTTCAATTGGCTTGGGAGCTTCTCGATGATAAGACAGAGGCGATGATTATTTTTGATGAACAAGAGTCGTTTTCTTCGCCTACGATGGATGAAAACTTCGGATTACCAGTGACTTACTTTTTAACAGATCCTGAGTTAATGAATGTTTTTACTGAAAGCAAGACAGTTAAAAAAATGGCCAATTATCCAGTGGCAAATTATGATGAGGATTCACGCTTATTAATCATCGGTACACCGATCAACATGATAGGAAAAGATCAGGGTGCGGTTTTTATCATGCAATCTTTAACGGTGATGGAAGAGACATCCAATTCAACAAAAAAATTTATTTTACTTGCTGCTGGAGTGGCTATTATTTTGACAACCATTTTTGCATTTTTCTTAGCAACAAGAATTAATGCTCCTCTGCGAAAAATGAAGGAGGCAGCTTTCGAAATTGCAAGAGGAAAGTTTGACACAAAGGTACCGATTTTAACAAATGATGAAATCGGGGAGTTAGCGACTGCTTTTAATCAAATGGGAAGGCAGTTAAAATTTAATCTTAATGCTCTCAGTCAAGAGAAGGAGCAGCTTTCCAGCATCCTTAGCAGTATGGTCGATGGAGTTATTACATTTAATCGTGACGGTACAATTTTGATTACGAACCCTCCTGCTGAAAGGTTTTTGCAGGACTGGTACTTTGAGCAGGATGGAAAATCAAGAAGTGCGGAAGAAGTTCCTTATGAAGTGATGGAACTTTTCAAGCTTGCGGTTAATACTGAACAAGAACAAGTCGGTGAAATCTCTGTTCAAGGAAGGTTTTGGGTCATTATTGTAAGTCCTTTATATAATAATACTTTCATTCGTGGTGCTGTCGCAGTCGTTCGCGATATGACCGAGGAACGTCAACTCGATAAACTGCGTCAAGATTTTATTGCCAACGTTTCTCATGAATTGCGGACGCCGATTTCGATGATGCAAGGCTACAGTGAAGCGATTGTTGATGGAATTGCGGAATCTGAAGAGGAAAAGATGGAAATGGCAAGAGTAATTTATGATGAATCATTAAGAATGGGCCGTCTTGTAAATGAATTACTGGATCTTGCTCGAATGGAGGCAGGACACATACAGCTTGATATTAGTTTAATAGAAGTGAAACCCTATATGGAACGAATTATTCGAAAGTTCCATGGGTTGGCGAAGGAAAAGGGAATTCATTTAAAAGGCGATTTCCATAATTTAGAGACCACTTATTATTTTGATGGAGATCGAATTGAACAGGTTTTGACTAATTTAATTGATAATGCGATCAGACATACAGAAGATAATGGCATCATTGTTGTTTCGGGAAAAATGGAAGATAAGGGGCTTCATATTGAAGTATTTAATTCTGGCAAAGGCATTCTCGAAGAGGACCTTCCCTTTGTTTTTGAGCGCTTTTATAAAGGGGACAAAGCAAGGACAAGAGGCCGTTCTGGAACAGGGTTAGGACTTGCTATCGCCAAAAATATTGTTGAGAGTCATAAAGGACATATTTCCGTTCATAGTAAAGATGGACATGGAACGACATTTTCCTTTTTCATCCCTCGAAATTTATAAGAACAACAAGAAAACTGCCGACTCATCTTGATACACAAGGAACATCGAAAAGCGGAAGCGGCTTGCTCATCTCCGTACAAACTGGAAGGACAGCGACTGAGATAAAGGAAAACCGATGAGCGAAAGCGAATCGAGTTTGACTTATCGTAGGGAGGTGGGCTGAAGTTTGCTAGGAGATAGCCGCTGAAGCTGGACAAAGAAAAGCGGAAGCGGCTTGCTCATCTCCGTACAAATTGGAAGGACAGCGACTGAGATAAAGGAAAACCGATGAGCGAAAGCGAATCGAGTTTGACTTATCGTAGGGAGGTGGGCTGAAGTTTGCTAGGAGATAGCCGCTGAAGCTGGACAAAGAAAAGCGGAAGCGGCTTGCTCATCTCCGTACAAACTGGAAGGACGGCGACTGAGATAAAGGAGATACGAAGAGCGAAGGCAAGTAATTGAACAGAAATATATGGAATCATAGCTCATCACCATCTTTTAAAAAAAGGGAGGAGTTTTACAAAACTTCTTCCTTTTTTTATTGAAAAATACTATATTAGTGATATTAGTGTATTTCTTTAAAGAAGAGAAATTTTGGAAGTGTCCTTGGGTGTTCGACATAAATAATTTGGACAATCATAGATACAAAAATTTCGACAATATGAGTGTAACTTTTGTGGATAATATAACGACTAATTGGTTGAACGGGGAGGGAAACCAATGGACTCCGTTTTTGATGAGCTGTATTCAAAATATCATCATGACGTTTTTCAATTTATTTTTTATATGGTGAAAAATAGGGAACAAGCTGAAGATCTTGTTCAAGAAGTATATATAAGAGTACTAAAATCGTACGACCGCTTTGAGGGGAAGAGTAGTGAAAAAACATGGCTGTTTTCAATTGCCAGAAATGTAGCAATTGATTATTTCCGAAAGCAAAAAGGCTGGCGACAGAAAATTGCTGAAAAGTTTGATTGGACTACAGGCCAGATTAAAGATGATAGTCCGATCCCTGAAGAAATTGCTCTGCAAAATGAGGAAATTTCATTGATATATCAATGTTTAGACCATTGTACAGTTGATCAAAGGATGGTTATCATATTGCGTTATATTCAAGAATTGACCATTATTGAAACAGCAGAAGCTTTAGGTTGGACAGAAAGCAAGGTTAAAACAACTCAACATCGTGCCTTAAAAGTATTGAAAAAAGAAATGGAAGAAAGAATGGCAAAGGAGGGGACAACAAGTGAGAAAATCAGAGTGGAGCGATGAACAGCTTGAGAAATTACTACGGGAAATGCCAAAGATTGAAGACAATCGCGATCCTCGTGATATATATCAAAACATTTCGCTTAGATTGAGTAAGAAAAAGCAACGCTCCTGGATCATCCCTTCTGTTGCTACTGCTGCAGTGGTTTTAATAATAGCAGTACTTTCTCCCAACCTTTTAGGTGAAAATTCTTCCTCTGAGCAATCAGCGGAGAGTGGAAATGCGACTGAGCAAGCTGAACGATCAGAGATGAATATAATCAAAGATGAGGGTGCAGGTATTGCCTATGAAAATGCTGTTGAGGAAAATCAGGATACCCCTACTAGTGATGACGCTGCTGAAGAAAGAGTGACTTCTTCAACCATTGACCTTAATCAAGAGTACACAGCCGTATATGCTGAAGATGTAGATGGTGCGGAAGAAAATGCGCTTACTTTTGCGATACCAGATGAGCAGAATCAAATTATCGTACCTATAACTGTGCTCATACAAAAGGAGAAGGGGAAGTCTCTTTTTGAGCAGTACACAGAGACAATGGCAAAGTTGCATGAAAAGGAATGGGGACTTGCGGAGACGTTCCCATTAAAAAATGTAGAACTATCGGTCATCAATGATAATATTTTAAAGGTAAATGTTCCAAGTGGTCAAACTTATCAAGGTTCTGCAAACGAAATCGCTTTTACATCTGTTATTAAGAAAACTGCGAAATCTTTAGGGTTAAAGGGAATTGAATTATATACAGATAATCAACCAGGAATTGAATTGGGCAATGAAGGAGAACTCTCTGGATTAGATCTTTCAGATGATGGAAATTATGCTTACTATTTTTACTATTCAAATGTGAATCCAGAAGTCCCTTATTTAGTTCCGTATGGGGAATCATTTACTAATATTGAATCGGCCTTAAATGCGATGAAGGAAAATGTTGATACTCATCAGTTAAGTGCGTCGATCCCTCAAGATATTGATATAGAAGAAATACACGGAGAGAAGGGGATGTTAACCCTACAGCTAAATGAAGAATCTGATATGACTAGCACAAGAACAATCCTTCAGACAATTGAAGCAATTTTACTAACAGCGAAAGAGTTTAATTATAACAAAGTAAAAATTGAGTATAGTAAGCTTGATAAAATCGGAAAATTTGTCTTTAATGAGGAAATGAATGTGCCGATTGCTCCTAATAAAAGGGAATTGTTAAATTGAGATTTCTAGAAGGCTGGTCTTTTTGCCTCCGTTCCGTTAAGACTTCTCATTATTTTGGCTGAAAATGTCTGTCTTGCGCCGAAAATGACAAATTGATAAGTGGGGTCGGGTACTATTTGAAAGTGCCCTGCTAAATTTAACAAGTGGGCTAATGGCCCACTTGTTTTTCTTTGAATAAACATTGTTCAAGTAGACTGGAACTGAGATATTAAACGGACCTTTTACATTAGATGCGTTAATCTGTCACTATGATTTGGTGTATGCAAGCTTGTATACTTTGTGCCTGCTAAAAAGATTAACTTAGTTTTGAAGAAACAGTCTTTTGACAACCTTTTGTTGTAATTAAGCCGTAAATCAATAATTTTTTGTATAAAAAAACGAAAACTATCCAAATAATAACAAATGTCTTTCTAAAAAGAAATTTTACAAAGCGAGGAGAGGATTTGACAGGTTTTTCATTTTACTCCGCTTAATTAGTAGTTCTAACAACGTACAAGCTGTCATATCGTGTAGGGAAAAGCTCAAATTAAGGAGGATTCTAATGAGAGACTTTGCAAAGCGTTTGTTAATTGCTGGGATTATGGCGTTTTTTATAAGCCTGTTATTTATAGGAGGAAAAAATATTCAAGCAGAGACAATTGATATAGAGGAAGCAGCGTCACATTGGATGTGGCCGGCAGATGGGATTGTAACCGATACATATGGAACACGGAGTGGACATCATAAAGGGATTGATATAGCTGGAGGATTAGGAACACCGATTTATGTAGTAGATGAAGGAACTGTTAGCAGATCCTATTATTCAAGTTCATATGGTCATGTCGTATTTGTAAAACACCCAAATAATTTTGAAACCGTTTATGCCCATCTTAGTAAACGAAAAGTAAACGAAGGTCAGAGTGTTAAACAAGGAGATATAATTGGAGAAATGGGCAGTACGGGTCGTTCTTCTGGAGTACATTTACATTTCGAAATACATAAAAAGGAATGGACTGTTAATAAAGAGAACTCGCTCAACCCTGTAGTCATTCTTGGGGACGTGGGTATAGGAGAAACAGTTCAAGCAATGGTACAGCAAAAAGATCATGTTCAGGTTGCAGGAGTGATGGAGGACACGAGCGATGTAGAGGAAGCAGGTGTAGCTTTTAAAGAAAATATAGCAAAATATCTACCTACTGACGATTATCAATTATTAGTTAGTGAGGAAAAAGATTTAAAGGATGAGGTAGAAAGTGCGAGTAACAAAGAAAGTGAAGAGGAGGCAACCAAGGATATTATTCACATCGTTCAAAGTGGAGATACTTTATGGGAATTAGCCGAAAAATACGATTCGTCCGTTGTTACGATTATGGAATCGAACCAATTAGCAAATGACGTAATCCTTCCAGAACAAAAATTAATTATTGAAGATCTCTCTGAAGAACAATATATTGTTAAACCCGGGGATTCATTAACTAGTATCGCAGAAGAAGCTAATTTATCAGTTGAAGAGCTGATGGAAATCAATCATTTAAGCAGCGAAATAATACAGCCACAGCAAATTTTAACGATTAAGCAGCAATAAACAATCGGAGGAGTTTTTCCTCCGATCGATAAACATTAATAAGATTAGAGAGTAATTTGATTCATTAAGACGATATCGTCTAGTTCAGATAGTAATTGGAGAGCAGTCGAGTCCAGTGGTTTGTCAAAGGACAGCACCATAATAGCTTCTCCGCCTATTTCTTTTCGACCCACTTGCATAGTTGCAATATTGATAGCGTGATCACCTAATATTTTACCGACGCGGCCAATGACACCAGGTCGATCCATATGTTGAATGTATAATAAATTTCCTTCGGGATGGAAATCAATATTAAAATCATTCATATGAACGATTCGCGGCCCATAATGATCAATATAAGTCCCTCTTAATGAAAATTGTCTATTCTCTACTTTGGCTGTAACAGTAATACAATTTGCATAACCAAACGAATTGGTTGAAATTTTCTCTCCAACTGTAATGCCTCGCTCCTTTGCGGTGAGCAGGGCATTTACTTCATTGACATGTACGTCTATACGGTTTTTGAAGAAACCAGATATTAGAGCTTTTGTTAAATAGGAGGTTTCGAGTTCAGTAACGCTACCTGAGTAATTGATAGATAACTCATCGATACCTTCTTTTACACATTGTGATAAGATCGAGCCAAGCTGCTTTGATAAATGGTGAAACGGTCGAATTTTTTCATAAATATCCTTGGACATCGCTGGAAGATTAATGGAGTTTGTAACTGGACGATCTTCAAAATAGGTTCTTACTTCTTTAGCGACTTGTGTGGCTACGTTTAATTGGGCTTCTTTCGTAGAAGCGCCTAAATGTGGTGTCACAATGACATTATCAAATTTCAAGAGTGGATGTTCTCCTGGTGGCTCCTCTTCAAAAACATCTAAGGCTGCACCAGCAACATGGCCGTTTCCGATATAGACAGCTAATGCTTGCTCATCGATAATGCCACCGCGGGCGCAATTAAGAAAATAGACACCTTTTTTTGTTTTTTTCATTGCGGTTTCATTAATCAGGCCTTTCGTTTCTTTAGTAAGAGGGGTGTGGACAGTGATGATATCTGCCTGTTCAAGGACTTCATCAAGAGTACAGCTCTGTACATTGAGACTAGTTGCTCTTTCTTTTGTTAGAAACGGATCAAAAACAAGGACTGTCATTCCAAATACTTTCGCGCGTTTTGCTATTTCTGCTCCAATTCTGCCTAATCCAACAATTCCCAATGCCTTCCCATGAAGTTCGTTTCCAACGAATGCATTTCTTTTCCATTCCAAATTTTTAACAGATGCGTGCGCCTGAGGAATATTGCGCAATAGAGAAGCCATCATTGCAAACGTATGCTCTGCGGTTGAAATAGTATTTCCATCTGGTGCGTTGACAACAATAATCCCTCGCTTTGTAGCAGCGTTAACATCTATATTATCAACTCCGACTCCCGCTCGTGCAATAATTTTTAATTGAGGCATTTTTTCAAGGAGCTCTTCGGTTACCTTCGTCGCACTTCTTACAAGAATGGCATCAATTTCCTTCAAATTAACTTCTGTGTCTGTTACTTTTTTTTCAATTACTTGAGCATCAGCATAATCTAATAATGGCTGCAAGCCTTCTGCATTAATCGCATCGGCTACTAAAACTCGATACATTTGAACATCTCCTACTAATTATCAATTTTCTGATTATTTTACAAAACGAATATTAATATGTCAATGTAGAATTAATGTTCGTTATCTGAAGAAAACGCTTTCTTGAAAGTGGTGTCATAAATTAGTAAAAATCGTAGGCATTAGCACCTACGACTCTTTTTTATGTTATTTATCTTTTGTTAAACACATCCGTTAAAACAGGGACAATTTGTTTTTTACGGGATACAACCCCTTTTAATAAGGCGGTATGATTCTCCAATTTCACACCGTAAGCCTCTTCGACAGCATCAGCTGAGCGACCAAGAGCAATAGCGGTAGAATCACTATTTAATATGTCTGTGATGACAAAGACAAATAAGTCTAACTCCTTATCAGTGATGACAGCTTCCAGAGCCGATTCAATTTCGGTTTGTCTAGAGAGAACATCTTCGATATCCACAGTATTAACCTGAGCAACTTCAACTTTGCTATTCCCCATTTGGAACTCTTTTGCATCAAGGGAGATCAGCTGTTCAACTGACTTTTTGCTTAAATCAGCACCAGCCTTAAGCATGTCTAAACCATATTTTTCTGGATCTACACCTGCTATTTGAGCCAGTTCCTGCGCAGCTTGAATGTCCTCATTCGTGCATGTAGGCGACTTAAATAACAAAGAATCGGAAATGATTGCCGAAAGCATTAGCCCGGCTATATTTTTTTCAATTTCTACATTATTTTCTTTAAACAGTTTCTTAAGAATCGTCGCCGTACAGCCGACCGGTTCAGCTCGATAGTAGAGCGGTTCACTAGTTTCGAAATTAGCTATTCTGTGGTGATCAATAACTTCTAAAACACGAACATCATTAATGTCATCTGCACTTTGTTGGCGCTCGTTATGATCAACTAAAATCACATTGCTAGCTTCTGCTGATACGGCTTGAACAAATCGTGGTACTTTTTGCTCAAATGTTTTTAGAGCGAACTCAGTTTCTCCGTTAATCTCACCTAAGCGGATAGGCTCGGTATTCAAACCAAGTTGATTTTTTAAATAAGAATATGCAATGCTTGAGCAAATGGTATCCGTATCTGGATTTTTGTGACCGAAAATAAGTATTTTATCCATTTTTATCTCCTTCTATATAAATGTTTATGGTTTTTTCTGAGGCGATAAAATGCCTATCTTTTTATGAAATTACTATTATAATTTACCATAAAATCGGTGAAAATAACAAAAAATATCGAGCATAAGGTTAACTTCTTCACAAAGTCGCTTAAGTGCGCTATAATAATGGTGTAATTAAATATTGGTCTATCTTCGGGGCAGGGTGCAATTCCCGACCGGCGGTAATGAGTGTTAGTCTCTGAGCCCGCGAGCCAATCATAAGCATAAGTGAATTTAAGAAGTTTCTTCTTGAGCTTAACGAAATGCTTTGGCAGGATTTGGTGCAATTCCAAAGCCGACAGTATAGTCTGGATGGGAGAAGATGGAGGTTCTGCAAGCGTTCAAATTTGCTAGTTTGAATGTTTATTAAGCGTGCCGTTTTATTCTCCCTCAAGTAAAAACTTGGGGGAGTTGTTTTTGGAGGGAATATTCAGGATTTAAAACATCTGGCCATTTCGAAATAATGTGATAAAATCGAGCATTAATCCATTGTTCGATGAAAAAACTGCATTTTATCATCCAGAAGAACGAATTGATTGTGCATTTTTTCACTTTATTTATTGAGAAATGGATTCAACTAGGTTGTGAGCATCTTGCTGTTCCTTATCAATGGGCATAGCTTAGTAAGGCTGAACCTTTCTTCTTTAGGAGAGATGGATCCTTAAAAGGAGAGAGGAAAATGAAGAAGTACGACATCAAAGTTTTAGTTTCAATCGGAATGTTAAGCAGTATTGGATTTGTTCTGATGCTTCTAAACTTCCCATTACCACCTTTTCCAAAATTTCTAATGGTCGATTTTAGTGATATTCCTGCTTTAATCGCTGCATTAATTTTTGGACCAGTTGCTGGGGTACTGGTTGAATTATTTAAAAATGTGTTGGATTATATTTTGACAAGCAGTGACACAGGTATTCCTGTAGGTCATTTTTCGAATTTCGTGGCAGGAGTTCTGTTCGTCATTCCAACATACTATATTTATGAAAAATTAAAAACGAAAAAAGGTATGACCTACGCATTAATTGTTGGAACGATATTGATGGCTGTTGTCATGAGCGTCTTAAATTATTTTATTATCCTTCCAGCTTATACAATGTTTATGGGGTTCCCGGCCATGTCCGGTGAGGAAACAAGGCAAATGATTGTCGCCGGTATACTTCCGTTCAATATTGTTAAAGGGATTTTAATATCAATCGTCTTTATGCTTCTCTTCACTAGAATGAACACTTGGATTGGAAAACAGAGAGCATATCGAATATAAATAGGAATAACAAATGTCTCTAAAAGAAAAAGTCCTCTCTTTTTGTGAGAGGAGTTTCAGGCCGTAGGCAAACTCGAGATTTCGAGTTTGCCTACGGCCTATTTTATTTTAAATATAGATAGAATATCCATGTGGTTAGATTTCCACTCGGGGTGGCCGCTTTTTCGCGGGCGGCACTTGACTTCTGGGGGATTTAGCTGGGACTGATGAGACCTCACGGGAGCTTCAGCGACGAGGAGGCTCACCGCCCGCCCCCGAAAAGCGGAAATCAGCCTTTTTCCCACCATTCCGAAACAAAAAAATGACAAAAGGTAGCGAGAAGGGCTTCTCACTACCTTTTGTTGACAATCCGTTCTTTTGATTCGGAAATTATCGAGTGCTTAGTTGAAGAGCACCCTTTCGAAACGTGTATCTATAACTGGCGCAAGTAGCCAAAGCCTAACAAACTTTAGACATTCACTGCCTACGATTAGTCAATCAAGAACAGCTGTCGCTATTCAGGCTTCCTATATCGGAAAGACAGTCCCTTCTAGCTAGTAACGACGACGAGTAAGCCCCTGCGCTGCTTTACTTCTATTCAAACTTTAATGGATCTCCATCAAATGGTTCGTCTGCAACTTTAATGGAATCAGTTGGACAGCCTTCAAAAGCATCCATCATATCGTCTATTAAAACATCTGGAATTTCAACAATTCCTTCGTTATCATCAAGCGTTACAAATGCGATACCCTCATCATCATAATCGTAAATATCTGGCGCAGCAGCTCCGCAAGCCCCACATGCAATGCATGTTTCTTTGTCAACAATTGTATATTTTGCCATGTAAAAACCTCCCAATGAATTAAACATTTATTTTCATACATTTCATTAAAGTTTCTGAAACGTATTCCCTCATTCTTTATTGTAAAACTGTATGAGTAACATTTCAATATAAAATTAATGAGAATGCTTATCATAACAACGTTTTGGAACGGAATAGGAGCCTTACTTACGTTTTCATGTTAAAATAAATGGGGAAACACGTCGAATTATGATATTAAAGAATACCGTTAAAAACGTGTTGTTGCTCTCCCATGAGGAACTATTTTTCAAAATATAGTAATAGGGTGATAGGATGCCAACTCCATTTATATATTTTGTCGTTCTTTTCTGTTTACATAAAATAAATGACGAGAGAACAATATACTCTTTATATCATCTCCTATGTGGAAAAAAATCTTCCCAGACCATACAAGATGTTCATCTTTTCCAAATTGCACAATTTTATAAAACATGTGATTTCCTAACAAGAAAGCAATTTGAAGAGATCGTTGAGGAGCTTGAAAGGAAAAATTTAGTTACTGCAACAAATGATCAGTATTATAAGCTCACAAGCAATGGTTTAGCGTATATGAAAAGAGAGTCTGAAAATTATCCGTTTTTATCCTATTTGAATGGTTGGGACTTCCAATATGCTAACATCTTTTGGCAGAGGATATCATTATTGGTTCAAGTAACTTCACATTTAGCTAATCAAGATCGAAATTATATTCCCATTCAGAGAAAGAAACCTTTGCTCAATTGGTTGAAAAATTATCTTATCAATAATCGATTCAATCGCAAAGAACTTAGTGATAGCCTATATAAAGAACTTATTCATGTTTTGGAAGATAGCCGCGAGATCGATCCAAGTGTTTTTGTCATTCGCTTAACTGGATTTGAGATAATTGGTTTGACGGAAAAACAGGCAAGTGAGTATTTAAAAATAGAGCGAACATTGTATCATTTTCAATTTCAGGCATTGCTACATTATATTTTGTCTAGAGTTCAAAAAGAACCGAAGAAATTTAAGCTTTTAGCGTCGCTTATAACAGATATTGAAACAGCTCTACCTTTAACAGATACAAGTAAGAAAACGTTGGCTCTCTTAAATAAAGGATTTTCACTCGAACAGATCGCTCAAATCAGAAAGTTGAAAGTTAGTACAATACAGGATCATATTGTTGAACTTGCTCTTCAAATGCATACATTTCAAATTGAACCTTTTGTAGGGAAGGAAATAATAGAACAGATTATGGCTGCACATAAACAGGCAACTTCTAAACAATTAAGACGGATTCGTGAATTGGTTCCAGAAGCAACCTATTTTCAAATCCGATTAGTTTTGACCAGGTTTGGTGAAAATAATGAAATTTGAGCTAGAAAAAAAGTTGCAGGAGTATTTCCGCTTTTCTACGTTTCGGCCCGGACAGAAAGAGGTTGTGTTATCTGTTCTAAACAAGAAAAATACCATTGCCGTTTTACCTACTGGCACAGGGAAGTCATTGTGCTACCAGTTTCCAGGATATGTACTTTCAGGTATCGTTGTGATCATTTCACCGCTTTTGTCGCTCATGCAAGATCAGGTCGAGCAAATGCAAATGCAAGGTGAAAAAAGAGTAATAGCGCTCAATTCATTTTTAACAGGCGCAGAGAGAATCAAGGCTTTACGCCAGTTAGAAAAATATAAATTTATTTACATTTCCCCTGAAATGTTGAACCTCGATGAAATAAAGCAGAGGTTACAATTGTTGCCGATTTCTTTGTTTGTGATCGACGAAGCCCACTGTATTTCACAATGGGGATATGATTTTCGTCCAGATTATATGAAGCTGGGAACAATTAGAGAGCAGCTTGGTAATCCACTTACGTTAGCATTGACAGCGACAGCTACGAAAGAAGTGGTTGCAGATATTGCACAAGTATTAAAATTATCTTCTTGGGATGAACATATTTTTTCGATGGATCGTCCCAATATTGCGATTAGGGTAGAAAAAGTGGCTGCTCCTGAGGAAAAAGAACATCATCTGATAAAGTTGCTTTCGTTTCTTCAAGGGCCAGGTATTATTTATTTTTCAAGTCGCAAAAGGGCAGAAGCTCTAGTTGAACGATTAAAGGATGAGGGCTTTCACAAAGTTATGGCTTACCATGGAGGCATGGATCAAGAAAGCCGAATTCTTATTCAACAGCAATTTATCCATGGACAACTTGATTTAATCTGCGCAACTAGTGCGTTCGGTATGGGTGTAAATAAAGAAGACGTCCGCTTTGTCATTCACTATCATATGCCACTGCAAATCGAATCTTATATACAAGAAATTGGTCGTGCTGGTCGTGATGGAAAAAAAAGCTTAGCGATATTACTATATTCACCAGGTGATGAGGCATTGTCATATCATCTGGTGGAAAATGAACTTCCAAACGAGACTCAGATTGAATATGTACGCCAATGGTTAAAATCGGGGAAACGTAGCGAAAAAGAAATGCGAACCTTTGTCGGGTTAAATGATGTTCAATGGCGCTTAATAACCGATTTCTTTGAGAATCTTGAAAACACCGTTTCTTTGGACTCTTCAATGGAGCAGTTCAAGCACTTTGTTGAAGAGAGAACGAGGCTAAAAAGAAAAAAAATTGAGGAAATCAAGAATTGGGTACACTCGTGCCATTGCCGAAGAGAAATTATCTTGAATTATTTTAGTGAAACAAAGAACATATCGATTAAGGATTGCTGTGATGTGTGTGGCATCGATTTAGATCTGTTTCAAAAAAGGGAAGAAGATGTGGCGAATTTGTCTTTTTCATTTGATTGGAGAGCCTATTTATCCAGCATTTTATTAAAAGGGTGAGCGTGTAAACATGAAAAATAAATATACGGAAATAGTTCAGGAGTTAAGCGATCGGGAAATCACGTTTCACCTAATAGCAACCCAAGTACTGCTACTGGTAATTGCGCTAGTAATAGGGTTCTTTTGGTTTGATGATTTTTCATCATTTTGGGAGTTGTTTATTTGGGACGATAAGAAAATTTGGTATGTTGGCGTCGGGGCTGGTTTAGCTATTGTCGCATTGGACCTCTTGCTGATGAAAATGCTGCCACCTTCCTATTATGACGATGGCGGCTTGAATAAGCGGATGTTTGAAAATAGAACTGTATGGCAAATTGCAGGAATTGCTGCAATGGTTGCGGTTAGTGAAGAAATATTATTCAGAGGTGTGCTCCAAACTCATATTGGACTAGTTGTCACAAGCGTTTTATTTGCACTCATCCATTATCGATACTTGTTTAACAAGTTTCTTTTCGTAAATATTTTACTTCTCAGTTTTTTAATAGGTTACATTTATATGGTGACAGAGAACTTGCTTGTCACAATTGTTTTGCATTTTATTGTTGATTTTCTATTAGGTTTAGCCGTTCGCTACGATAAACAACCACCTCATGAACAGGAGGGAAAAATACATGAATAAAGAAGAACCGTACCGTGATCAGGCGGAACGTTTAAGAAAGAGAATTAGCAAAAAAGAGGAATCTGAAACTATCAAAGATTCATCGCCAGAACTGCCGCCACGAAGCAGGGTCCATTATCATAAGGCAAAAAGAACAAAGGTGAAGTTAAAATACCCTATGATTCGATTATTGGCTGTTTTTTTCATCCTTCTACCAATTGTTAGCTTTAGCATTTATACGATTAATGAAAGCAAATCGAATCGTTCTGCATCTGTTGATCGTCCTTTATCAGGAAATATTGAGGCGGTAGATGTTAAAAATGATGAGCAAAGTGAACGGGGAATGGAAGAAGAGCGAACGGGTGTTGAACCGGATGAAGACTTGACTCGAATAGAAGAGAATGAAGTGGGGGTGGAGCAAGAATCGAAAAAGGTTGAACCGGCGAAAGTGGATAATACGCTTCCTGATAAGGAATCTCCTAATGATAAAGCACCTGTGAAAGAAGAGATTATTTACCATACAGTACAAACAGGAGAAACGCTCTTCCGAATTTCAATGAAATATTATCAATCACAATCAGGAATTGAAATCATTAGAGAAGCAAACGGGATCAAAGGAAATGAGATACAGCTTGGACAAACTTTGAAAATACCAATAGAGCAGTAGGAATAAAAGACGATGTTATTGTTTGAAATAACATCGTCTTTTTCGTTTAGTACTGACGAAATACCAATAGATCAAATAATCGCCATGTTTTAAATCATAACCAGAAGGACAAGATCATATATTTTTATAAAAAGCAAGACCAGGAATTGCTTAGAATGGGGAGGACGTTAATGGAAACATCGATTAAAATGCTTGACGAGAGAACCGATAAAGCAACGAAGCAAATGCTCCAAAAGGTAGTGGAGCGAAAAAGAAAATTTGATGCTTTTACATTCAGGCATTTCCTTGTTATCTGGTTAACGATCTTTTCCGCTTTTATCTACCTCTTCGTCTTATATAAAACGTTAGTAATCCCATATTCGTACTCCTTTGCAGCAATGTTTTCCGCTTTTCTGGACCAGACTTATAATTTGTACGCCCTTGTTTTCATTTTCGGGCTGTACGGTTTGATGAATTTGTTAAAAGAGAAGAAGGATAAGGCAGAACAGGAGTACCATGCACTGCGTTGTGAAATTATAGATAAGAGCAAGGATCTATGGAAACAAGAGGATGCGTGGAAAAATCGTCATCTTGTCTTTGAGATGATGAAAAAGAATTACGACATCAACCTTTATCATGAGAATAAATAAGCTTTCATGCAAAGGAAAGAGGCAGGGATTCGCAGCCGCTGCCTCGAAAGACTAAAAAAATTTCTTTTTATCACGCTCTTCTTTGAGAATTTCGACAGCTTCTCTGAAACGTTGAGAATGGACGATTTCTCGTTCTCTTAAAAATCTCAATCCATCATTTAGATCAGGATCATCGCTCACATTAATGATCCATTGATAAGTGGCTCTCGCCTTCTCTTCTGCAGCAATGTCCTCATATAGATCGGCAATTGGATCTCCTTTTGCTTGAATATAGGTTGCTGTCCAAGGTGCTCCGGCGGCATTATGGTAGAAGAGGGCATTGTCATGATTGACATAGTGGTCGCCAAGTCCAGCAGCTTTCATTTGTTCAGGAGTAGCATCCTTCGTAAGCTTATAAATCATGGTAGCAATCATTTCCAAATGGGCAAACTCTTCTGTGCCGATGTCCGTAAGTAAGCCGATTACTTTGTCTGGAATTGAGTAGCGTTGATTTAAATACCTGAGTGCGGCAGATAATTCTCCATCGGCACCACCGTATTGTTCAATAAGAAATTTGGCAAGCATCGGATTACACGTGCTAACTTTAACAGGGTATTGGAGCTTTTTTTCATAGATCCACATATTCTATCCCTCCTATTTTTCAAGTATAGAAGCTTTTAAAGTTGCCATGGCCAAGGAGAGTCATCCCAATCCCACGGTTGCCCAGAAAAGCTATGCCCGAACTGCATTAAAGGACCATACACGGCTTCGACTGCTTTTCTTAACCTTTTTCTCTCTCTTACATAATGATTAAATTGGTTAATCGCTTCAAAATCATTGTTATGGGTATTCAAATACAAGCTCAGTTCCACAAGCACAAAATCAACGGCTTGAAGTTGTTCCATAAGCTCATAAAATTCCGGTGGCAATTGTTTTTTCATGAGGTTTTCCCTCCCTTAGCCAACTCTCTGGGGTTGTAATAAGGATCATATAGTGGTTTCCAAAGTGTTCCAGCTCTCAACGCTTCCATTGGGGTGAATTGGGGAAAATTATTTGGTTGAAATCCTATATATAAATGCGGTGGAGTTGAGTAGCTTTTTATTTTGATAGGCTTACAAGGGTCAAAGGGACTTACGTAAGGGGAATAGGTTTTATTGGGTGTAAACATAGTTGCCCTCCTTTTATAGATATATCATTCAATTTTATGAAAAAAAACGACAGACATGACAGTTATTTTCCTGAAAAGGAAAGGAGTTCTTTCTGATTTTGTAGAATATATTAATTAAGGTAGATATTAACGCGGAGGTGAAAAAATGTTTGTAAAGAATATCATGATTCCAAAGCATCAAACATTTACTGTCCAGGCTGATGAACCATTAAGAGTCGCTTTGGACAAATTAGAGGAGCATAAAATAGATGGTCTGCCGGTATTACAAGGTCATCAATATGCCGGTATTGTGACAAGGCATAATCTCTATGAGAGTTTTTTTACCTCTGACCTATCAAGGGATGAATTTTTAGAAAAAAAGAGCTGTGGTGATATCGCAACATATAAGGATAAATATTTAAAAGGGCAGGAAATTTTTGAGAAAACTCTGCTTGAGTTAAAAGATTTTCCATTGCTTGCTGTTGTTAACGACAAAAATGAATACTTAGGAATTGTGACAAGGTTTGATGTATTAGAGCAATTTCAATCCGCTTTTGGTGTTAGAAAATCAGGGGTGAGAATTGCGTTTACCTCGATTGAAACGGAAGGGCGTCTTGCTCGTCTTGCTGATATTGCTCATCAATTTCATGAGCATATCATTTCTCTTGTTACATTTGATGAAACGGATAAGCTTGTGCGCAGAATTGTGATGAAAATTGAGAAAAAGGATAATGTTGATAAATTCGTAAAAAAACTCGAGAATTCCGGATTCCGAATTCTTGATATCTATGAAGATTAAAAAGTTGTTCGAAAAATATTGATAAGCAAGAAAAAACGATCCCTCTCATAGATTGTTATGAAGGGATTTTTTTCTGTTTTTAATAACTTTATGGTATGATTCCATTAGAATTTTAGAGAAAAGGGTAACCGGGAGGAACTATGGTTTTTATTTTTGTTTTCATCATCATGTCTTTTGCTATCGGGCTTATTGCTTATATGTATAAATTAGCCCATTCTGATCAAGTCCTTTATCAAGAAATTTCATTTGCAAACTTTCCCGACAGCTTTGGTGAAGTGAAGCTGTTTTTTATTTCTGATATTCATCGGCGATTGCTATCAGAGGATATTGTTTCGGAAGTGAAAGGAAAAGTAGATCTAGTGATTATAGGAGGAGACCTTTTAGAAAAAAGGGTGCCAATTGAACGTGTAGAACAAAATATTAAATCGCTTACGGAAATAGGACCAACCTATTTTGTGTGGGGGAATAATGATTATGAAATTAATCCTCGGCTACTGGACGCTGTCCTTTTAAAGTATGGAGTAAAAATCCTCGATAACACGGCAGTCTCATTCGAATCTGAAGAAGGAGATCGTTTTGTTTTATTAGGTATTGATGATATTTCGAGGAAAAGAGCACGTTTAGACTTGGCTTTACAAGATGCTGGTCCAGGAGGGTTTAAAGTATTGGTTAGTCATGACCCGAAAATTCAAAAACAAATCAAGCGTGAAGATCAAATCTCGCTCGTGTTAAGTGGTCATACACACGGAGGACAGATTAGAATTTTTGGCTTTGGTCCTTATGAAATCGGGAAATTAAAGAGAACCGGGGAGACAGCAATACTCGTGAGCAATGGGTACGGCACAACTTCATTGCCGCTGCGCTTAGGTGCTAGCCCGGAGACTCATGTCATTACTTTAAAAAGGAAATGAAGAATAGCAAAAACCCTAATTAGACGACTCACCATCCCTATTTATTTACATAAACTACATTAAGAGTTGTCACAGTAGGGGGCAAAAAATATGCGCATAGAGCGATTGAATTATAATAAAATCAAGATCTTCCTTACATCAGACGATTTAATGGAACGAGGGCTTACAAAAGAGGATATTTGGAAGGATTCCTTAAAATGGCATCAGCTTTTTCACGATATGCTTGAAGAGGCGAGTGATGAGTTTGGTGTTAAAATTGAAGGCTCTGTTGCAGTTGAGATTTTTTCTATGCACGCTCAGGGGATGATTATGATCGTTACGATGGAAGAAGAGGAAGATCAATCCCTACATGATGGGTTTATAGATATGGCTGTTATGTCTAAGAATAGTGATCAAATACTTTTTGAGTTTGACGATTTTGAGGATGTAATCCAGCTATCCCGACAATTATGGAATTTAAATATTCGTGGTGGAAGCTTGTACAGTTTTGCACAAAAATATTTTTTATCGTTCAAAGAGGATGCGCTTCGTCAGTCGGATAGCATGATCGCTGTCTTATCGGAATTTGGTGATATTTCGTTAAGAAGTATCCACTGGTTAGAAGAATACGGCCGAAATGTCATGAGCGGCAATGCAATCGAGACGGTGATGGAACATTTTGTAACGGAATAAAAGGAATAAAGGCTTCGTTATAAGAGTATGACTCTTATTGGAGTCTTTTTCTGTTTTTTAGGAAAAGGTCAAGCTGCCTTTTTTGTACTAAAATGATGTCCAAATGCGCGCGAGCGAATTAAAGGCGAATCATATCGTTACTAATTAATTATGATTGTTTAATTTTGTACGAAAGCAAAGGCTGCTTTTTTTTAAACTTGAAGTACGCATTTATGAAATGGACTCATCATTATAACATTAAAATGATAGCGGTTACAATTTTTATTAAATGTGTGTAAAAAAGGCTCTCATTCATCTTGCATTAATTATCCAAAGGTGTATACTTGTGACTGAAAGAGGACAATTATTGAAAGCGATTTTAGGAGGTTTATTTTAGATGGTAGCCGAGAAAGGTACTGAAAATATAAATCATGAAGACAAGCTTGATGTCTTAAAGTCTACTCAAACTGTTATACACAATGCTCTTGAAAGACTTGGATACCCCGAAGAAGTCTACGAGCTCTTGAAAGAACCTTTAAGATTGATGACGGTCAAAATTCCGGTAAGAATGGATGATGGATCTGTAAAAGTCTTTACTGGCTACCGGGCCCAGCATAACGATGCTGTTGGTCCTACAAAAGGTGGAATTCGTTTTCATCCGAATGTTACGGAAAAGGAAGTCAAGGCACTTTCCATTTGGATGAGTTTAAAATGTGGAATTGTTGATTTACCATACGGTGGAGGAAAAGGTGGAATTGTTTGCGATCCACGAGACATGTCATTTCGAGAACTTGAGCGCTTAAGTCGTGGTTATGTACGAGCAATTAGTCAAATTGTTGGTCCTACAAAGGATATCCCGGCACCAGATGTCTTCACCAATTCGCAAATTATGGCATGGATGATGGATGAATATAGCCGGATTGACGAATTTAATTCTCCGGGATTTATTACAGGAAAGCCGCTTGTTTTAGGTGGGTCACATGGACGAGAGTCGGCAACAGCAAAGGGTGTAACCATTTGCATCGAAGAGGCTGCAAAGAAAAAGGGCATTGAATTAAAGGGTGCTCGTGTTGTCGTCCAAGGATTTGGGAATGCGGGCAGCTTCTTATCAAAGTTTATGCATGATGCAGGTGCAAAGGTCGTTGGGATATCAGACGCATACGGTGGTTTATATGATCCGGATGGCTTGGATATTGATTATTTACTCGATCGTCGTGACAGTTTTGGAACGGTAACTAAATTATTTAATAATACGATCTCAAATAAAGAACTATTGGAGTTGGATTGTGATATTTTAGTGCCTGCTGCAATTGAGAATCAAATAACTGAAGATAATGCTCATAATATTCGAGCGAAAATAGTCGTGGAGGCTGCTAATGGACCGACAACATTAGAAGCTACGCAAATCCTAACTGATAGAGGAATCCTTCTTGTACCAGATGTTTTGGCATCTGCTGGCGGCGTTACCGTTTCTTACTTTGAATGGGTGCAAAATAATCAAGGTTATTATTGGACAGAAGAGGAAGTAGAAGACAAACTAAGAACCGTTATGGTAAAAGCCTTTGAAAACATCTATGGTACAGCTCAGAGTCGTAGAGTAGATATGAGGCTTGCTGCCTACATGGTCGGTGTAAGAAAAATGGCGGAAGCATCCAGATTCAGAGGCTGGATTTAAAAAGAAAAGCGGAGAGCGCTTGCCCATCGGCGACAAGCATAAGACAGGCTGGCAGGGAGGTTGTTTTTTTAACCTCCTTGACAGAATGGCTTATGACCTCGAGCCGATAGCGCTCGGAGCTGGACAAAGAAAAGCGGAGAGCGCTTGCCCATCGGCGACAAGCATAAGACAGGCTGGCAGGGAGGTTGTTTTTTAACCTCCTTGACAGAATGGCTTATGACCTCGAGCCGATAGCGCTCGGAGCTGGACAAAGAAAAGCGGAAGCGGCTCGTTCATCTCCGTACAAACTGGAAGGGCCTCGACTGAGATAAAGGAAAACCGATAAGCGAAAGCGAATCGAGTTTGACTTATCGTAGGGAGGTGGCTTGAAGGACAATAGGTGCTAGGGGCCTGTAGCTGGACAAAAAGAAAAGCGGAAGGCCCCTGTTTAGCACCGTATGGCCTGGAGAGACAGCGACTGAGATAAAGGAAAACCGATAAGCGAAAGCGAATCGAGTTTGACTTATCGTAGGGAGGTGGCTTGAAGGACAATAGGTGCTAGGGACCTGTAGCTGGACAAGCGGTTTGAAATTATAAACAATACAATAAGAACGAGGACTTGCCAATCGGTGAGTCCTTCCTTAGTTATAATCAAGGAGTGTTTACCATGAAGAAGGAAGAAGTAATCATCGTCGGGGGCGGCCCATGTGGAATTGCTGCGGCAATCTCTTTAAAGAGAAAAGGATTCCACCCACTCATTATTGAAAAAGGTAATATTGTCAACGCTATTTATCATTATCCAACCCATCAAACATTCTTTAGCACAAGTGAGAAGCTTGAAGTGGGAAACTATCCATTTGTAACTGAGCACTATAAACCAAAGCGAAATCAAGCGTTAGTCTATTATCGTGAGGTCGTGAAGAGAGAACAATTGAGTGTAAATACATATGAAAAAGTACAATCAGTAAAAAAAGAAGAGGATGACTTCTTTACTGTAACTACTGATAAACAAGTATACTCTTGTCAATACGTAGTGATTGCTACAGGCTATTATGATAACCCTAATTATATGAATGTCCCTGGTGAAGACTTACCTAAAGTATTCCATTATTTCAAAGAAGCTCATCCATATTTTGATAAAGATGTCGTCGTTGTTGGTGGAAAAAATTCGAGTGTAGATGCAACCATTGAACTTGTAAAAGCAGGAGCAAGAGTGACGGTTCTATACAGAGGCTCTGAATTTTCCTCAAGTATTAAGCCATGGATACTTCCAGAGTTTGAATCTTTAATTCGCCATGGAATTGCGACAATGGTGTTTAACGCACAAGTGAAAGAAATCACAGAGGATAAAGTAATTTATGAAAAAGAGGGTCAGCAAGTTGCAGTGAAAAACGATTTTGTTTTTGCGATGACTGGTTATCACCCCGATCACGATTTTCTTAAACAAATGGGTGTTGAGATTGATGAGGAGTCTGGAAGACCAATCTTTAATGAGGAGACAATGGAAACGAATGTTTCTGGTATTTATATTGCAGGGGTTATTGCAGCTGGTAATAATGCTAATGAAATTTTTATTGAAAACGGTCGTTTTCACGGAGAACAAATTGCCAGTGCGATCAAAACACAGAAAAATAATGAATAATGCATTTAAGAATTCTGAGTTTCATTACTAACTCAGGATTTTTTTTATATGAAGTCAATCTATAAGTAAAACTTATCGTTAGTTATATAAAAATAGTCATATTCTTATCGAGTATCATTCGTTAACATGGGGATGAACGAGTTTTAGGTAGGAGGATTTATCATGTTATTTTCATTTAAAGCAATCGATCATATTCAACTGGCTGCCCCGAAGGGTTCAGAAGCTCGAGCGAGAAATTTCTTCACTGGGATATTAGGCTTTATCGAATTAGAAAAACCTGATTCTCTGAAACAGAGAGGTGGAGTATGGTTTTCTAAAGGAAAGATTCAAATCCACATCGGCATTGAGGAACCTTTTTACCCATCAAAAAAAGCACATCCTGCATTCGAAGTGAAGAATATTGAGGAGCTAAAACGTCATTTGAAAATGAACCAAGTAATGTTTGAGGAAGACATTCATCTGCGTAATGCGCATAGGATATTTGTTTTCGATCCATTTGGTAATAGATTAGAGTTTTTGGAGTGGCAAAATAAATAAGATTCTTGTCGCAAACAGGCTGTTCGTTGTTAATCTTTTTATCCTCAAATATATGCTCTTAAAGTAACATCAACAAAAGAAAACGAAAAAATACCGTCGTCATTCTTAATTAGGGTAAAAATGGAAACCTGGAATTTTACACAATACGATCATCGATTTGTAAAGAAGGATTCGATTCGTTATATTGTTTATAATGGGAAGGTTGGGGATTTAGGTCACATTATGATTGATTTTGCTTCTTCAGCATAAATGACAGAAGAAGAAATAGCATTTGGGACGATTTTGGCATAAGTAACTAAAGATAAAGAGAATGCAGAGCGTGTTTATGTCCTTGTTGCATGGATTGCAGGTTCTGCATTTGCACATGTATGGAGTCGCAGAACGCAGGGCTGTTTCTATCCATGCGTTCTGTGATAGCCTTTAAATAGCGAAGGCTTGTTCGATTACATTTCGCTCAGAAGTAGTTGCTAGTAAAATTAACAACTTCAGCCGGGCTTTTTGTCCGTTTAAACCATTTGAAAAGATGACACCCATTTCTTTCAATTGTTTTCCTCCGCCTTCATAAGCATATGTGTCCTGTGCGATCCCATTAAAACATCGTGATACAAAGACGACAGGAATATTGTTTTTAATGAGTGCTTGTATTCCTGATATCGTTGCGGGAGGGAGATTTCCTTGACCGAGCGCTTCGATGACAATTCCATCACAGGGCAACGCATTTATGGCATCTAGCAAAGTTGAGTCCATTCCTGCGTGTGCTTTTATGAGAACAACTTTTTTTGACACGTCTGTAATCGGATAGTATTCTGTCCGGTTCGGAATATGGTGGAAGACAACTCCTCGCTTCGTTACAATGCCAATCGGTCCATACTGTGGGCTTTGAAAAGTGGCGATATTACTTGTATGAAATGTTTTAATAATACCATTTAAAAGAAATGGATTAGTCTATCCCCTTAAAGTTGATATATCAAGGATTATAGCACACCTGTAAGGTGTGTTTAATTTTTTTAGTTATCCACATTATTATTTTTGGTGTAAAATATAGATGGAAAGGGTGGGTAACTTGAATAAAAAAATAGCTTTAATAACAACAGGTGGAACAATTGCAAGTAAAGAAATTTCAAAAGGATTATTAAATTCAGGGGCAATGACAGGTGAAGAATTAGCCTCACTTTGTCAACTTCCTCATGATATAGAAGTTAAAATAATTGATGTTATGCAAAAACCAAGTATGCATATTGATTTTGATTCTATGATTGAAATTAGGAAAACAATAATTAACGAATTAAAGGACGAGTCTATTTCAGGTGTAGTTGTGACACATGGGACGGATTCTTTAGAAGAAACGGCATATTTTTTAGATTTAACCATTGATAATACTAAGCCTATTGTTGTGACAGGCTCACAACGCTCTCCACAAGATGTTGGTACTGATGTGTACTCTAACCTTAGAAACTCTATTTACGTGGCAATTAACAGTCTTTTAAACAACGTGGGAGTGGTAGTTGTTTTCAATGAAAGGATTTACTCTGCAAAGTATGTTAAGAAAGTACATGCCTCTAATTTACAAGGATTTGAATCTTTTGGGTACGGCTATTTGGGGATTATAGATAACGATAATGTTAGCATATATCAAAGACCAGTTTATCATGAATCGTATAATATAATTAATCCTATTCCAAGAGTTGATATAATAAAATGCTATAGTGGGGCAGATGGTATTTTAATTGATGCATCAGTCAAAGCTGGAGCAAAAGGAATAGTTCTTGAAGGGGTTGGAAGAGGACAAGTTTCTCCTTACATGGTGGAATCTATTAAAACTGCAATTAAACTTGGAGTTAAAATAGTAATTACAACTAGTGCTGAAGAAGGAAAAGTTCACCCTGCATATAGTTACTTGGGTAGCGCACATGAATTGCAACAATTGGGAGTGATCTTAGGTGATGATTATGACTGTAAAAAAGCAAGAATTAAATTAGCAATTTTACTTACTTCAGTTGAAAGTGTTGATCAAAGTTATTTCAAATAGGTGAATATTAAATGAATAGCTTTAGTAAACTTTGCAAGTGTAAAAAATGCAATAAGACAATGAAATTTAAAAAAGAATCTGGAGGACTATATTGTTGCTCGACATATGATAATTATGGAAAGAGTCATTGTGATAGAGTGATAGTAAAAGAAGAATTTTTAAAAAGTTTAGTCTGTAGGAGATTCGAAAAAGAATTATCTGATGAAGAAATTAGAGAAGTAATAGACCATATACTAGTCGAAGATTACCTATTATTAGAAATATATTTCAAAAATAATGAAAAACCGATCCTCCTTCAAGGGAAATTTATACAATTTTGATTTTAGGGTGAATGAGATTCTTTAACTTGATAAAGAAGGGAGGAGGGTTAGAGTTGATTTAAAAGGATTCACCTGTTTTTAATAGGGTGAAGAAATTTAGAGAGATTAGTCATATTTTTATTCGAAATTTGTGTATAATTTACATTTCCTGAGAGAAAATATAGTTCCAACATCATGATTATACACAAGAAAAAAGGGAAGAAATAATAATCTTCCCTTTATATTTAATATGTATTTAATTATTTTTGAGGATTAAAATAAATTCTATTAACAATGGCGTGGAGTAAGAATAAAGCTTCATCTACAGTAATATCTCCTTTTGCAGTTTTATCTACCCATTCCCTAGAAGATAAAATTCCACGATTATTAGCAACAGAGTACATATT
The DNA here is from genome assembly GCF_005502275.1 of Robertmurraya siralis. Classification (GTDB taxonomy): domain Bacteria; phylum Bacillota; class Bacilli; order Bacillales; family Cytobacillaceae; genus Robertmurraya; species Robertmurraya siralis. Next base: position 138,243 of record NZ_SWLZ01000004.1, read on the forward strand.
AGCCATTTCTTTTAATTGCCATTCTTTAAGTTTCAATTTTCTCGCTCCTTCATTTGGAATTCGATTTCTTTCTGAGTTGCCTTTCAATTTTTCATTGACTCTTTTTTTAAAATCTATAAAATGCTGAGGATTTTTGACCCAAGGTGCAGGACAATTTTTATGAGTAATGTCATAGTGTCTAACAATATCTTTCAAGGGATCTAATTTATATCTTTTGCATAACTCTACAAGTATATCTTCTGTTCTTTTAATGGTATCTTGATGAAATGTACCATTCTTTTCTAAGCACATTTCTACACCAATTGATAGGAAATTAGCATTTGGCTTTAACTCAGAAATACCCCTATATGAGCCATCATTAGCATGATAAGCAACTTCATTTAATGGAATTATGCAATATGCTTCTTTCTTATCTGCGAAAATATGAGCAGATGCGTATCTATCTTTTAAATCATTAAAATAATTATAATGATTAAGAGCTGTTGCTCCATTATTAGCAGTATAATGTATAACTATTTTTCTCACCGCAGTTAATTTGTTTTGAGGTCTACTAAATTTATTTGGTTTAATAAATTTATCTATCCATAAAGACAATCATTCCACCTCCATAAAATAAAAAAACATCTCTCCAAATAAAGAAAGACAAGTTAATTACTTTTCAATTTTGTTTTTATTAATTTTATTAACTCCATTTTCAATCCCAGCAATGACTTCATCTTTGGATACAGTTATTCCTTTTTCAGCAAGAATAGCGATTGCTTTTTCAACAGCGAAATCACGTTTCTCAATACCTTTCTTTCCTTTTAATTCTTTTTCTGTGTATTCGACCATTAAATCAGTAATGGCATCAACTATTCCCAATTCATCCTTTTGTTTAAGAGTGTTAAAATAAACTCTTACTTTGTTAAGTGCTACCGTTAAAAGAGTGCCGATCACAATCACTAATAATTCAACGGCAAACTGTGTAATTGAACTTAAAAAAACATCCATATAAATACCTCCTGAAATAAATTAATTTATTTTAAAAAAGACCATCCAAATTGATTAGCGAGCCATGCTAATACACCGAGTGTTACAATTGTTCCTAATATCTTCAAAGACGTGCTATGTACGAATTTGTTCCAGTCAATTTTTCTTTCTTCTATTTTCCCTAAACGGTCATCTAGTTTCTCAACTGACTGCTGCAAGTAATTAATATTCTGATTTATATTTTTGTCTTCAATCTCTGTTACACGTTCATTAAGGTCAGCAAGACCATTATTTAGACCAGACAGATTTAAATTCATTTCGTTTAAGGTGTCAGCCATTTCTTTCATTTGTTCACCTTGTTGTCTATTAAGATCAACTTGCATTTCTACAATTGTTGCAAGTCGCTCAAGTGTAAAAGTTTGATCCTCTACTTTCTTAATTCGATTACCATGAGAGGATACTCTTTCTTCCAATTTTCCTAATTTAACTTCTAGATTTTCACTCACAACATCAACACCCCAATGCGACAGTATTAATTTAATTTACTTATTGAAAACAAGCACCTCCTCATGTTATACTTGAGTTGGTACATACTTTGTACTAAAAAAGGGCTGCCACTTTTTCGAGGAGACAGCCCTTTTTTTATAATAAAATATAATTTTTATTTAATTATCATATTTATCTATTTAAATTAAACATAAAAAATACACCTTATTCTACAGGTGCTTCTACTTCTTCATCTATAGTGTACTTCATCGTATCTTGATACTCTTGCTCTGTGATGTATCCTTTTACCAAAGCATTATCAATTTGTTCTAAAGTATAAGTCTTAGCCGCATATTCTTTGACCGGCTCATGATAGTCAGAAACGACTGTTTCAAAATTTCGTGTACCATAAACATAAACACATACTGCATATTGTTTTGTTAATAATGTATTTACCAAGTTACATTCCTCCTAATAAAACTGCTTCCATGAATTCAAGTAGAGTAGTATTTGTTTGTGCTTGTGATATTTCAAGCTTTTTAATTTTCTCACTCATTGGTTCACTAGTAATAATCAATTCTTCTGGATTTTCTGGATCTAGATATCCAAAAACTGGCTTTAAAGTCTCCACATCTATTTTTATTAACGTGCCTTCCTGAAAATCTTCAGCATAAGCTCCATCTCTAAGAATTAACAGCCCTATTGATTCTTTCACTCTATTATTCAACGTTAACATTTTCTCATAATCATCATCGAAATTTGGTTCAAAATCATAACGATAAGATGATTGATGAAGAATTTCACCTGTTGCATTATCATAATAAATCTTCATTACTTTATACATGATTTATTTCACCCCCATGCTTCCCAAGTTCCAACTAAACCACTAGCAGCTGCATTTACAGGTAATCTACATAATTCTTTACTTACTACACCATTGGGTGCATCTGCTTTAAAATTAATTACAGTTTGTGATGATGATGCTCCCGTGAAGACAGTTACTTTAAACGTTTTTGGGTAAATAGGATCTAAATCTTCTTCATAAATAGTTCTAAACATTGCGTTATTATCATTATTATTAATACTTATAATCATTTTCTTTGGAACAAATGGAAGGTCTGTAATTTCAACATATCTAAAATTACCTGATGTTAAAGTTGATGCGTATTGAAACGCTAAATTAGATGAAGAAGCAGTAACCGTTCCACTTGCATACCTAACAAATATGCCTGATGTTTGCTTTATCTTATCTGCCAACTCTTCCAAACTATCTTCATCATTTGCATTACCGCCAATTTCATTAATCGCTTTTACGATTTTTGCTTTTTTGCCAGGCAACACAATTTCATTTGCTTCTTTGGTCGCTTTTACGATTTCATGAATATTGGCATCCTCAGCTAAACGCTTATCGAAAATGTATTCCCATTTATTAGAGTCCATTTCGATAGTGAGTGTATTAAGCGCATCTAATCCTGAGTACTTTCCAAACTTTACCGCATTCCACCGCTCTTGAGTCAAACTAACTTGCGTATCTTCCCCACTCGCAAGCGTTTTTCTGCCAACCTCTACCCCGTTAACCTTTTCAATCACTTCGAACATTTCACCATCAGTTGTGATGTTATACGATAAAAGGTTGTTTTTATCGGTTTTAATGCCGATATCACCTTGTGGCACAGATATTTCAACCCATCTTAAGATATATGCTCCATCTGCATCCGGATTGTCTGATACACGGATTGTAGATGGTAGATTCAAAGCGGGGCGGGCACCCACGCGACCAAGCCACGCACTGTTGAAGTTGATAGCCCCTGACGAGCTCACATTACGAGCGCCGTACGAGTAACCGGAATGCGGGGTTCTTAACCACCACCACCAAGGCTGTGAAGCACTTAAACTTGCATCAGTATAAGAAGATTGGCTAACCGCTTCAGGTGTTGGGTTAGCTAACCTTGAGGAATCAGTTGTAGTGAATAGTGCAAGCCTTGAACCTTCAGCTATACTATTTTCATTTGCTAGTCCAAGCTCAGTGTTGGATAGTAAGAAAACTTTATCCTGTACACTTTCACTCCCCCCACCATCCGTGACTGTGTTCTTGACAACAGTAAGAGTTGTTGTCAAAATTCGGTTTTTGAAATTAGCTGAGAAATTAGCCAAAAAACCTTTCTCTGAATCATACGGATTATGACCAGACCAAACATTTGCAGTTGTCGGCGGTTGGTCTGCCCCGTGCTGAGCCACATACCAAGGCTGAGTATCTTTGTTCAACCATTGTCGGATATTGGAATGTAGATAGCGGTTATTCCCGTAGCTTCTACGGTTTGTATCGCTGTTGCTTGGCTCAATGGCGTCAAATGATTTTAGTGTGATGATCTTTTCTGTTATCAGCGTCACAGAGTTATCAGGATAGCCTTCGTGATTCTTAGCCGCAACCAAAAACACAATTGGTACACCGTAATATGTTGTTTCTGGATCTTTAACTTTTGCTCCGACAGGTAAATCGCTTAATAACATAGTTTACCTCCTTTTCTAAACACCTAAAATTCCGTTTACTGATGTAATTAAACTAGACCTATCTAAATTGTTTAAACCACCACCTTCACCCTGTAAGATAAAATTTGAACCATTGTAAACAATAGTATAAATACTGTCCTGTTTTAACTCACCAGCATCCACATCTGATCCATCTGCTTTTTTAATAGGTACTTCGCCTAATTCATTAACATTGATAGTGGCTACATCTGTATTTTCTTCATGAATTTTAATTCGTAGTGAAACACCTTCTGCATAAGCAGAAAGTGCCGGGGTAAGTGTTGCTATATAATTATTTGATGATCCTTCTGTGATAGCAAATCCTGTGTGAGTAATATAATCTGATTCATGGTTCTCAAGATTATTAGATAAAATTGATATTTTATCAGTATTATCTGATACATCATTTTTTAATTTAATTATATCTGCACCTGTTAATTGCAGTAATTCATATGTGCCATCTGCTTTTTGTATTTTTATTGTTGGCATTAATCCCACCCCCATGCTTCCCAAGCTATATTTTCATTCGATCTAGCAACAGGTAGTCGAACTAAGGTTTCACTCACTGTAGCAGGATGCAAATCTGCTTTAAAGTTGACGTTATTAGTTGTCACAATTCCCACCCCAAAAACTGCTAATTTTGCTGTTTTAGGATAATAGCTATCTAAATTTTCTTCATAAATTGTTCTATATCTGTTTACACCATATTCGCTGCTTAAAATCAACTTTTTAGGAAGGAATGGTATATCTGTTATTTCCACAAAAGAACGAGCTTCCCCTCCAGAAGTACCTGCATACGTAAATCCTATACTACTACTGGCAGAAACAACTGTTCCACTTGCATAGTAAATATTTGCTGATTCGATTCCCTCAACTAAATATATTAAATCTCGTAGCGATTCTGTTCCAATTACAGATGTTATTCCTTTATATTGCAAAAATTGTGCAAAAATGTCCTTTAAATTTTGTATCTTACCCACCATTTGCTGTCCAGTATCGCTCGGTAATAAAGGTTCGCCAATAACGTTTGCGATACCATTTTTAACGCTACTGGCAGAGAGCTTTAAATCATTAATTGCTGTCTCCACAGAATGACCATCTGATAAATGTACGTCTGTCCCTTTAATATCACGGTTAATGGTTTCATACCAATCATCCCAATACGGAGTTCCATCTGAATCAATATAGGCTGAACGTACTGCATATTCTTCAGCAGTACCTCCTAAATACTTTTGAACTATATGATTTTCATTCAATCTATATACTTCAAGCAAACTAGGAGCCCCTACAGAATGACCGTTAAGATGAGTCATTGTAGCGTAAAGTCCTGTTTCAAGTACGGTATCTAAGTTCTGATTTCCTATAGGTATAATAGTAAATCCTCCACCGCCTATTTCATTACCATCTGAGTCAATAGGTTTCCCTTCTGCGTTTAATAAGGCGATTCCGTTAGGTTTGCCTAATTGATTATCAATCTCTTTCAACCTACCATCTAGATCTTCAAACATTGTACCTTGATATGTGTCATCACTTGTATCGACCCACATTCTACCCTCAACAATTCCTTCTGGTGGAGTAGGGGACTTTATTATTTCCTCTATTTCAATATTTCCATTTTCATCAGGTTCAATATTGTTAACTGATTTTACTTTTCCTTCAACTTCATTTCCATCTGCATCAACTACTTTACCTTCTGTGTTAAGAAGAGCAATTCCATTTGGATTTCCAAGTTTAGATGAATATAAATCATCTAAATTATTTATTTGCTGGTCTGTATAATTTTTGGAGTTAGGTTCTGATGAATTCCACTGTTCCAATAGTTCGTTCGTGATGGTGTCAAGAACTTCCTTATTGGAGTGTGTATGAGATTCACCTACAGTATTATCAATTTGATTTGGTGTTGATACAGGTCGATTGGTAATAGTATTCCAATCTGATTGAGACTGCTCCAATGGAACTTTTCCATTTTCATTTAAGGTCGCAACTCCATTGGGTTGACCTTTTTCTGAAACTGGTATTAATCCAGTACCATCAATAATATCTTGAACTATATCACCTTGTGTTTTCGCATAATTACCTTGCTCAAAAGCAAATTGACCTTGAGATAATGCATAATCACCTTGTTCTTTTGCGTAATTTGCCTGAGCTTCAGCATTACTTGTAGTGTCATCAAGGTTATCCAAAGAGTTTTCAATGTCTGTTTTTAATTGTGATAAATTATTTACTTCCGTTTGAGCTAATTCTGCTTTTTCATTAGCATTTTGTGCGGCAGCATTTGCGTTTGTTATAGCATTTTCTGTGTTATCTATGGCAGTTTGCGTATCAATTTGTCGTTGGTGCTCATTTGCTTCTCTAGTATCTTCACTGTTTTTTCTTTCGTTTTCAGCACTGATTCTTTCATTTTCGTTAATAATTCTTTGAGATTCATTTACATCTCTATCAGCTTCAGATTCAACTCTATTTTGTTCATTTAAAATTCTGTTTGTCTCATTAGTAATTCTTTCATTTTCACTTGACACTCTAGAAGATTCAGCTTCATTTCTATTTGATTCATTAATCTCTCTTTGTGTTTCAGCACTATTTATTTCTTGAAGATTGCTATTAAACTCTGAATCCCATTCTGACATTTTGGTGTCAAAAATTTCTCCAACTTGGTTTATTTTTTCGCCAATTCGCTCATCAGCACTATTAATAGTAGAATCTAATTCAATAATTTTTTCATCAACTACTACAATTTTTTGATCGACTATTTCATTAGTGATTTGTATTTCTTCTACAGCTTCTTTTGCCTCATTCAAGACTTCTGTAACCTGATTCATTGTGTCGATAGCTTCATGACCGTCATCAATTAGTTCTTTTAAAGTCTCTGTTACTTTTCCATCTGACACTTTTGTGTAGATGGAGGAAGTGGGGAAATACTTCATTCCTGTTCCTTGAAATTCAAAATTTAATTGCTTTCCATTGTTAACAGAATTGAATGTTACAATTCTGTTAACATAGTCAACGATATACTGATCTTCTTTAGGTAAGCCGCTTTGAATTTCACTCCATTTCACTTCCTCATTTTCGCCCGTAACCCTAACTCGGTATAGTCGGTCTGGAATCTCTGAAAGAATGACTGTAGAGTTATCAACTTCGTGAGTTTCGTTGAGAAGAACATAAGGATCATCTACTGTACCTTTTCTTCGCTCTGTTATAATTGGATCATTATGCAACAGGTATCACCTCTTTTGGGATAAATAAAAAGGATAGAAATCATTCTATCCTTCATTGGAAATTTCTTTTTCTTCACTTTTATATTCATTTAATTGTTCTTTTAACATTTCAACCATTGACTCAAGAAAAGCAATAACCTTAGCATCTTGACCAATACGATGAAGTAATTTATCTATAATTTGTTCAGCATTTACTTCCATAATTATCCTCCTTTATTTAAATTTTAATATTTAATTCCATGCCAAAGCACCAATAATACTTCCATTCTGTCTAACAACTATGCGACCAGTTGAATTATCACGATAAAGTTCTAATCCTTGAGAGAATATATCCCTTACGTATCTAGTATCATGATTGTGTCCACTTATAGAGAAGTAACTAGCACGATGACCTTCCAGCGTGTTTGCATTTCCTGCATTCGTTGCATATGGAACACTGGAGATGTTTAATCCAGAAACAGTAGCTCCACTAAAATTAACACTACCATTAAAACTTGTACTACCTCTGATATTTATAGTATTAAAATTTATATAGCACTCGACAACTCCACGATTACCATACATTTCAAAAGCACTGTCTGATTGATGAATTATGGTTTCATAAGAACGACTATTTAATTTCAATGAACCACCTGTTATATTTAATGTTGAAAGACTATAGTCGTCAGTAGATGTAAGAGATGCTCCTGTCATTACAATTTTATTGTCACCACTTATTGATTGAACAGTTACCCCTGTAATTGTTCCACCAATAATATTGTTACCACTAATTGTGCCAGAATATATTCCATTAGCACCGATATATGTTAATCTACCGTCATTGAGAGACACTGCTCCAACATCGCTCGCATTTTTAGGTATGAATGGTGGATTTAAAATACTATCCCATGATATAACTGCATCCTTGCCCATTTTTACATTTTTTCCAACTTCTAATTCTTCAATGGCTAATGCTTTAATTTTCCCTCCGTCAGTAACCACACTTTGACCGCCAATTTTTATATCTAATGCGTTCAATTCTCCATTTAAAACAACTCTTTTATTGGAAGTGTCATAGTAAAAATCATCTCTCCATGCATTTCCTGTATTTGTGGAGAATTTAAATCCATCAATAGCATTAAAAGACGCTCTAACGTTAGGGGAGGTGACTGTTAATCCATCTGTGGGATTAATGGACAGTCCATTACCATCATCAATCATTTGGAAGCTGCCACCTTGAATCGTAAATCCATATTGATCAAATGTGTATTTGCCAGATATGTTTTCAATATAAAGATGCTCAGTAATCATAATTTGACCAACCAGTGTTTCTGCATAAACTCCTGTAGCATCAAGTGCTAATTTGAAAGTTTGCCCACCATCGTTAGTGAAGCCAATCATTCCATTATTCTGTCTAATAAACTTCAGAGGATCGTCACTATCATAAATAGTTATGCCTCTACGATCTGTAATGACTGAATTATTGTAACCTGCATTAATACCATTAGTGGCAGGATTCCATTTACCTTCCAAGATGTCATCTACTGCGGTTTTAACATTGTTGATTTGATCATATTTATATTTATTCATGTCAACCGTGTTTGTTGTTGAAATAGACTTATATAGTATTTTTGAAAGTTTATCCTCATCACGCTCTATATCTTTTGTGTTTGCTATTGTTACAGTAATATCTGTACTATCATGATCTATTTCTAATTCAATAAGTTGTGTTTCTACATCTATTCCTAATCTTTCAACATTTATGAAGAATTTATCTCCAATTGTAACCTTTTTCCAATCCTGTTTTCCCTCTAGAATTTTATATATGTTGACAATATTAGTTGTAATTATCTCTTTTGGCTTTTTTAATTCTTCAAATACCTTTTCTGCATCTGTTAATAGGTCATTGGCATCGGTATAATTTTGATCTTCCCAAGTATCTTCGATCAGATAATCATCTAATTCAATAAGTTGTTGTTTTGTAAAATTACTATCTAGTGATAATTCATTTTTTAAATTAGAAATTTCTACATCTATTGAGTTGATTTGAGAATATAATTGATTAATTTCAGTATCTATAGATGTAATTTGCGATTCAAGAGCTGCCTTACGTGCTAATTCTTCCGAGGCATTCTGCCCATGAGATTGTTTAACATCAATAAGTTCTAATACTATTTGTAGCTCTGTTTCAAGATTAAATGATTCATTTTCTTTATTAATTAATTCCGTCAATAAGTCTTCTTTTTGAGATAGGTAGTTCTGAAATCTTCCCCTGTTAGCTTCTATAACATCTTGATAGTCAAGTAGGGCGTTACATAAATCATCACTCATAAACTCACTAGGCTCTATTACATTTTTATTTTCATCTCTACGGAAAGGGTACATAAAATAGCTTAAATCCATTAAATAATCAGTTCCAAGTGGATTTACTTCATTAATAGATAAGCCGTCTTTCCCATATACTTTTAAAACAGTAACAATGGAATCTGATTGCTCTTCTTTAGTTAATGATTTTAAGTATTTTCTTTCTGAAATCCTGAATCCCTTATTAATTCCGGCAGACTCTTGTTTTATAAGACTAATTGATTTATTAATCGTATTCCATTTAATAATTGCTCCAAAAGTTTCAGCTACTTGAAAGAGAGCATCTAAAACAGTAATATTGCTGAAATCAAACGAACGATATTTTGTGAGAAATTCAGAATCAATATAGTCAATCGACCAAGCAGAAGTGGAGAGTAAGTTTTCTGTTACTTGCTGTGCATTAAGCGATTCTTTTCTATACTCACCATTAATCAATACTCCAGCCCATGTGCGTATTTTTTTGTTTCTTAATTGATATCCAAGACTTTTGAGTTCAACATTTAAAAATGCTTTTCCATCTTCATCATAAGAAGTAGTTAAGTTTGATATGACAAACCATTCTTCTTGCTCATCAAAAGTAGCCTTTATATGATATTGAGATTTTAATTTTTTTATATTTGGATTATCAACTAATATGTGATTACGCTCCACTTTATACGGTATTGTAAAACCAATCTCATTGATTTGTCCTAATTTGATTCTTTGTCTTCTATTAAAAGCTTCTTTTAGTATTCCAATAGGAGTTCTATTAGGTTTGTTGATTTCCAAAGTTAGCTTTGGTAGCAACTCAGGCTCTATGTACTCAATCAATCAAATCACCACCTTAAATATACCGTTTTGATTGATACTCGAATGTGATTCTACAATTTCCTTTAACGGATAACCTGTTAATACCGGTAACAAATTTTAAGAAATTATTATTAAAGTTTCCATACCTATATACATGCTCTAAATCTGTTGTTATTTCTTCATTAAATGAGTCAATAACAACAATTTCTTTATCTAATAAATCAATAATTTTTGACTCAATGCCTCCATTTGAATAATTGACTATCGAGACATCTCCATCACCAATTTTTTCAATTATTACTATTGGATAAGATATTTTGTGACCAATATTTGCTATTTCTATATTCATAGGTTCTGATTCTGTATCAACTATGAAAGAATTTTTATATACAGGAGTATATGAAAAAGCACTGTTACACCGCATGGTAATATTGACATATCCATTTTTTAATCCATTGTGAAGTATTCTAGGATCTCCATGATATACACAATAAAATATCCTACTTGTATCAGTATCAAAATATAAGGGGCAATAATAAGGTTGAACTAGCCAATTAACTATCTTATTTATTTTTACTTCATTCCACTTATCTTCAAAATAGAATGATACTGGTACTTCAGCAGGTTCATATTCAAACCCAAAGAAGTATGGTTCGTCTCTGTCAAATATTTTCTCTTCAATAATAGAGCGATTGGGAAGAAAGGATTCATCAAAGAGTCCTGAACTTGTAGAAATCTTAATTAATCCAAACTCACTTGAATGAATATTGTTATAGGTGAAACCTAATGATTCACTAATTGTCATTTATTCACCTCCAATTAAAAGAGTGAGAAGAATATCTCCTCACTCACATTTTTCCATTAACCTTTAAATTGTTAACTAAATTTGAAATGTCGTTTCCTAGTTTGTTCAATTGTTGTTTTGAACCATTAAAATTCTCTATGTGTATACCTCCAAGATTAATTTCCCCTGTTGCTGTTGAAGTAGGGGAGAGAGCAGGAATGCCAATTTTAGGTGTCAAATGTCCAATGAGATTTTGCAATCGATTATCATTTAGAACTACTTCTCCGTTTAATAACTTTGCAAATTGTTCATTTGGTTTTATGGTCGAAAGCTTATCAATTAAAGATGCAAGTCTACTTCCTTTGCCACCAACAACTCCACCGTCATGATATACTTTTAATTTTTCTAATTCAGACCAATGCCCATCTGGGAATCCATACTTTTGACGTATTCTCTCATTATCTTCATGTAGCTCTTTTTTTCTAGCAGGATCATTTGTTAGTTCGTAAACTTTTTTATTGTTGAGGTATCTATGCCAAGCATACAATCTTGCAGACGTGTCTGAGTTTTGCTGTCCATCAATAATGTCGTAATGTTGGAGATAGCGCCAATGTCCATCCATGAAACCCCATTTTTTACGTAACTCTTCATTTTCTGCATTAAGCCTTTGTTTTTCTGCATTAGTAGCGTTATCGTATAATTTTTTATTGTTAATATATTTTTCCCATGCTGCAATTCTTTCAGGATCAGAAGGATCAAACTTTGAACCTCCATTATTTCCACCTGAGCCGCCTGAACCGATATTCCCAATATTATTCTGCATGTCCATGATTCTAGAAATCATGTTTTGAAGTTCTTGCCAACTCATACCTAATTCTTTGATAACACTTTCATTTTGAGATTTAAAGAAGTCTAAGAAATCACCAAGTTTTTCTTTCATTCCTTCAATATTACCGTTCATTAATTGATCACGTAAATCATTGAAGTATTTCTCATTTGCCAATAACTCATTGTAATGGTATTCGATTTCTCTTTTTTCTTTTTCAAGTCTTTCTTTAGTGGAGTCATATTTTTTCTGTTCTGACTTTTTCTGTTCATCAATAGTATCTTTATAATTATCTAATTCATCTTGCAAGCTTTGTTTTCTTAATTTAACAGAACGATCATATTGAAATTGTCTAATTTGATCCTGTAAATTTGCTAATTCTTCTTCAAGCTGTTTTCTTTTTGCGATAGCTTCTTGAGAGTCATCCAACATAAGAACATTAATTCTTTCACGAATTTTTTGTTCTTCTTTTTGCATTTTTGCTAGTTCTCTGTTAAATTCATCTTCACTGTATTGATCATCAATTAGTCTTAATTTTGCATTAATAATTCTCTCGTAAGCCTTTAAGTCTTCATCATACATTTTCATTCTTTCATTAAAGGCTTTTTCAAGTTGTTCCAACTCTTGATCAATAGCTTTCATTTCGATATCTCTGCGCTTCTCGTATGCTTTTTTGAGGATATCTATTGTGTCATCTGTAATTCTTTTTGTGCTATTTTTTATTGAATTTTCGAGTTCGATATACTGAAGAGATAAATCTTCAATTGTCTTCCGTAGCTCTTTTTGTTGCTCAATGGTTAAACTTTGCACTAACAACTGCTTTTCTAGTGCTTGTATATGCTCTAAAATTAATTTTTGTTTTTGTTGTGTTAATTTAATTTCTTCTTCGAGTAATTTTTCATGTTCGCTCGTACCTTCAATATACAAATTTTGCAGTTTAGTATTTTTTTCTAAGGCAAAGTTTAATTTATCTATTTTCTCTGTATACTCTTGTGTCAGAGAGTTGATAATTCTAAGTGATACTTCATCTCTGCGTGCTGCATTCGCAAATCTTTCTTCGTACAGTTCGTCAAGTTTTGCCCTTAACTCTGCTCTAGTTGTCGTAGACATTTGAGTTGTTTCCATTAATTTGCGAATTTGTTTTTCTTCATTCGCAATTAATTTTTGTCTTTCTATAAGGGCATCTCTTTGTTTTTCCAACTCATCACGATAAGCCTTAGAACTGGTTGATAGGTGATAGGTTGATAACTCTAGGCGATCTGCAACTTTCTTTTGGTAATCTACTTGATAATCATACTGTGCAACTTGCGCCATGATAATATTATGACGAGCTTGTTCAATTTCCTGCTTAACGGATTCAATATCACTTTTCAATGAAAGTAAATCAGATTTTGCTTGATCGATTGCTGATAAATTGTTTGCTACATCTTTAGATAAATTGCTTGTAGTTACAGAGCCAGATTTTCCACCATACTGTTTATAGTAATTCAATACTTTTGGGACATACTTTTGCGTTTCTGGAAAAGGAGGTATGCCTCCATATTTTCTAACATTGCCGGGTCCCGCATTATAAGCTGCTAAGGCTTTTTCTATTGATCCCCCAAAAGCTTTCAGTTGCTGTGCAATGTATTTTGTTCCACCCATGATGTTTTGATATGGATCGTAAGCATTTTTAACTCCTAGACCTCTAGCTGTGGCAGGCATTAATTGCATCAATCCCATTGCGCCAGCATGAGATCTTGCTTTAGGATTAAAGCCTGATTCAGCTTTGATGATAGCTGCAATTAAATTTGGATCAACGCCATAAGTTGATGCAGCTTTATTGATATAGGATGCATATTGACCAGAATATGAACCTTTACTTGATGACGTAGAAACGGATGAACTGCTTGAAATAATTCCTGTTTGTTGAATTTTACCCGATTTAATTTGCTTATCTAGTGATTTAGCTTGATCTTCAAGTAACTTTTTCTTTTGTTCGAGTAATTTTAATTCTGATTTAAGTGCGCTTTGATATTGCTTTGAGTGTTCAGGAAATTTCTTCTGAATAGCTTGTTGTTTTTCGAGTTCAAAATTTAACTTTTCAAGTGCTTGACGGAATTTATCTGTTACATATGTATGTTTTTCAGTTTCTTTTGCAGATTTGGAAGTTGATTTGGATAAATTATCAAAACTTGTTTTAGTTGATATTGAACCAACAGAAATATTCATTAGGGATGCTGACATGGATTTCAAAGCATCATTTAGTGATTTTTGTTTAGCGAGTATTTGTTGTGTTTCGTTGCTGTCAATAGCGCCAGCCATCATTGCTCTAACTGTTTGATCGCTAATGGCTGCTGTACCATCTGCTTGGATTTGAAAATATTTAGCCCATGCTCCTGCCAGAGTCTTTAATAAGCCTTGCTCAAGTTCTAATTTAGCATTAGCCAATGTTTTAGCGTTTGAAAGATCAACATTGTACATTTTTGCCAAATTATCAAAATAGGCTTTATTACTCGATAATAAGGTTTTAAAATATGATTCACTATCTTTAATTTTATTGTAGATTGCATTTTGTGCAGCTTTCTCTTCTTCAGCAATTTTTAATTTAATTTGATCAATCAATGCTGATTCGTCATGCATATATGCTAAAAGTTCAGGATAGTTTTTAAGAATTTTCCCAATAGAATCAGCAGAAAGTTGATGAGACTCAGATAATTCATCTAAAAACTTGTTAAGATCTGATATTGACGAAACGGCATTATCGTAAGCTTCAGCAAATTTATCTGCTGAATCGGCTGCTTCTTCGGTGGCGTCACTCAAATCAATAAAAGACTCTCCTGTATCAATCGCCATTAGCATAGCAGCTCTTAATTCTTCAGTGCTTCTGCCAGTAGATTTAGATAGTTTTTCAAAGTCTAGAGAAGCTATTAGGGCACTTGTTGCCGACTGTGAAAGTGAATTTGCAATCCCATCAATAATATTCTTATCAGTATCTTTTGGAAGAAGATTAATCAAAGCATCTTTCACACTTGCAAACGAATCATTTACTGCATCTTTATATTTTTCAAGATCCTTTGGATCGAAGCCTTGACTAATCTTATCTTGATATGTCTTAACTGCATCACCATAAGTTTTTAAAACATTTGTAAAATCTGCATTATGTAGAGAAGTTAAAATAGAATTAAAAACATTATTAATCTCTGTAGAAGCCATATCAGAAGTAGCGACAAACAAAGAAAAATCATTAATTATTCCTTTTGTTGTATCACTTACACTTCCATTCAGTTTTACATTTGAATCAATCATTTCCATTAAAGCTGATTGATAAACTGATTTAAAATTAACTAACTCAGCTTCATACATTTTATATTCATCGACAACACTTTTAAGTTTGTTATATTCACGTTGCTCAAAAAAGCTTAACTCATTACCTTTTCCTATCTTTTCATTTAATTTATCATATTTTTCAATTACTTCATCAATATTTCTACCCAAAAAAGCATTTTTATCAAAACCTGTTAAGAATTCAAACCAGTTCTGTTCTAAGATATTTTTTAATTTTTTTTCAGTGTCTTCAATACTTTTCTGGACAGAATCTAAAGACTCCTGAGACTCTTCTTGCTTTTTTAAAGCATTCAGCGTTTTTTGCGACTCAATTTGTTTTTCTATTAATGCTATCTGAGCTTTAACTTTATCACTTGTTCCAATTATTTTGTTACCATATTGGTCTTCACCTATAACTAATTCCGGCATAAGGTTTGCTAGTTGATTTCTTACTGAATTAAATTCACTAAGATCTTCTACAGAGTAGTCCGTGTTATTTATTTTACTACTTAAAGATTCATATCTTTCAGCAAGTAATTGAATGTCCTTTTCATTTCTTTGGTAACTTTCAGACAATTGCCTGTTTTTTCTTTCAAATTCTTCTACACTTTGTCTGGTTTCACCCATTTTGCGTAAAAGAAAATCTAACCCCATTCCTATTCCTACTGCAATTGCTCCAATTCCAGTTGACAATAGAATCCCTTTTAAAGCTTTAGATGTAATTCCTAATGTTGTAAAAGCTCCATTTAGTAATCTAGTTTCAATTAAAGTGGCTTTCATACTTTTGCTGAATGCCATTATAGTAAAACTAGCAAGCCCTAATACTAAAGGTAGACCTCCTACAATTTCTACTAAATTACCTACTCCAGATGTTAAAGATTTAACTCCTTCAAGGGATTGAATGAAAGACTCTGTAATAAAACTTTCACCGAATGTTAATGCTAATTCTTCAAGATGCTGATTCATAAGATTTATTCTAGCTTCTAAAGATTTCATATACTCTTCGTTTTCAGCAGAAGCAGAACCTAAACTGTCCCTAGAATCATTGAGTTGTTTTTCGAAAATATCCCAATTGTCAATTAACGCTGTAAGTCTTGAAATATGAAACTTGCCAGCTAACCCTTCCATAACCGCTGCTTTTTCAACTCTAGAAATTTCTTTGACTTTATCAGCTACATCTGCGTAAATATCTATTACATGTCGCATATCGCCAGTTTTAGCGTCAATAAATTCAACACCAATTGACTTAAGAGCTTCTTGTGCTGGCTTCCCAAGCAACCTAGGTAAAACATTTTTCACAAAATTTCCCACTTCATTCCCTGATTGCTTAGTAGCAGCAGTTACTGTTCCGATGATTGCATTTAGCTCATCCATATCAAGCCCAAACGCATTTGCCGTTGCCCCTGCTTTAGCCATCCCTGATGCTAGCTTCTCAACTGTAGTTGCATTTCGATTCGACACATTATTCCATGCATCGATAACTTTCATTGACTCTTTGGTTTCGAGACGGAACTGTACCATAGCCGAAGTGAGAAATTGTGCTGCTTGAGCGCTTGAAATCTCCCCTACGTTAGAGGTGATTAAACCTGCTTCCCCTAGATTAATTAAATCTTGCTCATTATACCCTTGGCGAGCAAACTCCGTGTATGCATCTAGTGTCTCACGGAGTGATTTTCCAAATTTTTCCGCACTAATTCTAGCGTTATCCATGACATTTTCAAAATTGGTATCTTCGTCCATGACTTTTTTCAAATTAGTGAGACGTGTATCGATCTCTATGATGATTCCAATAGTTGACTGTAGCGATCTTAATGACCCATAGAAGGCTGTAGTTGCTCCCATCCATACCGGAAATTTCCAATTATGTTACCTCTAAGGCTTTTTATCCTTAGATTCTCATAGTTTCCAAATGAGTTCAGCATATATTTTCATCTCTTTGAGATGGTGGAGACTCGTGGAAGGATTTTTGCTCTCATACCGCTCACCTTCTATGCGTTACAAAGACTATTGATGATAGCCCTCTCGGTATTATCATATTATTAATTTAATTATTAATAACTTAGACTTCACCGATTTTCCCCACTAGTAATCTACAGTGTCACCACTGTAGACGGCAAAAATTCACCATTGCTGTACGGAAAGCATCCATGATTGTCATTGAAGATCTGGCTGATTCTCTAGCAGCATCTTGAAATTGTTTTAATTGTGTCTTTGCCTTGCTTAATTCATTTGCTGCATTTCTTGCGCTTACTGGTATACGTTCTAATTGTTGTATATATTTAATAAGTCCTTGAGTATCTGCTGTTTTGGAATGGGTTTTTATTAAATTTTGAGCATCACTTATTAATTTTTGCTGAAGTTGTTTGTTGTTTGCACTGCTAGTGACCAGTTGTAATTTCTGTTGAATCTTATCTAATTCTTGAATATTTCTTGTGCTTTTAATTGAATTATTAAATTTTTCAAAAGTTGATTGTCCAATTTTTCCTTGATCAAATAACTTTTGAAAACCCTGTATCAAGTTGTTTTGCTGCTGCTTTAAAATATCATTAAATTTTAAATTTTTTATACTTTTATTTAATTGTTCTATTTGCTTGACTGAACTTGATAAGTTAACACTTCTCGCTAACCCCTTTAATTCCTCTTTTGTTAGTTTTCCAGTGCGCCATAGCTCTTGAAGAGATTTTCTAGCTTTATCTTGTTCTTGTGTTAAAACTTTATAATTATTAATATCTTTGATGCTTATTACGTTATCTTGACTATCAGTTTTAATAACTCTTGCATTACCTTGTTCATTTATATATTTACTTGTAACGTCTTTTACTGAGCCTTTATTTGTTTTTCGGATCTGTTCACTTAAGAGGGAATAACCTTTCGTTAACTCTTCAACACTTTTTTTTTGATTGTTCAGGCTATTATTTACTTGACCTAAAGATGATTGCGCATTTTTAGCACCTTCTACGATCTGTGAAAATTCATTTTTCATTCCGTTGAAATAAGTTCGAGTTACCTTAGTGCCATCTTGCATTGTCATCTGCTCTATTACTTTATTAGTATTTACAGCCGACTGACCAATCTTCTTAACTTGATCGTTAAACTTTGTGAGAGTTTGCAAGACTTTATCGTCCACTTGAATTTTCAAATTTAACGATTTTACGCTTTTTTCCAATGCTTTTATATGGTCATTAATCTCACCTATAGATTTTCCCACATTTAAACCGGCAACAATTCTAATCTTTAGATCGTTGTTAGTCATTTAGACACTCCTTTCTAAAAAAATAAAAAGAAGTGTCTAAATGACTAGACACTTCTCATACTTTTGTTCCTCTCTATAATCACAGTGAGGGAACGATACCAATCTTCAATTGTATTTATAATAGCTTTAGAATTTTCATTAAGGACATCCAAACCTACGTCACTTTTATAAAATGGGATTACAACTCTAGGATTCAATAAATCATTTATGACAATTTCCAGTGAAAGCTCTTTTATTTTTTCTTTAGAATTTGTTTTGCCTGTGGTAGCGCCAATTAAAGTTCCCAACCCACCAAGGGCTACTCCACCGACAATTCCTCTTGTGACTTGCGATCCAAATGATGAAGAAGTAATTGTTTCATTATTCTTAATTACCTTAGATTCTATAATATCTCTAAACTCAATTTCTTTATAATTAAATTCATCAGACAAGTTTTCTCTACTCAAAATAGCAATTTTACCCATTTTTTCATTAAGTGCGATTGCATATTTTGAATCAAATAAAAGTGTACTTTTATCAGGTATAAAATCATTTTCTTGAAATGCTTTATTGAAAAATTTTTCAGTTTCAGCCTTAAAGCGCTTTTGATTTTTTGACGAAGTAAACAGTAACATTATCAAGAAGAAAAAGCTTGTAGCAATAAAAATAAATTTGGAATATAAAATTCCCAATATTATCAAAGAAAAAAATAAAATTAAGAATAACCAAGCTGTAGATCTCTTCATCACTATGGAATCAACTCCCAACAGAGTATTATAATCCCATTATATTAGATTTAGACAAAAATAAAAAGCCGTCTATTTATAAACGACTTAACTGGTTCAAAATGTCTACCTACCAGTATCTTCTTTAATTAATTTCAAAATATCATCATAAGTTATATTTTTCTTCTTCATTTGATCTTGTATTTTGTTTCTAATCCTCTTAAAAGTTTCAGAGTAAGTTTTTTCTATATTTTCTCTTTGCATATGCTGCTCACTCCCCAAAAATTACTCAAACTTCTACTAGATTTCGTTCTTTGATTTAGTAAATTAATATCTTTTTCTTTTGCAGAGGAAAGCAGGGTAGTTCTATTGCGTTTAAGCTTTCTTATAGACGCTATTTTTTGAACAGCAGGCATATCTTATTCCTCCTTTTCGCATACGAACAATATTGTTTTTTTGAGGATAATATAAAGTCGTCAAAAATATATTTCAGACGACTTTATATCCCAGAGAAATTTTTTACACAATTACTTTCAAGCCATTGAGTTATTTCATCTATATCCATTCTCTTATTGGCAACCTCTAATGTGATTTTATATAAATCATAATCTTCTACTATTAATTCATATCCATTAATGAGAAGGAATGTAAGACAACATTTAACACCTGTTCGTTTATTTCCGTCACAAAAATATTGATGGGTTGCGAACCCTTCCAAATAAACGGCTGCTTTTTGAAATAAATCAGGATAGATTTCTTGTTCAAATAAATACTGTTTTGGCTTATCAGCCATATAATCTATCATTCCTGATTCATTTTCACCATAAATTCCACCATATTCTTCAATCATTTCATCATGCAAATATCTAATATCTTCAGGATCTAGATAGTAAAATTCCATACTAGTTTTTGCTGATTAATTTCAATGCTTTATCATATCTTTGATTGATTTTCTTTGATGCTTTTTTTATCATTTCTTTTCGTAAAGCATTATCAACTTTTAATCTTTCTTGTGGTATAGCCATTTTTTCATCCTCCTTTTCAGACATATAACGGACACCTCCTTGAAAAAGTGGTATCTATTATATGCTATTTCTATCTAAATTATACCATTTTTCTTCCACTGTGGAATATTTTTTGATGAAAAAGTTATATAAGTGTTTGGTTAGACGACTATATTGATATTTATTTCTTTAAATTTACTTTTTAAACCCTTATAATTATTGTGAAGGTCATCTGGGAATAAGGGTACGAAGTTATATTTTTTTAATTTGTTGTAATATTTAATCTTTCTATGAGTTTTCTTTTTATAATTCTTCATATAATCTGTTTCTGGCTTTTCAAGATATAAACCAAAATACTCAACAATCAGTTCATCATTAATGATCCAGTCAGGAAGATATGATTCATTCTTATTCTTGAACTCCGAACTATTTCTATTTTTCGGCTTATAGACTCTTTGAAAGTTTCTTAATAGTATATCATGCACTTGCTTTTCTTCAATCGAATCTAATTTTGTATCGTCAATATCACTAATTCTTTTGTAGTAACTAGTGTATTTAATTTGTTTGCCATAAATCATAGTTAACATAAAAGGAATGTCGTATTTTGCTACCAAAGTGGTAAGTTTGTACTTACTTAGCAACTTATTAATATTATGATTAGTAATTTCACTAACATCTGAAATTATTTTATCCCTAATCAATTGTTCAATAAACCAAATTAGTGCGTCCCTGAGATTACTAGGTTCATTCCAAAAATCATTTGGGACATGTTTGAATTCCCATCTTTTCCATCTATTTGGATACATAAAATTCATTGCATTATAGGGAGATAATTGAAAACAATGCGCTAACATTGAACCTAATTTATATCGTTCGAAGATATTTCTATTTGCAATCAATGGTATGTCATCTATTTGTGTAACAACTTTGTCTTCAAATAATTTACCAATAAACCAATTCATCATTTCTTTAATATTTTCATCATTTTTATAGTAATTTTTTGGCACATTAAAAAACCATTTTTTGAATCTATCTGGATCAACAAAAACAGCCAATTCAGAAAAACTACCATTAAACCTCTTAACCATTCCACTAATTTGATATTCTCTTAATTTTTTATGATAAGATATTTTCGGTAAATTATCTATGGATTCGATAGTACCATCCTCAATGAGTTTATTCATAAACCAATAGAATGCATTTTTTGTATGTTCATAATTCTCCCAATAGCCATCATCCACCATGTTATATTCCCACGGTTCGTAACTTCCTTCAAATACCTCTTTCAGGAGTGTATTTATTCCGAAACGATCTGCTATACTACCAATATGAAATTTAACAAAGTTTTTTTGAGTTAAAAAACATTTTGCTTCATTCATGTTTTTTATGTAATTATTTTTTATTAAATATTCTATTAAATGAAGTACAATGTTTTTTGCTTGATTGATAGTGATATTTTGAACAAATCCATCTGGGAATCTATTATTTTCTTTATTCAAAATTTTATCAAATAATTCTACTTCATTATAATTTGACTGATTGACTTTGTGTTTATTGATTGTGTTCTGAGATCTTTCTTGATAGGAGCAATCTTTACATAATATTCTATTAGATTTCTCTAGTGTGACATTAATATCGTGATATCTTTTAATGAATTTATTTTTACATTCTCCTTTGTCACATTCATATTCTACTCTTACACTCGAATTTAACATTAAATCTTCTGCTCTAACTTTAAATTTTTGTCCTATTCCATTATATAAATATCCTTTTTCCTCAAACCATTTTTTATTTTTGCTTCCCCAAGTAACTTCTACTATTTGATTGGGTATCATTACCATTTGTTCATCACTCCATTTCTACTACACTCCCTAAAAAAAGAATATCAGGCAGGCGAAGTGTAGGGAGTGATCTTCACTTTTCTTCACAATTGATCAGACTGTTGCACGACTGCCTGTTAAAAACAATATCCAAAATTCTATGTATCAATCAATCTACCAAGTTACCATCTTCATCAAAAATTCCTTTAATATCCGTATTCCAATCCTTACCCTTAACTAATATTTTCTCACCGGTTACATTTTCAATTAAAATACTAACACTTTTTGTCATTTCATCCGAAATCTTATAAGCGCCTTCGAGTAAACTCATTTCGTCTAGTGGTTCACACACAGGCACTTCGAATAATACGGTCATTTCTGCGAATACTGATGGTTTCATACTATATCGCTCCCTTTAATTGTTTGTAATTTTATGTATTACAAATTGTTGTTAAACTTATAATAAAGGGTTTATAAACCTTTTGTCAATAGTATATCTATAATTTCTAAAAAGTTTATAAATAGTGTAGATATTAACTATTCGATAGTGTATACTGAATAATATATTAATCTTGAAAAGGGGAGTACAAATGAGTATCTCAGATAGCAATGAAAGACTTACTGTTATCATTTCAAAAGATCTTAAAGCTAAAATCCGCAACTTGGCTGTTGCTAATAATAGAAGTATAAGTAATTATGTTGTCACTGTCTTAGAAAATCATGTGGAGAAAAAACGAGTTATGGAAGATCTAACCCCACAAAAACACCCCAACCTAAAAGTCGCAGACAATAATGAACCATATAGAATTGACATTAATCTACCTGATGACAAATAAACACAAAAATTCCACAGTATTTTTCTGTGGAATTTTTATTATGTATTCAATTATTCGAACAAATCATATCTCATACTTACCGATTTTTTTCTCTTTTGCTGCTTATGTTGATTACGAACAAATCCATTACTTTCATAGAAGCGAGGGGTATCTTCTCTAAACTCAATATCAGCATCTACTGTAAGAAATCTACACGCAATCCCATTAAGTTCTAATTTTGCAGCATATCCTAATGCCATGTATAAAAGGTATGATCCGTAATGATACTCCTGATGTTCTATTGAAACAGCTAATTTCCCAATTTTCATTGCAGGAACAGAACTGAAAGGGATATCTAATTTCAATCGTTCTTTCTCATCTTTGTCCAATAGAAAGGCATCAGCTAACAGTGCAAAATATCCAATAATACTTTCAGTATCTTTATGGATTAATAAATGCACCGAACTAATGCCATTAGATATATAATATTCCGCATCATTCACAAGAAAAAGATTATAATCTTCTTCGCCACAATTAAATTCTTCCAAATTATATTCTTTAGAAAATGGAACAATTTTAGTATGTTCTAATATTATCTCATATTCACCAGTTTCAAGATATTTCATATAATTACTACCTTATCTCTGAGTCGCTTTTTTTAACATCTCTAGGGCTGACTGTCTTTTTTGTTTACTTTTTAAAGAGTCTTTCTTTTTAAGCGACATTGTAAAATTAATAAGATCTTTACCCTTTAAAACTGGAGTAGCTTCAATAGGTTTCGCCATAAGTTTCTCCCCCTTATTGCACAATTAAGATCGCTCCTTTAATATGTATTATCTGTACATATTAGTCACAATCTTTATTTTTTCCTCTATCTAAATTATACCAAAATATCCTAAACTATCAATCTAAAAATGTCAATAACTGTTCAGAACTGTCAAAACTTGTGCAGATTCAGTCAATACTATATGAAATTCTAGTAAAATCTTTTAATTCCTACTTTTTTCTTAAAAATTCTGTTGAAAAGTATTTGTCATATATAAACACAAAAACTCACTCCATTAATTTGAAGTGAGTTTTTCTATCTACATATTAAGTTTTGGGTAATGAAAAAGACCTCCAGCCACAAGAAAGGAGGTCTTTACAATCACTAAGGCAAGCTATGTATAAAAAACGCTCACCTTCTCAAACGATTCACTAGAGGTAAAACCTCTCTCATAACTATCTGTAATAAATATACCGAAATTCGGACAATATGTCAACATTTACCTAGACAATTATGCCAGATTTATTCATTGCATTTGATATATTGTCCATAATTTTTCCTTTGATTCTTCCATGTCTTGAAGTAAAATCAATCCTCATTTTGCTAACACAAACGATTCGCAACACATTTGCCCATCTTGGAATTGCTGCCAAATCAAACACATGAGGAATCTCTACACAGTAATCCTTGTTTTTCTTTGAAGGTGGGATTTTCCCACTTGACAAAGGAAGAACAAAAATACTATTACCCGTTTCTTTTAATATCACTGCTGGATGATGTCCACCAAATTCATTGCCAACATTAAAACCAAAGTGTATCCAATGAACATAGGAACGTCTTATGAAATTCTCTTTTTCCTTTGGAATGGAAAACGTGTTTTCATTTCTAATTAAATCAGTTTTTAATGTTATCCATTCTAGGTAATTTTTAAGTTTCTTTTTCGAGTCTTCATCATGATTATATAGTTTATTTTTTATATCTTTTAAAGATTGTACCGAATTTCCATATGATATTTCTATAGGATCTATAAATTTCACTTCCTGTTGATCGCTCATTCTTTCACCCCCAATCTTTCCCCATATTATACCATATTGAGAGTTTGATAGGAGGAAAGTTGTAGGAATTTGGTGAGATATGTAAGTCAGTTGTGTGATAAAAATTGTTGTTAAAGTGTTTTCTTGATATTGCCGTTATGAAAAAAAAGGGGGTGCCAGTTGTACGGACTGACACATTGAATGACAGTTCTTTTAGGTTGAAATTAAATCATATTTTATTTATATAATTATATAATTTGAATATATGTTAACTGAAAATCCCATTCTTTTCGTCTTCAAAATCTCTTAAATCATAGATTGAAGTAGTCGAAATATCATTGTGATGGGCTATGAACTTAGATACCAGAGAAATATCTACACCATTTTCAAGATGATAAGTAATACAACTGTTTTTAAATATGTGAACATTAATTCTCCTACCTAAAATATTACTTAGAACTTCAGTGCAAAAGTTATCAGCCCAAGTTGATGACATCTGTCGAATTTCACCACCATACTTTGTAGTGAAAATATTCTCGCTTTCGTAACCTCTAGATTCAATCCATTTCTTCCAATAGGGTAATACATCTAATGGAATCATATACTCTAATGGTTTACCGTCAACAGAAGAACCTTTACCTCTAACAATATGACTTAGCACATAGTTCTGACCATCTGGAATCTTATAATTAAGGATCTCGGTTTTGAATTGAATAATTTCAGAACGTCTTGCTCCCACTAAAAATGCAGTACCTAACCATGCCATTCCTAGATAATTCTCATCAGATTCTAATACTTTCATCATTTCTTGGTACTCATCGTATGTAACTTTTACTTTATCGTAAACTCTATTACGTGGAATTGCTGGCAAGCCCCTTGTAAAGTTTCTGAAGGTTTTGTAGTTTTTATCTTCATCTGCCACTACGTTTTCAATATAATTACATAGGCTAGAAACAGTTGCTTTCTTTAAATTCATTCCACTTGATGACATTTTTCTATCATCTCTTAAATAACTTAAGTATCTTAAAAAGTCTCTTTTTGTAATTTTGTATAAAGGCTTATCATTCATAGATTGATAGATAAACCATCCAAATTGCCGTAAAGACGACTTATATTGTTTCTTAGTTTGAGGACTATGAGATTGGACAGAAATAAATTCTTCAACTAAATTTCTATAATCATCATTTACTTGCTGCCACATTTCATCAGTAACATCAGGTAATTTCTTTGCACGCTCTCTAAGCATATTCTTTTCAATCTTACTCATCTGTTTCACCTCCTAGAAGTTATTCAATATTTAGTATAAATTTATTTATGTAATTCAATATTTTTTCCAATCTTTCATACGCAAACTTTTCATTATAATCATAGAATGAAAAAATATCTTTGGTATTTTTAGACGTATTACAAGGTTTACAAGAAGGTATTACATTCCCAAAAATGAAAAATCCACCTTCATTTAAAGGATGGATATGATCACAATGTAAATTTTGATTAAAAATTTCAAAATGTTTTTCTTGATTCATACCGCAATATGCGCAAGAATTATCAAAAATCGCAAAAATAGCCTCAATGTCTTCAATTGACAAATCATAGACAACTTGTTTTTCTATGCTCCTTCTTTTCTGTCTAGCAAGTCTAAGCCTTTCTTTTACTTCAGGTCTTTGATTATATTTCTGTCTCCTAGGTAGAGTACACTCCCTACACATTCCATTGCTTAAAAACTCATCTTCCAGTAATAATCTTCCGCATGGATTACAATATCTATATCCTTCAGGAATAAAACCTTTTAATACTTTATTTAAACGCTGAATTCCTGTTTTAAAACCCTTACACTTTTTACAAATTGTAGTACCATTAACTCTATCTTTTCGATTAAAATAGTATACTGGATCATCTGGATATTCAATATGGCAATTTGAGCAAATTTTGTAACCTTCTTTTCTTTTAATTTGATCGCAGGTATTTATTTTTGAAACTCCAAAGCCACTTTCTTTCTCCATGCATTCTTTGCAATTGCTACTGAAGCCTGTTTTATTACATCTACCATTAGTCCTCTGAAAATATAAAATATTCAATGGTAAGATTCTATCGCATTTATTGCAGTAGTGAAATCCATTTTCATTCAACTCTTTATTATAAGTTCTTCCCCATCCATATGAAGGAGCTCTTTCGCACAATTTACAATAGTGATGTAATTTTTTTCCTCCGGATGCAAAAAAATATGTATTTTCTGGAAGTTGTTTTCTACAATTACTGCAAATTCTAGTATTACCGTTCCAAAATTTCATTCTGAAACACTCCGTAATGTTTGAATGTGTATAATCAAGAATTAATTTTCTAAAACCACTTTCATCATCAATTTCCCAATGATAAAATGTATCACACAAATTTACCACACCTTCCACTGTTACCTTTCTAAGTACATAAAAAAAGAAACAGGCTTCTCCGAAAGGTGGGAGAAATACACGATGATCAGTCGTGTTACCTGTTTCAATCAATCTAGTTTATTAAACTAACGTTAATTTAATATTTAATTATTCCACATTCAAACCTTGCCTTCTCAAGCCATCCTTCATCGCTCTCTCTAACTTGTTACTCTTGGATAATTCATCTCTTGTATTCTTCACAAACGGACGAGAACCAATTTCTTTATCAAGATTACGTTTATATCCCCATTCATAATCTTTACCTTCTTCTATTACCTTAACTATGTCTCTACCATTCTCATTTCTAGTATTTTCTACTACTAAAACATTCTCACCCTCCATAGACTTATCAATGGATTCATTAAGTTTTCCTGTTCTTTGATAGTGTGGAGTAGTGCCGTCAGTAGAGTAGGGAGTGTATGCTTCATATACGTCTCTTTCTATTCGCTGTTGCATAGTTTTTTTGACTTCGGAAAAAACTTCATTTTGTAAGGCACTGTTGATTTTACTGTTCAGATACTTCTCCAAACTCTTTAAATCGTCAAATGTTGCCACTTATATATCAACTCCATTTATACTTCTGGAATTTGCTTTCTTTTTTTACTTAATTTTTCAATAACATCACGATTTTGTAACTCTAATTTTTCAAACTGTTCTTTTGCTGTTTTTTCCAAACTATTTAAAAACAAGAGATTTCCTGTTTGTTTAGCTAAGAAATCAAATACTTTATGTATTTCCTTCTGTAAAAACACTTCGTCAGCGATAATATTAAAAAGACTCTTACCTTCGATTTCATGATCTATAAAGGCATTCATTTCTACTAGTTTGCCTTCGTAAGTATCAGCAGTAAGTTGAGATTTAAAATGTGTAAAATATTTAATACAATGGAAAACAATAAATTTCATCAAAATATCTTGTTGAATTTCAAAATCCTGACCTTTAGATTGAAGTGTTTTTTGAATTTCAATAAGCATCTTTTCGATTTCAGTTTGAGGAAAGACAGGATAGAATGTGATAGTTGAACCGTCTTCGAGTTCAAACTTCTCTTTAACGTGGGTTTCTTTTGCTTTCTTTTTAACTTCCGAAAATTTAATATCAGTATTTTTTTTAACTGCCATTTTTTCTCCTCCTTTTTAGTTACAATAAAACCGTAGTTTTAATTAAAAAAGAGCAGGGGGGAGGGGCTAACCTTTTCCTGCTCAAAAAACTAAACTCGTATGTATTTTATTCGTCATTATCTGGTGGACTTTCAGGTGTCAACACAGTAACTAGACATGTGTCTGTTTTATCTCCATCATTAGTTCTAACTGTTATCGTTGCTTCGCCTTCACCAATTGCAGCAACATTTCCATTGTTGTCCACAGTAGCAATTTCCTCATTTGAACTTTCAAACACATATGACTTGTCGGTAGCATTACTTGGACTAACCGTAGCTATTAATTGAACTGTTTCATCAACATCCATAGTAATCTCATTAATGTCCAAAGTAACAGAAGTAACGGCAACAATAGGACTCATTACCTCAACATTAACTTCCTTTGATACACTAGGATCTGCAATAGAGAAAAATGTGATAGTGGTTTGACCTTCAGCTAGACCTTCTAATTCATAGTTTCCATCAATTTTAACTATCGAATCATCATCAATTTCATAAGAAATTCTTGTGTCAGCAGTCGTTGGGAGAATAGAAACATTGATAGGAAATTTTTCACCAACATCTAGAGTGACACTAGTTTCACTAACATTAATACTTTCAACTAATGAAAAGTCTGTAGTAACGATAACAGGAGATGACAAAGGACTTTCCTTTCCATTCGTTTCCATACTGACCTGAAATGAATATTCAGTATTCGGATTTAAATTATCAAAAGTGTATTGTTTTAACTTTGTAGTATCGACTTTAATTCCATCTTTATAAACGTTATACAATCTAATTTCCTCCTTTGAATATCCCCATATGTAACTAAGTCCAAGATATGGTTACTGTGGTATCACTCTTGGAATCTACAGTTACATTTTGGGGTACATTAGGGAGTTGTAGTGTCAGTGTTATCTCGTTCTACTTCAATAATACGACCGATACTTGTTGTATTCGGAGCAGCCATACATTCAAAGTTAACCTCTGGAGCAATAGCGTTTCCGTTTTCTAGAGCCATTTCAAATTCATCAGAAGGTACAACATGATCTAATTGAATATAGATGTCTTTTACAACGGCATTTGTATCAGGATCATAAGCAATCGTATGATATTCAAGTGTATATGCTTCAGCAAACTTCTCAGCATCCAATTCAACAATATCACCTGTAACTTCCTCTAGATAGATAACAGATACGTACTCACCTTCTTTTGCATGACCATCTGGAATTACTACTTTCCCAGATGCAGCTTCAACGTCTTTCAATTCACCTTTTGCATTACGTACTGTAACAGTAGTTACTGCAATATTTGAAATTGTAACTTCTAACTCACCATTTTCATTTTTAGTTACAGTTAAACCTTTTTCAGTTTTGTTAACTGTTGCTGTTCCATCTTTATCAATTTCAACGCCCTGAGTTAAAGAAAGAAACTCTTGGTCATAGAATGCATTACGAAGTGTAGAAGTTACTTCTTTCTGTCCTTTCATGATCGCAAGTGGTTTATTTCCAATACCACCATAAATTTTTTCGTTGATTCCTAAAGTTTGGGAAATTGATGTTAATTGAGCTTCAGCAGTAACGAATTTATGACCATCTCTTTTTCTTTTCATTACTACGTCAGCAGTATCAATAACTAATAATTTCATCTATTCTCCTCCTAATTTTTTATAAATAAAAAAATGAGTAGAAATAATCTACTCACTAACTGCACTTGCTATTGACTTCTTAAACTCTCCATAGGACATTGCGTTTTTATCATCTTCAAACAGATTTATGTGCTTACTCCAACTTTCAATGTTGATTTTATCGGCTGATACTGTTGCGAATAATGTAGAAGTGTCATAGTTTTTAATATATGAAATTCTATAATAGGTCATATAAAGTTGGTATATTGTGAACTCGTTTATATCCATATACGAAAGTCCGTTATAACCCACTACACTAGAAATAATATCAGCAAATTCAAGCTTTTCACTTTCTCTTGCTTTAACACGCTTACTTCTCTCAATAGCTCTTTGAATTTCAGGATTTGGATTAACTTCTTCTTCTTTCATGCAGTTTATTTCCATGATCAATTTGCGATAATAATTAAAGTTTTTTTCATTAAGACTGTTAATAACTTCTCTTGAATTAAATGATTTATTGAACATTCTTATGTAAGCATGAGTTATATCAGGAATTCCCATTGCGATCTCAAATAAACTAGA
Organism: Robertmurraya siralis; assembly: GCF_005502275.1. Lineage (GTDB taxonomy): Bacteria > Bacillota > Bacilli > Bacillales > Cytobacillaceae > Robertmurraya > Robertmurraya siralis. Next base: position 168,659 of record NZ_SWLZ01000004.1, read on the forward strand.
ATTATTTAATTCGTTTATTAATTCGTTCAAACTTCCATCTTTATTTATTTCACTGTACTTATAAATAATTTGAGTTTTACTTAGAGATAAAACTTGCAAATCCATAAAATAATCTGGATACTCTTTAACTAATAAAAAACTACATTCCCCGATATCAGTTTCAATAGGCAAACCAAGAATATAAAATTCACGCATGTTCTTCATCGTTTAGTCACCGCAAATTCATACAGATGCCTATAGCCAATATAATTCACAGGAGATGAGATTTGATTGCCATGTATATATTCAATTTTACCCATGCCAGCCACTCTTTCATGAACAAGCAACTCATTAATTCTGTCACTAATTCTCATAGATCTTAAATCCTTCTCAAAGTTATTGTGACAAAGAACATCGACAACTATTTCCTGATTAGCAACTTTAAAATTGCCATTCTGAGGAGTTCTTCTACCGGCATATAAATAAATCCTACATATTGGATCGTCAACTAAATCATCAGATTTTGAAACCAACAATATCCTTTTATCTCGGATACTCCAATCTTCATCCAATACCAACATATCCTCAAGAGATTTGTCCAATGGATCTTTAATATTATTTTTTATATTTTCAGGTGGATAATACAAAAGTCGAAGTAAAATTTCATCGTAACGAAAAACGGTAACAACTTTGCGCAAATTATTATACATACTCATAAAATCACCCCGTTTTTCTTCTGCCATTGAGAGTAATTATGCCAATTTCATTGACGGCTTTAGAATAATCAATATCTCTAATTTCATACACTTCGTCATACATTTGAAATTCACTACCCAATTTTATGTTATCTGCTTTTATATATTTAATTGTTATATTTAATTGTCCTTCTGGAAGTAAGATTTGACCTCTGTCTTGTGTGGTTATTACTTTATTTTCAACTACGCAAGGCTCATAGTAATCAACTTCATACTGGTCATCATAAATCGGTCTTCCATCTGAGTCATGACCAATTAACTTTCTTGTTCTATTTGATAATACATGAAAAGCAGAGTTACAAAGTTTAATTGTGGCAGTGGGGTAGGCTTGGTATACACCTTCCCCAAGAAAGTCTAACACAAGATATTTTTTATTATTGAATTCCAAAACAGAACCCACATCTATATGGGTGTCAGGTTTAAAAATTGCCTTTTTTTCTTCATTTTTCTTTCCATGTCTTATCAGGACTTCATAGGAAACATCTTCAATAAAAGCAGTTTCAACAAATAATGATTGATTGAAGTTACTTAAATATAACTGTTTGGTTGCTTCCATGATAGGGTTAGAATTATCAGTGTTAGGTAATTTAAAATACTTTCCATAGTCATTTATATAATTAGGCATATTAATTACCACCGTAAACACTTTTAAAAGTCCAAGTCTCACGATCTCTACTGAGATAATTTGAAAGTAGATTTAAAATTCTACTTTCTTCCTTATCAATCATATCTAAGTAACTTTTTCGTTCATTCGCAGGTGAAAAAACATTTATTTCCGATGTTCTGAAGAAAATACCAAGAGATTTTAGTTTATTTTTATCTTCTTCTAAATATAAAAAATACATCAATTCAGATAGCAAACTTATTTCTTGGGGAATTAATACGGCATTAAAAACTTGATTTTCATCATCCTTGTCATAAAAATCAATATCTGGTGAACCAAATGAATATATTTTGTCTATTGATCTATTTAATAATGATAATAAGTGTTCATGCACAATTTCATTAATTTCTTCTTCTGATAGATCTTTATAGTCAAAAAAGCTATTATCACCTTTTAATTTCTTAATAAATTTATCAAATATCACTCTATATTCAGTTGTCATATTTTCACCGCCTAACTATTTTTAGGGGGTCTACCGACATTTTTTCTAGCAGTTGTTTTTTTGACTTCGCTTTCCTGTTTACTTTCAGTTGAATTATTGCTTTTTAAATCATTAACCATTTTAAGTAAATCCTGAATTGCAGAAGCAGATTGCGTTAATTCTTCATCTTTTTTGGCACTTTCTTTTTCAAGTCTATCTAGTTTCTCAGTAAGGGCGCTAAGTTGCTTTTGTACTGCATCTTCATCTTTCTTCTTTTTATCTGCTTCAAGAATCCTGTTTATTTCTGAATTAGCATGTCGCTTAAGACCATATTTAATTTCGTTATTCCTTTCGTTCACAGCAGATAAAATTTGATGAGGAATTTGTTGATTACTTTGTTCCATTTTAAATAATAAAGATTTTAATCTAAGTAATAGGGTAGGGGACTTAAGATTTGCGATCCATTTAACGGTTTTGATATCATCAGTTTTTAAAATTGTCATTAACTCTGAATCAGTTTTTATATTATCTTTATCTTCGATCCCTAACTTCTCATAGACTTCATCTTCTTCATCGGGGTGGAATCTTAATCGTCCAACCTTAAATAAATCAGACTTAGTATTTTCTACTTCAATATCTTCAAAAGAAACTCTTTCAACTACAAACTCTTCTTCTTCGTTCTTGCCACTAATAAAAATGCCATTGGTATTATTTTGACTAGGAAAACCCACAGGTGCAGTTTCATAATTGTATACTCTAATTTTTCCATTTAATAAATCTAAACTCATAAATAAACATCTCCTTTTGTAGAATAAAAAAAATGAGGAGGGATAAATAATCCATCCTCATTCATGTATTATGAAAAATGAATACGACCAATTTTATCTAAATAGTAAATTGTGTACTCAAAATCAAAGCCAGTGAACTTTAAGTGTACTTTTTCGGCATTGTTATCATATGTTTCATATAATCTCATTTCTCCACGCATACTGGCATCACCAATTTTCCCAGCAATACCAATAATACGTTTATCAGGAATTAGAGCTTGACCAGAAGCTGTTTTTCTAGCTGTTGGAACAGAAGATAATTTAACTCCTTCAAACAATGCAATACGACCAACACGATTCAATTCGTTTTTCAAATCATCGCTTAAATAAGATTCATAACCTTGAATTTTAGCAATGGGATCAATGTATTTAGAAAGACCAATCATGAATGGATCTCCCTCAGACATATCACGTAAATAACGAGCTAAAGTATCAATTACAGCAGGAGTAACTTGAGAACCACCGTTAATATTTTGATCGCCAGCTAGTAAATCAATGGCTGAATCAATGCCTGCAAACAAACGATAAAACATTTCTTGCTCAAATGATTCTCTTGCTAATTCTGTCATTTTAGAAATAGATTTCCATCCATTTCTACGAAGATCAGAATAGTTTAATTCTGTTTCAGCTTGTAATGCAACCTTTTTAGTTTCGAATAGAGTTGGATCTACATAACTTTTAGGAACATTACCGCCACGAACTGCATCATGAACTTTGATAGTATTTTTAGGTAATCCTGTATAGCGAGACTCATCAAACTCGCCAACATTGCCCATGTCGAAAATGGAATGTAAAATACTCTGTTCAGGTTGGAATACAAGCGGTTCTACAGTTTTTTTAATTAATTCCGATACAAGAGTGTTATTTTCATTAGTTTTACCAGACTTACCAATTTCTCTGGCAAAGTTATCTAAAATTTCAATTGCTTCTTTATCATCAGCTTGCAATGTATTTAATTTTGCCTTTTCAGATAACTCAATGATATTTTTCTCAGCAAATGCCGAAGCTACTTCAGTATTATATAGCTTGCTTGTCATAATTTATTTTCCTCCTAATGTTCTTATTAATTTTTTTAATAAAATCTTCTCAATATTTTCATAGTCCCAATACCAGATTTCTAATAGCTCTATGTTATTTTGAGTCGCAAATTCACGTTTACGGGAGTCATGCTCTTGCTGCCTAAGAAGCTGATTTTCAGTTTGAAATTTTATTGAACCATCATGGAACTCTCCTTGATATTCAATTAACAAATTCTGATTGGGAAGATAAAAGTCATATGATAGGTTTCCACCACCTAAGCCTATTAGATCGTCAAACTCTTTTTGCGATTCAAAAGCGATGTTATTTTCCTCAAACCATTTTCTTATTTTTGATTCTCCTTTAGATTCGTTGCACTTCGGACATCTATTTCCTTGTAAAAATCTATCGGGAGATACAACATATCTATGTCCACACTTCATGTGGATAATAGGAAGTTTAAATTTATTATTTTTATACTCTCCCAAAAACACATACTCGTTCCCAACCAAATCGAAAACTTCTTTATTAAAATCCCCTGAAGTCTTACGCAAATGACCACTACATTTGGGACAATTAAATTTTGCCTTTCTTGCGTCATATATACTCTTTTGGTAGTCAGAATGATGACTATTTGAACATTTGAACCAAACTTTGCGATTAGAATTAAGTGAATAAATGAAAGGACTACTATTATTCTTAACAGACCAAATCTTAGTTAAATAGTTCTTTCCATATGCATCCAAAATATGTTGACCCAAGGAATCTTTCGGATGCACTTTACGACTTGAGCAATATGGACATCTGCTGCCATTTATAGTGAAATTTGCAACAGAAACCAAATAACTTTTATGAGCTTTGTTTTGTTGACATCTAATCCACACTTTGCTTGTTGTTTTTTGGGGGATACTCCATGGATTCTTTCCTGATTCATTATTCATTTTCCAATCCCAATACAAATCTAAGAAATCTTCACTAATGTTATCAAGACCAAATTGCGCAATAGAATTACATCCATTACACTTAACAACAGCACTAGATTTTCTTGTGCAAGCTGCAAGGTTTCTTAAAGTGGATTCATGTAATCTTTTCGGGCATTTAAAATAATAACGATTATTTGAGGAACGATAGACCTCTTCAGGTTGACAATTATTTAAGCTATCATCCCATCTAGCTAGTAAGTCGTATCTATTATTTTCTAAACACCACTGTTTAAAAGTTTTCCTATTTGACAACAAGTCCACTCTCCATTGATATAATTTCTAAATAAAAAAAGGACTAAGAATGTTTTCTTAGTCTCCAAGCAGTTAAAAGATCATTTAATTTTTCACTGCCAATAAAGATCCAATATTTTTTTCTAGTTTTCTCATGGATTGATTTTGTAATAAATCTTTCGCCATTTTCGATTAAAAATTCCTTTAATGGTTTTGAGTAGCAATAGAAAAGTTTATTTTTTTTCAAAATATTAACCTCCAAAATAATATGAACTTGTAAAACTTTTAATTATTCGACAGTAACAGGATCTACAACTCGGAATTGCTTTAATGTGACATTCCCATCTTGGTAGTTGCCGACAAACTTAAACTTAGAAACATTGCCGGCTTGAGCAGGGGCAAATTTACCGTCAACAGCAACAGCATAATCACCATCAGTAAATTCACCTTCCACTTGGTCAACAGCGAATTGTGCTCCTACTGCATAAGTAGTTAAAATTCCTCTTTCATTGGCATTGACATCATCAAGCTCATAAGCAGAAATTTCTACATCTGATAAATGTCCCATTGGCTGATTGTCAGCATCCAAAATGAATACATCAACAGCGTTTCCGTTCGCTGCTACGGCAACACCATTACTTTTTGAAACTAGTGTTCCACGTTTTAATTTTTTATCACTAATCTTATACACTTCAACTGTTTTTGGTGCTTCAATTACACTACGTAACATTCAATATTCCTCCTAAAAATTATTATTAATTTAATTTTGTTTTATTTTTTAGAAACCCATGATTTAACAATATCCATAGATGTAAGAGTTCCATCTTCTTCAGAAGTAAGTGTGCTTTTTGCGTTAGTTTCTTTAACAGAACTTGTTTCAACTTGAGTCTCTGAATTAAGATTTTTAGTTTCCTTGAATTTAGCAATTGCTCTTTTACCTTTAATCACTTCTAATTTGTTCTGACTTGCTTCAAAGTTCTCCAATGTTAACTCAGAGAATATGGTTGAAAGAGCTTCATCTGATTCTAACTCTTCACTTGTAATTAATTCATCTTCAAGTGCAAAAGTTTTTAATTCTTCTTTCTTCTCAGATAGTTCTCTTTCTTGTTCAGCTAATTGCATTTCTTCAACCTTTTCTTTAAACGGAGTTAATTCGCTTATTTGAGTTTCGAGTTCTTCTTTTTGTTTTTGTAAATCAGTTAATGCCTTCCCTGCTTCAACAATTTCTTTTTCAGCATCGGAAAGTTTTGTTTGTAATTCAGACACTTCTGACTCAATCTCATCTACTGGAACAAAACGCAATTTAACATTCTTTTGAGAAGTAATAGATACAGTCTCATCGGAATTCACTTGGTAAATGAATTCTACGTAATCCTCATCACTCTTTCTGTCCCAATTATATGCAATAGCCCTATACTCATAAGGGTATAACTGACTAATGTAATACCATTCGTCAGAAAAATTGTTAATTGCTCTTCTCACTGCTGTATATAAGTCATTATCTGTCATGGCAGACAGTTCCTTTTCGTTCTGTTTCGGCATTTCTTCTCCTCCTTCATTTGAAACTGGATTTTCTTCATTTTCATTAGATGACAAAATCAACATATCTTGAGACAAGGCATTTGTTAATTCATCATCTACGAAACTAGCAACCTCTAAAATCCCTGAACTTTTATATGCAGGGGAAACATACTCTCCTAACAAAGCATGTCCAATAAAGATACCTTGATCGATTACTTTGATATCCTTACCATTAATTTTTTCTTGATGAGATTCAGATACATTAATTTCCCAAGATGTTTTTAAACCTTTTTTACTTTCAGCTCTATTTTTAATTATCTTATAAGCTTCCCTAAATCTCTTCCAAATCTTTGCTTTAGCAACTATATATTCAACATCATCTATAGTTTCAATAGCAACTTCATAAAAGCTACCAAATGCTGAAGTATCAAATTCAATAATTTTGATTTCGTTTCCTTCTTCATCAACATCGCTAACTATTTTTGCATTATGACCAGAAAAATCTCGCTTACCATCAAAACGAGTTACTATCTTTCCTACAACTGGTTTAACATTTAAAGTTGATAGCCAATCTTCAACAGTATCCCTATTTAATGCAACGTCATTGGCATTAGGATCGAAATCACAAATGATAAATTTAACATCTGCGGTGTCGCTATTTGCATCTTCACTAAAGATAACATTATGATTGCTTGTGATTTTAATTGTTTCTTTCCCCAATATTCATTCACCTCCTTAAAGGGATATCTTTATCCAAATTCAATTCCATTATCAGATAGTACCTTTTTCACAGCTTCAGATTCCTCATGAGTGGGGGAGGGCACTTTAACTTCAATGGAAATTTCCTCCTCGCAACAAGGGCATATTAATTTAATTTCCATTCAATCACCTATTATTATTTTTATTATAGTCTTTGTCATAATCTTGCTTGTCCGTATTGTCACTATCATTTGGTCTTCCTGTTTCTTTAGAATCGTTTCCACCTGAATTAGTATGAGCGGTTTGTCTAGGTGTGAATATTTCTTCATAGCCCATTTCTCTCTCGTTCGCTCTCTTTCTTGCTTCATTCTTTACATCTAAACCAAGAGTATTAAAAACGGTCTCTAAAGATGCATTTAATTCATTATTTAACATTCGTGCCAATTGCATAGATAATTCAATATTTAATTTTTCAGAGTCTAACACTTTTATCTTAGGGCAGTAAATTTTAGGATCGATTCCATGATCAATAAGTATACCCTTGTACCATTTAACGAGTATCTTTTCTAACTGTTCTCCAATTTTATTTATAACTTTTAATAATTCATTAATACTTATCTGAGCAGCGCCCAATGATCCTTTATCTGCACTTAAGTATTGGATACCAACAGCAGTTAATATTTGATTTCTATAGTTATTTTTTACTTGAACATTGGTTGGTTCAATTGATGGCTCAATGTAGTCTAATGATTCAGTCCAAGGTAAGCCTGTAAAAACACTTAAATTACCACTACTGTTTAAAGCGGTAATCAAATCAGTGTGTGCTTTAGCAATTGCCTCACTCCAATTGACCTTTGACTTATTAGCATTTGATTCAATAAAAAGTTCTTTAGATAACTTTTGGAATAAAATTTTCTTACCTCTCACAAGAGTATTCTTATCCTCTGATAGTTCAATATTTTCTAGTCTTACTACAGGTTTAAGAGCTTTAAAAATATGAGATAATCCATACTTTCTTTTTAGATTATTTATTCTCATTAGACCAGTGTTTTGAATATTTAATTTTGCATACGCTTCTTTGTTTTTAAATGCTTCGTATACTTCAATAGGATAGGTTGCCTTAACTTCTTCTTCGGCATTTGCATAAAATAAAGGTTGGTTTTTTCTGTTTTTCTTATATGTTTTTCTCAGTCGAGCTTCCAACTCTTTAACATTGATAAGCAAGTAAGGCTCATTGCCATCACTGTAATCAGAGACTTCACACACACCTAAAGGGTAATAATCAATTTGATAATTGTTATTCTTTGTATCTTTTCTAAGATACATGGGATAGTTTCCCTCTAAATATGTCATGGGAATTGATTCAGAAATTAACTCCCCTAAGTTAATTTTTTCATTAAAATCTCTTATAATCTCATCAACAAATTTTAAAGTTTCTTCATCCATTTCCTTATGTTTGGGGTAATTAAGTACCCAATCAGAATTTATATTGGACTCAATACTTTCATAAATATTACCAAGAATATCATTTTTGTTAACGAATAAACGAATGATCGAATTGATTTTTAAGATATTATTTAGATTTCCTTGGGCATTATATGCTAAATTATCTATATCTTCAATTTTAAAGTTGATTAAACCACTGCCCTCATTGAGTTGAACAGAACGAAAGTTTGAATTGTTATTGTAATCGTAAACTGCCTTTTCTAAAATTTCACGTTCATATTTTTCAGCAGTGAGAAGAATAGTATTTTCAGTTGATTCTATAATTTTCTCATCTTGCAATAATTTCACCTCATTTCTTTCCTAGGTTAGAGACTAATATTTAAAGAGGTAACATAAGTAGGAATAGAGTTAATATCAACATCATCTTTTCTACCTTGTAAATCTTTTTCCAAGCTACTTATAAAATAATTTCCATAAGCGAGACTAGTGTAACGGTCTTTGCGTTTACCAGATTGCTCTTTTAATTTTACAAACCTATTGTGATCTATTCTCTCAAGGAGCACCATTTCATTTTCGAGCAGTGTAGTTTGTAAATATGGATTTAATAGCATTATTTGTTCTTCAGGAGATAGTTTATTAAACCAAGTTTCATCAAAAAGGTGCTCTCGAACATCAGATTTGGAAATAAGAAAACTAATTCTTTTATTCACGATTTTCTCTTTTAGATCAATTGCAATATCACTATTAAACTCCTCAGAAGCTGACACTGTATAGATTTTTTCTTCGTAATCATCTTCTGTATGAAATGCAGATAACTTTGGTTCGTCTTTTTCATTTAATGAAATAAATGGCTGATATTCAACTTTTCTTTCATTATCATATAATTTTCTGCAAAGATAAGCATAAACACTTATCCCATTACCCTGTCTATCTAAGACAATATAATCACAATCAAAGTCATCAAAAAGTCTTCTTATCATTAATGCTTGTGTTTCTGGATGTAGTCCTTGATGTGATTCAATATTGAGAACTTCTCTTTTGTATCTATTACCATTTTTATTTTTCTTTGCAGATATTAATGTAAAAACAGAAGAGTCATTAGCATCTCCTCCAAGTAGTGCAATATCACAGCTTAGTATCCTGATTTCATTGTCGCCTTTTTTGTTATTTGCGATTTTTTTATTTTTAATTAAAGATTGAACTTCTTTTTTGTAAAAAGGAAACTGAATTACTTTGATTCCTTGCAATTCTTCAGTTTTAAAATAGGCTTTTTCACTCTCTCCAAAGAAAAGAGTATCCATCTCCATTGCCCAGCCAATTTCATCTATGTCATCTTCAGAAAGTTCATCCAATAATTGCTCTCTATTTGTTAAGTTTTCTTTTATGGCTATTTGATAGGGCAACCCACATACAAAATATTTCCTACCGTTAAGCATTGCTTTCACAAAAACTTTATATCGTTCATATGACCAATTAAATTTGTAATATGCTGAGGTTAGAAATATCTCTTTATTTCTTTCTAGGTATTCTTGCTTGTTTTTGTATTCAGGCTTATCTAGATATCTAGGTTGCCTTGAAGCAGCAAGGAATCTTCTTAGAACATTCTTATAAATATTTGGTTTTATCATCCTAAATTCATCTAATATCAATAAGTTTGCTCGTGCACTGCGTGCTCCATCTGTTGCAGCAACCACTTTAATCCAAGAACCATTTAGAAATTCAACATTCGGATCATCAGTATTCATCGAGGTTCTAATAGAGCCTTTAATTTCTCTTCTTAACATTCCAGTTTTTGATTGGGATATTAATTCTGGTATTTTCTCAGTTACAATTTTCATTCCTTGAGATTTCTGACCAGCCGCAACAACAATTTTTGTACCGGGCTTTAAGATACAAATAATGACACAGAATAAAGCAGTTAAATAACTTTTTCCCAGACCTCTGCTTGCAAAAAAGGAAGTATAGTTATAATGCATCATTACGTACAGAAGAACCTTTTGGAATGGTTTTATAGATAATCCTAAATATTCTTCAGCAAATATATCAGGTCTTGAAATATAAAAAGAAGCCCATGCAGCTACACCTTGCATCAGCTTCTCTGATTTTGTTAAATTATCACTACTTTTGTTATATTTTCTTTGCTTATCATATACACCTACAGTATTTTTATGCTTATTTCGCTTAACTTGATAATTAGAATATGAAGCCATGTTTACTCCTCAAATTCTTCTTCAGTTTTATTGATGTCTTCAAGGTTTATGGTGTATTTTGATAAGGCTTCATCATATTTATCGGTTAAATCATTATTTAAACCTTCCATTTTTGCTAAGTGACCAACCATGAAAGTATCAATGTATTCTTTTATTTCATCATCCATTGGAACAGGAATTGGACGTTCATCTTCCCACTTTTTAATAAGTGTTCCAAATGTTACTTGATCATTGCCCTCTGCACCAGTTGACTGTATTGGCTTCATGTTGGCATCGGTCATTAACTGTCTTCTAGTTTCTATTAAGTTCATTATGGTTTTTGCACTGGTATCCTTACGTTCCTGTCTAGCTTTTTCAATATCAAGATTTATAAAACAAATGTCTTTCATAATCATTTCCATACCATAATCTGGACATTCGAAACTTGACATTAGCTTATGACGCTCATCTTCTAAAAACATATATTCCCAATCTGAATATCCTCTTCCCCAATATTTAACGGTTTCTTCATCATACTCAATCTCATTTTCCATCATTAAATTATTGACATCAGTCTTTTTGTGACCCTCGAAATCACTATTTTCCCAAGTTAGATATCGAAAATCTTTCGTATTAATTAGTTTAAAATATTCACCTAATACACTATTTTTTTCTAAAGCAGATTCGTATAAATGAGTAATAAATGGTTTATCAATCCCACGAAGCATATTCACAAAAGACTTCATATCTCCATCTTTTATTTCATTTGCTAAACAAACTTTGCACACATGCAATCTATTTGTGGCTTTGTGAAAAGGGGAGTAAGACATATAAAATCCTTTATTTAAATCCTTTTCTTCACCACAAGATGTACATTTGAAATTGTCTTTTCCACTAGACACAAAATCACCACCTAAAATATTTAATTTATTCCAAGAGAATGCTTACCTAGTCTGATAAAGGAGAGGAAAAACAGACCAAGCAAACACTCTCTTGGAATAAATTAAAAAAGAGGTATCCAAAAATGAATACCTCATAAAATTAGTTTTTTATATTAATTTTTCAATCCCGATTTTGTTTGATAATATCAAAAATCATCATCGTCAATATCTACAAATTCTTCCTCTTCAAATTTTTGAATATTTTCTAATTCATGCAAACTTAATTTAGCCTGATCTATTAAGAATTGTTTACAGCTCCAACGATTACAGTCAATAAAAAAATCATATAGAATCTCCTTTAAGGATATTCCTCTTTCAAGATTATATTGAATAATATCTATATAATCTTCAATAATCTCTTCGGGAGTTTCTTGAGTTGGTACTATAAGAACATTTGGGTAATCTTCCATAAGTTTAACCTCCTAAATGGAGGAAGAGGATAGTTGGTTAACACCTAGACTATCATACCTATATTATTTTAATTATTAAATATAATAAATAGCTTCTAAAGCAGAAGGGGAATATTCAAACAACTGAAATCTTTTATGTGCTCCAACAAACCCATTTTCATCATGCCAATCATCTGTCTTACCTTTAGTTGATAAAGTTCTAACCAAAACTCCAAATTTGTCCTTTGCGGTTTCTGTATGTATATGACCAGTATGTATTTCAACAACTTCAGCAATAGCCATCTGCTTACCGAAGTCAGATAAAAAATTTTCGTGTAGGCGATTAGCACCCTTGTGACCATGAGAATATCCAATGAAAACGTTATTCCATATGAATGCTTTTCTTACTTTTTTAGAGGTGTCAAAATAGATATCAGGAAACTTAACTTCAAGGCATTTAACTAAAGCCCAACTCATAGAGTCATCATGATTAGCAATAGAGTAGCTGCACTCTGTGCTATTTGAGTTATTTTGCGCTTCGTTAATTAATTCACAATAGAACCTGAAGGCATCAGACCAAGCTTTATCCATATCTACTTTTTCAATAGGAGTTCCACTTGAAGTCTTGCCATCAAACCCGTTGTTATGTAGTAAATCTTGACCCACAATAAAGAAAATTTTATCCCACTTTTTACTTCTAATTTTGGATATAATCTTATCTCTAACGACTAAATAATCTTTGTATGTATTTACTCCAAAGTGTAAATCATACAAAGGAATTTCCAGTAGTCCATTACCGTCACTTATAATGGTATTAATATGTACAGGTGTAATTTCCTGTTTTGCTTTCTCAATGAAGTTATCAATATTAAACCCTACGACTTTTGGTCGCACAGTTATTTTACTAGAGTATAAATTTTGAATACCATCTTTTTTACTATAAACATTCCAAATATTATTTCTAGCATTTACAAGTTCCCACGATTCTTTATCAAAACCATGTGCGTCTAAAAGATAGTTCACATCTTTTAATTGTTCGGAGTTCATTCGAATTAATTTATCTGATTTATGCGAGCCGTCTGCCAATATCTCAGTAGTTTCTTTATAAGCAATTTCTTCCTCTGAGTTAAGTTGCTCAACTTCTTCATTCTCAACCATTAGCTTCCATCCTGATGCGTATTTTCGCAAAGATTCTGCTGAATGTTGAAAGTCGAACATTTCTTTTAAATCGATCCAATCCATAGAATGCTCTTTATTAAGTTTTGCAACAGAGAGTCTAACTAAATGTCTAAATTTGCTTTCTCCTTGTAATCTATCAAAATTAAATTCAGTCAATTAGTAGACCTCCTATTCTTCGCCTTCAGGAAGGTGCTCTGAAACTTCTGCAAATGTGATGTCAACTCGTCTATTGTCACCTGCGAAACGTGCCAACTCTGTCATGAGATCAAATTCTCTTTCCTCATCACCTTTCTTCTTAGGCATTTCCGTTAAAGTCATTGCTTTCAAGTCAATAACTACATTTGAGTATTTTCTGTTTAAAGTATCTTTTGCCATATATAAATCTCTCCCTTTTTATTATATGTATTTAATAAAAATAACCCTTCTATAGCACTAGAAGGGATTCAAAAGTTTAAATAAATTTATTTATATTTAGTTAATTTGTCCACTGTGTTTAAAACCTGATCAGCCAACAAACTAAACTCTCCACGATAATTCGTTTCTAACTTATGATATGTAACCCGAAAGCCTGTGAACTACCCACCACTTATTGACCTTACGTTCTGCTTGAAGTGGGGGGCTTCTCGACTTATCGTTGCTTTTATTAGCCAACGAAAACTGACCGAGCTAACCCTCTTGTTCCAAGAGTTTTGTTCCTTATGATAACGCTAATAAGCGTATACCTTCATTTTTGATGTTGATTGCTGAGTTATAATCACGCTCTGCCATATAACCGCATGAACAACGGTAGGTGCGTTCAGATAGTTTCATAGGTTTTTCTGCACCACAACAAGAACACTTCTTAGTAGAAGGGAACCACTTATCAATTTTCACAAGCTGTTTTCCTTGTTCTTTTAGCTTGTACGATAAGAATGTCGTGAACATGCCCCAACCGTTGTCGTGAACGCTTTTACCAAAGTGAAGGGCTTGAGACATTCCTTTCATATCCAAGTCCTCAATGATAACAGCGTCATAGTTTGATGCTAATTCTTTTGATTTGTGGTGAAGAAAGTTCTTCCGTTGATTGGCTGTCTTTTCTTGTAATTCAGCCACCTTCAAACGTTGTTTTTCCCAACGTGCAGAACCCTTTTTTCTACGAGATAGAATTCGTTGTTCTTTTGCTAATTTATCTAATGATTGTCGATAGAAACGTGGGTAATTGGCTTTCTCACCCTGTTCACTCTCGACATATAAGCCATCCATAGCAAAATCTAACCCAACAACTTTCTTAATGGACACAGGTTTTATGTCTTTCTCGTATTCTGTCAAAATCGAAATATAGTATTTACCTGACTTTGTTTTAGAAATAGTACAGGATTTCAATTTATAATCAGCAGGGATTTCTCTATGCTGTTTGATTTTTACTAATTTTAGTTTAGGTAATTTGATATGACCATCTTGCAATTCAATATTTCCGTTTACTCGATTAGTTGTGTAAGACTGCTTATGTTTACGACTTTTGAATTTCGGAAATTCAGAACGACCTTCAAAAAAGTTTTTATAGGCTTTTTGTAGATTTATCTGTGCATTTGCCAAAGCTAAAGAATCCACTTCTTTTAGAAATGGAAATTCATCTTTGTATTTGGCTGGTGTCGGAAACTTTTGCGTTTTAAGCATTTCCTTGTCGTTTCTATATTTCTCATAAGTCTCTTGTCGTTCTGAAAGCATCTTATTATAGACAAGACGAACACAACCAAAAGTTTTGGCTAATAATACTGCCTGTTCTTTGTTTGGTAACAAACGGAATTTGAAGGCTTTGTTTTGCTTAGTCATATCCATTCACCTCACTTTTGACCTTGATTTTCGATGTATTTCTTTATGGTATCTATGGGAGCGCCGCCTGTTGTTAGCAGACAGAAACTTCTTGACCAAAACATTTCTTTCCATAGCTTTTTTCTGATATGCGGAAAGTCTCTCTTTATTAATCGAGAACTTGCACTCTTGTAAGCATTGATGAACTTTGATAATTCAGAGTTTGGATGTGCTTTGAATAAGATGTGGATATGGTCTTTATCGTGATTCCATTCCACTAAAGAAATATTGTATTTGCTTCCAATCTCAGCGAACATTTCTTTTGCAAAATCAGATATTTCACTGTCAAATACTTGTCTGCGATATTTTACAACCAGTACAAGATGATAATGCAGCAAGAACACTGAATGGTTATTATTATCTAATTTCATTGATATATCAATCCTTTTCCTTTCTAAGACTGATTATATCAAAACCTTTAGCTAAAGCCAACCGAAATTCATCTCCCGCCTACTCATTGGTGCTATTCGCACCTTCACATTCCTTGAGGATGGGAGACTTCTTTCGGAAAGCCGTTAAAACCTTTTTCTGCAAGCCATTTCCAACGAATGTCACCAAATTTATTAGTCATAAGTAATGCCCCTTAGTTTGAATTTTGTTGAAGCAAGACAGGGATTGTACGAGGGGGGGGTATTGATTACCTGTCAATTTTCTTTTATGTATTTAATTATTTAATTAATCTTTAATAAAATATAAACTTTCCCTATATTCAATAATTCCTGAACCATTCTCATAAGGAATTAAATCTTTGTATTTATCTAAACTTTCCTTGCTAAAAATTTCATTTAATTCTTCTTGTGAAAGAATCTTGGTGTTTTCAGCAGCGTTCATGACATGTCCAGTCCTCCTTTAATTACTTTTGATAGAATCCTTATTTTATAGGTTTTCTCTATCATAGTAACAGAAAAACTAAAAACGCTTGAAACCGTTGGGGGAGTAAGTAAAACTAATGTCTTCTATTTCAAACTTGATTTAAATTTACGGTTGTCTACAGTTTTTTGTATATTTATATTTCTAGCACAAGGATTACAATACTTCTTTTTGTTGTTGCTTTGCTTTATCGGAATTCCACAACTCTCACACTTCTTGACTCTATTCTCGCCATGATACAAATCATAGTAATATCCAATCTCATTATAGTCTTTTACAATAATCCCTTCGCTGTCATCACTAGGAATATCATACATAAATAATAATTTTATATTTCCATTGTTTGCTATTTCCACAATTTCTTTATCATGCAATAGCCTTACCAAGTCATGAATATTTTTTATCTTTGATTTTTTTCTTTTATCAAAGCTAATCTTAGCTACAGATACCAAGTCTCTGTAATTCTTATATCCTCCAAAATAATATTCTTTACTTTTAATATCTCCATCTTTAATTTCAAGATATTTTTTTAAAAGCCTCTGTAACACAAGAAGGGTAAATATTACTCGTTTATATTCATGAGGTAAATCTAATCTATCTATATAATTAATTTCAGGTAAGGAAACTACTATATTATCAATTTGAACAATTTTATTATGCTCGTTCATTCCATGAGACACAGCATTGTTTATGATTCTATAGTGAATGGCTGGATTATATTTTTCCATCCCGTTTTTGCAAAATTCATGTAGTTTATTTTTAATTTCTTCTTCGCTGCCCCCCAATTCACGATAATGTCTTGCTAATAATTTCAACTCTGTACTATAAAACTTTGAGGTAAACTTGTTATTTTTTAAAATATCATTTATGTAATCTCTATCCTTATATTGATACTTATTCAATATCTAATTCCACCTTTCTCATTAAATATTTTTTGTTTAAATATTCAATATCTCCAGACTCAGAAGGGAAGGGGAGCGTGATATGGCTTACTTTAGTTTTTAAATTTTCTACGATTTCACTTCCGAACATATTCCATAAAACCTCTTTACTGATTACTCCATTCTCTTCGTATGCTAACTTAATTAAATAATCAACTAACTCCTGTTCATTAACACATATAGGCAATAATTTATTTTTAAGTGTCTCATATGCTTCTGAGATTGTTTTACTTAACTCTTCATTTTGCCCATCTCTCAAAGTGATATTCTCAGTATTTGTTGAGGCTTCTTCTTCACTAGATTTTTTAAATGTTCTTAACTCTTTTTTTATCTTAATTAATTTATTCTCATCAAGGACAATATTATTATTGTTCATAAGTCGCTTATGTATTTCGGTGTTATCACTATTGTTAATTACATATCTAATTCCAAAATCGATTGATTCTATGTATCTGCAAATTTTATTCATTGTGCAGTCGCTATCGATGACAGGGGAGTATAATCTATATTTTCTCAGAAATTCAGACTGTTCAGGTGTTTTTCTATGTAGAGTCTTTAGTTCTTCGATTCCTACTCCAAATAATTGTCTACATGTCGTGTCTTGATTATTGTAATATTTCCTATATTTTCTTTTTGTGTTTTTATATAGGTAGGTGAAAAAGTAGGGATGCTTATTTAAAAGAATCTTATTCAAAAATTCTTTTTTATGTCTAGTTTTTTCTGTATCATCTTCTTCAATCTTATTGTACTTTAGCCAAATATTAGGAATAGATTTAACCTTTCTACCTATCTTTGCTTTGTCAATTTGAGCACTCTGTAACTTGGTGCACATCTGTATACGCTTTAATGTTGTTTGGAATTCTTGACTATTTTCCTCTAATTGAGCAAGTAGAGCATACCCACTCGTACTTTTATTAGTAATCTGTCCTATCTCAGAACCAAACGAATGTAAATCGGCACTATATAATGCTCTCTCTTTAATATGAATAGGCTCTGATTTAGGTGGCGTATAAGCGATGGGCAATTCATCTTTATAAACTCCATTTATTATATTGTCATCTGACGTTGTGGCAATAATATCAAAATCAAAATCACTACCTGCCCAATTCATAGTTTCATGTCCATGAATATTAACTATAATCCCAGTGGTATTATACTTATACCAGTAATCTAACTCTTCATTTTTTTTTAGATTTAAGATAACATGTTCACTTCTATATGTAAGAGGCGCTCTCATAGAATCAACTTTTTTTACACCTTTTTGATTCCAATAATTAGAATAATACTCTTTTTCTCCAAGTAATCCTGTTACTTCTTTGTGTCCACAAATATGCTGCATCATTGCATAAGGATCTGAAACTAACACTTGAAAATTACCTTCGACCAATATTTCACCAAGACAGGCTCTCTTGATTTTCTTTTTAATTAGGTCGTAAATTTTTCTTTTAATCCATTTATCTCCAATCAAAGAATTATCTAACATTAAAGCTTTAGCCCAATGATTTTCATTGTTTTTTATATAATCAAATATTTTCTCATCCGTTACGTTCTTCCCCATCAGAAAAAGAAGAGTATAGCTGAGGTCTTTTGATGTTACTCCTGTTAACCAATCCACGGTCGTTTTACATAGGGATTCAATTTGCTCATCACTAAGATTGACGGTTTGTAAAAATTGATAGTTCATATTAAGAATATCTTTATCCTTTTTTGGACTAACTAATGATACACCCCATTCCAATTTATTTTTTTTACAGTTTTCCTGATATTCCTCAATACTAGGAAATGACTTCCAAAGTTTAAACTGGCTTTCTGACAAAATTACATCTATTTTAGATAGATCTGCTAAAATTGGATTTCCATTTTCATCTCTATAAGATGTTTTGACTATATAGTTACCATGATTCTTTTTTTTACAAAAAGATTTAATATCAAAAGTCGTTAACATTCCTTTAATGTAGTTTTGTCTAATGCACCATTGAGAAGGAATATAGTCTAATTCTAATTCCTCAGCCCACTTTGTAGCCATTTCAACACTAATGATGCCTTGACCGTCAAAACGATTGAACATCTCAGTTATTGTTTTTTCTGTAATAATGTCATCTTTGTTTAATTCTGTTTCAGTGACAAAATTTACTTTTACATTAGTAGGACTTTCATAATCGGGCACCAAACAAAGCCTTGGAGTAGATACGACTGATGTAGAACTTGTAACCAAACCTTTGTACGCATTAAACTTGGAAGGAACTAGTTTTACGTCTTTATTTCTTCCGTTATCAAAGATCTCATCTAATCTATTAGCCATTTCAGACTCACAAAATATAACCGTAGACGACCTTGCTTGACCAGCAGAACAAGTTAGCCTCCTATATTCTAAATTATTTAATTTCAATTTATTTCTAAATAAATATCGGTAATGTGCCTTATTTTCAATAATAATACTAATTATTTCTGGAACAAATAACATTTTATTAATTTCTGTTTGTACTTCTACTATCTTTCTTATATTTTCTTCAGAATGGTTTTGTTTCTTAAGAAACTTTAATTGTCTTTTTAGCTTATCTAAGGTATTATAATCAAATTCTTGTCCCTTCACATGCCGTATAGATCTAAATAATTGACTATCAAACATGGAGATTACTTCTTTATTGGCTTTTGCTTGGTCAAATGTTAGTCCTTGGATGTTGTAGTTAAACTCTGCCAACCTAGAAGATTTAAATTTATATGTATAGAAAATCTGTTTTTGCAATAAGTTTCCTCCTTACTGTTCAGATAAATTGGGATCAAATTCTTTCATGATTTCCCAATCATAGTCATCAATGCTATCTTCAAACAACTCATCTAATTCTTCATTTTCTTTCATCAATTTGATCATTCCTCCTAAAGTCCGTTCTAAGGCTAGAAATCAAAGTTAATTCTTTGATTTTAAAATTTAAATCTAACTTTAGACCATTTACACTAAAAATAATATGCGTTTAATTCATTAATTAAATTACTTTACATGCAGACCTTAAAATCGATTCTACTTTTTCTTATGTAAATTTCTCATTCTTTCTGCTGCCTTTTTTCTCTGCTCTTCTGACATCTCACGCTTTTTTCCTTGTCTAAATGAAACTTGATTATTCTTTAGCTCAAATCTGATCGATAAAGGAGATTCTCTACCTTCTTCATATTCGGCATCAATATTATTAACCCCTAATAATTTGACAATTTTTGTGATATGAGAGGGAAAACAAGAATATCCAACCCATTTATTCTCCTCAGCATCATATACAAGTGTGGTTTCTTGCTCGCTTTTCGCATAACCCATTCTGTTTACACTCCTTCGTTATAGTATTTTCGCAGTTTCTTTTTTAAATTTCTATATGTATATTTATATTCATTTAATTTATTTAAATCATCCCAAATAAATAACTCGTACAATTCCATTTCAACATTTGTAGCTTCTTGATGACTTAAAAGATACTCAAGAAACTCTTTCACCTCACTTGTGCTAATTTTTCTTCTCATATATACACCTCCTTGTAAACTTGGTTGCTATGTATATATCAAACTTTAATAGATTTGTTTGATATATACTTTATTATATTTATTTAATTAGTTAATGTCAATTAGAAATGAAGATTAAACTAAAAATATTTAATCTTCATCTATGTATTGAAATAAATCATCAACTTTACAGTTGAGAATTTTAGCTATTTTAAAACTTACCTCTAGGGGAGGGGTAGCTCTGTTATTACACCAAGCATTCATTGTCTGTTTGGTGACATTTAATATGTTAGCTAGTTCTTGCTGTTGCATCTCTGCTTCGGCTAATTTTACCTTTAATCTAGATTTTAGCAATATCAACACTCCCCACAATTCCTCCTTTTAATATACATTTAAGAAGCCATTATATCAATATATTCTAATGGGATGCATATATTACTTTAAAAAGTAATAAAAATATTTTCATTTATGATTGATTTTATTGTATATATGAATGTATAATGATACCAAGATAAACTACCGTATTCATTTCACATCAGTTAGCATCTATGGTAAATGAATATATTCATTGATAAAGGAGGATAGAGATGGATAGTTATTTCGAAGAAATTGTAAACAGTTTATCCATTGAAGATTTAAGTTTACTAGGTTTGTTGCATGACAACGATGCAGAAATCAAATTTAAAGCAATTAAAAAGAAAGATTTACAAGAGCAAAGTAATCTAAGTGAGGCTAATTTTCGTAAATCCATTTACAGGTTGGAAATTGCAAAATTAATTGAAATTGTAACGGGACAGAAAGAGCATAAGGTATTTATCACAAACTTTGGTCAAAAAGCTTTGAACATTTCATTATCTAAGGAGGCTATATAATGTTTTTTGGAGTAGTAGGAATTGGGCAGGCTGGAAATAATTTAGCAGATGATTTTGCAAAAATAAATTACCCTGCAATCGCAATAAACTTTTCATCGTCAGATTTAAACTCTCTTGAACATGTGCCAAATAAACTGACTTTAGTTGGAAGTGAAGGGGTAGGGAAGCAGCGTTCGAGAGCAATGGAATTGATGGAGAATAATTGGGAGTCAACAATTGAATTCATAAAACAAAAGTTCAATCAGCCTTCTATAGAAATAATTTTAGTTGCTTTTTCAACAGGAGGAGGAACTGGTAGTGGAATTTCTCCATTCATTATTGAATTACTGCAAGAACAAATGCCTGACAAAATTATCTGCGCTTGTCCAATCCTTCCGGATCACTCTGAAATGGTTGGGAGCCAAATTAACACGCAAGAAGCTCTAGAGGATTTATCTCAATTAAATATTTGTACACTACCGTTAGATAATCAATCAGTAATTAAGATGGCAAACGAGCGAGTACCAAAGAACATCCTCTTCAAAGAGATTAATAGTACCTTTGTAGAATTTATATCAAAAATAGATTCCTATACAACAAAAAACTCCAAAAACGGAGTTGTTGATAAAAGAGATATAGCACAGCTATTCAGCACGAAAGGTATCATGGTCATCTCGGAGACTAATATTGCTGACATATCTGATTTTAAATTAGATAATAATCATTTTATTGATAAAATTCAAGAGTCATGGAAAAAATCTATATTTGCTCCAGTTCAATATGAACAAATTATGAGAGCAGGTGTCATCTTCGATGGCGATGAATCATTGTTAAAATATTTACGTTACGAGAACTTATTTGATACATTTAAACATTCGCCAATTGAATTGTATGAAGGGTACTACTCAGATGACAAAGGAAAGGTAATCACAATACTAAGTGGACTGGATTGGATCTATAATCGGATAAAAAGTATTGATGAGATTATAGAAAAAGGAAAAGAAAGAATAAACACTGTTGAAGTTAGTGCTTATAAATCTAAAAATACAAATAAGGTTGCTCTATTTGAGAGTATTACCAAGTCAAATACAACTGTCATCCCAAAGAAACGCTCGGTATCAGAAATGATCAACAAATATAAACGTTGATATTTGTTGATAAGAAGTAGCCACTATTTAATTGGTAAGGTGATGAATAGTGGCTACCTAAAAAGTAAAAATTCTATCATTTAGTCATATTTCCGACTATGCAAATCATAAAATTTCCTTGAAGGAACGTGTGACGGAAGGAAATTTTTAGATAGCAAGTCTACAAAGGTAGCAAACCTATTGTTACTAAAGTTAAACCCACTCCAATTAATGCAGCAATTAGCATATCATCTACCTCCTAATGTAACTGTAAGATTATTTTTCCCATTAGAAAGTTAAATATACAAATTGAGGTGAACATAATGAGTCTTTCTTGGGTAATATTCTTAGGTTCTCTCTTTACAACTATTACTTATTGGACTTTTGGATACAAATATGTAAAAAACAAAATGGAGGAAAATAAAAATGATCATCAAGATTAACGGAGTCTCCATTGATAATTCCCTTTGCCTAGCTGGTGTAAATTCATTTGACCTAAAACCTTATATACCAAAATCAAGAAAAGAAGCCAAAAAACTAAGAAAATTATCTGTATGGCTTTGGAGTATATCAGGAACGTTTTTTGTGAAATCACATGCTTTTGCATCATCAGGTACTTCAATGTGGAAGCAAATGAGTCCACTATGGGGAACATTCCAAGATGTAGCCCTTGTGCTTGGTGGAATTGCTATTTTTGTTGGTATGCTAACATTCCTTTTTAAAAGAAATTTAGGGAAGCAAATATTGGTGACTTCCGCATTGGTGGTAGGAGGATGCTTCTTAGTACCATCAGTTTTAATGTTGATTGCTATTGTCGGTTCACTCCTAAATGATGTGTTAATGGGCGTGTTTGATAATATGAACTTAAAAAACAGCGTTCAAGTAGGTGGAAATTAATGAAAATATTCATAGGGGTTGCTATTGGTTTATTTTTTGGATTCATGATCTGGTTTCCATATGGAATTTTCTACGCAGTTCAAGCAAATGATTCATCAACCTTGGTTAATGTTATATCACTTCTCAAGGGGGTGATAGGGTTATGAATTTATTGGAACAGTTAAACAGTAGAGAAATGAAACAATTAGTCATAAAACAAACTTTCCCAATGAAGATAAAGCTTAACTATAATAATTCAATCAAGTTGAAATCAAAAAAATCTAATGTCACAGATTTAAAACTCAATTTTAAACTAATTTCTCCAATAATGACCACATATCAAATTAATCCAACAGCATCCACTAAAAATGACAAAGTACATCTATTGTTAGATCATCTATCCGATTCATTCCAAGAATATTACCAAATGATGAATCAATTTCAATTCACTGAAAAAGGGATAATCTTACCTAGTCAGCCGAAGTTGTTTTTTGAGACATTGATTACACATAAAGAATATAGATCATTTGTAACTTTTCCTGAATCAAAAGAGGAAGACATGTTGCAAAATTTAAACTTTACATGGTACAAAGCCTCGAAGATAAAGAAAGAGTCAAAGTTATTTACGTTGAATGACAATTGTATTGGCATTGAGTTTAAATTTAAACATACGTCAGGATTGTCATTGTCAGTAGACCAAAGATTCAAAGAAAAACCTATGCGAGAACTTTTAGAGCAAAGTAAGACACTTAAAGAAAAAGAAGAGATATTTATTCAGTTTGGTATTCAGCCTGCTGAATTAGAATGGTGGAAAGAGGCAGAAAGAAGAGTGAAAAATATATCTAAAAGGATAAAAACAACAGAATCGACAACGGGTAAGTTAGGGATGCCTGCATTTGACACAGTAATACGATTAGTTGTCAAAGGAGAGAATGTGAAACGATCTGAAATGTTAGCTAGAGGACTTATTATGGCTTTCAAGCAGTTAAACGGTGATAATGAATTAATTGACAAAAAAGTAAAAGCAGCGAAAATAAAAAAATGGTTTACTAAGTATGTAGAAAGCAGAAAAATCCCTATCTATTTCTTTAGGTTTGATAAACGCATGTTAATGACAAGAAAAGAGATTAAGCATTTTATCAAACTACCAGAAAGAAACCTTCAACTCGATTTTGAGTTAGGTGTAAATGAGCGTGAAGAATTAAAGGTGGATTCATTACTAACAAGGAAGAGGGGAGTGTTAATTGGTTATGCGGAAGAAAAGGGAAAAAAGGTTGATATTCGATTGCCAATTCAAAACTTGGATGATTTCTGTAATACCAGTGTGATTTGTGGAAGCCCTAGAAGTGGAAAAGATACCTACTTTTGCAACACATTAATTGAAAGTGTTAAAAATTTAAATGTAGGGGCGTTTATTCCAGATGTGATTAATGAAAAAGGTAACGACAGGGGAATGTCTGACACTATTAGAGATGCATTTGAACCTTCTAAAATTATTGACTTAAATATTGGTGATTATGACAATCCCATATACTTTGGACTGGAGGATGTAGCAAACTTAATAGGAGCAAATGGGATGAATGTTATAGCTGGTAATCTGGTCAACATTCTCAATCTAGATGACACGACAGATACTCAGGAATTATGTTCTCTTATAGCAAGAGTGTGTAAATGTAATATATATGATATGTATTGCTGCTTAAAATCCAAATCGTATGCGGAGAATTTATATGAAATAGTAAAAGAGGAAGACCAGTTATTAGCTTTAGAATACAAACAAGAATTTCTTAATACAAAACGTGATAGAGCAGTTTCAACCTTAAGAACTCGTTTAAAAATGATACTAGGTAATCCTCATTTTAAACATATGATGTCACAAGATCCTAATCCAAATATTAACTTTGAAAAATGGATTAGAGAGAAAAAAGTAGTTATTCTTAGAATGAATAAAATGGAGATTGGAGAAATAGGAGTCAAAATATTAATGTATTTACTATCAATGAAAGTATTTTGGATTAAAAAAATCATCCAAACAGACGATCCTACATTTATAGTTTACAATGAGCCACATCAGTATATGTCAGATGGATTGCAGGAATTAATGGAATCAATGGTCATAGAATCACCCAAATTTAGATTAAGTCAGTATTTTTTATTCCATCATCCTTTACAATTACCTAACAAACTGTGGCAAATATTAATTTCCTCTAGTGTAAATATGTATTTGTTTAAAAATACGAATTACAAACTATATAGTGATCTTAAGGAACAATTAAAACCTATAGAAGTTGATACTGCTATGAAAACAGAAAAATACGAATCGATTTTCTTACCATATGTAGAAGGCAGACAATTAGAGCCAATATTTGTGAAAATGCTCCCACCACCTAAGAAAAGAATGAAGATGTATGATAATAGTCATTTAACAATTGAGCATTCTAAATTATATGGACGAAATGTAGAGGAAGTCAGGCAAAAAATAATGGAAATAGAATTGAGTATGTACGCTGAAGAAAAGAATGTATAGACTACTGTAAGGTGGTCTGTCTTTTGGAAAATAAGTGGACAAAGTATATTGACATTAATTAATTAAATAAATATAATGTAAATATCAACTAATTGAAAGCGAGGTGATAGTATGTTGAGTGGGAAAGAATTGAAAATTAAGAGGGTAATGTTGGACATTAAAGCGATTGAGGTAGCTCAATATTTACATATATGCAAGAGTTATGTTTCTAAAATGGAAAATGGTGTGCAACCGATACCTAGCAAGATTTATGACAAGTGGGTATTGTTTTTGGGTATTAATAAATAATTAAATTAATATAAAGAGGAGATGGAGAATTGAGTGAGATAATTGAAACAAGAATTATTCCAGTGAGAGAGATGTTTTTCAATGAGGACTCAAGCTATGGTATTTATGCTTGTCATCCAGTTGAGTTTGATAAGGTGAAACTTAATACATATAATAATATTTCCGTTAAAGGCAACACAGTCAAGCTTAGATTAGACCAAGAATATAATGCTAGGCTAATAGAAAAAGAGGATAAGAAATATGGAGTTTTTTATGAGATTGCATCCATATTTGAAGATATTCCGACAGATATTTCTAAACAACGAGATTATTTAGCGAATATTATCACAAAAAATCAAGTTGATGCTATATTCACAGCTTATCCAAATCATGATGTTATTGATTTGATTAAAAATGATCAGATTGATTTAGGCAAGGTAAAAGGAATTGGTAAGAAAAGCTATTCAAAGATAAAAGATAAAATTATACAAAACTTGGAATTTCAACAGGCATATGAGTTCTTAAGCAAATTTGAAGTTACTAATAATCTAATAATTAAATTAGTTAAGCACTTTAAATCTGCCGGACTCTTGATTAGAAAGATGAATGATAATCCATATTGTATTACAGAGGTTAATGGAATTGGCTTTCTTAAAGCAGATAAGATTGCTTTAAATATGGGGTGTGATCCAAATAGTGGTTTTCGAATTATATCTGCAATTGAATATGTAGTTGAAGAAGACAGTAAAAACGGAAACACCTACTCAAAAGAAGAGCAATTGCTCACTCAGGTACATGAGTTAACGGATATTGAAAGGGATTTAATTCAGAATCAAATTAAAACAACTGAACGCATAATTGTTATTGGCGATAGGATAGCTCTAAAGAAAAATTACAATGCTGAGAAATTCATCTCTAAAAAATTGAAAGAAATTATGAACTGTCAAAGTGAGTTGGATTTTGATGTTCAGCAGTTCATTGCCAAACAAGAAGAGAAGCGAAATATTAAATTAACTGACCAACAGAAGCAATTTTTCTACAACATCAAGAAGAATAATGTAAATCTTCTAGTGGGATATGCTGGATGTGGAAAAAGCCAAATGACCGCATTGCTAATTGATCTACTTGAAGAATTGAATATTTCTTACAAGTTGACTTCTCCAACTGGGAAAGCAGCAAAAGTATTAAGCAATTATACAAATAGAAATGCAGAAACATTACACCGAGCAACGGGGTTAGGGAAAGACCACCAAGAGGGGTTCGAAAGATTTATTGATGAGGAGTTTGTGATAGTTGATGAGTTTTCAATGGTGGATGTGATTCTTTGTTCGAGGACATTAAGTAAATTAACAAATGAAAATGTAAGACTATTGTTTATTGGAGACGACTTTCAATTACCAAGTGTTTCAGCAGGGAACTTACTGTATGACATGATACATAGTGAAATAATACCTACTACAAAATTAGATGTTGTTTTCCGGCAAAGTGAAGGTGGAATATTAGATATTGCGACAAAAGTGAGACAGAATCAAAAATTCTTAAGTAATGATGATTGGGGAATTTTAGAGTTTGGAAACAATTGTATCATCGCTTGTGTTCCTCAAGACAAAATTAATGGCGGTTATCAATACTATTATAATAAATTATTGGAAACGTATTCTAGTGACGATATTACAATTGCCACTCCAACTAAGAAAAGTGAACTAGGAACAGTAATTATTAATAAGCATATTCAAGATATTGTTAATCCACAGTCTGATAACAAACCAGAAAAAGAAACAGGTTTTGATAAAATTACATTTCGTGTTGGAGATAGTGTTTTAAACACAAAAAATACATATGATATCTTTGATGTAGATGAACGAAAGATAGACATTGTAAATGGTGACATTGGTAAAATCATTCAGATTAATCTAGAGGAAAAAGAGTTAATTGTAGACTTTGAATTTGCGAAAGTACCCTTTGGTTTTGACCAGTTAAATCAATTACTGCATTGTTGGGCTATGACGATACACAAGTTACAAGGAAGCAGTAATAATGCAATTGTTGTAATCGCAGATAAGGCTCATAAGTTTCAATTAAACGCTAATTTGCTGTATACCGCAATTACAAGAGGAATTGATAAAGTAATTATTCTTAGTCAGGCTGAAACAATCAACTTTGCTATGAGGAAGGTTGCAAGTCAGCAAAGAGATACATTTCTGAAAGAGATGTTAGTGGAGGAGGGAGTGGAATAATTGACAGTATTTAAAATACAGATACCATCTGAAATTATTAGGAATCCATTGATTAGTCACGACTCTTTTTATGTGTATTGTAAATTAATTCAACATTACTATGTTCGAAAAGAAAAGAATTTGAAATTGAAAATTGATCATAAAAAGTTTATGTACTTTTGTAATATCAAATCCAATCAAACCTTTAAAAAAATCATTAACGAATTAAATCAATTTAATTTTATAAAAAATAAAATTGATTCTCTCCCTCGGAATGGGTTAATAGAATTAGAATTAAATAAAAAATATATAAGTAACTCAAAGAATTTTACATTTGCACAGTTGCCATTTTATTTACTGGATAAGTGTGTTCTTGATACGGTGGGGAAGGAAGGGTTCAGATTGCTCTATTACTTAAAAAGTTACATAAACAATTATGATGAATTTTGTTTTTGTTCTAGAGAAAGGATCGCTGCTGAAATTGGTAGTAATCCTAAAACAGTTGATAAGTACAATCAAATATTAAGAAAGAATAAGTTTATTAAAATTGTGCAACATGAGTTAAAGTCAACAGGTGATTATGAGGAGAATGAATTTGGCAATGAAATAGAGAAGTTTACAAAATTTAATAATCATTATTTTTTACGTGCAGATAAGTTTGAGGAAATACATACTAAGTTGAAAAATAATTCTACCTAAATTTGCAAACTTGTTTTGCGAATTTAAAATACTGGTTCTGAAATATCTTTTATATTTGGTTCTTTATATTGGTTATTTTATATCTTTCATCTGTATTAATACTAGAGTGTATTTCATGTAAGATGATTTACATGAGCAAGTTAAACGAAATACATTTACATCTTAAACAAAATACAGTATTGCTTACATGAAATACATGAGTATCTTTAATGAAATACAGGTAGATGAAGAATGTTGATTCGGTAGGGTTTTGAGGAAGGGGAAAATAAATAATTGAATTGATGTAGAAAAGAGGTAAAGTAAATGTATTTTGATATGAATGAAAGTGAAACACACTTAAAGGCAAAAGAAAAATTGTTTAGTTTAATTGCTAATAAAAAAGTAAGATTAATAGATGATAAGAGAAAGCAGATACATATTTATAGCGGAGCAATACCAACTGAATTTTTACATATGGAAAGCATGGTTGTTGGATATGGATCAGACGCACTGTATAGCAATTTTGATAGTCCGTGTAAATCATTTATAGATAGCCCAGTATGCGATTTAAAAGGTCATTTTGGAGTCATTGAACAATTACCTTGTCAGAAATGTATATTGAATAATGTTAATGAGGAAGAATTGCGTGGCAGTTCCATATACGCAAGTTATAGACCTGATATTGCCTATGGAATTAATGGAAAACATTTAGTGTGGGTTGAGATATACCATAAAAGTAAAAGTAGCTACAGTAAAGTTTATTTTTGCAGAGATAAAGGAATTAAATTATTAGAAGTGAAAGCAGACGATGTATTAAATCTAGTGGAAGATAACGATTTGGTTGTAAATGTTTTGAATGAAAAATTAGATGAATACATTACTGATTCATTAGAGGATAAAGTCGCTAAAATTATTAATAGTGTTAAGAAATATATAAGTAATAATGGTATGATACCAAACAAAGATTTCTATAAATTTATTGATAAATATAACTTAAATACTTTTGACAGGTATTATACTAAAAGAAAAATTATAGATACATTAAATAAATATGTAGTACATAATGAATATATGAAAATGATTAAAGAGTGTTTACCAAAAGGGCAAAAGAGCAAGTTAAAAGATTATATAAAATTCAAAGACGAGTTTATAGTTAAAACTGTTGGAGATTTGATGAAGATGGAAAGCTTCCCGTGCAAGGAAGATTTAAAAGGATTACACAGAAATGTCCATATTCTAATTGATCCAGAATATTATTTATCCATTATTGATAGATGAAATATTGGGGTAGGGTATCCAGTAGGGTACTTGTATATTTTTTATGTAAAATGTACCCCCACGTTAAAATGAAAATTGAATATCGTTGATCATTTTTATTAATTATCGTTATTCTTTGGAGCGATAGCTTACTTTTGATAGATGTCGATAATATAGTGGGGGATGTTGGTATAATAACGTTTCTGAAGTTTAAAAGGTCAAAATAAGCAAAAAATATCGTTAACCCTTTATGTATCAAGGGATTGAGTAGTTTCTTATAAAAAATCAGGGGAGTATGGTTGTATTAAAGGAAATTAGAAAATCAATAGTATCAAGGGTTCTATCGTTATGGTTACGATTCACTTTACGATAGAAAAGTAAGGTGGAAATGGTAAGTGGAAAATAAGTTGAGTGTGTGGATAGATGTGCTAGGGGGTAAAATTGTAAAATACTTCCACTGAAAAGTGTAAAAATACCCCCTATATCATGTATTTAACTTGTATATAAGATTCATTATATTAAAGTTAACTTGATGTGTTATTCTAGCCGTATTTAATTGAATTGTTATTTTTTCAGTTTAAATTTTTTGTCCGATGCTATACCAAAAAATAAAGCACTTTTTAGATCGTATAATAACATGCGCCAAATAGCGTAAGTGTTACCATAACTATTTCTTATCACCTATCACCATTCATCATAAAAATATCTTATAACTCATATAATCACATCATCACAACTATACATAGTTTTAAATACTACATTCTAACCTTCATTACTACCATACATATTTACATTTTCTATAATCGCTTACCATTTATAGACAATAGCCAATTTATCTCACCGACTCATTTCATTGCTACACCCAATCGACAATCACACAAAAACCTTCAAATAAATATCAGCAAAAAATTGGAGTAAAAATACCACATCACAATTGGCATATAGTTTATAGTAATATCATAATTTCTTTTACTTATTGTTACA
Source organism: Robertmurraya siralis (assembly GCF_005502275.1). GTDB lineage: Bacteria > Bacillota > Bacilli > Bacillales > Cytobacillaceae > Robertmurraya > Robertmurraya siralis. The sequence goes on from NZ_SWLZ01000004.1 coordinate 199,831, forward strand.
TTTTATCATCATATTAATGAATTAAATATATACAAAATATTAATTTTATAGTATAATTAATAATATAGAAAGGAGGTGCAAACATAGTGTGATATCACTTGTTACATTAGCGTCTATAATGGCTTTAATTATCTCATTTCTAACTATCATCACTCAGCTACTAACAATCATAGAAAAGGTTAGAACATTGAAGTCAAAGAAAAAGCCTTCTCAAAGTCGGTCGAGGACTACAAGAAGGCATAAACCTAAACGCTAATAACTCAACGCTTAAAGGGGATCTAACAAATCCCTTTTAAGTGATACTAATATTATATATCATACTATCCATTTTATGCAAACATTAAAAAAATATTCAAACATCTTTATTTTGCTTTTTGCTGCATTGTATCTATTCACACGCTTGTTAGTTGATTACACATCAACTATTATTACTCTTGCCGATATATTTCTATCTATTGCGGTTATCATTACAATATACAATATAGTCAAACAAGTTATAAAATAATACTTTGCGCCAGTATGTTTAATACTGGTTATTTTTTATTTATATTATAAAATTAAATAAATGTATTGAAATACAGTATAATGTTTGATATAATTTACTTAGAAGCGAATCAAGGAGGATACATACATGTCAGTCAATCCTTTTCTTTTAACCGAACACGAGTTACAACAATGGTATGCAGCCGATCAAGAAAAAAGAAACAATATACATTCTTTATTATCTCATCTGAAATATATCCCTTCATTATGGAAAAAGGATCATCAATCATATTACATAGTATCTAAATCAGCTAAAAAGCCTGAATCCTTACAAATAACACTATTTACAAACAATATGCCTATATTTGATCGTGTACGCAATATAAACGATATCAGCGACATAGTAGAAGAGTTACACTTATCAGAAGCTACAATACAAACAATCAACTATATAAACTAATTAAATACATACAATAAAATAAAATAATAATAAAATGGAGGTCATACAAATGTTTTCAACGAATCCAGCAATCACATCTTTATCAAAATGGAAAGAAGGAAAGGACTACACGATCACATATGCTATAGAGCACACTAAGCACGATCCGGAACTCGAAGAAATAAACTACTCTAACCTAATTAGAGAAGAATTCAAAGACCTAGAACAAACGTTATACTTTTTAAACATCTATCAACAGCAGGGATATCAAAACATTACTATCATGTACACAGTCTATAATAAAGACGGTCAGCACATCATAGAAGACTATGTAAGCGAGATAGATATAACTTTAAACTCAAAACATCAGGAAGAAACAAACAAACGTAATAAAGAACTTACAAAGGTTATAGAGGAGCAACAAAAAGAACTTGAACTATATAAGCAATTTCTAACAAAATATAACAGTATAAAACTATTTGAAAAGTTTAAAAAAGAAAGTAATATACACTGGTACGCATACAGGCTCAGAGGCTTCTCTCTTGGCTGTCAGCCTAAAGGACATATAAAAGTAGACCATAGCAAAGGAAGACATGGAATAATAGCATATGATAGAGAATTAACGCAAAAAGAACTAGACGATTATGAACTAATTCCATACACTGAAGCCGTATAATTTTACGGTTTCTTTTTTTAATGCAACAATCCACGCATAAAAAATATAAAATATTTTAACTAATTAAATATATAATACATTGTTGTTTTACGCTTATCGTGTTATAATTAATTAAAGGATTAAATAAATGCTATTTATTAGGAGGAGTTAAAATGAATTTTACAAAAAGTCAAGTTAACACTATCAGACATCTAGCGGATACAAGAAAATTACAAGTCAAGATATATAAATACAAAGGAATCCTTAGTGTAGAACTACACGAAAACACAAGTTATTCATTGGCTGATCAGTTTAATTTAATAATTGCTGATAACGTCAAAACATTAAAAGAGTGCAAACAAATTGCTGCAAACTTCCTAAACTGGCTTGATCAATATAGTTCTTACGGATACAATATCAGAACAAAATATGTAGACTTATAATAAGCGACTCTTTCAGGGTTGCTTTTCTTTTTAAAAATTATTAACTAATTAAATAAATACTATTGATCATAATCCTATTCCATGCTATAATTAGTTATAGATGGAAGTTAAGTTTTATATTGATGAGGAGGAATTGAAAAATGAATATCAAAGAAATGTTTAATTCTCAACTAAGGGAACTAAGAAACTCTACAAAGGATCAAGAATTAATTGCAATGATTGATGCAGAACTACAAGAACGTTTTGAAACACTTGATTTTATGTATACACAAATTAATTAAGAAAGTCGTCTAAGCGACTATATGAGCCGAAACAAGGGGATTTGTTCCCTTGTCATAGTGAAGTTAACCTTTCGCTATCTGATGATGGTAGGTTAAAAAAGGGGGGATAACATTTGATAAAAATATCATCACCAAATTAATAAATTAAATAAATAAAAGACTTGAAAGATAAAAAGAAAACCTTTATAATTATAAGTAAGTTAAATAATTAAATGAATAGTACTTTAAAGGAGTGTTTGAAAAATGAACAGAATAGAAGTATTAAACGCTATTAATACAAATCCACGCTATGCGAAAGATGCACTCGCTAACATGTATCACGGTAAAACATTTGTAGTTGCTAATAATCGTATTGACACATTCAAGAAAACAAAAAGAGGTGCTGAAGGGTACATCAAGAAACAGCAATCAATTAGTTACTATGATGATATGACTTTTTCAATGGTCACATGTGGTAGCGGTTTAGAAGTATTCGAAATTCAACAGTCTGAAATACTCGACTATAAAACATCCGTCAAAATGTGGTATGACTATATCCGATCCATTTGGTCTAAAGATTGGATCGTCCGATATGCAACGGAAGAGGCTCGACGTTTTCAAGTATCCGACGATGTTCTAGCTTACGTTACAAGGGCAGTAAAAGAAGCTTTAACAGAATCCTGTTTTACTCACATTGACGAGTATGAAAATACTCCTTTAGAAGATATTCAAGCACCTGAAGCAGAGCAAACTGAAAACACTGTAACAGAATCACATAATACGGATTCGGCTATTACCTTAGAAATTGTATTAAACGAAGAATTAAACGGAATCGAGTTATATTTTTCCGATAAACCTACAGAAACAATTAGAAAAGAATTGAAATCAAATGGTTTCAGATGGCATAAAATGGGCTACTGGTACGCAAAAAATACACCTGACAGATTAATGTTAGCCGAATCATTACAATCAATCTATAACGATATCAAGGCGGAAATTGAAGAAAACGGGTCATTATTGGATGTAGAACTAGAAACAGTAACTAAAACACCTGTAAACGAATCAGAAGTAACAGATGATAACAATCAACCTATAACAACACCAGAAGGAAAGATAGAAGTACAATCAATTCAATTCATATGGAGCGAATCAGCATACATAGAAGACGATACAACAGTATCAACATTTACAGAAGCTGAAGCCATGATCAAAAATGCTGCCATTCATGCACCTGATAACGGATGCTACGATAAAACAAAATTTCTTATAACATGGTCAGACTGTCAAACATACGAGGGACGAATTGATATAGTCAAATCAGATTCATTCAAAACTCAACCTTTAAAAAATCATATTGAAAGATTCGCAAGCTTTGTCATAGATGATGAATCTGAATCAACTGAAAGAAAAGAAGCATATAGAGAATTTTTGAATACTTATCCTTTAGAAGATTTTACACCAACAACACCGGAAAAGCTGAATAAAAGTGCTAAAGGGAATGTATTAGACTTTTCTACACGTTTTCAACAGAAGCAAGAAAAAGAGGAAATAAACAGGCTGACAAATCACTGGTTAAATAATATATTGCCTTACATGACAAATGAAGAAATAGACCAATTACAACAGGCATATAAAGTAGATGACGATCAACAGATAGAAAGAATATTTACTAAAATATCACTTTCAACAGCCGTTAAACGAGCATCTGAAGAGTTGATACAAAATTAATTAACTAATTAAATATAGGGAAGTGTTGATACTTCCCTATCCCTTTAAAATTTGTATAACAGCAGCCTGTTTTTATCGCTGGCGATTTTATAAAAAATCTATATAACAGATCCCTTGAAATATCACTAAATATAAAGGAGCAAATCCAATGAAAGATATTTTTAAAAATAATTTTCACACTGTATTCTTTATAACACTAGTGGCAATTCTTGAGACGATTTTAATTATCATTCATTTATAACACAAAAAAATTAAAATAAAATTATACAAAGGGGAAAGCGAAGAATGAAAACTAAAATTACTTTTATCACTTTATTATTAATCTCTATTATTTCTATTTATACAACTTTTGAAGCCAATAACAACAAAGTCGATACAGTACAAGAAAAATTCGAAATTACAAGCATTTCCGAAGGTGTATATCAAGCTACAAATATTAAGCCTAATATTGATAAAAATGAATTGTATTTCACACTAGATGACATTCAAGATGATACTTCTATAACAGAAGGGGACACAGTAACAGCACATTACATAGAAGCTGGAACGGAAGATATATTTTTCAAGGTGACAAAATAACAAAGTCCTAACATAGATTTTTTGTATAACAGACTTTAAAATATATCGCTGGAGGTTTTGAAAATGTCAAACTTAAATCTAAAAAATACCTATTTCGGATTTACTTCCAATAAGAAACCATTACAAACTGGTAAAATTGAAAAATCACTAGATCAGCTAATTCGCTATGATGGGAAGGTAATCACAAAAAAAGAATATATCTATTTACTATTGCAAAAAGGTTGTGCTCCAGACATTGAAGAAAATTACACTTATTATAGTATTCGCACAGGCGATTACACAAAACCGAAAACACTTTACAAATTAACATATGAAGACGGATCATATCATGAAATTAATAAAACTCTATACAGCTATGCTCAATACATACTAGACAACAATTTCCTAAATGAATCAGTAGCACTCAATCACATTCAGACTGAATTAGAAGCAATTGAAGCAGCAAAGCAAAAAGAATTTGCTGAACGTGAGGAGCGACTCAAGAAACATCAATTAGAGGAGCAGAAAAGAAAAGAGGAAAGGGAAAAAAAGCGTAAGCAATGGAAAGAAATAGGCTTATCACTCATGACAGATAACATTAAAAACGCTATAACAGAATCCATTTCCGATCACTGGGAACTCATTCAGTCACACGGCTACAACGATAAAGAAGCCTTAACAGTTAACACAATTGAATTGTTTACTGAACAACTCGGAAATACCGAATACATCAAAGGAAATGTATCCTATGTATTTCACGAAGGCAAAGAATATAAAAATCTAAATAACGCACTATACAGATCAATTTACACTCGAATCTTCAACGCTACTGAATTAGATTCAAAACAAACACTAACCGCGAAGGTTAAAGCATTTTATGAAGGCAGAGAATACAAAGGAGGCAACTATCAGCCAAAGGAGCAGGAGACATTCTATTTCTTAAATGCTCAAACTAAACAGTTTGAATCTCGACAAGGTGAAAGAATGAGTATAAAAGGCTTAACTTGCTTTATTGCCAAGAATAATAAAGGACTATATGCAATCACAGAGGCTAGAACAGGGATGTTATTAGGTAGTCCAAAGGCAACAAGAAAGGAAGCAATTGAAGTAACTAAAAACGGCATTGAAAGAGTTGGGGAACGTTTAGAACAGCTAATTCAAAACAATATAGAAAAATATGGAATATCTCCATTATATGAAGAGGAAACTTCTGTATGATACCATATAACAGAAGTCGGTTAATATCACTGGCTCATTTTCTATTCATTTAATAAGAGTATTGACTCTTTTGGCTTACAATAAAACATGCATTTTAACTGATTGTAAACACAATATATAGTATTGTTTGTATGTAATTTCTATACATGTAGTATCTATAAATAGGTTTAAACATTATATATTTATTTTCCCTATTCGATTGACTCATTAACTAATTAAATATATAATAATTATTAAGAAGGATAATGAAATAATAGGAGTGAATGAACAATGAAAATGAGCATAAACGAATTTATTAATAGGCAAGATGAATTTGAAGGGTATAAGGTCAGATTTAAAGTAAAAATGAAAAGTGGAAACATCAATTACTTTGAAAGACTTGTAAATGATGAATTTTGTAACCCTAATGGAGAAATGTTTGAGGTGCTGGAAGTTGAAATTTTAGAATATGTTGGTATTATTTCGTTATTTAAATAAAATAAAAATTGTATAGGGAGATGAATTAATGTTAGCTAAATTACAATTTTGGTTATTTAAAAATGGAGCTAATAAGGAACATTTTATATATGAGCGACTAGGAAATTTAATGCAAGATATAAGAACTAAATTAAGATAAAATAGAACTTTCATTATAGGAGTGTTTAAAAATGTACAAATACTTATTTGAATTTCAAAATGGATCTACTGTGCTAGTCGAAGCAGCGAACAAAATGAAAGCAACTGAAACTGTAGCTAGTACTTATTTAAAGCTATTTGAAACTGAGAATTTCAGGGTTGTGCGTGTAGGAGTAGAACTAGATAGTAAAGGGAAATTAAAAGAGTTTGACTGATTTAAAGCCTTTGTATTATGAGGCTTTTTCTTTTTGTCTCCAGTTAAAAAACTTTATAAATTTTTATTAACTAATTAAATAAATATAGTTGATCTTCGACTTTGTCTGTGTTATAATTTACTTAAGGTTAAGGAATACATAAAACTTTCCCATAAGGGTACATGGAGGAAATTAAAATGTTAAACTATGAAGCTTATGATTTAATTAAAGGAGAAACAATTTGCTCAACCGGAAATAAATCATCTTTAATAATCGAATTAAAATATTATATTGAATATCAGAATCATATTGACGAATATTTAATTTCAATGGAAGATATTGAAGAATTAAATGAACAAGCATTAAGAAAAGTTGGAATAAAATTATATGTGTGCAAGTGGTAGAGAAATACTTGAATAATAAGGAGTGAAGGAAAAATGATTAAAGTGGTTAACAAGGAATGGAATGATTTTGATTACACTTATATTTTCAGTCTTGAAAATGGAGATCGAATTATTATTAAAGAAAGTGATTACGATAGGATTATGCTTCATGAATCCACACAAGGAAATACATATCGGGCAATAGTTGATCAACATGAAGACGAGTTTGAAGAGCCAGTAGAGTATATTGGATTTCAATTAATCTAATAAAACAATATTTGATTGTAAATAAATCATAAAATAGGAGTTGGTTCATAAATGGCTTATTACGGGAATCAAAACAAAAAATCAATTATTTATTTATTGGATAACACTATTGCAACCTTAAAAGATAAAGTCAAGGATTGCAAGGGTGAAACAGGAGATCTATGGAAAGAATATAGGAAAATAGAGAAGGTTTTATATGGCGAAGGAAAAGAACTGTTATCAATGACAAATAAAGTTAAATTTGAAAGCAGATTAAATACAGTGAAAAAAATGTTAGAAAAGTCTGATCTATGAATTCAGTAAAAAAATTTATAGTGAGATGATAATATGTTAATAAAATACCATTTTAGGAATAGGAAGCATGATGTTGTGCAGTATAAGACTTTCTCTGATGAAGAAATTAAAGCAGGATATGACCAAGAGTATATTCGCAATTTAAAGTGGACTAGGTACAAATTAATTAAAAGGGAAGTTGTTCAAAGTCTATTTGATTAAAATAAATAAATCCATATAGTAATTATCATAAAGCAATGCAACTATAAGAGAAGGGACTTTGTTCCCTTCCTAATTCATATTAAAACCAATATTTTAAATGGAAAATAAATTAACTGGAGGCTGTTAAAAATGGAGAAGCTAATTACAGACGGAAATAAAACAATGTATTTTTTAAATGAAGATTTATTACTAACTATTGAAAAGCTAGCCGAGAATAAATTTTTGGTTGAAAATCAATTTAATAAACTAATCGGAACAGTAACTCCAATAGATGACTTTAAAACTGAAATAATTCTAGAAAAGAATTTTAAAAAAGATACATTGGGCAGATGGCGAAACACGAAAAAACTTTTCAGTTGTAATATGACTTGGTTTTCTTATATCTTGCAAGAAAAAGGCTTTGTGAGAAAAGCTAAGGCTATCTGAATAAAAAATAAATTTTAGAGTAAGTGGAGTCATCATGAATGGCTAAAATAAAAACTTCTAATTTAAAGTAATTTATAATTAAGAAAGACAAACAAAAATAAATCAATTATAATAAAAATAGGGAGGTTTTGGAAATGAAATTCTCCACTATGTTTCAGCTAGTAAAGAAGGATGCTAAAAATAGAGCAATAGATTTTTTTAAAGATTATCTTGAAGCAATGAGACAGAGAAAAATAATCATACAAAATATAAAGCCTACATCAGCAGAGATGATTGCTCCAGATGGTAAAAGGGTTAAAGCATATATATTGTATGAACAAGAATCTTGGGAAGATGGCATTGCAATTTATAAAGCAACCATTTTTATTAAACATGAAAATCAAACAAGAGCGGTAAATAGTACTCAATTTATATTTCATGAATCTGATTATTTTAATATTAATTAAAAGGAGAATAAAGTGATGGAAAAAAGTGAATTGGGAATTATTATTAAATCTGAAAAAGTATTAAGCGAGTTAGAAACTGAAGCAAGAGCATTATATAATACTCATAAGGATATCTACTCAATAGAGCACAAACAAACAAGGGAATTGATTAAAGTAATATCCGCAGCAAGAAAAGATATTCTAGAAATCGGAAGTAAATTATTACCTGAAAGCGAATTTGATGTTTAGTAACATTAGTGATGAGACTATTTAAGTCTCTTTTTTTTAATAAAAGAGCAATTTTATAAAATGATTAAATAAATATATTGACAATTTAACAGAATCGATTTATAATATAATTAAATTAATATTAAAGGAGAGGTTAAAATGAAGAAATTAATCATCGCAAGCAGTATCGTATTAAGTTTATTATTTGGCACAGTTGTTGGGGCTTCGGTATCTGATTTACTCAATGCAAAAGAGGCACTAAAGGAAAATTATAAGAAAGAGTTTGAACAATTTGCAGAGGATTTTTACTTTAATGATTTACAATTTTACCAAGAGGAAAAAGTAGAAAAATTAGAGAGTGAATCAAGAAAATATTTTGATTCTAAAAAAGAAGAATATAAAAAGAAACAGTATGAAAAATTGGATAAAGAATATGAAAAAACATACGAAGAAATGAAAAAGTACATTGATGAATTATTAGATGGTAATAATAAGTAATTAAATTAATAACAATAGACAAGTTAATTTTTCTTGTCTATTGTTATAACAGTTAAAGGGGAGAATTACTGGATGTTTACGAACAATGTAGATTTTTATCCAACGCCAAACGCACTAATTAAAAAAATGCTTAATAAGATAGACTTTCGATATATCAATTCAGTTCTTGAGCCTTCTGCTGGACGTGGTGATTTAGTTGAAGAGATTAAAAAAGAATTCGATTTAACTAGAAGATATAGAAACACCAAAAAGTATGACATTGACACTATTGAAATAGACACTAGTCTACAACATATCCTAAAGGGTAAAGGCTATAGAATAGTTCATGATGATTTTTTGACTTATAACAGTTTCAAAAGGTATGATCTTATAATCGCTAATTTCCCATTTAGTCAAGGCGATAAACATTTATTAAAGGCAATAGAATTGCAACAGAAAGGCGGCAGAATTGTCGCTTTAATAAATGCTGATACTTTAAAAAATCCATATAGTAACATCAGGAAAGATTTAATCAGAAAACTAGAAGAGCATGATGCTGAAGTAGAGTTTATAGAAAAAGCCTTCCTTGACGCAGATAGAAAAACTGACGTAACGGTGGCACTAGTATACATAGATATACCAAAAAGTGAGTATAACAGTGTCATACTTAATGAACTGAGTAAAGAAGAGATACACCAAGAAAAAACATCAAACAATGATAAATTAATACATTCAGATTTCATTGAAGGAATTGTCCAACAATACAATTATGAGGTGAAAGCGGGGCTACGATTAATAGAAGAATATATGGCAATGTGTCCTTATATGTTGCGAAGTTTTAAGGGCGACAGTAATCCAGTATTAAAATTAGAACTTGAATACAAAGACGATGAATCATCTTTGGAAAATGCTTATATCAAGCAGATTCGCTCAAAATATTGGAATGCACTGTTTAGTAATGAGCAATTTATGGGATTGTTCACAAGTAATTTAAAAAGAAAATATATGGAGTTAGTGGGAGAATTAGAGGATTATGATTTTTCTTTTTATAACATTTACACTATACGGATTCAATTAAGCAAAGAGATGGTGCAAGGTGTGGAGGACACTATTCTAAATTTATTTGATGAGTTCAGCCATAAGCATTACTATGATGAGTCAAGTAAGAACGTGCATTTATATAATGGATGGCGAACGAATAAAGCATATAAGATAAATAAAAAAGTAATTATTCCTCTCAATGGATTTTACGATATTTCATATTCTTGGGGGAGATTTAATCCGACAAGTTATAGATGTATGGATAAATTACAAGATATAGAAAAAGTGTTCAACTATTTAGATGATGGCACAACTGAAGATATTGATTTAAAAGAATCGTTAAAATTTGCAGAGCACTATAACGACACAAAGAAAATCGAATTAAAATATTTCTATGTCTCATTCTACAAAAAGGGAACTTGCCATATTGAGTTCAAATATCCAGAATTACTACACAAGTTCAACCTATTTGGATCACAGAGAAAGGGTTGGCTGCCTCCTTCATATGGTAAATCACGATACAAAGATATGACCAGAGAAGAGAAGGAAGTCATCAATCAATTTGAAGGGGAGTCTTCATATAACAAAGTCATGAACAATCAATCATATTACCTTGTAAAGACTGAAGAACTATTAGCATTAACTTCATAATTAAATTAATATAACAGTGCAACAGAAAGCCTTATATGACTTTCTGCCTCTATCCAACATAACAGTGATCAACTGTAATCACCAGAGTAAAAGGGGCATATACATGAACTTGCTGGAAAAGCTAAAAGATAAAATCATCAAAGGTGAATACAGCAAAATAGCTGAATGCATCGAGAAAAAGGAAGAACAAGAAAAGAAGAAATAGGAGAGTAAGAATGATAAAGTTGATTAAATTTTTATTTTTAATGTTGTTACTGGTTGTTTTGTATTTATTGATTCAATTTCATTTCACTGTCATTTAACATAATAGATCGCCATTTGGATCGCTGGAGTTTCTGTGAATTTCTATATAACAGCCGATACAAAATATCACCGGAGAATTTTACGATAAACTCTACATTTTATTTTAAATAAATAATTAAATATATATTGAGTATTATTTAGTATTTTGGTATATTTGAAGTGGAAATATATTCATATGTCAGGAGGTGTTAATAAAATGAAAACTAGAATATTTGAAAACGGTTTAGTAGTTAAGCATCGTAAATCAGCCATTATCTTTGAAAATGCTAACGGTAAAAAAGAAAAAGAAGAACGTTTCTCTTTTGAATTTACTGAGGATGGATTCTTAGAATTTGCTCGATATATAGAGGAAATAGCAAATGAATCATGGTCAGGAGTTATACCAAAAGAAGCACATAGCACAGGTTCAGATTATGACGAATATTATGACCGGAAATATGATGATAACGGGAGTTTATATATTAAAGAGAATAGCATTTTAATAAAGGCTCCCTATTGGTCGATCGATACATTGTATCAATTCAATAAGCCAAAAATACAGTCGTTTATTTATGATTTGAGAAAAAAGTTGGAATATTTGCCACTGTAATCACCATAAATTAAAGTTTTCATATTAATAGAAAGAGGGAGCGAGAGTGGTAATAATAAAGGAAACTGATGAATTGAAATATTGCCCTTGTGGTATTCAAACTGACCAAGTAATTGTGTGGAACTTTAGTGGTTATCTTCATGAACAACCTATTTGCTGGACTTGTCAAAGAGAAATAAAAATAAAATAACATACAATAAAAGATGGATTTTAAAGGAAAATAAATCAATATATTGTGGTGATTTTGTATTATATATACTACATATAGTAGGAGGATGAATTAAATGATTAATTTAAAATTGAATGATGATATACCAACTATCCCTTATGAAATTTCATTATTTAACCTATTTTATTATGGGAAAGCATTAAATAAAGGTGAATTAGAAACTCTAAAAGATTATCTAGAGCGAGGAATCAAACAAGTAAACAAACAAATAGAAGAATTGGCAGAATTAGAGAAATGGACATTGTTAGGTAGGAAATATGGAGAATTACAAGAAGGTGATATTGTTTACATAAATTACGGTCATGATGTACCAGTTGGCTATTATGAAGTAACATTCACAAAAGACGATAAGAAAACAGATATAATGTGGCTAAAGAATGATAGAGATGGATGTTATAATGCAATGAATACTGATTTTGGAACAGCTAAATTAATTGTTGCTTCTCAAAATAGGTTTGATAAATAAGGAGGATTAACATGTATTACAAAATAACAATCAAAGCAAATGGAGTTACTGTTTGTGAAACATATGGTGATCGAACCAATATTGATACATTAAAGAAATTATTGGAAGTTGAAGAGGAATTAAACTATAAGAATGGTGAAATATATTTATATTGTAAGGAGTTGAATTGATGAGTAGTTTATTTTATACGAGCAAATCACATTCAAAAACAGTTGAATTGATACAAAAAATATTGAATGAAGCTAATAGAAAAAGAAACGGTACTCGAAAGGGAACAGATTTTTTAACGATTGAGAAAAATGCAATGACGGAATATCACATGGGATATATTATTGAAAAATTAGAAGAAAACGGTTTTGAGGTTAGATTAAGTCAGGGGAATAGTGCATTTAATTTAACAATTAAATGGGATAATAATCTGATTACGTCAAAAGAAACACTGCAAGAAATATATGAAGAGTTAAGTAAAGGAGATTTATTTAATTTGCTAACAGAAGCTATATCTCAAAAAGAAAAAGCAATTAACGCTTTAAAAGAAATAGAATCATTAACAATGAATCCTAGAGAGTATGAACCATCTATATATTCTATTAATCATATAGCAAGAGTAGCTTTGAATAAGAAAGGAAATTGAGAATGAGACAACCAAAATTTAGAGGTTTTGATCCATCGTCAAACGAATGGGTTTATGGATATGGGTGGCATAAAACTGATTACCCAGAAGATTTTCTTAAAAAAATTAAACAACCTAAGCAAGATGCGGTTTTATTTACTAAAACATTCCCGATAACTTGTGATATTGAATCTATGGGAGAGTTTACAGGTATCTTAGACACAAATGGTCGTGAAATTTATGAAGGTGATTTAGTGAGAGAAATATCAGACGGAGACATTTATAAAGTTATTTTTGAAGAAGGTGGATTTTACGTTAAATGTTTATCCATATATGATTTTCAGACAATAAATGAGTATTCATTAGAAGTGATTGGAAATGTCTATGAGAACAGTGAACTATTAGCAGAAAATGAAAAGGAGGGATTTTTGAATGAGTGAAACTAAAATTTCTTATTTTGATATTGCGGTGATTGTTTCAGGAATCGCATATGACAAGCAATTTACTACTATTGAGGAAGTATGTGACTATTTGATGGAAAATGAAAATTTTGTTGTTACTGTAGGTCGAAATGACTAATAATAACGTATCACAAGAGGAGGAGAAATGCATTGAAAATTAATGCCTATATAAAGAGATATGATATGACTTTACCTGTTTCGTTTATTGATTTTAAAAACAAAGAAGTTGAAATTGATTTAACAGACGGTAATGGTGATACAAGTAATTTTGGTTTTGATGAAGTTAAGTTATCAGTTAATGGTGATACAAGTGATGGATATCATACGTTTGACGAATTGTACTACCATAGAATGATGCTGTTTGCTGTAATTTGTAATCAGAATCGGTTGATTTCTTGGAAGTCTTGGAAACATGATGATGGGACAATGTATGATGATTATTTCATTGTGGGAATTGAAACTGATCAAGGTCATTACACTTATCATTATCATAAAGATTATTGGAAATTATTTGATGTAAAAGAATTAGATTTTGCTCCTAAATGGGATGGACATAAGCCAAGTGATATAACACGATTATTAACATTGGTAGGTTGGAATTGATGACAAAGAAAAAGAAATTAATGTTTCCTATGAAGTGTGACAAATGTGGTAAAGAACCATTGAGAGAAAATAGTGACAATTGGGAAGTAATTCAATTAAACTGTAATTGTGGTGGTAGAATTATCACTGATTTTAGTAAACCTTATTATGAATAATTGTAAATTTAGGGGTGTATAAAATGAATAAAGAAGTATTTGTAACATGTATAAACAATAAAGGATTTGAGAAGTTTCTTACCATAAATAAAGACTATAAATTAATAGCAAAGTATACAAATGAATATATTTTGTATGATGACCAAAGTACAGGTAAGTATCTGCAAAGTTTATTTGAAGAAAAGAGGATGAGTAGATATTGAAACCTAAGAAGATAGGAGATAAGTGGTATATAGAAACATACACTAAAGAATTCGGAAATGTATTACTAACAGAACGTAATATTCCTTTGCCTGTTCCAATAGCGTTTGACAAGGAAGAATATGCTTGGGAATATATCAAAGAAATTGAAGAGGTGAATTAAATTATGAAAATTTTCAAAGTTGGTGACATTGTACGAGAATTAGAAGAATTTACACTAGGTGAAGTTACAAAAATTGATTATGATTGTGGATTTGATGAAGTATGGGTGACGTTTGATGACCATTTGACAGATCATTGTTACTCTTCAAAAGAATTAAGATTAGTTTGTCCAGCGTACCAAAGATTTGATAAAGAGGAGCATCCAAGTGATTTTGATAGGCATATCCCGACAAATGAATTAATTGACAAGATTGCGTTGCGATTTGTAGACGAAGCTAAAAGGGTGTTTAATTTAAAATAGGAGGGTTAACAATGGATGAAACGCCAAAGGAAGTATTAGATGAATATGGAATAAGTGAAGTTATAGCCAGATATATAACAAGTTCTGAAGCAGAAGAAGTCTTAGATGAATATATTTATACTCCACTAAACAGAATTAACTTTTTACAAGAAAAAAATAAGCGACTGAAAGCATTTGTGGTTGACAATGAATTAGATTTATTACCTGAGTATAAGAATTATTTTGATTGTAGTTTTAGATGAAAATAACTTAAAAAGGAGGGCTACCCTTGAATTATCCAATGTATAATCGAGATTTTGACGTTATATATCAATGTTTGAGTGAATCAATCAGACGTACTGCTGATTGTTCTCATACTCATATTGATAATGAAAATGCTGTGGGAGATTTAATACACATGGCTGAAATTGTAATTAGGAATCTAAAAAGACTTGATCTTAGAGATGAGCTTACAGAGGAGGATTTATAGTATTGGTTTATAAAAACAAATCACATGAGAAAACAATGGATTTAATTAATGAAATGCTAAATTATGCAAACAATTTAAAGAAAGATAACCCAAATGTAATGGATGGTGTTGAACATTTGACAATTGATAAAAATCCTATGACAGAATATCATCTAGGTTATATAATTGAACAGTTACAGGAAAATAGATTTGATGTTGAATTCACAAACGGTATTAATTTCTTTCATTTTCATATATCATGGGGTGATAATAATGAAGTATAGTATATGGATCACTGCAAAAGGTGAGGAATTAACAATGTCACAAATGACAACAAAACATATTGAAAATTGTATAAATATGATTGAAAGAAGTCGTTTTGAAAACAACAGAGATTTGTATGAAGAATTACCCGAGCCACCATTGAAAACAACTGTAGATTATGAATTATATAAGCCGTATTTAAAAATATTTAAAGAAGAGTTAACAAGAAGGGAGAATTTATAATGACTATGAAAACTTTTAAAAAAAAGCTTAATGTTGAGGATATAGCTTTTACTGAAATTAAAATTGGTAATACCATAAAGTCTTTAGACAATGAAAATATAATGATTACGAATATTACAACAGTAAAGATTGAAGATGGATTTGTGTATATTGAAGGGTATGGTATGCCAATTGATATATAAAGTGATAAAGAAGTGAAAATGATCATGATTGGAGTTGGATAAATTGGAATGTCCAGAGTGTAAAGGGTCAATGTTATGGGATAAACTAATTAATGAAAGCTTTATCAAAAAATATATTTACAGATGTTCTCAGTACAGTATTGAAGTGATTAAAAGTTATACGATAAAGAGTAAAAAATAGTTATTTAAAGTGGTTATTTTATATAAATATTAGACTGATAGTGGTGAAAAAATGAAAATATATACAAAAGATGGATACTGGAAAGTTGAACTTGATGAAAGCGACAATTGGCAAGGTTCGACTTTTAATAATCCGTTACAGGTTAAGGAAGCACTATTGAGTAGTATTGAAAGAAATTTCAACAAAGAATTAATTAAATTAATAGAGTTAGGTATATTTAATAAATATAAATAAGATGGGTGTGAAGCAAGTGAATCAGAAAGAATATGAGTTAGGTAGATTTTTCTTTGAATTTCTTGATACAAGTATAACAAGTGGATGGTCATTAGGTGGAGCATTTGCACATGAGACTAAACAACGTATGACTGAGGATTATTCAAGACTTGAAGGAGATTTTAAGGAGTATTACTTATACATAACATTGTTTAAATGGCAATTTACATTTGGATATAGGACAAAATTAAGACCGTGGAAGGAAGAATTTTAATATAAAATTGTTGTATTATTGCAAATTAAATTTATATAGGAGGTTTTAAAGATGGGGAGAATATATAAAACAATTGAATTTAGAGCAGGTGACACAATAGAAGGAGCTGTAAGGGAACTACTAAGACACAAAGAAATAGGTTCTGTAGTTTGTGGACAATTTAATGGAGTTACTTTATATTCAGATACAGTAACGATGGATAGTGCGTATAAAGAGATTACAGGTAAAACTAAAGCAGAGTTTGATAAGGATCAGCAACAATGGAAAGAGGACTACGATAGGCGACAAAAGGAACATGAAGAACGTATTCCTGAACTTTCTAAAGTTTGGATGGAGAAGGGTAGAAAAATCTTATCAGAAGATAAATGGGAGTTTTGGGATGAGATTGTTCCTATCAGACTAGGTGACATATATCATGGAATGGAATTAGGAAACTGTTTGGATATTATAGAAATTCTAAATAACAATGGGTCACTTGATGAAGCGAAAGAAAAAATTGAAAATCAAGGTCATTCTGGTATGTCTTTCAGTTTGGTTTGTGCAATGGTTAAAGAATTTTCTGATAGAGGAAATGAATTTGTTGAGTATGTAAAATAAGTAATTCTAATGATGTGTAATTTTAAAATTAAATAACAAAGGAGAAAAAAGATGATTGATACGGATGAAATTTTAGATAGTATTTTCTGGTCTACTGCAAACGCACTGACAGACGGATATGACACTGAAAAAATACTATTATCACAAACTGTATACGATGCTTTCAAGGAGGAAAATGAAGAGGTTTTAGGAGCTGGAAATGGAGATTTTGATCGGCTATTAGTTTATCCAGTAGAGGTTAACAACGAGATTGAAGAATATATGGTTGTACTCAATAAATCAATTTACTGATAAAACGTAATTTTTATTGATTAAATAAATATGAAGGAGATAAAAATGAAACTACCTAAATTTAGAGTTTATGAACCATTAAACAAAAAGATGCATTATTTAGATTTTACTTTATATGAATTCAGTGGTGGCTTGAATAGCCATAAATTTGTATTACCTCCAAAACATCAAGGTATGCAAAATCCATACACAATGATGAATCTAGAAACTGTAGAAGTAATGCAATTTACTGGACTACATGACCGAGCAGGAAGTGAAATCTACATTGGAGATGTTGTCCAACTAGGTAATTATGAGCAGCCCTATGAAGTTATGGTCAATGATTATATGCAAATACCTGTTATTGATAATGATTTAGGACAGGAAAATTTATTTAAAATCCATAAGAATTGTAGAGTAATAGGAAATATTTATGATATGCCTGATTGGAATTTTTAAAAGAAAGGAATTAAATAAAAAGTGAAAGTCGATTACAAAGGATTTGAAATAAATGTTGAACGTGAAAAGGCATTAGGTGGTTGGGATTCTACATATTATACAGTCATGGAAAAAAAGAATGGTTTCTTTTTAGTTGATAGTTTCAGCGATTCTAATGATACAGTTAGAGAATGGATTAAAGATTTGAAGAAAAGGGTAGATGAATATTTGGAGAATCTCGAAGAGTGGGAGGATTAATTATGAGTGAGTATACAAAAGAAGACATTAAAAACATTATTGAAGACTTAGAAATTGAATTAAAACAATGTAATTCTGATTTTGGATACTGGAGCATTCAGAACGAGTTGAATTATTGGAGACAACGGTTATATTGGGAGGAATCAAAACTGTATCAATGAATAAAATACACAATTTAATATGATTTAGAGGTGAATATTATTGAAATACTATGGTACAGTCTTAAATAGCTTTCACATACCAAAAGAGATTCAAGATAAATTCAATTTAAAAAGTAATCATAATCAATATAGAATAGTTTTTAAAGCAAAATCTAGAGCTGCTGCAAATAGGAAAGCAAAAGAAATACTTAACTGTGCAAGAGATGTGTTTCGTCCTGATTACACAAGTGAAACTGGTAATAATATAGAACTTGAAATGTGCGATAAGTATGATGAAATTATAGGAAAACTCCAAAACTTTGGAGAGTTTCATGATTTAAAACTTATTGTTGATGAAATTAAAAAATTTAAGGAGCAAACAAAATGAAAACTCTGTTTGATTAGAATTGAGGTGTGAAATATGGATTATTTGGAGGCATTAGAAAGATTATTAGATGGTACGGAACGTGGAGTGGACATGATCCTAATCTAACAGGCACAGAAATTAAAGCAATTCAATGGGCAAAAGATAAATTGGTAATTATTCAAGAGTATTATCCTGAGTTATTCCAATAGTACATGTTTTTAAAAAATTATTTGCATAAGGTGGTTAATGATGAACATAACTAAAGAAACTCTCAAACAATTAAGAAAAACACAGCAAAAATCAAACTATGGAAGTCAAGCTCAAGCAATGTTTGTTGATGGACTCTTCAATTATGGGAATTGGAATGGGGGAGATGGGTTAATTAGACAGTATTTTTCAAAGTATAATGAAAATAGTATATTCTGTGATACAAAAGTTACTGACATTGATTTCTTACATAATGAGATTCATTTTTGGGGAGACATTATTATTACTCATTCATGGTACGAAGAGCGAAACTATGCGACTATTACGTTTGCTGGAACATGTGAAACAAATGGTATTTTAAATCCAGTAGACTATAAGTTTGAAGATGTTGCTTTCTTTACATGGTATAAAAGCAGAGGAACTACTGAATCAGCTAAGTATAATGGTAAACGAATGACAGAGGATCAATATTTATTTGTTCTAAATGCTCTACAGGAGACAGGATTTAAATTCGATTTAGATAAGATAAAACCTGCGTTTTAAAGTAATTAAAATAATAATTGGAGGGATATTGAATGAAACAAATTTATAAATCAATTGATGGGCAAATTTTCGATAAGGAAAAAGATTGTTTAGTACATGAATTTAACTTAAAGGGTGGATCTGAAAATTTTAAATCTACTGTTAAAGCAGCGGTAGATGAAGTCAAAAAATTGACCGGTTTAGATATCAAAATTAAAGAAGTAGATGCTAACATAGAGTGGGATGGAGATCCTAATAGTGATATAATGCGCTTTATAGAACGACAGGAAGTCCATTTAATAGTTTACAAAGATGGGGTACAAAGAGGTGAAGAGTATAATCGAGGTTCTGATGGTAACTACTACACAAAAGAAAATTTAATTGAGGAGCTAATTAAAGAATATCATACACCCTATTTAAAAATTCATGAAGGAATAATTGGAGAAAGTAATGAGGGTGAATGGTGTCCTGAAGGTTATGCGATAGATGGGATTAATGTAAATGACATCTTAAAATCAAACTATGGTAAGCGAATTAGAATTGAAATATTAGAATAATGGAAAAACCGAACACTTCAGTAGGTGTATGGAATATTAGAATACTTCTAACAAACAAATGGAACTAATCAGCAAAAAGTTCCATTTGTTTGTTATTTTTATTATTTAAACCCTTTACATTAACAAATTAAATATATATAATATACTTAAGGGAATGAAATGAAGGTATGAAAACTTTGACATTTAATCTAGATTGTGAACTCAATGAAAATGGTGAATGGATTAAGAAAAACACTGTTATAGTAGTTTCTGATAACGAATTTTACTTAAACAGATATGAAAATACTATACCGGTAATCATTACAGAAGGGTATAATTGTAGGGGAAAGAAGAGATTACATTTGAGCCCATATGTAGAGTGGTTCATGAAGGAATCCTTTGTGAGAGTATAAACAGGAGGAATAAAAGTGGAGTGTAAATTTTGTGGCAATAAAACAGACAAGGAATATGATCCATATCCGAATGTTTGTGAGAGTTGTTTCGATGAAATAAATATGGAAGATCCTTTCGGTGGTAATTGGATAGGTCATGAATAAAATGAAAGTCACCTTTGAATTGAAATTGGGAGGAGAAAAGAATGAAAGATTTTGATGATGTTAGAAATGAACTTAAAGAGGAAGATCCATCATTATTCTTTATACTAGAAATTACAGGGAAACTATTGGCGGCGAGACAAAGAAAAGAAATATCTCAACGTGAGCTATCAAGAATGACGGGGGTTGCACAAAAAACAATATCAAGAATAGAAAGTGGGATCGATGTTCCGACAATTGAAACACTTGGAAAGCTGGCACATGCTTTAGGGATGAAAATAACTATTGTTGAAGACAGGGAATAAATTAAAATTTCCCTTTTAAATAAAAATTTGGAGGTAATCATAATGATAGTAAATCAAGAAAGAGAAAAAACAGCTCAGCAAATTGCAGGTATTTTAAATAACTGTGAAATGCTTCTTGGATTGGATATAGAAAAAAGAGTTGATAAATATTCACTCTTTATTAAAACAGATCAGCTAAGTGTTGAATATAAAGAGTTTACTAAAGACGGCATGGAATGGTTATTAAGTAAACTAAAAGACTATGTAGTCAATAAAGATGATATTGATGAGTTACTTGAGGAAATTGACTTTATATAAAACTTCTCTTTAAAGAAGATATGGAGGAAAAGTTATGAACATAGAAATTTTTAAGTTACTAAAGGAATATAATTCACTAGAAAACGACCTTTATTTTAATCTTACTGACGAAATTGGATTAGAGCCTGAGAAAGTAGATGGATTGTTGGATGGGTTTACAGATCTTTATGAGCGAACATTAAGACTAGGAAAGTATCTTGATGAGGAGTCGTATGTAGGTAAAGAAACTCATCTAACTAAAAAATATAATAGTTTTGATTCCTATACAAGATTGAATGTTATTTACATGTACGAAAATGGATTCGCTTTATGCAAAACTACATCTGGTTTGATTGAACTTGTACCTAAAGAATATTTGTTTGAGTTTTATTAGAATAAATTATGTCTTTTATGAGAGGGGATTAATATGAAAAATGTAAAATATGCAAAAGGCTCTTGGATGGAAAAGGAGATCAAAGATAAATTACATACGTACTTATATCATCAAGAACAGATTAAGAAACATGAAGAAGAGATGAAAAAGATAGTGGATTCCATAGAGAATTCAATTGAGGGATATCATTTAGAATATAAAGAAATTGAAGAGTTCTTAAAAGAACATTCAGAGCGTAATCAAAGAATGAGGCAATATGGACACCGATTTCCAATAGTTGAAGATATACTACAATGAAGTTTCTCTTTCATTGGAGAGGAAAGGATGTTAGATGATGTATAGATTATGTTGGATTCCTACAGGGTGGAATACTCCAGAAATGTATAGAGGTGTTCCACATGCTGCGAATTTTAAAACGTTGGAAGATTTAAAGAGAGTAATGAGGAATTGCATATATAATGGTGAGCGGATTGAAGATAAAAATGGAAATAAAATTGATATTGATTTAATAGAAATTTGTGTAAGTCTATAAGACATATCTTTTAAAAGAAAGGGAGAGAAGGAAAAATGGATAGAAATTTAATTAGACAAACAATAGTTGAAATGATTAAGAGTGGAGACTTACAAATTGAAACTAGCTTTTCTCAAGGCAATTATTCAGACAAATTAATTACTACCGTTTACTACTGCGATGAAAGTATGGATAGTCGGGAAGTCATTCAAGAAAATAAGTATAGATTGAATGAAAAACTATGAATAAATATAGAGCAATCTATTATAACGGTTTGGAAAATGGGGAAGAGATTATTGAAGCTGTTGATGCTCAACAGGCTAGTAGCATTGCTTTTAAAAAGTATGGGATAAGATTAATGAGAATCTTATAGATGAAGTCTTAAATAAAACAAGTATTTGATTGAGAATTTAAAGGAGGTTTAATAATGGAAAATATGAAAGAATTAATTAAATCAACTATTGTGGAAATGATTAAGGATGGGGATTTGCAATTTGAAACAACTATTAAAAATAGAAATTATGGAAAACGAATAGTAACTAAAATTTATCATTGTCCAGAATTTGGACAAAAGGAATTAATTCAAATGTTTAAAGAGGATATTAGTTCAAAAGTGTTTTAGATAAAACGAATATTTTACTTCAAAAGGAGAGTTATTATGAGAATTAATCAGGTTTTTGCATATTTCAATGAGAGAGATTTAATGTTTAGAAGTATGAGAGAAATTTTGGAAGATGGCATTCAATTAGCTACACTAGAAGAAGTTATTGATTATTACATTCAAACTGGAAATACATTAGAAAATGAGGATGAATTTGTGATAACAACTGATGGTAGTTTTTATTTTGAGGATGGAGATTATAGAAAATTACAGTAAATCGAATACTTGATCATAAAACTGAGGTGATTAATTGGAAGTATATCAAGTAATATTCAATGGTGTACCAATAAGCAAAAGTAATCCAGCATGGGAGACAATATATTTACCTAGATGGATTACTTTTAAGGTCAAGAATCAAATAGACTTATATGAGAAAATAGATAATTATATTATTGAAACAGGTATTCGTTTTAGTAGTTATGAAATAGATTTAATAAAATGACAATTTAATCGTAATTTGATAGGGGAGAGAATAGTAATGAAAATAAAAATAAACGCAGTGAGCTGGAAACTTTTAAAATACATGAATGTTCTAAGCAAGTATAACTTTACTGGTAATGGGGAACAGGGAACAATTGAAATCATTTCACTAGAAGAGTTATTTAACTTAACCGAAGATCTTGGTCATTCTTTAATAATAAATAAAGATTCAGATGAGTTTAAAGTAACTATTTTCGATGATTATTTATGATCAAATAACTATTTCATTAACTAAATAGAACGGAGTGATAAACTTATGAATATTACTGGACAAAAATCATTTGTGAATTTTTTAAAAATAATTAAAACACAAATTTATGATGAAATGAATAATTGTTATATCCCTGAGCAATATTATCAAGTTTACTATAAATGTTTAGGGATAGAGCAAACTTTAAATAGTATGAAAACAGAAATTAAAGATGAAAAAATTATTGAGTATATTGGGGATTGTTTAGAGTCGATAGAAACTTGTAAATATTATTGCCAAAGAAGATTTTAAAAGTTAGGAGTGATAGCAGTGAATTGGTTGTATGAGTTATATGATTCGAACAATAGACGTTTAGGCACAATAGGTTTAGATAATCATTTACCTGTAAGTTCAACCTTTGTAGTAAATAAAAGTTTGTATGAAGTGACAAAATCACACTTCAATAAGTTTACAGATTATAATTCAGATTTGACTGTAAGAAAGATTGGAACAATAAATATAGCGGAACAATTATATCCAGACGTAGCAGCGAGAAGACTATAGATTGAATCACTTATTAAATAATTAAATAAAATGCAGGAAAATAGTACCTTCAAAACCTTGATTCTCCAAATCTCTAATGATATAATTAAATTAATAATTAAAAATATATAATTGGAGATAGTGAGGGAACTGGAATGAAAAAACAAGAAATATTTAGAGGCGAAATTTATTTATGCGATCTAGGTCAGACAAAAGGATCGGAGCAATCTGGCGAGCGTCCTGTACTAATTATACAGAATGATGTAGGTAATCGTTTTAGTCCAACTATCATTGCTGTAGCTATCACTGCACAAATTTCGAAAGCAAAGCTGCCCACACATATAGAATTAAAAGCAAAAGAATATAATTTAGCAAGAGACTCAGTGATATTATGTGAGCAGGTTAGAACATTAGATAAGTCAAGATTAATTAGAAAAGTATCAGAACTGGATAGTTATATGATGAAAAGAGTAGACAGTGCATTAATGATTAGTTTAGGCATGGTTGGATAAGTTACATAAATGAATTAAATTTATAGGAGTAAGGTGAAGTTAATGTATACAAGAGATGTTAGAGTATTTTTTAATGGTCAATGGACAGTTGTGACAGTTCCATGTGTACCATCTACACCGATGGGTGAATTGAAAAAAGCAGCGATATCAATCTTAAAACGGAAACAGGAGAAAAGAGTGAAAAAGACTTTAAAGTTGTTAGAGCAGGGAGCATTATCAAGATAAATTTCTAAATTTATTTAAAAAAATAAAAAAAGGGAGAGAAAAACATGAATAAAAAATTGCGAGTATCACATTACCCACAAGTACCATGTAAACCATTTATGGTTGAAGTAAAAGATTTAGAAGAAGCACGTAAAATATATAATATGTTAGCTGATTATGATTTGTTCCAATATGAAAACCGAATTAAACCAGATTATGATAATGCTACTGTTATAGAAGAATTTGACGAGGAAGAAAAAGACTGGATTTCTTGGTGCGATGAAGAGACAGGAATTGAAGATATCGAAGAATACTTTGAGTATATCAATCAATAAATTGTGATTTTTATTATGAGAGGAGTTGATATTTTATGTTAAAAAGAGAAGTAGGGCAATTTGTTGTCATAAATCCATATCACAACACGACAGGAACAATTATTGACACAAAGGAGACTACCACTGACGAATATTTTAACAAAAAGTATGACTATAAGGTTAAATGGAATCAGAAAATGGAAAAAGGCTGTGGCGAATGGGAGTACTTTGATGAAGAAGAGTTAGATATTTTAGAGAAGAATTGGAATAGAATAAATCCAACTTTGTAGATAAAAATCTGATTTTATGAGGTGATTTAATATGGAACTACACTATTGGGAAAAGCAATTAATATTATATACTAAGAACCATTTTGAAAGAATTGATTATGATAAAGACTTAAAGTATTTTCCAGCAGAGTTATATGGATTACACCCAGAACAAGTTGAACTCTATAATATGCTTGGAATGGTAGTTAGGCTTTATCAGAAATTAATTGATAATGGACATATTCCCTTTACATTAGAAAGATTTATTAGTGAGAATTTCAGAAGGGCATTCAGGGAAAACAATAAGCATGAAATAAGTCATAAACATATTCTTAGACAGATTCTTGCTGAAATATCATTAATACATGTGTTGGACGATAAGGGTAAGAGAATATTTGAATTGGGTGAAATAGATGAGAAGTTAAATAATAAAATTAAATTAGAAATCGAAAAAAGGTTAGAAAACACCCTTTGATACAGTAATGATAAATTGGGATTATGAGGATCAGTTAGAAATAGACATTTCAGAAAAAATGATTAATGTTAGTGTAATTATATCTTGAGTAAGAATTTATCCTTATGTAATTATACATGGTGGAAGATATTTTTTAGAAAATTACTTAAGAATAAAATGAACTATTTTTTATCATAAAGTTAGGAGTTTAAGAAAGCAAGCAAATGAAAAACGAAATCGAAATCTTACTATATAAGCGTACCCAAGTAGAAAAGAAAATTAAGAAAGCGCAGCATGAACTTGAACAACTCCAAAATATCAAATTAAATATTGATTATGAGATAGAAAGTCTTAAGCAATTAAAGGAAAAATATAATCTTAAATCATTATAAAAGTGTGTTTTTATTGGAGGGGGATAAAAATGTTCGTTGTAATTGTTAAACAAGGAAATCAATATGAATTACAACATAAGCCTACAATTGATTCCAGAGTCGTCAGTCATGCTGAAAGAGCTTCGAGTGATGAAGCGCTGAAGATGTCCTTGTCGCTGGATTGGAAACCATATACTCATGAAAGGATATTATGGTATGCAGAATGCGGTCAAACTTCTTGATTTTATTAACTAATTAAATTAATATAAGATATAAATCGAAAAGGAAAATACTTCTATGTTGAACTTAAAAGATGATGTAAAATATTTATAAGGTAGCAACCTTCTAGGGAGAGTATGAAACTCTCTACATTAACTCCTAAAATCCGGTGAAAGGTAATGTGTAGGTGGTGCTACACTTTGCCTAGAGGGTTGCTAAACGTTTTAAGCAGCGAGTTTCATAGCTAATATAAAAAAAAGGAGAAATTCACAATGACAATCGAACAATATTTAAAACGAAGAGATAACGGCGAGTTATTAGAAGATATTCAAAAGGAAAAGAATTTAAGCGAAGGAACTGTTTACACCTTAGGACTAAGTTATCAATGTTATCTAAAGAAATTACCACTTGATGCTGCTATTAAAATTATTCAATCAGTCTAATGAAACTTAATGATAGATATGAAAAGGGGGAAATATTACTTGAGACATTCTCAAAAGAATAAAGAGTTGTTTGAAATATTAGATGCCATTCATGTTAGATATTTTAGAATCGTCATCTAAGGAATTAGAATTTCTTGCTGTAAAATTACAAAATCATGTAAAAAGTATGAGAAGAAACAATAAATAAACTTAATGATAGTTATGTAGATGATAAACATAAGAATAAAGGAGTCAACTATATGTGCAAACATGGGACATATAAAGAGGTGTCTGTCATAAACCCGAATCAGAATAAAAAGGTTGTTGTAGTTGATGCTTGTATCGCTGAGGAAATCCAATTACTAAACAACCTTGATATTATTACTTTGGGATGCTGTTGTGGTCATGGTAAAGCAGGGGAAATTACAGAGTATGTAAACGCCTTTGGCAAATGGAAAGAGCATCACTCACCACCACATGCACTAATCGATTCAACAAGTGTCGAGACCGCTAAAATATATGGCTATCGTCCATTCCCTTACTATTACGCAGATGGGGAACATAACGGAGTCTGGCAAATGTTTTTAAAAACAGGGTGCATTACAGAAATTGATGTGGAAGTATGGCATGAAACGAATTAAGCAATTAATTTAACAGGGAGGAATTAAAGTGGAAAAAATTAAATACTGTTTGTTTTGTAACAAAGATGAAGAATGTGGGAAATTAATAGACTACGGAGTTAATGAAATAAAGTTACCCTATCATGAAGATTGTCATAATGAATTAAAAGAAAAAACAGGTCAGTAATTAACTTAATAATAGATGAATATATCATCTACTCAGTAAGCAAAATGTTGCGTAATCGAAGAATGATGCGACTTAGTGGGGAGTGACACAAAGTGGAAAAATGGGTTTTAGAAAGTGGTTCGGAAACTATAACGATTACAAAAGAACATGATTCCTTTTTTACAGTTCATACAGATCACTGGAGCGATACCTTAACTAATAGTCTTTGGTTTCCTTCTTACCAGTCGGCAAGAAGGTATGTAAGAGAAGAAATGTACATTGAAGGCAGATTTAAAAAAGTGGCAAATAAGTAATGTCGTTACACGATGAAACTGCGAAACAAATTGATAGAAAGTTTTCGCATTGAAATAATCATTTTATTAGAAGAGGTTGATAAGTTATGAAAATTAAACATGGAGATATTGTAACAGTAGTGGATAATGAAACTGGAGAAGAAGTTACTGGTAAAATTATTGAATATACACCTAATAGAATATCACTAGTGATTCAGCTTGATGCTAAGAATGTTCATTTTAAAGAGACTAATAAGAGAAGTTTTTTATAAGGAAGGGTTAGTATGCCAATAGTAACAGTCGAGTGGCTTGAAAATAAAGCCAGAAAACTTGTAAAAAAGCATTGGGGAATAAAGAATATACCTAAAATCGTAATAGATATAACAAGTGAAGATAAATGGAATAAAGATGCAGACGAGCCTGAAACTGAGTCATGGACGACTTTTGGTTTGTATCACAGTAAGACACAAACTATCGAATTTAATTCGAAGGTAAATGAAACTCGCAGTTTAAAACAAATAGAAGACACATTATTACATGAATTATGTCATTGGTATCTTCATACTAATGGTAAAAATTACCGTGATAGAGATAGACGATTTGCTCTAGAATTAATTAGGGTTGGAGCAAAGCCAAGTGGGACAAAGGTAGCAAAACAAGCATACAAAGAAGCTAAACTATATAAAAAATATGAAACATTTGAGATTATTGAAAGAGCAGGCGATATCATATCTCATCGAATACATCACTCTCGAAAAAATGAAGATGATTTTCGGCAGGATTTAAAGAAAACTTTAATAGAGGTATATAATGATAATCAGCGTGATGAAGACGGAGATATTCTTATTGGTGATGTGTTAGAAATAATGTCAGAAAAATATGGGTATAAAATTATCCCTATTGCTGTATATGGACTTGAATTAATGGGTGGAAGATATGGGTACAGTAATCTATCTGAAAGAGATGTTATAGAAGATGCATTGACTTGTTTGGGAATGAAAAACGAAGAAGTGGAAAATGTTCTGAAGAAGGAAACCGAAGAAATAATGGAATAAAAGAAATCTTTTAATGATATTTTAAGGAGGAATTTCACATGAAAACATTATTAGAGAAATATAACAGTTTAGATGCCATAGTGAAATTAGGCAGTCTAAAATCTATGTATTTTTTAATTGAAAAAAATGAATTTGCTGGATTTAAAACATATTCACTAAAGTATTTACACATTGATGAGGAAGCGAAAGCAAATAAACTATCAGAAATAAATGAAGCTATTAGAAATAATGAAATAGAAAAGAATGTCAGTAATTTAGCTAAGCATTTAGAAGTGATCGATAATAAATATCAAGAAGATAAATTTATTGAGTTTGGGACTATTAAATGCTATTTAAAAAACACCATAACTATAGATATTCAAACAAGAAAACACTCTAAAACATTTGAATTTAAACAAGAAGACTTTTTAGATGAGTTGCTAAATTTTCTACAAAAAGAGATAAATGACGAAGCAAAAGAGTTAGTATTGTCTGAGGATAAATAGACCGATAATAAAGTCAAACAATGATCGAAACAAGGAGGGTGATGAGCGTGTCAAACATTAAAGAACAAATGGATGCAAGTGCAGAATTTACAAAAAGCATTAAGATAATGGGACATGTATCTACTAGTAGAATATTAGAGGCAGTTAATAATGCAATATTGTCTGGAGCAAATCCTAATACAATCATTGAATTACTAGACACACTTACTAAATTTAAAAAGAATTAAGTAGAAGAATTACTTTATAAAAAAGAAGCTGACTAAATCAACTTCTTCAATCCACAGTTTCTACATTCACGAAGAAACTGACCATCTTTTACTTTGGAAACAAAATGGCTCTTGTCGCAATAATCGCAGCGTCCACTGTGTTTATCTGGAAGTTCTTTGTAGGTGTAGATTTTGTTTAGGTCTATATTATTATAATCCATAATTAGTTTCACCTCAGAAGGAATTGACTATAGTAATATATCAAATCAATGACTAAAAGACAACTCGAAGTGGGTGGTATTTTGATAGAGGTAAATGTAGATCAAAATGAGGTAAAAAGAATACTTCAACAAAAGCTAGATGAGGCAATTAAAAGAGCAGAGAAAGAGACTGTATTATGGGATACAAAGGAATTAGAAAGGCAGACCTGCATGAGTATAAACACTATTAAAGAGAATTTTTTCTATACTGAAGGGTTTCCAAAGTATAAAATCGGTGGAAAATGGTACTTTCCAGCAGAGGAAGCAAAGAATTGGATTTTAGGATGGGTAAAAACAAGAAAATAAAATTTTAGTTTTAATGTAAATGTCTATATGATTAATAAAAATAAGTTTAAAGGAGTAACATAATGACAAAAAAGAACTCCACAATTTATGAATTAGCCGAGAACACTCGTGACTTCAGTCATGAGATGAATCGGCTTCGGACAAGGTGTGTCTTTTGACACGTCAATTGTCCGACATATGTTAATTTGGTGATTGGCAAAAACGCTAATATTTAGAGGTAATAAATTGAAAAACATTTTACATATGTTATCCTATAATTGAGGTGGATAACATGGCAGAAGTTAAACATGGTAGAGGATATGTGTACTCTATCCAATACCATATTGTATGGTGTGTGAAATATCGCCATAAAGTGTTGCTTGGTGATATAGATAAAAAGCTAAAGGAAATACTCAATCAAATTGCTACAGATAATGGTTTCACGATTTCAGAAATTGAAAGTGATTGTGACCATGTTCATCTCCTAATTGATTGTAATCCGCAACATTCAATTCCAAATATCATCAAAGCGTTAAAGGGTGTTTCGGCAAGGTTGCTATTTAAAGAGTTCCCCCAGCTAAAAAAGAAGCTATGGGGAGAGAATCTTTGGAATCCTTCTTACTTTGTGGCAACCGTAAGTGAACACACGGAAGCGCAAATACGACAATACATCCAAAATCAGAAAGTGAGGTGAAAAGCAATGTTAGTAAATAAAGCATACAAATTCCGTATCTATCCAACCAAAGAGCAGGAAGTATTAATTGTTAAAACGATTGGTTGCAGTCGATTTGTGTTCAACCACTTCTTGGCGAAGTGGAACGAAACATACAAAGAAACAGGTAAAGGATTGTCATACGGAGTATGTTCTTCCGAACTGCCGAATCTGAAAAAAGAATTACCT
The DNA here is from genome assembly GCF_005502275.1 of Robertmurraya siralis. Lineage (GTDB taxonomy): Bacteria > Bacillota > Bacilli > Bacillales > Cytobacillaceae > Robertmurraya > Robertmurraya siralis. Next base: position 230,990 of record NZ_SWLZ01000004.1, read on the forward strand.
TGGCTAAAAGAAGTAGATAGCATCGCTATTCAATCATCAATAAAGAACCTCGCAGACGCATATTCACGATTCTTCAAGAAGCAGAATGATGCACCACGTTTCAAGTCAAAAAGGAATAAAGTTCAGTCGTACACAACGAAACACACAAACGGAAATATTGCGATAGAAGGAGATAAGATTAAACTCCCTAAACTTGGACTTGTTCGTTTTGCGAAATCAAAAGAAGTAGAAGGTCGTATTTTAAATGCTACGATTAGACGCAATCCCTCTGGCAAATACTTTGTTTCGTTGTTAGTAGAAACAGACGTGCAACCATTGCCAAAAACAAACAAAGAAGTCGGTATTGACGTTGGGTTAAAGGATTTCGCTATTCTATCTAACGGTGAAGTGTTCGAGAATCCGAAATTCCTACGGAATATGGAACAAAAACTCATTCGTGAACAACGTATCCTTTCCAGACGTGTGAAAGGTTCTTCAAACTGGAATAAACAACGAGTTAAGGTTGCCAGAATCCATGAACGCATTGCAAATGCCCGAACAGACTACTTGCAAAAAATTTCAACGCATATTGTCAAAAACCACGACATCATTGCGATTGAAGATTTGCAAGTGTCTAACATGATGAAGAACCACAAACTTGCCAAAGCAATTAGCGAAGTGTCCTTCTTGCTATAGTGAATGGGATAGGGATGTAAACGCAAGTTTGAATATTCTTGCCGAAGGCAAAAGACTACTATCTGCATAATCGCAGTAACCGCAGGAACTGCGGGGATAGCTTGGTGGTACATCATGTACTAATTCTGCTCAGTAGAGCGGACTACCCAAGAATCTCGTGGCTTTAGCCATGAGAGGTTCAAGTTTTATCATAATATCTTTAGAGGTGGTAAAGGTGATAAAATACAAAAGAGGAAAATGTTGTGAATTATATAAAGAATGTGAAGTTTGCGAAAGAAGATTATATGGTTCAAATTTTCAAGAGGGTGTGAGTCCTTATTGTCACTCATGTACAATTATAATGAATACCGATTTTAATTATCATAAAAATATGACTTTTGATGAGATGAAAAAGAATATGAAAAAGTTGAGAGATACTCATTTAGGGATCGAACTTCTTGAAAATAGCGACTTGAAGCTCATAAAAAAAATTAATTGGTCTTCTTCAATCTATAGATATGTTTCGAAAAGAAAAGCCTTAAGTTTAGTACTGGAGAACAAGGCTAATGTAATTTCTAAATCTGAAATTTATGATATGTCAAAGGCACATCGTCGTAATAAGACTATTAGAAACAGATTTTATTCAAGCTCCAAAAGAATATGTCATTATTGCGGTGAAATTGCTAATACTGTTGACCATATAATTCCTTTATCCAAAGGAGGAATGGATATATTTGAAAATATGATTTGTTGTTGTGATATCTGTAACTTAGCAAAAGCAGATATGTCATACGAAAAGTTTATAAAATTAATAAAAAGCAAGGGGATAAAGGAAGTTAAAAAATACGCACGAGTTCTCAATGTAAAATAAATAATTACTTTTATAGGAGATGAGAAAGAATGGAGTACTATATGTATCATGGAAAATATCTCGAACTTCATAAATACCTATTAAAAGTGAAAGAAGACAGTGTTGTTTTATCCTATGAAGAAATGGAAATTATTTTAGGATTCAAGTTGCCGAATTCTGCAAGCAAATATGTCGAGTGGTGGGATAACAACACTCACAACCACACGCAAGCAAGAGCATGGAGAACTGCCGGATGGTACACCGGAAATATAAAATTAGGAGAAAGCGTAAAATTTTACAAATAAGTACTTTTATATCAGGAGGTAAGTGAGTATGGAAAAATTCTACACATTCTTGGTGAATAACTGTTTTGTTCATGAGAGCAAGAAGTATCTAACCAAAAGTTTAGAAAATGCAATTAAATTCAAAACAATTGAAGAGGCTCAAGATAATGCAATTGAACTACAGCATTTGATTGGAAATGATTATGCAATCCAAGGATATAAGTTGATTGAAGTAAAATAAAAGAGATATTTCATTGTCTCTTTTGTCTTTTAAAACATAATTAAATTCATATAAAAACGGGTGGTGAATATATGATTGTTGCTGGAACAGAATTTTTTCGCTCATTTAAAGAGCGAGAATACATAATTAAGAATCTTAAACAGAAATATAAACATGTGAAATTGTCGATTGCCGGGAATATGATTATTTTTCAGTATGATGATGGAGTAAAACAATGATACATAATTTAATTAAATAAATATAAAGAATATTATTGACAATTATCTTACTGTATTATAATATAAAGATACATTAAGAAACAAAGGGGAAGTGGTCAAATGTTATATCAGCAAATTCTAAATAAATTAGATGAAGAACGAGGATTGGCAGACCAATATTGTACAATTGCCGGTTATAAAAATGGCAACGCACTGAGAAAGAGCCTAAGAGAAAATAGAGAGTTTGGGAGCTTTCAAGGCTTGGTAAATTTAGTCCAAGAATTATTCCCCAATGATGAAAAGCAGCTAATGGCTGAATATGCTATGACACTTGATCCCAATAAGCAAACTGCAAGATACATGCTTGAGTATTGTGAATTAAATAAATTAACATATGCCAAAGAAAAACTATTGAACGATATGTTAAAGTGTAGCAATTCTCAAAGTAAGGAGTGGGCTAGTGTTTATTACATTGAACATAGGTTTTCGAAAGGTGAGATTAATCTTGATGATGCAATGCAGAAGTATGGAAAATTAGCAGTAAAACAACCAGAGACTATTGTAGCTAAAGAAATATATAAGGCTTACTGTTACAGTACTAGTCAAATATTTAACATGGTTTATCCAGTTTTAATCGGCGTTGAAAATTATTTTTCTGAAATTAGAGAAGAATATATAAAAAATAGCCTTATTGGAAGACATAGATTGTTAATTTCCGAGCATTACATTATGATAAATGAAATTGAAAAGGCAAGAGAATACTGCTTAAAATTGATTAATGAAATAGAATGTAAACATTTAAAATCTGTTGCTTATTTACAACTTGGGAATTCATACATAATCAGTAATTTTGACATGTCATATGACTATCTAAAAAAGGCTTTAAATCTGATTGAAAACTACAATATAAATGTAATAACAAATATAAAAAGGTCATTGAGTTTTCTACACAATGTTTGGAATAAAACTAATTCATATTTAGATTGTAGTAGCGAACATCCTTCTGATGTTCATGAAGTAGCCTTTTCCTTATTTAACAACGGGGAGAAAGGAAAGGCAATTAGTATATTAAATCAGCTTGATTTCAGCAAATTGTCTGACAATCAAAAGGCATTTCATTTGTATATATTGGGGAAAATAAGAGGAGATTTAAATGCATTTACAAATTCAATTATTTATTTTAAAAAATCAGGAGATGTGATGTTTAGGCAGTTGCCAATTATTGAACTGAAAAAATTCAATATTCCTGAAAGTGTTTTAAGGGCAATGACTTTTTAAGCTTGAAAGGAGGTGAACACAAATGAAAAAGTCATTGTTGAAAATCATTGCGATTGCAGTGGTAATAGGTGCAGTCGTTGGTTTTACCACGTCTCCAGCAAGCGAAAGTGTAGATCCCGGAACTGGAACTAAACCAAAGGCAATCTTATATTCAGAAAAAGCATAATTAAAATGCTATTGACTACTTAGATCATACATAATATAATGAATTAAATAAAAAACGTTTTAACAAAGTGCGTTGTCGATACTCATACTCGGCAGCGCATTTTCCAATTTAAAGACTTTGATCCGTTTTTTTAAAAAAATAAAATTTGTATCGAAGGGGTAAAATCATGAAGAAAAATTCTCAGCAAACATTAGAGTCTATCTATGTAGAAGTTTTAGAAAATGCTTCAGTTGATGACAACTGTGTATTCTGCTGGAAGGAACAGAATAATTGTGGATGTAACTCACATGGATATGTGGAAAGTGATGTGTTTATAAATTTAGATGAAGAAATTGAATATATGGGGTAAATGGAGAAGGGTAGAAACGTGCAATAGTTGTCGAGCGTTTCTACCTATTTTTTATCACTAAATAAATTAAATATATAGACAAAATTTTAAAAAGTGGTAAAATGATTTTAGATAGATAATTAAGTTAATGAGAGGAGGTTTAATTAATGATTATTGTAGAACTGGATAAGTATAGAATGAATAAACAATATGAAGATTATTATAAAGGATTATCATGTTCTGATGTTTTAAATAAAAAGAAATTAAATACATACGATAAAGAATTAGTTGCTGGTTATATGAAGCTACTAACAAGTCAGATTAAGACAAAGGAGGTGTAATGATGACCAAAATTGAAATTAAAGGAGAATTGATTACAAATGAAGAGTTAACAGACCAAGATCTTGTGATTAAATTTATGAAAGCGCTAAGAACAGAAAATTTGATGTTTAATGGGGCAAGTAAGCCAATAGAAGATATTAAGATTTATGAAAAAATACATAGAGAAAGTGGAAGTGAGCAATACAATGTTTAATAGTAACGATAGGCTGATTGAATTGTTGCAAATAGATAATATTAGTGAAATGGAACTGAGTGAATATGTAGAATTGTTAGAACTATTAGATGCAAGAAGAGAGAGGATATATGGTTTATTGTATTCAATAAAAAGTTAATTTTATATGAAAGTTAAAGGTGATAAAATGAAATATCCATACAAGAAAGGGCATTGTGTATTGTTAGGTGGATTTAGGTATGTAATTAAAGATATTAATGAAAATGCAGCATTTGTGATTCATATATCAGATCCAAATGGGCGAAGAGGTTCATGGATACTGAAATCAAAATTACCGATTCCTTTTGCCAAAATTAATATTTAAATAAAAATCTTGTTTTATATAGAAGGTGATTAGATGGATATAAAAATAAAGTTAAAAATGCACCGTGTATATCATTTGAGAAATGCCACTCATATTTTAGCTACGAAAAATTATGGGAGTATTCACAAAGATGATATTGTTGAAGTTCATAATTACTGTGGTATGGATTATGTTTGTGATATAGGCGCAGAACTAGAAAATGAAATATTGAATGAGATTGATGACAATATCTTACTAGAAATAACATATGGAGTAGTATAAAAGTCTCTATTCCGAATTGAGGTGATATTATGAACAGATTGATTAAATTTTTAAATATGAATCAACACAAGATTAGTCATTTTGAAGGAAATGAGAAGATGTTACTAATACACATGGCGAATGGTGATACTATCGAATTTTATAGTGAGAAAGGTATGGTTGTACATCATTATAAATATTGAGGTGATATTATGGAAGTAAGAAACTATTTAGAATCTTTAAGAACACGACAATTAATGGCATTACTCAATGATGCAAGAACGTGTGGATGGTGCTATGAGTATATTGATGGTGAAGAAGTGGTGATAGATCATTCTGAGATCAAGACAGTTCTAAACACTAGAGAACACATACCAAACAAACCCGAAGCAAAAGCTCTTAGAAGAGAAAGAGCAAAGCGTGAAAAATAATAAGCATGGAGGTAACGATATGATTTATTGGGAAAATGCAATAATTACACTTTCATTCTGCTTAGTGTTTTACATATGTATTAAAGGGCTTTCTGAAAGATATAAATATAAAACAAAAGCATCATCTCATCATGTATTTATAGATGATGATGCACATAATATAATACACGACTGTTATTATGATGTTTTTGGATTGACACCCAACAATATAGAAATAATAGAAATTTATAACTCACTTCCAAAGGAGAACAAATTATTAGCAGAACGATGGGGATGGAATGATACAGAAGTAAGAGAAGAAGTATATAGATTTATTAGAGATTTAATGGATAAAAGTCTAATGGAGGTGAATTAATTATGATTGACAAAATTATAGCATATAGAATATGAAGAAAATGTAAGACTTAAAAAAGAAATTTGAAAATAGATAAAACCTTTGTTTTTTTTAGAACTTACTTAAGTAGGTTCTATTTTTGTTTTGATTATAATTTATTTAATTAAATAAATAATGTTTACATTTTGGTTAATTGTGGTATAATATAATTAAATGGATAACGTATAGATGTGACAAGGAGGGATAATGATGCTCGCAGAAAATGTTGTAAAGATAGGACAAAATGAGATTTACGATCAGATTGAATTATTTTTAGAAAAAAAGAAAATGAAAAGTGGCAGTGAAAAAACAAAAGAAGCATACTATATAGATATTAGAGATTTTTTTAGATATTTGACAAAAGGACAAAAAGACTTAGGGTTCCTATCGATTGAAGATATCCAGTTAGGTTTAGATGACATAGTGAATTATCAATTATATTTAAAGCATCAAAAAGGACTAATAAATAAGAGTATCAATAGGAAACTTTCAACTATTTCGCAACTGTATGCTCGCTTTCAAATGCGTGGAATGGTTAAAGATTTATCGGCATTTGATGAAGCAGATCGTTTGAAAGAAGGAAAAAATCATCATGGCGTGTTAACAGTCAATGAAGTTTTTCAAATGGCTGATTTGGTGTTAAATCAAAAGCGTGGGAGGAAACGATTAACTAAGTATTACTTGTTACTTTTGGCTTTAGATAGCTGCTTAAGGAAATCGGCTCTGTTGAACTTAACATGGGATGACTTTTTGATAATTAACAATGATGAGGTTGAAATAAGAGCGATTGATAAAGGAAATGAAGAACGCAACTTGAGAATTTCAAGAGAATTTTATGAAGAGCTTCAACAATTAAAAAATGAGTCATCCACAAATAAAGTATTTAATATCAGTGAAACTTCTATCCAAGAAATGATGAATTATTTAAATAAAAAAATGAACTTTGAAAAAAAGAGGAATATTGTTTTTCATTCTATAAGAAAGTGCGGTGTGACCTTTCAATATCGAATATCTGGTGGAGATCTACTACATGCTAGAAAAGCATCAGGACATAAAAGTTTAGCCAATCTCCAACTATATCTAGGAGAGACAGATCTTAATGTTTTAGGTGCTGTGAGTTCAACAAAAAATAAGTTAGACGATGAATTGTTTATGAAAGTTTCTCATGAAGAACTGATAGAAGGAATAAAAAAACTAAATAAAGACCAAATACTTTTATTAAATATAAAATTAAATGAGATAAGAAGTAAACAATAAATTAATTTACACTAATAACTATATAATGTACAATTAATTTGAGGTGATTTTATGAAAAATAAGGAAAAGTTAGTTGAGCACCTGATAGATAATATACAGAAAATAAAGCGAGATAAAAGTGTAATTAGTGATATTAAACTTGAGTTAGCTAATAAATATGACATTTTAGCAGGAGATGTCCAAGAGTGGATCAATAAACCTGAAGATAAATTAAATGATTTGGACATAAGAGAATTATATTTATTTGCGGAACAAATTTATTTAAAAACAGGAAATGTTAAAGATTTATCTTTGGAATTGTATTTTACAGATATCGAGAAGGACATGGCAAGGAAATATGAAGCATCTTTATATAGTGAGAGATTAAGTTTTCCAATAACATTATCTGATGCAAGAGTTATTGAAGATGGTGTGTTCGCAGTTTTAATGGATATAAAAACAATTAATGAACTTGTGAATAATCAGTTGCTTATTTATGATTATGAAATTCAACGTGAAGCTGTGTTGGTAAAAGGGAAAGATGGTTCTATTCGCAAGAAGCCCAAAATTGTCAAAAAGAACGTTGATGAGATCACCGAACATCTTTTAAAAGGGACATTGTCTAAAACAGCTCCACCTTTAATATGGAATGCGCTACCTAGAAGTGGCAAAACAGGAGATGAACTTTATTTTGACCCCGCAAAGCAAGAATTGACTATTTTAGAAGGTACAGAGTTAGCAATTGGAGATGGATTCCACAGAATTAATGGTATCAAAAACGCTTTAATGAAGAATACCTCCATTGAGCGCAAACTGTTAGTATACATTAGTAATATGTCTAAAAAGCTATTTAGGGCAGAAATGGCTCAGTTGGCAAAAGCTACTCCCATATCTACAGTTCGTGTTCAAGAGTGGGAATCAAAAAGATATTCAGATAGCATTGTACAGCAGCTTAAGTTGGAAAGTGATCTGAAGGATAGAATTTCTCAAACTAATCGAATTAAAACAATAGCAAATGAATTGGTTTCTTATAACATTTTGGCAGACACGATAGATGAAGAATTTGACATTAGCAATCGTGCAGAATCATATGATGTTGGAGATTTTTTAGTTGAATACTTCAACGTACTAGTTGGTGCATACTCAGAAGATTTTTTAGATAATCCTTCAGAGTCTAGAAAGATTTCACTGTTGGTAGATAATAATATGTTTGTAGGGTATGTCACTTTGGCTGCACGCTTGTATAAGAAGGGGATTAAACCTAGAGAGGTTAGAAAGATAATAAGACAAATTGACTTTTCAAGAACTAATCCTCTATGGAGACAAATCGGAATAATAAACTCTGAAGGTAAAATTGAAAGAGATACAGTTAAAATTAGAAAAAATATAAAAAAATACTTTAAAGAGATAGATATAGAAAGCATGGTGAATTCATAAAATGAATAACATGTATAATATGGAGATTAAGGAAGAGTTTCTTAGGTCGCAATATAGTGAAGATACAGCTAAAATTGCAAGGTATGTTTTTTATTACTCATATCTAATAGAGAAAACATTGAATAAAGATGTTTTTGAATTTACTATTGATGAACTAGGATCTGTAATTGCTAATTCTAATCCAACGAGTATTGTTGTGGCAAGGTCAAGAGGAAGTATAATTTCACAATACTTAAATTGGGCTTATGATAATAACTATAGAGTTAGTAATATAAACCCATTACAGAACATTACAGATGACTGGTACTCCCAATTTATAGATAAAAATATTAAACAATTTATATCCATAAAAGAACTTAATGAAATTGTGTCAGGCTTAGTTAATTATCAAGATAAAATCATTCCAGTATTACTTTTTCATGGAGTATATGGTACACAAAGTTCGGAAATACGTAATTTAAAATTAAGCGATATTCAAGCAGATGGTACTACAGTAAGACTCTATGATGATAGAAAAGGTGAGCGGTTTATTACCTTAGATAAAGAAGTAATTGAAATGTTAATACAAGCTGCGAATGAATCTTCTTATTATCATAAAAATGGACTAACAGCTATTTCAAGATGGGCACAATCTGACTTACTTGAAAGTGACTATATAGTAAAAATGGCTAAAAAAGGTAGGGGTTCAGAGGGTAAAAGAGTGTCGCAAACAATCATCATCAAAAGAGTTGATTTAATTGCAGAATATTTTGGTATGCCTGATTTGACTCCAAAAAGTATTAATCGTTCTGGTATGTTATATTATGCAAGTAAACTTATTGGAGTCAAAGAGAAGTTATCACAACAAGATTTTAATGTGATAGGAGATAGATTTAATTTGACAAAGATGGAGAGTAATGGTCACATATATTATAATTCAACTTACTTGAGCAGTTATATTAACAAAGAGAATATTGATAGACTATATGGCACTAATTAGTAAAACTTAACCCTTAGATGGGTTAAGTTAATACATATAAATAAATTAAATTCATATTAATAAAAAAGGAATATGTATGCTGTTTTCAGTATTAACAATAATGTAGCAATTGTTACCAAGATGTTAATATTGACAAGAACATGATATATTCGACAAAAATAGACAAAGACAAATGTAAATTATTGTAGTAAAATGGAATTACTAAATCTAAGTTAACTACTTGGTTAACCTAAAACTAGGGAGATAGGATGAATCCTGACCCCCTAGCCTACTACTTATATATTCCATTTATACAGATCATCGATATGGCAATCCAACTTTGAAGCGATCAGTCTTGATGTAGGTAAACTCATTAACTTTTTCTGGTTTTTGTAAGCACTTAACTGGTGCTTAGAGATGCCAGTTTTGTCTGCCAAATCGTTTAGAGACATACGCTTCTCATCTAAAATATTTTGTAGTAGGCATTTTCCGACATAAGGATGTAACATCGGACAGCCTCCTATTCACTTGTACAGTATAATATTAGCAATTCTTTCCACCCAATTGCAATGTTTTTTTCTTTTAGGAAGAAAGTTGAAAAATTAGGAAGATAGGATTATAATTAAAAATAGGAACGTAAGTTCGTATTTTAGGGGGGTGAAAAAAATGTAATAGGGAAATTATATATAATGCCATCTATGGGATAGAGATAAAGAATAGAGAAAAATAACAAAAAAACAGAATGGGGGAAGCATTGTTTGAAGACATTACTGTATGGCACACTATCCTTGGTAATTTCAAAATTAACCAAATTAACATTCGAAGAAGCAAAACTCCTATTTAGTGATGAAAATATTAAAACTGTTAATCTAGTATTTGAATTGATGGATAATAGCATACATAGTTTTGAGGTCAAGGATCACTTTATGGAGTGGGAAGAAGAAAATGAAAATGTTGAAGAATAAAAAATCACTTAGCTGGAACTAAGTGATCAAATTTTTAAACTGATTAGTTTATCTCTTGAATAGTCTATTATATTCACAAAATAAAATCAAGTTGTTGAATATAATATTATATAGATATTTTACACTATTTTACTATTTTCAGTCATCACAAATCCAAAAGGATTAAGATGACTTTTCTTTTTAAAGGAGTAATTCATTAATAAATTATGCTTGACATTATTTTATTAATGAATTAAATTAATATTATAAAGACGGAAAGGTGAGAGAAGGTTGTTAGCAAGAGAGTACATAGAGAAAGCTTTATATAGTTGCCAACGTGCATTAAAGGACTTAAAGAACGATGATATTAGAAAAACGCTGGGAGATTTGGATTTTGTAGAAGATAGAGTCAAAGCAGCTAAAATTCTACTAAGGTTAGAATTAAAAGAAAGGGAGGGAAGTATGAAAAATGGTTAAGCTAAGAAAATTAGTTAAAAAAATATTACACATTAAAATTATTGGGATCGCATAATTTTGTAATTAAATTAATAATTGAAAGGAGATATAAAATATGAAATTGAAAATTAAAAAAATCACTGGGAATGATTTATCTGTTGATTTTGAATGCACTTGCCCTAACGAAAAATTCAAAGGAACTCCAATTGAAGATATTATGAAGACAAGAATTTATTTATCTGGATATAATGATGATTATTTTTTTGATAAAGTCAATGCTGAACCAAGATTAATTCGATGTAAATGTGGCAAGGAGTACACTCAACAATGGTTTAGAGATGGGCGAGTTATAATTAATCAATTAAATTAATATTACTTTAAAGGAGTTGTAAAGATGAATGACCTAAAAAAGTTGCGAAATCAGCTATTAGACATTCTGAGCCTACACGAGAATAAGGAGTTGGTTATAGTTTGTGTAGGCTCAGATCGCTCTACCGGAGATTCACTTGCTCCACTAGTGGGAAAGTTCTTAAAAGAGGTCAATTTAAAACGATTCATTGTGTATGGAACACTGGAAGATCCTATACATGCTGAAAACTTAGAGGAAAAAATGAATAGTATAAATGTAAAACATAAAGATGCATACATAATAGGAATTGATGCTTGTTTAGGAAGACTTTCTTCAGTGGGAAGAATAGATGTAAGAAATACTCCTTTGCAAGCTGGTGCAGGGGTTGGTAAAAATCTTCCACCAGTAGGAGAAAGTTCAATAGTGGGCATAGTGAATATTAGTGGATTCATGGAATTCTATGTATTACAGAGTACTAGGTTAAGCCTAGTAATGAGTATGGCTAATGAAATTGTTGAATTAGTAAAATCAGTTGATGAATATCTGTCTGAAGGAGTAGCAGAAATAAAAAAAGCAATGGAGCACAAAAAAAAGAAATATTTTTATATAAGCAAAGGACGCTTTAGAAAATGGCTAGGATTAGTTTAAAAGTTGAGTTTTATTTTGAAAATTAGCAGAAAAAGGAGAGAAATGAATGAAAAACATGTATTCGGTGAAAATGGAATATGATTTGTTTGAAGAAACTTATAGGACTGAAATGTTTAATCATTTGGATGAAGTATTCAATTCTGGCATTAGAGAGAATGGGAATACTAAACTTAGAAATAAGAGTGACATATTAACTGATAATCAAATTCAAATCATAATTGATTTACTACATGAGGATTATCACGATCTCGGAATGACTATTACAATTTATAGAAATAGAATTCAATTATATAAAGATTGGCTCAATCCTATTAAGTTTTATATTAGTAAACACGATATGAAGCTAAGTATTAAGGGGGATATTAGTGGTAATCACTTGGAAGGAATTATTTCTATTTTTCCATTCAACTACAATAAAAAACTATCGAATTATGATAAACAATTGGGTGTTATATATTCTTTGTTGCATGAAATAAGACACGCTTACCAGAGAATTCACAAGAAACATAAATATTACGATAATAAAAGAAAATATATAACTGCCAACAAAAATGGTTACCATTCCCAATGGGTTGAAAAGGATGCTAATAAATTTGCAACCAGATTTATGAATAGATACAAAGACAAGATCAATGGAATATTAAATCAGGATGTTAATTGGTATTGTATTTGGGGAAATTTTTATCGAGTAAAATAATTAAAATAAAAAGATTATCTTATAGGAGGGGTGAAAGTGAAAGGTATTGTTACTGAAAATTGTTGTTTGATACTCAATGATTATGATTATAGAAAAGGAGACATAGTTGAAATTACTGAATTAAATGAATTCAAAGACCATTATGCTATTTATTACGAAGATAAACTGGATTGGATACCTAAAAAGAAGGTAAAACTATTAGTTAAAAGATAAGATTGATAGGGAAAGGAGGTTTAACTATTGCATGTAAATACTATTCGTGGAGATTATATGTATGCGAATTATTCATACAATGGAACATGTCCTCCAGACTTATCAGAAAAGGACTTAGCGATATACCTTGATGGAGGTAATTTATGCTTTGGCGGCAGGTGCTCAATTAATTCCAGTGGAGAGTTCACCTGTGTTGTGTACACAGATTAAGAGGAGGATGAAGAAAATGAAAGTCTATACAAACTTAATGAAGCATAACGATGTTCCAATGGAGGCATGGAGTCTTTATGCAGATGTGACATGTCAAGACTGTGAAAAAGTTCAGACTTTAGCGAACTATAGAAGCAATAGTTCCTGTTGTGTGAAATGTGGAAGTAAAATAAATGTCTAAGAAGGAGGAAAATGTGCTGTATGTTAACTGATTATATTTTAGATGCTCCAATCAGTAATTTTATTAAAATTAGACAACTTGACAAATATATGATTGGTCACAATGGATACATAGCTGGGGGAGCATTTAAAAACATATTTAACAATGAAAAGATCAAAGATGTGGATATCTTCTTTGAGAATGAAAAGGACTACATAGTTGCCAATGATTATTTTCATCCAATGAGAAATATTTAAAAGTTTATGAAAATGATAAAGTAAGAGCGTTTAAGGATGTAGAAACAGAAGTGACTATTGAGTTGATTAAACACAAATTTAAGAGTCCATTAGATATGATTGATGAATTTGACTTTACAATCACTAAGTTTGTTTATTACAAGGAAATCGGAGATGGTAACGAAGATGAAGTAGGTGATATTGAGTGGAAAATAGGATATCATAAGCAATTTTTTGAGCACTTACATATGAAAAGATTAGTCGTTGATCAGCCACTAGAAGAAATCATTTTGCCTGTGAATACATTTAATCGAATGTTTAGGTATGCAAAATACGGATACTTCCCATGTAGAGAGACAAAGGCAAAAATTATCGAATCATTACGGTTATTGCCTGCATTTTCAGATGAGCTTTTGTCTAGAGAATTATATAATGGATTGGATTAATTTAAGGAGGAATAATATTGGATTTACAATTTGAGAAAAAGAAACTGTACGATTATTTAGGAGAAGATTTAGTCGATGCTTTAAAACATTTTAAAGTTTACATCGCTGGTGGAACAATCACTAGCTTATTTACAAATAATGAAATTAACGATATAGACATTTACTTTAGAGATGAAGATTCAATTATTAATTTCCTGAGAGAAATTTGGGAGAATGGTAGATATGTAGTTTCTAACACCAAGAAAGCAACGCAAATTTTATATGAGAATATTAACATTCAAACGATCCATTTTAATTATTTTGACAGTCCAAAAGAAATCTTTGACACGTTCGATTTTACCGTATGCATGGGAGCGTTTGATTTCGCCACTGAACAATTCGTATTTCATCCAGACTTCCTCAAACATAATTCGCAGCGTATTTTAAAATTCAACTCAGAAACAGCTTTTCCAATCGTGTCATTACTTAGAGTACAAAAATATGAGAATAAGGGCTATAAGATTTCTAAACCTGAATTCATTCGAATTGCACTCACTTGTATGGATTTAGACATTAATACATATGACGAATTAAAAGAACAACTAGGTGGCATGTATGGTGTGAACCTAGACAAGTTATTCGAAGATGTGGAGGAAGAAGAGTTTAACTTACCGGATGCAATCGATAAGATCGCTAATATCACATTAAACGATGACTACTTTGTGAAACCAACACCAGTTGAATTCAATGACTTAGATGATATTTTAGATACAATTTCTAAGAAACCCAAAAAATATTTAAATATTAATGAGAAGCATTATGTGATTGATTACAATGGTCTACTTAAAGAAATCTATCATGTACCGGAATATAAGGAAGATGTTAATATTGTTGAGTTCTTCAAGGAAAATAAATTCTACAAATTCGTTAAGAAGGTTGGAGAAAAGTATTTTAGTTTCTATGATAACGAGTTTGAATACATAATTGGTGAAGAAATTGCTGCTAAATTTGCAAACGGATATGGAAAAGGAAATGGACAACTTTATCTCTTTGAGAAGAATCAATTTAATTCTCAGTATCAGCACAATAGAGATTCCGTACTCATTGAAGTAGAAGTGAAACCAGAAGACTTTATTGATGCTGATGAAGGTGATGTGGAGGCAAAGAAAGTTACAGTGATTAGAGAAGTTCCTAAAGATGAGTGGATCAAGTGGGAAAGTGAGTCAGAGAAGTTTTAGAGTTTAATTAAGAATTAAAATAATACAATAGTGGAGGAATATAAATGAATAAACCAGAAGCGAAACATGTAACGTTTTATAGAAATGAAGGTAGTTATAATTGGTTGAATCCGAAAGAGAAATCTGCACAGTATGTATTTACGTTTCCTCAATTGACAAGTGATGAAATAAAAGAGATGGGATTAATTCGAAGTTATCTTGTTGATTTAGAGAAGGACTATAGTTATGAGCCAGACTCATATACAGCACTTGAAGCAGCTTATGAAATTAAATCAATCTATGAAAGTTACTGGATTCATTCGGGATTAAAAGACATTGAAAAATTAGTTGAATACTTAAAATCGATTGAGGAAGAACAAGAAGAATTAAGGCACCGATATGCAATAGAAAATGCCAAGTATCAAATCTACTATTGGCAACAAGAGTTAGAGAAATTACAAGGGTAATAAAATGAGACTTTTATTTGAAATTAAATTAATAGATTAGGAGAGATTAAATGGGGAAAGAATTACTTGGTAGTTTAGAACTTAATAGAATTTATCTGATTGATGCAATAGAAGGAATGAAGTTAATTCCTGATGAAAGCATTGATATGGTTTTATGCGATCTGCCATATGGAACAACGGCTTGTAGTTGGGATAGTATCATTCCACTTGATAAATTATGGGAGCAATACGAGAGGATAATTAAAACAAAAGGAGCAATAGTTCTGTTTGGGAGTGAACCTTTTAGCAGTTCATTAAGAATGAGTAAATTAGATTTATATAAGTATGATTGGATATGGGAAAAGGGTAGGGCTTCGGGTTTTGTTCACGCTAAAAATAAACCTCTGAAAGCACATGAAACAATTTCAATATTCTCTAAAGGAACGACTGTTCATGCTAGTCAATCCAAGAATAGAATGCATTATTTTCCTCAAATGGAAGAGGGGAAACCTTATAAGAAAACAATTACACAAGTTAATACTGGCAAATTAAATCACGAACCATCCAAGTCAAATCAGGAATTTGTCGGTACAGTTAATGAAAACAAAGGCACTAGATACCCTAGAAGTGTTTTGAAATATTCGATGCACAATGTAGGAAATATACATCCTACACAGAAACCTGTAGAACTATGTGAATATTTAATTAGAACATACACTGAAGAAGGTAATGTCGTACTTGATAACTGTATGGGATCTGGAACTACTGCTGTTGCTGCTATTCTAAGTAATCGTAAATGGATAGGGTTTGAAACAGAGCGAGAGTATTATGAATTAGCAAACAAACGACTAGAAAGTATAGAATTAGACGCTGATTTAAGTAAGTTATAGAAAATAAATTAATATACATAAAACTGTGTCATGCAAAGAACGATTTATACATATTTTAATGTAATTTTACACTTTTGTAATACAATAACGAACAAAAATTATCATAAAAGCTGTATTTTATTATAAATTAATTTAATGACGGAGGTTGAAAATTGAGTAAAGAATTATTAGGAGAATTAGAGTTAAATAGAATTTATCAACGTGACGTAATAGAAGGGCTGAAAATGATTCCTGATAATAGTGCAACGCTTGTAATTGCAGATCCTCCTTACTACAAAATAGTAAAGGAAAATTGGGATAATCAATGGGAAAGTGAAAGCGAATATTATGAATGGTGCAGGCAATGGATTAGAGAATCAAAACGCATACTTAAACAAGACGGTGCATTATACATATGGAATTGGTTCGACAATATTTGTTCTTTAGGACACATTGCAAAAGCAGAAGGGTTTACTATTAGAAACCTAATTACATGGAATAGAGGTGGAGGTAGAGAAAGAAATAATTGGTGTAGTAAAAAAGAGGAGTTACTATATCTTACATTATCTGACACACCTTTGTTCAATTTAGAAGAAGTATTATTGCCAGCAGATCATCCTGCTAGAAAAATGAGTAAACAAGCATGGGAACGTGGCAGATACGAACGCAAAGGAAGAAAAAACTATAATGAAGAAGCAGTAAATCCTTCTAATGTTTGGTATGACTCGTTAGTCGCTTCCAATTCTAAAGAGAAAGTTAATCATCCAACTCAGAAGCCACTGAGTATATGCGAAAGAATAGTTTTAGCTAGTAGTAATGCTGAGGATTTAGTAGTTATTCCTTTTTGTGGTAGTGGATCGGAGTGTGTAGCAAGTTTAAAGAATAATAGAAAATTTATTTCATTTGAATTAGAGCATGAATACATTGAAATAGCCAATATGAGATTAGATAGCATTGAATTAAATTAATATACATAATTTCGTTATTTATAAAGTACAAAACTATTAAAATATAGTGTAAAATTACACTAATATACCTACATAAAGAACAAATATTACCATAAAATTTAGTTTATATTTAGAAGTTAGGAGTGTGAACTTAATGCAATTGACTAGCCTTATATATTCCATGTACGAGAAATCGTTTAATAAGCCTATATTTGCTGATTGTGTTTTAATTAATGATGACGTTATTGTCAAAGGAGATGTTTTATTAAAGATGGACTCTAACAATTTGGAGTTATTTATCAAAGAATTCTTTTATAAAAACATGGCGAAAGTTTCAGGAAAGACCTCACAATATACAATAGAGATTAAAAATGATTCTTTGCCACTTAATTTTTATTGTGAAATTACAAATTTTCCAAATGATGATCGTAATGTTAAGTTTAAAAATAAAGACGTTGCAGTAAAATTGCATAAAGTCACATTAGACAGTGATTTTTCATTTACTTTAGGTAATCAAGATTCAAGGGTAAAATGTGATATTATACCAATGTGCGACTCCAAGCATGGTGAAATAGGGGAAGTAATTGTTTTATAAGAGGCAAATACGTTAATGGAATACATCCATTATTTTAATGTAAAAGGAGACAAGATAAATGGATATTAAAAATACTCAGAGTGATTGTCTTTATTGCAGATCAAAGAATCCAAAAACATTAATTGCATGTAAAGCCCCTTATATTTCTGCATGGGTTAAGATATTTGTAAACGAAGAGGATGTAAGGTTGGGTTTGAGTGCAAGAGGGGATAGTAATGCGGGTAATTCAGTGAAAATAAACTACTGTCCTATTTGCGGAAGGAGATTCAGCAATGAACAATAATATTATCATCATAAACATTGACATGTTTAAATTAAGAAAACTATTAACTAATGAAGATTATAGACAAAAAGAAGTGATGAAAAGAAAGCAGTATTTATATGATTACGACTATAAAAGGTTTTTGGAGAGAAGTGAGTCAACAGGTAATGAATAAAGAAAGACTTAAAGACTATATATCATATTTAAAATCCAATCCAGACGCATATGTTGAAATGGTGACTGGTAGGAAGTTACTACTATGGCAGAGATTGATTGTTAAGGTGATGAGTAAAATGGATATAAAGAAAGATAGAGGTTATATAGAATTTAAAAATGGCAGTATCATATATTGCTCGTCTAGCAAGAATAATGTACGAAGTAGAAGGTGTGAGGTGTGCAGTTTTTATTGCTCTAAGTGTAAAGAAGTGCATAAAAACTATAAGATGAGTAATATTCAATTTATAGGTGAGCGTTACCAAATGTGCAAAGAAAGCTATGATGAATTACTAGAATCATACATAAATAGTGGAAATTAAATAAATATTTCATTTGATAAGGAGGGATTCTTTAAATGGAGCAGGTTAAAGGAAAATATCGAGTGGTTTATAAGCATCCATTACAAGAAGTTGATAGGAGAAGGCGTATACTTCAAGGTGATTATGGTGTGTTTGAAGGAGTATGTGAGAATTTTTCCACTCATTTGAGTGCGTTTAGCAATGATGATGGTCAAATGTTGATAGTGGATTATGATGATATCATCCAAATGAAACCATTAAGATCATAAAATACTGATTTTAAAGGGAGGAAATCATGGCTAGAATACCAGAAATTCTAGATGACCAGATATTCATCAAGGCTAACTCACTAACAAACTTAATTAAGAGTAAGAAAGTGAGAAAGCAACTTTTCGATAATAGGATTAAAGTTGAAATCATTAAAGAAACTTATCCAGTCGTTATTGCATTAGGATTAACTTTCAACAAAGATAGAATTAAATTTATATTCCATCATCCAAAAGAATTAGATAAAAACACATTAAATGACATTATCCATTTGGTCAGTGAAGCGATATGGAAACGTCATGATAAGTCGCAGAGATACGAGTATGTAACTTATTAATAAAAGTAAGATTTTAATAGAGAAAGGACTGGATATGAAAAAGTTACTATTTAAAGAAATAAAAGAACTTTCGATATTTATACGTGATTTATTAGTGGTATCAGGATTGTTTTTTTGGTTATTGGTGATTTTATTCAAAATGCAAAATTAAGAGGGTGAAAAAATGCACAAAGTTATTGTGGCGGGATCAAGAGGATTTAATGATTATGAGTTATTAGAACAAGAACTGCACAAATTTCTTAGTGGCAAAAACATTATTGAAACAGAAATTGTAAGTGGAACTGCAAGAGGTGCAGATCAGTTAGGTGAAAAATTAGCAAAAGAATATAATTTAAAATTAACTAGGATGGCTGCGGATTGGGAGACATATGGTAAGAGTGCTGGCTATAGAAGAAATGCTGAAATGGCTAAATATGCCGATGCTTGTATTGTGTTTTGGGATGGAGCATCTAAAGGAACAAAGCACATGATTGACTTAGCTAAAAGGGAAGGTTTGGATTTAAAAATAGTAGAGTATTAATTCCCATTAATTTACTAATTAAATAAAACTCAATATAAGTTAAGATTATATTGAGGTGATTCTATGTTCGTATCTCCAATGTTACTATACAAGTCAGATGAACCATTTGACAATGATGAATATGTAACCGAGTTAAAACTAGATGGTATTAGATTGATATTGTCTAAGTTTGATAATAAAGTAAAACTCTATACAAGACATAATAATGAAGTTACATCTAAGTTTCCTGAGTTGCTCAATATTAACATTCCAAATGGAACAGTATTAGATGGTGAAATTGTCGTCACTGATTCAGATGGGAAACCTGATTTTGAAGCAATGATGGAAAGATTTCAGTCTAAAAAGTCTGAGCATAAAGTAGAATATTGTGTGTTTGATATTATTTATTATGATAGTAAGAAGGTTAGTCTACCATTGTTAGAGCGTAAAGAGTTACTTTCATTTGTACTAAAACCAAATGATGGAATATTTCTTTCCCAATGGATAAGAGGAAATGCAGAAGCTTACTTTGATTTAGTTAAGCAGCAAGGCTTAGAAGGCATTGTAATGAAATCAGTAAACTCGAAATACCAAGTAGGAAAACGTTCAAACGATTGGTTGAAGGTTATAAATTATCAATATGCAACAGTTTATATAAGTGGATTAAGGAAAGATGAATTTGGTTTGCTATTGTCTGTTGAAGAGAATGGTAAATTGAAATACAAAGGAATAATGGAGTTCGTGACTCCTGTTGCAAAGAAGGAATTCTACAAGCAGTATAGAGAATTAATTACGAAAGAAAATGATAAGTTCATTTATCTAGATCCAAAGATAAAATGCAAGGTTAAATTCCGTAATTACACTAAGGCTGGTTTACTAAGAATACCTTCATTTGTTGAATATGTTTCCTAATGCTTACCTTTTGGTAGGCAATACATAAATAATAAACAAGGAGGGGAAAAATTGTTGAATTATAACGAAGTGGTTCAATTCATGAAAGAATTTAAAGTTGATTCAATGAATAGGTTTGGAGAATTAATCATTGATGAGCCTACAAACACATACACAGTTATTAATGACTGTAAGGACATAGAGGATGTTAAATTGCGTGTAGTTTATTCCCTTTGTCGCCCTATAGGAAAAGGACTAGAAGAAAGAGCAGCGAATAGATTACTGAAAAGACTTAATGACTATTTTAATGTCAATTTAACCAGAGATGATATGAGATTAATGTATGGAGAGTTGTGCTATGAGTCAAAGTTAGGTGTTTTTAGAGACTTTATTAAGCGTGGTTTTCCTATGGGTGAGTTAAAAACTAATTAAAAGCATATTACGTGGAATCTGTTGCTGAGAAATTGCCAAGTCATTTTGCACAGCAGAAGCAATATGGATCTCTGAAAGGCTTAATAAATATATTGATATGTTTTTAGTGAAAGAAAAATAATAAAACAGCTCTTTTATGGGAGGTAGGATATGAAGCTTAAAGTAATGCAAAAGTGTGATTGTTACAAAGAAGGATACGAATGTGGTGGATTTGATTACTTTATTTTCATATCCAAACTATTTCAAATCAGATTTTTCAACGATAATGGGTATAAGTTTCTATACATACATTTGGGAGAGAAGTACTGGAGGTGGGATTGGTGAAAGAAGGTAGACATAAATTAACATCTACAGATAAAGAGATTCTTGAATCATGTAAGATGCAAATGAAACTACATATTGAAAAGTTGATGGAGCAAGGAGTTAGGAAGGCTAATATTGAAATTGAATTGAGCTACCACATAAAGAATGTGCTGTATTCAGATTGATAGGAGGAAATGCTTTTGTTTTATGTATATGAAAGTTGTTTAGGTAATTTGTATACTTCAACTGAGGAATTAGACTATGAGGACTTACGTTGTAATAGGTGTGGGGACAGTGACCGATTTCTAGAAGAATTCGAAACTGAACATGAAGCAGAAAAATATATTAGTAGCTTTAAATAAAACGATCATTTTAATAGAAAAGGAGAGTAAAAAATGAACCAAATTTCAAAAGAGGCATTAGATTTCTTGCAAGAAGCAAAAGAATCGTTTGAGAAAAATCCTGATTTTACTACTTATAGAAACAAAAAGGGAAGTTTCATTGCACTGAGAACAGGAATGTCTGATGATTGCATTATGATTTATGAGCTTGGCTTTGCCGTAGGAAATTTTACTCAACAATTGCCAAGAAGAAATATGAAATTGATTGATTACGATGAATATGAACAATTGAAGAAAGATAAGAAAATGTTAGCAAACATAATCTCTGCGGATGTAAAAATCAATAGAATATAATGTTCTATTTTAGATTAATACAGTGAATAAGATTTTATAAGGAGGTGTTTTTAATCGCAAAAACAGATCTAACTATTGAACTTGAACAAAAAATTTTTGCCGCAACATCTAAACAAGGTGTTTTCGGATGCTTTGAAGTGACAATTGGTTGGTGGGGGAAAGAGAGAGTTGACTACATTACATATGATACAAAAGGCATATGGAGATGTTATGAAATCAAAGTGTCAAAGGCAGATTTCTACAGTAAAGCAAAGAAAACATTTATTGGACATTTTAACTATTACGTAATGCCAAAGGAGCTTTATGAAGAAGTTAAAGATGATATTCCAAATCATATCGGAGTGTATGATGGGTATCGTTCACTTAAAAAAGCCAAAAGACAAGAATTGACCGTTGATGAACAGACATTGAAAAACTCTATGATTAGGTCATTATTTAGAGAGTTTGATAAGGTGTTCAGGAGTGGAAATCCAAATGTCATAGATTCATTGAACAGACAAATCAATCATGAACGTAGGGAGAAAGAAAGATACAGAGAGCAATATCGGACTTTACTCAGAGAGGTACAGGATAAGTATGGGCTTAGATGGAATAGAAGTTAAAAAAGGGAAATTATTGCTTGACTTAATTAACAAATTAAATTAATATAAAAATATACAAAATGTAGAGAGGTGGAAATAAACGGAAATGCATAAAGCAAAAGTAATGGGAAGAGTAGAAAGAAAAGTTTATGAATTTAGGTGGAGGTATTTTAATATGCCTCCTCATGTTAATAGTAAGAAAGAGTTTATTGAGCACGAAGAGTTTTGGAGTGGAGAATTAGAAAATCCACCATTGGAAGTAGGAGATAGTCTTTTTATTGAAGATAAATCAATCAGAGTAGATATTTTACACAAGGCAAAATCAACAGATGGGGGATTTGTTTATTGGACAGATTACGTCATTGACATGTTGGAAGACGAGAAAACTAAAAATAGTAAATCTGAAGCAGAAGCACAATTAGAAGAGTATGAAAAGTATTTGGGTGAAAGAAAAGAGAAACAAAAAGTAAACCTTGAAAAACAATCAATAGAAACAAAGAAATGGTATCAGTTTTGGAAATAAATAAATTAAATTAATATTAAGGTCAATAATTAAGGAAAGAGTGAGAAGAATGACATTTTGGGATTTTGCCGATAAGCACCATGATGATATCTTCCTTTTAATTTTCATATTTGGAATACTTTTATTCTTGGGGTTTGTTACAAATTATTTATACAAATAAACAGTTAAAATCGTGGTTTCATTAGGAGGTGAATGAGTATGAAGATTTATATTGTAGAGTGGAAATACGGTGAGGACTATTTTGAGAATATCAATGAAGCAATTAGATTTGCAGAATATGTTTCCGACACAGAAGGTGTTAACTCTTATGTGTTTGTTGAAAAGGATGGCATAAAAGAAGATGAGCCATTTTTCAAAAACGAGGTAGCAATATAGACAATTAAAATCATGTTTTTAATGTAAAGGAGAAGTTATATGGAGAAGAAATTCAACACATTTCAAGATTACTTAGAAAGCAGCTTAGAAGGAATGAAGAAGTATGAACCAAGAGATGATAACTCTTTTTATTATAAGAGGGGAGCTATTGATACTTTGGAAGAAATGTTGAGACAAGTGAAATCAGGGGAAGCAATTTTCCCATATATTTAAGATGAAATTATCTTTTTAATAGAAAGGGGAGTTAAGAATGAATCAAATTGAAAAACAACAATCCAATATTGAAGTGTTACTGGAATTAATTAAGGAAAATCCAGATTTGGAGATACTACCTATGGTTGATAATGAGGTATGCGCAGGAGACGAGTTCTCTCGATGGTTAGGTAGTTGGGGAACAGCTAAGATTGACGAATTTCATATACCGAAGTTCGATGAAGAAAGAATTTATTTCAAGTCTTCAGATGAAGAAAAATTAGGTGACAAGATATTCGATCACTTAGAAGATAATAATCCTTCTTGGTCTGATGAGCACCTTGTGGAACAAACAGAAAAAATGTTATCAGAAATTAAGTGGGAGAAAGTAATTGTTGTAAATATTAACACACCTGATAGATGGTAATTATTATAAAAGAATGCAATTATCGAAAATTAAATAAATACAAAAAGGAGAGATAAGATGAAGAAGTATCAAGATATTGTAAGACATGGAAAGTCTGGAACTCATCTAACTATTGAAGGAAATCCATACATAGTCATTCAAGAGAAATTAGACGGTGCAAACGCTAGTTTTAAATTTGAAAATGGAGAGTTGAAATGCTTCAGTAGGAACACAGAACTAAATAAAGATAATACTCTTAGAGGATTCACTGTATGGGCAAACCAACACTTTATGTCCCATGAAGGGTTAGCAGAGAATTATATTTTCTTTGGGGAATGGCTAGTTCGCCATAAATTATCATATGGAGAAAACGAAAATCAATTTTACTTATTCGATATCTACGATCTTGTGGAAGATGAATACTTACCTTATTCAAAAGTTGCCAATGCTGCTGAAGAATTAGGACTAAACCTTGTTCCTGTCTTTTATGAAGGTGAGTTTCAATCGCTTGAACACATTCAATCATTTGTTGGTAAATCAAAACTAGGTGAAATTGGCGAGGGTGTAGTTGTTAAAAACACTGATTTTAAAAACAAATATGGAAATCAGCAATTTACTAAGTTTGTATCTGATAGTTTTGCTGAAATGGCTAAGACAAAGAAACATAAAGTAAACACTCAGAAGGACGACTTACAGGAATTTGTTAATGCAACTGTGAACAAGGCTAGAGTATCTAAAATCATACATAAATTGGTCGATGAGGGATTGCTTAAAGAGGATTATGCAATTGAAGATATGGGAACGATTCTTAAAAATACTGGCTCAAAAGTGTTTGATGATGTAATTAAGGAAGAATTAGATGAATTGTTAAAATTGCTAAAGTCTAAGATTGGTAGAAAAGTACCAGCCGTTGTTAAGGAAGTTTTAACTGAAGAAGGAAGAATATAAACAATTAAATTACTTTCAAAGAAAGAGGTGATATATTAATTGCTTTATAAAATTTGTAATATTAAAACAAAAAAGGAAAGGAAACTAAAAATCCCATATGAAATCAACCATAAATACATAAGTGGTATCGAACACAAAAACTGTAATGATTGCAATGAATGGCTTCCAATGACAAATGAACATTTTTATAAAAACAGTAAAAATAATATTGATGGTTTCAATCCTTACTGTAAAAAATGCACTTCTATCAGAAGTATGGAATGGCAAAATGAAAATAAAGATAAGCGAAGAGGTTATCAAAAAAAGTATTATGATAACGATGAAGAAAGAAAAGAACAAATTAGAAAAAGCGGAAGAACTAGGTGGGCAAATGGTAAGCGTTCAAAGTGGGTAAAAGAAACTAACTATAACTATCAAAAGTTTAACCAGAGTCACGACATTTCTAAAGAGGAATGGGAGAATTGTAAAAAGTATTTCAATTACAGTTGTGCTTATTGTGGATTAAGTGAAGAAAAACATAGAGAAATTGCGAATCAAGATTTACATAAGGAACATGTTGACCACTTAGGAAGTAATGATTTATCGAACTGTGTACCATCTTGTAGAAAATGTAATAGCAGTAAGTGGGCAAAACTGTTTGAAGAATGGTATACAAATGAGAATCCTATTTATGATGACATGAGATATTACAGAATATTAAAATGGTTAGAAGAAGATTATAAATTGAAATAAAAATTGTCTTTTAACTAAAACAATGGAGGTGTAATTAATGGAACTGATAATTAATGAAAATTTAAACTTTGAAGATGTTAATGAGGGTGACATTATCACAATTGCAAATAAACCATACTTAGTAAAAATGGATCATGGTATTGGGGCGGATGCATTATTAATAGGTCTTAGTGGTAAGAAGGAAGATTCTCTTGTGTATTTTGATATGAAGTCGTTAAGAAATAACCTTACATCTTTTGAGAATGTAAAACATTATAAATCAACTGAATATGAATTACGATTATTTAGAAAGTAAATAAAAGTTATCTTTTAAAGGAAGTTGAGGTGATCATAATGGATAAAGAAAAATTATTAGACTTCCTTCAGGAACAAAAAGAGAAAACAGGAGATATGAATATTAAAGCTATTTACGTTAAACTTCGAGCGCTAATTATGACTGGAGTATTTGATAAAAGCTAACTTTATAATTATTCGAGAAGGAGGCAGTAAAGACGTGAATAAATAATAAAGAATTAAAAGTCAAAATGAGCGATTAAATAGATATTAGGATATTGGAGGAGGTGATAACATATGCAGTCAATTGAAATATTCGGATTTTTTTAAAAGAAAATAAATTACCAAATATATGCATTTAATCAAAAATTTTAGGTGACGACTAACCGTCAAAGGAGAATGAATATGAGTATTTTTTTAACAACATTAAATAGAGATTTGGATTCAGAAATTATTAATGTATTAGAACATTTAGATAAATGTTTAGAGAATTGGAAAGTAAAGGAGTTTAAAACTTTAACTGACACATTGGGAAATCTACATAAAATAAAAATGAATTCAAATGAATCTGCTGATGTAAAATTTTATAAATCTATCCAAGAAAAAATTGAAACAATAGTTTACGATCTTCAGAAAAAGTACAAAGAAGATTTAGATGGTGGAAATTATGATAATTATCGTCACTGGTTAATCTCTTTAGATCGACTTGTGAGTTTACATAAAGATATCGAATATATATTCAATAGAGAATTTAAAAAGAGAATAGAAGTTACATGCAAACTAAAAAGTTGAGATGAGTGTATTTCCGAAGAATAACTGAAATTAATTTTCCCTCCCTCAGCATTACGAAATAAAAAAAATAAGGATAGCGCTTAGAGGGAGGAGTGAATAAAAACTAACATTTATTGGGGATGAAGGTGAAAATAATGTACGCAATCAAAAACGTAGAAACAGGAAAATTTGCAAAACATACAGGTGAAACAATCAATAATGAAGGATATCAATATGTTGAATATCCTTGGAAATTAGTTGATTCAATTGACGCAGCACAGCAATATACTACACTAGAACAAGCTAATGAAATTACTTTTTGGCACTTAGATCATTATAGAAATTGGTTAATTGTTGATACAGAAACAGGAGAAGAGTATAAAAAGAAAACAGGAAAGTATTTGCCTGTGTAAGCTGAGGAGAAAACATGTCTAACAAATCAATGGGAATTAATGAATTAAATGAAATTATGAAATTGTGTTCAGATACCTGTGCAATTCGATATATAAGTTTCACTATTCATCCAAGGGCAAAGTATGTGGTAGATGTGACAATTCATACTGAACAAGAAAGTAAAGTACTTAATATCACAAACAACCCAGATCCAAATTTCAATTTGTATGATGAAGTAGTTAAGTATATTGAAAGTTTAAAGGAGTCAATTTTATGAGAATATACTACTTGCTTATATTGATATTTTCCTTTGGATTGATGGGAGTGTTTGTGCTACTTGGCACAAGTCAACTTGTCCATCCATTCGTAAGTATAACGGGAATTATTGCGTCTATAGTAGGTGGGGTTGGCACATGTATAGATTGGAAAGATAAATCCAAATAAACCAAATGTTTTATATGGAATGGAGGGTAATGAACAGTGATAGTTGAGATCAATTTCTACTCAGAATTTTCATTGGATAAATTAGTGTTTGATGCGACAGATACGGAATATGAGGCTATTAAGACTTGTCTAAAAGAAAACTGCACAAATATAGGTTTAATAACACTAACTGTTGAAAATGGGAAAAAAGAAATAACAATAAGACCACATACGGTAAAATATTTTATTACAAAATAAAACACGAATTTTATAAAGAAGGTGTTAATTTGAAGAAGTGGCAACTAATATTGTGTAGCATTGTTCTTGGAATACTTCCACCATTGTCACTTACGATATTTTTAATTTTTTACCAGATATATATGAATTATTTCAATTCAATCTCACTAGTGGTTTCAAGTGTAGGCTGTATTATTGGAGTGTTTACTACTTTTATGTGGTATAGAGGATTTGAGTGGGTGACTAAATGATTGAAAAATACTTTTCTATAACATGCAATAATTGTGGATCAAATGATACATATTTAACAAGTTGGGATAGAAGTTTTGACCAAAATATTATTGAAATAAAATGTCATAATTGTGAGCAAACAGTTGTTGATGACGAGTTGATTAAAAAAGGAAACTAGTTTTAAAATGAAAGACGAAATTTAATGGGTACAAATGGAGGGAATAAAAATGACGTTGATAGAAAAACAGAATATATTAGATGTTCTTAATAGCTTAGAAGTGATTGAATCAAGTGGTGGAGATGAAGCCTATATTCTTGTTGAAAATAACAAGAAGAATCAAGAACTACTCAATGATGTAGGAATTCCAAGTGAAACTATTAATAAATATGGTGACGAAGAAACATTTTGCGTGTTGGCATTAGCTTTTGGTGAGGGATATTGTGACTTATATGATGGTGGCAAATTGATCGCATTTGATAAGAGTATCGAAATAGAAATGAAATATGGTAAGTCAGTAATGATGTATAAACATGATGGAAAATTTAATTTATCCATTTATACTGATGGTGGGGATGCTTCCATTGTAGAATTGTCAGATGTACAAGTGAAACAAATCAAGGAACTCTTTGAATAGGTTGTGATTAATATAATTAAATATATATTATATGTTTTTGATACTGTTGGATTTAACTTTTTTTATAAATGGTTTTACGGCTCAGATATAAGTTTGTTTGATAATTGTTCGTGGGCAGCGTTTAAGCGGAATGGGAGGAGGAATGAAGTTGGCTAAGTTTAAAGTAAGAGTGACCAGAGAAGATGAATATGAAATTGAATTTGATGAAAAGGTACATAATGAAGAATGGATGGAACAATATAGACAAGTATTCTATAACTATTTCAGTTTAGAAGAGCATGCCGAACATATTGGACAACATAGGGCAAGATTTAAAGATCCGAATATTGAAGGATATGGGTATGTATTAGTAAATGGTGACAATCCAACATGGAGAAGTGACGTTGAACTCACTAAGTCAATTAATATCAAGATTGTTAGTGAGGATGAAAATGTTGAAGTTGATGTTTATGAAATAGATTAGTTAAAACTAGATTTTCAATAGAAAGGGAGGTTGGATTATTGTGCCGTATATTGAAAGTGAAATGAAAACCGCAGAAATTGAAATTATTAAACATGGTGAAAATAAATATAAAGTATCAGTTCAAAATATTGTAGTGGCAGTGTTTTTTAAATATGAAAATGCAGTTCAATATGAACAGGAATTGCAAGAATTGAATCCGTTTGTAGAGTTTAAGAATAAGTGGGCAAGAGATTAAAAACAAAGGAGAATAAAGCAAATGGAAACATTAGATTCACCAGTATTTGAAGTTAAGCAAGATAGTGAATGGTATAAAGCACAGGTAAGACGTAGAAATGATATTAATAAGTTCTTTGATGCATTTGAAGAAAAATATGGAGTTAGAAAAGGGTTTAGTTTTTATCATCCTGATTATTTCGGAGTTTATGGTGACACTGAAACATATGAAGTATTCAAAAATGAATTAGTTAAAAATCCAACTAAAGACAACTGGTATGCCTTCAAGAAACGCTCTAAATATTATAAAGAAATTAAAAGTTTATTGGTTAATATTGAAGAAGTAAGTCCTTTTAAGGCTCATGATGTACTAGGGTTGAATAATGTGGTAGCAGGTCAATGGATAAACGGTAGATGGTTTTATCAAATTAAGAAAGAAGATCTCGTTAAGAGCGATGAAGTGACTCCTATTGATTATAAAGAGTATTTAAAATATGTAATGGATAATATTGAATTAGCAAAATTGCATAGAGGATAAAGTAACGACACTAAAACAACTTCGGGAGGTGAGAAGGTGGATATATTAACAACTGCAAAATTTAGATATTGGAATGGAAAGTCTATTTATACTGCTCCAGAAAGATTAGAAGTTATTATAACATTTAAAGAAAAAGGTAAATTTCTTAAAACTAAATTAAAGAAAACATTAATCTCAGTTAAGAATAGTATTTCATCAGATCCTAACTATGAAACATATGAAGACTATGTGGAGAAGTTATATTCAATTGTAAATGATAGGGAAGAATTAATTAAAAGGATAGAGAGAATAGTGAAAAATTATTTCAAAGACAAAAGGGAAGACATTTTGCTAGATGAAAAACTTGATCGAATTATGAAGCAGCTTAGTAATATTGATAAGTTAGAAATTAAAGTGAAACTAGATGAAATGTAAACTTCATTAAAACTGGAGGTGACTGAATGATTTTAGAGATTAATAAATTAATTGAATCTGACATTGATGAAGTAAGTGAGATCGGATGGATTCTATACCATGAGGACATTGAAAAGGGATTGAGTCCAGAGGTAACTATGAGTCTGATGGAAAAGTTATCAAGTCTAGCTAGTTATAATACAGACACAGAAATTGAAAATGCTCGTGATGAAGGTTATAAAGAAGGATACTCAGAAGGCTTCAAAGAAGGAAAAGAACAGGGAAAATTTGAAGCTGAGACAATTAGTGATCCACGAGAAGTCAAGAAAGTATTCGAAGGATTAACTAAGTACATGTCTGCAAAATGATGATTTTAAAGGAGAGGAGATTAAAATTATGGATGATTATGTAAAATTTCGCAAACCTTTATTCCTAGATGGAGAATTAGTATTCGAAACAAACCAATCATACAAAGTACTAAGTGAAGATAAAGAAAATCTATATATTCAAGATCCAAGAGGAGTAAAACAAGGTAAATATAATTGGGTTAGTCAATTACCTAAGAATGCAACAGACATATATTGTTGGGTTTAATAAAAATATACTTTTATCTCAGGAGGAATGAACGTGAGTCAATCAAACAAACTGTATTATGTTGAAAATTTTAAACGTGCTTTGAAAGACAATCCAGAACAATTTGAATCCATTCTTGAAGCGATCATCCAAAGCCCTTACCAAAATGAAAACGGAGATTTATGGGTAGATGCACCAACAGCAGAATCAATTTTATTAGACATATATGAAATGGCAGTAGATTCAAAACTATCAAATGTTAATGAATACGACCGAGCATTTATTAAGGACGAGGAAAAGCGCAGGGCTTTGTTGCAGGTTGTGTTTTAAACACAAGAGTAATTAAGTCAATTAGGGAGGGAAAATGATGAATTATTCACTAACAAAATCAACAATGGAGCGTTATGACATTAGAATCACGAATGAAAACGGTTGGAGATGTGCATGGGCGATTATTTCAATCAGTAATGATGGGGTGTTCAACGTCCAGTCGGATTGTGGGAATTTCTCATATAGTTGGGGTTCGTTTGGAAATTGCTTCAAGTCATTTTTAGTAGATATATGTAGCAAAGATAGTAGTTATTTATACGGTAAGATTCATAGTCGTGAACGTGATGGGAAGATTGATGTCGAAAAAACTATTAACAATATGAAAAAGCGTGTAATTGAAAGTCGTAAGGAAGCTGGATTGAGATTTTTAGGTAAAAACGATTTGACAGAAAGCGAAGCAAGAGATTTATGGGATGCATTAGATTGTGTGCAGAACAGTCATGATGAAATTACAGCAGATGCTTTTTCTTCAATTTTCTATTACGAACTCCCTAGTAAAGAGAGAGGAAAAGTTTTTTCAGATGAATGGTGGTATGACGATATTTTAGTTACTACTCCGGATCGAGAAGCAAAAACATTTTGTGAAGTTGTTGCTCCTGTATTCGCTGAAATACTTAAAGAAGAACTAAAGGTTAAGGAAGCTGTTTAAGCATGGAGTTTCGTAGTCGAATGAAAATACACACTAAAAAAGAAGGTGAAAAAATGGATCTCGAATATTTAAAAACATTGGAAAGAAGAAGAGACGAAATGATAAGAGACTTATGGTAGGCTTTGTTGAATAGAAGAAAAAGACGGGAGGGATTTTGATGGATGAATTAGATTCAAGGGTTTATTACGGAATAAAAGATAATCTCAGAAAGGCAGTAAAGAATATTGCGGATGATAATTTGAAGTGGAATAACATGCCTATTATTCTGATCGATTTCCATAGCTGGGATGTGTTTTATTTCGAAGATGAATACCAAGCAAAGGACCTGATTTATGAGAAGCATGGTACTGGATGGGATGACCCTCCAAATGGAGATGATGAAAAACTTATTTTGTATAAATTCTGTACAGAACAAGAAAAGACTGAACTAGAATGGACCCATAGAAATTACAAATTCTATAAGGAACTCAATGGGAAAAAGATATATAGAGAAAAGACATTTGTTAATTTTGAACCGGAATTAGTTATTAATATAAAT
This sequence comes from Robertmurraya siralis, assembly GCF_005502275.1. Lineage (GTDB taxonomy): Bacteria > Bacillota > Bacilli > Bacillales > Cytobacillaceae > Robertmurraya > Robertmurraya siralis. The sequence continues at coordinate 263,571 of NZ_SWLZ01000004.1, forward strand.
GTTTAAGGGATAAGTAGGAGGAGTTAATTTGAATTTTAAAAAAACGGAAATTCTAGAGCGACTAGAAAACCTTTATACGTTTGGTTTTACGCGTGATGGAAATATTTTAGTTAAGCAAGAAGATTGGTTTTGGCTGCAAGAAAAGGTTGAACATCAGCAGCAGGAAATCGAGAAGCAAAATGATGTTGAATTTGAGTTAAAAATTGGACTTCAAAATCTAAAAGAAGAAATTGAACGGTTGGAAAAATGCTTTAAAAAATAGGAGGAGTTAATTTGGATAATTTGAACGTTATAAAAAATCGCTACGCTTATAGTGATGATCGAAAGTGTTGTGATTTGCAAACTGTATTTGAAACAGATTTAGAAGATCATAGCGCTGATATTGCTTATTTAATTGAAAAAATTGATTCCCAACAGAATGAAATTAAGAAATTAAATGCAGAAAAACACGAAGCAAACTGTTTCATAGAAGAAATAGAAATTAAAGTACAGGAAAGATTAGAACAGCTTGAAAGACAAAGTGACAAAATTCGTCTGGACGAACTGTCAGCTTTTCAAGGTTGGCTCCTTTGTGGTGATGAATATTAAGAAAAGAGGAATAATGTATGTCAAAAGCGACTCACGTTGTTAGAAATGGTGATAGAACAACAGGGCTATTATGGGACAGTGAAAAGTTAGGAAAAGTATTCGTTTTAATGGATAAAATTGATCCAAATTTTGATTTAGAAATTTATGATATTAAAACAAATGAATTAGTAAATCAAGTAGATTTAAGAGAATTTCTGCTTAAAGCACTACCACACAACCAAAAATAAAATAATAGTTTTAACGTAATGTATTAATTAAATAAAAATCGAAAGGTTGATGAAAATGAAAAAGAAAATATTGAGCATTCTACTATTGCTTATGACAGTTACTTTAGCTGCATGTACTGAAGCTGATACCGTCTCAGAAAATTTATCAAAGTCAGCAGATTCATTTCAAGTGCAAAGGAAAGTTGTTTTCTTCAACGGAATTACGGATCGAGACTTATTGGTTATTGAGGGATTATGTTCTCTTGGAAACCAAGACAGTGACAGACGTATGACTGTTACATGTAAAGTAGGTGAGAAGGAGTATAAAAAACACTATCTAGGTTTGAGTGATAACGTAAGCTTCTTTGCTGAACAGCTTGACGCAAAAGAAGAAGACCCTTTTCACTATAAGGTTATTATTCGTCCCGAAACAATCATTCCAGACTTTGACATTCAGACAAGTAAAGATGAATAAAATTGAAGAATTAATTCATAGACGAAGAAGACAGATTCTTATTCACTCTTACCTTTATTACGAAATGAACACCAATCTTATTGATGACCATACATATGATTTATGGACAAAACAATTAGCAGAGTTACAAAAGCAGCATCCAAATGAATCTAAAAATATAGATTTTTATTATGATATATTTGTAGACTTTGATGGCTCTACAGGGTTTCATTTACCTAAAGAAGCATGGATGCATGATGTCTGTTTAAGATTAATAAATGAACACAAAAGAAGAACAATAAATCAATAAAAATCATTGACATTAAATAATTAAATATATATAATCAAAATATATCTTGTTTGAAAGGGGTGATTATTTGAAAATATATAAACTACCAGAAAAAATTTACAAGCTATATCAGCAGCAAGTGAAAGGCAATGAAAACATTACATATGATCAAGCTGTTAAAAAGTTATGTAGAAACATTCAACTTGTAAAAGAAAAAGCTCCAGAACGAATTGAACGAAAGCTACTAAATGTAACATTTAAATATGGCAATTTACATATTACCACAAGACTTGGAAAAATCATTAAGTTGGTTAATCATAAGGATTACAAGCAATATTCGGACGATTGGATTTTTCCTAAAAGGCGATATATTGAACTTAATAAAGAGCTAGGCATCGAAGATTGTAAGTTTTCTAAGAAAAATTCGTATATTCGTTCACATAAACAAATTAAATAAATTTAATAATAAGGAAGAGGTGGCACTAATTAATAACAATGGTCGTAGTCCTCCTGATAAATGCTACATGTTAATTGCATAATTAAATTTATATGATATGGAGGAATTATACATATGGGGAGATTATATAATACTTTTGAATTCATTGGGAACATTCACATTCCAAATGACAGTTCAAAGTTTCATGATATTCGAGAAAATGATTCTGGATGGGAAGGACATCGCTTAAATTTTGCTGTTAAAGAATCTAATACAAATAGTGCTTATGTTGAAATGTTCGGAGGATATTCAAAATCAAAGCCAAACATGGTTTATACGTTCAGTAAAGGTACTGAAAATGAAAAAGGTAGCAAGTTGGAAATCCCTTGGGAGGAACGCTTGAAACCTGAAACAGTTGATATGGTGGCAGATTTTAAAAAGTTAATTATTGACTTTACAACTGATCAAGATGTAAAAGAAGAGGTCAATAAATTATTATATGAAATTAGAAGCATTGAGTACAAAGATGAGAAGACTGATGAAGATAGAGTAAAACTTGCAGAATTAAAGCGACAAGTTAAAGAAAAATCTCCAGAACGTTATGAATTTATACATAGTTATGACGCTATATTATTGCTTGCTGAAAAATTAGAAGAATATAAGGATCATAAATTCAAACTAACTGGAAGTATTGACTTAAGTGAAAATAAAGGGAATTTTTATCGCAAATTCCTCATTGAAACATTAGAAATTGTTCCAAGTGATACTCCTTCTAAATTAAGAGCAACTATGGATATTTATTTCACGAAAAAATCAATTGATGAAAAAGATTTTAAGAAGGAACAGAAAGTTTATATTAATGGTCATGTTATCGGGTATGAAAATAAAGCTAAAAAAGATCAATTTTTCCCTCAACAATTTGTTATCAATGCTCAGAAAATAGATTTTGAAAATGAACAACAAGTCAAACTATTCAACTACTTGAAGAATAAATTCAATGTTAGTGGAAAGGGAGTTTTTCACTTACAATGGGAAGTTAATATTTTCCGAGGAGCTGACAGAGTAGAATTTACGGAAAAGGACTTAACTATTCAACAGAAGGAAGAAATCGAACTCGGTCTGAGAAAACTTGAAGATTTTGCGCCAAAAGGTGGAGTATTAGGTGACACTGTTTATGAAAATAGACTCGTTAAACCTATTTCAAAAAAAGTTGATGATGATAACAATTTTAGCTCTGGTGCAGTAGAAACAGATTACAAGGAAGAAGATTTAGAATTTGTATTTACTACTCCGATTGCTAAAAAACAAGAAGAAACTAAAGAGGAAGTAAAATCTGAGACAACAACTAAAATTGATATTGAATCTGAACTAGATAATCTGTTCGGATAAATAAGGAATTAAAATAATACATATTAGGAGTTGGTTGTATTGGCTAGAAAATTCGGAAAGAAAAATGTAATTAAAATTGATCCTTTAGCCTATAATGTTGGTTTATTTGGGCAAAGTGGTGTTGGTAAAACAACTTTAGCTGTAGAATATTGTGAAAAATTGGCAGGGGAAGACGGTTATATTCTATTAAATATTGGTCGAGAAGATGGGGTAGATGCTATTCCAGATGCAATTTATGAAAATATTCCAGATTGGGAAACATTTGAGGAGTTCGTTGATGATGTAGTTGAGAATCGTAATACAGATTATAAGGATCTAAAGATTGTTGTTTTCGATACATTAGATGAGTTATTCAGAATCGTTGAACCTGAAGTTATTCGATTACATAATAAGCAACATCCAGAAAAGAAAGTTACCTCAATAAAGGCTGCATTTGGGGGATATCAAGCTGGAGAAGATAAAGCAGTAGATTTAGTAATTGAAAAAATTTGGGAATTAAAAGATGTTGGTGTTAACTTCTTAGTCGTAGGACATACCAAAAGACGTAGCCAAACTGACGTAGTTACGGGAGAAGAATATGAGACTCTTACTGCAAAAATGGCTAGTAAATATTTTGAATCTATTAAAACAAAACTTCATGTACTTGGCGTTGCTTCAATTGATCGTTCAATTGAGAAGCAAAGGGTAAAACAAAAGATTGGTAATGATAAAATTGTAGGAAAAATCACAGGAGAAAGTCGAATTATTACTTTCCGTGATGATAACTTTAATATTGATTCAAAATCTCGTTTTACTGAAATTATTCCAGAGATTGAATTAGATGTTGAGCAATTTATTGAAGCAATCAACGATGCTATTAAAAAGGCACACGACAAACAAAAGAATAAAAAATCGTTATCTGAAACAAAAAAGGAACAAAAAGTTGCAAAAGAACAAGAGATTAAAAAAGCAGTAGAAGCAAACAAACGAAATAGAGTTAATTCAGAAGAAAATGAAGAGTTGGCAGATGTGATTAAATCCAAATTTACAAAGGCAACGGATGAACAAAAAGTACAAATTAAAACTATTATGGATGAATATGGATTTAGTAACTTCAAAGATACAGATACTATTCCAACTGAAGCATTGAGAAAAATTGTAGATTTATTAGCTTAATAACTTAATAGGGAGGGATGGAAACATCTCTCCTTTTGACATATGAGGTGGTGGCAATATGGGAAGAAAAGTAAAATGTAAGATTTGTAGAAGAGAAGGAAATTCCAATACTTTTTATAAAGTTACTAATGAAAAAGGTGTAAATTCTTATTTTTGTAACAAGGAAGAATATGATCTTCGTGAAAAGGAAAAGAACGATAGATATGAATTACTAAAATATGTAGCAGAAGATATTTTACAATATGAAGATGGTCAAATTGTACCTCCAAGTATGGTAAAGAGAATTGAAAAATTACATGAATTTTATACTTATGAAATTATTCATGAGTCATTCCGAATGAATAAAGATGGTATTCAATATTGGATTAAAGTTAAAGGTTTTACAAGTGAATTCGGGATGGCTAGTTACATCATGAAAATCATAGAAGGTAGTATCAATGATATATATAAGCAATGGAAATATAAACAGCAACAATCTGTTGTTCAAGAATCTCATTTGGTTGATGTTCAAATACTCAATGACACCAAAGAAAATAAAATAATTAATAAAAACAATGATAATGGTATTTTGGATTTTCTAGATGAGGGGGATATTTAATGCAATCCTTGGATTACTATGATAAAGCATTAGTGGAGAATCGTGACATGCAAGAGGCGAACTTCATTTTTTGTTTGTGGAAGAATCCAGATCTTTACCATGATTATGAAAAAGAGGTTAGAGCTGATCGAGATTTATTAACACCGGATGGTAGATTCTATTATACTTTAGGATTTGAAATGTTCCAAAAAGGCTATAAGAGTTTTGACGATGCTAGTATTTATAGTTACATAGAAGATAAAGAAGTTTTAAAAAATGGATTTGCTAGACGTGGTGGATACAAAACTGTAGACGAAATAAAAAGAATTCTTAATGAGGAAAATGTTGAAACTTATTATGATGAACTGGTTAAGAGTAATATGCTTTTAAGTCTACATGATAAGGGTTTCAATGTAATAAAAGAATTATCCAAATTTAAGAAAATGACCAGTTCTCAAGTTTATGACTATTTTGAATATCAATTAGATAATGTATTTCTAGGTAGAGGTTCTGGTGTCAAGATTGAGGATTTAGATTTCGAGGATGGTTTTATTGAGTCTGTTGATTCAGGAGAAGAGATGGGACTAAGTTATGCTAGTGCTGCACCATTATTAAATTATCATACTTTAGGGATTCATAGAAGTAATGTTCAAATTTTTGGTGGTTTTAGTGGAACAGGTAAAGCACAAGATTTAGATTCAAAGATCATGACACCGAACGGATATGTGAAAATGAGAGATGTAAAAGTAGGGGACGAGATATTCGGAGAAGACGGAAAGATTCATCGTATTTTAGGGGTTTATCCTCAAGGTAAAAAAGATATGTATGAGATAACATTTAGTGATGGTTCTAAAACAATTACGTGTGATGAGCATCTGTGGAACGTACAAAACCCAACATTAAGAACTAAAGGGGAATTTAAAACTGTAACTCTTAAGCAAATAATGGAAGAGGGACTATATAAAATATACAAAGGCAAAAACTATAAAACGTGGATTCATTATATACCAATGACCAAACCGTTACAATTCAAAACAAACAATAAATTGAATTTACCACCATATTTATTAGGAATGATTATAAGTGAAGCTAATCTAAATAGTAGTTCAGTTGTAATTAGTATTAATAATGAAGAAACAGACCTAGTTGATTATCTAAATGAATATTGCGTAAGTAACAATATTCATTTAGTAATTAATGAAAAACGAGATGGTGTGACAGATTATAGATTTACAAAAAACAAAGGAATGAATACAAACCATTTAAAAAATGAATTAAGGAGATTAGGGTTACATCCCACGTTGTCTGATACGAAGTTTATTCCGAAAGATTATTTATATTCTAATGTGGAAGATAGAATAGAATTACTATCTGGTTTAATTGATACTGACGGAGAGGTTAATGGTAGTAATTATAGTTATTCAACAACCTCGAAAGGTTTAGCTGAAGATGTGCAGTTCCTAGTTCAATCACTAGGAGGAACAGCTAAAATAGAAATTAGAGAAACTCATTATCCATATAAAGGGGAAAAAAGAAAAGGTAAACCTTCGTTCAGATTGCACATTAAAATGCCACGTGAAATTAAGGCGTTTAAATCTAAAAAACACAAATGTAAATTTAGAGAGGGTCAGACAACTTCAAGACGTTCAATTAGGAACATTAAGTATATTGGTAAACGAGAAGCACAGTGTATTAGTACAAGTAATCCAACTAAACTATATTTAACGGACGATATGATAGTCACACATAATACAAGTTTTTGTATCAATACATATATACTTCCAATCTTAGATAGAGGTGAAAAGGTAACTATAATTGCGAATGAAATGAATAGACGTGCTTGGCAACATATTTTAATGGCAACAATCCTTTCGCAAAAATTAGATTACTATGGATTACCAAGAAAGAAACAAAAAATGGGACACTTAAATGATGAACAAAAAGAAAAGATGGAAGAAGCGAGGGAATATTTTAATAAACACTACAAAGGTAGAGTTAAGTTTGCCAAAATATATGATTACAGTATCGATGATGTTAAAAGAATCATTAGAAAAATGTCCAAACAAGGGTTCGGCTATGCCTTATATGACACGTTCAAGGCTGGAAATTCTGCGGCTGAACAAGTTCGTGGAGAATTAATTGAAGCATCCAAACAATTGCTTCAAGTTGCAGAAAAAGAAGATGTTGGAATCATTATTACAATGCAGTTGGCAATATATATGGAAAATACTAGATACCTTACTGCTGCAACATTATCTGATGCTAAAGGAGTAAAGGAGGTTGTTTCTGAGTTGGTCTTAACAAGACCGATTTGGGAAGACGAGTTTAAAGGTTGTAAATATGACATTAAGCCTTACAGATTTAAAAAAGATTCAAATGGAAAATTTACAAACATCAAAGAAGAGATCGTGTTAAAACCTGATAAAAAATATAGACTAGTATTTTTAGATAAGACAAGGAATGATGAAGGTGAAATTGTATTATTATATCAATTTGACGGAGCATGGAATAAATGGATTGAACTAGGTTATTGTACGCCAAAGCACCAAAGGTAGGTTTTTGGATGAATGTATCTAATTTAAAGAATCATATAATTGAAAATCCAGAGTACATAGAGTTGATCCTTGAAGAAGTAGGATTTCATAATATATCAAGAAGGGGGAACGAAATAAGGTGTGCTAGGGAAAGTGGTAGAAATCCCACCTCTGTCAAAGTAAACATTGACACTTTATCCTCAACTTGTTTTTCTACGAATCTAAAAGGGGATTTGATCACCCTAGTTCAATCCAAAATCTATACCACTTTCCCAAATACAATTAAAAAAATAGCTAACATTATTGATTTTAAAGACAAGGAAAAACAGGAAGAATTTGTTCTACCTTTTGGTGGATTCTTCAAAAAAATAGCAAGACTAAGGGATGATGATGCTTTTGATATAGAAACCTATTCAGAAGACATACTCGACAGATTTGAGTTAACTCCAAACCTTTTATTCTATGAGGATGGTATTTTACCAAGTGTGCAGCAAGAATTTAAGATTGGTTATGACTCTGTCACAAGCAGAATTGCAGTGCCATGGAGAACTTTTTCTGGAGAAATTGTAGGAATCATGGGTAGATTAAATAAACGTGAAGTATCTGAGGATGAAGTCAAATGGTTTCCGATACTCAGTTTCCCTAAGTCAAAAACACTATATGGGTTTGTTGAAAATTATAATCATATAAGAGAAAAAGAATTTATTATGATTGGTGAAAGCGAAAAATTCACTCTCCAAACGCATTCTAAAGGCTTGAATGTAGGAGTTTCATTGGGTGGGAGTTTCATGAGTGAAGTTCAGGCTAATCATATTAAGTCGCTTTTCCCAAAAGTAATACTAGTGGGAATGGATGAGGGATTATCTCAAGATCACAGTATTGAAATTGCAAGACAACTTAAATCGGATAAATATTATAGGAATAAGGTGGGATATTTATATGACAAAAAAAATGATTATTTACCGAAAGGTAGTAAGCTTGCACCAAGTGATTTAGATAAGAATTCATTAAAGAAATTAATTGAACATTGCACTGTATGGGTATAAAGGAGTGATAATTTGAATGCACAGGAAAAGTTAAGCGAGTTAAAGGAGAAGGGGATACCTGTCTATTCCTTCTCCCGTTTAGGGAGTTTTTATAACTGTGAATACGAGTATTTTAATACATATGTTGAACAAAAAAAAGGAATTGAAAATGTCTACACGTTAATTGGTTCAGAAATTCACGATAATATGGAGAAATTTTATGGTGGAGAAGGCGATAGAGAATCATTCAAAAATAATTACGAAAATAAGTTAATTGAACTTGAAATGTTAGGTGTTAAATTTCCTAACGATAAAATTGGGGACAGTTATAAATCCGATGTTAGACACTTTATAAGTAACTTTACACCAATTGAGAAAAAAATGATTCAAGAACAATTAATTGTATTTGAAATTGCTGATGGAATTTGGATGCAAGGTTATATTGATTCAATTATTCCTAGCGATAAAGGAAAACCATTTGTGGATGTTATTGACTGGAAAACATCGAGTAAATTTTCAGGTAAGAAACTTGATGAAGCTGGCAAACAATTACTAATGTATAAGGTTGGTCTAGAATCAACCACTCCATATAAGGTCGATAAAGTCATGTGGTGTATGGTCAAATATGTAAATGTTTGTTGGAAACAGAAGAATGGAAAAATCAAAGAAAAAATGAGCAATCGCAGTAAATGGGTTAAGGAAATCAGAAAACAATTAGAGAAGGATATGTATTCTCTTCAATTAGAAGATTTTGAGATTGAATTATTACTAGATCAAGCAATTGATGAAAATAATTTAGATTGCTTACCGAAAGTAGTACAGGAAAAATATTGGCTTGAAGACTGTTTTGTAGAATACGAAATTACAAATGAAAAAGTTGATGAATTTAAAAAATATGTAATTGAAACTGTACAAGAAATCGAAAGTAAAGATAGGAAAAATGAAGATGAATGGAAATCGATTGAATTAAATAAATATAACTCTTTTTATTGTAGTACTCTTTGTGGTCATCGAAAGAGTTGCAAATTTTATAAAAATTTCTTGGAAGAAAATGCTGATGGATTTACAAAAAAGGAACAAAGGGATGGGTTTAATTTGGAAAATTTATTTGGGTAGGAGATAATTATGCGAAAAATATTCTATGATTTCGAAGTTTTTTCAAAATCAATTGATCCGATTACAGGAAGAGCATTTTGGTTAGTTGTATTAGTTGATTACGATTCAAAAAAGGGAAAAGTGATTGTTAATGATTTAGAACAATTACATAAATACTATAATTATTTTAAAGATGATATTTTCATTGGCTTCAATTCACGAAATTATGATTCGCATATTTTTAAAGGATTATTATTGGGAATGGATGCCGGTTACATAAATGATAAATTAATTGAGGAAGGAAAAAAAGGATGGGAGGTTGTTCGAGACGGTTACAAAGTGCAATTCAATAATTTCGATATCATGCCCAATCCGCCTGTAAGTTTGAAAACTTTAGAAGGGTTCATGGGAAGTAATATAAAGGAAACTAGTGTCCCATTTAATTTAGATAGACCTTTAACTGATGAAGAAATTAATGAAATAATTAAATATTGTGTTCACGATGTCAAAGAAACTATCAAAGTATTTGATGCAAGACCAGAAGAATTTGAAAGTCAACTCCAGTTAATCGATGCATTTGAATTAGAAATGAAGCAATTTAATAAAACTAAAGCTCAATTATCTGCGCATATTCTTGAGGCAAAAAAACATCCAAATAGGGGAGATGAGTTTGATTTTATTCTCCCTGATACGTTGGTTTTAGACAAGTACAATTATGTAAAAGAATGGTATGAAAATCCTGAGAATAAATCTTATGATGAGATAGTAGAAACAAAGAATGGTAAAGGAACAAAGAAACAAAAAAGACAATTAAAAACTGAAATTGCCGGAATTCCACACGTGTTGGGATATGGAGGTATTCATGGTAGCCGAGATAACTACGTTGGAGAAGGAATTATATTATGTGCCGATATTGCATCAATGTATCCTGCACTTATTATTGAATATAATTTAATGAGTAGAAACGTGGAAAGTGTAGAAAAATATCGTCAAATAAGAGATGAACGTTTGAAATTAAAAGCAGCTAAAAACCCTAAACAACAACCACTTAAGATCGTTCTTAATGCTACATTCGGTACTTTCAAAGATCAATTCAACCCATTGTATGATCCATTAATGTCAAATTCAATTACTATAACTGGTCAATTATTAATTGTCGATTTAATTGAAAAAGTAGAACCGTATTGTGAATTAATTCAGAGCAATACTGATGGAATTTACATGAAAGTAGATAATTATGAAATGGTAGAGAAAGTTAAAAAAATTGCTGCTGAGTGGGAAAAGAGAACAAGGTTAGAGTTAGAATGGGATGAGTATGTGAAAATATATCAAAAAGATGTCAATAACTATGTATTGATTGATAAAAATGGCAAATACAAATCTAAAGGTGCTTATGTTAAGAAGCTAAACGATCTCGATTACGACTTACCAATCGTTAATAAGGCAATGATTAATTATTTTGTAAAAGGTATCCCTATTGAAGAGACAGTTTTACCGTGCAATACGTTAAGAGAATTTCAAAAAATTGTCAAACTATCATCAGCATATAAGTATGCTTTGAAAAATTGTACATTCTCCAAAAAGAAAGTAATGAATGAAAAAACTGGTAAAATGAGAACTGTTACAAGTTGGGATGAGAATGGTGAAATTCTTCAGGATAAAACTTTTAGAGTATTTGCGTCAACAAGAGAAGAGGATGGTGCAATCTTTAAACAAAAAGAAAATAAAAATCCTGAAAAATTTGCCAATACTCCAGAAAAATGTTTTATCAATAATGAAAATATATTAGGAGTCACTGCCCCTGACTACTTAGATAAGCAATTTTATGTTAATCTTGCTCAAGAAAGAATCGATCAATTTTTAGGAATTGACAAAAAATCAAAGAAAAAGCAGAAGGAATAATTTGAATAAAACAATGATTTTATTCTTATTAAATAATTAAATATATATTGACATCGGTAAATAAAGGTTGTATTATCAAATTATATAAATTAATTAAATAAATACAAAAGGTAGGTGATGACTTCCTTTCTTGAACTTTTGAAGGGGAGAGATATGAATAAAAAACTTACAATTGGACTAGTTACAGGATTATTAATTAGCAATGTGGCAACAGGATATGCTTTTACAAAAACATACAGTGAAAAAAATAATATTATTAAAGAACAAGATTCAGAGATAAATAAATTAATAGACGCTATTATCGAAAAAAACGTGTCATTAGATGATTTTAAAAATGAATTAAATACATATAAAATAGAAAATAAAGAGCTGTCTAATACTATTCAAGAGCAACAAAGTGAGATTAATACATTAAAGAAAAACTTGAGTAAGATGAAAAAGAGAGAGAAGGAGTCACCCTAGTTCTCAAGTGGTGAGTAGAGGGAAACTCAATGAGGGAAGAGTTTTAAATGTATTAGCAACAGCTTATGTTTCCTTTTGTGACACAGGCTGTATTGGTAAGACAGCGACAGGAATTGATGTTTCTAAAAAAATTGATTTTGACGGATTGAGAATCATTGCGGTAGATCCAAAAGTGATTAAACTGCACTCAATTGTTAAAGTTGAAACTAAAAATGAAACATTTCTAGCTTATGCTGGCGACACAGGGGGTGACATAATTGGTCACAGGATTGATATTTTAGTGGCAGTAAGGGACACATCAAAAGCCTTTGCTTTTGGGAAAGAGACAGTGAAATTAACTGTATTAAGGGAGGGGAAAGGATAGTGCGAATTCACTTATTTGATGTTGGCGAACAAGCAGTAATTAATCAAAATGCCATAAGTGGGCTACCAGATTTGGTTGGCTCATTAGTCACAATAGAGGAGCAATTATCGCATGGTACATATGATTACATAGTTCATTCTGAAGATAGACCATCCGCAAAAGTTAGAGAAAAAGAGTTAAACAAAGTAAATAAAGATAGATATATATTTACTCTCATTCTAGGTGATAAAATTTCAAAAGCAAATGAAGAAGAGGGGGAAATTAAACTTATTGATTATCTATATGAACAAGTTGAAATTAAGTTTCCAGATGGTAGTTATGAAGTAATCTCAGTGAACAGTGTCTTGAACAAGGATGATTTAGAATGAAATTATTCATTTTCATGGGAGCAAGTGGATCTGGAAAAAGCACAATCCAACATTCACTCCCAATTGAATTTATGACCAATTGCACAACAAGACCTCTTAGGAAAGGGGAGATTGATGGCTACCATATAAAAAATGTCACAAAAGATGAATTTCTAAGACTTGAAAAAGAAGGTTATTTTTTTGAAACAAATATCTACTCAGGGAATCATTATGGCACACCGCAAAATAAAGTCGATGAATTGCTGAAAGGGAAACCGTTTCATTGTACTAAAGACATAAGAGGTGTCATGGCTCTAAAAGATAGATTGGGAAATAAAGCAGTATCAATATACATAAAACCACCTTCTATAGAGGAACTAAAGAAACGTATGTTAGAGCGTGGTGACTCAGTAGAAGATATTCAAAAAAGAATCAAACATTTATTACATACAAAAGAAATGGAAAATGAAAAGTATGCTGACTATGTGATTGAAAATAATGATTTAATGGAAGCAAAGTTGGAGGCGCACAGAATTGTTATTAAAGAGTTAGTGAAAATAAATAATTAAATAAATAAAACGACCCTTTAGTTTGAAAGGAGGTGGTTAAAATGTAATAAAATAATGGTATCTTGTCACCTTAGTCATTAGATAATAAATTTAATGGAGGAATTAATATGAGCTATTCAGAGAGCAGAGAGACTTATGTTGAGAGAGAATTAAACAATTGGAAAGAGAATTATATAGTAAGACCGGAACAAGAATTTTTATTGAAGTCAATGTTTGAGTTACAGCATCAGTATAAAATCACACCTGATGAGCATGTTAAAGCTAAAAGAGATTTAATTTATACAATTCAAGATGTAATGCGAAGTTTGAAATTAGTTCCAGTATTAAACAAAGATAGATTCAAAGTATTAGTAGTTGTGGATAGCGATTATGAGAAAGTAAGAGTTTATGAGATGTTTCAAAAAATGTTTGCAGATAAAATTCTATTAGATGAAATAAATGCAACTGTTAATAGAACTCATTCTCCTAAGATCAATACTAAAGATTTTGAGATTAGAATTGAAAAAGATAATAAAAATTTATTTCGAGGCGGCATGAAAGTAGATTACATATTAAATCTATCCGGAAAAAAGTGTATTAATTACTAATTAAATATACAGAGGTGGTCGTAAATGAATTGACTACCTCTTTACATAAATAAAACCTTTTAATGGAATTGGTGGTAGTGTTTTGTTTCATTTTTTTTAGTGTTTTACTAGGAGTATTGATTCTCTTCTTAGTTGTTGCTTTTTATCCTATTAGAAGAGAAAACCAGAAGTATTAGCGTATGGAATTACCATAATAATTGCAATTGTTTTTGCTTGCATTGTAGGGTATGGAATATTAACAGAGGTCTTTGGATTTTAAAATTTGTATTTTATTTAGAAATTAAATTAATAAATTGGAGTTGGTAGTTTGATTGAATTGAATAAAATTTATAATGAGGATTGTTTGGAAGGTATGAAAAGAATTGAAGGTAAATCAATCGATATGATTCTCTGTGATTTACCTTATCAAGTAAGTTCTCAATCATGGGATATTCAAATACCATTAAAAGAACTTTGGGAACAATATGAGAGAATTATCAAGAATAATGGTGTAATAGTATTAACTGCAACAAATCCATTTGCGAGTATTTTAGTTAATAGTAATTTAAAAATGTTTAAATATGAATGGATTTGGGATAAAGAACAGGGAACTAATCAGTTTCTTAAAGATAAACAACCACTTAGAAAACATGAACAAGTATTAGTGTTTTATAAAAATCAACCCACATATAATCCAATAATGATTCAATCTTGGAGAAGGGAAATAAAAATTAGAGCAGAGGGAAAAGATCCAATTACTGGAGTCGAGTCTAAAGAAAAAACTAATTATGATAGTAAAGGGTTAAAGTATCCTACAACAATATTACCTATTAATAGACCACATTGGAGAGAAGGTAGGTTTCATCCCACACAAAAACCAATAGCTTTATTTAAGTATTTAATTGAAACCTATACAAATGAAAATGATATTGTTTTGGACAATTGTATGGGAAGCGGTACTACTGCTGTAGCGTGTATAAATACACATAGGAATTTTATTGGTTTTGAACTAGATAAGGAATATCATAGATTAGCAGAAGATAGAATACATAGTCTTGTATGATTATTACATATAATTAATATAAAAGTATGTTTTTAATAGAAAGGAAGTGAACAGATTGGAGTGTAATTTATCAGAATGTCAGTGGTACGCTTTTGGTTCTTGTTGTCCAGAGAGCGAAGAAATTTTCCATGAAGCAGTTCCTAATAGTAAAGATTGTCCACATTACTTTGATTTAAAAAGTGCTGCCGAAGCTGAAAGAAAAGACATGATAAAAGGAATTAAATATGTATTTAACGAAATCGGCAATCCTTTGAAGCAAAAACACGTTGAAGAATTAAATGAAATGGATGGTATTAAATTATGGAATACTTACGATATGGCATTTAAGCTATTAGAATCACACTTAAGATGTAAAACTCTCGATGAGATACTGGATGAGGTCAATGAGCATGGTGTCGAATGGGTAAGAGAAAAGTATAAATTAATTAAATAAATATATATATATATATATAACGGCGAATTTATAAGAATATAAGAAAAATAAATTAATATTGAATGAGGTGATGTTATCAAACGGTATCTCGTTATTAGTGATATTCATGGCTGCTATGAAGAGTTTAATAAATTATTAGGATTGGTAAAATACAAGTCGGCTGAAGACCAGTTAATCCTGCTTGGAGATTACATAGATAGAGGTAAAGATAATAAAAAAGTAATTGAATTTATACAAGAATTAGTGAGATATGGAGTAATAGCACTTAGAGGAAATCACGATCAGCTATTCCTAGATTATGTGAAAAGACCACATATTTACACAAATGTTTATAACTATCTTCAAAATGGTGGACATACAACATTAAAAAATTACATAAAAGATTTCGATACATATGTCTGGTGCGATGAATCGTATCAACAGTGGGCAAAGGAAATCATGCTGCAATATGGTGATGATGTGGAGTTTCTTGATTCATTACCTTATTATCATGAAACGGAAGATTACATATTTGTTCACGCTGGAATTAATACTCATTTAAAGGATTGGAAAAACACTACGAATGAAGAGTTTATATGGATTAGAGGTCGATTCTTAAATTATGATCATGGATTAGATAAAACTGTAGTTCATGGACATTCGCCCACTATCAATATTCATAATAGCTACGATATTTATTTCGGAAATAAGAAAATAAATATTGATGGCGCATGTGCTTACGGTGGTCAGTTGAATTGCTTGGAGATTAAGGATGGGGAATATAGACAGTATCATGTTAAGAAAAATAATTAAATAAGGGGATGATTGAATGCGGATTTCTCATTACAAAACTATAACAGAAACAAGAGAAAAAGAAACAGGATATACGGCTATTTGCAATATGTGTGGAAAAGAAAATATTTTTGAAGAAAATGACGATTCTTTGAATGATGATACTCAGCATATTGAATTGCATTTTGGTTATGGGTCTAAATTTGATATGGAAAGATGGAGTTTTGATTTATGCGATGATTGTTTAATTGAAATTGTAAAACAGTTCAAATATGTCCCTGAAGGATTTTATGAGGATTCAAGTCTGAATCTTACACCCGAAGAACACCAAAAAATATTTGATAATTGGAAAGAAACGGGTGAATGGGAAGAATTGAAATTTAAGAGTTATGAGGAAATAGTTGCATTGAACAATGGTTGGTATCCTGTTGATTTGATTAATGAAGCTATTAAAAAATATTATCCAGACAAGCCTGAGTTGATACCACCTAGTGAAGATTAATTAAATTAATAATGTAAAAATTAAATCAATAATAGTGACTAGCATTCTATCTAATTACTATATATTGATATGAAAATGTAATAAAATCGATGTTTTATCTTATTTAAAAGGGGATTGATAGTTTGAATAAAGAAAAATTATTAAGTAGCAAGTCAAACGAATGGGAAACTCCAAAAGATTTATTTGAGAAATTAAATAAAGAATGGAATTTTACTCTTGATCCTTCTTGTCGGGATTACAATGCAACTTGTTTAAAGTATTATACGATGGAAACAGATGGACTATCAAAAAGTTGGGAAGGAGAAACAGCGTTCTGTAATCCTCCATATGGACAAGAATTAGGTAGATGGATTAAAAAATGTTCGGAAGAAGGTGAACACGCAACGGTAGTAATGCTAGTTCCAAGTAGAACAGATACAAAAGCAATGCAAGAATATTGTCTAAACAAAGCTAAAGCAGTGTGTTTTGTAAAAGGTAGATTAAAATTTATTAATCGTTTATTCCCTTCTTGGAGAGAAGATGGAAATTTCAAAGTATCTCCAGCCCCTTTCCCTTCGCTCTTAGCTGTATTTGGAACAGAAAACTTAACCGAAGGTCAAATTAAACTGTTAAATTCATTGGGTCATACAATGATTAATTAAATATGCATACTAAGATAAAATCAAGATTTTAATAGAATAGGAGGTACTTCAACTGACAAAAGAACTTATTAATCTTTTAACTGACCTTGGGATAACTGTTTCTGACAATAATGGAGAAATGAAATCATTAGGAAATGTGCTAGAGGAAATGCAAAGTATTTGGACAAAGTTAGATGAGGGACAAAGATCTAAAGCAGTTGCAATCTTGCTAGATAACAGTTGCAATTATGTTAGATAATTAAATCAAAAGATAACACTTTATTATAAAGGAGAAATGAAACATGAATAAACGAATAGATGTGATGGTTGACATAGAAACACTAGGTAAAGCATCCGATGCTACGATATTTCAAATTGCTGCGATTGCATTTGACATTGAAACAGGAGAACACTTAGCCAAGTTCAATCAAATTGCAAATATTGAGGAAGAAACATATTTGAGAGTAGATGGATCAACTTTAAAATGGTGGCTGAATACGAATAAAGAGCTACTGACTGAATTACTCAATAAAGGAAAAGGTACTCCAGAAGAATTGCTTGAAAATTTTCATAAGTGGCTTACATTTATTTCAGATGATACGAAGAACATTCACTTATGGGGCAATGGAATCCTATTTGATAATAAAATGATCCAGCAACAGTTAGATGATGCATATTTAGGGTATCCAATTTACTACAAAAATGATAGAGATGTTAGAACGCTTGTTGATTTAGCCGGTAAAAAACTAGGTATTACTGAGAAAGAATTAAAAGATAAATATAACGATGATACATTAACTCACCATGACGCCTTTGATGATGTAAAGTATCAAATCAACTTAGTTGTGGGTTGTTATAATTTACTGATTAATAATTAAATACATATATTTACAAAACTTCAATTTCATTTAGAAAGGAGGAACAACTTGAAATATACAGCACGAATCATCAAAAATGGAGAAATATTGCAACTGAATATTAAAGCTGAAAATGAGTCACAAGCAAGAAGTATTCTTGAAGCTGATTATAATCCAGATGATATTTTAGAAATTGTTAAATTTAACAGAAAATCAACTTCTGAAGCATGTAAACAAACTGCCTACGATAAGGCGTGGAGACGAAAGGGAACACCGTACATAAAGAATGTAAATGGAAAGTCAATAATGATTTTCTCATAATAGATAATTAAATAAAAGTAGGTGATTGATTGTCAGCGACAAACAGAGGAAGTAAACGTGTAGAATCAGACTTTTATGCAACGCCTTTAAATGTTATAGATAACTTATTGTCACATCACCAGTTAAAAGATGGTATTATACTTGAACCATCGGCAGGTAATGGAAATTTCATAAGATCAATTAGAAATAATGGATATATTAATAATGTTATAGCAAATGAATTGAGAACTGAGGAAATTAATAATCTATTAAATTCAGGAGCAAATATAGTTACCAATATGGACTATTTGTCAGATGAGTTTGAAATCCCAAATATTGATAATAAGAAAGTGGAAACTGTCATTGGTAATCCTCCATTCAGTTTAGCTAAAGAGTTTCTTGAGGTTACATTTAATCGTTTTCCTAATGCAGAGATAATTATGCTACTGAGATTAGCTTTTCTTGAAAGTAAAAAGAGATATGACTTTTGGAAGAAACATCCTGTTAGTAAATTATACGTATTAAGTGAACGTCCTTCATTTACAGGTAGAGGAACGGACGCAACTGCTTATTGTTTCATGGTATGGAATAAATCCAGTACACAGGAAATTAGGGTGATATAATGAGCGAACAAACTAAACAAGAGTTGATAGAACTGAGCAATCAGCTAGAGGATCAAATATATAATCTCAATAGTTTTGTAGAAAATAATGAAGATATTAATCATGATACTTGGTATCTGATTGATACTTTTATTAGCGAAGCAAACATGACTTTATCAAAAATACAAGAAATTTTAAATTATTCCTAATTAACATTGACAATAATAAATTAAATAAATATAATAAATTTATATTAAAGTAGTTAGTGTTATGAATGATTATTTTATAAAAAAATTCTTTACACTTGATAAATTCATATTAATTAGTATAATTACATTACTAGAACATTTGTTTGGTGGTGTGATTATGAGAGGTTTTATTCCTAATGAATTAATGAATGCCATTTATGATAAAATTTATCTCGATCTAGAAGTTCATATTCTAAATTCAAAGTTACATAAAGCGGAAGATAAAGGTATGAAAGATAATGCAGAATATCTCAACAAATTAATATTAGATGTTATTGCACAAAGACGGGAAGTTAGTCATTATCTTCATAAAAATGGAGTTAAAATACAAGAACCAATTGAAGATACAGATGGAGAATTTATTACATATAAATACTCTGTATCAATTAATGGTGGATACAATGAGGGTCAAATAAGATTTTGGAGATGTGCAATTCGCAATAATTTACAAGAGCGAATGAATAAATATTTTAAGAAAGGTGTATATAGTGAACGGGAATATTTGCATGATTTGCAATGAATTGAATACTGGAGATGTCCAGACAGTTAGGATATCTCACGATCGAGAAAAGTACGAATTAATAGGTCATGTTTCTTGTACTGATGATATTTACAAAAAAATAAAAACGATCAAGAACATTGAAAATAAAAATATAAACCGAGTTTTAAAAGAGATAAGATTTAAAAAATAGCCAAATACTCTCAAAGGGGGTGGTTATTATGTGAACTTAAAGCATATAAAATATAAATTAAATTAATATGATTATAAGGAGATTGATATTTTGAGTAAGAATAATCGCAAGAATTTTGGGTTACTAGGAGATCCAATTGAATTTAAAAATGTTCCTAAAGAGCGTAAATTTAATCCTTTGAAGAAGTATTATGCGTCTATTTTCTTGGAAGGTTCTAGTAAACTTGTTACCTATGAATCTAAGCAAAGAAGCGAGGCAGTTAGTTATTTTAATAAAATAGCTCGACTTGAAAATGGACATGTTGAGGTAGTAGGGGTGTTTAAATAACTAATATAATAAGAAGGTGTCGCAGTGAAATATACTAGGAAAAGTGCTATTGTTGAAGTTGAGTTTCCAAAAAAGAGTGGAAGAGTAATTACTCAATCAGGTGAGTTGCTGTACTTTGAGTCAGACGTAATTTTAACTCATAAAAATGGGGACAAAGAAGTCTTGACTAGAAAATTGTTTGAGCAGCATTATTCTCCCGTTGAAGAAGTTAAAGTAGTAAAAACTAAAAAATTAAGCCCATTTGAAATGGAAGAGTTTGTTGCTGCATATCAAATGTGGAATGGCGCAGAATTAAATCCGATTGAGGATACAGATTACATAAGTAAAACAAAAGAGTTAATTTATAAATAATATAATTAAATAAATGTAAATGGAGTTGTTGTTTGGAAATGGTGACAAGTGAATATATTAAAAGTTTGAATAAAGATATTAAAAAGTTTCCTAATGTTTTCCCCATTACACCTGATATGAAAATCACTCACAAAGGTGTTTCAAGATTAATTATGCTAGAACGATATGCGACAAAAGACCTTGAAAAGAAAACATTAAGAGAGAATGACATGGTTGTACTTACAATCAAAGAAGATCCAAAATTTCCTGCTCGTGGAGTTGGGATTATTAAAGAAATTGACTGGGGCTTACATGAGGGAACTGTTTTAGTAGAAGAAGAATTTAGGGGTCAATTGGATGATCCTGAAGAGGCTAAAACCGGCATCGTGACCAGAAATCTTGATTTGATTGATAAACCATTAGAATTATTTTATGAGCAAATAGCGAAGAGGAATGCAAAAGGACTATCGGATGTTGAAACAACAAAAGAAAAGAGACAAGAGTGGTTTGAGAAGTTCTATCATGAATTAGTAAATATGAATTTTGTGCCAGCAGGTAGAGTTTTATATGGGGCAGGAACAGGAAATGAAGTAACATATTTTAACTGTTATGTAATGCCATTTCCTAATGATTCACGGGAAGGATTAGCAGAACATAGACGAGAAGTAATGGAAATTATGAGTCGTGGCGGTGGCGTTGGAACAAACGGCTCAACACTTAGACCTAAAAATGCAATTGCTAAAGGAGTAAATGGAAAATCATCTGGTTCGGTATCTTGGTTGGATGATATTGCAAAATTAACACATTTAGTAGAGCAGGGTGGCTCTCGTAGAGGGGCGCAAATGCAGATGATGGCTGACTGGCATCCAGATATTATTGAATTCATAATATCTAAAATGCAAAATCCAAGGATTCTTCAACACATTATCGCAACTACAAAAGATAAACAGATTAAAATTGCTGCTAAAAATAAATTGAAATTTGTTCCATTAACTTCAAAGGAAAAACAGACTTATGAATCTGCATTGAAAGACACTCAGCTCAGTAAAAGTGTGAGAAAAGAAATTGAGAAAACTTTGAATGACGGTGGTACATACACAGTAAATAACCCCGACTTTTTATCGGGAGCAAACATTTCTGTAACCCTTACTGATGAATTTATGGAAGCTGTTGAAAAAAATAAAAAGTTTGCTTTAAGATTTCCTGATTTGGATAGTTACTCAAAAGAGGAAATGCGCTTCTATAATGAAAATTGGCACAAATACGGAGATGTTCGAGAGTGGGAATCGTTAGGATACAAGATAAAAACTTATCGGACAATAAAAGCAAGAGAACTATGGAATTTAATAAATATTTGCGCTACTTATTCGGCAGAACCGGGCATATTCTTTATAGACAATGCTAACAATGCAACTAATGCAAAAGCATACGGTCAGAAAGTGGTTGCTACAAATCCATGTGGTAGACATGCTTGCCTCATGTAAAAAACCAGACCTGATTGACTTAGAACCCTAACATGTAATGATGAGGGCAATAGGGCGCAAGGGTAATGCCAGCGTGAGAGACTTAGGCGGTTAGGGCAGTATATGATACTGTAAGCGAAAGTCCGACACTCTAGGAAACTAGAGATTAACAAAATGGAGCAACCATTAGCACCTTATTCAGTTTGTAACTTGGCAGCAGTTAACTTAGCTGAGATGGCTGATAAAGAAACGAAAACAGTAGACTTTGAAAAATTAAAGCGTACCGTTGAGGTTGGTGTACGTATGCAAGATAACGTGATTGATGCGACTCCTTATTTCCTTGAAGCTAATAGAAAGCAAGCACTAGGTGAACGAAGAATTGGGCTAGGTGTAATGGGATTAGCTGATTTACTAATCTATTGCGAAAAAGAATATGGATCTGAAGAGGGAAATAAAATTGTCGATAAAGTATTTGAAGTTATTGCTACAACAGCATATAGGACATCAATCGAACTTGCAAAGGAAAAGGGTTCGTTTCCGTTTTTGCTTGAAAATGGAGATAATAGAAATAAGTTTATTGAATCAGGCTACATGAAATCATTACCTGAAGATATACAAAAAGGGGTATTAGAACACGGTATTCGCAATAGTCATTTATTAACAGTTGCTCCTACTGGAAGCACGGGTAGTATGATAGGATGTGCAACAGGGCTTGAGCCTTATTTTTCATTTACATATTTCAGAAGTGGCAGATTAGGAAAATTCATGGAAGTGAAGGCAGATATTGTTCAAGAGTATTTAGATAGAAATCCACAGGCAGATCCAAATGCTCTACCTCATTGGTTCGTAACGGCAATGTCACTATCTCCAGAGGCACATGTAGACGTGCAGTGTATCATTCAAAGATGGATCGATTCATCAATCAGCAAAACAGTTAACGCACCAAAGGGGTACAAGGTTAGTCAAGTTGAAAAAGTATATGAGCGTTTACACAAAGGTGGAGCAAAAGGAGGAACAGTTTATGTGGATGGCAGCAGAAATGAGCAAGTTTTAAGTTTAACTGCTGAAGAAAATGATTTAAATGAGTGTGAGGTAGAAGACAACAATGGAAAAGTATTCTTGGTCAACACTGTGTCAGAATTAAGTAGCACAAATGTAAATATTGGAGATGAAGTTGGAGATACTTGTCCAATTTGTCGAAAAGGTACTGTAATTGATGCAGGTGGGTGCAATACTTGTGATAACTGTAATGCACAATTGAAGTGTGGACTATAAGGAGGCTAGTTATGAATCTAATTAAGTATATGAAAGACGGTTGTGTGCCTTGCAATTTAATTACAAATTTATTAGATGAGAAAGGTGTCAAGTATATTGAAATAAACGCACTAAAAGATTCAAAAGAAAAAATCGAGGAAAGATACGGCTCACTTGGAGTTATCATTGAAGAGATTAAAAATAATTTATCAGGTGTTCCTGTATTAGTTTTACTAAATGACAATAAGGAAGAAGTTGGTAGAGTAAGTGGCTTTAATCCTGATGAAATCGATTCTTTATTAAGAAAATTAAATTAATAAAACGTGGGTTTTATCTGAATGATAGAACCCACTCATTTGACAAATTAAAAGGAGAGAAACACATACATGAAGCAAAATTTTAAAGAGCAAGAATTTGTGTGGGTAAAGAGTTTAAAGAAGAAAGGTAAAATTATCTCACTCACAAGAAGTATTCCAACCAAATATAAAGTGGAGATCATAGTCGATTTTGACAAAAACAAACAACAAAGAGTAACTCAGCTATTGACTGTTGGGGCAGATGAAATTACCCCATATCGTGAGAAGAAATTGCCTAAAAAGCAACGTGATCCACTGCAAATTAAAGTGAAATACTTTGATGATGAAATTCAAAAAATAGAAAAAATCTCGACCGGAGATTGGATTGATTTACGAGCAGCAGAGACAATTAAGTTAAAACAATTTGAATATAAACTAATTCCTCTTGGTGTGGGCATGAAGCTTCCAAAGGGCTATGAAGTAAATATTGTACCACGCTCAAGTACATTTAAAAATTTTGGAGTCTTACAAACTAACTCATTTGGAGTCGTGGATAATTCCTATTCAGGAGATGGGGATCAATATCACTTTCCAGCATTAGCAATGAGAGATACTACAATCCAAAAAGGCGATAGAATCTGTCAAATGAGAATTAATCGAATTATGCCTAGTGTAGAGTTTAAAACAGTTGATAAGTTAGACGATGTTAATAGAGGTGGTATAGGATCGACTGGAACTAAATAAATAGAAATTAAACTAGTGTATAGGAGGGCTTAATGCCTTCCTTATTTTTAATAAATTGATAGAAAGGGAGTTATGATGAGTAGAACAGACTTAATTTATAATGAATTAGTTAAAGAAATACATAAAGAAGGTGTATGGGATAAAGGTGAAAGTGTACGTACTAAATATAGTGATAATTCACCAGCACATACAAAATCAATCATAGGTAGACAAGTAATCTTTGAAGCGGAAGACATTCCAATTATCACAACAAAACATGTGGCTTGGCGTTCTGCTATTGCTGAAGCGTGGTGGATATGGTTTATGCGATCTAATAAAGTAGAAGATTTACGTCAACTAGGCTCTAAAGTGTGGAATGAATGGGAACTTTCCGATGGAACAATTGGCAAGGCATACGGTTTCCAACTATCTAAACCGGTAAGAAAAACAGAAATAAACATTAAGTATGGTGAGTTCGGATATTCTCACAGATATAAATGCAAGGTTAATCAAGTGGACTACCTAATTAAGCAATTAAAAGAAAACAAGTCATCAAGAAGATTAGTCACTTCCCTATGGAATATAGATGATTTAGACTATATGGCATTAGAACCTTGTGTATGGTCACAACAGTGGATTGTTCAAGACGAAAAATTAAATCTTATTGTTAACCAGAGATCGGCAGATGTAGCTTTGGGAGTTTGCTTCAATTGGTTTCAATACAAAGTTATTCAATCGATTATCGCTAAGTTAACCAATTTAGAAGTTGGAAGGCTAGTGTGGAATTTTGGACATTTACACTATTATGATCGACATGAAGAAAAGTTGTTGGAGCAAATTAAAGGCAAAACACATAATCAACCTATATTAGCGCTTCCTAGTAAAGAAGAATTGGAATACTACATTTATGTAGAAAATCCTTGCAAAGATAATCTGATGAAAATGTTCTCGCTAGAGAACTATAACCACAATGGAAAGTTTAATTATGAGGTGGCGATATAAATGGACAATTAATCTAATAGCGGCATGTGACTCATCCTGTGTAAATTGCTTTTTCTTTCATAAATAATAAATTAAATAAATAAAAAACATTGACATTATAAAATTAAATAAATATAATTAAGAGTAGTTAGAGATAACTACTCTTTTTAATATAATTTGAGAATAGGAGAGGATTAATGATGTGTTTGGCGAGCAAATATATTAATCAACTAGAGGGTACACTTGTTGGTATTAAAACGGACATGAAAAAACTACATGAGAAATTAACTGAGTATAACAAGAGTATAAATGAAATTTATCATGATATTGAGGTTTCCAATTTCAATGCCTGTGAAGGTTTTTATTTTTCAAAGAGTTTACAAGAAATTTTACAAAAGAGACGATTGGTGAAAACTGAACTATTTAGGCTGGAACAGTTGCATAGAGCATTAAGTAGGTCAGTGGAGGATAGGGTAATGAATGCCAAGAAAAAAGTTGAAAAATCAATGAATCACAGTCAAGAATGGTTTGAAAAATTCAATTTTACTTTCAGTGACATTGAAGAAGAAATATTACACTAAAAGGTGGTGAAACCAGTGACAAGAGATCATTTAGGGAGAATACTTGGAAAACTAGAAGAATTTTGGAATAACGAAGATGAGAATTGGTTTGATAAGAAAATACATAGTAGGAATATTCGTTTTCCAAAACATGATGAAGATAGAGTGTACCCTGTTATAACTAGAAACATAAATGAATTAAATAAATGATAGGAGGAAAGTGATTGCATTTAGTGATTTTAGAAAGTCCATTTGCAGGAAATATTGAAGAAAATATTAAATATGCAAGAATGGCTGTTAGAGATAGTTTATTAAGAGGTGAAGCACCTATAGCATCTCATTTACTTTATACCCAAGATGGAATTTTAGATGATAATATCCCAGAAGAAAGAAAGCTTGGAATAGATGCTGGTTTAGCTTGGGGGAAAATAGCTGATAAAACCGTAGTTTATGTAGACAAGGGTATTAGTGGTGGGATGAAATATGGAATAGAACGAGCAATAAAAGAAGGAAGAAAAATTGAATTTCGTAGCTTGCCTTACTACTCTGGAGCAAGAGTAACAAAAGATTACAAGCTTATGATTAGAGGATTAACATTTGCAACATTTGATAAGGTTCAAATTGAAATTATTATTGATTTAAACCATGATAATTTCTTAGTAAATCCAAACGAAGAATTCTTGATTATAGAAGTTAATCAAGAATTAAATATCTTAGAAAAAAAGGGTGTAGAATTCAATTTAATAAGATAAAAGGATACTTTTAACATGAGGTGAAAAATATGGAAAATAATAATTGGCACAAAGGTTATAAAGAAGTCAAAAACACTATTCATAATGATATTGGTGTTACAAAAGAAGAGATTCTTGAAGTTTTTCGGCAAGTGGCAAAGGATGAAATCAAAGAGATAGTTTGCGAAAATCAAGCATTCATATGGAATACTCTTCAAGAAGTAATTCGTCACGAAATGCTGAAAGCTATCCAAGACCATAAATATCCAAAGGTTACGGGTAACATGTGGAATTATGGCTACAATGGACAAGGAGTAACTTCGTTTCAAGATTATGTATCTGGTGTAATGAAAGAAGAAATTGCAAAAAGAATGGAAGAACAGTTTGATGTTAGTGTAAATATTAACAAGAAAAATTGATAAAATAAATGATTTATTAAATAATTAAATGTATAAAAGGAGGTAAAGATGAAAGAGGATATCCAATTCCTTAAAGAATTACAGCAAGAATTGTTAACTCAAGATTACGACAGTCAAGCAGCACCTAGATTTTGGACTGTAGGAGAT
This sequence comes from Robertmurraya siralis, assembly GCF_005502275.1. GTDB lineage: Bacteria > Bacillota > Bacilli > Bacillales > Cytobacillaceae > Robertmurraya > Robertmurraya siralis. Next base: position 290,848 of record NZ_SWLZ01000004.1, read on the forward strand.
TATAAAATGCAAGGATGTCCAGAAGGGTGTCAAGATACATATTGGGTGGGATTACCTAACAGGGATTATCATGGAGACTTAGATGATCTATTAGATAGTATAAAAGAAGAAATTGAAGATGATGAAGAGTTCTCAGAAGAAGCCAAACGACATATTCAATTAAATCATTATCATTATTCACCAAAAGCACATACATATGCAATGACCGCATGGAGAGCACCTAAAGTTGAGAGGTTGCTTAAAATTCTAGAAAGTTTTGATTGGGATAAGATCGAGGTAAAAGAATGATACATTACATAGATAATATTGAGTTTACATTGTCAGGGTGGGTAGGATTCTATTCAATTTTATGTACAGTATTTGTGACACTTGTTGGATTGTATTTGGGTGGAAGTGTAGTAATAGATTGGTTGACTGATAGATTTGAGAGGAAATGAAAATAAAAAGAAGTGAATAAAATTGAATTTAAAAACAGCACTTGAACTAGGTAAGGAATGTGGTTTAGATGATGTAGGAGATGCTTTATACAATATCAGGTTGCGAGTAGGTCAGTTATTTGAGGTGGAGGATTACAAATTACTTCTTGCCGATTATATCGAAAAAGGAGCAAAAGCTAACGACAAGATAGATGACTGGTTGGAAAAATTATAAAAGAATGAACGATGAAAGTTCAGTTTTATATGATGAAAGGAAGATGAGATCATGTTGGAAAACTTTGAGTATGTAGAACTGATGTGTGCAAATTTAGAGTTAGATTATTGTGAAAACGCAAAAAGCAGATTTCCTTTTCACTCAAAAGAGCACCAAAGTATTATTAAAACGGAAATTGAAATATTGGAACGAAAAAAGAAAATCTATGAAAAATTAAAGTTCGAATAATAGTCGTATTTTAATAGATGAAAGGAGGTGAAACGAATGACCAGAATCAATTATTATAGACGATTTAGAAATGGCTGAATATAATGCTTAAGAATTAGGTAAACAAGAAGTTGTTTTAAGTAAAGAAGATATTATTACTGTATTGGATTTAGAGTTTGAATTTTTGAAGTTAAAAGGTGTTATTGAAGAATAATTAAATAAATGTCGAAAGGTGGAATATTAATGGATATTATTATGGATGTAATAAACTTAGAAATATATGATGAGAAAGGTAGACATGTGGTTACTTTAGATACGTTGAATAAGAGTCAATTGTTCTATGATCTTACAGGTAGAAATACATATTTAGGCGTTACCGATGTTGCTTTTAGAACTGAAATTTTAAAACAGTTAGGTGAAGTTGTCAAAGAAGATATAAGTGATTTTAATAAATCTGTTACAGAAGATAATAATGAATTGAAAATTAAATTCAAAAAGCATAATAAACTTCCAAAATTTAAACTTGTCGGAAGAGGGGTTTCTTACGATGCTGAAACGAACCGAATTAATAAAGATATAAAAATTATTATACATAATGCTCAGTTGGCGAACGGTTATGATTTAGAAAATAAAGCAGGAAATCCTTCTTTATTTGATTATGTTTTTGAAGTATTACCTACTAATGATGACGCTGATGACTTATTTGAGATGGTAATTAAGGAAAGATAAATATAAATAGAATTAAATAAATATAACAAGGGTGAGGCTGGTTTTAATCTCACCATTATCCTAACAGAGGTGATTATTTGAGATTAAACTTAACACTACCAGTGCCGACATCATTAAATGAATTATACATAAATGAATATTCTTGGAATCCTAAAAAGAAAATGCGAGTTCCTTCTGGCAGAAGAATACTTAGTAAAGAAGGAGAAAAGTGCAAGGAAGAAATCATTGAGTTAACCAAAGAACAGATGAAGGATCAAGAGTGGAATTATGATTTTACAGTTGATGGATACATATATATGGATACTGTAATCTACTTCTCAAGAAAAGGGAGGGATGATAACAATATTTATAAATTACTCTGTGACTCACTGGAAAAACTAGTTTACGAGAATGATAGTAGAGTGTTAATACGTACTCAAAAAATTCTCTACGATACAGTTAACCCTCATATAGAGGTCACACTTAAACCTGTTGACTATAAAGGCATTTTTAAGAATGAAATACATATGAACGAATTTGAAGATAACTGCAAGACCTGTAAGAGATACGTTAGAAATTGTTCGATTTTGAATAAGGCAAAAGAAGGGCGAATTCAAGAAGAAATTGATGAGGAATTTGTTTGTAGTAAGTTTAGTCTGAAAATAAATAATTAATTAAATAAATATAATGAATAAGGGATAAGTGATGAAAAGACTAAATATTTATAAATCTCCTGAGTATAAAGAAAAGTTTAGAAAGATAATTCAAGAGAATACACCTGAATACATAATTGTAAAATTAGCTGAACAAATACATAAATACTATTAAATAATGATAGAGTGGGTTGTTTATATTTACAATCTACTCTATTTTTTATATAGTAAAAACAATAGAATAATTCAGGAGGTACATAAAATGAGAGCCAATTGGTCGGAAGAAGAAACACAATTGCTCAAACGTATCTATTCAGTTAAAACAGCAAGTGAATTATCAGAATATTTTCCTAAATATAGTAACACTCAAATTCTAAGAAAAGCTAAACAATTGGGGCTAAAAAAGAAAGCTGAAGTGGCAAAACAATCACGTTTACAAAATTCAATTATAAAAAGAAATGACTTGTGGAGTGATGATGAAAAGAAAATAGTTTTAGAAAACTATGAGAAAATTGGAGCAAGAGGAGTAAAAAAGTTATTAGGTGACAATCGAACAGAAGAGCAAATAAAGAAAATTGCATATAGGTTAGGATTAAACAGAGAGCAGAAATCAATACAGTGGTCTGCGGAGGACATCAGTCAAGTTGAAGATAAGATATTCTCTATAGAAATTACTTATAAGGGGGTTTAATAAGATTGAAAACCTTTTATAATTCGGAAAAAGCATTAAAAGCTATAAAAAACGTTGCTCTATATCTCAGAAAATCTCGTGGTGATATTGATGAAGATCTAAAAAAACATTCATTAATCATGAAAGAAATTTGTGAAAAGAACGAATGGAATTATGTAGAGTATTCAGAAATAGGTAGTGGTGAGTCAATAGAAGATCGAGTTGAAATGAAAAAACTCCTTAAAGATGTTGAGGAAGGATTATATGATGCTGTAGTGTGTTTTCAATTTGATAGACTTGGACGTGGTAGTGGAACTGACCAAGATACAATAAGATGGACATTTAAAAATAGTGACACTTTAATTATTACTGCTAATCCATTTGAAATACTCGATCCTAATGACGAACGTGATGAAGAGACAATGGATTTTAAAGGATTTTTGGCAAGAAGAGAATATAAAATCATAACTAAACGTTTATCTTCTGGTAGAAAAATTGGATTAAGGATGGGGAGATGGAGCAATGGACAAGCACCTTGGGGGTACAGATATAATAAAGAATTAAAAAAATTAACACCTCACCCAGAAGAATCAGAAATTTATAAAACATTAATTGTCCAAGAATTTTTAGATGGGAAATCAACATATGATATTGCATGGAATTTAAATAAGAAAAAAATACCTTCTCCAAGAAATGGACTGTGGCACTCTAATACAGTAAATAACTTATTAAAAAGTGAAGTCCATTTAGGGCATATTGTATTTAATAAGACTGAGGGCGTAAGAGAATCACAAAAGAAATCTAAAGACAAAAAAACATTTAAAAGATTACCAAAAGAAGAATGGATGATTGTAAAAAATTGTCACATTCCATTAAAAACAGAGGAACAACACATGAGAATTTTGCATTTAATGGGGATTAAAAAATCTCATGTCAAAGGAGGTAATATAAATGCATTAAGTGGCTTAGTAAAATGTTTCAATTGTCAAAGTACATTAACTATACAAAAAAATAAAAATGGAATCTTTTTTAAGAAATGTTCTAAGTGTAAGGAATGCAAAGGAGGACATATTGACCTTGCATATGATGCCATTCAAGATAGCGTGTTGTTCTTAAGAGATAAGTTAACACAGATTAATAACTCTTACTCAAATGACAATGAAAAACAAATAATCTTGAACAAGATAAAAACAATAGAAGAAGAATTGGATAAAAATGAAGAGGCACTGGAAAGAATTGAGGACGCTTATGAGATGGGAATGTATTCGGCTGAAAAAGCAAAAGTAAAATCTAAGGCTAGACAGGAGCGAATATTAGAATTAGAAGATGAATTAAAAATTCAAAAGAAAAAAATTGAATCATTTTCAATTGTGACTAACGAAGAAAGGATAAAAAGAATAGATAAATTTCTTGAAGATGTTAAAACGATTAGCGATCCTGAAAAATTAAATGTTATATATAAGTCAATAATTGACAATATACAATGGAAAAGAACGGACACCTATGAGGTGAAGATAACTGTAAATTTTCTTTAAGGGGATAGACTAGATGGTGTAATAAAGACGCATATGTAGGATTTTAAAAATATCACTAATAAATTCTATGTATGCGTTTTTGTCACATTTTCCGCTGTGTGAATCTCGTCGTTTAAAACAACGAGAACACCTTTTCCCTTCGCTTCCTCACTCGCTGCCACTTTTATAGAGGAGATTAAATTATACAATCCATCAGCCCCAATTTCATTGCTTGAGCGCATCGCACCTGTTACGACTATTGGAATCTTACTTTCAATCGTTAAATCGAGGAAATATGCGGTTTCCTCGAGCGTGTCAGTCCCGTGGGTGATGACAACACCATCTATATCATCGGTTAAACTTCGCTGAGAAATCAGTTTACGAATTTTTAACATCTCAGTCGGAGTAATATGTGGAGAAGGAAGATTAAAGGGTTCTTCTATAATTAAATGAGCAAATGCCACTAATTCTTCAGTTTTTTTAGTTAGTGGGTTCGACTCATTAGGTTTCACAGCACCTGTTTGTTCATCTTCACTCATAGAAATGGTCCCACCTGTATGAATTACAAGTATCTTTTTTTTCATAATGAAGCCTCCGTTTGCATTTCTCATTTTCATTCTATCTATTCCATGATACGATTAAAGAAGAGATTTTCTCAATATGTTTTGTATAATTTCTTTTATGTTGGGCTTGAGTAATAGTGTTGCTCTTTAAATTTATTGCTCTTTGTTTAACTTAGTTTCTTTACAATGTGTCAAATCTACAGAATTATAAAATTGAACCATATTATTAATTGTTAAATTAATTTAGATATTTTTGAATTTGAGTATTTCAGAAAAAGCTGTTGAAAAGAGGAACCTAAATGCTGGGGATATTATCAGCTGGGATAGCGCCAGGGTTGGCAATATTAAGCTATTTTTATTTAAAAGATGAATATGAGTCGGAACCCGTTGCTTTTGTTTTTAGGGCGTTTGTTTATGGAGCTCTGCTTGTGTTTCCGATAATGTTTATCCAATATGTTCTGGAAGTAGAGAATTTAGTCCAGTCGGAAATTATTCATGCTTTCTTTTCAACCAGTCTTTTGGAAGAGTTTTTTAAATGGTTTATTCTCATCTATACAGTTTATCAACATATAGAATTTGATGAGCCATATGACGGAATTGTATACGGAGCTGCTGTTTCCTTAGGATTCGCAACTGCTGAAAATATTTTTTACTTGCTAGGAAATGGGTTGGAGTATGCAATGGGAAGGGCGTTATTGCCGGTATCAAGTCATGCTCTTTTTGGCGTTATTATGGGGTATTATTTAGGTAAGGCCAAATTTAACCAAACATCAAAGGCAAAATGGTTTATTTTTTCGCTATTACTTCCGTTTCTCTTGCATGGAATTTATGATTTTATTCTCCTTTCCTTGGAAAATTGGGTGATCTACATGTTCCCATTTATGATTTTTTTATGGTGGCTAGGATTAAGAAAAGCTAAGCATGCTAGAACCTTAAATTCACAACATCGAATCGAAGTCAATAAAGGCTTTCCATTTTAAAAATGACTGTAGACAAACGCGGGTGAAATTGGGTTTGTCTACAGTTTATTTACTTAAAAGAGTTTGTTAAACCATTCTGTTGATAAAACGATTTTTTCTCTCATTAAGCAATTTGCCAACCCCTAAAAAGCAAGGGAAGGAAATTACAGAAATTAATCGCCGTATAGTTTAAAGAATATAACAAAAGAAGGGAGCTGGGACATAACTAGCTTCAAATAATGAGAAAGGTGAATTTGAGGGTACTCAAATTCACCTTTCTCTATTTTTGTGTGTTCATTTTTCTATTACCTTAGTTAATGGCCGTGAATTTT
>NZ_SWLZ01000050.1 GCF_005502275.1 Robertmurraya siralis
TGTGACCGTCAAGTAGAATGAAACAATTTTTGCTCGTTATTTTGAAACACTTTGTTCCCCAAATATGGTAGAACGATGCTTCATACGATAACTATCTTCATTTAAATGAATGATTTCTACTCGGTGAAGAATCCTATCTAGAATTGCTGTTGTTATAGCTTGATCACCCAATAATTCTCCCCATTCTTTTGGTGCCTTATTAGAGGTCAAGATAATGGAAGACTGATTATACAAGTCATTAATTAAATGAAAGAACATATTAGCTTCTTGTTGATCCATTGCCATAAACATTAAGTCATCTATTATGACTAAATCAGCCTCTCTAATTCTTTTCATTCTTGCTTTTGACTTTCGTGTGATTTCTTCTGTTTTCAGGTTATGAATTAAATCTCCCATTGATGTGAATATCGCTTTATACCCTTGGTTAATAGCCTCTATTCCTAGGCCTACGGCCAGGTGAGTTTTACCTACACCTGGTGGCCCTAATAAAATCAAATTGTACAGCTGTTCTATCCAAGTTAAATCTTTTAATCTATTTAGTTGTTTGTTGCTTAAAGACTTTTGTTCTTTTAAATTAAACTCCTCAAGTGTTTTGCTGAAAGGAAAAGTTGCCCACTTTAATCGGTTGTTTAGTTGCTTTTCTTCTCTTCGAGTTTGCTCATAAGAAGTGACATCTAACAGGAATTGAGTAAATGAAAGGTCTTTTTGCTCAGCTTCTCTGATCAAATGGGGGAGATGCTTGGCAGTTTCAACGAGTCTTAACCCTTTCATTATGTCTTGTAATTGTTGGATTTGGCTCATCGCTATTCAACCTCCATTAAAACCGTGTAAGTATCTACTTTTCTTTTGTATGCTTCTGTTTCTAAAACCCATTCTGATAGCCTGTTCAAAGTCTTAACTTCTTTCTTTTTATCAATAACTGTTTCATGTACCTGGCGCTGACGTTTCACATATGCAATGATATCACCAAAATCAGTTGCACTGTATAATTTCCTTTTTAAACACTCTGCTAACGCTTTAGTCAGTACTTCGTTATCGATACCTTTTGTTTCGCGCAAGATGATTTGCAACTGGTCTTTAATGTAACGAGGATTTTTTTCCCTAACCTTCTCTAAATATTTAAAGGCTAGTTCTTTATCTTCAAATCTCTCAGCCACTGTATTAATGAATGCTCCAACACCTTTTGTACGATCCCTACTATGTTTTTTATCTTTTATTAACATCCCTTTCCCTTCGGGAATTGAATGTTTTGCAATAATTTCGCCAGTATCAGGTATATAAATAACTAATTCTTTAGTCTCCGTTTCCTTGATACATACTTTTTCATATTTGTTATAAGTTCCAAGTGGAAGAGAGTACCGATTAGATTGGTAACGAATAGTATTGTCCTTATGAACACATCTTGCTATACTTATCTCATAGTTATTTTGAATATCTATATTTTGGGAGACTGGTTTTAAGTGTTGCTTTTCCAGGAGGAACACTTCGAATGGTCTCTTTTTTGTTGTATTGTGTATTTTATAGTTACCCGTTCTGTTCAGCCATTCCCATCCTTGCTCATTCCAAGAGTCGATGTTATGAAACACTCTATGTTTGGCATAGTTTTGTTTGATAAATCCAACTACATTTTCTATTCTTCCCTTACTCTCAGGGTCAGCTTTTCTACAAACCCGAAGGTTTATTCCTCTGGATTCTCTATACTGCTGAAATTCTTTAGTTAAAATTAGATCTCCACCATTTTCGCTAACAACAATTAAACTATCTTGGTCATAAACGATCTCATTGGTCATTCCTCCATACCATTTAAACGCGTTCTCATGGGCTTGTATAACATCCCGTGTTGTAAATGGTCTATCCAACCACTCTTTATACTTTTGTCTAGAATGTGATAAGACAAAAGCTATAAAGTTGAGTTTGGCTTCCTTATTATCAACAGTTTTTTGTCTCGTATGACCAAAATCTACTTGCATTTGTTCTCCCATTGGGGGATCAGGAATTGCCTCATACATTCGAGGAGATGTTTCCTTATTTATTTTGTATTCTTCTCTTAATGCTTTTACATATGTTCTTACTGTACTTTCTCCAACAGTTAGATCTTTATATTTCTCTAAAAGCCAATCATAAACTTGTGCTGCTGACATATCCGGATGCATTCTCAACCAAGATAAAATCAGTTCTTTATATGGATCTAATTTTTTCTTTTTATACTGAAGAGAATCAACCCATTCCGCCATCTCCGAAGGAGATCTCTTTAAGTGCCTGTAAACAGTTGTTCGAGAAACCCCTAACTTTTCAGCTATCTTTGTCTGACTAAATCCTTGCTTTAATAATTGCTTTATCTCCATGTACATTTCCCACTTATCCACCTTCGCTAACCTCCACTGCAAGTATGAACTATGATCATTTTACAGTGATAGGTTGATATTTTTTGCTGGTATATTTGGGTAAATAAGCGTTTCATCTTATCAAGCAAAAACTGTACACTTTATTCTAGCAGTCACA
>NZ_SWLZ01000051.1 GCF_005502275.1 Robertmurraya siralis
TGTAAACGCTAGAATAAAGTTGACAGTTATTGCTTGATAAGATTTTACACTTTTGCTCAATCAACCTACTACTTTAGTAAAATAGGAATTGACGTTATTTTACTGGAGGTAGGGGTTTTGGAGGAGAAGTTAGTGTTATATGTAAAGATTCATGAACTAAGTAAAAGAAAATTTAAAGTAACACAAATCGCTAAGGAGCTTAAGATCTCAAGACCAACTGTCTATAAGTATTTAGAAATGACGTTTGATGAGGCAAAAGCTTACACTGAACAGCCTTCGGGAAAGAAGAAAAAACTAGATTCCTATAAAGACTGGATACTTGCATGGCTAGAAGAGTATCCTCACCTGAGTAGTGCTCAAATTCATGATTGGCTTTTGGAGAGATATCCAGACCTATCGGTCGGTGGAAGTACGGTGAGGTCTTATGTGAAAGAGATTCGCGAAGTCTATCAGATCGAGAAAAAGGTCATTGTACGTCAATACGAAGCAGTTCCTGAACAACCAATGGGTAAACAACTTCAGGTAGACTGGGGTGAAACCAAACAGAAGACGGCAGACAACAAAGAAATCAAACTGTACTTTATTGCCTTTGTACTCGCTCACTCCAGACATAAATATATGGAATGGCAGGCACGTCCATTTACTACAAGAGATGCGATCAGGTGTCATGAACATGCATTTCAGTTCTACGGAGGACGAACAGAAGAAATCGTCTATGATCAGGATCACTTAATCACAGTGAGTGAAAATGCTGGCCAGCTGCTTTTAACAGCTGAATTTCAAAGCTATGTAAATGAGCGTAAATTCAACATTCATTTGTGTAGAAGAGCTGATCCAGAATCTAAAGGCATGATTGAAAATGTAGTGAAATACATAAAAGGGAATTTCGCTGACAGTCGGGTGTTTAGTGAAATAGAAGATTGGAATGATCGAGCATTGCAGTGGCTCGAACGTACTGGAAACCATCAGGTTCACCAGACCACAAAAAAAAGACCAGCAGAAGTGTTTCTCCTCGAAAAGCAACACTTACAGCGAGTCTCTTCACTACTTTCATATGAAAGTACCCATAACCAAAGTATAACAAGAAGTGTAAGCAAGGACAACACGATCCGTTATAAGTCAAACCGTTATTCCGTCCCAATAGGGACTTATCAAACAAGGAGTGAGAATCTTGTATGGATTGAAACGACAGGCGAAGAGCAAAAGACGCTCGTCATTCGCAGAAAAGTAAATGGTGAGGTAATTGCCGAGCATCTTATTAGCTCAGAAAAAGGAAAACTCATTCAAAACCGTCATCATACTCGTGATCGCTCCAAAGGGGTTGAAGAGCTTAAGCAACGTCTAATCTCTTACTTTGAAAATCAGACACAAGCAGCTGCTTATTTGGATGAGATCAGCCAACGATACCCGAGGTATCGTCGAGACCAGTTTTCCATCATCTACAAGGTGATTCAACAGTATCCAGCATTAATGGATATTGTGATGACTAAGTGCATGACGGAGAAACTATACAATGCGAATGATTTTCGAGATATCGCTCATCACCTTGATACATTGCGTGACGAACCAGTTATAGAGGTACAATCCATTTATGCCCATTCAGCAAAACATTCTGATATTAAGGCCTCTACCCGTTCTTTAAATGCGTATACAAGCATTTTAGGAGGTAGAGCATGATAAATAAGACTGTGCATGAATTACAAAACCAATTTCGTCAGTTACGTCTATCAGAGACTGCGGAGGAGCTGCCACAGCTTCTTCGCACAGCTGAAAAAACATCATGGACCTACTTGGAATTCTTAGAATCTATCACAAGATACGAATTAGCAAAACGTGAAGCGAAGAGCCTTGAAAAAAGAATGAAATGGGCACGCTTCCCTTTCGTGAAGTCATTAGATGAATTTGAACTTAAAGGTCAAAACGTTCTAACAGCTCGCCAGCTTTCTCAGCTTCGAGAATTGAGCTGGTTAGAACAACAGTACAATTTAATTCTTCTAGGCCCTCCGGGCATCGGAAAAACGTATATCGCAATTGGGCTGGGACTCGAAGCCGTTTATAGAGGATTCCATGTTTACTTCGCTACAATGGGTGAGCTTGTGCAGCTTTTAAAAACAGAAGAGTACCTGAATAAATCGAAAGTCCAACTCAAACGGATTAGAAATGCCGATCTTGTGATTATCGATGATTTGATGTACATGGCGATGGATCAGAGAGAAGCAAACTTATTTTTTCATTTAATCAATCATCTCTACGAACGAAGTTCGATTATCCTGACTTCTAATAAAAGTCCAGATGAATGGGGAAATTTAATTGGAGATCAAGGCATTACGACAGCGATTTTAGATCGTTTACTTCATCGTGTGGAAGTCATACATGGTGGAGAGGATGAGGAAAGTCATCGGATGAAAAACAGGAAAAGTATTTTTTCAGCAGAAGTGTAAAAAGGAAACGAGCAAAAAGTGTAAAATTTGACTTGACGTCTACA
>NZ_SWLZ01000052.1 GCF_005502275.1 Robertmurraya siralis
TGTATTTGGCAAGCAAAAAATGTATTAAACGGCATTTAAAAATGTACCACTTGCCAACGCATAGAATTAACCTTGTATAATTGATTCTTTGTAACGGTGGCTATCCCCGTTAAACACGATTAAATGCGAGTGATGAATTAATCGATCAATGACTGCTTCCGTTACAATCGGATCTCCGAAAACGTGATTCCATTGACCGAACTGAAGATTTGTTGTAATGATAATGCTCTTCGCTTCATAACACATCGCAATAACCTGAAATAATAATTCTGCTCCTTGTTTATGGAGAGGAATATACCCTAGTTCATCCAAGATCAATAAATCAAGTTTCTCTATTTGTTTAAAGAGCTTATTTAGTGTTCCTTTTTCATTTGCCTCTAGTAATCGATTGACTAATGAGGCTACTGTATAAAATTTGATGGACTTTCCAAACTTTTGTACGGCATTCAATCCAATAATGGTGGCTAAGTAAGTTTTACCTGTGCCCACTCCTCCATAGAAAATTAAATTTTCCTGCCGTTCCAGAAATGCACCATTTAATAAATCCTCTTTACTGAGCCCTTGAGTTAATAATATATCTTTCCAATCAAAAGGATTTCCTTTTGTTTTAGGAAGCGTCGCTTGTGTCAGTAATAGATTCGTCTTCCGTTCCTCTCGTTGCTCAACTTCTCTTCTAAATAACTCTAGTAAGAAATCCTCATTCGTCTTTGCTTCCACTTCATGATAATGTTCTCTGATCCAGCTTAATTTCAACCGCTTGGCATATTCTAGAATCTGACCATTCATTGTAGATCAACTCCTTTCATAAGCTGATCATAATGATCTAAACCTCGAATAGCCTTCGGCATTTCTGGCAATGGTCGATTGGGGTGTATTTCCGAACGGATTCCCCGTCCATTTATCAGTTGATAAAACACCTGTTTAATGGATTCAACAGATGGATGGCCATGCTCAGAAGCGATTATAAGTGCCTCCGTAATTCTACTAAAATCATGTTCTTTCAATACCATTGCTAGTAGTTTAAGAGCCTCTGGTTTTTCCGCAGCTGTACATGAATTGAAATACTCTTGCCATTCTGTTGGAAGTTGCTCATAGAAACTCGTATATTTAAGTGCCAAAGGACGTTTGGCCATTAGGTTTAAGTATGGCTGCCATTTCATAGACTTTCTATATTGACCGTATAATCGAGAGTGACTAACCACCAGCTGATTGTCGTCTGTGAGTATTTCAATCGTATTATATGAGATTTTTACGAGAACCTTACTTAGCGCATACCTCGGAGAGGTTGAATAGAGGTTCTTCTCTACCCTTATATAACCATACTTATCCGCCTTGACGGTTTCATACCTTACACATTGATACTCTTTCCCTGGAAGAACAAAACAAGCTTTTTGATCCTCTTCAAACAATGTAGAAATAAAGGTTTCTTTCTCATAGTGCTTACGTTCACGGTCTCTTTCAGCTTTGTCCCATAACTTCTCGTTAAGTTGATCTATATCAAATACATGTAGACCTGGTAGTAAGAAATTATTCCTCACATATTTGACCATAGCTTCCACATGCCCTTTTTCGTTGCCACTATTCGGATTACAAAACTCGCATTTAAAACCATAGTGAAGAACGAAGTTTTGAAACTCCTCTGTTAGCTGCCGTTCTCCATTTGGCAGTACTTTTTTTACGGCAGGGGATAGATTATCAAACCTGATTGTTTTTGGAACTCCACCCATATGATGAAAAATTCGCTTCAGTCCTTCTAGGAAGCACTCTCTATTTTGTGAAGGAAACACCTGAAAATAAAAAGCATTACTATAAGGAAAAGATAAGACTAGATAGGGGAGCACAATGTCCTCTCCTTGATATTTAAATGGTGCTTCCCCAAAATCAACCTGTGCTGTACCCAGCTTAGATTCAAGTGGTAGAGCGGCTTGACTAGATTCATTTAATAACTCTTTCTTTCTGTTCGAAACATAATTTCTAATCGTTCGATCAGATCCCTTAAAATCAACTTCTTCTTTTAGCTGTTCCCACATCCGCTTTGCGGTTCTACGAAACTTCTTTTTTTGCTTAAAGTCCTCTAAAATCCACTCATCTACGATATGCTTAACTGAATCCATGATGGGTGAAGGTCTGTTCTGTTTCACTTTCACTTCAGGACTAAAATCCTCTTTTTCGGCATACTTTTTTACGGTTCTAGGATCTCTTCCAATTTTTTTCGCTATTGTTGAATAACTACTATCTTTTTCGACAGCCTCATGTCTGATATAATTAATTTCGGCCACTGCCAACATCTCCTTAATACCTCCTGCGCTTGTTTGTCCCAACAGGAAGTGTATGTGTATTTTGGAATGTTGACAAGTGGTTTTTTTAATTTATGCAGTACCTTCCAGGCACTGCATAAATTAAATGCCATAACCTACATTTTTATGATGCCATAGACA
>NZ_SWLZ01000053.1 GCF_005502275.1 Robertmurraya siralis
AATCGTGTTTAACGGGGATAGCCACCGTTACAAAGAATCAATTATACAAGGTTAATTCTATGCGTTGGCAAGTGGTACATTTTTAAATGCCGTTTAATACATTTTTTGCTTGCCAAATACACACTGATATTGACTTTTAGATGAAAAAAACAAGTTTTTTACATAAAACAAAAACACACAAATATAAAAATAATAGACTACAATCTATTTTTGAATACATTTTAGAGCAGGATTACTTTTCTGTTGTATTATTTATGATGTACATTGAAAGCAAAGCAAAATTCTAATTTGTCAAAAGAAGCGTATATTGTTTTAGGAGCAGTTATCGTAGCTTTGGTTAACCTGTCGTGGAATTTTATTGTCAGATTTATAGAGTTTATGAAAGATCCAGGGTAAATGCAATTTCTCGAATATAGAGAAGAAGCACCTACCGAAAAGTGTTTAGCACTTGTTTATAGGGTCTTATATTGCTCCATTGTTTCTCAAATTTGACATTATTTGCGGATTGTCATTTTCAACACTATAAAAGAATACCTGATCCATATGATTTTCAATATCCCGTTCTTTTATGCTCCACTCATTTGTGGTGATTAATATTATTTTGCTTGATTTAATATTATTTAACTCTCTCAAAAAATTGATATACCGTTTATAGTCATCTAGTACAAATTGAACCGGATAAAACACCGTGAAAGTACCTTCATTTCCTTTGGGATTCGATTTTGTATGGGTTGAATAGCTATTAATATTAACTTTCATTCTCCCTAATTTATATATTGTTGTTGATTTCACAGTATACGGTAGAAGATTTTTGTTAAATGCACCATTTATATGATCCAATATATCGGACATTGAACTCGTCCTAATAATTCCCTTATCAAACTCTTTATTTAAACAGGAAAGAACCACCCTTAACTTAGCCTCATTATCATATCCTCTTACCAAAAGCGTTTTCTTCGTTTTATTATGCAAAAAATCCATTACGATAGAGATAGCATTTTGTTCATCTGTCATAATAACGCCTCCTTTATCTACTTAATTCAACAAAAAGAGATGATTTCCTTCAAAATAAACATTTTTGAGTTTTTACTCTCAGCCCAGGCATTCCAACATAATCGTATTTCGTATTGAAATTTTCAAATACGTTAGTAAAATTTTAGCATATCAAAAATTCAACTTTAGGATAGGTAAAAATGGACAAAACAAAAACAGGCTCTATCCCTTTATAGACAAGGGTAGAGCCTGTTTGTTTGTTTGATGACCTGTGAGGGACTTAAACCCCCGACCCCCACCAATCTTCAAAATCAATCTAGTTAAACTGAGTTAAATAAGTCTATTGAGTGCTGTTTTGTCAGGGATTTTCTGGTTTCAAAATCAATTGGGTTAAATAAGTTAAGCTCAGAAAAATAAGTATGTTAGCAAATTGTTAGCAAGATGGTGAGTAAGTGGTCTTTAATTTTGTAACCTTCAAGTTCTTCAAATATTTCATACTTTGGTTTTAGTGAAAAAACTCACAATTGTTTTTTCTTAACAATATCTAATCACTCAATGTGTAGGCGCAACTCAAAAAGACGCCTTTTTTTCAAGAAAAGCGCCCTGTAATTTGTGAATAATGGTATTAATCTACTTATAAAAATAGGGACATTAGCGTCACAACATTCAAGGTCTTCATTTCTATCTACTTTACTTTAAGTGCAATTTTTTTTAAATTTTCCACGAACAACATAGATTACTCCTTCATCTTTAGATCTTCCATTGGAAGTATAGCATGACAAAGTGCCAGACCATCAACAAATGTGACAATAGCTCAAACTAAGATATCACTATTAAGTGTATTGCAGAATTCTCCACTTTCTTGTCCGAATACATTTTTAGCACGATTACTACATTAACTTCCTCTACTTCACCATTCTCAGATTCAGTTACATCTAATAAATATTGGGTTATTTTGCGTTTGTCTAATTTATAAAAAAAACTTTAGTAACAACAGCATTCAGTAATTAGTTAATTCATTTTTTCTTTCTCTTCTAAAAGGAAAGCGTATTGACGGATTTCTGAGTTGGCAGACTACTAATTTATCAAAGGGAAATATAGTTAATCTTCTTTATTAAAATACAACTTAAATTTCCAATGTTTTGTTATCTTATCGTATCAATCCGAAGAGTAAAATTAATGTGGCGGTTGCATGGTGTGACCGTCAAGTAGAATGAAACAATTTTTGCTCGTTATTTTGAAACACTTTGTTCCCCAAATATGGTAGAACGATGCTTCATACGATAACTATCTTCATTTAAATGAATGATTTCTACT
>NZ_SWLZ01000054.1 GCF_005502275.1 Robertmurraya siralis
AACAGGAAGTGTATGTGTATTTTGGAATGTTGACAAGTGGTTTTTTTAATTTATGCAGTACCTTCCAGGCACTGCATAAATTAAATGCCATAACCTACATTTTTATGATGCCATAGACATTATTGAGGTCACCTTATGAATAAGTAAGAATTACTTTATTCTTGAAATTCTTGAGTATCGTCCATCACAAAAGTACCAATACAATTTTCCGTGTTGCTTAACCATAGGAAAAACTCATCTCTTCTAACTCTTTTACTGCGACCGATTTGTATTAATGGAAAATTGGGCTGTTTCATTATTTCATATGCAGTAGGCTTTGATATTTTTAAAATGTCACTTATATCGCTGGCGGTCAATATTATAGGAAAATTTTTTTCTGCAAAGCACATTATTTACTTGTCCTTAGAAATATTAAGTTCTTTATCAAGAGACTGTAACCAATTTTCCAATAACTGTAGAGCCTGTTTCCTTTTTTCTGACTCAGTAATATGAATTGTATTATTATGATATTTGCCCATTAAAAAACCTCCTTTTTAAAGGAGGATAAACAAAATAAAAGGCTCTAATATCATTAGACTTATATAAGTTTTTAAATGTACTTGTTCTAAAAACTTTTAAGATTCACGGGAAGATGTAATTCATAAGAAAGACTCTTGCAAATAATTACTGGATTAACACGTTTCTTAATAACTGTTTCCAGATATCCAGTTTCAATAGGTCCGAATTTAGATAAAAGTTTTTTAAGAACAATATAATCATAAATTTCATTTCTATCACTAAAAACTTCGATGAGAAAACCACCCTTCTCATAGATAGCCACTCTTAGGTAAATATCATGGGAATTGCTTAATTTAAGAATGATACCTCTAATATCATAAATCCATAAACTGTTTGGCCTTGTATGTTTCTTTGACTCGTTATATACAAGTGCATTTTTTTCTGTTCGAGTTAAGTATTCATAGAATTCCTCGAGGGATAGTGAAGCATTAGAAAGATATTCAAAATGCTCAACTGTCCAGCTTTGTTTTGGATTTTTATGTTGTATCCAAGTTAATGGTACTCTGGAAAAGATAGCAATGGTTGCAAAAAGTTCATTGGATATGCTTTGACTTGACTTTATATACCTAATTTCAGCTTTTGTATTACTCTGTATAGGTTGGTGTTGTCCCTTTAGAATTCTTAAACTATCTTTTGCAATTTTATATCTTTCATACAAGCTAGCCTGCGACATGCCAAGAACCTGATTCTTTAAAAGTATTTGATTTCGTCCTTCTACAGAAAAGGTTAATAAATATTCTCTAAATAGATTAATATCCCTTTTGAGTAGCTCTAGTTCAGGCCAATCGTAAGAACTTTTTCCTGCTTTATCGCTTCTTTTAGCTAAATATATTTCCTCTGAAACTCTACTGTTAATTAAATCGTAAATTTGTTCTAAAGTAGAACTTGGCTTATCCATTACTATCACCAAGATAAGCATACGATCATATAAATAGTTGCCTCTATATAAGACTTATAAAAGTCTTTTCGTTTGATCTAAATCTGTAACGGTTACGATACGATTAAGTGTAGTATTGGATGGATGCTTTAATATGATTGGTATTGAGTAATAAGTATTCTTATATTCATAAAAAAAGTTAACATATTTCATTCCAACACTCCTTTCAAAAAAAATTTCGTACCGTACAGACAAAAACTATTGAACACCCTCTATATCTTTAGTATGATAAAGAAAATAATCGTAGAAATGGGATTTCACGAATAAAATTGTAAATGTCTGGTAATGATATTACCAGGCATTTTTTTATGCCTCGAAAATTTATAATTTGACCTCTCACGTCTATAACTTTATTTTAACAAAGTTATAGTTTTAAGTGGGAAATTTTTTTGGAGGTGTCTAAAACGGAATTATCAGGAAAATACAACTTACCGGTAATCAAGTATGATACCAATACTAAATATAGTTTTATTGATGAATTTTTTGTTCAAATACCAGTAAAAAGCCAGATGTGACCGTCAAGTAGAATGAAACAATTTTTGCTCGTTATTTTGAAACACTTTGTTCCCCAAATATGGTAGAACGATGCTTCATACGATAACTATCTTCATTTAAATGAATGATTTCTAC
>NZ_SWLZ01000055.1 GCF_005502275.1 Robertmurraya siralis
AAGTCATACATGGTGGAGAGGATGAGGAAAGTCATCGGATGAAAAACAGGAAAAGTATTTTTTCAGCAGAAGTGTAAAAAGGAAACGAGCAAAAAGTGTAAAATTTGACTTGACGTCTACAGAGGGGAGTTGGAACGAGTTTTTTGGGTGGATACATTTAATCAAACTTTATTTCAAACCTACAGAATAGACGAAAATTGCGATTTATTCTTGATTCAATTTTCTTATCTTATCTTTGTGTGATGTAAATTGTTAAAAATAATAGTAAGACTAAAAATCGATGATAGTATAGTGCTGAATAACAATCCTTTAATTACATTTTGATTAAACAGTTGTACCAACCTTTTAAGTTTAATCAGTATTAATATTCATTTGTAAGTCTATTTTAATTCGGATTGCGAACTAATCAGTTTTATTCAACTAACGTTGCAACTTAGTTTAGTATCCATTTTAATGATTATTCATAACACTATAAAGGATACGAATATAAATCGTTTATGGAAATATATTAAATAAATTTTCCTTGACTTGGTGTTCACTCCAAGTAGTAATCTGTGTTTACTATCGGAAACACAGAAAGGAAGAATAAAATGAACGAACAAAATAAAGTGGTATTGATTACAGGAGCTAACTCTGGGATTGGATTGGAATTGACGAAAAAGATGCTATCTCAAGGATGGGAAGTAATTGTTGTAATTCGTTCTGACTTTCTAAATGATCAACCAATAATTATTGATGCTCTTAAAAAGAAGCTATTAAGAGTGTATAAAGCTGATTTAGCCGAATTCTCCAGCCTTAGAAACGTACTTAGCCAGATTAAGAAAAGCGAGACCAAAATTGACTTGATTTTTAACAATGCAGGAGTCAGTTTTGCTGAATACAAATATTCCAGACAAGGGCGTGAAATTCATTTTGAAGTTAATACATT
Organism: Robertmurraya siralis; assembly: GCF_005502275.1. Lineage (GTDB taxonomy): Bacteria > Bacillota > Bacilli > Bacillales > Cytobacillaceae > Robertmurraya > Robertmurraya siralis. The sequence goes on from NZ_SWLZ01000055.1 coordinate 929, forward strand.
AGTGCCTTATATCGTTACAATGGAACTTAAAGAACTGTTACTACAGGGGCAGGAGAAAACGATCATCAATACGTCTTCCAATTCTTTATTATTTTTGAAGCAATTTGACTTAAATACAGTAATCGATCCTAAGACAATTCCATTTAAAAAGATTATAGGTCCATATGCGAACAGTAAATTAGCCCTTTCCCTGTGGACGAATGGAATTGCTCCGAAGCTATTGACCGAGGGAATAAAAATTCGCAGTGTCTGCCCAGGACCAAACAGGACGAAGTTGACCAAAGGAAAAAGAATGCCCAGTTATATTCTTCCAATAAGGAACCTTATTTTTTCTCCTCCAAGCAAAGGGGCATCTCGCTTATATGAAGCTGCTTTCAATTTCAACAACGAAATTACCGGGATTTTTGGTTAAACAAGGGCAAAGAAACTGCAATCAAATTCTCTGGTTATGAGGCACAAGTACTTAATCAACTGATTGATATTTACCAAAACGAGTTTCTCGTTTAGATTTTAATTAATCTATCTGTAAACAAAATTAGTAGGTGATGATTTGAATGCTTATTCTATCAAGCAAGCTTCCAAGAAAACCGGATTAACTGAAGATGCGATCCGCTATTATGAAAAAATTGGATTGCTTCCTTATGCAAAAAGAAAACGAAATGGACATCGAATATACGATGAAGAAGACATAGAGCTAATGGAACTGATCATTTGTCTGAAAAAAACAGGAATGTCATTAAATGAGATGAAAAATATTTTACAATATCCTGTAAAATATAAACTTAGTTCTGTTCCCGAATTAAAAAGAACCCTTTGTGACCGTCAAGTAGAATGAAACAATTTTTGCTCGTTATTTTGAAACACTTTGTTCCCCAAATATGGTAGAACGATGCTTCATACGATAACTATCTTCATTTAAATGAATGATTTCTACT
>NZ_SWLZ01000056.1 GCF_005502275.1 Robertmurraya siralis
CTTAGAAGATAATGACTTAACTATTACTCATCAGTATTTACAATATAACATAAAACGTGAAAATACTGAAAGGGCGTAAACGGTAAACGCATAGGCATAAGGGGGTTCCCTCCTAGGGGGGTTCCCTTGTGTTTATGCGTATCGTTCGCCTTTTTTTATACGAACATTTATTTGTGCCGACGAAAATACGTTCGCATTTATTGTATCAATTTTTAATTTTATTGCTTGTAAAATATTAGGGATAAATTAATAAATGTGTGCGCCTGACGCTCTGCGGAGCAAGCAAGCAGGCGCACACATTTTGTAATTAACGCTATTATTTACGGTCAATATTTTTAAAACGAGAGGAAAATGGTATCTTCCGAAAGGGTTCTGAAGAGGTTTGACTATGTGCAGATATTGTGCTAAATTTGTATCAAAAAGGTGGTAGAGAGGTGAAAATATGGCTGAAATGGTGAGGGTGAATACCAGGATTTCATCAAAGTTGAATGAATGGTTGGACAAGCAAAGCGATGAAACAGGGGTTCCGAAAAGTACGATCGTTATGTTAGCGTTGGAGAATTATTTTCAGCAAAAAGAAGCTATGAAAAGCATGGGGAATATGGGAGATATTTTAAAAAAGTTAGAAGAAATAGAAAAACGAATTGAGAAATAGCTGTCCAGCGAAAGAAACTATGGAAGGCAAGCGTTAGCGATTCCTTGATAATGGGAAGTCCCCTAAGGTAAGCTGTCCCGCAAGGGTGGGGGGAAGTGCTTTTCTTCCCTCCAAGGCTTACGGGGTTCTTAGGGGGCAGGGACCCGTTGTCAAGGATGCCTGTAATAGCTTCTGAAGCGGTGGCTATACACTTTTCTATATATTAACTTGATTTAGATTAAACTTTAGCACAAAAAAAAGGGGTGAAAAATTTGAAAAAACACAGTAGTGACAAGGTTTCAATAGGTGATAATGACCTTGTAAAAGTGAAGCAAATGAATCATGTAATTGAGGTTCGTCATTCTAGTAAAGTGAATTATAAACCTAACATAAAAAAGTTGGACAAGAATACTTATGTTGAAATTTCTACTGGTGAGATAAAAGAGTTTACACATTCTGAAAATCGTCAACAAAACTACAATTCTCTTCGTCAAACTTTTAATAGATTAAGAGATTTAATAAATAATAATTTTAAAGGGTCATCTAATGAATTACATGTTACCTTGACATATAAAGAGAATATGAAAGATACAGTTAGGCTTTATAAGGATTTTAAACGCTTTATGACACGTTTAAAACGTTTGTATAAAGATAGGTCTACAATTGATTACATAAATGTAATAGAGCCTCAAGAGCGTGGAGCATGGCATTGTCATTGCTTAATTAGATTTAATGATGTGGATAAGATTTTTTTAAGTAATAATAAGGTTCGCGAATTATGGGAGCAAGGGAAGATTGTATCTACTAAATCATTAAAGAATATAGATAATATAGGGGCTTATTTATCAGCTTATTTAACTGATATTGAGTTGACTGATGAAAATGCTTTAAGTGCTTTAAACGCTGATGGGAAATTAGCTATAAAAGAGGTGGAAGGTAAAAAGTATATTAAAGGTGGAAGATTGCACATGTATCCATCTGGAATGAATCTCTACCGAAAATCTAAAGGTATAACTGTACCAGTAGAAGTTGAAATGTCATTTGGAAGGGTAAAGAAAAAAGTGGGAGCTGCCACTCCACACTTTGAGAAGTCTATTACCTTAGAAGATAATGACTTAACTATTACTCATCAGTATTTACAATATAACATAAAACGTGAAAATACTGAAAGGGCGTAAACGGTAAACGCATAGGCATAAGGGGGTTCCCTCCTAGGGGGG
>NZ_SWLZ01000057.1 GCF_005502275.1 Robertmurraya siralis
GAGGGTGGGACAAAACCCATCTCTAAAATGAAAAAGCCAGTGAAATTTTACGACACGTAAAATTTCACTGGCTTTGATTCATTTTTGTATAAAAATAAGGACCTCTTCTGATAAAATTAAGTCACCACAACCAAATCATACAGAAAGAAGGATCCTTATGTTTAAAAATTATAACATGAATCAATTAATTTTGCCTTTAGATTTAGAAGTAAAGTTACAAAAAAATGATATTGCCTTCCATATACATCACTTAGTGGAAAGTATTCCACCTGAAGCCCTTGAACCATTTTTTCGAAATGAGGGGTGCCCTGCTTATCATCCACGCATGATGTTAAAAATTATCTTATGTGCTTATTCGCAGTCTGTCTTTTCTGGTCGTAAAATCGAAGCCCTTTTAAAAGATAGTATCCGTATGATGTGGCTAGCTCAAGGATATGAACCAAGCTACCGAACAATTAACCGATTCCGTGTTCAACCTCAAGTGAAAGATCTCATTCGCCAAAGTTTCGTCCAATTCCGTTGTCAACTTGTACAAGAAGAACTAATCGATCAAGAAGCGATTTTCATTGATGGGACCAAAATCGAAGCGAATGCGAATAAATTTACATTCGTGTGGAAAAAGTCGATTGAAAAATATCACAAAAGCTTAATTGAAAAATCAAATCAACTGTACAATGAGTTACTTGAAAAAGAGATCTTACCTGAAATTGAACGAGAAAGTGATGAGCAATTATCACTTGAAGAACTCGATCAAATGATTGAAAAAGTAGATGAAGTCATTACGGAATATGACCAAAAAATAGAAGCATCATCGAGCGTAGAAGAAAGAAAAGCATTAAGAAGTGAACGAAAATATCCAAAGCAAGTGCGTAAGCAGTTAACTGATTATCTTGTACGGAAACAGAACTATCAACGGGACTTTGAAATCTTGGGTACACGTAATAGTTATTCGAAAACAGACCTTGATGCAACATTCATGCGAATGAAAGATGATTATATGAAGAATGGTCAATTGAAAGCAGGTTATAATGTACAAATCGCAACGGAAGGTCAATACACACTTGCGTATAGTATATTTTCAAATCCGACAGATACACGTACGTTAATTCCATTTCTAGATGAAATCGAGAAAGGTTATTTCGAATTACCGAAGCATATTGTGGCAGATGCAGGTTATGGCAGCGAACAAAACTTTAATGATATCCTTTCAAACAGAAACCGAGAAGCACTAATAACGTATAACATGTATGTGAAGGAACAAAAGAAAAAACATAAACAAAACAAGTTTAATCCAGACAACTGGCAGTATGATGAAGAAAGCGATACATACACATGCCCAAATCACAAACGCCTTTTATTTAAATATCGCTCTGAACGTACGGATAAAACAGGCTTTAAACGGGAATTTAAAGTCTATGAATGTGAAGAATGTTCGGGCTGTCCATTCCGTTCATCATGTACCAAGGCAAAAGAAGGCAACCATCGAAAACTAATGGTGAACGAAAAATGGGAACAGCAAAAAGAATATGTGAGAGCGAAGCTTTCAGAAGAGAAAACAGGTGCCATCTATCGAAAACGCAAAATCGATGTGGAACCAGTTTTTGGATTCTTGAAGGCTAATTTGCGTTTCACTCGATTTTCTGTACGAGGAAAATCGAAGGTAGAAAACGAAATGGGTCTCGCGTTAATGGCCGTGAATTTAAGAAAATTCACGGCCATTAACTAAGGTAATAGAAAAATGAACACACAAAAATAGAGAAAGGTGAATTTGAGTACCCTCAAATTCACCTTTCTCATTATTTGAAGCTAGTTATGTCCCAGCTCC
>NZ_SWLZ01000058.1 GCF_005502275.1 Robertmurraya siralis
CTCCCTCTATAAATATTGATATATCAACGGTTTGAACCGCTGTTGGAGTGCCAAAAAAATATTTTTCGACACGATTCCTAATAAAATTTACCTAATATGTTAAACTATTCCAATACATAGATACGCTACGCTGTCACTACTGGATAATGGTGGAAAGTAGTGATAAAAATTTATACGATGCACCATGGATCTCTGCGTCCCTTATGATGACGTACCCTCCCATGTCTCTGGGCATCTGTGTGCCTACATTCCTTCGTTCGGTCTAGTCATAAGGCAGAGGCTAGCAAAGCTCCTTTAGGGACTCAAGGTCGAATGGAAAAAAATAGTGCCAGCTTCTCCGTGTCATCCTGTTGTCTAGGTCTATTCAGGGGATGTAGAACTTACATAGCCTCTGCGAGACTTGGAATATCCTTCATCATTCGCTGAGCGTCAAACGCTTTGTGCTTTGTACTGATTCCATGCAACACTTTTAATAGTTTCCCACACAGAACCACAATGGATTGCTTCTTGCGCAAAGGATTAACTTTACGGTTTGTGTAATACTCATGTAACTGTCTAAAGGCCTCATTGTGACGAACCATTGGCATCATGACCCGGAAGAGGAGGGCACGCAGCTTTCTTCTCCCTCGTTTAGAGATGCGCTTTTGACCTTTGTGCTGACCAGAGGAGTTTTCACGTAACGTTAATCCCGCGAGTTTCATTAATTGGCGTGGATCTTCGTAGTGTGAGAAGCTTCCGATTTCAGCTAATAAATCAACAATCGTTGTATCTCCAAGCCCTGGAACCGTTGATAGCCATTCATATTCTACAGATGTTTGTACAATCTCAACTAAGTGCTGAGTAATGCTTTCGATATCTTGTTCAAGTTGATGGTAACGGCGGACGAGTGTGGCGATTTCTATACGTGCCATCTCACGTCCTTCTGTTACTCCGATAGAGTTAGCTGCGACTTCAATAAGACGCATAGCTTTCGGTCTTTGAGGGGATTTGAGTCCCTCGACCTTCCGATAAAGCGTCAAGATTTCATCGGGTAGCTTTTGATGAAGATCACTTGGGAATGGGGTACATTCAAGTACCGCCAAGGCCATCTTCCCGAAAGATGGAAACACCTGAGTAAATTCAGGAAAATAGCGATCTAACCACCGAATCATCCTGTTTTTGACAACGCCTAGTTCCTCGGTCAATTTATTTCTAAAAGTGGAACCAACCCGAAGTTCAGCCTCCATGTCTTTTAAAATACGTGGATAACTAAAGCGACCATCCTTAATCAGACGGGCGATGACTAGGGCATCTTTCCGGTCATGTTTGGTTGGCAAATTATCATCCAACTCTTTTGACCGTTTGACATGTATGGGATTGGTCATCACGATAGGAATACCATGTTCCTCAAGGAAATAGGCTAAATTGAGCCAGTAATGACCAGTAGGTTCAATTCCTACGATAACTTCTGTTTTTCCATGTTCTTTCATCGCAGTAAGAATACGATGATAAAAATACTGAAAACCATCATTAGACTGCAATACCGAAAAGGATTTTTGGAGCACTCGTCCCCGATCATCCACAAAGCAAGCGTAGTGTGTCTGCTTCGCAATATCGATTCCGACTACGAGTGTTTTTTCGGTGACTTGATTTATTTTCTGATTTTGTTTAAAATCCATTTTGGAGTCCTCCTTGGTTAACTAAGTTAGGGGTCAATTCTGCAGATTTGACACCCCATATCATACCAAGAGGGCTCTTTTTTGTTCAAGTCCCCGAAAATCTTTCTAACAGGAATGCTCCTT
>NZ_SWLZ01000059.1 GCF_005502275.1 Robertmurraya siralis
ATAGTCCGGTGACGATAGCGAGAAGGTCACACCCGTTCCCATACCGAACACGGAAGTTAAGCTTCTCAGCGCCGATGGTAGTGAGGGGCTGTCCCCTTGTGAGAGTAGGACGCTGCCGGGCTGTTTAATAATAAATTACTATTTCGGAGGATTAGCTCAGCTGGGAGAGCACCTGCCTTACAAGCAGGGGGTCGGCGGTTCGATCCCGTCATCCTCCATCAGTGTTTTTTTGTCTTAATATATATGCCGGCCTAGCTCAATTGGTAGAGCAACTGACTTGTAATCAGTAGGTTGGGGGTTCGAGTCCTCTGGCCGGCACCATTTAGAGCCATTAGCTCAGTCGGTAGAGCAACGAGCCATTCATCTATGAATTTGCTGCGAGTTGTACCCATCGAGCTGCTGCTTGAGTTAACTTTCTGAGGTGGGGACATCGTAGATGCTTTATATCTCAAAGTTAAAATTTGATAGCAGTGCATATTTACTTTAGAGCCATTAGCTCAGTCGGTAGAGCATCTGACTTTTAATCAGAGGGTCGAAGGTTCGAGTCCTTCATGGCTCATCAAAGTTTTTTCAGCGTAAGGGAAGTATTTTCTTCAAATTACGTTTGTGAAATGACTTTTTATTTTGCGTTTCAATTATTATGCGGGTGTGGCGGAATTGGCAGACGCACTAGACTTAGGATCTAGCGCCGCAAGGCGTGGGGGTTCGACTCCCTTCACCCGCACTTTTAAATTTTTTATGATGCGGAAGTAGTTCAGTGGTAGAACACCACCTTGCCAAGGTGGGGGTCGCGGGTTCGAATCCCGTCTTCCGCTCCATTTATTAGCCGGGGTGGCGGAACTGGCAGACGCACAGGACTTAAAATCCTGCGGTAGGTGACTACCGTACCGGTTCGATTCCGGTCCTCGGCATTAAAGTATTTTCGCAGTAGTGAAAATGACTGATACATTGCGCCCGTAGCTCAATTGGATAGAGCGTTTGACTACGGATCAAAAGGTTAGGGGTTCGACTCCTCTCGGGCGCGCCATTATAAAATTAGTAATCGGAAGCCAGTTGAAAGATAGATATTTAATAACGAATATCGTTTGATCTGTATATTGGACCTCTGATATCAAATCGGGAAGTAGCTCAGCTTGGTAGAGCACTTGGTTTGGGACCAAGGGGTCGCAGGTTCGAATCCTGTCTTCCCGACCACTATACTATATTGGGGCCTTAGCTCAGCTGGGAGAGCGCCTGCCTTGCACGCAGGAGGTCAGCGGTTCGATCCCGCTAGGCTCCACCAAAAAAATGAAATAAAATATTGACTTAGTATTATATTTTTGTTATCATTAAAAAAGTCGCTTCTGGGCGATGACAGAAATTGCACTTTGAAAACTAAACAAATCATACGTCAACAAATAATTATAGTGGAGGCTATCTTTCTTTGAGAAGCTGAAACTAGCCAACGTTTTTTAAACATAAGAGCTAATCTTACTCT
>NZ_SWLZ01000005.1 GCF_005502275.1 Robertmurraya siralis
ATTCTTGGCTCATGATCATTACGACGATTATGTTGATTTGTTCGGGTCTTGTCATGTGGTTCCCGCAATATTTCGCAAAGGGAATCATCATGTGGGCCTACCCTATTCATAATATTGGACTTGGTCTTGCTGCGGCGGTAGCGATCGGCCATATTTATATGTCCGTGGCACTAGCAAAACCATCTTTGCGTGGCATCTTCAAGGGTGATGTAACGGAAGATTATGCAGAACATCATCATGGTCGCTGGTACGATGAATTGAAGGAAGAAGAAAAGAAGAAATCAAAAAAGCATGCCTAAGAAGAACCATTCGAAACTTGATAACAGGATAGAGGGCTATTGAATGATCATGATGTGGAAAGTGCTACCCAACTTTTGGGTAGCCTTTCCTCTATTAATGAAGAGGTGAATAATATGAATGTGCTCAATAAAGAATATCAACAATTGGAAGAACAGATTCAATTGTTAAATGATAAATGGAGTCAGCAATTAGAGGCCGAGAAGTTGATCGATATAGAACAAGTAAGGGCATTGACCCAGTATCCTGTGCTTCCTCAAGTGCAGCTGTCGGTCGATTTTCAACAATATCATCGTTTTATTGAAGAACTGCTTACACTATTAGAAGAGAAGCAGCCTTCACTTGAGGCTGATACTAAAGCGTTAAAATCAAGAATTTCAACAAAAATATTGGAACAGTGGCATCCCGAGGTGCTAACTGTTCATCAGCGTTATTTTCAAGCATTTGCAGAAGAACATCATATTGCAAGCTGGCTTCCTTATTTTGTGGCTGAGCACGCGATCCGTCCATTTCTCCAAAGAGCTACCGCTGAAATAAGAGACGAATTAAAAAAAGCTGATGTTCATGGTTGCTGTCCAGCTTGTGGAGAGGCTCCTCGCCTTGCTATTATTAACAAAAAAGGAAGAAAAGAAGTTACTTGTCCCCGCTGTCATTATGCTTGGGAAGTGAAAAAAATTAACTGTGCCCATTGCGGCAGTGAGGAACCTGGAAAATTGGAAATCCTCAAGGTTGAAAAGGATGATAGTGCGGAGATTCATGTTTGTCATGACTGCAACGGCTATACAAAGGTAATTGATGTTCGCAAAATGATCAAAAAGGACTCCATTGCCCTTCTTGATATTAAATCCATTCATTTAGATTTCATTGCGCAAGAAAACGGATATGGTATGCCTGACGATACGAAAGTAAATTAATATACGGAGCTTATGTTTTTGATGAGGTGGAGAAATGGAAGCGACAGGAATAATATTAGCCGGCGGTAAATCGAGTCGAATGGGTACCAATAAAGCATTATTAAGGATAGACGGAAAATCTGTGATTGAGCATGTGGTGGCAGAGCTAGATTCGATAGTTAACAACATTATCATTGTTACTAACTCGTTTGAAGATTATGCTTTTTTAAATCTTCCCATGGTGGAAGATGAGTGGAAGGGTATGGGGCCGCTTGCAGGTATTCATGCTGGACTAAGCGCAACTAAAACAGAGCAAAATTTGCTTGTTGCCTGCGATATGCCGTTTATTTCGGCGCAACTTGGTTCCGTGCTTCTTGGGCAATTGGCAGAGTACCAAGTAGCAGTACCTAAAATTTCTGATAAGATCCATCCTTTATTTGCCGCTTATCGAAAGGAAGTAAAAGAAGAGGCAAAAGCAGCGCTGGAACAGAAGCAATTGCGGATAAGAGGGATGTTTCGGAATATTCATGTTAAAATAATGGATGAAAAAGAATTGAATGATTACGGCATTAAGCTGAGTGAATCTGACTTATTTAATATGAATCATCCGGAAGAGTATGAGCAGGCCAAGAAGATGAGTATGAAAAATGGCATAAGCAAAGGGTAGAGATGATATGAAATTTTTCCAGGTTAAATCAGTGGAAGAAACTCAAAAGTTAATTCATAAGATGGTAAAACCGCTGACAGAGGCCATTACAATGCCTCTCGATCATGCACTTCATTTCGTTTTAGCTGAAGATATAACTGTACGAGAGAATGTTCCAAATTTCCGCCGTTCTTCTGTTGATGGCTATGCTGTTAGAGCTAAGGATACATTTGGCTCATCAGAGAGCATGCCAGGCTTTTTAACTGTAGTGGGGGAAGTAAAGATGGGACAGGTGCCAGAAAGGCCAATACAAAGCGGAGAAGCGATGTATGTTCCAACTGGAGGAATGCTTCCGGATGGCAGTGATGCTGTTGTTATGATTGAACATTGCGAAGAAATAAGTCACCTTTTGAATTTATATCGGCAAGTTGCACCGGGGGAAAATTTAATATCAATCGGAGAAGATTTAAAAGAAGGTGCGGTGCTTTTAGCTAAAGGAACTAAACTGCGTGCGCAAGAAATTGGCGCTCTTGCTTCCCAAGGAATTCATCAAGTTTCAGTTTGGCGAAAGCCGGTGGTAGGATATTTATCTTCGGGAGATGAGATTGTTCCTATGGAGTCGCCAGATTTGCGAATGGGAGAAGTCCGTGATATGAATGGGGCAACCATTGGCTCATTAGTTAAGCAATGGGGGCTTGATTTTATTTATGGCGGGATTGTCGAAGATAGCCGAGATGAATTGGAAAGACGAGCGAGAGAATTGCTCGATATTTCGGATTGTCTTATCCTTACAGGTGGCAGTTCAGTGGGAACGAAGGATTATTCGGTCGAGGTGATAGAAGCATTGGGAGATCCGGGTGTATATGTCCATGGAATTTCAATTAAACCAGGAAAACCAACGATTTTATCACAAGCAGGAATAAAACCGATTATTGGTCTCCCTGGACATCCAGCTTCAGCGATGATTATTTTTTCGTTATTTGGCAAACCGATTCTCGATATTCTTGGAGGAGGAAGCGTGAATCATTTGAGTCTCACCTTTGCGAAGGTAACAAAAAATATCCCTTCTGCTCCAGGTCGTACTGATTATATTCGCATTCGACTTTTTGAAGAAAATAATGAATGGTATGCCGAGCCGATTTTGGGGAAATCAGGGCTCATCTCTACTCTTGTAAAAAGTGATGGGATGTTGGAAATTGCTTCCGAGAGTGAAGGGATCCATAAAGGAGAGCGAGTACCTGTTATATTATTTCAATGAGGTGTGGAACAATGAAAAAATACAAACGAAAAGTATACCTCCAGGATAAACCTCGAAAAGTGGCAGTAGAAGAGCTTCTCACCCATTTTCGTCCGCGCAGGGAAACGGAGTGGATTGATAGCAATAAGGCATTAGGAAGAATAACAGCGGAGCCAGTATTTGCATTAAATTCAATGCCTCACTACCATGCTTCTGCTATGGATGGAATTGCTGTAAGGGCTGAGGATACTTTTTTGGCTCATGAACAGAATCCAATTCAGCTAAAACGAAATGAAGATTTTGTCTATGTGGACACAGGAAATATTATTCCTTCTCCATACAATGCAGTGATTATGATTGAAAATGTGGACGAGTTATCGGAGGATGTCGTTGAAATTATTGAACCGGCTTCTCCATGGTTGCATATTCGTCCGATAGGTGAAGACATCGTCCAAGAAGAAATGCTTTTTTCGCAAGGACATAAAATTAGACCGGTAGATATAGGGGTATTATTGGCGTCGCAAACGACAAAAATTAAGGTGATGCGTCCGCCTGTTGTAACGATTATTCCAACGGGAAACGAATTAATTGCTCCGAGTGTAGGGGCTGAACCAGGAAAATTAATCGAATTTAATGGTTCTGTAATCGCCAACTACATTTATGAGTGGGGCGGGGCCCCGATCCTGCATGATATTGTAAAGGATCAACCGGAAGAAATTAAGCAAGCTTTGCTACATGCCGTCGAAACTTCCGATATCGTTGTCATCAATGCTGGCTCATCAGCAGGTTCAAAGGACTATACTGTTCATTTAATCAAAGAGCTTGGAGAAGTGTTTACCCATGGTGTGGCTACAAGGCCGGGCAAGCCAGTTATTTTAGGGAAAATAAAAGACACTATTGTCGTTGGAATTCCAGGCTATCCTGTCTCCGCGTATTTATCCCTTGAATGGTTCGTGCGCCCGCTTGTTTGTGCATATTTAGGAACAACAGAACCGAAAAGGCAGACGTTAAGGGTAAAACTTGGGCGCAGGATTGTTTCAACAATGGGGGCCGAAGATTTTGTGCGCATGACGATTGGCTATGTAGGAGGCGAATATATTGCTAATCCCCTAACAAGAGCGGCAGGAGTAACAATGTCTCTTGTGAAAGCAGACGGGTTATTAGTTGTCCCTTCTGAACAATTGGGGTATGAACAAGGGGAATATGTTGAAATAGAGCTTCTTCGTTCCGAGGAGGAAATAAAATCCGCAGTGGTGTTTAATGGCAGCCACGATTTAACCATTGATATTCTCTCATCTTACCTACGAGCACAATCGAACAGTGCCAAAATTATTTCCTCACATGTCGGAAGTATGGCTGGGATTATGGCAATCAGAAAAGGGGAAGCTCACATGGCAGGGGTTCATTTATTGGATCCTGTAACGAAGCAATATAATCTTTCTTATGTGAAGAAGTTTCTTGCGGAGCAAGAAGTCGTTCTTTACCCTTTTTTGAGACGGAAGCAAGGGTGGCTTCTGCCAAAAGGAAATCCGTTAAATATCGAAAATGTTTCTGATATTGCCGAAAAAGGAGCATTGTTCGTAAATCGTCAAAAAGGTGCCGGCACGAGAATCTTATTTGATTTATTATTAAGAGAGCACGGGATAGAGCCAGAACAAATCAATGGTTATGATCGGGAGATGTTTTCCCATCTTAGTGTTGCAGCTGAGGTGAAGGGCAGTCCGAAAGCGGTCGGTCTTGGAATTTACCCGGCAGCAAAGGCGATGGGCTTAGATTTTATTGCGATCGCTGATGAAGAGTACGATCTGCTCATGACGAAGTCTTTCTTTGAAAGTGACCGAGGGCAGCAATTAGTAGGCATCATTCAGTCAAAGGAGTTTCAGGCTAGAGTGGAGGCAATTGGTGGCTATTCTGTTGTAGTAAATGCGGAGCCGAGGAATTTACAATGACGTTGAAGAGGGTGCTAGAAGATGAATTTTGAAATTGCAAAAGAACCAATTAATATACAAGCAGTAATTGATAAGGTTGTACAGCGCAATGCAGGGGCAATTACGACATTTATTGGGACAGTCAGGGAATTAACGAAGGGGAAAAAGACCCTTTATTTAATTTATGAGGCCTATGAGTCAATGGCTGTCAAAAAGCTTGAGCAAATTGGTGATGAAATTAAAGAGCGGTGGCCAGGCGCGGAGGTAGCTATCACCCATCGTGTTGGGAGATTAGACATTACCGATGTAGCGGTAGTGATTGCTGTGTCAACCCCTCACCGTGCTGATGCATATGAAGCCAATCGCCATGCGATCGAGCGAATTAAAGAAATCGTTCCCATTTGGAAGAAGGAGCATTGGGAGGACGGAGAAGAGTGGATTGGTGATCAGCTCGAAAAGGTTGCATATCCTACAGGAAAACCAGAGGAGAAGGATTTATATGAATAAAATTCTATTTTTCGCTCATTTAAAGGATGAGGTTGGTGAAGAAAATATTCGCATCGATGTAGCGGGGAGAACAGTTGCTGAAGTGAAGGAATTACTTGCAGCGGAATATAACCTTCAGAAGCTTGACTCTGCGATGACAGCGATAAATGAAGAATTTGCTTCAAATGAGAATGTTATTGAAGCAGGCGATGAAGTTGCGTTTATTCCTCCTGTGAGCGGAGGTTAATTTCCAGACAGATGACGAACGCTCGCATTTTTCGTTGCTTGCCTTTGTCTGGATACAAATTGCTTTCATTGTAAAGTTACATATATGCCCTGTTAGAGTAACTTCGCATTTCTCAAGGGTGTGTGTGCTTTACAATCAGCCTTTTAGAATGATTTTCATTTAAACTGTCCGTTGGGCAGTTTTTTCTACCTGGAAAGGAGGGATAGTGATGTACGAACGCTATTCAAGACAGATGTTATTTGCTCCGATTGGGAAAAATGGACAAGAGAAGCTGCGAGCAAAGCATGTTCTCATGATTGGTGCAGGCGCACTCGGTTCCAGCAATGGTGAAATATTGACTCGGGCAGGGGTTGGGAAATTAACGATTGTCGATCGGGATTATGTGGAAGCAAGCAATCTCCAGAGACAACAGCTTTATACGGAGGAAGATGTGCTACAAAAACTGCCGAAGGCTGTGGCTGCAGAACGGCGATTAAGAGCGATTAACTCTGATGTAGAGCTTTGTGCCGTAGTTGGTGATGCGACTCCTGAAATGCTTGATGAACTCGTGAAGGGCGTCGATCTCATCCTTGATGCAACTGATAATTTTGAGACAAGAATGGCGCTTAACGATATTGCCCATAAATATCAAATTCCTTGGATTTACGGTGCTTGTGTAGGAAGCTTTGGGATGAGTTTCACGATTATCCCTGGAAAGACGCCATGTCTTAATTGCCTGCTTAAGTCTCTTCCTGTACAGGGAATGACTTGTGATACAGTTGGGATTATTGCCCCAACTGTGCAGATGGTTGTGGCCCATCAAACGGCTGAGGCATTAAAAATTCTCGTGGAAGACTGGGAGGCACTGCGTCACTCTTTCGTCAGCTTCGATTTATGGAGGAATCAATATAGCAGCATGAAAATGTCGAGAGCAAAGGATGAAAGCTGCTTATCCTGTGGTAGTGAGCGAACGTATCCATACTTAAGTCGAGAGAATCTGATGAAATCAGAAGTTTTATGTGGTCGAGACACGGTGCAGATCCGTCCGTCAAAGGAAGGAGAGGTGGATCTCAATGAGCTCGCCGCTCATTTAAGCTCGATTCACTATGAAGTGAAAGGAAATCCATACTTATTATCAATCGAAATGGAAGCTAATCGAATCGTGATTTTTAAAGATGGACGAGCCCTTATCCATGGAACAAAAGATTTAGCACAGGCCCGCTCCATTTACCAAAGATTGCTTGGATAATGTAAATGATGTACCTCTTTGCTGTAATGGCAAGGAGGTTTTTTAAAAAGAGGTGTCCTGAAAGCTAAGTTTGTGGGACACCCTCGAAATGAGTCAATATAACAAGACCTAACGGTTAAGAAGTTGGTGCAGCAGTATTGCTGCCAATCTATACGAAATGGAAAATCTATTAACCTTATCGATTCTTTCTTTTTCCTTTATAATAGGTAGAAGGACATAGGATTAGGAGGGCGAGGATAATGGAAAAGAGAGATGATGAGAAAATATTGGCACAGCTTGATGCAATCATGAATGAACTTGAGCAAGGTAAGGAGCAGACGGCAACTACGGCTGCTTTAGATATAAATAAAAGAACGCCAACTTTTAAAGGCTTTTTAAAAGTAGGTCTTCGGAAGTGGTATTTGAAAATAATCGTTATTTTAGTTGCGCTATTATTGGTTGGAACTGTAATTGGAATTGGAACTTTTAAGCTCTTTTCTGGAGCAGAAGCAAAGGTGGAAAAAGGTAGTTTCATAGAACAGATGAAGGAGCTCTCTTCACTTGCCTCTTCCCAAGCATTTGTAAAGGCCGTGATTGAAAAAGAGGACAACCAGCTATTTGGGAAGGAAATTTCAACGAATATTCCTGGGACAAAAAGAAAGTTATTATTAGTTGTACCTGGAACGGTGACTGCAGGAGTAGACTTAGAAAATGTGGCTGCCGAGAATTTAATAATAGACGAAGAAGAAAAGACGCTAGAAATCACATTGCCTTCTGCGACCATTATTCAAGAGCCAGCATTAGATTTTAATCATGTACAAGCTTTTTCGGTCGAAGGAATTTTTCGTGCGGAGGTCAATTGGGAGGAAGCTTTTGAACTGGCTGCAGAAGCGAAGGAACTCGTGAAGGAAGAGGCGATGGCACAGGGGCTGTTGCAAATGGCTGAGGCAAATGCCGAAAAAACATTGCAGAAGTTTTTTGAACAAATGGGCTATGAGGTGACCGTACACTATGAACATGAATAGTCTCTTGCATCGCGATTGGCGCGAGAAATTGAAATCGGAGATGGAAAAGCGATACTTTCAAGAGCTGATCGATTTTGTGCGAATGGAATATGATCGTACGAACGTCTATCCAGCAAAAGAAAATATATTTCAGGCACTTAACTTAACCTCATTTGATGATGTGAAGGTTGTGATCTTAGGTCAGGATCCTTATCACGGTCCAAATCAAGCACATGGATTGAGCTTTTCTGTTTTACCCGGAGTTCCGATTCCGCCATCACTTAAAAATATTTACAAGGAGCTTGAGGCAGATCTGGGCTGTAACATTCCAGATCATGGCTATTTAAAAAAATGGGCGGAGCAAGGCGTTCTCCTTTTAAACACGGTTCTAACGGTTCGAGCAGGGGAGGCCAACTCCCATCAAGGAAGAGGCTGGGAAACGTTTACGGATAGGATTATTACATGCCTAAATGATAGGGAAACTCCGATTATTTTTGTGCTTTGGGGGAAGCCGGCTCAAAAAAAACGGAGTCTGATTGATGAGCAGAAGCATTTTGTTATTGCTTCTTCCCATCCAAGTCCTTTATCGGCTCATAGAGGCTTTTTTGGAAGTAGGCCGTTCTCGCAAATAAATCAATTATTGAAAAAAAGCAAAAGCGAAGAAATTGATTGGGAACTGAGCTTTGTTTCTGAAATAACAGTAGAAAATGAGTTAAAATGAAAAGGGTTGACGATATTGAAGGAAGAACGAATCAATTGTTTTGCCTGCAAACATTTTTACGTTACGTGGGATAAGAAATTTCCGAAGGGTTGTCGGGCGTTCCAATTTAAAACAAGCAGGCTTCCTTCTCAAGAGGTTTTGCAAGCTTCAGGACATAATTGTTTGAGATACGAGAAGAAATAAGCATTGCGTTGTTCGTTTCCCTCATGGAATCTAGGTCTTTTTTGAAAATCCAGTTCTGTAAGATATGATATGGTAAAGTAGATAACTGTGAGGTGGTAAGATGAATATTTCGATGCAATCATTGCTTGGTAAAATAGAGGAAGAATTAAAGCAGGCGAAACAAAGCGACTCGGAAGTGCGAACAAGAGAAAAGATCTATGCGATTAAAACATTGTGTGAGTTGGTATTGGAGCAGAAGACAAGTCGACAATCCCCAGCACCTATAATAGAACCTCAGCGGGCAGTTCAATACCAACAGCCAGCAAAAATGAAAGTAGACGATGAAGCAAACGGTGATTCCCTGTTTGATTTTTAAACGCTTAGCATTGCTCTGTGCCGCTTAATTTGCAAGAGCTGCATTGTAATGGAGAGTGCTGATAATGGTTAAGGAACAACGCCATTCTATTCATCAAAATTTGCAATTTTTGCGTCAAAGGAGAATGAACATGAAAATATTAATTATTTTAGGTGCGATAAATGCCTTTTTAGCAGTCGCATTAGGTGCTTTTGGAGCGCATGGATTAGAGGGGAAGCTTGAACCAAAATATATAAATATTTGGGAAAAAGCGGTTAAATATCAGATGTTTCACGCAACAGGCTTATTTATTATTGCACTACTGCTTGGCAAATATCCTGCAAGTGCGCTCTTAACGTGGTCTGGTTGGCTCATGTTTATCGGAATCATTCTTTTTGCGGGGAGCCTATACATCCTTGCTGTAACGCAAATATCCGTGCTCGGGGCAATTACTCCATTGGGTGGTATAGCCTTTTTGGCAGCGTGGCTATTGCTTGTGATTGCAGCTGTAAAAATAATGTAAAAACGGGAACCTCAAGGGAGTTCCCGTTTTTACATAGACTTTCAATGTTAATTTTGGGCTCATGTTTTCTTTCAATATATATTGAAAGGCGAGCGCAACTAAGGTTTCACACGAAATGAGCGTTTTATCAACCACTCTGTTTAACAAAGCCTTTTCATAAAGTTTTAAGATGGTGCATACGCTTTTTTATCTCGGAGGGTAGGCGGTTGCCCCTGGTACTCCGTATGGATAGTCGTACTCTAATTCCTCATCAAATGTGGCATAGCCGAAGTAAACCATTGGAATCAGATAGCGCGTTCCAGACTCCGGATCACTAATAATCAGATGGTCTCTTCCAGCTGCTTCAATAATTCCTCTAAAGGTTCGTGTTGATGGACCTTCAGCAGATACTGTGTCGAACATTGCATACACCGTGACTAATTTCCCTCTGTTTAAACGTAAAATGTTTTCAATATAAGACTGTTCCAGCGGCAGCATTCCTGGAATCTGCTGTGTCGGCTGTTGTCCTCCGGCAGTTGGAAACATGGTTCCTGTCTGCACAGGAGGCGTTGTCGGTGCTTGACCTGTCGGAGCGGCATATCCGTAGTTGGGCTGCTGGTATCCATAATAGGGTGTTTTTGAATAAGAATTGGGATTGTACGTCAATTGACTTCCCTCCTAAATATGAATGTAATTTTAATATTTTCTTACACTAGACAAAAAACGAAACGATTTTGGACGGATCTTCATTAATGAAGCATTGCTATTAAGAAAAAAGTTGAGCTATCACTATATATATTTTTCCATGTGAAGAATATGTTCGTTTTTTACATATGAAAGCTATGATAAATTAGATCCTAATGAATAGTTATGATTCTATTTTTTCTTTTATGACAACAGACAAGCTGGGAATGTTATGATGAAATTAGAAGATTTAAGGCAAAAAAGGATCTTTAGTATGTACTAAAGAGCAACTGGAGCCTACTGAAGGTCATTGTGTCGTCTTTACTGAAGCAGCATTATACCGCAAAAATACACAATTTTATGCGCGCATTTAAGTGCACGCATCATTTTCTACGGATTTCATGAAGATTGTTCTAATAACGGGGAACGTCTACATAATGATTTATTTCAGGGTATAATTTTTTAAAGGGCAGCCCAAAAGCCTTCGCTTTTAAGACGCCCTTTGTACGAAAATAATTAATTTACGTGTAAAAATGATTCAATTCGGTCAACTTCTAAAATGTTTCCAACAAAGAATGAACCGAATTCTCCGTAACGTGCACTCACTTCATCGAAACGCATTTCGTAAACAAGTTTTTTGAACTGGAGAACATCATCAGAGAAAAGCGTTACACCCCATTCATAGTCATCAAAACCAACAGAACCAGTAATGATTTGCTTTACTTTACCAGCATAGCTTCGTCCGATCATCCCGTGGCTGCGCATTAAGCTGCGTCTTTCTTCCATTGGAAGCATGTACCAGTTGTCTTCCCCTTGGCGGCGCTTATCCATTGGATAGAAGCAAATATATTTTGCTTTTGGAAGCGTTGGATAAAGCCGAGCCAGAATTTCAGGGTTTTGGTATGGATCTTGATCAGATGGTAAATAATTGCCTAACTCTACCACTGAAACATACGAATGAGTAGGTACTGTAAACTCAGCCAATTTTGTTTTGTTGAACTCTGTTTCAATTTCATTTAATTCTTCCATTGTTGGGCGTAAAATCATCATCATAAAATCTGCTTTTTGACCAACAACCGTATATAGTGCATGACTCCCTTTTTTATCGTCTTGTGTACGGTTCCATTTTTCGATTAGACCTAAAAACTCGTGAATGGCTGCTTGTCTTTCTTCTGGCGATATCATTTTCCAAGTCGTCCAGTCCATTGCACGGAAATCATGTAGGCAATACCAACCATCGAGCGTTTTAACCGCTTCACTCATACTAATCACTCCTAAAATATATACTAAAATGTGGCGATTTCAATAGAAATCGATTCACTAATTAAAATTACTATAACATAGTTTCACCATTAAAAATATGAATAAACCTTGAATGTGAAAACCATTTCCATTTCAGGGGAAATAAGGGAATTTTAGTTGGTTAAATCCATGATTTTTTGTGAATAGTAAAAAAGAAACTCAACATTTAAATATTCAACTTTTAAGAATATATAAACTTTTATGAAGTAAACGTTCTCATTTGCTTGACTTCTTGAAAATTTATATGAGAAGGGTATGCTAATGAAGGCGGCTCTTTTTGCCCCGTGAAAAAATATAGATAGGTTTAAGCAGATGAATAATTGAAATTATTTTTTAAATATAAGCTTTGTTAAATAGAATTGTTGTTAAAATGATTTTGGGCTCATTGCATGTGAAACCAAAGTTTCACATGCCTTTCAGTATAACTGAAAGGTAGGAGAGAAATGGGCAAAAAATCAACACCGACATATAACAGAGCCTAAATATAAGGAGGATGACATATGAGTGATCTATTTTCAGCGTTAAAAGAAAAGGTAAGCAGCAAGCAAGTGAAGATCGTTTTTCCAGAAGGCTTGGATGAAAGAATTATTGCAGCAGCAGCTAGATTAGCAGACGAAAAAGTATTAACACCTATTCTTATTGGGAACGTTGAAGAAATTGAAGAGAAGGCAAAAAGCTTGAAAGCTTCCCTAAACGGAATGGAAATTTACGATCCGAAAGCTTATGAGCATATGGAGGAGTTAGTTGCTTCTTTTGTTGAAAGAAGAAAAGGGAAGGCAACCGAAGAGGATGCCAGAAAAATCCTTTTAGATGAAAATTACTTCGGAACGATGCTTGTACATACGAATAAAGCAGACGGTCTAGTGAGTGGTGCAGCTCATTCAACAGCGGACACCGTTCGCCCGGCACTACAAATTATTAAAACAAAAGCAGGAGTGAAAAAGACATCTGGTGTATTCATCATGGTTCGTGGCGATGAAAAATATGTCTTTGCTGATTGTGCGATTAATATTTCCCCAGACAGTCAAGATTTAGCGGAAATAGCTCTTGAGAGCGCAGCTACAGCGAAAATGTTTAATATTGATCCGCGCGTAGCAATGCTAAGTTTCTCAACAAAAGGTTCAGCAAAATCACCGGAAACTGAAAAGGTATCAGAAGCGGTTAAAATAGCTCAACAACTAAACCCTGAACTTGTTTTGGATGGTGAGTTCCAATTTGATGCTGCTTTTGTTCCGTCAGTTGCGGAGAAAAAGGCGCCAAATTCCCCTCTTAAAGGTGACGCAAATGTATTTGTTTTCCCAAGCTTAGAAGCTGGAAACATTGGTTATAAAATTGCGCAACGCCTTGGAAATTTTGAAGCGGTAGGACCAATTCTTCAAGGATTAAATCGTCCGGTTAATGATTTATCAAGAGGTTGTAATGAAGAAGATGTATACAAGCTTTCTCTTATTACTGCGGCGCAAGCTTTAGAACAATAATTTCTTTGCTGCCTTTTCTTTAAGGGAGGTGGCAAGAAGAGCAAAAGGGTATTCCACAGGGGCAGATGCTTAATGGGATACCCTTTTGCCAGTTATTTCTGCCGAAGGGAGCCAAGCTTTTAACTTGCCTCCCTTATATGTGTTGTTTTTTCATCAAAAAGAAAACATAATATAATAAATGGATCAATAAAAGCGAGTAGAAGGAGAAAACAAAGGGATGCAGGAAGACTTATTAAGTCAAAAAGTGTGGCGAGTGATAGACCAATCGGTTGTTGGCTTGCATGTAAATGCTCTTCAATCTTTTGGCATGGATGATTGTTTATGTGCTTCGGTTGGATCAGGCCTGTCACCAGCAACAGCGAGGTCCTGGGTTCATCATAATACGGTCGTTTTGGGGATACAGGATACGAAGCTGCCGTATTTAACGGATGGATTGAAGCACTTGGAGGAACGTGGTTACCGCTACATTGTGAGAAATTCAGGTGGGTTGGCAGTTGTCCTCGACGAGGGTGTCTTAAATGTGTCGCTTATTTTCCCAGAAACAGAGAAGGGCATAGATATAAATCGCGGCTATGATGCAATGCTCACATTAGTTGCAGCGATGTTTGCCGATCTAAATGTAGAAATTGAGGCACGGGAAATTGTCGGCTCATATTGCCCCGGTAGCTATGACTTAAGCATTGCCGGAAAAAAGTTCGCTGGCATATCGCAAAGACGTTTGCGCAGAGGAGTTGCTGTGCAAATTTATCTCTGTGTCAATGGGAGCGGAGGTGAACGGGCTCACCTCATTCAAGCGTTTTATCGATTAGGAAAAAGGCATTCTGAAACAAAGTTTGAATATCCAGAAATTAATCCGGTTGTTATGGCCTCATTAGCAGAATTAACGCACCAGAATTTAAAGGTAGAAGATGTCATGTTGCGCTTATTGCAAGTTCTGCGAAAGAAAAGTGAACATTTATATGCAGGAACCTTAACTAAAGAAGAACTGCCGCTATATCAGAGTTATTATGAAAGGGTAGTCGAACGCAATCAAAAGATCCTTTTCGGACAGTAAAAAAGCCGTAGCATTTTGTTTTGCTACGGCTTTCTTAAGAAAGATATTGTTACCAACCCTTCTCCTTGAAAGAAAATCTTTTTATCGATAAGCTTTGTCATATGTCGGTGATGCTCCTTGGCTTATGTGCGAAATCAAGGTTTCATACAACATGAACCAATAAAAGATTTATCACCCATTTTGTTTAAACGAGGCCTATGGCTAAGTTCAGACGTATTCTTCGTCCCATTACTTCATTACTCAGCTACTTTTTCTAGATTTCCATTGCGATCCATCTTAAATGTGGAGGCAGGACGCTCTTCCTCCTCAAATAAAACAAGTTTTCTTGCCCGATTCATGATTTTCATGAGGGTCTCGTAATCTTCTTGGATGGTGACAGTGTTTTGTTCCAACTGCTCGATTTTTGCTTGCAGTTCCTGGTTTGTTTTACGCATTTCGGCATTTTCACGTTTCAATCTTTCATTCTCACTTTTTAATATATCAACCTGAAAATTAGAACTATCTAGATTCTGTAAATAGGAGATCACCATTTCCAAATTTAGTTGTCCAGTATATGTTTGTGTTGCAACAGGTGTTGCTACACTCATTTCGCCGCTTGGTTGTACGTCTGTCTCTGCTGTTTGAGACAAAAAGGTCATCTCGTCCATCGAAGGAGTGGGCGGTGAATATAGTAATTTCTTTTTTCCACCTTGTTCCTTCCCTAGCATTCTTTGCCTTTGTTTGCGTTGCTTTTTTGCTAACTGCAGCGCTTTTTCGTAGCGATGTCTAACAACTGCATTCCACCGGAATCCACATGCTGCCGAAGTTCGATTAAGCTTATCACCAACCTCTTCAAATGCATTTAACTGTGTGCTTCCTTCGCGTACATGTCTTAGTACAGTTTCTGCTAACAATAAATCATTTTCGTCTGTCCATGCGTCTTGACGAACCTTCATTTTTTTCAACCCCTTATGTGTTTAATTCTAATTTTTTATCGTGCTTAGTCACAGGATGACCAGTTTTGCAAAGGTTTATACAAAAGTGATTAAAAGGATAGTAGATTTTTTAAAATTTTTCCAAATCGATAGAGATGTGTGAACTTGCAATCGGCTAAGAGAAGAGGTAAAATGGCGAATGTGTAAATTCATTATTTAAGCCTTATGATTGGCAAAAAAGTATAATTATATCCGTATAGATGATCGATTGATAGAAAGGGTTGTAATACTATGGCAAACGAATTTCGAGTTTGCGATGATTGTCAGGCCGTGAACTTAAAAACATTGATTCCGAAACTAAAAGCCATCGATCCCGATGCGACAATTGATATTGGCTGTCAATCTTATTGTGGCCCTGGGCGAAAGAAGACTTTTGCTTTTGTTAATAATCGTCCGTTGGCTGCGTTAACAGAAGAGGAATTAATGGAAAAAGTGAATAAAAAATTAAAAAAATAATGTGTTATTTCCAAACTTCAATCACCTTTCTTGCATCTTCATTAAAGGTGATTTTTTTTTGATTATAGGACTTTTGTCGAATTTTCTCTGTTTTTCTCATTTTGTAATGATCTGTAAATGGAACAAGGATATAATGTATTATTAGATAAGTTTGTTTAGAATCGATGCCGGAATGTTTTGTGGAAAGGAGGTAGAAAATGCATTACGCTGAGCAAAAGCTGAAGGAAGAGAAGGTATTTAAAGATCCTGTACACCGCTATGTTCATGTTCGGGATCAAGTGATTTGGGATTTGATCGGTACAAAGGAATTTCAAAGGCTTAGAAGAATTAAACAATTAGGGACAAGCTTTTTAACCTTCCACGGCGCAGAACATAGCCGTTTTAATCATTCTCTAGGAGTGTATGAAATTATCCGTAGAATTGTCGATGATGTTTTCGTCGATAGGCCGAAATGGAATAAAGAGGATCGCTTGCTGTCTCTTTGCGCAGGGTTACTTCATGATCTTGGCCATGGTCCTTTCTCCCATTCCTTTGAAAAAGTATTTGCCCTCGATCATGAATATTTCACCCAGGCCATTATTTTAGGGAACACGGAAGTGAATACTGTCCTTTCCAGAGTGGAGCCCAATTTTCCAAAACGTGTGGCAGAGGTAATTGGAAAGACGTCTGAGAACAAAATTGTGATCAGTTTAATCTCGAGCCAAATCGATTCAGACCGAATGGATTATTTACAAAGAGATGCCTATTTTACCGGTGTGAGCTACGGTCATTTTGATATGGAAAGAATTTTGCGTGTGATGCGCCCCCATGAGGATCAGGTCGTCATTAAAAAAACTGGGATGCACGCTGTAGAAGATTACATTATGAGCCGGTATCAAATGTACTGGCAAGTATACTTTCACCCTGTGACTCGGAGTGCGGAAGTCATTTTGACGAAAATCTTGCACCGAGCAAAAGAACTGTACCATGATCAATACATTTTTCAGCAAGAACCAACCCATTTTACCTCCATTTTTGAAGACACTCTCACCTTAGAAGACTATTTAAAGTTGGATGAATCCATTATACTCTACTATTTTCAAATGTGGCAGGATGAAGAGGATGACATATTAAGCGATTTATGTAAGCGATTTGTGAATCGAAATCTATTTAAGTATGTGGAATTTGATCCTGCGAAGGAATATAAGAAGCTGGCAGAACTCTCGACGCTTTTTATCAAGGCTGGATTGGACCCAGAATATTATTTAGTTGTCGATTCCTCATCGGACCTTCCTTATGACTTCTATCGACCAGGAGAAGAGGAGGAGAGGCTTCCTATTCAACTACTTATGGGCAATGGGGACATTCGAGAACTTTCCCGTGAGTCTGAGATTGTCGATGCGATTTCTGGAAAAAGAAGAACCGATCATAAGCTCTATTATCCAGAGGATTTATTAATCGATGATACGACAAAGAAAAATATAAAAAAGCAAATACGAACGCTTTTAGAATTATAAGGAGTTGACCTTGTCTTGTTAAAAGATCATGCCAAGCTGATGCAAGCACTTGCCGCTTCAGGTGAAATAACTGGTCGGAAGAAGCTGCAAAAGATGATATATATTGCGAAGAAAATAACATTCCCATTTCAGGAACGATTTCAATTTCATTTTTACGGGCCATATTCAGAAGAACTGACCTTACGCATGGAAGAGCTTTGTAATATGGGTTTTGTCGATGAAGTGAAAGAGAATAAAGGTGGATATTATCAATATCGTTATACATTAACGGAAACAGGTAAAGAGTTTCTTAGTTTAAATGAAATTGATATGCCATGCCTTGAGGATTGCATGACCGACATGAATGAGCAAAGTGCACGATTTCTTGAACTTGTATCGACCATTCTTTATTTTGACAGCCTCGATAGAAAAGAGGTCGAGGAAAAAGTTCATACTCTTAAAAAGAAGCAAAATTATACGGGGGAAGAAATCGATCAAGCATATGCATATATTGAACAGCTCCACCAAAAAGCCAAGCCTCACGCATAGAGGAATTAAAATAAGTAATAGCATATAGCTGCTTTTACGTTAAATTAGGAAAAAACACTGCACCAGACATTAATGTTCGTGCAGTGTTTTATTGTAATGTTTAATAATGCTTATTGATCGCTTAAACGTTTCCCGGCAACGGCATAATGATTTTTGGACATTTCTTCAATAAAGACAACGATGCTTTCCTGTTTAGCTCCTGTTGTTTCCTTTACCGCCTCAGTGACTTTTTCCACCAACGCTTTTTTTTGTTCCTCAGTACGACCTTCAAGCATTTTCACTGTTACGTATGGCATGATCATTCCTCCTCTTATGTAATTCAATCACAAGTAGTGTTCCATATTTTCAGTGGATATGCAAGGGGCAGCTGTGAAACTTCCTCTTTTCCCTTTCTGAAAAGAATCATGTATACTTTAAATGGAATAAATTCTTTTATTTATTAGTCACCAATAACTAACTAGATAAGTGGCGGCTGTCATATATCTCAAACATTAAATATTTTGGCAAACTGTGTAGGAAAGAGATTGAATACATAAAATGAATATGGAGGAGTTTTACGGTTGGAACAATTTTTAGCATTTCCCATAAATCAAATTCCGTATGTGGTGATTACCTTAATGGTTGCATTTACGGTACATGAATTTGCCCATGCCTATGTAGCGTACCGTTTTGGTGATCCTACAGCGAAAAATCAAGGGAGATTAACGTTAAACCCCATTCATCATCTTGACCCAATTGGTACGATCCTCATTTTTATTGCCGGTTTTGGCTGGGCAAGACCTGTCCCTGTGAACCGTTTCTTTTTCAAAAAGCCGCGCCTAGCGAGTATTATGGTTTCAATTGCAGGGCCGTTGAGTAATTTGGTTATGGGCTGTATCGGCTTTATTATTTGGTATGTCCTTGTGGGAACAGGACTTGCTGTAGAAGCGCCTATTTATGTGTCAGAGTTTCTTGATATGTTTATTAAGTTAAATTTGCTCTTGTTTGTTTTTAACTTATTGCCGTTCCCACCCCTCGACGGTTATCGTATTATTGAGGATTTAGTACCTGCGACCGTTCGACCGAAGCTGACGCAGTTCGAACAATACGGCTCCATTATTTTTTTAATTTTAGTCATTACTCCGTTGGATCAATATACGATTCACCCCATTTTAAATACTTTTTACCCGGCAATTGTCGGAGGACTAAATGACTTTTTCTATTACTTATTAACATAATGCTTGAAAGGGAGGAATTCCGATGACTGAGAAGAAAAAAAAGGTTGGTTTCAATATTATTAAAAGCGATCCGATGGATGGTCATAAAGGATTTGGTGTTGGAACTTTAAGTTTAGATAATATTTCACCAGTTATTATTGATGTTGAGGCAGGAGAAGCGGTCGTCGATATTGGAGCATTGCATGCCCGAAGTGCAGTAGAAAAACGAATTAAATTTTTAAAAAATAAAGAGGAAGTTCCGAACGGAAAGCCTTACTGGTTAGTATGGGTCACCATCGATCGCAATGAAGAAGGACCTTATTATGCAGGGGTTACTGCTTGTGAAATGACTGTTGATCAGGAAATTCGCAGAGGGTATAAATCCCTTCCCGAACATGTGAATCGTATGGATAAATCGCTGAAGCGCCATATTATTGTGGAGCATATGGATGAGAAATCGAAACGGGTTTTAGCTGACTTTCTAAGGTCACATAATGAAGATATGTGGGAGAGGTCATCCCAACAGTTGAAGGATGATTTAATGGTATCAGGCGGTTGATAACCGCCGTTTTCTTTGGTGCTTGCTTGTCTACCATTTCTTTATCTACCATGGTCATTCCGCTCCTCTAAAGCTTCGCGTGGTAATGCGTCAAATGCTTTCAATGATGATAGCTATTATTTTTGACTTTGCTTCACTTTGGACTGGATAAAAAGTTTGATTTAAGCGTAACAGTACAGGCTTTATTGAAATTGTGTCTAAAATGTGACGGTTTTCTGAATTTTTCTAAGAGGACTTGCTGTTTTTCTATAAAAAAAGTACACTATGGTCAGCGAAACACGCTATAAAACTAGGACAAGAAAAGCCTCGGCCTTTATTAAAGGTTCGAGGCTTTTCTATAAGTTATTTAAGAAATGTAGGGCGGATGGAGTGGCATGTGGCAGTCATCCGATGGACACAATTATTTATTTTTTGTGAATTGGACGTCACGCTTAGCCATATGGAGCAAAAGTTACTCCATTCACTACAATCAAAGACCAGCACTCATTTAACCCCACATAAAAATTTTCTTATACCATGGTACTTTTTCCTCATGATCATGAGGGGCTTCTTTTTTAGGGAGCTCTTCATCTTCGAGAATATGGTCAATGCAATATTCGGTTGGTTCCGTTCCGGCTACATAATAGGTGAGCCGTTTTACAGGGCAGTCTTTTGTCGCTAATTTTCCATTTTCCGGGTTAATATAGATGCCGACTGTACCTTTAGGTGCTTTAAACGGTTTAACTGCTTCACCTGCAAGAGCATCTTCCATAAAATGAAGCCAAATGTTTTTTGCATAGCTTTTTTCAGCGACGATTTCAATCGGTTTTCCTTGATCGTAGCCTGTCCATACAGCGGTGACAAGCTGTGGAGTAAAGCCGATCATCCAGTTATCGGTATTGGTCGAACCTGATTTACCGGCATAGATTCTCGTCATATCATTAATGACAGTATTGCCTGTTACACTTGTATAACCATTTAATTTACGATCAAACATTCCCGTCATCATATGAGTCGTGACAAAGGCTGCGTCCGGGCGCAATACTTCTTCATCCACTGGATTATGCTCATAGATAACATCGCCGCGATGGTTTTCCACTCTTGTTATTAACACAGGTGTGACCTTTTTTCCACCGTTGGCAAAGTGGCTGTACGCATTGGCCATCTCGACGACCCGCACTCCTGAAGTGCCGAGTGCCAATGATGGAACCTCCTGTAATTTTGTTGAAATTCCTAATCTTTTCGCTGTTTCTATTAAAGCATCTTCGCCTAAAAATAAATGGGTTTTCACGGCAAAAACGTTGTCAGAGAGAGCGAGTGCCTGAGCCATCGTAATTTCCTTGTTTGCATACAAATTATTGTAATTGTGCGGAGTGTAATCTGCTCGATTGTAATCAAATTTAAAAGTTGTAATTTCACTGCGCATCGTTGTCGACGGGGTAAACCCTTGTTCAATCGCTTTATAGTATAAAAAAGGTTTCATCGTCGAACCGGGTTGTCTCACCGCCTGTGTTGCCCGGTTAAAAGGGCTGTTCTCATAATCGCGACCGCCAACCATTGCCTTCACATGGCCATTGGCAGGATTCATGGCCACCAATCCGACTTGAATCTCGGAATCTGTCGCAATTAACTTATCAATATTTTTTTCTGCATCCTCCTGTTGCTTTGTATTGAGTGTTGTATAGACTCTTAGGCCTCCCAATTCAATAGTACGTTCATCTAAATGGAGAACATTTTTTAAGGCACTTTTAACCGCGTCCTGAAAGTAGGGAGCAATTTTTCCGATGGAGTGACTATGTTCGCCAATAATGTCAAGCTTTGCTTGTGACGCAGCAGCAGCTTCCTCCTCTGAGATCAGTTCGTTGTTGGCCATCATTTTTAAAACAAGCTGTTGACGAGACGTTGCTTTCTCCATGGAGGCTAGAGGGCTGTAAAGGCTTGGTCCCTTAGGAATTCCCGCTAGCATCGCCGCCTCCGCCAAACTAAGATCGGCAGCATCTTTTCCAAAATAAAACTGACTGGCTGCTTGAATGCCGTAGGCACCTTCACCGTAATAGATTGTATTTAAGTAGCCCTCCAATATTTCATTTTTCGTATAATTCATCTCAATGCGAATCGTATAAAAAGCTTCCAATAGCTTTCTTTTCCATGTTTTCTCATGCTCTAAAAACAGATTCCGTGCATATTGTTGACTGATCGTGCTTGCACCTTGCACTTTCGCCATCGCTTTAATATCCGCTACTACCGCTCCGGCGATTCGTTTATAATCAAAGCCATGATGTCGGTAAAAACTCCGGTCTTCAATGGCTAAAGTGGCATCGACCAATTCTGGAGCAATATCCTCAAGCGCAACCCAATATCGCTTTTGTCCGCTATGGCTTTCTCCGATAATTGTTCCATCATCAGAATAGTAGAGTGATGATTGTGGAACGGCCAAAGGTGGAGGGCCTAGAATTTTCGCATAAATAAGGATGCTCACATAAACGATCAATGCAAAAGCTAGGAAGATTGAGCCGATAATGAGTAGGGCTCGCAAATATTTTAGCGTTCTCTTAAACCTTTGATCTGTCATAAGTTCCATTGCTTCATCCCCCCTTGCCATCTATTTATTCGTTATGTCTAGTATGAAAAAAATGGCATCGTTTTAAACATGAAAGTCGAAAATTTACAATTCTATTAAGCAAAGGTTTAGCGGACGGCAGATTTTCTAATTTTTTTCTTGCATTTTTGCTAGATTCAACTATACTTTTCTCATGTTTGCAAAATGTTGGGGAATAATAGCAACTGCAGATCCAACAGCTGCATCCCAAGTTGGACATAGTGAAGAGACACTGTTGTCTGATGCTAAGCTTTCGGGCGGTTTTGGCACCGTTTAATGTGGTAAAAGCTTGTAAAAGTTTGATTTTGTAGCAGTCGCTCAACGGCTCACATGCCAATATAGAAAGGACTGAAGCAGATGGGTATTTGGTTTACGGAAAAACAAACGGAAAACTTTGGAATAACGATGAAAGTAAAACAAACTTTACATACGGAACAGACTGACTTTCAAAAACTTGATATGATTGAAACAGAGGAGTGGGGCAATATGCTTCTTCTCGACGATATGGTGATGACGTCTGTAAAGGATGAATTTGTATATCATGAAATGGTTGCCCATGTGCCATTATTTACACATCCTCATCCTGAGCATATTTTAGTAGTGGGCGGTGGTGATGGAGGCGTTATTCGTGAGGTATTAAAGCATCCAAGTGTGAAAAAGGCGACGCTCGTTGACATTGATGGCAAGGTTATTGAATACTCTAAGAAATTCCTTCCCGAAATTGCAGGTAAGCTAGATGATCCACGTGTCGATGTCCGTGTTGACGATGGGTTTATGCATATTGCTAAAAGCGAAAACGAATATGATGTCATCATGGTCGACTCTACTGAACCAGTGGGTCCTGCCGTTAACTTATTCACAAAGGGTTTTTATGCAGGAATTGCGAAAGCGCTGAAGGACGATGGGATTTTCGTTGCCCAATCCGATAATCCATGGTTCAAAGCAGATTTAATTCGCAGTGTTCAAAAGGATGTCAAAGAAATTTTTCCCATAACTCGTCTATATACAGCGAATATTCCAACCTATCCTAGTGGACTTTGGGCGTTTACGATTGGTTCAAAGAAGTATGATCCATTAGAGGTACCCGCGGAGCGGTTCCATGAAATTGACAGCAAATACTATACAAAAGAATTGCATAAGGCAGCCTTTGTTCTGCCGAAATTTGTACAAGATTTAGTGAAATAACTGGAGGAAAAGTGAATGCGTTTTGATGAAGCTTATTCAGGCAATGTTTTTATTAAAAGTCACCCGAATTTTGAAGAAAGCCAAGCGGTGCTGTACGGAATGCCGATGGATTGGACCGTAAGCTATCGACCAGGTTCTCGTTTTGGTCCCACGAGAATTCGTGAAGTTTCAATCGGGCTAGAAGAATACAGTGCTTACTTAGATCGGGAATTAGAGGAAGTGAAATACTTTGATGCGGGTGATATCCCCCTTCCTTTTGGGAATGCGCAAAAGAGCCTTGATGAAATTGAAAATTTCGTTGATAAAGTATTAGCCGCAGGGAAATTCCCACTAGGAATGGGAGGAGAACATCTTGTCTCATGGCCCGTTATAAAATCGGTCTATAAAAGGTACCCGAACTTAGCAATCATCCATATTGACGCCCATGCGGACCTGCGCACCGATTATGAAGGAGAGCCATTATCCCATTCAACTCCAATTCGCAAGGCAGCGGAATTGATCGGTCCAAAGAATGTATACTCTTTTGGGATTCGGTCTGGGATGAAGGAAGAATTTCAATGGGCGAAGGAAGTAGGGATGCATATTTCAAAATTTGATGTTCATAAGCCGCTAATGGAGATCCTTCCGGTTTTGGCTGGACGACCTGTTTATGTGACAATTGATATCGATGTGCTCGATCCAGCGCACGCGCCTGGAACAGGAACAGTTGATGCAGGAGGAATTACGTCACGAGAACTGCTTGCCTCAATTCATGAAATCGCTCGCTCTGATCTCAATGTTGTGGGAGCTGACCTAGTCGAGGTTGCCCCGATATATGACGCTTCAGAACAAACGGCTAACACCGCCAGCAAGCTTATTCGAGAAATGATTTTGGGCTTTGTTAAATAATACAATCGGTCTTTGACTGATTGTATTTTTTCTGTTTCTAGTAGTTTTGCTTTCAACTTTGTTGGGCACAATTAAGAACTGCTCTGTTGATTTGAATGATCACGGGAGGTTTTTTCAGTGAGAATATATCGATGATTTGAGTAGTTTTGACAAAATCTAAATCGTGATATAGTTATCCTGTTGAATGGGACTTGTAGTGGTATAATAGTATACGACCCTGAGTCATTGTACTCTGTCATTCACTGGAAGTGAAGGGCGTCAAAATAATTATGATTTCAATAAAAAGGATGTGTCGCAGTTGTCAGGACGTCCAACAGAGCAAAAGCCTGTGAAAATAAATGTAAATACGACGATTTGGGACAACGGTGAGAAGGAAACTTTTGAATTAACGACATTTGGACGATACTATGAAAAAAGGGGTTCTGCCTTTCTCCAATATGAAGAGATTATGGAAGAAGGCACCGTTAAATCGATCGTAAAGATCTCAAAGGATGAAACGCTAATTTTACGAAGTGGCGCCGTTAATATGAGAATGGTGTTTGAAGCGAATAAAAAGCACCCAGGTAGGTATGAAACTCCGTTTGGAACGTTGGGAATAACCACGAAAACAAAGAGCCTTGTGCATCGTTTGGAAAATGAAGCGGGAAGGCTCTCTATTTCTTATGATTTACATATGCACGGAGCCCTTGCAGGAATGTATCAATTGGATATTAAGTTTGAGGAGGAGAAAAAATGAATATCGTCGAGGAAGTACAAAGTAAATTAAAAGATGAAATCAGAGCAGCTGTCATTAAAGCAGGTTTGGCACAAGAAAATGAGCTGCCGAACGTTGTCTTAGAGATTCCGAAAGATAAGACGCACGGTGATTACTCAACAAATATGGCCATGCAATTAGCAAGAGTGGCAAAGAAAGCACCGCGTATGATCGCAGAGGAACTTATCAATCACTTTGATAAAACAAAGGCTTCCATTGAAAAAATTGAAATAGCCGGTCCTGGATTTATTAATTTTTATATGGATAATAGCTACTTGACCCATTTAATCCCAACCATTCTTCAGGCAGGAGAAAACTACGGTGAAACCACGGTAGGGAATCACCAAAAGATCCAAGTTGAGTTTGTGTCAGCGAACCCTACAGGAGACCTCCATTTAGGACATGCACGCGGAGCGGCGGTTGGAGATTCTTTATGTAATATTCTAGCTAAAGCGGGTTATGATGTTTCTCGAGAGTATTATATTAATGATGCTGGAAATCAAATCAATAACTTGGCTCTGTCAGTAGAGGCCCGTTATTTTCAGGCGCTTGGCTTAGAGAAAGAGATGCCGGAGGACGGTTACCATGGGGAAGATATTATTGGCATCGGGAAAAAATTAGCGGAAAAATTTGGTGATAAGTACGTTCATGTCGAGGAAACGGAACGCTTCGATACATTCCGCCAATACGGTCTTCAATATGAAATGGAAAAGCTTAAAAAAGACTTGGAAGATTTTCGCGTCCGCTTTGACGTTTGGTATTCTGAAACATCCCTTTACCATAATGGAAAAATCGATACCGCCCTGCAAAAGCTCAGAGATAATGGCTATATTTATGAAAAAGACGGAGCAACATGGTTTAAATCAACGGAATTAGGGGACGACAAGGACAGAGTGCTCATTAAGCAAGACGGTTCGTATACGTATTTAACACCGGATATTGCTTACCATAAGGATAAATTAGATCGCGGTTTTGAAAAGCTGATAAATATTTGGGGTGCTGACCACCACGGTTATATTCCAAGGATGAAAGCAGCGATTCAAGCATTAGGTTATTCTAAGGATGCACTTGAAGTCGAGATTATTCAGCTTGTGCACCTTTATAAAAACGGTGAGAAAATGAAAATGAGCAAACGGACGGGGAAAGCTGTCACGATGCGCGATCTAGTCGATGAAGTAGGATTGGATGGGGTCCGCTATTTCTTTGCGATGAGAAGTGCCGATACACACATGGACTTTGATTTAGACTTAGCAGTTTCCCAATCAAATGAAAATCCTGTTTACTATGCTCAATATGCCCATGCCAGAATTTGCAGCATATTACGTCAAGGCGAGGAACAAAATATCACCATTAGCAAAGAGGTTGATTTAGCACAAATTACGGCTGAAAAAGAAATTGAAGTGTTAAAGAAGCTCGGTGAATTCCCATTAGCAGTGGCTGAGGCGGCAGAAAAGCGGATGCCGCATCGTATTACGAACTATATTTTTGAATTAGCATCAACCTTCCATAGCTTTTATAATGCGGAAAAGGTACTGGATGTGGAAAATATGGAACGGACGAAGGCGCGTCTTGCTCTTATTAAATCAGTTCAAATTACTCTTAACAATGCATTATCATTAATCGGAGTATCAGCTCCTGAAAAGATGTAACAGCTGGGTCTCCTTTGGAGACCCTTTTGAAATTAGCAGAACAAGGATGAGGCAAGATGGAGGCAATAACGATGAATTATGACCGAACAGTTGAGGAATTTCTAAATCATCAAGAGATTTACATTCCTGTCGATGTGCGATCTCCCGGTGAATTTCAGGACAGCCGCATTCCGAATGCAATTAATGTTCCTCTATTTACGGATGAAGAACGATCTGAAATTGGTACATTATATAAGCATGAAGGTCAAAAGGCGGCTAAATGGAGAGCAATGGAATTGGTTTCTCCGAAGCTTCCGTCGCTATTAGAGGAAATTAGAGAAATTGAAAAAACAAATAGGAAGCCTCTTCTTTACTGTTGGCGTGGAGGAATGAGAAGTCAGTCGATTGCCCATTTTGCCATGATGTCTGGTTTACATATACAACGGCTAGAAGGTGGCTATCGAGCCTATCGCGAGTATATTGTTGACCGCATCCCGACCATGCTTCCAAAACAGGCAGTTGTCATTTATGGTTTAACGGGTACAGGAAAGACAGAGATTCTTCATCGTCTAAAGGAATTCGGTTATCCGGTTCTTGATTTAGAAGGCTATGCCAATCATAAAGGTTCTGTTTTCGGAGCGATTGATGGGCATCAGCCATATAATCAAAAAATGTTTGATGCTTTATTGTTTGAAGACTTACAATGCATTGCAAACAGTCCATATTTTTTTATGGAGGGAGAAAGCAAACGAATTGGCCATGCTGTTCAGCCCCAAGAGCTTTATGAGAAGAAGGAGAATGGCATTCATATTCGCATCGTTTCAGATTTGCAATCAAGGGTCGAGCGGATTTATGAACAATATGTTGAAGAAACAGACGTTTTCCACGCTAGAGTGGAGTATGCCTTGGGAAGAATTATAAAAAGAATTAAGCCAGAGGAAATCCAAAAGAAAATTCAGCACTGTTTGGCAGAGAAGAACTATCGTGAAATGATTCAGTTACTTATTGTTCATTATTATGATCCGAGATACGATAACAAAATTAATGAAAGCTTGAATACAGCTCTAGAGGTTCAATTTGAGTCGCCAGAAAAAGCAGCAAAACAGATTATGGATTTTATTGAAGAGAGATTCGCGTCTCACCCGAAAAGCTTAGTCTAGATAATTGAGCTTATTCTGGGAAAAATAATGTTAGATTCCTATGATTTTGAAGGAGGATAACATGAAGCTTGTACTTTTATCAATTCTCACAGGATTTATCGTCGGCTTTATTTTTGCTTTGCTTAAGCTTCCGATCCCTGCACCGCCTGCACTTGCCGGGGTAACAGGGATCATTGGGATTTATTTTGGATTTAAAGTATATGAACAAATATCACCGTGGTTACAGCGAATTTTTAGCTAGGAAATGCGGAGGGGCGGCTTTTTTTATGGCTTCCCTCCTTTGTACTTCCATTTGAAAGGAACCTGAAGATGAAAGCGGAACAAACTGATTTTTTTATTAATCAATTACATTATTGCATTAGGTCTGCAAATGATGAGGATGCAAAAGAACTATCTGAAGTAAGAGTGCAAATTGATGGTGAAACTGAAAATATGGCTCGGGAGCAAGGCGAGGGATACATAGATGAGCAAGGATTTAAGCGGATCATTGCGGAGGATCTCCAAGCAGAAAAAAACCTATTTCTTGTTACCGAAACGAATGGGAAAATTATTTGATTTTCGAGGTGTGAAGGAAACAAGTTGAAGAGAAGCTTACATAAAGTCGAATTCGGAATCTGTGTTTTAAGAGAATATTGGGGCTTTGGCATCGGAAGAAATTTATTGCAGCAATCGATTCAATGGGCTGACAGCAATGGAATCATCAAAATGGAATTGAACGTTATTGAAACAAATGAAAAAGCGATTAGCTTATATCAGAAAAATGGTTTTGCGGTTGAAGGTGTTTTAAAGAAGGATAAACGTTTATCAGATGGGAATTTCTACAATACGATAGTGATGGGACGACTTAACCAAAATAATTAATCATGATTGCTTAATATATCATTTTGTGATATATTTTTAATGTGATATATCATAAAGTGATATAAAAGGAGGATGAAATGAAATCATTAGAACAGCTTACGGATTCAGTATTTTACATTATGGCAGCATTAACGGAGCCAAGGCACGGCTATGCAGTCATGAATTTAGTGGAAGAAACGACAAACGGACAGGTTGTAATCGGGCCTGCGTCGCTCTACACGATTATTAAAAAACTATTAAACGAACAACTAATTAGCCTCCACGATGATACGGATTCACGCAGAAAAGTCTACGTATTAACCAAAAAAGGATGCGATATTTTACGTGAGGATATTAAACGGCGCAAAATCATGGTCGAACTGGCGGAAAAAGGACTTGAGAGGAGATGGGAGTAATGGCGCAAACGAAATATCTAATGTCAAACGGACTCGCCTTTTCAGAACAAAAGGACATGGAAACGCTTAGGAAAAAGGCGTTAAAAGGCTGGAACTTAAAGGGTTTTCGATTCATGGGCTATAAACTTGAATATGGGGAACCAGAGGATGTCATTTATAGCATTGATTATCGCTTGTTGGCGCCTGATGAAGAAGCGGAATACTTTGAAATGTTCTCTTCAGCAGGCTGGACTCATGTTTGTTCTGAGTACGATAGGCATATCTTTAAAGCAGAGCCAGGAACAGCGCCGATCTATAGTGATATAGAGTCCAAGATAGACAAGATTGATCGCTTGGCAAACCCAATAAAAATGGTTGTACTATTTCTAGTCGGAATGATGCTTGCATTTTGGTTATTGTTCACCTTTGCCTCAGGGATTGTTCAAAGCGTCAGTCGAGGGATTTTCCTTTTCTTTCTCGTCCTAACGATTCCGGCACTCATGACTTTATTTGCAACTTACTATCATAGGTGGAAAAAGCTAAAGGAAAGAAACAACCATTCCGTTATCTAAAATGAATTGTAGCCATATTTGCACAGAAAAAGAGGATACCAAGTTTGGAAAGTCCGAATGGAGAGCGACTATTCGACCGGAAAGGGGAGCCTGCGAGCAGGAAGAGTCCGAATAGAAGGTGTATTCGGACAGAAAAGGGAGCCCGCGAGCAGGAAGAGTCCGAATAGAGAGTGTATTCGGACAGAAAGGGGATCCCGCAAGCAGGAAGAGTCCGAATAGAGAGTGTATTCGGACAGAAAAGGGAGTTCGCGAGCAAGAAGAGTCCGAATAGAGAGTGTATTCGGACAGAAAAGGGATCCCGCGCGAGCAAGAAGAGTCCAATAACGATTTTAGTTAGAATAGTTTGCAGATTCGGCTGGTGAACAGTTGCCGGGGGGGGCCAGCCGAGTCCGAATGCTTCTCAAATAAAACCTCAAAAAGGTACAAACTGATTATTGTCTGTACCCAATGACTTTAAACGAAGTCTTATAAAAAATGGGAGATCGATTTTGCAACTCCTTCTTTAATACGCGAGAAGAGACTAAGGGAGTTTAAATCCTCTAATGAAAGCTTCACTGAATCCTGTAAATCTTTTTTTAAAATAAGTTTAACTTCTTCAATCACTTGCAGGTCGTAAATATAGCAGTTTATTTCGTGATTAAGAAAGAAGCTGCGATTATCAAAATTAGCTGTTCCGAGGTCGCAAATTTGATCGTCAAATAGCAGGATCTTGGCATGATAAAAGCCATTTTTAAACTGGTATACATTGGCGCCGGCAGCGATGATGGCTCTCAGGTGTGGAAAGGACGCTTCTTTTACAAGGATATGATCGGATACATAAGGGACAATGATTGTTAATTCCACTCCCCGTTTCAGTGCATCAAGAAGGTCGTCGAGAATTCTTTTACTTGGAATAAAATAAGGGCTTCCAATAGTGATCGATTTTTTGGCTTGCTGGATGAGAGTTGAAAAAGTGTCTTCTAAAATAAATCCTTCTGTTGAAATGATTTTATGTCGGCTTCTGCCTTTTTCCAATGGTGGAAAATAGATTTTGTTTTGCCGTAAGTTGGTCTTAGTTGCTTCTTGCCAATCAAGAAGAAATTGCTGTTGTAAATCGAGAACGCCCTCGGCAGTAATTTTAAGATGATAATCACGCCAAGGGCTAAGCTTCGGATCTAAGTCAATGTATTCATTGCCGACATTGTAGCCACCTATATAGCCAATTTTCCCATCGATCACAGTAATTTTGCGATGATTGCGTACTTGGGAAGAATAAAAATAAAAAGGAAATGTTGGTACGTTGGAAAAAGCAAACTCTGCTCCAGCACTTTGCAGTTCCTTAATCTTTTTTCTTGAGACCTTTAGGCTCCCAGCCCAATCGAGTAAAAGTCTGACCTCGATACCTTCCTCTGCTTTCTTTTTAAGAAGAGAAAGAAATTCATTGCCGAACCGATCATCATTGCAAATATAAAATAAGACGTGGATATGTTTTTTGGCATGATTAAAATCATCAAACATATGATTAAATAGGTCAGTCCCATGAGTGAAGATTTCAAGATTGCTTTCACGGAACGGAAAGGCATTGCTTTTTATCGTCGGCAATTGCTTTTTTCTTCCAAATTTATAATCAAAGGTCAAAAATGCACCGATGACAAAGATAGCAATTAAAATAAAAATTAGGATTTTCAATGCTATCCGCTCCTTTATCTGATTGGTAATCATATTGTCCCCGAAATAATACCTTCTATAACGGTTTTTCAAGTCTGATTTAAAAAGAAAATATTGACTGAATGCTCATTCATTATATAATGGAATTATATAAATTCTGAAAATTTTACATGTTAGGACCATTTCACTCATGGTAAAGCTTCGATTGTGAAGGGCTCTGTTATTAAAATTTTCCTCACTCAACAATATTCGAATAAAGAAAGGAGCGTTTCATTTCAAATGAATGGATTATTATGGATCAATCTTATTGCAACCCTTTTTGTAATCGCTTACGGAGTGAGCCTTTTTGTGTATGTTGTGAAAACAAGGATCGAATACATTAAGCTCGGGAAAAAAGAAGAGTTTGATAACAATGTGAAAGAACGGATGAACAAAATATGGGTGATGGTGTTCGGGCAAAAAAAGCTTCTTAAGGACAAAAAGAGCGGAATCATTCATGTAATGTTTTTTTACGGTTTTATCCTTGTACAATTCGGAGCGATTGATTTCATTATCAAAGGGATTTATCCTGGCGCCCATTTACCATTTGGCCCCCTTTACGGTGGCTTTACATTCTTCCAGGAAATTGTCACTTTAATCATTTTAGTGGCGGTTGCTTGGGCTTTCCATAGACGTTATATTGAAAAGCTCGTTCGGCTAAAAAGAGGTTTTAAGTCAGGATTGGTATTGATTTTTATTGGCGGTTTAATGCTTTCAGTACTGCTGGGGAATGGTATGAGTATGATCTGGCATGGGCATGAGGCTACTTGGACGGAGCCTGTTGCTTCTCTCATTGCGACAGCGTTTTCGGGTATGGGAGAGACTGCTTCTATCGTTGTCTTTTACCTCGCTTGGTGGATCCATTTACTGTTCTTATTAACTTTCCTCGTCTATGTGCCGCAAGGGAAGCATGCTCATTTAATTGCGGGTCCAGCAAATGTTTACTTTAATCGCCTTGAAAAACCAGGGAAATTAAGAAAGATTGATTTTGAAGACGAAACGCAAGAAACGTTTGGCGTAGGGAAAATTGAGGACTTCACACAGCTTCAATTAGTGGATTTATATGCTTGCGTAGAGTGTGGACGCTGTACAAATATGTGTCCGGCGACCGGTACGGGAAAAATGCTTTCACCGATGGATCTTATTTTAAAGCTTCGCGATCATTTAACAAACCACGGTGCGGCCGTAACCTCGAAACAGCCGTGGGTTCCAACCTTCGCTTTTGCAAAAACACAAGGGAATCAGCTTGCTCTTGCCGCTGCAGGAAAAGGTGTTGAGGAGAGTGCTGCGTCCCTTGCTTACAGCCCGAGCTTAATAGGTGAGGTGATTACCGAAGAGGAGATCTG
Organism: Robertmurraya siralis; assembly: GCF_005502275.1. GTDB lineage: Bacteria > Bacillota > Bacilli > Bacillales > Cytobacillaceae > Robertmurraya > Robertmurraya siralis. Next base: position 32,445 of record NZ_SWLZ01000005.1, read on the forward strand.
GGCTTGTACAACTTGCCGAAATTGTGAGGACCAATGCCCTGTTATGAATGAGCATGTAGAAAAAATTATCGATCTTCGCCGTTACTTAGTGTTAACGGAAGGAAAAATGGATGCGGATGCTCAGCGTGCGATGCAAAACATTGAACGTCAAGGAAATCCATGGGGGTTAAACCGGAAAGAACGTGAAAATTGGCGTGATGCTAGAGAAGATGTAGAAGTAAAAACGGTGAAAGAAATGAAAAAGGCAGGTGAAGAGTTCGAATATCTTTTCTGGGTAGGCTCTATGGGTTCTTATGATAATCGTAGTCAAAAGATAGCCTTATCATTTGCAAAATTATTAAATGAGGCAGGGGTGAAATTTGCCATTCTTGGCAATAAGGAAAAGAATTCTGGCGATACGGCCCGTCGCCTTGGAAATGAGTTTGTCTTCCAGGAGCTTGCTGCCAATAATATTGCAGAATTTGAAAAAAATGACGTGAAAAAGATCGTGACGATCGATCCACATGCATACAATATCTTTAAGAATGAGTATCCTGATTTTGGATTAGAGGCAGAAGTCTATCATCATACGGAAGTCCTGTACCAATTGGTGAAAGATGGCCGCTTAAAACCGAAATATGCGGTCAATGAAACCATTACTTTCCATGATTCTTGTTATTTAGGGCGCTACAATGAAGTCTACGATCCGCCGCGTGAAATTCTTAAAGCGATTTCAGGTGTGAAACTAGTGGAAATGGAACGGAACCGTGATACGGGGATGTGCTGTGGAGCTGGCGGAGGTCTGATGTGGATGGAAGAGGAGACCGGGCACCGCATTAATGTTGCTCGCACAGAGCAGGCATTAGAGGTTAATCCGACTGTTATTAGCTCCGGGTGTCCATACTGCTTGACAATGCTTTCCGATGGTACTAAAGCGAAAGAAGTAGAAGAGCAAGTTTCCACATATGATGTTGCAGAACTTCTAGAAAAGGCAGTTTGCGGCGAGGCTGCAGAACTGGCTTCGTAAAGAATGGCTCCAGCGAGTTATCAGCTCGCTGGAAATGCCAATTTTTTTTGCTATAATCATTCGGAATTTTTGATTTTTTAAAAACATATTCAAATTTTTCAGTGGATACTGTAAAATGAGTGTGAATAAAGCGTTTTCAAAGTCTGCAAGGCAGTATGGAAACGAAAAGCTTCCATTTCTTCACGTTTAACTTCGAGCGAGCGTTCAGTCAGTTATGTTCAACACCTACCAAGATCAATCAAATCTTATGAATTCCATTAAAAATTTAATAGAAAAGGAGAATCTAGGATGGGGAAAACAGTCATTCTCAGCGGGGTAAGAACGCCTTTTGGCAAATCAGGAGGAGCATTAAGCAGTCTTACAGCTTCAGATTTAGGAGGAATTGCCGTTAAAGCAGCTTTGGAACGGGCGCAAGTGAAGGGGGAAGAAGTGCAGGAAGTTATTTTAGGAAATGTCCTGCAAGGTGGTCAAGGGCAAATTCCGTCACGGCAAGCGGCTAAAAAAGCTGGTATTCCTTGGAGTGTGAAAACAGAGACAATTAATAAAGTTTGTGCATCTGGGATGAGGAGTGTCACTTTGGCGGATCAAATAATTCGCGCAGGAGATGAGGAAGTAATCGTAGCCGGTGGGATGGAATCGATGAGCAATGCCCCGTATTTTTTACCGAATGTCCGCTTTGGCCTGAAAATGGGAGATTCCGTTGTAAAGGATTTAATGGTGCATGACGGATTAACATGTAGCTTTACAGGCGTCCATATGGGGACATACGGAAATGGGGTTGCCGAGGAGCTAGCAATTAGCCGGGAAGAACAGGATCAGTGGGCTTTGCGCAGCCATGAGCTCGCATTAGCGGCGATTGAATCAGGAAAGCTCTCTGAAGAAATCATAGCAGTCGAAGTACGGCAAAGAAAAGGGGCAGCGGTGACGGTTTCCGCCGATGAGGCGCCAAGGAAAGATACATCACTTGAACGGTTGGCGAAATTGCCGCCCGTATTTGATGCTGATGGAACGATTACGGCGGGTAATGCCCCGGGGGTAAATGATGGAGCTGCTGCCCTCGTGCTCATGAGTGAGGAACGAGCGATAAGAGAAGGAAGAACGGTGGAAGCCTACATTATTGGGCAGGCAGCAGTTGCGGTTGAAGCTAAGGACTTTCCGAAAACCCCTGGAATGGTCATTAATGAGCTTTTGGTAAAAACGGGAAAAAGCGTTGAGGAAATCGCGCTATTTGAAATTAATGAAGCTTTTGCTGCGGTTGCCCTTGCCAGCAGTCAGATCGCCCAGCTAAATCCAGAAAAGGTCAATGTAAATGGTGGTGCGGTTGCTTTAGGACACCCAATCGGTGCGAGTGGTGCGAGAATCATTGTCACGCTTATGCATGAATTGAAGCGTCGTGGAGGCGGTATAGGAGTCGCAGCCATATGCTCCGGCGGTGGTCAAGGGGATGCCATTATGATTGAAGTTCCAAAGGGGGAAGCCTAATGAAAATAGATAAAATAATGGTGATTGGTGCAGGGCAAATGGGCTCAGGTATTGCCCAAGTATGCGCTCAGGCCGGATTTAAAGTGCTATTGCATGATTTGAAAACGGAATTCGTGGAGAAGGGGCTAAGTGTAATTAAAAAGAATCTGGCGAGACAGGTCGCGAAAGAAAGAATGACTGAGGCAGAGCTAGAGAATATTTTAGGAAACATCACGCCATCCACCGAGCTCCGCAATTCCGGTACTGTCGATTTGGTCATTGAGGCGGCTGTGGAAAATATGGAAATAAAAGCGGAACTTTTTAAGGAGCTAGATCAACTCGCACCTGCTCACGCGATTTTAGCAAGCAATACATCCTCCTTGCCAATTACAGAGATCGCCGCCGCTACGACACGGCCGGAAAAAGTGATAGGGATGCATTTTATGAATCCTGTTCCAGTTATGAAGCTCGTTGAAATTATTCGCGGACTTGCAACAGCAGATGAAGTGTACAACACGATTGAAGATATTACCAAAAAATTAAATAAAGTTCCAGTTGAGGTGAATGATTTTCCTGGATTTGTCTCCAATCGAATTTTAATGCCGATGATTAATGAAGCGATTTATACTTTGTATGAGGGCGTGGCTACGAAAGAAGCGATTGATGAAGTGATGAAGCTCGGTATGAATCATCCGATGGGGCCGTTAACACTCGCCGATTTTATCGGATTGGACACATGTCTCTACATTATGGAAACGCTTCATGAAGGCTTTGGTGATGATAAATATCGCCCATGTCCGCTGCTGCGCAAATACGTCAAGGCAGGCTGGCTTGGTAAGAAGTCAGGAAGAGGATTTTACGAATATGCATAAGGATTGAACTTTTCCGGAATCAACACTGAAAATTTCGGAATTCGTACTCACTTTTCCGGAATTCGCACTCGTTTTCCGGAATTAAGGCTTAAATTTCTGGAATCAACACCAAGTTTTCCGGAATTACATCAAGAAAGGGGGAGAAGTATGAATTTGCGATTGACAGACGAACAGGAAATGTTGCGAAAAATGGTTCAGGATTTTGCACAGAAAGAGATTGCCCCATTTATTGAAAGGATGGAGCAAGGTGAATTTCCACGCAGCATTGTCAAGCGAATGGGCGAGCTTGGTTTGATGGGAATTCCTGTTCCAGCAAAATATGGCGGGGCAGATATGGACTTTATCTCTTATATATTAGCAATCCATGAAATTTCCAAGGTTAGTGCGACGGCTGGCGTCATTTTATCTGTCCACACATCCGTTGGGACGAATCCGATTCTTTATTTTGGAAATGAGGAGCAAAAGGAAAAATATGTTTCAAAGCTTGCTTCTGGTCAATATTTAGGGGCATTTTGCCTAACGGAACCAAGCTCGGGCTCAGATGCAGGGAGTATAAAGACAAAGGCGGTATTAGACGGTGAGCACTATATATTAAATGGTTCAAAAGTGTTTATTACGAACGGTGGAGAGGCGGATATCTACATCGTCTTTGCTTCGACAAGACCAGCGGCAGGTGCAAGGGGGATTTCAGCTTTTATCGTGGAAAAGGATACTCCAGGGCTTATTGTCGGCAAAGATGAACATAAAATGGGCCTGCACGGATCGAGGACTGTTCAGGTGACCTTTGAAGATATGAAGGTAGCAAGGGAGAATCTCCTTGGCCAGGAAGACCACGGCTTTAAAATTGCGATGGGGAATTTAGAAGTTGGCAGAATTGGCATTGCAGCTCAGGCACTTGGTATTGCAGAAGCCGCATTTGAAGCAGCGACGAATTATGCAAAAGAGCGCCATCAATTTGGCAAGCCAATCGCCACTCAGCAAGGGATAGCATTTAAACTTGCCGATATGGCTACGCAGATTGAAGCAGCAAAACTATTAATCTACCGAGCGGCTGATTTGAAAGCAAATGGATTGAAATGTGGAAAGGAAGCATCGATGGCCAAGCTTTACGCTTCAAAAACGGCAGTTTCCGTAACAACAGAGGCGATTCAAGTATTTGGCGGTTATGGCTATACAAAGGATTATCCGGTAGAGCGTTATTTCCGCGATGCAAAGGTAACGGAAATTTATGAAGGGACAAGTGAAATTCAGCGTATTGTGATTAGCAAGAATTTATAAAGAAAGAGGGAGCAAAAATGAGATTCCAATTATCCGAAGAACATGAAATGATTCGTAAAATGGTAAGAGACTTTGCAAATAATGAAGTCGCCCCCACTGCTGCTGAACGGGATGAAGAGGAACGTTTTGATCGGGAAATTTTCACACAAATGGCGGAGCTCGGTTTAACAGGAATTCCTTGGCCAGAAGAGTATGGGGGAATTGGCAGTGATTATTTAGCGTATTGTATTGCGGTTGAGGAATTGTCCCGAGTTGACGCATCCATCGGTGTAACTCTCTCAGCCCATACTTCCTTAGCTGGCTGGCCAATCTATAAGTTTGGCAGTGAGGAACAGAAACAAAAGTATTTACGCCCGATGGCTTTGGGGGAAAAAATCGGTGCTTACGGATTAACAGAACCAGGAAGCGGCTCGGATGCAGGTGGTATGAAGACAACTGCTCGCCTTGAAGGTGATCATTATGTTTTAAATGGTTCGAAAATTTTTATTACAAATGGCGGAGTAGCAGACATTTATGTCGTCTTTGCCCTAACCGATCCAGCCCAAAAGACTAGGGGAACGACAGCCTTTATTATTGAAAGTGGTTTTCCAGGTTTTTCGGTGGGGAAAAAGGAGAAAAAACTCGGGATTCGTTCATCACCAACGACGGAGATCATTTTTGAAGACTGCCGTGTGCCGGTGGAAAATGTACTAGGCCGAGTTGGCGAAGGCTTTAAAATCGCGATGATGACATTAGATGGCGGGCGTAACGGAATTGCCGCCCAAGCAGTTGGAATTGCTCAAGGGGCATTGGATGCAGCGGCCAATTATGCAAAGGAACGTCATCAATTTGGCAAACCAATCGCTGCCAATCAAGGCATCGGTTTTAAATTAGCAGATATGGCTACGAACATTGAAGCGGCTCGACTATTAACCTATCAAGCGGCATGGCTTGAATCGGAAGGGCTTCCATATGGGAAGGAATCGGCGATGTCAAAGCTATTTGCTGGGGACACAGCGATGAACGTGACAACAGAAGCGGTTCAAATTTTCGGCGGCTACGGCTATACGAAGGATTATCCAGTTGAACGGTTTATGCGCGATGCGAAAATTACGCAAATTTATGAAGGGACACAGGAAATTCAACGTCTTGTTATTTCAAGAATGATAACAAAATAAAAATCTCCTGAAAAAGGAGGGAGGATATCATGAATGAAAAAGCGTGAGGTTCATGCATCCGTAAAAGATGAGCGTCTTGTCATAAAAAGGAGAAATCAAATGATTAAAGGGGCTGTCACGCTTTTTAAAGAAAAGGGATTCCACCGAACAACAACAAGAGAAATTGCAAAAGCAGCTGGGTTTAGCATTGGAACGTTATATGAATATATTCGTTCGAAGGAAGATGTCTTGTATTTAGTGTGTGACAGTATTTATGATGAGGTACACAATCGCCTACAAAAGGATATTGATACAAAACGCGGAACTCTTGAAAGCCTTCGACTTGGCATCGGCAACTATTTTAGAGTCGTAGATGATCTTCAAGACGAAGTGCTTGTCATGTATCAGGAGGCGAAATCTCTTTCCAAGGATGCACTTCCATATGTGTTGAGAAAGGAAGCAGAGATGGCGCTCATCATTGAGGATATTATTAATCGTTGCGTTGAAAATGGTGAGTTGGAACTGTCGGCAGAACAGGTGAAGCTCATGTCACATAATATTGTTGTATTAGGGCAAATGTGGGCGTTTCGCCGTTGGAATATTCAAAAGATGTACTCTCTAGAGGAATATATCGAAATTCAAATCAAGCTTATTTTTGAGGGGATTAAGAACAAAGAAGTTTCATCACCATGAATGGAGCTAGCTTTAAACATGAATAAAGGGTGGCTTGAATAATCATCGCAGGAACAATTCGGGCTTTCATTGTTCCGAGGCGTCCTGCGCTTTTCTAACTAAGGGGGAGAAAGATGAGTACGCAGACTATTTATAAGCCGAAAAATCATATCCGTTTTGTGTCTGCTTCCAGCTTGTTTGATGGGCACGATGCCTCAATTAATATTATGCGCCGCATCCTTCAGGCAAGTGGAGCAGAAGTGATTCATCTCGGGCATAATCGTTCTGTGGAAGAAGTGGTAAATGCGGCTATTCAGGAGGATGTCCAAGGGATTGCCATGTCTTCTTATCAAGGTGGGCATGTTGAATATTTTAAGTATATGTACGATCTGTTAAAAGAAAAAGGAGCCTCCCATATTCGTATTTATGGCGGCGGCGGCGGGGTAATTATTCCGCGTGAAATCAAGGAGCTGCATGACTATGGAATTGCGCGAATTTTTTCTCCGGAAGACGGCCGGAAGCTCGGTCTTCAAGGCATGATTAATTTGATGCTGCAGGAATGCGATTTTCCAACGATCGCAGCAGATGTCTCGAACTATATCAACAAGGTGTCGGAAGGAGATGTAGTGGCGACGGCAAAGCTGATTACGTTAGCAGAGCATCAAACAATTGAAGTGGCGACGGCAACTGAAGCAGCTGTATTAGAACAATTAAAATCGATGGATAGACAGGCGCCAGTCCTTGGAATAACAGGAACTGGCGGTGCCGGGAAAAGCTCCTTAACCGATGAATTAATCCGTCGTTTTTTAAATGAGATTCCCGAAAAAAAGGTTGCCATTTTGTCGGTCGATCCTACGAAGCAAAAAACAGGAGGCGCGCTTCTTGGTGACCGTATTCGCATGAATTCCATATTCTCACCACGCGTCTATATGCGGAGCTTAGCAACAAGGGAGTCGAAATCCGAGCTGTCGTTGGCAATTAAGGAAGCGATTGCTGTTGTCAAAGCGGCAGGCTACGATTTAATCGTTGTCGAAACAAGTGGGATTGGTCAAGGAGATGCAGGCATTACGGAGATATGCGATGTTTCGATGTATGTCATGACCAGTGACTTTGGCGCGCCTTCCCAGCTCGAAAAAATTGATATGATTGATTATGCCGATTTAATCGTCATTAACAAATTTGAGCGAAAAGGCTCGGAGGATGCTTTAAAGCAAGTGCAAAAACAATATCAGCGAAGTCGTATGCTCTTTGAAAAAGAGTTGGATGATATGCCGGTCTTTGGAACGATCGCTAGTCAATTTAATGATCAAGGAACGAATGCTCTATTCGCTGCATTAATCGAAACGATTAATGAAAAAATGGCTACGAATTGGGGCACCTCCTTCAGTAAAAATGCGAAAGTTGAAAAGCAAAATATCATCATTCCTAATGAGCGTCGTTACTATTTAAGGGAGATTTCCGACACAGTTCGAAAATATCACCAAACAGCGGAGGAACAAGTGGAGCTGGCAAGAAGGCTATTCCAAATAGAAGGTGCATTGGAGGCATTGAAAGAGAGAGAAGAAAATGCCGAAGCCCTCACTGCTCTCCAACGTTTAAAGGAAGAGGTGGAAAGTAAGCTCACCCCTGAATCAAAAAATATATTAGAAAATTGGGAAGCGACAAAAGAAAAATATGCTGGAGAACAGTTTGTCACAAGAATTCGTGATAAGGAAATCGTGACAGCTTTAAGAACGAAAAGTCTGTCAGGACTTAATATTCCAAAGGTTGCTTTACCGAAATACAAAGATTATGGCGAAATTATCAAATGGGTCTATAAAGAAAATATTCCAGGCAGCTTTCCCTACACTGCCGGGGTTTTCCCTTTTAAACGGGAAGGTGAGGATCCGAAGCGTCAATTTGCCGGAGAAGGGACACCTGAAAGAACAAATCGCCGTTTTCATTATTTGTCAAAGGATGATGCGGCAAAGCGCTTGAGCACGGCTTTCGACTCGGTCACATTATACGGAGAAGACCCTGATTATCGACCGGATATTTATGGGAAAGTTGGGGAAAGCGGTGTCAGTGTTTGTACCCTTGATGACATGAAAAAGTTATATAAAGGCTTTGATCTTTGTCATCCTTCAACCTCAGTATCAATGACGATCAATGGACCTGCACCAATTATTTTGGCGATGTTCATGAACACGGCCATTCAACAGCAGGTAGACAGGAAAGAGGAAGAACTGGACCGTCCTTTGAGTGAGAAGGAGCTTGAAGATGTAAAAGCTAAAACATTGCAAACGGTGCGGGGAACGGTGCAGGCTGATATCCTTAAGGAAGATCAGGGGCAAAATACATGTATTTTTTCCACGGAGTTTGCCTTAAGAATGATGGGTGATATCCAGCAATATTTCATTGACCATAAAGTTCGTAATTACTATTCTGTTTCTATTTCCGGCTATCATATTGCCGAGGCGGGAGCAAATCCGATTTCGCAGCTCGCATTTACACTGGCCAACGGCCTTACCTATGTGGAGTATTACTTGAGCCGTGGCATGCATATTGATGATTTCGCACCAAACTTATCCTTCTTTTTCTCGAACGGATTGGATCCAGAGTATACGGTAATTGGTCGTGTAGCACGGCGAATTTGGGCGACTGTTATGAAAAATAAGTACGGGGCCAATGAACGTAGTCAAAAGCTTAAATACCATGTACAAACGTCAGGCCGTTCCCTCCATGCCCAAGAAATTGATTTCAATGATATAAGGACGACATTGCAGGCTCTAATGGCTCTCCATGATAACTGTAATTCTCTTCATACAAATGCATATGATGAGGCCATTACGACGCCAACAGAGGAATCGGTAAGACGGGCAATGGCCATCCAAATGATTATTACAAAGGAACACGGATTAACGAAAAACGAGAATCCGCTGCAAGGTTCTTTTATTGTCGAGGAGTTAACGGATTTAGTTGAGGAAGCCGTTTTGCAGGAATTTGAGCGGATGGATGATCGCGGCGGTGTGATAGGAGCGATGGAGACTCAGTATCAACGAGGGAAAATTCAAGAGGAGTCAATGTTTTACGAAATGAAAAAACATACTGGCGAGCTTCCGATCATTGGCGTCAATACTTATTTAAATCCAAACCCGCCATCAGAAGAGGAATTGGATAATATGGAGCTGGCCCGGGCCTCTAAGGAGGAAAAGGAACTGCAAATCCGGAATTTGCAAGAGTTTCAAAAAAGGAATGAAGATAGAGCAGAGATTGCTTTAAAACGCTTAAAAGAAGTCGCGGTTAGCGGGGGCAATATTTTTGCTGAATTAATGGAAACAGTGAAAGTAGCAAGTCTGGGACAAATTACCCGTTCCCTTTATGAAGTAGGCGGACAATATCGCAGGAACATGTGAGTGATCAGACCAGGGGAAACGGTTTTCTCTGGTCTGAATTATTTTGTTTTCCCAAGTAATGAAGGAAAATAGGACAGGATCTTTACATTTCTTTACAAAATATATTTAGAGGAATTTTCACATTATCAATCATTTTACTTTATAATCAAGATAGTATGCAGATTGGGATGTGAGCGACGTTGAGAAGACGGATTATCATTTTTTTGACATTAAGTGTCATCCTTATGACCCTTGTTTTTTTATATGAGCGGCAGTTGGGTGCTGTTTCTTTTTTCCTATTGGCAATCTTTTTTTTTACGCTTGCCTACGATCAGTTGTCCGATCCGTCAAAGAAGAAAAGGAAACAAAAAATGAAGCAAAAATCACCTTGAGATATTACCTTAAAATAGATGAAGTTACAACTTTTAGAAAAAAGTAACAGATTGACTAACTGAAACTAGCATAAAGGGCTATATTTTGTTTATAATGGAGAATATGCTATTCAGAGTGTCAACAGAAGTAATATCAGTCGTAAGTGCTGATAACTCTAGGTTTACAGTGTTTAGATGGTGAAAGGATGTGCAAATATTGAGTCTTAAACAATTCTCAAAAGAACAATTGCAAGAAATGTCATTAATAGAAATGGCTTACGAATTATTGAATAGTCAGAAGCAGCCAGCTTCATTTAAAGAAATCATGGATGAAATTACGGCAACATTAGGGTTAACGGAAGAAGAAGTACGAGCAAAAATTGCTCAGTTCTATACCGATTTAAATATTGATGGTCGTTTTCTCTCGTTAGGTGAGAACCGCTGGGGACTGCGAGTTTGGTATCCAGTTGATCAATCTGAAGAAGAAGTGATCACACCAACTAAGCCAAAGAAGAAGAAGGCTAAGAAAGTATTGGATGAAGACCTTGAGTTCGAAGAGGATGACGATGAAGACGATATCGATTATGATGATATTCTCGCTGATGAAGATGACGATGATCTACTAGATCTTGACGAAGACGATGAGGACTTCGATGAAGATTTTGAGGATGACGATGATGATCTTCTAACGGCTGATGACGATGAAGACGACTTTGATGATTTAGATGATGATCTGGATGAAGACGAGGAAGAGGATTTATAATCTTGACTTTTTTATAAGAGGCTTGTAGAATCATTTTTGGGCTCCTTAAAAAAGGAACGACAATAGTGATATGATTTACGCTCCCTTACAATAATTTGTAAGTGGGGCGTTTTTATTTTATCTAAAAGGGAGACTCTTTTATTTCCATAGAAGAGTCTCGCGAGCTTTATGAAGAGTAGTCCAAAATAAATAGCTTATCAATTTTTGGCATTCAGCGATAAGAAAAATAAAGATTGAGAAAACTAATGGGTGCAGGTGGTACATCTGATCTTTTCATAGGCAAATTTCTAGATATCTATTACCCCTAACGCAAGCAATATCAAATATATCAACGGTTCACAGGCGATGCGAAAGAGGTTTTATTTTATGAAAAACGGGCAATTTTTAGTTTAAGTATTAAGAACTGTTTTTCATCATTATTTTCGCTTTGTGGATATGCAAGTAGGAAAAATTAATCTAAAGGGGGATTTTTTTGATGACAAAATATATCTTTGTAACTGGTGGAGTGGTGTCATCGCTAGGAAAAGGAATTACTGCTGCTTCACTTGGCAGATTGTTGAAAAACCGAGGCCTGAGCGTGACAATTCAAAAATTCGATCCATATATAAATGTGGATCCTGGAACGATGAGCCCGTACCAACACGGAGAGGTTTTTGTAACGGATGATGGTGCAGAAACGGATCTAGACCTTGGTCATTACGAGCGTTTTGTAGATATTAATGTGACGAAGTTCAGCAATGTAACAACAGGAAAAATTTATTCAACCGTTTTGCAAAAGGAACGTCGTGGCGATTATTTAGGAGGAACTGTACAGGTTATTCCACATATTACGAATGAAATAAAAGATAGAGTGTTCCGTGCCGGTCAAGAAACGAATGCTGATGTCGTGATAACGGAAATCGGGGGAACGGTTGGCGATATCGAATCATTGCCTTTCCTTGAAGCGATCCGCCAAATCAAAAGCGACATCGGACGTGATAACGTCATGTATATCCACTGCACCTTAGTTCCTTATATTAAAGCGGCAGGTGAAATGAAGACAAAACCTACGCAGCATAGCGTGAAAGAGCTGAGGAGCTTAGGAATTCAGCCAAACATCATTGTTGTTCGTACAGAAATGCCAATTGCTGAAGATATGAAAGATAAAATTGCCCTGTTCTGTGATATTGATCCAAGAGCTGTTATTGAATGTCCAGATGCAAGCACTTTATACTCGATTCCTCTTACATTACAAGAGCAGCATATGGATCAAATTGTGTTAGAGCATTTAAAAATTCAAGCTCCAGAGGCAGAAATGACTGAATGGAAAGCATTGGTTGATAAAGTCCTTAACTTGTCAAAAACAACAAAAATTGCCCTTGTTGGGAAATATGTCGAGCTTCAAGACGCATACATTTCTGTGGTCGAAGCATTAAAGCATGCAGGCTATGCCTTTGATGCAGACATTGACATTAAGTGGATTAATTCAGAAGAAGTGAATGCAGACAATGTAAGGGCTCTTCTTCAAGATGCAGACGGTATTCTTGTTCCTGGTGGATTTGGAGACCGTGGCATCGAGGGGAAAATCCTTGCGACGCAGTTTGCTCGTGAAAATAAGATTCCGTTCCTGGGTATTTGCTTAGGAATGCAGCTAGCTTCAGTAGAGTATGCCCGCAATGTTCTTGGTTATACAGATGCACATTCAGCTGAAATAGCTCCAAATACAACGCATCCGATTATCGATTTGCTTCCTGAGCAAAAAGATATTGAAGATTTAGGGGGAACCCTGCGTCTCGGCTTATATCCATGTAAGCTAACTGAAGGATCAAAAGCGCATGCTGCTTATGCTGATGAAGTAATCTACGAACGTCATCGTCATCGTTATGAGTTCAATAATAAATATCGCCAAGAAATGGAAGAGGCTGGTTTCATTTTCTCTGGTACGAGTCCGGACGGACGCTTAGTGGAAATTATTGAATTAGCAGACCACCCTTGGTTCGTGGCTTCTCAATTTCATCCGGAGTTCACATCAAGACCAAATCGTCCACAGCCATTATTTAGAGACTTCGTAGAAGCATCCATGAAAATTAAGAAGTAGGACGAAAGTATTATAATATGAAAATGGCGTATAACTGGATCCAGTTTATACGCCATTTTTTGGTTTGGATAAAGTGCGCGAATGGTTCATATCAGCTTATCTCGACCGACTCCAAACCGGCGCTTGTGCGAGTATGTGTATTCGGCTGAACAGAAGTATACGGTCGGAGAAGAGGTAAATCGGCGATCATACGTATTGACTGCTACTCGGTACCATCCCGTTCGTTCCGGACGAATGGACTTCGAATTCGGTCTATTCGAGAATACCTGCGTTCGTTCCGGTTGAATCGGCCTCGTTATCGGCAACAATCCGGAAATACTCCGGTCAAATCGTGGCCCCTAATCGAACATGCCCTCCTAGTAGTCTGCCAAAATTTCCTTTAAGGTTAAGGTTAATCCGTAATAGACAAAAAGGGCTGCCATGGAAGCTGGATAGCCGTAACGGCTTCCATCTTCATCAGGGAGCAGGGCCCTTGTTACGTGTAAATTAATATGTACATCAGAGAGTGCGGCAATACACTCCTTCTCATCGTTGGATTTTGTTGCAACGGTGACAAAGGGAATTCTCTGTTCCCGTAACCACTTGGCAACTTTCAGCGCCTCTTCGTCATTGGAATATCTTGAAAAGATAACAACTCGATCTGCTGCAGTGACTTCCTGCTCATGACCTTCCAAAGGCTTAGCATTCTTTAACGGTTCGCTGCTATGAAATGCTTCGGCTAATATAGCTGCCATTTCCTGCTTTCCATACAGGTAAATGAGCCCGTCTCCGACCGCGGCTTGTGCGAGCAATCTCGCTCCATCTTCGAATGAAAATTCTTCCTTTTCATGTATTCGATTAAATAAACCCGTTAATTGGGTGGAAAACATTTTTAACATCGTAAAACCTCCTCGTCTAGATTATAATCAAGCTTTTTGGAAAAAGGCAAAATAATGATTTATTATGCAGGAATCTGAATGGAAGAAATAGAATTTAATGAGGTGGAAGGATTATCAACATTTTCCATCAATAGTCAGGCAATATCTTAAAAAGAATTTGCCCACTTCTCTTATTGGTTTCTTTCTCTTACATCAGGGGAAAAGAACTGAACACAGAATGTCTTTCAGAATGGTGTTAAAAAATTTGGAAAAAGGAATGAACTATTCCTCTATTATTTGTTTTTATCAACTTGAGCCATGCTGAAATTCATATACATAAATTGTCACAACAGCATCAAAGTAGATTCTAAATTGAGGAAGAGGTGGTTTTATGAAAGGGAAGATTTTAATTGTTGATGATCAGTTTGGCATTCGTATTCTGCTAAATGAGGTGTTGCAAAAAGAAGGTTACGAAACCCATCAGGCGGCGAATGGAGTACAGGCTTTAGATATTGTGGCAAATAACTGCCCAGACCTTGTGTTACTTGATATGAAAATTCCAGGGATGGATGGAATTGAGATTCTTAAAAGAATGAAGCTCATGAATAATGAAATTCGAGTCATTATTATGACTGCATATGGAGAATTGGATATGATCCAAGAGGCTAAAAATTTGGGTGCTTTAGCTCATTTTGCCAAGCCGTTTGACATTGATGATATTCGTGAAGCCGTAAAAAAATATATTTCTGTTGCGGAAGAGTAAAATGATATTAAATTTTTATGAACAATACTGTTTTGGAATGGGTGCTTGCTGCAATAGGATTTCTTTGTTTTGAGCGCTCAAAGACAACGGTTTCAATTGCTTTGATAGTTTTTTGTCTTTTACATATTTTTGCCTTTGTCCACAATCTGCATAGCTTTTCTTGAGCATATTTGGTAGAATGTTTTACAGGGTCATTCTTCACAATGCTTGAATGATAAGTACATAACCGGGATTTATAAAGGGAAAACTCTTAAAGAATTCAGCTGTTGGGAGAATAGATCATGTAAAAGGAGGAAGAAAAATGCCTTTAGTTTCAATGAAGGAAATGCTTATTCAAGCAAAAGAGGGCGGCTATGCTGTCGGCCAATTTAACCTTAATAATCTAGAGTTTACACAAGCGATTTTACAAGCTGCTGAGGAGGAGAAATCTCCAGTAATTCTTGGCGTATCTGAGGGTGCAGGTCGTTATATGGGAGGCTTTAAAACTGTTGTTAAAATGGTTGAAGGGCTTTTAGAAGACTATAAAATTACAATTCCAGTGGCGATTCATTTAGATCACGGGTCAAGCTTTGATAAATGTAAGGAAGCGATTGATGCAGGTTTTACTTCTGTAATGATCGACGCTTCACATCACCCTTTTGAAGAGAATGTTGAAACAACGAAAAAAGTAGTTGAATATGCACATTCAAAAGGTGTTTCTGTAGAGGCTGAGCTTGGCACAGTTGGCGGTCAAGAGGATGATGTCGTGGCAGACGGCGTTATTTATGCTGATCCAAAAGAGTGCGAAGAACTAGTGAAGCTAACAGGCATTGACTGCCTTGCTCCAGCATTAGGTTCCGTTCATGGACCTTACAAAGGAGAACCTAATCTTGGCTTTAAAGAAATGGAGGAAATCGGCAAAGCAACAGGCCTGCCTCTAGTTCTTCATGGCGGAACTGGTATTCCAACAAAGGATATTCAAAGGGCAGTATCTTTAGGAACAGCCAAAATTAACGTAAATACTGAAAACCAAATTGCATCTGCGAAAAAAGTACGTGAAGTGCTTGCGGCAGACACTGAAGTGTACGATCCGCGTAAATATCTTGGACCAGCACGTGAAGCAATTAAAGAAACGGTTATTGGCAAAATGCGTGAATTTGGTTCTTCAGGAAAAGCGTAATATTTCCAAAACAATGAACATGTCGACATAAAACCGCCTTTTCCCTTAAGGCGGTTTTAATTTCATTATTCTTGAATTTGCCTCTTATTTTGGGAGGATATGCTCTTTTGCTTAATTGAGTCAATAGTAGTGCTTGATAGCATACATATAATGAAAAAGGAGAAATGGACGATGAAATTTTTTATTGATACGGCAAATATAGAAGAAATTAAAGAAGCTTTTTCCATTGGTATTATCGCTGGTGTGACAACAAACCCATCGCTTGTAGCAAAAGAGAAAAATGTTACATTCGAGGAACGCCTTCGTGAAATTACTGCTCTCGTTCCAGGGTCCGTTAGTGCAGAGGTTATCTCGCTTGAGGCAGAAGGAATGATCCGCGAAGGGCGTGAACTGGCAAAAATAGCACCAAACATCACGATCAAAGTGCCGATGACACCGGAAGGTTTAAAAGCAGTATCTGTTTTTTCGAAAGAAGGAATTAAAACGAATGTGACATTGATATTTAGTGCTAATCAAGCTTTGTTAGCAGCTCGTGCTGGAGCTTCTTACGTTTCGCCATTTCTCGGAAGACTTGATGATATCGGTCATAATGGCTTAGAGCTTATTTCCACTATTTCTGAAATCTTCGCTATCCACGATATTGAAACTGAAATTATTGCAGCATCTATTAGACATCCACAACATGTAACAGAGGCAGCTTTACGAGGTGCCCATATCGCAACTATTCCCTATAAGGTAATTCTGCAACTGTGCAATCATCCTTTAACGGATAAAGGAATTGAGGCATTTTTAGCAGATTGGAAAAATCGAGAAACAACATAATACATGTATTTTTTACAAACATAGGCGAGGTGCCAAGCTCTACATTTATGGTAAAGTGGTTAATGAAATAATCATTTTAAAAACAACGAATGTATTTGCTTGAACATGTCTATATTGCTAAATAAGCGAGTAGATTGATTGACCCATATTCTTTCATCATCAAAGTCGTGATGTTTGGAGGAAGCTACCTGTAAATGACAACATCATACTTAGAAGGGAGTCAGAGATGGATAAGCTCAAAATTGCAGGCGGTTACCCTTTAACAGGGACAGTGCGGATAAGCGGTGCCAAAAACAGCGCTGTGGCTCTTATCCCGGCGACTATATTAGCCGATTCACCTGTTACGATTGAAGGTTTGCCGGAGATTTCTGATGTCGAGTTACTGAAAAGTCTTCTAGAGGAGATTGGTGGATCTGTGCAGTTTTCTAATCATGAAATGACCGTAGATCCTTCTTCAATGATTTCCATGCCATTGCCGAATGGGAAAGTGAAAAAGCTTCGGGCCTCCTATTATTTAATGGGAGCGATGCTCGGACGCTTTAAGAAGGCCGTCATCGGTTTGCCAGGAGGATGCCATTTAGGCCCGAGACCGATTGACCAGCATATAAAAGGTTTTGAAGCATTGGGTGCGAGTGTAACAAACGAGCAGGGAGCCATTTATTTGCGTGCCGACGAATTAGTTGGTGCTAGAATTTATTTAGATGTGGTCAGTGTTGGAGCGACCATCAATATTATGCTTGCAGCTGTCCGCGCAAAAGGACGTACGATTATTGAAAATGCAGCGAAAGAACCTGAAATTATTGATGTCGCCACCCTTTTAACGAATATGGGCGCTAAGATTAAGGGAGCAGGTACAGATGTCATCCGTATCGACGGTGTTGATGAGCTTCATGGCTGCAGACATACGATCATTCCTGATCGGATCGAGGCGGGCACATATTTGATTTTAGGTGCAGCGGTGGGTGAAGGAATTCTTATCGATAACATTATCCCTCAACACCTTGAATCATTAATTGCCAAATTGAGGGAAATGGGCGTTCCGATTGAGACGAAGGATGATCAGGTCTTTGTTGGAAAAGCGGATATTTTTAAAGCGGTAGATATAAAAACGCTTGTATATCCAGGGTTTCCAACTGACCTGCAGCAGCCTTTTACCTCATTGTTAACAAAAGCAGAAGGAACGAGCGTTGTCACGGATACGATTTATGGTGCCCGCTTTAAGCATATTGATGAGTTGCGAAGAATGAATGCTAATATTAAGGTGGAGGGGCGTTCGGCAATTGTTAGCGGTCCGGTCAAACTTCAAGGAGCTAAAGTAAAGGCAAGTGACCTGCGTGCAGGGGCGTCTTTAATAATAGCTGGATTAATTGCAGAAGGGGTCACCGAAATTACTGGAGTCGACCATATAGATAGAGGCTATAGTCATCTAGTTGAAAAGCTCGAAGGCTTAGGAGCAACAATTTGGAGAGAGCAGCTTTCGAAAGAAGAGATGGAGCAAATGAAACAAGCTTAAACAAACTAGAAATGGCAGATTGTTACTTCAGTCGTTCATATGCTGGAGGATAGTTGGGGGAGGAAGACCGATGGAAAGAAGTTTATCAATGGAATTGGTTCGTGTCACAGAGGCGGCTGCATTGTCATCTGCTCGTTGGATGGGTAGAGGAAAAAAGGACGAAGCTGATGATGCTGCGACAACAGCGATGAGAGATGTTTTTAACACGATCCCGATGAGAGGTACAGTCGTAATCGGTGAAGGTGAAATGGACGAAGCGCCGATGCTTTATATTGGTGAACAGCTAGGAACTGGAAACGGACCTGAAGTGGATGTTGCTGTCGATCCTCTGGAAGGGACGAATATTGTCGCTTCAGGAGGATGGAATGCGCTGGCAGTAATTGCAATTGCTGACCGGGGCAACCTGCTTCATGCTCCAGACATGTATATGGACAAAATTGCTGTGGGTCCGGAATCTGTCGGTCAAGTTGATATTAATGCTTCTGTCACTGATAATTTAAGAGCGGTTGCAAAAGCTAAAAATAAAGATATCGAGGATGTTGTGGCAACGGTATTGAATCGTCCGCGCCATGCCAAAATCATTGAAGAGATCCGTGAAGCTGGTGCGCGTATTAAATTAATTAATGATGGAGACGTTGCTGGTGCGTATAATACGGCATTTAATCGGACGGGGGTAGACATTTTATTCGGCACAGGTGGAGCCCCGGAGGGAGTGCTTGCAGCAGTCGCCTTAAAATGCTTAGGTGGTGAACTTCAAGGAAGACTTCTTCCTCAGGACGATGCAGAATTAGAACGATGCAAGAAGATGGGGATCGAGGTGAATAAGGTGCTGCGGATGGATGACCTTGTGAAGGGGGATGATGCCATCTTTGCAGCAACTGGTATTACAGACGGTGAACTACTGAAAGGTGTGCAATACAATGGGGCATACGGTTCTACTCACTCAATCGTCATGAGAGCCAAGTCGGGAACAGTACGCTTTGTTGAGGGTCGCCACAGCCTTAAAAAGAAACCTCATTTAGTGATAAAATAACCTATTCACGCTCTGGCTCCTCCCATATTTGAGCCAGAGCTGCAACCTAGAATAACGAGAGATCAAAACAAAGGTTTAAGAAAGTTGAGGTCAACAGGAAGACATCAACTCCTTCCAAAACAAAAAACCTTCCTAACATGACAACCAAATTAAAAATTTATATTGATTACTATTTATAAAACAGGGTAAAATAAAAATTGTTTTTTATTGAAGTCAAGTTCTCACAATTTAGGCGAAGTATATAAAACGATATTTATACGTTCGTTTTCCCAATCGGGATTTTCCAAACCAAGGCATTTTTCTGATCGATGAAATTGACTGAAAATAAGTGAATTTATCTCTTCTCATGCTTCTTATAGCCTCAAAATGAATTCTTTCCTTATTTTTTAGCGAAGTCCCGTGATCAATAAATAAAAAATAGTTCGTCAAACTAGAGGCTCAAGATAAAAAATCCAATTTATAAAAATTAAAGAGTGGTGTAATGATGGAATTAACAATTTCAGGCTTAGAAAATATGAAGCTAAAAGAACTCTATGAACTTGCAAAAACTTATAGAGTATCTTACTACAGTAAACTAACAAAAAAAGAACTAATATTTGCCATCCTCAAAGCACGTGCAGAGCAGGAAGGTTATTTCTTCATGGAGGGAGTACTTGAGATTATTCAATCTGAAGGATTCGGTTTCCTGCGCCCGATAAACTATTCCCCTAGCTCAGAAGATATTTATATTTCTGCATCGCAAATTAGAAGATTTGATTTAAGAAACGGTGATAAAGTTTCAGGTAAAGTGCGCCCTCCTAAAGAAAATGAGCGTTATTTCGGCCTTCTTCATGTTGAAGCAGTGAATGGAGATGACCCAGAATCAGCGAAAGAACGTGTTCATTTCCCGGCCTTAACTCCACTCTATCCAGATAGACAAATGAAGCTTGAAACAACACCGAAGCACATGTCTACGAGAATTATGGATTTAATCGCACCAGTTGGATTTGGACAGCGCGGTTTAATCGTGGCGCCGCCAAAGGCAGGTAAAACAGTGTTATTAAAACAAATTGCCAATAGTATCACCACGAATCATCCTGAAGCGGAGTTAATCGTTCTTCTCATTGACGAACGTCCGGAAGAAGTAACAGATATTGAGCGTTCTGTCGCAGGTGATGTTGTCAGCTCGACCTTTGATGAAGTTCCTGAGAACCATATTAAAGTTGCAGAGCTCGTCCTTGAAAGAGCAATGAGGCTTGTTGAGCATAAAAGAGATGTTATTATCTTAATGGATAGCATTACACGTCTTGCCCGTGCCTATAATCTTGTCATCCCGCCGAGTGGACGAACTCTCTCCGGAGGAATTGATCCTGCTGCATTTCATCGACCAAAGCGTTTCTTTGGGGCAGCCCGAAATATTGAAGAGGGCGGCAGCTTGACGATTTTAGCGACAGCTCTTGTCGATACAGGATCCCGTATGGATGATGTTATTTACGAAGAATTTAAAGGGACAGGGAATCTTGAGCTTCACCTTGATCGCGGCCTTGCCGAGAGAAGGATTTTCCCTGCGATTGATATTCGTCGTTCTGGTACACGTAAAGAAGAACTACTTATTCCGAAGGATCATTTAGATAAGCTGTGGGCAATCCGTAAATCAATGACGGATAGTCCAGATTTTGTGGATAAATTTTTACGTAAGCTTAAATCAACAAAATCGAATGAAGAGTTCTTTGCCAAGCTTGATGAGGAGATTAAAGCGAAGCGATCTTAAATTCTTAAGCTAATTTTAAGCATTTTCCTGAAAAAATGCATATCTTTTAAAGGGAGGTTGGCATAAGACAAAATCTATATGGTGTGAAAAAATTCTCATATTGCAAAACAGATCTCTCGCTGTTATAATAGATTTTGTGCGTTTATGATTTTTAGACAGCATGGCCATACTATGCTGTATATGATAACTCTGTTTCGAAAGATTCAGGGCGGAAGGAGATGAAAAGGAATGAAATCAGGAATTCATCCAAATTATAAAAAAGCAACGGTGAAATGTGCTTGCGGTAACGAGTTTGAAACAGGTTCTGTTCAAGAAGAAATCCGTGTTGAAACTTGTTCTGAGTGCCATCCATTCTATACTGGACGTCAAAAATTCGCTGAAGCTGGCGGACGTGTTGACCGTTTCAATAAGAAATATGGCCTTAAATCACAACAACAATAATCAATCATTAAACAGGCAGAACCTTTGCCTGTTTTTTATTTCAATTTTGCCAAATTTCCAAGGATTTATATCGATCATTTTTACATAGATTGAGTCCAAGTCATTGTGCAAGTGGAAAGGAAGCTTCTCCTAGTTGAAGCTAGAACATGGTGACATTGGTTCGAATCGTATGTATCATGGAAGGAGAGACCTGTACATGTATGTAGTAAATCATCACGGCTGGGTGGAAGTAGTGTGCGGAAGCATGTTTTCTGGTAAATCGGAGGAACTGATTCGCCGCGTTCGTAGGGCTGAATACGCGAAACAGAAAGTGGTTGTTTTTAAGCCGAAAATTGATAACCGCTATAGCAGCGATGCTGTTGTCTCTCATAATGGTACATCATTCAATGCTATTCCAATCGCTCATTCAACAGATATTTTTAAATATATTGAATCAAATGAAGAGATAGTGGCCATCGATGAAGTTCAATTTTTTGATTCAGAGATCGTGAGCGTTATTCAGCATTTAGCAGATAGTGGCCATCGTGTCATTGCTGCGGGGCTCGATCAGGATTTCCGCGGCGAGCCTTTCGGGCAAATGCCAAATATAATGGCGATTGCAGAATCGGTCACAAAGCTTCAAGCAGTTTGCACAGTGTGCGGTTCGCCGGCTAGTCGCACACAACGTTTAATTAACGGCAGTCCTGCTTCCTATGATGATCCTATTATTTTAGTAGGAGCAGCAGAAGCATATGAGGCCCGTTGTCGCCATCATCATGAAGTTCCAAAGTCGCCGAACGTGCTAGCAAAAAAAAACATATCTAAGTCAGTTTGACGTAGTGCGGCAACTATTTGAAGAGATCTTTTAACTATAGCAGGTAAAGGAAATGGCGTGTGTTTCTTTCCTTGTTTTTTATTTTTCGCAGGAAATCTGCTTTCCGAATTATTACGAAGGCGCTCTGTGCTTTTGTTTTGTTGAGAAGATTATGGAAAAGGTAAGAAAGCCACTTGTAGGCGATGCGAACGTTTGCTGCCATGAATTTAAAGAAGATGACCACTTGGACATGTCAACCTGCTTTTAAAAGAATCATTTTGGGGGGCCTTGACTCCGGGTGAATTTGCCGGAACAGGTGGGATCCCACGGGAGCGCCTGCGACCGAGGCCCACGCTTGTCTTCCGCAGTAAATTTAACCATAAAAAACACCCCGTAAATTAGAATGGTGTCTAACTTTACGGGGCACATCAGTCCCGCTGCCTTTTGTTGGTGAAAAACCACTGTCCGTTGCTGATTATAATCTTATATGAACCTCCGTACCGTCCTTATCTTTAATATCCACGAGAACAAGGCCCTTATAATTTTTTAACTCTCTGATGATTGGCTTAAGCATTTCTTTTTCAATTGGTGGAAGGGTATAGTCCATTTTTTTTCTTTCAAAGTGTTCTTTTGTCCGCTTGCTAAGCTGTTGTTGAACCAATTTTGAAGATAAAATCGAGATGCCGATGTCTAATATAGCATACGGAATGGGGATGGAAAAATGGATGTCCTTTGTTTTCACTTTTAAATGTATCATAATCACTCACTATTCAATGATGACAGAAACGGTATCGCCGTTTGCTGACTTCACATCAACAATGGGGCCATCCAATTCATTTTCAATTGCATCAATAATAAGATTTATATCAATATCCTTTATATATTTCTCGGACTCAGGGATGCTTGCCGCGATGCTGTGACCGGCCATTAAAACGACCTTAACAAGCTTTAGGGGCAAATTGACTGTTACATTATCGTTATCCGTTGATTGAATTCGAACTTTGAGCATTTTGTCTAAGTAATTGTTCGTTTTTGGTTTTTCAACAAACAACTCTGTAGATTCTTCTTTGTCCTGTAAAATTTGAATCAGTTCTGCCCCCTTATCGGCATCAATTTTTCCATCTTGAACCATTGTTAATATTTTGGCAATTTCCTCTCTCATCGCTCATTCCTCCTATTCTTCTTTTAACAGCTTAATGGCTTCTTCTGCAGTAATCTCTCCATTTTCTAACATCGTTACAACTTTCTTCTCATCTACTTCATTTTTCTTCTTTGATTCATATCCAAGTGCCGAAATGATATCGGTTAATTTCCCGCGAACGGTTGGATAAGAGATCCCCAGTTCTTTTTCAACTTCTTTGATATTTCCTCGGCATGTTAAAAATATCTCAACAAAATGAAGCTGTTCTTTTGACAATGAAGCTAGTTTAGACAATTCAAATTCATTCTCAATGGTTGTATGACAATGGGAGCAGTGTAGCTTTGTAACCTTCAATGTTTTACTGCAGACAGGACAGTTTGTAATGATTTTATAAGTCATTATTAAAACCCTTTCCTTTGTTTGTTTTGATTATATATCAAATAATTTAAATAGTAAATAATAAAAATTGATATTTTAAATAAAATTAATTAATTATTTTTCATTTTGAATTAAAAATATTGATTTTTATAAAAACATATCGCGATTAAACAAAAAGGAAATAACTTCTTCTTCACATTTTCGAAAATTGGGCATTCTAAAAAGAGAATAGTGAAGGATGTGAGATGAATGAAGAAATTTTCGTTGCTTGTCTTTCTTTTCTGCTTAACGGCCTGTAATGGCGCACTGCAAAATGAACTGGTTGAAGATAAAAATCCGACCGAAACGAATGTAATGAATCGTGAACTTCCTGGAAGGACAATGTCTGACCAAAATCCGAATTTAATTCATACAGGTTCAGAACGTAATCAAGGAACGGATATCGAGCATGCGAAAAAGGTCATTTCTGATACTGGTGAATTCACTCCTGATTCTGTTTGGATTAACGGCAAAGATTTATGGGTAACGGCTCATACAGATAAAAATCTTTCCGCAAAGGAAAAAATGGAGGCGCAGGCTAAACTCCATAAAATTTTGATTGCCGCACTCCCTAGTTATGATATCGAAGTCAAGGTTAATGAGGATTAATGAAAAGCATGCTCAAACTTGGGCATGTTTTTTTCTGTTTGGTTTTGACGATGTTTTACCTCTATACTATAATTAGAATGTTATGGGTATTTGATGGAGTCCACAAATCAATAATTGAAAACTAATGATAAAATGCCAATTAGTAAAGTTTTTATAAATGAATGGATGTCAAACCCTTTATAAGGGAAATAAACCTGAGGTGAAACACATGTTTGATCGATTACAAGCGGTAGAAGACCGTTATGAGAAGTTAAATGAACTACTGAGCGATCCGGAAATTGTTAATGATCCGAAGAAATTACGAGAGTACTCTAAGGAACAGTCAGATATTCAAGAAACAGTCGACGTTTACCGCGAATATAAAGAGGTGCGCTCGCAATTTCAAGATGCAAAAGCGATGCTTGAGGAAAAGCTCGATCCTGAAATGCGTGAAATGGTAAAGGAAGAGCTTAGTGAACTAGAAGAAAGGGTGGAAGAGCTTGAAGCTCGTTTAAAGATTCTTCTGATTCCTAAAGATCCAAATGATGATAAGAACGTAATAATGGAAATTCGTGGGGCTGCTGGTGGCGATGAGGCTGCCTTGTTTGCAGGAGATCTTTATCGCATGTACAGCCGTTTTGCAGAAGCACAGGGCTGGAAAATAGAAGTAATTGAATCCAGCTCCACTGGTGTAGGCGGATTTAAAGAAATTATCTTTATGATCAATGGAAATGGTGCTTATTCAAAGCTTAAATTTGAAAATGGAGCACATCGTGTTCAGCGTGTTCCTGAGACTGAATCTGGTGGACGTATTCATACTTCTACAGCGACAGTAGTTGTTTTGCCAGAAGCAGAAGATGTTGAAGTTGAAATCCATGATAAAGATATTCGCTTTGACACATACGCTTCTTCTGGTGCGGGTGGACAGAGCGTCAACACGACCATGTCGGCTGTACGTTTAACCCATATTCCTACCGGCATTGTTGTTACTTGTCAGGATGAAAAGTCCCAGCATAAAAACAGGGATAAGGCAATGAAAGTATTGCGTGCTCGCGTATACGATAAATTTCAACAAGAAGCGCAAGCAGAATATGACCAAAATCGGAAATCTGCTGTTGGAACAGGCGATCGTTCAGAGCGCATTCGCACATACAACTTCCCGCAAAATCGTGTGACAGATCATCGTATCGGATTAACCATTCAAAAGCTCGATCAAATTTTGCAAGGGAAATTGGATGAAATTATTGACGCTTTAATTCTAGAAGATCAGTCCGCAAAATTGGAAAGTGCTTCAGATGTGTAAGAAAGTGTTCGAAGCCCTCAAGTGGGCTTCTTCTTTTTTAACGGAACGGGGTCGCGATGAAAATGCGGGGGAATTATTGCTTCGTCATTATATGGGTACGAGCCGAGCAAAATTGTTTGCGAGCTTCCGTGATGAGCTTCCGCAGGACGTTTGGCTAGCTTTTGCAAAGGCAGTCCATCAACATGGTGAAGGGGAGCCGGTACAATATTTAATCGGATACGAGGAATTTTACGGTCGAACTTTTTCAGTTAATAGAGAAGTTCTTATTCCAAGACCAGAAACGGAAGAGCTTGTCTATCATGCTCTACAGCGGATAAAGGAAAAGTTTGGGGATAAGGCCGCTTCTCTTGTGGACATCGGGACGGGCAGTGGGGCTATAGCGATAACGATGAAGCTGGAAAGGGAAAACCTCATCGTCACAGCGACAGATATTGCCAGGGAATCTCTTGAGGTAGCGAAGCAAAATGCAACTGAGCTAGGAGCGGAGATTTCTTTTGTTGAAGGCGATTTACTAACACCTTTCATGGAAAAAGGGCAAAAATTTGATGTTCTTCTTTCGAATCCCCCCTATATTCCTGAAGGGGATCGGGAAACGATGTCGGTAGTAGTTACAGAGCACGAGCCACATCGAGCTCTTTTTGCAGGGAACGATGGGCTTGACATTTATCGCCGCTTACTGGAGCAATTGCCATTTGTTATGAATGAAAAGGCAATGATTGCTTTTGAAGTTGGGGCTGGGCAAGGTGAGCTTGTGGCGCAATTGGTGCAGGATGCCTTTTCGCAGGCAAGCGTTGAAATTATCCATGATATTAATGGCAAGGATCGCATGGTGTTTGCTGAATGGGGATGACGAGAAGGACTTCTTAGGAAGCCCTTTTTTGTTTGACCGATAAAACGGGATGAAGACCGATATATTGATTTTAAGGCCGATATAATTTGATAAAGACCGATATAACACAATGAAGGCCGATATATTTAATTAAAGACCGAAATCGGAAAAACACGACTGGTAAAAAATTTTAATTTTAATAGTTTAAGATTCTCAACTCCTGTCCACACTGTGTGGTGAAGGGGTGGTCAAACATGAAAGCCAAAACAGTAGCAATGGCATATATTTTAATTCTGTCAATTGGAACAATTTTTAGTTTATATATTCCTAAAAATGAAGTAACTGCGAATGACTTAGTTGTGATTCCGAATGAAGCGATTCGGTTGCGTATTTTAGCAAATAGTGATCATGAAAAAGATCAAGAGATGAAAAGAAAAGTCCGCGATGCCATTAATGCAGAAATTACAGCATGGGTGGAGGATTTAACTTCTGTAGAAGCAGCACGCAGATTAATAGAGTCAAGAATGCCGGACATTCAAAAGATTGCAGAAAACGTAGTACGTGATAACGGCAGCACCGATAAAGTGGAAGCTGCTTACGATAAAAAAGTCGAATTTCCAACAAAGCTATACGGTGAGTTTCTCTATCCAGCAGGTGAATACGAGGCAATTCTTGTTACGATTGGAGAAGGGCAAGGTGCGAACTGGTGGTGTGTTCTTTTTCCCCCGCTATGCTTCCTTGATTTTTCCAACAGTGTAGCAGTAAGTGAAGGGATAGACGAAGAATCGGTGGAAGTCGAACAAGAGAATCAAGAGAATCAAGAGGAGCCGCTTTTCGTCGAGGATGAAGAAGAAGAAGTGAAAGTAAAGTTCTTCCTAGTAGAAATTTTTGAAAAGATCTTTGGATAATAGGATTCGGATCTTCTGATTACGTACAGAAAATGCAAATGAACGTAGTACAATGTATTCTAGCAAAAAGTGTTCTATCTACAACATATCCACATATTAATAGAGTAGATATTAAAAAAAGAGGTGTTAGTAGGTGGAAGCATTAGTACGTTGTGCCCGAATGAAAGATAAGGATAAGTTAGTAGCATTTCTAGAAAAGGCGAACCTTGGAACAGAAGGGGTCGAAGCAGCGATCGATTACTTTTTAATTCTGGAAGATGAGGATGAACGAATCCTGGCAACAATAGGGATAGAGCCGTTAGGGGCATATGGCTTACTACGTTCTTTAGCAATGACGCAAAAACTTAGTGAAAATGATTTACTTTTTCTTCTTGAACAAATGCTTAAGCTTGCCCGGGAAAAAAAGTTTGAAAGTCTATATCTTGCAACAAACAAACGCTCTGCGCTATCGTTATTTTCAGTATTGGGTTTTGACAGAGAAGATAAAGAGAATTTGCCTAAAGGATTATTTGCTTCAGAGCATGTGAAACATATTATGAATGTGGACAATTCGTTATTTATGTGTTTAAAACTTGAATAATGTGGATATATCCACAAAGTTATCCACTTTTCAAACAGTTTTATCCACAATTTGTGGATAAAACTTGAGAATCATATCCCCTTCTCTTATACTTTTTTACGTGATAAAGTAGGAAAGTACCGTTTAGATGGAAGGAAAAAGAAGGTGGAAGATTATGGATACATTATACTTGAAAGTGGATAAAAATGTGGATAATCTGTCAACATATCCACAAATAATAGATGCTGCAGATAGATTAGCGAAAAATGAGGTTGTCGCCTTTCCGACGGAAACCGTTTATGGTTTGGGTGGAAACGCAAAGTCAGATGCTGCGGTGAGGAAGATTTTTGCAGCAAAAGGAAGACCGAGTGATAATCCGTTAATTATTCATATAAGTGAATTTCAGCAAATTGAGGAGTTTGTTGCGGACATTCCGCAGACGGCGAAGCTTTTAATGGAAAAGTTTTGGCCAGGTCCTTTAACGATTATTTTTCAAAAGAAAGCAGGGGTACTGTCTGAACTTGCAACTGCGGGGTTATCCACAGTTGCAATCCGCATGCCTGAACATCCGGTTGCTTTGGCGCTCATTCAAGCGTCAGGTCTCCCCATTGCAGCGCCGAGTGCAAACCGTTCTGGCAGGCCTAGTCCGACAACGGCAGAGCATGTTTGGGAAGACTTAAATGGGAAAGTATCCGCCATTGTGGATGGTGGGCCAACGGGTATTGGAGTGGAATCAACCGTCTTAGATTGCACGGGTGACATTCCACAAATCTTGCGGCCTGGCGGTGTTACAAAGGAACAGCTAGAAGCGGAAATTGGTTTCATCAAGGTTGATCCAGCGTTGACAAATCAGGATAAGGCGCCAAAGTCACCTGGAATGAAATATACCCATTATGCACCTGATGCGCCTCTTTTTTTAGTAAAAGGAAGTCGAGAATATATTCAACAGCTCATCTCTGAAAAGAAACGAGAGGGTCTTAAGGTCGGTGTGCTGACCACGGAAGAGAACCGAGAATATTATGATAGTGACATCGTTCGGGTTTGTGGACAAAGAAGCAGACTAGAGTCTGTAGCGAGTGGATTGTATGATGCGCTTAGAAGCTTCAACAAATCGGAAGTGGACATTATTTTTAGTGAAACCTTCGTTCATGAAGGAGTTGGTGTAGCGATTATGAATCGCCTTTTGAAAGCAGCTGGGCATAAGGTGATCCCGGAAAATTAGAATATTACATTTATGTTACAAAATGATTTCTAGTTCTTGTCCCCTTATGGACATGCATATGCTGAAATAGCAGATCCAAAGGGGGCGCATGGATGTCTGAAATAATTGGAGAAATGATCACACTAATGATAATGGCATTTGCTCTTGGGATGGATGCATTCTCCGTAGGGTTAGGAATGGGAATGATCCCAATAAGATTGAAGCAAATCCTTAAAATCGGGATCACAATCGGCTGTTTCCATGTGCTAATGCCAATGCTGGGAATGGTGGCTGGTCGCTTTCTGTCAAAACAATTTGGAGAGGTTGCAGCCCTGCTTGGCGGGGGGCTATTGCTTCTTTTAGGAGTACAAATGATTTTATCAAGCTTTAAAAAGGAGGAAGAATCACGGTTCACACCCGTTGGTTTAGGGCTCCTTCTTTTTGCGCTAGGGGTGAGTATTGACAGTTTTTCCGTAGGCTTGACCTTAGGAATTTACGGGGCAAAAACGGTGTTAGTTCTTGTTTGTTTTGGGTTGGGAGCATGTATTCTTACATGGCTTGGCTTATTGCTAGGAAGAAAAGTACAAGGCTGGTTGGGAACGTATAGCGAAGCCCTTGGTGGCGGCATTTTGCTTGCGTTTGGAATAAAATTGCTGCTGCTGTAAAATGGCAGCTTTTTTTTATTTTGTTTCAGAGAGATAGAGGATATAATGAGAAATATTAGAAAGGGAAATACAACAGGCTTGAATGGTTTATCTTAATGATGGGAAAGGTTTCATTCAGGACATAAATATTCGACTAGGACTATAGATGGTGTTTTTTTTGTAAAAAAATTCTTCTTTTCTAATAAAAATGTCTTATAATGTAGAAAGAAGGGGGAACCAGGGTGACTCGCATACTATTTGTTTGCACAGGTAATACTTGCAGAAGTCCAATGGCAGAAGCTATTTTAAAAAGTAAAAAAATTCCTGGAATTGAAGTGAAATCTGCTGGAGTATATGCAATGGATGGGGCACCTGCATCATCGCATGTACAAAAAATATTGGAAGAAGAGAGTATTGAGCACGTTCACCAGTCGTCTATGCTTACGAAGGGGTTAGTGGATTGGGCTTCTTATATATTCACGATGACGGAAAGCCATAAGCGAACTGTTCTCTCTATGTTTCCAAACTCTGAGGGGAAAGTATTTACTTTAAAGGAATTTGCAGGTGAAAAAATAAATAGTGATATTCACGATCCATTTGGTGGCTCCTTAGAAACATATAGAAAGACCTATATTGACATCAGTGAGAATATAAAGAAAATAATCGAGAAATTAATGGTCTCGGAGACATTTAGGGAGGAAGAAGATGGAGGAGAAAAAGAAATATAAGTTTGGCCTAAGAAAAAAATTGGTCTTATTTATTACGACGCTTGCACTCATTACTTATACAACGAGTGGACTATTTATTTACTTTTTATATCCAATTATTCAAGATATGCTGCCATTCGGAGAAATTACATTCACGATTATTACATTAAGCTTAGGGATTATTTGGTCTGGTATCTTGGCTTTTCTAGCAGCCGGATTTATTATTAAACCGTTGCAAAAATTGGAAAAGGTTGCGTTGAAGGCGGCCCATGGCGATATCTCCGTTGATGTTGAACTTTCAAAATCCGATGATGAGATTCGTGCTCTAGGAGTTGCTTTCAATCACATGCTTTTCAACCTGAAAGAAATGGTGCAAAAAATTGATGAAAACTTCCAAGCGACGAATGAAAAAGTAATCTCCATTTCCCGTGAATCCTCTGCTGCTGCTGAACAAGCAGAAGCGATTGCAAGAACGATTAGCGAAATTTCGATGGGAGCAGATAATTCAGCAGTGTCGATTCAAGCAACAGCAGAGTCTGTTGAAGATGTAATCCGCATTGCAGAAGAGGTTCAGGAGACAGCTAAGAGTTCTGGAAATGTTTCGCGCGAACTGGTACAGGATCTTCAAGAATCAAAAGATATTATTCATTCATTAGTATCCGGTATTCAACGTCTTGCAAAGGAAAATGAAGATTCCTTGCAAACGGTTAAACGATTGGAAGATAACGCTGCAAAAGTAGAACAAATTATTCAGCTTGTAGGCGATATTGCAGCTCAAACGAATTTATTAGCGTTGAATGCTTCCATTGAAGCGGCGCGGGCTGGTGAACATGGCAAGGGCTTTGCTGTCGTAGCGGAGGAAGTCCGGACCCTCGCTGACGAAAGTGGAAAAGCCGTGCAGGGTATTTCTGAACTGATTAAAAATATTCAGGAAGAAGTACAAAATGTCGTTCAACAAATTGCCAACCAAGTTGAAGTGGCCAATGCAGAAGCAGAAAAAGGTGCTAAAACAAATAATGTCATTGAGGAAATGACGAAAACAGTCAATGAAATGGCTGAATCGGTCACAGCAATTACAGCATTAGTCGACAAACAAATGGAAAGCATCGTTCATACCTCCACCCAATCGCAAGAAGTGGCCGCAATTGCTGAAGAAACGTCTGCCGGTGCACAAGAGGTTACGACGGCAACAAACCAGCAGGCAGCGGTTATTGAAAATGTTGAAAAGCTTGCCTCCGAATTAAAAGGACAAGCTGAAGCGTTAAAAAATACAATTACTCGTTTTAAGCTATAAATGATGTGTTTACGGCTCCGATTATCGGAGCCTTTTTTAGGTTGGTGCAATTTAGATGTTTTGCCGATATATTGATTTTTTCGCTGATATATTCCGATTTTCGCCGATATATCCATTTAAGCCGTCATTAGTTTCAAGGTTTGAGGTACTTTCTGCCTTTATTAGTGCTTTTTGTTGGTAGGTTCAAAGACTTTAATCGTCTTTTTGCAGTATCCTTGGACTGCAAATGCACAAAATCTTGAAATTGTTTATTGGTTATGGACGCACCGAACAAAATGGATATTTAAGTTAAAGCCAAAGTATAAATCAGTTCTTGGGCGAAAACAGTAAGTAAGTGACGAGCTTCATTGTTAAAAATAGCGGATTGTGTCAAAATATAATCGATATTAATTTCGGAAACAATGCGCATGGGAGGAAAACAGATATGAAGGTTGCAATTGCATCAGATCACGGCGGAATGAATATCCGCCAAGAGTTAAAGCAATTAATGGATGAGATGGGTATTCAATATGAAGATTTTGGCTGCGAATGCGAAACATCTGTTGACTATCCGGATTATGCCTTGCCAGTTGCTGAAAAAGTGGCTTCTGGTGAATTTGATCGAGGCATCTTAATTTGTGGAACAGGAATTGGCATGAGCATTGCAGCAAATAAGGTAAAAGGCATTCGCTGCGCACTTGTCCACGATGTGTTTAGTGCGAAGGCAACTCGAGAGCATAATAATAGTAATATTTTGGCGATGGGAGAGCGCGTTATTGGACCAGGATTGGCTCGTGAAATTGCCAAGGTGTGGTTGTCCACTCATTATGAAGGTGGCCGCCAT
The DNA here is from genome assembly GCF_005502275.1 of Robertmurraya siralis. Classification (GTDB taxonomy): domain Bacteria; phylum Bacillota; class Bacilli; order Bacillales; family Cytobacillaceae; genus Robertmurraya; species Robertmurraya siralis. The sequence goes on from NZ_SWLZ01000005.1 coordinate 65,000, forward strand.
GAAAAACGTGTCGGGAAAATTACAGCCTACGAGGACCAACTTTAAGTTTCCTAAAAAGGAGGTATGGGCATGGTAATGGAATTATCGCAATGGGAAAAGCAGCTAGAAACCATTTTACGAGAATTTAAAGAGCAGACAACGATAGCGAAAGGTCATCTTTTCGTGATTGGCTGCAGTACAAGTGAAGTAGTCGGTCGAAAAATTGGTACTGCTGGGACAATCGAAGTTGCGGAAATGATTTTTCGAAAAGTGAAAGAATTCGCTGATGAAACCGGGGTTCAGCTTGCTTTCCAATGTTGTGAACATTTGAATCGGGCGCTCGTTGTTGAGCGAAAGACGTCAGACAGTCGAAGGCTTGAGGAAGTAACCGTGATTCCTGTTCGTAATGCAGGTGGTGCAATGGCAACCTATGCTTATCATCATTTTGCTGATCCGGTTTTAGTTGAACACATCCGTGCAGAAGCAGGGATAGATATCGGCGATACACTGATTGGTATGCATATTAAACATGTTGCTGTTCCTGTCCGTGTCTCATTAAAAACGCTTGGAAACGCTCATATTACATTGGCAACGAGTCGTCCGAAGCTAATTGGTGGTGCTCGTGCGGTATATGAACGAACAACTGAAAACAAATCATGTTAAAAACCTCTAAAAAAATTTGCATACATCTACATTTTTTTGCTTCTACTATTCGGTAGAAGCTTTTTTTATTTTTAGTGTAACTTTAAAGTAAGAGAGACGTGTACCTTACGGATTACTTTTTAAAGGGGAAAAAGCATGCGCACTCGAAAAAATGAACTTGAAATTTTATACAGGCAATATGCGAAATCCCTGTACTTTTTTTTATTAAAAATGTCGGGCTCGAAAGAACTGGCAGAGGATTTAACACAGGAAACCTTCGTGCGAGCAACGATTTCTCTGTCAGAGTATAATCGCGAGGACGTCCGAGCGTGGTTATTTAAAGTGGCGAGAAACGTCTATATAGATGAGTGGAGAAAGCGGCAGAGAAGAAAGAAAATTCCCTTTGCAGAAATTTTTACAAAAGAAAATGAGATCCTCAGCCCTTATGGATTGCCTGAGGAAGAAGCATTAAAGATGGAGGAAAGGGAAGATCTACATACTTTCTTGAAATTTTTGCCAGAGCAATATAGAACAACTTTATATTTAAGAGAATTTGAATCATTTAGCTATAAAGAAATCGCCGAGGCACTTGATTTGACGGAAAGTCAAGTAAAAGTGACCATTCACAGGGCGCGAAAGAAATTATTACAATTAGCGAAAGAGAATAATTGGAGGGAAGAACGTGAATGAGTGGAATAAGGAGAAGGAGAAAAAAATTTTATTAAAGTATCGCTTTATGTTAACGATGAAAATTTTGCGCATCTTAATTGTGTTCTTTTTGCTGTACGTGGTCTACATGATGATTGTCTCCATTAGTTATGAATCTCTACATTTGGATAGAAAGCATGCGTATTATAGTAAAGTTGCTTTGGAGTGGACAAATCCAAACATAAATGGGGATATAGACGGATTTGTGGATAGTGAAATTACGCCATTTCTGACGCAAAAGATCTCTTACCCGTTGTTCAAGACGATTGGGAAGGAGGAGAAGCAAGTAGGCGAAATGAACATTCGTAAATCGCTGTTGTTTTCATCGCGGCCGTTGGACAATGTGACGATCCCTGAGGACAATCACTTTTCTTTTTCCTTACCGGAACACCCTAAAACAGGAGACAGGCTAAAGGCTAACGAGGATCCGAGGGTTTGGGATACGTTAGCTAAACTTCATGAAGGAACGGTAGGGGAGCTCGCCTTTTCAACGACTGATTTCATGACAGCTGAAGAACTTATTGATTTGTTAAAACCGTATGATATTGATATATTATGGGCCCCGCTTTATACAGGTGAATTCACCGTTTTTCAACCAGGAGGATGGGGTGGAGGAGAAGAAATCTCAATTATGAGTCCCTTTGGGCTTACGGGAGGACGAGAGATAGATGATGATTATTTATCGGAAGGACAAATAACCGTTATATCAGAGGAACACCTAGAAGAAAATGAAAAAATGATGCTAACCAATATGAAAAACCTCCTCACCAAAGAGCCGAAGAGATACTATGAAGGGTTTTTAGGGCTGGACTATCTTAAAGAGCGCTATGATTATTTGCGGGAGAATGGATTTATCGTCTATGGAGCAGTAGTGACCGGTCCGGTAAAAGAACTGCTGAAGCTTCAGGATGTACCCGAAATACGAGGGGAAAGGCTTGGAGAGCTCGAGTATTGGAATTGGGAGGAATAACGAACATTTTTATTATAACCATATAATATTATTCGGATTTTATTCGTAAATCATCTTGCGTATTTTTCTATTAACGATTAAAATGGGAAGCATGTGGCAGGAGAAATAAAACATATGAGGGGGATTATGATGAAGCATTTGGCACAGCAGGATGAGCAAGTATTTCAAGCGATTCAAAAAGAATTAGGTCGACAACTTACAAAAATCGAACTTATTGCATCTGAAAACTTTGTGAGTGAAGCAGTGATGGAAGCGCAAGGTTCTGTATTAACAAATAAATATGCAGAAGGTTACCCTGGCAGACGTTATTACGGTGGCTGTGAATATGTGGATATAGCCGAGGATTTAGCCCGTGATCGTGCAAAGCAAATTTTCGGTGCAGAGCATGTAAATGTTCAACCTCACTCAGGTGCTCAAGCAAATATGGCTGTTTATTTCACGATCCTAGAGCAAGGGGACACAGTGTTGGGAATGAACCTTTCCCATGGTGGCCATTTAACACACGGAAGCCCTGTTAATTTTTCTGGTATTCAATACAATTTTGTCGAGTACGGTGTAGATGAAGTTTCTCACACCATCAATTATGATGATGTGTTAGAAAAAGCACGGACACATAAGCCGAAGCTGATTGTTGCTGGTGCAAGTGCATACCCTCGTGTGATCGATTTCAAACGCTTCAGAGAAATCGCGGATGAAGTGGGTGCATACTTAATGGTGGATATGGCTCATATTGCAGGACTTGTCGCTGCTGGTCTCCATCCAAACCCAGTTCCTTATGCTGACTTTGTTACAACAACAACGCATAAAACCCTTCGCGGTCCTCGCGGGGGCATGATTCTTTGCAAAGAAGAATTTGCGAAAAAGATTGATAAATCGATTTTTCCGGGAATTCAAGGCGGTCCACTTATGCACGTAATCGCTGCGAAAGCAGTGGCATTTGGGGAGGCACTACAAGATTCCTTTAAGGATTATGCAGCGAATATTATTGCCAATGCTAAGCATTTAGCAGAAGAACTGCAAAAGCAAGGGCTCAACCTTGTTTCTGGGGGAACGGACAACCATCTTCTATTAGTGGATGTACGTTCACTAGGTCTTACTGGTAAAGTCGCTGAAAAGGTTCTCGATGAAGTTGGAATCACTGTTAATAAAAATACCATTCCCTATGATCCGGAAAGCCCGTTTGTAACAAGTGGCGTTCGAATTGGAACGGCTGCCGTTACCTCTCGCGGTTTTGGTAAAGCAGAGATGGAAGAAATCGCCTCCATCATCGGTTTTACATTGAAAAATCACGAAGATGAAGGAAAGCTTGAAGAGGCGAAACAACGAGTGGAAGCCTTAACAGGTAGATTTCCGTTATATCAACAACAATAATTATGGAAGAAGAGCGAAGTTCTGTTGCTGGAATTTCGCTCTTTTATTTTTTGGGACATTTGATTTGCAGTTAGTGTATTGGGCAAGTTAGCATCCGTAATCTTGTGTGGGCACAAAGAGAGGCCTCTTGATTCATCCTTGCAGAAACGTGTCTTTTCTCCGAAACAGGAGAAAAACTGGAAGTAAATAGTAACTTAAATATTCACTCCTTCGTCTAAATTAATATAAGTCAATAGAATCGAGGGAGATAATGATGAAATGGAAATGGAGCGCCTCTCTCCTTATCATTCTGTTTTTAACTGCATGTGGTACAGCGTCCACGCAGCCGAAAGAGGATGGAGGGCAGTTGAAAAGTCAATCGCAAAATCCTGAAAACAACTCAGGCTGGGAAACGATTGAAGTGGTGAATAATCGAAGTATTATTGCAAAACTAGATCAAACGACAAATGATACGTCAAAGCGAGATAAGGTAGTAGAAGAAATAAAGAAAAGGGAAGAGTTTACGAACGAGCCATCTGATGAATCGGCGAAAGAAAAGCTCGTTGAGATGTCAGCTGTTCAAGAAGTCGAGGCAATGACTGTTCTGCCCTTATTAGAAGAAATATATGGTGGAAATGCAGAATTTGAAAAAAATGGTGTAGTTTTCTTTGGAAATGAAGCAACAGGTGTTGAGCCAAACGGTATTTGGATTGGGATAAAACAAGCGGATGACAAACTTCAACGTTTCGTGGATGCTCTACAAGAAAAAGTAGATAGCGGAGACATACTGGCTAAATATATTTATATTTATTATACTCCACACACGACGGCTGAAAATAATCAGTTAGTGGACGAAGTGTATAAGGCTGTCAACGAAATAGCCAAACAGCATTCAACACCTGAACGTCTTTCTTTAGGTGTGAGCGTCGATGGGAAAACCGGAACTATAGAAATTGAGCATAATTTTTTAACAAAAGAACAACAACAATTATTACGAGAGAAATTTTCTGATAGAGAAACCGTGATTAAACAGGATGGACGTCTAGCTCCAAAAGAAGGTGAACCCGATATTACGTATCCTGAAGAGAAATATACCAATTCGTTAACCAATGATGGTAGTTATTATGTTCTTAGTCTTTCAGCAACAGAAATGCTATTGGTAAGTGCGCCAACTAAGGATTCTACCAATACTGGGGACACAATATACAATGCTATATACTATCAATATCCTGATGCCCAATCGAAATTAAAAATTGGTCAACGAGTCAAAGTGGAGTCTTCGGGACCAATAATGGAATCATACCCAGCTCAAGGAACGGCCCTTTATGTAGACGTGCTTCCTGAATACAAACCAGACGATGCAACTCTATCCGAATCGCAGGTTATTCGAAAGCTTCTCAGTCGAATAGGGCAAGCTGCCGTTGTAGAAATACGAGAGATTTCCTATAATAAGAATCAAGATGAATGGACTATTAACTACCAACTGAATGATGAGATTCTTGAAATCACCCTCGAAGATACACTTGAATAAGAATTTTAGAAAGCGTTTGGTTTCCAGACGTTTTCTTTATCCCGCATGGTAATATGGGAAGATGTCATTTCTTTAACAATTTAGGATAGGAGTTGCTCTTGGATCTCTTTTTCTGTAAAATTAGACGAAGTGTGAATAGAAAAGGAGAGTGTAGCATGGCAAAAGTATACGTTTTTGACCACCCCTTAATCCAACATAAACTTACATACATCCGTGAAAAGGACACTGGAACAAAGGAATTTCGTGAACTAGTTGATGAAGTGGCAACGTTAATGGCTTTCGAAATTACACGTGACATGCCCTTGGAGGAAATTGAAATTCAAACACCAGTCAGCACTATGAAATCAAAGGTATTGGCAGGGAAAAAAATTGGTGTCATTCCAATTTTACGTGCTGGAATTGGAATGGTCGATGGTGTACTTAAGCTTATTCCTGCAGCAAAAGTTGGCCATATTGGACTTTATCGGGACCCGAAAACGTTAAAGCCAGTTGAATACTATGTGAAGCTACCAAGCGATGTCGAAGAGAGAGATTTCATTGTGGTTGACCCAATGCTTGCAACAGGTGGTTCGGCGATCGAGGCAATTAACTCTTTGAAGAAACGCGGAGCTAAAAATATTAAATTTATGTGTCTAATCGCTGCTCCAGAAGGGGTCGAAGCCGTCAAAGAAGCTCATTCTGATGTAGATATTTATATTGCGGCATTGGATGAAAAGCTCAACGAAAAGGGCTATATCGTCCCAGGTTTAGGAGACGCAGGAGATCGTTTATTTGGTACGAAGTAAGGCGATAGGGGCATGAATGAGAAGGAAAGAGAGTGTGCATAATGGACAAGCCGATTAAAGTAATGACGATTTTTGGGACCAGACCTGAGGCAATTAAGATGGCCCCATTGGTTTTAGAGCTGCAAAAATACCCAGAGTACTTTGAATCGATTGTGACGGTTACTGCTCAACATCGTCAAATGCTAGATCAAGTGCTGGCGATTTTTGGCATAACTCCTGACTATGATTTAAATATTATGAAGGACCGCCAAACGCTGATTGACGTAACCACTCGAGGCTTAGAAGGTCTAGATAAAGTTATGAAAGAAGTGAAGCCGGATATTGTCCTGGTTCATGGCGATACAACGACTACCTTCGTAGCTAGCTTGGCAGCCTTCTACAATCAGATCGTTGTTGGTCATGTGGAGGCGGGGTTAAGAACGTGGAATAAATATTCTCCTTTTCCAGAGGAAATGAATCGGCAGTTAACAGGTGTAATGGCGGATCTGCATTTTTCACCAACATCTAAATCTGCTGAAAATTTACGCCGGGAAAACAAGCAAGAAGAGAGTATTTTCATTACAGGAAACACAGCGATCGATGCTTTAAAGACAACGGTAAAAGAAGAGTATCATCATGAAGTGCTGTCAAGTCTTGGCAGCGATCGACTTATTCTTTTAACAGCCCATCGCCGTGAAAATTTAGGTGAGCCGATGCGCAATATGTTCCGTGCTGTCAAACGCATTGTCGACGAGCAAAAGGATGTTCAAGTTGTCTACCCAGTCCATTTGAATCCTGTTGTCCGCGAGTTGGCGGCTGAGATTTTGGGAGATGATCCGCGCATTCGTCTAATCGAACCTCTCGATGTCATTGATTTTCACAATGTAGCTGCCCGTGCCCATCTAATTTTAACAGATTCAGGCGGGGTCCAGGAAGAAGCCCCATCTTTGGGCGTACCTGTATTAGTGCTTCGTGATACGACCGAAAGACCAGAGGGAATTGAAGCAGGCACATTAAAGCTTGCAGGCGTTGATGAAGAAACGATCTACTCTCTCGCCACTGAACTTTTAACCGATGCTACGGCATATGAAAAAATGGCAAAAGCAACAAACCCATACGGTGACGGCGAAGCCTCCCGCAGAATATGCGAGGCGATTCGCTATTATTTCGACAAAACGAATGCACGACCTGAACCATATAATCCATTAGACAAGTAAAAGGAACACACCTTCAATTTGAAGGTGTGTTTTATCTCTGAAAATTAGTATCTAAAATTTTCGAGTCTACGCAAATCCGCAATCAACTACAACTAACCCGCAATCCTGTTCGATTTACCCGAAATAATCTCAAAATGCCCGCAATCATGGCCAAAAGACCCGCAATCACCCACGGATCACCCGCAATCCTTACCGCTGGTACCTATTAAACAAGTTAAATTGACTCCTAATTCGTAAACTGTTCACAGAAATTAAACAGGAGAATCTGGATATGAAGCGAATTTCATTATTAATCTAATAATAAGGAGTGAAAGACCCATTATGATATTAAAAGAAAGAGATAAACCCTTTAGAATTATGCAAAATGATGTACTTCTTCGTAGGTTACCTAAAGACCATCCGAAAATTCAATCTATCTTAGATGATCAAGCAAAGCGGAAAGCGGGTTTACGTGGTGAGCAAAATGTATCCTACCACCTTACGTTTCTACCAGAAAAGTATGATGTTATCCATGATATCCGCCTCAAAATTAAATCAGGACAAACGTTTCAGATTGATAGCTTGGTCGTATCCCCTTACTTTTTCCTCAGCCTTGAAACCAAAAATATGATAGGAACCTTATATTTTGATAAACATTCGAAACAATTCACGAGAACATTTAATGGGGTTGAAGAAGGCTTTCCTAATCCGATCATTCAAGCGGAAAGGCACAAAATACAATTAAATAAATGGATTCTTGAGCGTAAACTTCCAATCCTTCCGCTCGAATGCTATGCAGTCATTAGCAACCCCTCAACAATAATTAAATCCAATAATCCAGAAATTTTTAAGAAAGTATTCCATGCTGAGCACCTGCCAAGCAAAATAAAACCATTTGAAAATTTGCATAAACAAAAGATTAGTGAAAAAGATTATCGGCGCCTTACTAAGACCATGATTAAAAACCACACTCCATCAAAGCAAGATGTTTTCGAGATATATAAACTACAAAAATCAGAAGTCAATTCAGGTGTGCAATGCCCGAACTGTAATTTCATTCCGATGAATTATCGTTATGGGACCTGGTCATGTCCATCCTGTGCTACATCTTCAAAAACAGCTTATAAAAAAGCGATAGAAGATTATCTCTATTTGTTTGGGGAAACCATAAATAATCAACAATGTCGTGACTTCCTTCATATGTCGTCTAGGCATGTGGTTCGTGAACTCCTATTAAGAATGGAACTTGAACAATCGGGAACGACCAAAAATGTGATCTATCATTGGTGATCCACAAAGTAGTTACCTAAAATAAGTACTTGAATTTCGCTGAATTACGCAAATCCGCAATAACCTATAAATTACCCGCAATCCTGTTGGATTTACCCGCAATAAATTACAAAAGACCCGCAATCCCCCCTGAAACCCCCGCAATCCTCACCAAAACAACAGCAATCCAACCGTCTAAACAGCACAAGGCCTCTTAACCCAACCACAAAATCCAAACTTTCATGCATACTCCACTCTCAATCAGAACATTCTAGTGAAAAAAGAGGGTGTTTTCATGAAAAAAATCATATTACTTCTACTAATATTTCTTTTCCCCTTAACGACAACTACAAATGCCCAAAATCTTCAGCGCCCTTCTCTCCCAGAGGAATCTCCTCTTACAGAAAAAGTGGCGATTGTCACACTACCCGAAGAAATGACGGAAACTGACATTCGCAACATCATCAACCATTATCCCGACTTAGAACTAAGACATATTTTCAAACATGCACTAAACGGTTTTTCGGTAAAAGGCAGCAAAGAAACGCTCGCACAGCTAGCACAATCGAACAAAGTAGAACTTGTATCCCCAGTTAAAACATATAAAGCACAGCTTGAGAATATTGATATTATTGGAGGGCAAACCGTTCGAGGGGTATTCGATGAGCATAACAACAGGCTGACAGGAAAAGGAGTGACCGTTGGTGTCATTGATACAGGTATCGATTATCACCATCCGGATTTAAGCAGGAGCTATAAAAGCGGACATGACCTCGTCGATGGGGATGAGGACCCGATGGAGTCAGAGGCAGAAGATGGTCCAGTGACATTGCATGGCACCCATGTAGCAGGGATTATTGCAGCAAATGGACGAATTAACGGAGTTGCGCCTGATGCGAGCGTCATTGCCTATCGAGCGCTCGGTCCTGGCGGTTCGGGGACGACGGAGCAAGTGTTGGCTGCGATTGAAGAAGCGATAAAAGATAAGGTAGATGTTCTTAATCTCTCACTTGGAAATGAAATTAACGGTCCTGATTTGCCGATAAGCCTTGCTTTAAATAAAGCAGCGGAAAAAGGGATAGTACCAGTTACGTCATCGGGAAATTCCGGTCCGAATATGTGGACAGTTGGGTCTCCGGGGACTGCGACGAAGGCGATTTCTGTAGGAGCGTCAACTCCGCCGTTGAAAATTCCGTACCTTCAGGTGGAAGGACTTGACGGAAAAATCAGACTGGAGCCCATGCAAGGATCAAAGCAATGGAAGTTCGACCGTTCTTATCCGTTAGCGCTCGGAGGTTTAGGGAAAAGGGAAGAGTTAACAGCGGTTAATGGGAAAATAGCCTTGGTAGAACGAGGAGAATTGACATTTACTGAAAAAGCTTATAATGCCTTGCAAGCAGGAGCAGTGGCGGTCATTATTTATAACCACATTAATGGAAGCTTTATCGGCAATCTCGAGAGCGAGGTGGAGCTCCCGGTCGCAACGATTTCGAAGAAAGACGGGAAAAGGCTCAAGGAGCTTGCGCTGGGTGGAGCTTTTGCAAAAACAGATGTAATCGAAGAAAAGGACTTAATAGCAGATTTTAGTTCCCGTGGTCCGGTCACATCAACATGGGAAATTAAGCCTGATGTGGTCGCTCCTGGAGTGGCAATTATAAGCACGATTCCAGGGGGCTATCTAGCTTTACAGGGGACCAGCATGGCAGCACCACATGTAGCGGGAGCTAGTGCGATACTAAAACAGGCGCATCCAAACTGGACGCCGGAGCAAATCAAAGCCGCTTTAATGAACACGGCAAAACCGCTGGCAAATATGAAGGGGAAGCCATATCGAACGTACGAACAAGGAGCTGGGAGAATTCAACTGGATGAAGCTGTCAAAACACAATCGCTTGTAATTCCTGGCTCACTGAAGTTTGGAAAATTCAAGCTGGCTGAAAATCAGCATAAACATAAGCAATATATAACAGTCGAAAATGTCAGCAACAAAACATTATCATATTCCTTCGTCATCCCTAAAAATGAAGTGGGAATCGAATGGGACCTGCCTCTTTCTTTTACTCTAAAACCAAAGGAAAAAAAGCAGCTAGAAATTAACATGATGGTAGACCCAACTGCATTCTCAAAGAAAATTTATGATGGTCACTTAAGTCTACGTGCGGGTTCCCAACAGATTCAAATTCCTTATTTGTATGTACTAGAAGAACCGAACTATCCACGTGTAATGGGATTTGATTTTGGTGTGGGAGATAAGGAAGGAATATATCAATATGAGGTGTATTTGCCTGGAGGGGCAGAAGAATTTGGCATTGCTTTATTTGATCCAGATACGTATCAATTTATTGGATTTTTGGATGCAAAAAGAAAGGTAGGAAAAGGTTTATTAAAGGAAGAGATAAAAGTGGAGGATCTACCAGAAGAAGGACTTTATCTTGCGCAGGTATTTGCGAAAAAATCAGGTCAAGAAGATATGATTGAAACCACTCTTTTTATTGAAAAATGATATGTGGAACAAGTAGGGAGAAAGAATGCAATATCTATCGAAAAGTATTTTTGAAAATTTTGTGAACATGCATAAATTTGCCACTCGAATGTGTGTTTTTTTTCCCTACAAACCAATTGACATTAAATAGTCGCTATTGTATGCTTACAAAGGGTATAAATGATAAGGTTTTCAACACACGCATAGAAGAAAGTTTTTAACCTTTTGATTTTATATGAAATCACCTGACAGCCTTCCTACCGTTCTCTTTAATAATAGAGAGGATGCGTTACTATGAAACAAAGCAACCGCCACCCGTTTCAAGCGATGGCGTTAATGTCCGCGATTCTTTCTCAATTAGTCGGTTCAGTTCTGATTGGTATCTTCACAGGTAGATGGATCGACAGCCGAATAGAGACCGAGCCTCTTTTTTTGATCATAGGCTTATTCATCGGTCTAACTGTCGGGGTATATTCTACGATTCGCTTAATCCAACATTTTTTTTCGGGAGAATAGATAATGCAGGATATTAAAACAACATACATGAGGCAACGAAGGAGCTTATTTTTTTTGTTATCCTTCTATGTACTTGGTTGGGGTTTTACAGACTATAAGCCAATATTTCTTGGGCTGATTTTAGGTACAGCCTTGAGTCTGTTTAATTTGTGGCTCTTGGCCAAACGAATGGAAAGGTTCGGAGAGGCTGTTGTAAGAGGAGAAAGAGTTCGTTCCCTCGGAATGTTTTCAAGAATGGCAACAGCCGTCTTAGCAGTAATGATAGCCTTGAAGTATCCAGAAATGTTTCATTTTTATAGTGTGATATTTGGATTAATGACATCTTATATAGTCATTATGATAGATTTTCTTTTTACAAAATTTTTACTTTCTAAATAGAGAAAAGAGAGGTGATAACTGTTGAATCATGAATCTCCAATGATTAATATAATGGGCTTATGGTTTAATCTATCAAACGTACTCATGATTACGGTTGCGAGTATCATTGTATTAATTATTGCAGTAGTTTGCACACGCAACCTTTCTATGAAACCAACTGGGAAACAAAACTTCATGGAATGGGTAATGGATTTTGTAAGGAATATCATCAATAGCTCTATGGATTGGAAAACTGGTGGTAGATTTCATGTTCTAGGGGTAACCCTTATTATGTTTATTTTTGTTTCCAATATGCTAGGTTTACCATTTGCAATTATAGTAGACCACACATTATGGTGGAAATCGCCAACTGCAGATCCCGTCGTTACACTTACATTAGCGGCGATGGTCGTGGCTTTATCACACTATTACGGCATACAACTTAAAGGTGCAAAAGAATATGGGCGCTCTTACTTCCAGCCAGTAGGTTTTATATTTCCACTTAAAATAATCGAGGAATTCTCTAATACGCTTACACTCGGTCTTCGTCTCTATGGAAATATTTACGCAGGTGAAATTTTATTATCTTTACTAGCAGGTTTAGCCACATCAAGTTTTATCGGTGTACTAGCGGCAGCTCCGCTTACCATCGTATGGCAAGGTTTCTCAGTCTTTATCGGATCCATTCAAGCATTTATTTTCACTTTATTGTCAATGGTCTATATTTCTCACAAAGTAAGTCATGACCATTAATAATATAGGTTCAATATAAATTGAACTAAAACTTTAATAACTTTAACTATCAAGGAGGAAAAATAATGGGTGCAATAGCAGCAGCAATCGCAATTGGTTTAGCAGCATTAGGAGCAGGTTTAGGAAATGGTTTGATCGTATCTCGTACAGTTGAAGGGATCGCACGTCAACCTGAAGCACGTGGAATGTTACAAACAACAATGTTTATCGGGGTAGCATTCGTTGAGGCGATTCCTATTATGGCCGTTGTTATCGCGTTTATGGCTATAGGTCAATAATAGGGTATATAGTTTTAGCAAATGGCGAAGATGATCTATATTAGGAGCTTCGCCTTTCCTTTATCTTATATCTTAAATTAAAACTGTCTGAATCGATTTCATAATGGGTTGCCACCAGTTATAAATCTACGTTTTTTACTAATTTGAAAGACGTTCGTTATTTAACTTAATGTGCGCAATAATGAAATTGACTCATCCTTATATCAATTTTAAATCTTTTCCTTAATGTTTCAGTGTTTTCTGAAGGGAGTGAATCAAGCGTGTTGTTAAGTAATACTTTTGTTTTAGGCGCATCTGCGGGTGTTTTTAATAGTGGAGATATACTATTTACAATCGCAATGTTTGCGATATTGCTTTTTTTAGTGAAAAAGCTTGCATGGGGTCCATTAATGGGCATCATGAAACAGCGTGAAGAACATATTGCTAATGAAATAGATTCGGCTGAACAAAGTCGTGCCGAAGCGAAGAAGTTATTGGAAGAGCAGCGCAATCTTTTAAAGGAAGCGCGTACAGAGGCACAAATCTTAATTGAAAATGCGAAAAAGCAAGGGGATCTTCAACGTGAAGAAATTATTACGTTGGCTCGAACTGAAGCTGATCGCATGAAAGAATCAGCCAAGCTTGAAATTGAACAGCAGAAGGAACAAGCTGTTTCAGCAATCCGTGATCAAGTTGCTTCCTTATCTGTTTTAATCGCTTCTAAAGTGATTGAAAAAGAACTTTCTGTCGAAGACCAAGAAAAGTTGATTAATGAATATATTCAAGAAGGCGGGAGATAAAGATGAGTAGCTCAAGTGTAGCAAAACGCTATGCAACAGCTCTTTTCCAGCTTTCCAAAGAACATCAACTTCTTGACCAGATGGAAGCAGAGCTTCGTGTAGTAAAAGAGGTAGTAGCAGATAATGCCGAGTTGCATGCTGTGTTGAAATCTCCCAAGCTTCCAATTGAACAGAAGAAAGAGATTTTAAAAACGGCATTCTCTAAAATGAACACATTCGTGTTAAATACACTTATGCTATTAATTGAACGTCATCGTGAAGATGAAATTGCAGCGATAGCCGATGAATTTATTCAATTGGCAAATGAAGAAAGAGGGATTGCAGAGGCTAAGGTTTTTACAACTCGCCCTTTAACAGAGGCGGAACGTGCAGCTTTGTCTTCGACCTTTGCAAAAAAAGTAGGCAAATCAGCTCTTCGTATTAATAATATTGTCGATTCTAATTTGCTTGGTGGAGTTAAAATCCGCATTGGGAATCGTATATTTGATGGCAGCTTAAGCGGTAAACTTGAGCGCTTGGAACGTAAACTTTTAGGTTAATAACCTATTGTTATTAGAACCGTATTGCGTCATGTTGACGCATTCTATTCGTAGATAGGGGTGAAACTCATGAGCATCAATGCTGAAGAAATTAGTGCGCTGATAAAAAAGCAGATTGAAAACTATCAGTCGGAAATTCAAGTGAGTGATGTAGGTACAGTTATCACAGTCGGTGACGGTATCGCCCGTGCTCATGGCCTCGACAATGTCATGGCTGGGGAGCTTCTTGAATTTTCAAATGGCGTTATGGGTATGGCGCAAAACCTTGAAGAGAATAACGTCGGTATTATCATTTTGGGACCATTCACAGAAATCCGCGAAGGCGACGAAGTACGTCGTACAGGCCGGATCATGGAAGTCCCTGTAGGTGAAGAGTTAATCGGTCGTGTCGTTAATCCGCTCGGTCAGCCAGTGGATGGTCTAGGGCCGATCAATACAACGAAGTCTCGTCCAATCGAAAGCCAAGCTCCAGGAGTAATGGATCGTAAATCCGTTCATGAGCCGCTTCAAACGGGTATTAAAGCGATTGACGCTCTAGTGCCAATCGGTCGTGGACAACGTGAGTTAATCATTGGTGACCGCCAAACTGGTAAAACATCCGTTGCTGTAGATACAATCTTGAATCAGAAGGATCAAGACATGATCTGTATTTACGTAGCGATCGGGCAAAAAGAATCTACCGTTCGTGGACTTGTTGAGACTTTACGTAAAAACGGTGCACTTGATTACACGATCGTTGTAACAGCTTCTGCATCTCAACCAGCTCCATTACTATACTTAGCTCCTTATGCTGGTGTTTCAATGGCTGAGGAATTTATGTATAACGGAAAACATGTATTAGTTGTCTATGATGACTTAACAAAGCAAGCTGCAGCATATCGTGAGCTTTCCTTGTTATTACGTCGTCCTCCAGGTCGTGAAGCATATCCAGGGGATGTTTTCTACTTGCACAGCCGTTTGCTAGAGCGCGCCGCTAAGCTTAGCGATGCAAAAGGTGCTGGTTCAATCACAGCACTACCATTCATCGAAACACAAGCTGGTGACGTTTCTGCTTATATTCCAACAAACGTTATCTCTATCACAGATGGACAAATTTTCTTACAATCTGATCTATTCTTCTCTGGTGTTCGTCCAGCGATTAACCCAGGTCTTTCAGTATCGCGTGTTGGTGGATCAGCGCAAATTAAAGCGATGAAAAAGGTATCTGGTACGCTGCGTCTAGACCTTGCATCATACCGTGAACTTGAAGCATTTGCTCAGTTCGGATCAGACCTAGATAAAGCAACACAAGCAAAATTAAATCGTGGTGCCCGTACAGTAGAGATTCTCAAACAGGATCTGAACAAGCCATTAAAGGTTGAAAAACAAGTTGCGATTCTATATGCGTTAACCCGTGGTTTCTTAGATGATATTCCATTACAGGATATTCGTCGTTTTGAATCTGAATTCCTTTCATGGTTAGACCACAATCACAAGAATGTGTTAGACCATATTGCTACTACGAAAGAGCTTCCGACCGATGAAGAAATGGCGGCAGCGATTAACGAATTCAAGAAATCTTTCGCAGTTTCTGAGTAATATCGTCTAAAAAGGAGTTGGAGTAACCTAAAAGGTGCTTTAACCGAACAATCTTGATAAGGTGGTGAGAACTGAGTGGCATCATTACGTGATATAAAAAATAAAATCACTTCTACTAAGAAAATGAGCCAAATTACGAAAGCGATGGAGATGGTTGCGGCATCTAATTTTAGTCGTGCTGAAGGTAACGCAAAGGCATTTGTCCCTTATATGGAGAAAATCCAAGAAGTTACTGCATCCGTTGCGCTTGGTAGCAGTGATGCATCCCATCCGATGTTGGTCAAACGGCCCGTCAAGAAAACGGCATATTTGGTCATTACTGCCGAACGTGGACTTGCAGGTGCGTTTAACAGTAACGTATTGCGTGCAGCGTTACAAGCGATTCAAAAACGCCATCAATCAAATGATGAATTTGTCATCATTGCTTTAGGCAAAGTAGGACGCGAATTTTTCCGAAAGCGCGATATGAATATTGCCCTTGATTTAACAGCAATCGCAAATCAGCCAACGTTTAACGAGGTAAAAGACACGGTGAATAAAACAATTGGTATGTTTGCTGACGGTGCGTTTGATGAATTATACATGTACTACAATCATTTCGTCAGTGCTATTCAAAACGATGTTGTCGAGAAGAAAATTCTTCCGCTCACTGATATTGCTACCTCTAAAAAGCCGATGTCTTATGAATTCGAGCCTTCAGCAGAAGAGATTTTAGAAGTATTACTTCCTCAATATGCGGAAAGCTTAATTTTCGGTGCCCTTTTAGATAGTAAGGCGGGAGAGCATGCGGCTCGGATGAACGCGATGAGAAGTGCAACCGATAACGCCAAAGAACTTATCGATTCATACAGCCTCTTATTCAACCGTGCTAGACAGGCTGCCATCACGCAGGAAATTACAGAAATCGTTGGTGGGGCTACAGCGTTAGAATAATATAGCTTAGTCGGCGAGTAAAGTGAGCTATTGAGCAAGAATTAGAACATAAATTTTATTGGAGGTTGGGAAGCCTAGACTTCCTACTCTATTTGCTATGAGAACGTGATTAGGAGGGAAAAAGATGAACATAGGACGCGTTGTTCAAGTTATGGGTCCGGTTGTTGACGTGAAATTCGAAAGCGGACAGCTACCTGAAATCTATAACGCTTTAACAATCGTTAACGAAGCGCGTAACGAATCTGAAGTTGCTATCAACTTAACTCTTGAAGTTGCCCTTCATTTAGGTGATGATACAGTTCGTGCCATTGCTATGGCTTCAACTGACGGATTAACACGTGGAGCTGAAGTTACTGACACTGGTAAACCAATCTCTGTTCCTGTAGGGGACATTACATTAGGACGTGTATTTAACGTACTTGGCGAAAATATCGATCTTGATGAGCCAATTCCGGCAGAATCTCGTCGTGACTCTATTCACAGAGAAGCACCTAATTTTGAACAGCTTTCAACAGAAGTTGAAATCCTTGAAACTGGAATTAAAGTAGTAGACCTTCTTGCGCCGTATATTAAGGGTGGAAAAATCGGTCTATTTGGTGGTGCCGGTGTAGGTAAAACCGTTTTAATTCAGGAATTGATCAATAACATCGCTCAAGAGCACGGCGGTATCTCGGTATTCGCTGGTGTCGGTGAGCGTACTCGTGAAGGTAACGACCTTTATCATGAAATGACTGATTCAGGCGTTATTAAGAAAACAGCGATGGTATTCGGTCAGATGAATGAGCCACCAGGAGCACGTATGCGTGTTGCTCTTACTGGTTTAACGATGGCTGAATATTTCCGTGATGAACAAGGACAGGACGTTCTCTTCTTCATGGATAACATTTTCCGTTTCACGCAAGCAGGTTCAGAAGTGTCGGCCCTTTTAGGGCGTATGCCTTCAGCCGTTGGTTACCAACCAACACTAGCTACTGAAATGGGTAAACTTCAAGAACGTATCACATCAACAAATGTTGGTTCAGTTACATCTATCCAAGCGATTTATGTTCCTGCCGATGACTATACGGATCCGGCTCCAGCAACTACATTCGCTCACTTAGATGCAACAACGAACCTTGAGCGTAAACTTTCTGAAATGGGTATTTACCCAGCGGTGGATCCACTTGCATCAACTTCTCGTGCATTGTCACCGGAAATTGTTGGTGAAGAGCACTACCAAGTGGCTCGTGAAGTGCAATCCACATTACAAAAATATAAAGAATTACAAGATATTATCGCGATGTTAGGTATGGATGAGCTTTCTGAAGAGGATAAGCTTGTCGTACAACGTGCGCGTCGTATTCAAGTATTCTTATCACAAAACTTCCACGTTGCTGAACAGTTCACTGGTCAGCCAGGTTCATACGTACCTGTTAAAGAAACTGTTAAAGGTTTCAAAGAAATTCTTGAAGGTAAATGGGACCACCTTCCAGAAGATGCTTTCCGTCTCGTAGGTCGAATTGAAGACGCAATCGAGAACGCGAAGAAAATGGGCGTAGAGGTCTAAACTAGGACCAGGAGGGTAAAAAATGAAGACGATTAAAGTCAGTGTTGTTACTCCCGATGGCCCGGTGTATGAATCAGATGTGGAAATGGTCAGCACAAAGGCTCTAAGCGGTGAGCTTGGGATCTTACCAGGACACATTCCAATGGTTGCACCGTTACAAATAGGAGCTGTTCGTTTAATCACGGGTGGAAATACAAAATATATTGCGGTCAGTGGTGGTCTGCTTGAAGTCAGACCTGACCAAGTGTCGATCTTGGCAGAGGCAGCAGAAGTCGCTGATAGCATTGATGTAGATCGTGCATTAAAGGCAAAGGAACGTGCCGAGCAACGCCTGCATGCACAAAAGCAAGAAAACATTGATTACAAACGTGCTGAACTTGCTCTGCAAAGAGCTCTTAACCGTATCAGCGTAGCAGGCAAATAAATAATAGCAAACACCTTTCGATGATTTGTCGGAAGGTGTTTTTTATCGTGATTACAGAGCTT
Organism: Robertmurraya siralis; assembly: GCF_005502275.1. GTDB lineage: Bacteria > Bacillota > Bacilli > Bacillales > Cytobacillaceae > Robertmurraya > Robertmurraya siralis. The sequence goes on from NZ_SWLZ01000005.1 coordinate 83,656, forward strand.
TCATTGAGGGAATGGTGCTTACATGGGTAGAACTGCAAGTTGCCCATTCAATACGTCGCCAAATGTCAGGTATAAGCGCAATGATCGGCGAAATGAGCGCAAAAATTGAAAAATGGTGCGCAATGAACGGCAAAGCAAGCCCAATCACTAAAAAAAACAGCGCAATCTCCGCTAAACTACCCACTAACATACTTCTACAATCATCCTACTAAAATAGATCGTTAAAAAGTGAACAATTATTGACAATTCTCACAGACAAGTTTATGAAACTAGTTTTAAATAAAAAATGAAACTGTGCATAGACTGGATAGAGAGGTGTTTTTTTGAAGTCATCAAGGAAAATATTTACTATCAAAAAAATGGAAGAATGTCATTTTAAAAGTGTCTAGGCTTTATCGACACAAGTTTGTAACAATGTTATAATGAATTCGGTTACAAGTTATAAAGTTTTGAAAAGTTATACTACTTTGGAGGGGAAGGGGTATGGAACTTTTAAACTTATATCAGAATAACTATCTGATTGTAGTGGTGTTTCTATGTCTCGGGGTATTATTACCAGTGGTGGCGCTATTTTTAGCGAAACTTTTACGTCCAAGTGTTCCTTCGGATGCAAAATATACCACATACGAAAGCGGTAACGATCCATTTAATGACTCGCTCATTCAATTTAATGTTCGTTACTATATTTTTGCCCTGTTATTCGTCATTTTTGATGTGGAAACGGTCTTTTTGTACCCATGGGCAGTTGCCTATGAAAAGCTTGGGATTTTTGCTTTAATAGAAATGCTTATTTTCGTATTTATGCTACTTATCGGACTTGTCTATGCATGGAAGAAGAAGGTGCTAAAATGGATTTAAGACTAGAGAATATTTCACCAGAAGAAATGGAAGAGGTAAAGCGATCGGTTTTAATGGCATCACTTGAACAAATAAAAGGCTGGGCTCGGAGTAATTCATTGTGGCCAATGACATTCGGGCTTGCTTGTTGTGCCATCGAAATGATGGCTTCAAGTAGTGCTCATTATGATTTAGATCGCTATGGAACCTTTTATCGCAACTCACCGCGTCAATCGGATGTCATGATTGTTTCTGGAACAGTAACAAAAAAAATGGCACCAATTGTAAGACGCCTTTACGATCAAATGGCTGAACCGAAATGGGTAATTGCCATGGGTTCTTGTGCAACAGCAGGGGGTCCTTATGTAAAGTCCTATTCAGTAGTTAAAGGGGTTGACCAAATCGTTCCAGTGGATGTCTATATTCCAGGATGCCCACCGAATCCTGCAGCCCTAATTTATGGAATTAATAAATTAAAAGAGAAAATCCGTTACGAGGCGAAGACCGGGAAGAAGGTGATCTAATCGATGAGCGGAGAGAAAGATTTAGAACAGTTAAAAAAAGAAGCTGCTGAGAAAGCAAAGGCAGCGGCACTGGCAAAGAAGAAAGCAAGAGAACAGCAAGAAACAGAAGTGTCGGAAGCAGTAGCCCCAGCGGAGGATGAAGACCTAGCGAAAAAGAAAGCAGCCGCAGCGGCGAAGGCAAAGGCAGCGGCATTGGCAAAGAAAAAGGCAGAGGAACAACAGGCAGGGTCAGAATCAGAGGATCGAGAAGATGAAGACCTAGCGAAGAAGAAAGCAGCCGCAGCGGCGAAGGCAAAGGCGGCGGCATTGGCAAAGAAGAAGGCAGAGGAACAACAGGCAGGGTCAGAGTCAGAGGATCGAGAAGATGAAGACTTAGCGAAGAAGAAAGCAGCCGCAGCGGCGAAGGCAAAAGCCGCCGCAGCAGCCAAGGCAAAGGCCGCCAGAGCGAAACAGGAAAGTCCAGAAGCCGTCGGAGATGATGCAAAAGCGAAGGCAATCGCAGCCGCAAAAGCGAAGGCTGCAGCAGCCGCGAAAGCAAAAGCCGCGGCAAAGGCGAAACAAGAAGGTGGAGAAGCGAGCGATGATGCAAAGGCGAAGGCTATTGCCGCCGCAAAAGCAAAAGCTGGGAGCAAAGGAGCCGAAGCGCCTGTTGCAGAGGTAAAGCCTTCAGTCAATCAACCTTATCTTGATAAATATGTGAAAGTTATAGAAGAGCATCTTGGCAACGATGTTTTGGAAGATTCTTATATTAATAGGCTCTCCAAGGACGTTCCAACCCTTGTTGCGAAACGGGAGACTTATTATAAAGTGGTCCAATTTCTTAAATATAACGAACAATTAGGCTTTGATTACTTATCAGAATTGCATGGTGTCGATTACGAGACCCATATGGAAGTGTATGTCCACTTATATTCTTATAAAAACAGTCAATCAGTGGCTGTAAAAGTGAAGCTTGACCGGGATGAACCGACGATTGAATCTCTATGCCCCCTTTGGGCTGGGGCAAACTGGCCTGAATGTGAAGCGTATGATTTATTAGGGATTAAGTTCTTAAATCATCCGAATTTGCACCGCATTATGCTTGGTGAAGATTGGGTAGGTCATCCACTAAGAAAAGATTATGAGCCGTATGATGTGGAGGTGTGAACATGCTTAGAACAGAAGAAATGCTCTTGAATGTAGGGCCTCAGCATCCTAGTACACACGGTGTATTTCGGTTGATTTTAAAGATTGATGGAGAAACCATTAAGGAAGCAAAACCGGTTATCGGCTATCTTCATCGTGGAACGGAGAAGCTGGCAGAAGACCTTCAATATACACAAATTATTCCTTATACGGACCGGATGGATTATGTTTCTGCGATGACCAATAATTATGTCATCTGTCATGCGGTGGAAACGATGATGGGAATTGAAGTTCCTGAACGGGCAGAATATCTTCGTGTGATGGCAATGGAACTAGGGCGTGTATCCAGCCACTTACTTTGGTGGGGAACATTTGTCCTTGATTTAGGTGCTACAAGTCCGCTTCTGTATGCATTTCGTGAGAGAGAAATGATTTTGAACCTTCTAAATGAACTTTCCGGCGCCCGTTTAACCTTTAACTATATGCGTGTAGGCGGCGTAAAATGGGACGCCCCTGAAGGATGGGTAGATAAAGTTCGAGATTTTATCCCTCATATGCGAGAGCAAGTAAAAGGCTATCATGATCTCGTGACAGGAAACGAAATCTTTCTTAACCGTGTAAAAGGAATTGGCAAGTATTCGAAAGAGGACGCTCTAAATTATTCATTAAGCGGCCCAAATCTACGTTGTACAGGAATGAAGTGGGATCTTCGCAAAAATGAGCCATACTCCATTTACGACCGGTTCGATTTCGATGTCCCAACAAGAGAAGAGGGCGACGTTCTTTCTCGTTATCATGTTCGATTTGCTGAAATTGAAGAGTCTTTGAAAATATTAGAGCAGTGCGTGGAACAATTTCCAGAAGAAGGTCCTGTGATCGCAAAAGTGCCAAAAATCATTAAGGCACCAAAAGGAGAAGCATTCGTTAGAATTGAATCTCCACGTGGTGAAATTGGCTGTTACATCGCAAGCGACGGCAAGAAGGAGCCGTACCGCTTAAAATTTAGAAGACCATCTTTCTACAATCTGCAAATTCTCCCGAAGCTTTTGGAAGGAGAAAGCATCTCCAATTTGATTGCCATTCTAGGAGCTGTTGATATTATCCTAGGGGAGGTGGACGGCTAATGGTTCAGGATTTATTGCACTCACAGCCAGGGATTTTAAACTTTGGAATCTTTTTTATCCTTGCCTTAGTTTTGCTACTTGTCATATTAGGATTTGTTACATATGCCATTTTGGCAGAACGTAAAGTAATGGGATTTATGCAGCTTCGGTATGGGCCGAATCAGGTAGGAGGGCCTTGGGGACTGCTGCAAACCGTGGCTGATGTCTTAAAGCTTCTATTAAAAGAAGACACGATTCCAAAATTAGCTGACAGACCGCTATTTATTTTAGCTCCAGTGATAGCCTTTGCTCCATCCTTTGTCGTTATTGCAACGATTCCATTTACGGACAAATTGCAATTTGCCGATATTGGTGTGGGACTTCTCTATTATATAGCCATCTCAGGGTTGACCACGATAGGAGTTGTCATGGCTGGTTGGTCATCGAATAATAAATACGCCTTGCTTGGGGGAATGCGTGCAGCCGCACAGATGATTTCTTATGAAATTCCGCTCGTTATGTCTGTGCTTGGCGTTATCCTATTAACTGGAAGCATGAATTTGAATGAAATAGTGGCGGCACAAGAAAACGTTTGGTACATTCTCATTCAGCCTATTGGGTTTTTAGTGTTTTTTATCGCATCAGTGGCGGAGCTGAATCGGATTCCTTTTGACCTTCCAGAGGCGGAAAATGAGCTTATAGCCGGATACTTTGTTGAGTATTCAGGATTTCGCTGGGCCTTTTTCATGCTTGCAGAATATGTCTATATGTTTGCGATGGCCTCATTGACAACTGTGCTATTTTTAGGTGGTTGGTTGCCAATCTTCTCATTCCTAGACTTTATTCCAGGAGCGGTATGGTTTGCATTAAAGTTCAGCCTAGTGGTGTTTATGTTGCTTTGGTTCCGCAGTACGTTCCCGCGGATTAAAGCGGATCAACTAATGGAATTTGGTTGGAAGGTGCTTTTACCAGTGGCGCTTGCGAACATCTTTTTAACGGCGATTATTAAAGAGCTTCTCAGCCTTTTTTAAAGGATACATCACTTTTATCACAAGGGGTGAAAAAACATGCTTGGATTAGCGAAAGGTTTAAAGTATACCCTGAAAAACTTAACAAAAGAAAAGCCAACCTACGATTATCCGAAAAAACCAATTCCTCTGCCAGATCGGTTTCGTGGAATTCAGAAATTTTATCCGGAAAAATGTATTGTCTGCAATCAATGTGCCAATATTTGCCCGACTGATTGTATTCAATTAACTGGAAAAAAGCATCCAGACCCGACGAAAAAGGGTAAAATTATCGATACGTATGATATTAATTTTGAAATTTGTATTCTCTGCGACTTATGTACGGAAGTCTGTCCGACGGAAGCAATCGTCATGACCAATAATTTTGAACTAGCTGAGTATAGCCGCGATGATCTTTTTAAAAATCTTGAATGGTTGGACGAAAATGATGAGAATGTTCGGAAGGTGAATAAAGCATGACATTTTCAGGTGAATTATTAGCGTTCCTTATTCTAGCCATTGTAGCGGTTATGGGAGGCGTCCTGTTACTCAATTTATCAAAGGTTGTGCATATGGTCGTCGCCCTTGTCTTTACATTTGTCAGCCTTGCGGGAATTTACGTCATGCTGTCAGCGGAATTTGTAGCGGTTGTACAAATTCTCATCTATTCTGGCGCGATTACGATTATTATGTTATTTGGCATTATGCTGACACGCCATAACGACACAAGCGAAGTGAAGGGAGGAAGGCTGAGAAAAGTGCTGCTCTTTTTGGGCGTGCTTGGATTTGCTTTTGCTGTCTATATTGGAATTTACAATCTAGACTTCAATTCGCCAGCCGCGAACCTTCATGAAAATAATACAGAACAAATCGGGATAGCGCTGTATACGAAGTTTATTATTCCATTTGAGTTAACGTCTGTTGTGCTTTTAGTAGCGCTGATCGGGGCGATTATTTTGGCCAAAAAAGATGATGAAGAGGAGGCGAAAAAGGAATGAGTGGAGTTCCCATTTCTGCCTACCTGACGCTCGCATTAGTGCTATTCTGTATCGGACTATACGGTGCACTAACGAAGCGAAATACAGTCATCGTGTTAATTTCAATTGAACTCATGCTTAACGCAGTCAACATTAATCTCGTTGCATTTAGTAAATTTGGCATGATTCCATCGATAACTGGGCAAGTTTTTGCGTTATTTACCATTGCAGTTGCAGCGGCGGAAGCCGCCGTTGGTCTCGCGATCTTAATCGCCCTTTACCGCAATCGTAAAACAGTCAATATCGATGAAATGGACACAATGAAAAACTAATAATCTGTTACACGACCCGCTTAAAATGCGGGCCTCAATCAAACGCGTGAGAACAAACGCGTTCTAAAAAGGGGATTGTGATATTGATGGAGAATGCATGGATCATACCGCTTTTCCCGCTTTTATCATTTTTGTTCCTTCTTCTATTTGGGAGGAGACTAAAGGAAAATAGTGCGTACATCGGAATGGTGCTCACACTTGCATCTTTGGTCTACTCTTTGGTGGTGTTGTTTGAGCGCTTCAACCACCCGACTTATAAAGCCGAAGTGACATGGCTTACAATAGGGGATGTTCAATTAACAGCGGGTTTTGAAGTCAATCAATTAAATGCGTTAATGCTCGTCATCGTATCGCTTGTTAGCTTTCTCGTACATACTTATTCAAAAGGCTACATGCATGGAGATGGGCGGTTTCACATTTTTTATGCCTATTTAGGGCTGTTTACATTTGCGATGTTGGGGCTGGTTGTATCCCCAAATTTATTGCAAACTTATATTTTCTGGGAGTTAGTGGGAGCAGGTTCTTTCCTCTTAATTGGATTTTATTTTTATAAAGAGGAGGCAAAGGCTGCTGCCAAAAAAGCTTTTATCATGACGCGCATCGGTGATGTCGGCTTGCTGATCGGGATGATTCTATTATTCTGGCAAGTTGGAAGCTTTGAATATGATGAGATTTTCCAAGCAGTAGATGAAGGCGCAATTTCAGCAGGAATGATCACCCTTACCGCCATATTGATTTTTGTTGGGGCGGTGGGAAAATCGGGTCAATTTCCGTTGCACACTTGGCTACCTGACGCAATGGAAGGTCCAACGCCAGTTTCTGCTTTAATCCATGCTGCGACAATGGTTGCCGCTGGTGTTTATTTAGTAGCAGCATTATTCCCGCTCTTTGCAGCAAGTGAGGCTGCACTAATGACGATTGCCATCATCGGGGCGTTCACTGCTATTTTTGCTGCCAGTATCGGTTTAGTGCAAAAGGATATTAAAAGAGTACTCGCTTACTCCACTGTCAGTCAGCTTGGCTATATGATGCTGGCCTTAGGATCGGCAGGCTATGTTGCGGGTGTCTTTCATTTAATGACACATGCCTTTTTTAAAGCATTGCTGTTCTTGGCTGCTGGTAGTGTCATTCATGCAGTACACACGCAAAATATAGAGGAAATGGGCGGTCTTTGGAAAAAACTGAAGCTCACGGGGCCGTTATTCTTAATTGGAACGCTGGCGATTAGCGGGGTTCCGTTATTCTCCGGTTTCTTCAGTAAGGATGAAATTTTAATTTCAACCTGGGTTCATGGGAATACATTTTTGTTTTGGCTAGCTGTCATTGCTGCGTTTTTTACCGCGTTCTACATGTTCCGGTTATTCTTTATGGTCTTTACCGGGGATGCTCGCGGCAAGCAGAAAGAAGTCCACGAGTCACCATCTGTCATGACGTTCCCGATGATCGTTCTTGGAATTTTAGCGATTGTAGCGGGTTATGTAAATACCCCATGGTTTGGTACCTTCCTCGGAGACTGGCTTGTTGCTGATAATGACGCATTGGGGCATGGTCATATTGAAGGTCCAGCATGGATTATGATTGTGGCAACAGTGGTGTCTCTACTTGGAATTTATTTAGCATGGCTCATCTATGGTAAAAAATCAATTCAAAGAGACTGGCTGACGGTAAGAATGCCGCTTACGTACAATGTGCTGTATAACAAGTACTATATCGATGAGTTTTATCAATTAACCGTAGTGAAAGCAACAAAAGGCTTCACAGCGGTTCTTAGCTTCATTGAAACATTCATTGTCGAAGGATTAGTGAAGCTGGTGGCTGGAATCGTTCATGGGCTTGGCATCATTGGCTCTAAAATTCAAAATGGCCAGGTACAAGCATATGGAACAGTGGCCTTTGTTGGATTGGCTGTCCTGATTGTGATTTTTGCTTTAACAGGGGGGTACTTAAAATGAACGAATATTTTCTTTCTATCCTAGTGTTTTCCCCTCTTTTAGGAATAGCTGTTCTTGCTCTTATGCCAAAAACACAAGAAGTAGCGATTAAAGCAGTCGGTTTTTTAGCAACCCTCCCTGCTCTTGTGCTAGCGCTTGTCGCCTTTATTGGAGGGAGCGATCATTTAAAGAAATACGATATTCAAATCGAATGGATTCGCTTTGGGGATTATGAGGCCTTTGACTTATTTAAAATTGACTATGAATTAGGCTTAAATGGTTTTTCCTTAGTACTAATCGTCTTAACGGCAGTTATTTCTACACTCGCCGCCATTGCCTCCATTCATATTAAAAAAGAATGGAAAGGCTACTTCATGTTATTCCTTTTATTGGAGGTCGGGATGCTTGGAGTATTTGCTGCTCAAAACCTTATTCTTTTCTTCATCTTTTTTGAAATTACGATGATCCCGATGTTTTTCCTGATTGGAAAATGGGGTTATTTCGAAAAGGAAAAAGCAGCCTATAGTTATTTAATCTATAACGGCTTAGGGTCGGCCATCCTTTTAATCGTGATCATGGTTCTGTTTGCAAGAACAGGAACAGCAAATATTGATGCGCTGGCACAGCTGATGGCCGTAGAGAATGCAAATACTGTTGCGCCGTTTTCTGAGACGTTGAAATTTGGCTTGCTAATTGCCCTTCTTATTGCTTTTGGTGTAAAGCTGCCAATTTTTCCGTTGCATACATGGATGCTGCGGGTTCACGTTCAGGCACCGCCAGCGATCGTGATGCTTCACTCAGGAATTTTATTAAAAATTGGCGCCTTCGGTTTGATTCGTTTCGGAATGGGAATTTTCCCGGAGCAGTTTAAATCTATCGCCGTACTACTTGCCGTACTGGGAGTCGTGAACCTTTTATACGGGGCATTTCTTGCCTTTAAGCAAAGCGATTTTAAAATGGTTCTTGCTTACTCGTCTATATCCCATATGGGGATCGTACTGATTGGTTTAGGTGCTCTCAATGAAGCAGGAATTCAAGGAGCCATTTTCCAAGTTGTCTCACACGGATTGATCTCCGCCCTTCTTTTCTTCTTAGTAGGGGTCTTTTACGAACGATTCCACACATCGACGATTGCAAACCTTGGTGGGATGGCGAAAGGAATGCCACTGGCTGCAGGCTTTTTGTTAGCCGGTGCTATGGCGTCGTTAGGTTTGCCGGGAATGTCGGGTTTTGTTAGTGAATTTATGGCCTTTCTCGGACTGTTCGAGGAAATGCCAATTCTCGCTGCCATTGGCTGTATAGGGATTATTATGACGGCAGTTTATTTACTCCGAGCTGTCCTTGGCATGACCTATGGAAGAGCCAATCGTGATTTTATAGCAGTGTCTGATTTAAAGTCAGTTGAATTTATTCCAGTTGTTGCGCTGTTGGCGCTAATTGTCTTGATTGGTGTTTACCCAAGTGTACTAAGCGATCCGCTCCATTCCACACTTGAAACTATCATGCTTGGGTTAGGGGGTTGATGAGATGGATCTAGATACGCTTTTATCATATCAATGGGGCGCGATGGCTCCGGAATTTATCATCTTGGGAGTTGCGACCATTTTATCGATAGTAGACCTTTTCGCACCGAAGCGTTTTGATAGAAGGATTCTTGGCTGGGTCGGTTTTGCTGGTATACTTGCAGCACTTGCAGCGTTAATGAATTTATTTGCCGTAGATACGGTCACCATTTTATACGATACATTTAAGCTAGACGCATTTGCGAAGGTATTCAAGCTTCTTTTGCTCATCGGAGCGGCTCTAATTATGCTCCTTGCGATAGGCTATAGACCAAAAGAAGGAATGGAAGAGTTTAAAGGGGAATTCTACTACCTATTATTGGCCGGTTTGCTCGGTACGATGATCATGTCCTCAAGTGGTGATTTAATTACGTTGTTTGTTGGTCTAGAGCTTCTTTCCCTTTCTTCCTATATTTTAGCGGGAATTCGGAAGAAGCATCTGCCATCAAATGAATCAGCGATGAAATATATCATTAATGGAAGTATTGCCACAGCCGTTACTCTTTTTGGAATGAGCTATCTTTACGGGATTACCGGAACGACGAATTTAGCGGAAATGACAAACGTTCTACCGCAATTGAATAATTCTCAATACAGCTATTTAATGGGGATTGCTTTTTTCATGCTACTAGTTGGTTTATCCTTTAAGCTGGCCACAGCTCCGTTTCATATGTGGGCACCGGACGTTTACCAAGGGGCGGCAACTCCTGTTACAGCTTTCTTAAGTGTTGTGTCAAAAACAGCAGGATTTGTCATTTTAATTCGAATGGTTGTCATCGTGTTTTCCAATACGCAGGCTGGAGCTACTGGTGTTGATTCAGTTACTCCGTTGCTGTTCAAGCTGCAAGATTTCATTGCTGTTCTAGCAGGAGTCACGATGGTTGTTGGAAATGTTATTGCTTTGCGTCAGCGCAATATTAAACGGCTGTTTGCTTATTCAAGTATTGCCCACGCCGGTTATTTATTAGTCGCTGTCACTTCGATGTCGGTTTTTATGTTCGAGAGCATCTGGTTCTACTTAGGAGCATACCTCTTCATGAACGTAGGAGCCTTTGCTGTGATTCAATTAATGACAGCAAATAACGACAACGAGGATATTGCCCAATTTGCAGGAATGTACAAACGTACACCATGGCTCGCTGTCGCAATGGGAGTATTTATCCTTTCACTGGCAGGCATTCCGGGAACCGCAGGGTTTATCGGAAAATTAAACATTTTCATGGGAGCGTTAATATCAGAACCAGCACACTATATTCTGGCAGCACTAATGATTGCCACAACGGTCGTTTCTTACTTCTACTATTTTGGCATTTTAACGCAAATGTTCTTTAGACCATCTCCGGTAGATGGGGAAGTGGAAAAAAAGAAAATACCAGTCGGTATTGGTGTAGCAATTGGAATATGTGTCCTCGCAACGATTGCATTTGGACTTTTTCCAAATACGGCGCTTGATTTCTTCCACACCAACTTCGGTGGTTTTCAATAACGGGTATTTTCTGATTTGGGGGAATCAGAAAATGAACAAGGGGATTTATATAATAGAACGCGAAAAGAAGGGGAAGGGGGCCCCTTCTTTTCATGTTGATAACGTTAGCAGCTGTCGTGCTGCCTAATGTAAGAGTCAATTGAGAGGAAAAAGTGAGTCAACAAAAAAGCAATTAAGTTCTGATACTCACTCAGACAGCGTTAGTTGGAGTGCCCACGGCCTTTTAGAGCGGGTATTCGATCAGAGGAAAGAAGAGCTGAAGGTCTTTGGTTGAAGCACACATTCAGACCGAGGAAAGAAGGGCTGAGAGTATCCTACGCCAAATGTCGACAAAACTTGCCTCCTATATGAGGACAACAGTAAAAATAGGATCGAAAATAAATTTTGTAAAAAATAAAAATAACTGAAACCTTTTTGTAACATAAACGTCAAATAGAAGGGTACGTTTGCGAATGTGAACGATGTATGCTAGCTTGATAAAGAAGGGGGAGTAGTCCATGACTTCAGGATTTGGGCACCAAGCACTGATCAGTATTATTTCACATCTCTGTTTTATTGCATTAGCTTGGTGGGCTTTGCAGAGCTTAAATTTTGATAAATTTTTGCGAGCAAACCATGTTTTTCAAGCACGAGTATTATTTATATTATTGTCTATTATTATTGGTTCTAGCGTAAGCAATTTTTTCCTGGATTACCTATTGTGGTCCCAGCAGTTGCCAATGATTTTTCAGTAATGTAAAAAAATGTTCATACTTGAGCAATTTTAGACAAGGCAAATCGAACACAAATCATGGAAACCTTTTTTCGAAAAAACACGACAGAAGACTGCCTATTTGGAAAATATTTTTCAAAACAGGGCTTTAAGCTTGGATAAATGGGGAAATAATCTTACAAAAGATAGGTCATCCTGCCTTTTTTATTTATGGGATTATTCGATACAATTCTCCTTGTGTGATAAATTAAACATATTAAGCCATCCTGTGATACTTAGGTGAGTCAATTTCATACTTGCGCACTTCAAGTTAAAAAACGAACATGAATGAACTATTACAGATATTTAATTCGTATTATGCGGATATAAATGACTTTAAACTCAATATTGTTCGTTTTTTAAAGACCGGTTGTATATTATGAAATCGATTCAGGTGAATGAAAAAAGAAACAACCTTCGTTGGAACATAATCAATACGTCATTTTTTAAAAGCTTGCATATTTGTCAAAAAGTGACGATAACTCTTCAGTATGCTTATTCTCTTCTTGGTAACAATGGTACTAAGGGGAGGAATTAAAAGATGAAGAGAAATTGGATGGCGTTTATTGTTGTAGTGGTAATCATAGGAGTTACTTTTGTTCAAGCTGGGGAAAAATTCGCAAATACCAAAAATATGCACGACCTTTTATCAATAGTGACAGTTTTAAAGGGTGAGAATATAGATATTAATGAATGGTCTTTACATGCAAGAGAAAAAATAACGGCAAACAGCCCAGAGGATATTCAGGATCTTGTTCGACACCTCAAGAACGTCTTTCCAGATTGGGCATGGGAGACTAATTCTGATTCTGAAAAATGGGAATCAAAAGCGAGCAAAACATCGAATCAAACAATGGAAGAGAGCATTCAGATTTTATCTACCCTCACAGATCAAAACCCACAAACTTACATTATTTATGAAATCCAAGGCAAGAATTTTACGCGAAAAACAGAGCAATTTATAAAAGAGGACCTTAATGCACTCTTATCTGACATATTTCGAGAAAAACCCACAATTTTCACTTGTGTAAAAGGTGATTTCAATGATAAGATAAATACGTCTTTGCCTTTTACTGTAAATCGACTACTTGACAAGTTTGAGGCAACAGAAATTGAATCATTAAATGAAACAGATTTTATCTCGACATCTGCTTATTCACCAAAATTTACCAATGGGTTAACAACGAATAATCAGGATATGAATTTACAACTTGGAATCCGAACTACAGGATTGGGCGCAAAGACTACCCTTGTAGTTGGCACACCAATCATAACGATTGAATATTAATATAGAGAAATTGGACGCGGAGGGGAATACACTTGGAAAAAATCATCGTCCGCGGCGGTAGAAGGCTAAGCGGTTCTGTTAAAGTTGAAGGAGCAAAGAATGCAGTTTTGCCAGTTATTGCCGCATCATTATTAGCAAGTGACGGAAAAAGCGTAATTCGTGATGTGCCAACTCTCTCCGATGTATACACGATCAATGAGGTATTACGCTATTTAAACGCCGATGTGACGTTTAAAAATAATGAAGTCACTGTCGATGCATCTAGAGAGTTAAAAGTCGAGGCACCATTTGAATATGTTCGTAAAATGCGTGCTTCAGTTCTAGTAATGGGCTCATTACTTGCAAGAAATGGCCGTGCTCGTGTGGCACTTCCTGGCGGTTGTGCGATTGGATCGAGACCAATTGACCAGCATTTAAAAGGCTTCGAAGCGATGGGTGCAACGGTCAAAGTGGGAAATGGCTTTATTGAAGCAGAATCAAATGGCCGATTACAAGGTGCCAAGATTTACTTGGACTTTCCAAGTGTTGGTGCTACAGAAAATATTATGATGGCTGCTACTTTAGCACAAGGTACTACGATCATCGAGAATGTTGCCAAAGAACCGGAAATTGTTGATTTAGCTAACTTCTTGAATAAAATGGGTGCAAAAGTACGTGGCGCTGGAACTGGAACGATTCGCATTGAAGGTGTTGACGTTCTATTTGGTGCTGATCACACAATTATTCCTGATCGGATTGAAGCTGGAACATTTATGGTTGCAGCGGCTATTACGGGAGGAGATGTATTAGTGAGAGGTGCAGTTCCAGAACATTTAACATCTCTTATTGCAAAAATGGAAGAGATGGGTGTTATGTTTGAAGAGGAAGCAGACGGCCTAAGGGTTATTGGCCCTGAGAAGCTTAAGGCAGTTGATATTAAGACAATGCCGCATCCTGGCTTCCCAACAGATATGCAATCACAAATGATGGCTTTGCTATTACATGCAAATGGAACAAGTATGATCACAGAGACCGTATTTGAAAATCGCTTCATGCATGTGGAGGAATTCCGCAGAATGAATGCCGATATTAAAATTGAGGGTCGTTCTGTCATTTTAAACGGACCGTGTAATTTACAAGGTGCAGAAGTAGCTGCCACAGATCTCCGTGCTGCTGCTGCTCTCATTTTGACCGGATTAGTGGCAGACGGTGTGACTCGAGTGACAGAATTAAAGCATCTTGATCGGGGGTACGTTGACTTCCATCAAAAGCTCGCTGCGTTAGGTGCCGATATTGAACGAGTTTCAGCAGTGGAAGAAACGCCATCCTTTCCGAAAGCGTTTGTTGCTGACTTAAATGCATAATAAAAACAAAAACCGTGAAATGGAATTCCATTTTTGCGGTTTTTTTATCGTAGTTAACGTCTGGGCCATGAACGGAAAAACCCCAATGAGATTTTCCGCAAGTTTCAGAAGCACAAAGGAAAGCATTCTCGCGAGAGTTGTTCCGAAGGCGATCCTTGCTCTAAATACCAACATAGACTATTTTGGTTTATGACTGAAAAAATTATGCATTTTCCCTTAATTTTTATAAGGTTTAAAAATTTGTACATATTAGCTTGTCCACCCCCATATGTATGAAAGGAGAGTACTTCTACTCTAACGAAACTTACATATGGAGGCTCAAGAAGAATGTTAAAAATGAAACCAATCGTAGTTCTAGCTGCTGTATTATTTGCTGTCACCCTCATGATTCCTACTTTACTCGTCCTCCCTTTTATGGAAAAAACAACAGGGAAATTAGGAGAAGAGCTAGCGTTAAAAGAAACAGAGGCAATTGCCGATCAGCCTGCTGTTGAGGTGGCTGTCTACCGTGTAGGCCAGGAAAAAATTGAAAACCTCCCACTAGAGGATTATATTGCAGGTGTAGTGGCGGCAGAAATGCCGACTGATTTTGAATTAGAGGCTTTAAAAGCCCAGGCTCTTACGGCAAGAACCTATTACCTTTATCATTTAATGAGTGGTGAAAAATCAGGGGTTCCTGAAGGAGCAGATGTAACAGATACAGAGAATCACCAAGTTTTTAAAAGTGATGAAGAACTAAGAAAAGAGTGGAATAAAGATTACCAATGGAGAATGAAGAAAATTAAAGAGGCCGTAGCAGCAACGAGTGGTCAAGTATTAACCTACGATGGTAAACCGATCTATGCTGCTTTTTTCTCCACAAGCAATGGCTATACAGAAAACTCAGAAGATTATTGGAGCAGCCCGCTTCCTTATTTAAAAAGTGTGGAAAGTCCCTGGGACGTAAATACAGAGAAATTCAATGGGCAAAAGATTATTTCTGTCGCCGACTTTGAGAAAAAGCTAGGTGTTCAATTAACAGATGCTTCCGAAGTAGGGAAAATTATTGAGAAAACAAAAGGAAATCGCGTTGGCAAGGTCGACATTAACGGAAAAATATTAACAGGCAAGGATATCAGGGTTAAACTAGAGTTGAAATCATCCGATTTTACATGGGAGAGAAAAGGCGATAATATCGTGATCAATACAAAAGGCTTCGGACATGGAGTGGGAATGAGCCAGTTTGGCGCCAACGAAATGGCGAAGGCAGGGAAAACCTACAAGGAAATCGTCGAACACTATTACAGTGGAGCAACGATTGACACGACGAAAACATTGTTGTCGAAAATCACGGCAAGTAAATAAAGAAGCAAGAACCGAGTACTCGAAAAGGGTACTCGGTTTTGTCTTCCGGAACTGAATATGTCCAATTCGAACTTTTATTGCCTTTTTTTACGAAAATAAACGAAGTAATTCTGCGAAGGCCATAAAAAGAAAACGACCGCTTATGAAAAATATTTCAGTATTCGTTCGAACTTGTGCTTACGATAAGAACGATGAACAAAATAAGCAGCGACAATGACCCCAATAACATCCTTAACGACATCAATTACCGTAGCTGAGCGAGCAGGGACAAAGGATTGATGTATCTCGTCGACCAAACCGTATAAAGAAGCGATGACAGCAAAAATAAAGCTCCAGCGCAGCGAAAACTTTCCCGTTGTTAGAAGTGCAGCGACCAATAGTAAATAAAGAATCGCGAATTCTACTAAGTGTAGCGATTCTTTTATAAAGCGATCGGTCGAAGAGTGGGGAAGCTCGACAATAGCGTTTGCTGGCATGCTCGACATCACCCAAATCATCATCATATAAATAAAAGGTAAAAAACGAATGAACCATTTTAAGATGCTCTGCAAGAAAGATTTCCCCTTTGATTTGATTTTTTTTAAAACTTTTTTTCATTTCTTTGTATAATTCCAAACTCTTTGTCGAAAAATAAGATTAAAAAATTTTTTTCGAAATGTATATATTTATCATGATCTGTTCAGAATGATTGCTGAGGTGATGATAAATGAGAGAGGAAGAAAAGAAACAATCTTCTCAAGGTTCAAAGATTAAGCGCTTCATGAAAAAGCGTTGGGTTTACCCTAGCGTTTATATTGCAAGTGCTGCAATCATTCTAACCGCGGTTCTTTGGTTCCAAAATAGTAACAATAATACAACAGATGATCAAATCGATTACGAGGCAACTGATCTTTCAAGCAAATATGATGAACCTGCTTTGGAAGTTAACAGATCAATGGAAAACTTTGCAATGCCTGTTATGGATCCGGATTCTGTAGTCATTCAAAAAGAATTTTATGATTACGATGCTTCGGAAGATAAACAGGAAGCGGCATTGGTGTTCTATAATAATACGTTTCATCCGAATACCGGTATTGACATTACGATGGAAAACGGTGAATCGTTTGATGTTGTAGCCGCATTAAGTGGTAAGGTTACAAATGTTGCAGAAGATGCTTTATTAGGAAACGTAATCGAAATTGAGCATGACAAAGGTATTGTAACACAATATCAATCTGTAACCGATATTGATGTGAAGGTTGGGGACCAAGTAGACCAAGGACAGACACTTGCTAAAGCTGGGAAAAGCTTATATAACGAAGAAGCTGGTACCCATCTGCATTTCGAAATTCGCAAGGATGGAATAGCTGTCAATCCGCTTGATTATTTCAATAAGCCATTAAGTGCTCTACAGGAAGCAAGCTTAACAGAAAATGTTGATGACAGCGGAAAGGCTGATGAGTCCACAGGTGCTTCTGAAGAAGAAGACGTTAATCCTGACAACGGCGAAGAAAAAGATAACAACGATTCAACAGAAGATGAAGCAGAAGAAGATGGTGCATCTTCGAATGATGAAGAGACAGAAACAACAAAGTCTTCTGATGCATAAGACAATTTGTCATTTTGACCCGCCCTTGGCGGGTTTTTTGCATTTTAGCAGAATGGCAAGTTACACTAGCAAAAAATTTCGTGTTTCGTAATAGTACCTCCTTTTAATACCTGCTTAAAAATTTGACCATTTTTTTACAAGTTTTTGCTTGACCTTCAATTCATTTAAATAGATAATGATATTACGAAATTTTCTTAATATTTAATTTATCCAGAACTTTTAGTTAATATCCACAATAAGCATTTTCAAAACAAAGGGGGAATTTGATGGCATTTTATTTTTTTATTGCACTGACAGCCATATGCTTAATAGTCGCACTACGTAAGAAAAAAACCATCTTCTTAGTTATCCCATTCCTATCCATCATCGTCTATTTCATTATTCAAGTAGCCCTAGTTCCCTTACCATTCATTGAAACGTTGAAGTTCATTTTTAGCTTGAATTAAAGGTATTTTCAAAAAAGTAATTACTTTGAAAGCGCTTTAAAATGCTTTTGAAGAATTATAAATATTAAAGCAAAGGGGGACTAAAAAAGGGAGAGGTCTGTCATTTTGGAGTACTTTTACAAAGAAGACAATCTTGGAGGTGGAAAAATGAAGAAAATCGATAAGGCTGTTGCCGATCGCTATTTTCGAGAGAAAAATCGTAACATCATTATTTATTTTATTATTTGGTTTATTGTTTCTTATGGTGTGGTCTTATTTGCTGAGCCATTGAGTACGATTACGTTTATGGGCTTCCCGCTTCATTATTATATGGGAGCTCAAGGTGCAATCCTAACCTTTATTATCTTGCTATTTGTCAATGCCAAGCTTGGAGATAAAATTGATCAAAAATATGGCATTGATGAAAGCAAAAATGAGCAAATCAGTTCAGGAACAACATTGGAGCATTAATAGTATCTTTTTCTGAGATGGTGAGAAAAGAAAATAAAATAAGTAATCAGCGAATAGTGCTATTGTATGGGGGGAATTCATTTGGATGGACAATTCATTATCTCATTAGCGATTATTCTAGCAACGTTTGCATTATATATTGGAATTGCACTCTATAATACGGCTAAGGAGACATCTGAATTTTATGTAGCAGGACGTGGCGTTCCACCGATATTCAATGGGATGGCGATCGGTGCTGACTGGATGAGCGCCGCTTCCTTTATCGGAATGGCTGGAACGGTGATGATTCTAGGATATGATGGTTTAGCCTATATTATGGGTTGGACCGGAGGATATTTATTTCTCACATTTTTATTAGCACCTCAGTTACGGAAATATGGTCGGTACACAGTGCCGGAATTTATTGGTGATCGGTATGACAGTCATACTGCTCGTGTGATCGCGGCGGTGTGTACCATCATTATCAGTTTTACGTACTCAATCGGACAGCTTTCAGGATCAGGTGTTGTGATTGGTCGTCTTTTTGAAATTGACGCAAAAATTGGTACGATGATCGGGGTTGTACTCATTGCTTTTTACGCAGCTTTTGGAGGAATGAAAGGAATCACATGGACGCAGGTGGCCCAGTATCTCATTTTGATTATTGCCTATTTAATTCCAGTCATATTTATGGCACTGCAAATTACGGGAAATCCCATTCCATGGATATCATACGGGGAAGTTATTAGCAAATTAGGAGAGCTGGATCGAGAGCTTGGTATCTCTGAATATTTTGCTCCATTCACGAATGGAACAAAGTGGCAGTTTCTTGCGTTAATGTTTACGTTAATGGCAGGTACTGCTGGGTTGCCACATGTAATAGTTCGATTCTACACGGTTTCTACAATGAAAGCGGCTCGCTGGTCAGGAGCTTGGGCATTGCTGTTTATAGGTCTTCTTTATTTATCGGCACCTGCTTACGCGGCTTTCTCCCGTTTTATTTTAATGACACAGGTGGCAGGAAGCCAAATTAGTCAGCTTCCAGCATGGACAAAATCCTGGGTGGATACAGGAATGCTTCAAGTGGCTGACACGAATGGTGATGGTATCTTGCAATGGAGCGAACTTATTATTTCCAATGATATTGTCGTAATGGCGACTCCGGAAATTGCCAACTTAGGAGCGTTTGTCATCGGCCTTGTAGCTGCTGGCGCAATGGCGGCTGCCCTTTCAACGGCCGGTGGATTGATGATTTCGCTATCCTCTTCCTTCGCTCACGATATATACTATCGTGTATGGAAGCCACAAGCAACTGAGAAAAACCGTTTATTAGTTGCCCGTTGGTCAATCGTTATCGCCACGTTATTGGCAGGATTTATCGCTTTAGATCCGCCAGGAGTGATAACCCAAATTGTCGCATGGGCATTTGCGATTGCGTCCGGAACCTTCTTCCCGGCACTTGTTCTTGGAGTTTGGTGGAAACGTTCCAACACGAAAGGAGTTATTGCCGGTCTATTAATTGGATTAGCGGTAACCTTAAGCTATATTTTTGCTGCTAAATATGGAGGTTTTACGATTCTAGGAATCATTGATACAGGTGCTGGGGTCTTTGGAGCAGCAGCCGGATTTTTAGCCAATATTATTGTTTCTTTATCAACTGAAGCACCAGCGCAAAAGCTACAGGATGAAGTAATCAATTTACGTTATCCGGAGCAGATGGTCTATAAAGATGGCGAGGTTTGGATGCATGATGGAGAACCAAAACAAGGCTAAGGAGTTGCTTGAGGCTGTGCAATTCCACCCCTTTTTTCAAGGGGTGGAGGTTGGCACAGCCCTTTCCCTTATTGAGGATTGTTCATATAAGATTTATGAGAAGGAAAGGATCCTCCTCCGCAAGGATCGACATCGGGAGGGGTTAATATTAATTTTAGAAGGAACGGTAGAGGTCTATATTGAAAACGAACTCAATGCTGAACATGAGGTTTTGGAGATTGTTCAAAAAGGTGAGTTGATCGGTTTTTCGAGCTTAGCTGATTTTCTAGGTGTTCCTCGGCCAATGAAGGAGGAGGTGACCGTCGAGGTTCGTGCGCTCAGTGATGTAAAAGCACTGCATATTCCTTTCACTGTGATTGCGCGAAGGTGGGAAGATTCTTATGTCCGCGATTATTTATTGACACAGGTTGCGGTTCGTTTGCGTGATGTGTACGCATCATTGGCTGAACAAATCAAAACAGCGCAGGCTCGCGATGAACATCACTCATACATGGCCAGAGTTCAGGATGTGATGACGGAGCGAGTCATCGCAGTTCCCTCGAAAATAACGATTGCAGCAGCAGCTAAAAAGATGGATGTAGAAAAGACGAGTTCCATTCTTGTGATGGATGGCAAAAAACTAAGGGGGATTATTACAGAAAGAGATATTGTGGCACGAGTAGTGGCAGAGGGAGTGGCTTTAACTGAGGAAGTCGCTGAGATAATGACGAAGGAGCCAATTACGATAGCAAAAACAGCATATTATGATGATGCCCTTTCGCTCATCCTTTTAAAGGGAGTGAAGCATTTACCGGTTATAGAGGATGACGAGGTCGTTGGGATTGTCACCTTGTCTGATTTACTGCGAAAAGAAAACGAAAGTGTCATGAAGACAATTAAACAAATTACTGAAGCAGATGAATCCAATATAAGTCATATAAAAAATGCTATTTATGCTGTATTGGATATTCTTTTAAGAGAGAAGATTCCTATTCAACGAACTTTAGATATTGTCACAAAGCTATATGATCGCTTAGTCATTCGCCTTATTGAACTGGCAATCAAAACGCTTGAGAAGAAAGGCTATAAGGCGAAAGGCAACTTTGCCTTTTATCAAATGGGAAGCAGTGGCCGCGGCGAGCAATTTATTTTAACTGATCAGGATCATTTCCTTGTTTATGAAGGGGATGAAGATGAGTATTACCAATTATTAGGAATGGAAATTACACTCTATATGGAAAAGGCCGGTTATGCCCGTTGCCAAGGATTGATGATGTGCAGTGAGGCACAATGGAGAGGAAGAATTGCTGATTGGGAAGAACGGCTACGGACATGGAGTTTGCAATCTACTCGCGATAATTTGCTGCTTGCGCAAAACTTTTTTTCCTATCGTTTCATAGAAGGTAATAGAGAACTTCACCGTCAATTTGAAAAAATGATGATCAATTTGCTGGAAAAAGCGAAAATCTTTCTCTATCGGTTGGCACAAGTTGAAAGAGAACATCCTATTTCCACTCTTGAGCAGCCATTTCGAGTTCTATTTCGGATAGAAAGAAAGCAACTTGATATAAAAAGGTCAGTCCTGTTTCCTTATCACCACAGCTTGCAAATTCTTGTTTTATTACATGGAAGCCCATCAGGAACCTCCTTTGAAAAAATGGTGAAGTTGACAGAAAGAGGCGTCATTTCTCAAAGCTTCTCTCGTGATTTAAAGGAAGCGGCAAACCATGTTCTGTCCTTATATGTGAAGCAGCGTTGGGAACAAGTGAAAAACGGCGAGGAATTAACTTCTGTTCTCCAATTTGCAAAATTATCTTCACGAGAGAAGAAGGAATTGATTTTAAGTCTTAAAACATTAAAAGAGTTGCAAACTCTTGTTTTCAATCATTTTTCGCTTTAATAATCAAGGAGGATATATGTTTTTTCAACGAAGAAATATTTCCTGCCCTTTAATCTATCGTGATATTCCATTAGCGTCTCCGTTAGAAAGCTTAAAATATATTGTCTTCGACACGGAGACGACAGGTTTTCTCGTATCCTCGGGAGACAGATTAATTGAGATAGGGGCAGTGATGATTGAAGGTTTTAATGTTCGTGAGGATAAAGTTTTTCAAACATATGTGAATCCGAAGCGACAAATTTCTCGGGAAATAACGGAGTTAACGTCGATAACAGACGAAAAAGTAAAGAATGCGCCAACCGCATTACAAGCAATAGAACGCTTTTTCGACTTTGTCGAATCGGAAGAGACGGTTTGTCTTATCGGACATTATATTAGTTTTGATGCTCTTGTGTTAAAAACCGAATTAAAAAGAGAAAAATTTAATTTAAAACATTTATATACCATTGATACTCTTGATTTAATTGGATTTATCGCTCCCTCATATGATATGAGGGATTTAGAACGGTACGCGAGAATTTTTGGTACAAGGATTTACGAGCGGCATACAGCATTAGGCGATGCGTTAACGACAGCGTACCTCTTCGTTGAACTACTCTGGCAATTTAAGCAACGTGGTTATGATACATGGGGTGAATTGATGGATGTAACGAAGAAAATGGAGGAGGTTTAACACTTTGTCCATGCAAAATGCATGGATAAAGTCTTGTTAAGCAGGACCGTAACAGCTTGCGTATTTGTTTGCATATGGTCTAGCTCAGTAATTGAGCTGGATTTTTTTATCTTCTCAGAAATTATAAAAATTCATTTGTTGAAGAGAATTTTTTATCTACACCTAGCTTTAAGCAGCCAAATCCTGAACGTTCGTCCTTGGATTTTACAACCTACGAGAAGAATTCTAGTTTCCTTAATCGACTCTTTCAAGGGTTGTACGTTGATGACACGTAGGAAAACAACTTTGAATAATCAGTGCAGGAACATTTTGAATTTTAATGGTTTCGAAGGCTCCCCGCGCTTTTGTTCATGATGTTATCAAATTTTTCAAAAAAAATATCATATATCTTGTCCCTATTGCGGTTTTCGTGCATATTCCGTTATCCAAGCTAATAAACTGTTACAAACCTTACAAAGAGAGTGTTTGAGGTGAGCAATCGTTTGAGAATGAAAATTGGATATATAGTTGGGGTCATGTATATTTCCTGATAACCAGAGGGCTAATGGCTTTCTGACGCATCCTTTTTACAGGATGCGGAGAAGCAGTACTTAATGAAGCGAGAAAGCGAGTCTCATTTCACACTTCTCACATCCAATTTAGGGAGGGCGAGTGGTGTGCACGATTACATCAAAGAGAGAACTATCAAGATTGGAAAGTATATCGTGGAGACGAAAAAAACGGTTCGCGTAATTGCGAAAGAGTTTGGCGTATCCAAAAGTACAGTCCATAAGGATTTAACAGAAAGGCTACCTGAAATAAACCCAGAGCTTGCAAATGAAGTGAAAGAAATTTTAGATTATCATAAATCTATTCGCCATTTACGCGGTGGAGAAGCAACAAAATTGAAGTATAAGAAGGAAGAGCTAGAAAGCGAACCCATCAAATAAAAGGCTCCTTTTTCAACAATTCCTTGGAATAATGACAAATAAATTAAAAATCCCTCAAAATTTGACAAATTACTACGATATTTTAGTCAAATATGGTAGAATTGAAAATTAGGGTAGACTACATTAAAAAAAGTAGTAACATCAGGAGAATTAGTGATTTAAGTGCATTTAGAAATAGATATGGATCATTTTTTCAAGGAGGATTTTTGGGAATGCTTGCTAGGGATATTGGAATTGATTTAGGAACAGCGAATGTA
This sequence comes from Robertmurraya siralis, assembly GCF_005502275.1. GTDB lineage: Bacteria > Bacillota > Bacilli > Bacillales > Cytobacillaceae > Robertmurraya > Robertmurraya siralis. Next base: position 107,240 of record NZ_SWLZ01000005.1, read on the forward strand.
TTGATTCACGTAAAAGGGAAAGGTATTGTTTTAAATGAGCCATCAGTGGTAGCAATTGATAAGAACAATAATAAAGTTTTGGCAGTTGGTGAGGAAGCAAGACGTATGGTCGGGCGTACCCCGGGCAATATTGTTGCGATTCGTCCATTAAAGGATGGAGTTATTGCCGATTTTGATGTGACGGAGGCCATGCTTAAACACTTTATTAACAAGCTTAATGTGAAAGGTTTCCTTTCGAAGCCGCGCATTTTAATTTGCTGTCCAACAAACATTACAAGCGTTGAACAAAAGGCAATAAAAGAGGCAGCGGAAAAAAGCGGTGGAAAGAAAGTTTATTTAGAAGAAGAGCCAAAAGTGGCGGCGATCGGTGCTGGAATGGATATTTTTCAACCAAGTGGAAATATGGTCGTAGATATCGGTGGAGGTACAACAGATATAGCTGTACTGTCCATGGGTGATATTGTCACGTCTTCTTCTATTAAAATGGCTGGAGATAAATTTGATAGTGAAATTCTTCAGTATATCAAACGTGAATACAAGCTTTTAATTGGAGAGCGTACTGCTGAAAACATTAAAATTCAAATCGGTACGGTCTTCCCTGGAGCACGAAACGAATCAATGGAGATTCGTGGTCGTGATATGGTATCAGGATTGCCAAGAACGATTTCAGTTAATTCCGAGGAAATTGAACTTGCTTTACGTGAATCTGTGTCTGTCATTGTACAAGCGGCAAAAAGCGTTCTCGAGAGAACACCTCCTGAACTTTCGGCTGATATTATCGACCGTGGTGTGATCCTAACAGGTGGAGGCGCACTTCTGCATGGTTTTGACTTATTGCTAGCAGAGGAGTTAAAAGTTCCAGTTCTAGTAGCGGAGAATCCGATGGATTGCGTTGCTGTCGGAACGGGAATTATGCTTGACAATATCGACAAGATCAAAGGTTACCGCTTTGCATAGTCGAAAATAACGGGGGCTTCCAGAGTTAGAAGCTAACTAACTCTATCGCCTATCCAACGTGGTGATGAGAATCAGTGGAAGAACTGGTACTTGTCACCATTTTCGTATTTTTGCCTTTTTTCAACAAAATTTTAATGTTTATTCGCCGAATTTTTTTTATAATAGAAGATGAATGAATTTATGATAGTGCAGACGAAGATTGCGAAGGAAACGACCTTACATAAGAGGTGAATCGAATGTTTAGAGGTTTTTATACGGTTGCATCAGGAATGTTGACTCAGCAAAGACGGACAGAAATGTTGACGAATAATATGGCAAATGCCAATACTCCGGGATTTAAAGCGGATCAATCATCGCTGCGTGCTTTTCCAGAGATGCTGTTGCAGCGTTTTGATAAGGAGAGAATTCCAACTGAAAGAGGATTGAACCTTCCGGGGAGCAATGTAGTAGGATCGATTAATACAGGCGTCTATATGCAAGAGGTGATGCCAAAGTTTATTCAAGGTGACTTGCGCGAAACGGGACAAAAAACGGATCTTGCCTTACTCGATATCGTGATGCCGCAAAATGAAGAAACAGGGTATGCTGGTTCGATCTTTTTTACCGTACAAAATGCAGCGGGAGAAACTCGCTACACAAGAAATGGCGATTTTACATTGGATGGACAAGGCTACTTAACGACTGCAAGCGGTAATTATGTCCTTGATGTGGCAGGAAATCGAATTCAACTTTCAAGTGAAGATTTTACAGTTGATGCTAATGGTCTCGTTCAAGGAGCGGCCGGCGAAACAGCCCTTTTAGGGATCGGTTATTCTGCAGATCCTTTTCAAATGGTCAAGGAAGGCGATGGCCTTCTGCGCAATGAAGCGGGGGCAGCGCTTGTTGATGTTAGAGGAGTGGCAGGTACAGAGTTTTCTATTCAGCAAGGCTTTCTTGAGGCTTCCAACGTTGATGTTAGTCGGACGATGACCGATATGTTAACAGCATACCGGGCATTTGAGGCTAATCAGAAGGTGCTGCAAGCTTATGATAAAAGCATGGAAAAAGCAGCGAACGAAGTCGGCCGAATTGGCTAACAATCCTTAAAAGAAATGTAGGAAGAGGGGAGGCAAACATATGAATCGCACAATGATAACAGCAACGAACACATTGGCACAATTACAAAAACAAATGGACGTTATCTCTCATAACATGGCCAACATTGATACGAACGGATATAAAAGGAGAGAAGCGACTTTTACCGAGTTGATTTATCAGCAGTTTAACAACCAGAGAAGGGCTCAAGCCGAGGTGAACCGTCTGACTCCAAATGGGATTCGTCAAGGAACGGGTGCCAAGCTTGCTCAAATACAATTGGTCATGACGCAGGGGAATATTAAGCCTTCAGACCGTTTTCTTGATACGGCTTTGACAAAAGAAGGTCAATTGTACAAGGTGTTAGTCCAAACTGATGCGGGAGCAGAGATACAATACACTCGCAATGGAGCATTTTATTTATCGCCAATCAGTGAAAATGAACTTGCATTAGTTACAGCAGATGGACATTCGATTGTCGATGAAAATAATAATCCCATTTATATAAATGCGGATGCAAAAGATTTTACCATTGATAGCATGGGGCAAATGACGGTTACGATGAATAACGGTCTGCCGCAAGTGTTCAATCTTGGAGTGGTGCAGGTAGACAAGCCGCAATTCTTGATTGCTAAGGGTAATAACTTATATGGTCTCCCGACAAACTTTGATCAACTGAATGTTGGAATCGATGACATTCTCACTGACTTAGTAGGACCACTACGAACTGAAATTGGGATTCAACAAGGTGCATTAGAGTCATCTAACGTCGATATGGCTAAGGAAATGACCGATCTGATTAACACTCAGCGTGCCTATCAATTCCAATCCAGATCCGTTAGCATTGCAGATCAGATGATGGGGCTTGTGAACGGAATTCGTTAGAAGGAGAAAGAACATGTCGTTAAACAATAGTAACCAAAAGGTAGCAGAAACAAGAGAACAGGTAAGGCAAGAAAAGAAGGAAAAAGTAAAAGCAGAAGCAAACAGTGGAGGAAAGCGAAGAAGAATTCGCATTCGCCTTATTCCGCTGTGGCTTAGACTTCTTATAATCGCCTTATCATTAGTGGTATGTGTTATTCTTGGAGCGATGTTTGGTTATAGTGTCATTGGCGAAGGAAAAGCAACGGACATTTTTCAAAAGTCAACATGGACACATATTATTGATTTGATTGAGCACGAATAAACCATTTAAGGCCGGCATATTGCTGGCTTTTTTGACTCATTGTATGAAACTGACGCATATAGGAAAAATACCACAGAACTTAATCCTGTGGTATTTTTCTTATATGATGCCAAATTTAAAGGCATTCTTTCATTAATTGTGCTGTTACAAACTAGTATGAGACTTGATACAAGCTGCCTCGAATAAGGCAAATTATCGAAGGCTAGGTCTAATTTTTACGTGGCAAGTTAACACTTGCTTTCATAGACTAGTTCCCATACAATAAATATAAAACCTAGTATTAGTAGGAGGTACTAATAAAATGCTTGATATTAATGAAATTAAAGAAATAATCCCTCATCGTTATCCTTTTTTGCTTGTTGATAAAATCATTGAAATTGAAGAAGGGAAAAGGGCGGTAGGAATTAAAAATGTCACGGCAAATGAGGAATTTTTTAATGGGCATTTTCCCGACTATCCCGTTATGCCAGGGGTACTTATCGTGGAGGCGTTAGCTCAGGTTGGAGCAGTCGCCGTTTTGAAGATGGAGGAGAACAAAGGACGTCTTGCCTTCTTTACGGGAATTGATAATTGTCGGATTAAACGCCAAGTAAAGCCGGGTGATCAGCTTCGTTTGGAGGTAGAAATGACGCGGCTTCGTGGTTCTTTTGGTAAAGGAAAGGCGACGGCAACGGTTGATGGAGAACTGGCGGTCGAAGCGGAGATTATGTTTGCCCTCGGGGCGAAACAGGAATAATTTTTGCGTAAAGACCGATATATTTATTTTAAGACCGATATAATTTGATAAAGACCGATAAAATGAAACAAAGACCGAAATAGTAAAAACATATTTACGAATTTTAAGCATATGCCGAATGTACCGGAAAATTTGTCTGTAAAAGGATAAAATCATTACAATTCTTCAAACAAAAGGCTCTAACGGGCAAATTCGTTGCGATTTTACTACTTTTTCTGGTATTCGATGCACAATCGAGAAAATTTTCTCATAAGATGCAAGTTTTTTCTAATTTTTGGGCATGTTAACATCAGACCGTATTTGAGGTCAAAATCCAAAAAATTTGAAAGGGGCTTTTACTTATGAAGAAAAAGCTTTTAGCACTTCTTAGTTGTGCTCTATTATCTGTATTCGTCTTTGCTGGCTGTGCCAATAATAACAATCAGGACCCACCGCCAGAGAATGGCGGAAACATGGAAGATCAAGTAGATGACAATATCACAAATGATAATGGAACTAGGAATAATGATGTCAACACAAATAACGATGGCGATGTTGTGGAAGACAACAACACTCCAGATGAAGAAATCATGGAAGATGATCGCGACGTAAGAGATAAAGATAATCAGGATAGATAATGAGAAAAGGACAGGGTAATGCCTGTCCTTTTTCCATCACCTTTTAGCAGTAATCTTTGTGTTATTTACTAACATATGTTAATATTTAATATTGGAGTTATAAAAAATTTTGTCGTTTTATGTCAATTGTGATACAGTGGAAAAAGTAAGGATTAAATTCATCAATGGATAAAAAGCTTTTTTATGTATTGATGAGCTTAATCAAATCCGGTTTAGATAAATCTTGGGAGGTACTTTTACTAGATGTTTAAAGAATTTTCACCTGGCATTAAGATAAGTATTACGCGTTCCATTACCACTTCTTTTGAAAAATATATGAATGATATTGGCTGGAACGAAGAAAAATTTAATATTGAAAAATTTGTACAGGAATGGAAACACTATATCACTGGAAGTTCATCTTGGTATGATAAGATTAGCGACGAAGTGAAAAATGATCCAGCATTCCATGAGCAATTAGCCGAAAAAATCAATGAAACGATTGATAAAATATTGTCCGAAGCACCAACAAAGGAACAAATGGCTGAGATTGAAAGTTTACAGAAGGAATGGGGAGAAGAATTCGACTATTCTTGTAAGACAGAAGCAAAATATGTCATTGAAAAGTATAAGGAATTGTTAAAAAAAAAGCAGAACAACTAATGCCTGCTAGTGAGAAAAAGCTAACATTGGCTTCTTTAATGTACCACCAAATCTATGGAGTAGAACTTCCCAATTATAACTATACACAACAAGACATAGACTATATTATCCAGCAATTAGAGCTGAAGATTAAAGAAGATGTTGAAATTTTTCAAACGGAATATCTACATTAAAGGAGGTCGGGATAAAACCCACCTCTTTTTTGTTTAAATAAAAATAAGGACAGACGCCCCTGTCCTTTTGTAAGCTGAGAAACGCTAAAACTTATTTTGTTTGATTGAATCTCGGTTTGCGCACCATGCCATTTCGAAACTCATTCATAAGCTCATCACCAGACAAACCTCTTTGAATGAGACTATCCAAGAGTAGCTCGGCATACTGATTCTTTGATCTTTTCAAGGTTCCTTCGAGGAGTACACTGATGTGGTTGTCAAAGGTCTGCAATGAACGAATTTTTACTTTAAAAGGGGCAGGTTCGTTTTCCTTTTTCGAAATGACGACCTGTACCAATAGTTCTTTTTCTTCTTTGCTCGCTTCATGAAATATATCATAAAAGGATTTGTCTACATATCCTTCTATGAGCCATGAATGATGATCATCTTCCTTATTAATAATCAATCCATCAACCAACGGGACATCATACCATTCTTCTTTCTTTACGAGCTGCAGCGAGATCAACTTAAACGTCTTCATCTTTACCCTCCAATCAAAGCTCCTTAAAAAATTATAACATACAGCCCATTTTATGCGCATGTCTCCTTTGGCAAATTTTGCAAAGTAGCGATGAAGTAAGCGGTAAATATGGCAAATTTAATGTGTCGAATAGTGTCGATCGATTCTTGTCGAAAGTCGATACTTTCCTTTTTCTTGTTATTTTTCACGGAAATGGTCAACTTCAAGGCCGTTTTTAATGGAAAAATAACATTTTACCCCAAAGTTCTATCGAAAGTTGTATTTTTCCTTATTTTACCTACCTAAAAACTTTCATTATAATGTGGACATTACAGATGAAAGGAGTTGAGAACATGATTAACCAAGTAACACTAGTTGGGAGGCTAACAAAGGATCCGGAGTTGAGGGTAACTACAGAAGGCAATTCAGTCGTTAATATTATCCTTGCAGTCAATCGCAACTATCGCAATCAAAAAGGGGAAATCGATGCTGACTTTGTTCAATGTACCATTTGGCGTAAAAATGCTGAAAATCTTTCCCTTTATTGCAAAAAGGGGACTTTGATTGGACTCATGGGAAGAATACAGACGCGAACTTATGAAAGCGAGGATGGTCGCAAATATGTCACGGAGGTTATTGCAGAATCCGTTAGATTTCTTGAGGGTAAAAGAAATCAAGTGGCCAACGTGGAAAAAGAGGTGTTACAGACTTGAACGAGATGGTGAGCCGGGAAAAAAGCCTGGAAATTTTACTTGAACGTCTGATTATGATGGTTGGAAAATCGAACGAAAGAGCAGAACATCTTCACAAACGTGTCCTTCAACTAGAACGCATCCTCTTAGAAGAATCCTCTCAGGGAGAAAAGGAGAAAAAAACCTTTATTTCCTAATTCCGAAAACTGATTTTTATCCCCCATAAATCCGCACTAGAGAGAATCAATCAAATCCTCATGCACCCTCATTTTTACGGCGGGAAAACCCGCCGTATTTATTTTAGGACGACAAATGAATCAAATCATGGAGCTCGTCGGTAGAAAGCTCAGTGATCCAACTGTCGCTTTGGATGATTTGATCGTTTAATGACTGCTTTTTTTCAAGCATGGCATCGATTTTTTCCTCGAGTGTGCCTGTGCTAATAAATTTGTGGACGTGGACAAAGCGCTTTTGGCCGATTCGATAAGCGCGGTCTGTTGCTTGATTTTCAACAGCAGGATTCCACCAGCGATCATAGTGGATGACATGATTGGCTGCTGTTAAATTTAGGCCAGTTCCTCCGGCCTTTAAGGACAAAATAAAAATCGGAAATTCACGGTTTTGGAAGCGCGAAATTAATTCATCACGCTTTCCTTTTGGGATGCTTCCGTTCAAGAAAGGTGCCTCAACGGCAAACTTTTCTTTCAGTAATGTTCGGATCATTTCCCCCATTTCAATATATTGGGTGAAAATTAAACAGCTTTCGCCTTGCTCGAGAACGGCCTCAATTAGCTCAGCAAGCTTCTCCATTTTAAGCGAGCGTTCGAGAACATCCTTTGGTTTTTCTTCTTTTAAGTAAAGGGCAGGGTGATTGCAAAGTTGCTTTAGTCGCCCTAATAGTTGGAGAATTAAGCCCTTTCGTTCAAAACCTGTCAACGCCTCAATTTGGGCAAAGGTATCTTGGACAAGCTGCTCATACAGAGATGCTTGCTCCGCTGTTAACGGACAGTACTCCTTTTGCTCCTGCTTATCAGGTAAATTGAGAGCGACCTCCTCATCCTTCTTCGTTCTTCGCAATAAAAACGGCCGAATTAAAGTTTGCAGTTCTTCAATTTTTCCTTTTTCATCCTCTTTTTCAATTGGGACAACATAGTTTCTTTGGAACTGATTTAGGCTTCCAAGGTAACCGTGATTCGTAAAATCAAAAATCGACCAAAGCTCCGTAAGCCGATTTTCCATTGGTGTACCAGTAAGGGCAATATGATGTTTCCCTTTAAGCTGACGAACGGCTCTCGACTGTTTTGTATGAGCATTTTTAATATTTTGCGCCTCATCAATGGCGATCGTGCTCCACTGCACTTTCTCGAATTGGGGCAAATCGAGGTGGGTTAAGCCGTAAGAGGTAAGGACGATATCAGCGCGGTTTGCTGCTTCGATAAAGGCTTCATCCTTAAGCCTCGCAGGCCCATAATGCAAATGCACAGTTAAACCGGGAGCAAATTTCTCCACTTCTTTCTGCCAATTCCCCAACACCGACGTCGGACAAATGATAAGTGCAGATCCGTTACCTTCATGCGCCTTTACGGCGAGCAGATAGGAAATAAGCTGGATCGTTTTTCCGAGCCCCATATCATCGGCTAAACAAGCGCCGAAGCCATATTTTCGCAAAAATAGAAGCCAGCTCATCCCTAATGTTTGATATGGACGCAATTCACCTTCAAAGCCGGAGGGAACCGGTGCGATAGGAATGGAATGAATGTCGCGAAGCTGTTTAATCATTTGCTTCCACTGACGATTCAATTCAATTTGAACTCGGGCAAAAGCCTTATCATCTTCAGAAGCTTCTCTTTCCGATCCATCGACAAGGAGCTCCTGCTCAATTAAATCACGGACATGCAAGCCTTCTTTTTCAGCCCGTTTCATTAAATCTTGAATCTGATGAATAAAACGATGGTCGAGCTTAATCCAGCGGCCGCGAATTTTTACGAGGCGACGTTTTTCCTCCACGAGGTGATTAAACTCCTCTTCCGAAAGCTCAATGCCGTTCATGGAAAAGCGCCAATTATAATCAAGCATTGCTTGCAGCCCAACAAATGAAGGACGGTTATTGGACGTTCCTTTTAGCCTTGCTTTCACTTTCATGCTGGCGTTTTTCATCGCTTGCCACCATGACGGAAGTAATATTTCTACGCCAATGGCAAGGAGAATCTCACTTGCTTCTGTTAAAAACATCCATGCTTCATCTTCTGTAAGCTCTTTTACAATTCCTTTTCTTCCTTTTAGCATCGGAAAAAGCTTACTCCATCTTTCTTCTTCCCGTTCAACCTGATCAAGAAAATGGAGCCAGTTTTTCGGCATATTGGTTTCGTCCCGAGCATCGACGATATAGTCTTGCTTCTCTTTTCCGCGTAAAAAAATTTGCAAATCCCAAGTTCCATCGATATCAGCAGGCTCTTCTAAACGCAGCCCGATCGTAAAAGGACAGTTGTTTTCTTTCAGACCAATCCACTCACTCCAAGTTTCTTCATCGAAATAGGCAGACAATGCTTGAGGAGAAACTGCTTGAGTTCGTAGAGCATTAAGCTTGTCACCAACCTTTGTCTTCCATTCGCGATTTTTTTCAAAAAAAGTATTTAACGAAGCGTTGAACCAATTGGATATGAATGCTTGCAATGGTTGATTTCCAATAGATTGTTCCCAAAAGGAGGGGGCGAATTCCTTGATCACCCTCTCAGGGAGCTTCCATTTGAACTCATTTGTTGCAAGCGCCTCAAAATCAGGAAACCAATCTTTTTCTTGAATGGAATCGTATAAAGGCTGGGCAGCAGCTAAACAAATTTGCCCACATTCATCCCAATCCCAGTCAATCAGCCGATTGAATTGTTCCTTGGCCAATAGAGTCACCAATTGCCAGCCATCAACTGTTACACCGCTTGCCCCATTTTCAATTAACGTGCCGTAATAGCTTTCTTCATGCCGGTTGAATAAAAGTCCTTTCCATTCAGAGGGCGGGAGAAGTTCATCTTCACTTTGAACCGTTAGAAAGAATTTGCCATTTTCGACGGGCTCAATCAATATTGTTAAGGCATTCGTTTTAAGCATGGGTTAATTTTCCCCTTTCGCACTCTTGGTGAAAGGCCCGGAGTCGCTTTGTTTTATCTAAGAGAAGCTCCAAAAAATGCTGGAAATCATCAGGGCGCTTTAACTTCTTATACAAGGTTCTTAATTTCTTCAGTTGTTTTACAGCTTCACGATAATTTCCCCGGTTTTTCATCTCAATATGCTGCTGAATGGACTGATGATAAAGGGGAAGGAGTACATCGGGACGTTCCTTTTGGAGCAAGCGAATTTTCTCCGTTGGAATGGAACTGATGTCAAAGCCGATATATCCTTGGAGATCACACCATTTTTCATATAGACCTTGATCAAATAGAAATTCATCATAGCCCCGATAACTATAAGGCAGAGCTTGAATTAATATTTTTTCATATAGATCATGCTTTTTTGTCTCTTTGGCATAAGCCCCGACTGTTTTGATGGCAACCCTTGTAAAATCCATTCGTGCGTAATGGTCATGTAATGTTTGAATATAAGGTCTAACCATGGTAGAAAAGGTGTCAACATAGAGACCCATTCGTTTCCACTCTTTTCCTGAACTTAATTTTTCTAACCAGTAAATCATAAAAGGCGTCGCCTGCTCATTTAGGAGCTGCAATGTTTGCAGTGCTTTCTCGTCCTTTCTTAACATGACATGCTGGTGGATATAAGCGATTAGGCCAGGAAGTGTTTCTTTTTTGCGGATCAGTTCAGACACCTTTGGCAATTCTTCTTCATGCCACTGTTTTTTTCTAAATAACTTTGTCCATAAAATGATATAAAGATGAGCAGATTCAAATTCTAACATCGGCTCTCCTGTAATCAATAAATATGTATCATCCTTCAGCTTCTCCATAAAGCTGTCAAAAGCAAAGGGCAGAGCATGGACATTTAGTCTTTCAACTAAATCCTCAATATCATCTATTAAATTGTAAAACAGATTTTCGTAATAGCGCATAATGTCTTCTAATGCAAAATCCTGTTCTTCGCTAAACTTCAAAAGGTATTGAAAGGAATGGATGGAGGCAATCAAATGATAGAGCTGTTTCCATTCCTGTTCAACAGGTGCACTCGCCCGAATTTTTCGAGAATACACTTGAAATAATTCTGTAACGAGATAAGGCTTGGTTGCTTTTGGATCTCCCATTATGGAGGAAAAGCTAGATTGAAAAGCCTCCACCCATTGTTCATAATCAGGTTTTGTTGAACCGGCTGTTTTCAATAAATCCTTCGCCCGCTGAATTCCTAAAGTTTTAGCTGTTCTTCTTTCTTGAATCGGTTGTCTCCAGCGCTCGACCCATTCCGTTACGCGGGATATTTGAGAAAAGACTTGGAAAAAGGCAGCAAGCTGATGGCGACAAATTCCTTCAGCAGGGCAACTACAACTGCTTATTTGGAAAAAATTAAGATTCACTTCTACTTGGACACGGGTTACATCTTGAACGTTGGCAACAATGCTATCATTCTCAAGGCGAACTTTAGAAACGAGGCCTTGTCGGTATAATAGCAGTCCTTTCTGAACGAGCTTTGCATCGTCCTCCCGCTCAGACCATAGGATGCTTTTTAAATCATTTGCTGCCGCTTGCAAAAGCTCTTTATATTTATCTGGAATCGATGACAAGATCGACACCCCCAACATGATTACTTTAATCAATTTCTCAGTAGAAATGGCAACATCATACCATCATTTATACTTTATTTACGGGTAGTGTACAACAAGAATGCAAAAATAACGTATTCCTATATTATACCAAAATTTAAATGGAGTTAGGAGGGGAAAGTGGAGGATCAAGTCAAGAGTTCATTTAAATGCAAAAATCTGAAATGAATGATCATTTTATCCGAATTGCGATACCTTTTTTATTCCTATTGTTATAGCTCATAATAAGAAAGGTAGAATAATGGAGCAAACATAGGAAAAAATCTATGAAATGGCCGAATTTGAGGAATTCACATAAAACCATAATATGTTTTAATGAGTTTATGAAACTGCATACTGATATCTACGTTGGTTTGCGGCCATTATTCAATGAACATTAAATTTCATTGAATAACCAATCAATCTCCATTATTTTGCACTCCAGTTTGTTGGGGTGCCTTTTTTTGGCTCATTTTCTCATTCATACCATGGCACGAAATTTTTTCCTTCTATCGAATCAGAAGGTGATATGGAAAGATTACCGAAATAAAGCCCAAAATGCTTTATCATCAATGATAAAGGTGAACGAGCTTTGCAAGCTGGAAAATATGTATGATCGATTCGCGCGCGATCCAAGTTGAAACTGGCATAATCGTAGTCGATTCCCTTACAAATCAAGACGATACAGGCGCAATCAAGAGCGACCCGCGCAATCCATTGCGATTTACGCGCAATCAGGGCAAAAATCGGCGCAATCATCGCCAAAACGTGCGCAATCCCTGTTCAATTCTGAAATCCAAAGAGGACACTCTTTTCCGAAACGAGTCAGCATTGCTTTGGATCTCACCAAACCAAGGTCTTGGGCTGAAACGCCAAGTCAATCGTGTTAGCTCCAAAATATTGTTCAATCGCAAAAATGCTCGAATATAGTCCTCCCCAAAAACTATTCTCTACCTGGACACTTCAATTCATAAAAAACATGTGATTTTACTCTGAATCTCCTATTTTTTTCGCTAAAAAATGACAATCAACTAAATAGATAGAACTATTTTTTGGTAGTGTCGGCAATTGCGTGCCGATTCCCAATTATTGTTGTAAAATAGTAGAGACAGATTATGACAAATAGTTGGGGGATAACACATGTATTACCAGGTGCAAATTTGGAAGGGGCTTACTTCACCTTATGTGAGTGCGCATCAGATCAATAAAGCGGAGAAATTGAACGGTATTTGGAAGTGGACGGTACGGTTGTTGCTGATTTCCCTCATTCTATCGGGAGTTTCCGCTTATTTGGGAATTGGAAATGAGTCTCTATCAAAGCTAATCTATGACACGACACCATCGGAATTCCAAACGATTAAGGGCTTTTTTGCGATTGGACAAGTTGTTCAATCAACAGTAACGACAGCAATATTAATTTTCTTGCCAGCCTTAATTTTTTGGATATTTACCGATATTGAATACTATAAGCTTGTTGTCGTTCAGCTTTTTGTTGCCGGGATATGGCTTATAGAAAAAATCGTCTTTTTCCCGCTGCAATTTTATTTTGGTTTGGATCACGCATCCTCTCCGTTTTCGTTGGGGATCTTGGCACAATATATCACAGATTATCAGTTACTCAGTTATTTTTTTGGCGAAATTTCACTATTCTCTATCTGGGTAATGTTTATCCAATATAAATATTTGCGTGTTATAACCGAGAAAAGTCCGAGAATCATATTATTACTAATCGTATCTATTCAATTATTTCTCTGGATTTTTACAGCACTGTTTTCGTATATAAAATTTGAAGTGTTATTTTAAAGGGGGCAGCAAAGATGAACTGGAAAAAATGGACGATTATAATCTTCATCGCATTCTTTGTTGCTGTTAACTTTTATTTGATTTTCAAAAAAGACAGCGAAATTGCGAGATCGAAATATATTGACGAATGGAGATTGGTTCAAAGGCAAAATCTTGTTTTAACAACCGAAAGAGCGGGAGTTGTTACACCAGCGCAAGAGGAATATGTATACTTCCAGCACGGTGCAGGGGAATTTGAACAATTTTTCGTAAAAAAAGGGGATGAAGTTTCATCCGGCACTCCTCTTTTTTCCTATTCACCTCGTGACTTTGAAGCTGCGATAGAACAATTTGAAGCGGAAATCAAGAGACTGCAATTGGAACAAGAGGCACTTGAAGACAATATTAGCAGCCTAGAAAGTATTGAAATGAGTTTGTCTACAGCGGTAAAAGACGAAGAGGAAAACTTTACAAGTCAGGCAACTGTCAGCAATATTGAAGCACAAATTTATGAAAAAGAATTGCATTTAAGCAGAATAGAAGCGGAAATTGATAAGTACGAAGAGTTGATCTCGAATTCTAGAAATCATTTAGGAACATTAACAGTAGAAAGTCCAATTTCTGGTACGGTGAAGGAAATTTCCCATGAACTGCAGAATCCTGTTGTGACAATCATTTCCTCTGATCAGCATGTAAAAGGAATTCTTGAGGAAGAAGACCTCTTAGAAATAGAAGAGGGGATGGAGGTCATTGTGACGGGATCATTTGGGAAGAAGGATGGGGTGATAGCGAAAATAGCCACTACTCCGGAAGCGGATCCGAAGGTTGGGGCCAAGAGTGAGTATGAGTATATTGTCGAGTTTGAAGAAGGCTTGGATGAGGAGTCTGAAAATGACGAAGAAGCTTCCACTGAAGAGAATGGGAAAGAGGGAGAAGTGGAAGAGGACGACAGCGAACAGGCGATTTACACAGGTTCTCATGTTTCAGTGAAAATGATCAAAAAGGAGGTCGAGGATGCACTAACCCTCCCGAATGAAACGAACCGTCTTGGAAATATTTATGTGTTAAAAGGCGACGGAACGATTGAAAAACGCCAAGTGCAAACCGGCATAAAGGTCAATGGCGTTTATGAAATTACGAGTGAGGCAGAAGAAGGCGAGCTCGTTATTTATAAGCCATCGAATATCCGCAACAATACAACCTTTTTTACGCCAATAGAATTTAGTGAAATGAGAAAAGGCGATCTTAAAAAATTAGGCAAGAAAGAAATTTTTAAATCTGTAGGAAGAGGGCTATTAAGCAGATAAGTTTTATAATGCCTTTTCGTGCTTTAGGTTCTTAAAAATAGAAACTGTTTCTATAATAAAGAGAGAAGCATAAATGAGTGCGCCGACAAAGTATTTGAAAAAGGAGTGGAGAAATGAAACTAAAGCTGTGGCTATGGTTGATCCCACTAATGTTTATCGTGTTAGGTCTAAGCGTATGGATCGGATGGTCAGTATTAGGAGCTTCAAATCATTCAAAAAGTACTGGGGCAAGTGAATCGGATCCATCTGTTACACAGGAGGAGCAGGATTTTTCTACCGAAGTGGTCAATACTCCTGTGTCTGAATCGATAATTGTTTTTAAAGATGATGAACTGGGATTCAAAAATGGACATGATTTTATCGGTCAACTGCATAAATTCTATAATGAAACATTAGGGTGGGGGCGAATCGATACGACTAGCTACTCCCAACAGCAGGAAAAAGCAGAACTTATCATCCAGGCCCTTGAGAGCGTTGAAGTGATGGACGCAGCTGTGCAGATGGATTTTGATAGAATAAAAGAATATGCTGAAATCGTTGCTAAAGAAGATGATCGAGAGGCGATGAGAAATCTCCATCGCTATTTCCATGATCTCGACATTTATCTCAATGGCTATGACTACAAGGAGACTTTTAAAGTTACGATTTTTCAAGGGGAGGGAAGAGAGTAACGATAAAAGTCACATAAGGGTTAGGAATATGCTCCTTTCCCTTTTTTGTTAGTGTTGGTGATTTCATAGTTTGATCGACCAAAAAATGACAAAAATATAAAATCATTTACAAATGCGCTATGCTATACTGGAAATAAAGAAAATCTGTTTGTGCTCGTTCCCTGCCCTTAGGGAAACGGTAGCAACTAGCATAGGAATAATTTATTTTAAAAAGGAAGGGATCATGTGAAAAAGGTTAGGAAAGCAATTATTCCAGCAGCAGGATTAGGAACTCGGTTTCTCCCAGCGACAAAAGCGATGCCAAAAGAAATGCTGCCGATTGTCGATAAACCAACGATTCAATACATTGTTGAAGAAGCAGTAGCTTCAGGTATCGAGGATATCATTATTGTCACTGGTAAAGGAAAAAGAGCGATAGAAGATCATTTTGACTTTGCTTTTGAACTGGAGCAAAACTTGCGGGAAAAAGGAAAGACCGAGCTGCTAGATAAAGTCCAGTATGCTACTAATCTTGCAGATATTCACTACATCCGTCAAAAGGAACCAAAGGGACTTGGACATGCCGTATGGTGTGCGAGGAATTTTATTGGGGATGAACCATTTGCAGTTTTATTAGGGGATGACATCGTTCAAAGTGAAAAACCGTGTTTAAAGCAATTGATTGAACAACATGATGAAACGCGCTCCTCAGTCATTGGTGTGAAAACAGTTCCAGAAAATGAGACGCATCGTTATGGCATTATCGAGCCATCTACACAATTAAATAGACGATATCAAGTTGAAAACTTTGTTGAAAAGCCGGCCCCGGGTACAGCCCCTTCCAATTTAGCAATAATGGGAAGATACATTTTAACACCGGAGATTTTTCTGTTTTTAAGTCAACAAGAAAAAGGTTCAGGTGGAGAGATCCAGTTAACCGATGCTATTCAAAAACTCAATCAAATTCAGCGTGTATTTGCCTATGAATTCGAGGGCAAACGTTATGATGTCGGGGAGAAATTTGGATTTGTGAAAACAACCTTAGAGTTTGCCTTACAAGATGAGGGTATAAGGGATGACTTATTAACATACTTAAGAGCGTTAGTAGAGCAAGAAAAAGTCACCAACCTCAATGAAAACTGAGACATCTATTAGTGAAAGAGTTGACTTTGTTGCAGTATAGTAAAAGACGCCACCTTAAAAGTCGGCTTTTATTTAAGAAAACCCTGCCCGAAAAATACCGTTCAAAAAAAGCAAGTGAAGACACAGACACATGGTTGTTTCCTTCATTTGCTTTTTTTGATCGAAATGAGCTCTTGTGCAACCTTCTCCCAAAGCAAATCGGCTGCGCAATTATAGGTAGGCGCAATCAAAAATGATTTTGACGCAATCTCCGGTGAAACGCACGCAATCAAGCTGAATTTCAGCGCAAATCTCTGCGAAATAGGCGCAATCAATCTTAATTTCAGCGCAATCCCGGCATAAAGTGCAATCAATCTTAATTTCAGCGCAATCCCGGCATAAAGTGCAATCAATCTTAATTTCAGCGCAATCCCGGCATAAAGTGCAATCAATCTTAATTTCAGCGCAATCTCCGGCAAAACATGAGCAATCAACCGTAATCTCAACGCAATCCCCGGCGCCCCCGCGTAATCATGCCAAATTCACACGCAATCTCCAACAAACCTGGCACAATCCAGCGTAATCTCAACGCTTCAACGAAATAAATTCTATCCTCTTCCAAAATTTTCAGATCATATTCATACATAATAATAGTTGAAAAGGAGTGCTGCGTTGTGGGATGATCAGTCTATTAAAAAAGTTTACTGTAGTGATGTTAGAAAGGAAGTGTGGAATCATGGATTTTGAAACGGTTATGCAAGAGTTGGAAGCACTAGGCAAGGAGCGAACGAAAAAATCATATATGAGTAACGGGGCGAAGGAGCCGCTTTTTGGTGTGGCGACAGGTGCGATGAAGCCTCTTTCAAGGAGAATTAAGAAAGATCAGCTGTTGGCTGAGGAGCTTTATGCAACGGGCAATTACGACGCCATGTACTTTGCTGGTGTTATTGCTGATCCGCTGCTGATGACGGAGGACGACTTTGAGCGTTGGATTGACGGTGCATATTTTTATATGATTTCCGATTATGTCGTAGCAGTGACCTTGTCAGAATCGCCAATCGCGCAAAAAGTAGCTGATAAATGGATCGCAAGTGGTGAAGAGCTAAAGATGTCGGCAGGATGGAGCTGTTATTGCTGGCTGTTGGGAAATCGCAAAGATACTGAATTTGCTGCGGATAAAATGGAGGCAATGCTCGAGAAAGTAAAAAATGAGATCCGCGATGCTCCGGAACGGACAAAATCTGCTATGAACAATTTTGTATACACGGTTGCAATTTCCTATTTACCCCGCCATGAAAAGGCGGTTGAAATCGCCAAGGCAATAGGCCCGGTTGAAATGAAGCGGGATGAAAAAAAGAGTAGCATCTTACACGCTGCTGAAAACATCCAAAAGGAATTAGATCGGGGAAGACTTGGATTTAAACGGAAGTATGTTCGATGCTAATTAAGCAGGTAAGTTGTTTAAACGACTAGATCAAACGATTGATCAAAATGATTTTGAAAAATAAAGCGATAGCAGAGGTGGGGGAGTGAGGGGCATGCCGCCCACTCTCCCGGACTAATGCTGGAATGAATTACACCGGTAAGCTTTTAGCTGCAGTCGGAAGTGTAATCGTGAATGTCGTGCCAATTCCCTCTGTACTATCCATTTCAATAACACCACCGTAGTTCTCGATGATTTGGTAACAAACCATTAGGCCGATTCCTGTTCCCTTCTCCTTCGTTGTATAGAAAGGTTCACCGATTTTATCAAGAAGCTCCTTTGGGATGCCACAGCCTTGATCAATAACTTGAATTTGAATGGACTCCTTTATTTCCATAACATAAAGGATGATATTTCCTCCGTTTTCCATCGCATCAATGGCATTTTTGATCAAATTGATGAAAACCTGCTTGATTTTAGTATCTTCACAACAGACATACAGTTCTCGATTCGTACATTCGAGCAGCAATTCGATATTTTTCATATTTGCCTCCGACGTGAGCAGCAGCTTAACCTCTTCAATCATTTGCACAATATTATGGCTTTTGCGATTTTCAGAATGCGGCCTTGCTAGTGTTAATAATTCACTTGAGATTTGCTCAATTCGAGAAAGCTCATCTTCAATAATGCTGTAGTATAACTCTTTTCCTTCCCCAGAATCTCTTAACATACGAAAAAAGCCTTTAACAGAAGTCAACGGATTCCGCAATTCGTGGGCAATGCTAGCAGCAAGTTCCCCAGCAATATTCATTTTTTCAGCGCGAATTAAGAGACTTTCATTTTCCTTTTCCTTCGTAATGTCAACAAATGCATGAAGAATGGCAGGCTTACTCTTGAACAATATCGTAATTGATTTTACTAAGTAAAAATTCTCTTTTCCGTTTATATGTATAAATTGGTGTTCTTGGATTTCACTTCTTGAAGATTTCGTAAACTTACATTGATACTCATCAAAAAAATTTTTAAAAGGGGTTTCTTTCGTAAAATGATGGTTATGAATATATAACTTTTCCGCTGCAATTTCGTTATAAAAGAAAATATGAGTTCGATTTCGAATAATAATAGGGATTGGAAGTTCATTTATAATCGTGCGGAGCTTTAATTCATTTTCTTTCATTACTTCATTTTTTACTTTTATTGAATTATTTTCTAAAGCCAAATGCGTATTTTTTTTCTGCAACAGCTTAATTTGTTCCTCAATTTTGTGAAATCTTTCTGCCTCTGCAAGTGAAAGGGACTGGTGATTTTTTTTATTATAGAATGGGGATACCTGCTGTTCGCCATCGGTCATGAAATGTGTATGTGTTTTTAAAAGTTCATTTTGTACATAGGCTGGAGTGGAAATTCCGTTATAACAACAAACAGAAATGACTCTATTTTCGTTAATAAATTCATCACAGGAACACTCATAAGTGATTAAATGTTTCAGTGGTTCTTCTAAAGGGAAAGGAACCTGCCCCCAAGTTCGGATATGCTGGCCTTTGTCCAGAAGTGGCTTAATCAGCTTCATTAGTTTGGTGGCGGCTCCATTATGGTTAAAGGAAGTGCCTTCTAAATAAAACTCGTAGCTATTAACGTATATAATTGAATTTAACTGGTGATCAGGAATACCTGTCTCAGCCAACTTATTTCGAATAATTCTAAAGGTTTCTTCGTTTTCCATGAAAAAAATGACGGCTTCCTTTTGGATGCCCTCATAAATATAGTGGACGGCATTGCCAATATATTTATCTTCTTCTGTGAACATATACAAAATATGTCCACCTTTTTTTTCTAGAGTTGGATGCTTCAATAGTTGACTAATCGAATAAAAATCAGCCATACAGCTTCTCCTTTCTTATGGTGGGATACTTGTCCCACCTAAATGATGAGTGGGGTAGTTTTTTGAAACAATATCCTCTGTAAAAAAGGAAATAACTTCATCATGAATAAGGGCTGCTTTGATAACCGAACGAATGATTTCGTCTGGAGCGCGAATCGATTAATTTCAACCCACACAGTGAGAAACCATGCGACCGTAATCAGGCTCAGCTGTTTAGCTAAGAACTCACTATGATTGAAGAAGAAAGTATACATGTCCATCTCATATATTTTAGGCTCTGTTATATGTCGGTGTTGATATTTGGCTCATTTTCTCTCTGACCTCTCAGCTATACTGAAAGGCATGTGAAACTTTGGTTTCACATGAAATAAGCCCAAAAATCATTTTAACAACCATTCTATTTAACAAAGCCATATTTTAAAAAAACATGCAAGATTCAATTGATTAATTGTATGATAATTCTAATAATTCTGTTTATAATGATTATATTTTACCCACAGTATATAAAAAGTATAGTCTATAACGACTAGCAAGTAAATTGATAAATGTGTGATGGGGAATAACGACCTAGTTAAAAATTGAAAGGAAAAGCTGCTTGAGGAAAAGGGCAATATGCAGCGCTTCATATTGCCTTTTAATGGAACTTTATTTATCTTTTTGCAGCTCCTTGAGCAGTTTTGCACGGGCCCCCTTCCGCCATGCTTTAACTGCTGAAATGGACACATTCTCAATTTCAGCAATCTTCTTAACAGACAGGTCAGCAAATATGGTGTAAAGAACCCATTTCTTTTGGTTGGCGGTTAAATTTTGGCAATATGTGAGAATGGTTTCTCTTTCCAATGGAGTACATAATGAGTGATCCTCGAGCATATTCCAATAATTTTCCTCAGGTGCAACGTGATTTTCTTCATGTTTATGATGTTTCGTTAGTTCTGTAAGGATGCGCCCACGAATGTAGGAGTAAGCAAAGCTGCTAAAGCTCCCTTTCGCAAGATCATAACGTTCACTTGCCTGCCAAAGGGCGATGAGTCCAGTTTGATAAAACTCTTCTTGGTTTTTGTATATATGCAGTGAGTGGATTACTTGCCAAATCATCGCCCCGTATTGTTTCTCCAATTCCACAAAATCTTCCAATGTTTTTCCCTTTCAGGAAAGTGCACGATCCTTTAGTATTCCTAGGTAGCCTAAACATAACGGGAACATGGGCGAAGGTCTAATTCCATAAATTCCTTTATGTGGAAATAAAAAAAGGGGCACTTCTTGGTTCAAAATTCTTTTAACAAATAAGAGAAAGAATAGGGGCTGTGCTTTAAAAAAAGGTGCAAATGTGCAAAAAAGAGAAAAATCACTGCTAGTAAGGGGCTGAGGTTACTGCCCCAAATAGGTTAGTCAAGAAGGAGAGAATTTTTGTCCAAAATCCTTCATTTCCACCATCCTTTTTCTTCAGTCAAGGTTTGTGCTTCATGCCCTGCACCAACTTGAATCATTTCCTTTAGCAAATTTTACTTTGTTGAGCCGTCTTCTTCATAACCCAAATACCGCAATCAGGAAAGCACTTGCTGCCAATCTTCGTTTCAACGTCATCCCTTTTTTAGACGAATCAAGAATGTAAATTCGACAAAAAAATCAAAAATGAGGAGTTAATACTAGATTATTTGTGATAAAATGTAGAAAAAAGGAAGGAAGGGGAGTCATACACTTAATGAAAAAAATAGTTCTCACGATCCTACTATTTCTTTTACTCCTACCGCTTACTGAAATTCAATCTCAAGCGGCAATGTTTAAAGATGTGGGAACCACATATCGGGCTGCGAAAGAAATTAATTATTTAGCAGAAGGCAAGATCGTAAACGGAGATCTGTCTGGTAGATTTAATGTAGATGGAATTGTCACCAGAGCAGAAGCCGCTGCTATGGTTGGTCGCGCGCTTAATGTCGATGGTAACAAAAGAAATACGCAATTCAAAGACGTAGGCAGTCAAAATTTTGCATCTGGATACATACAGTCAATGGCAAACCAAAATATCCTCTCAGGTTACAGTGATGGTACGTTTAGACCGAATGCCAATGTAACAAGAGGAGAAATGGCAATTCTTATTAGCAAAGCTTTTGGCTTTGAATATGGAGGAACTCGTTCAGGAGCGGCCAACGCCCTTTTGCAACGTGGAATCGCCCAAGGGCTGAAAGATGGGACATTCGGTTTTGATCAGCAAATTAAGAGAGCAGATTTCGCTGTTTTCTTAGCGAGAACAATCAATTACAAATTAAGACTGAATCCATCAGTAGATTTTAAGTTTTCTGCAACTGTAACAGCTTCAAGCCTAAATGTCCGCTCAGGCCCATCAACGAACTATGCAAGAACAGGAACGCTTCAGCAAGGTGCGAAAATCGAAGTGGCCTACAACGTTGGACCGTGGTTGTATTTCCGTTCTGGTTCATTAGAAGGCTTCGTTCATCAGGATTATGTAAGTGGTTCAAACCTACCTGCACCACCGAAAGACGAAAGTCCAATTGCTCAGCAAGTTATTGTTATTGACCCGGGTCATGGCGGTAAGGATTCAGGTGCTGTTGGTTTTGGTCTAAGGGAAAAGGATGTTGTTCTCGATACTTCCCTTAAGCTCAAGACATTATTAGCGAAAACGCCTTTTCAAGTTAAGCTAACCCGTGAAACAGATGTTTTCTTGGAATTATCAGATAGAGTTGCTTTTGCAAAGAGGGCAAATGCTGATATTTTCGTTAGTATTCATGCCAATGCATTTACTAGTGAGTCGGCCAATGGTACAGAAACCTACTATTATGCTGCCGCACAAAATACGAGATCGGAAGATAGTAAGCTGCTGGCAACGAAGATACAAAGTAGAATGCTAGATGCATGGAAGCTGAATAATAGAGGCGTTAAACATGGAAACTTCCATGTGCTTCGTGAAAATACGATGCCTGCTGCATTGGTAGAGCTTGGGTTTATCACAAATAAATCCGATAATGAAAAATTAGCCTCTGCAACATGGAGGCAGCGAGCGGCAGAAGCGATTTACTTAGGAATTTTAGATTATTATAAAGAAAAGGGCTATAACGTCAATTCCTATTATAATTTCTAAAATTTTGTCAAAAAATGAGTCCAGTTACTAAGCGGACTCATTTTTTTCTATCAAGATACCAAATGGGTCTCACTACAATGGAATGAACAATGGTGTGAGATGATAATTTACTAGTTTACTATAATCGTATCTTTTTAAAACGACTTTTGTTTGGTCGGGAAAGTGGGGGCAGAAGCGGAAAGAACCTACTTTACGAACGGAACAGGGGAAACCGTCAGTTAGACAGTGAAATCTATCGAGAAAATGGAGGGTATACAAAGTGAAAAAAAAGCATTTGTTATGGCTTGCCATCGTTATGTCATTTTCTCTATTCGTAGCTCCTATAGAAATGAATGCAGAAGCTCAAGAGCCATTGGAGGATTCATCAAGATATGTGGTCATTTTTAATGGCGAACATGATTTTGCTGATATTGAAGAATCAGGGGTTAAGCTGATAAGGGAATATGAAAATATTCACGGCGCAACCATTGAGTTAGAAAATTCAAAGTTGGAGTCTTTAAAGGATAACAAAGCTGTTCAAATTATTGAGAAGGAAAGTATTGTGGAAATTAATGCCCAAGTAACACCATACGCTTTTACAAATCTTAATATGGCAAATAAGTATCCAAAGGATCTAACAGGAAAAGGAATCAAGGTAGCCGTTATTGATTCAGGAGTAGCGACACACCCGGACTTAAAGATTAAAGCGGGAGTCTGTGTTTTAGACAGTTCGGATTGTTATAATTCATACCATGACAATAATGGCCATGGTACACATGTAGCTGGAATTATTGCAGCGCTTGATAACGATATTGGAACAGTAGGAGTAGCTCCTGGAGTGGAGATTTATGCCGTAAAGGCCCTTGATCGGAAGGGGGAAGGTACATTAACGACGATTATGGCTGGAATAGATTGGGCAATCAGTCAAAAAGTCGACATCATTAACTTGAGTCTTTCCACACCAAATCTCAATCCAGCGATGAAGACGCTGCTCGATCAAGCCTATAAAAATGGAATTCTAATTATCGCAGCTACTGGGAATGAAGGCACAGCAAGTGGTAACACCGACACGGTTCAATATCCGGCAAGATTTGACAGTGTTATTGCAGTTTCAGCGGTAAATAAGAACAATGTGCGCTTGCCGACTTCGGGAACTGGAGACAGCGTTGAACTTGCCGCTCCTGGGGATGCCATTTATAGCACAGTTCCAGGTGGATATATGTATATGACAGGTTCCTCAATGGCAGCACCATATGTTTCCGGACTTGCCGCATTGTATATGGAGAAATACCCCCATCTATCTAATGTGGAAATTAGGGAATTGTTACGGGAAAATGCACTAGATCTGGGGACTCCAGGCCGAGATCGATTCTATGGATATGGACTGGCGCAAGTTGATTCCGCACATTTTTTACCAGAACCAGTAATAGGCTCAGATGGCTCCGTTCAGCTGGACCTTAAAGATTTTTTAAGCAAATATCCGTCTTACAATTTATATCGCTTTGATCAGTTAATTGTCTCAAACTCTACCAATCCTACTGTTTATGATTATGGAGTACAAGGAGATATAGAGTATACGGTTTACCCTGTTGAAGATGGAATGGAACAAACGAGTAAAAAGTTTAAGGCAGAGGTTACGTTGACAGCCCCTCACTTTAAAGATTTAACAAATTCTCTTTGGTACAGCAGACACATGATCTACTTAAATTCTCAATCGATTTTATTGGGGCTTGGGGATCAGCTCATGGGTCCAACTCAGCAGGTTACAAGAGCACAGGCAGTGGCCATGATGGGCAGAGCACTAGAACTTAATAAGACGCAGCGAAACACCAGGTTTTCAGACGTAGGGAAAAATAATTTTGCATCAGGATATATTGAGTCAGCGGCAGAGCAAGGTTATCTCTCTGGTTTCCCAGACGGCACCTTTAGACCAGACCAGCCTGTAACAAGAGCGGAAATGGCAATCCTCCTTTCAAAAGGATTTGGTCTCGCGAACTCTCATAACACAAGCTTTTCCGATGTAAATGGGAATGTGACCGGTGCACAGGAAATAGCCAATATTGCAGGTTCAGGGATAACGTTAGGCTATCCGGATGGCACCTTTAGACCGTATGAATATATGACTCGTGCCACGTTTTCTGTTTTTCTAGCAAGAGCGGAAAACGATTTTTTCCGATGAATTTGCAGTCTTAATTTAAAAATAAAAACGAAACCTATAGAATAAGAGGTCCTAATCATGTGTTAGGCACCTCTTATTTTTTTGTTTTAAGTTGGGTGTATATTTTACATTTGTTAACATATTTTTGTTATTTGCAAAATATTCAAACTATGGCAAAGGCATAAAAAATAGAAAAAGAGGATAACGGTAAGGCATTAAAGGCTTATACGAATCGAAACGTTCATAATGCAACAAAATTTAGAAAAGTGGGAGAGTGTAACGACTTTACCAAAAGGTGCAAAAAAACAATATGAATATGTTTTCCTGCAATCAAAGACGATCAAATTGGGTGAAAAAAAAGACAATCCTTCGCCATTACAGGAGGTTGCTAGACTTATCATATACAAAGAAATCCCGTATCTTTTATTGATTTATATTTTCAAGTGCCCGATGAAGTTGCAGCATATTTGAATTTATACTGATCCTGATAAGATACCGAAAAGAAGGTCATTCAATAATTAATGTGAATAGGAACCCCTGAAGATCAATCCAGGGGTATCACTTTAATATAGATTGGCATGGTCATTCTTTTCCCTATGTAATGCTAATTTTTTGAAATAGGAACAAATGCTACGATAAATCAGATGATATTCATCATGAACTTTATCATAAGCATCCATTATATAAAGAATTTGTCGAGCAGCAACTTGAAGTAGTTTCAGAAAATGAATTTGCAAATGCTGGTGCTAATTAACGTAGCGCTTATTCATCCATTCGTTATTCAAAATCACATATGCTTAATGAGGCATTTTATTGTCGGAATTTTCGAGATAAAAGCGAAAAATGCGTCGATAGCGTCACCTCTTATTAGGAATTTGTACAGTGTAATGTAAATCGGCTTTCTGTTAAACTTGCCAGTAAGAGGAGGAAAATGGATGAGAAAAATATACATAACAGCTCTGTTTTTACTTGGTCTTTTTATAGTTCCTCTTGGTTCGAGTACATCTGCAGCCTCTTTTAAGGATGTTGGATCAACCCATTGGGCATATAAGGAAATTAGTTTTTTATCCAGTAAAGGAATTGTTCAAGGGTATACGACTGGCAGGTTTGGAGTGAATGATTCAATTACGGTTACCCAAGGGATGCTCATGGTTGAAAGGGTAGTAAAGAAAAAAGTACCTTCACCGGTGATGGGAGGAGATGGAAAGAAGGCGCTGACGAGAGGAGAAGTTGCTGTTCTTTTAGACGGAGCTTTCGATTTTAATACTGGCGCAGTTTTCCCATTTTATGATTTGGAGCAAACGAGTCCATATGTGAAGGCAATCAATAATCTCACTTCGAATCAAATTGCTTTTGGCTATCCGGATGGTTCTTATCGGTCAGAAGAGCCGGTGACTCGGGCTCAATTTTCAGCATTGCTTGCGAGAGTGCTAGATACGCAGTTTCGAAAGGTGGATGTAATGGTGCCTACAGTGAAGCAAAGAATTTTAGTGAAAAGTACTTCTTTAAACAAAGCGCAAGTGCAGCTTCAGGAGCTGGACGGTGCAAATTGGAAGAATGTCCAAACGTATGAAGCGCTGATTGGAAAAAATGGTACTGGCAAAACAAAAGAAGGCGATGGCAAAACACCAATTGGAGCTTATTCGCTCGGAACAGCATTTGGCTGGGGTGAAGCCCTGCCTAATTTGCAATATCCATTCAAAAAGGTGACGAGCAACGATTATTGGGTCGATGATGTGAAGTCTAAGGACTACAATAAGTGGGTTACGTACAGTGGCAATCCGAGTCAAAGATGGAGCTCATTTGAACGAATGAACCATCCTCTTTATAAATATGGCGTAGTCATTCGCTATAATGAGGACCCAATTATTGCAGGCAAGGGAAGCGCTATTTTCCTGCATATGAAAAATAGCACAACGAAATATACTCTTGGCTGTATCGCCTTAAATGAGGAGGATCTCATTACGTTAATAAAGTGGTTAAATAAAGATAAAAACCCGAAAATGATCATTTCCTAAATTCCTATTTAAATCAGGAGACGCTTCTCACTTGACCTATGATAAAATGGAAATATAAGGTGGTGATGTGATTTCATGGTTATTATTTTTATCCTTGTTATTTCCATCTTAGCACTCTCTATTTTTATAGATATAAAACGGAAAAAGAATAATCATAACCCTCATATCCCAACTAATCCGAACGTGAAGTCTGGTGAAGATTCGAACTATATGATGGGAGATAATAAAGACACCGGCGGGTTCAATTAACTTCAACTGCTTTTTAGTAAAATTTGCTTTCATGACAGGATTTAAAGAAAAGCTTTGTTAGATGTCGGCGCTGCTCTTTGGTTCATTATCCCAATGCTTCATGGAATCCATCCGGCACAACTGAAAGACGTGTGAAACTTTGCTTTGACAAAAAAGAAGTCGGTCCAGATTTTTCCAAAATATAGACAAAGGCATCCGCATCACCTATCGGATGCTTATTTGAAAGATAAGAAAGTATAAAATTTTGGGGATACCATGCATCAAGCCTAGACCGATATATGACCTGTTTTGACCGATATATTTGTATAAAGACCGAAATATTTCGATTTAGACCGATAAAATGAAATAAAGACCGAAATATTTTTTTAAAGACCGATAACGAGAAAAGATCTTCATTTAGTATTCGTCGATCCGCAATGGTGAATCGGATCGAAGCATATGCTGATCAAAACGTGACGTTTAACTATAAGGTCAAGACAGATGGAAAAGATAAAAAGCTGTCATCTCCAACCCCATCGAAATGCCTATTAAGCAAACAGAAAGTCAGCTTTGTTTGGTGCATCATGGAAAGGAGGATTTTCCGTTAAATGTGTCAGGGACTTTGATCTACTAGATGATGGAGATCCAACGACCCCTATGTTTTCATGCGAGAATGTGGTGGACAAATGTATCCTGAGTACGATAATGGAGTACATGGAATAGAATACAAACTAAACAAAAAAGGTCCGGGCGGTTTTCTTATGTTTCCGGAATTGTAGGGTGAAATTCCGGAATTAATGCAATTTTTCCGGAAATATATCTGCTTTTTCCGGAATTAAGCAGAAAAATTCCGGAATTAATCACGATTTTTCCGGAATGCACCTTCGTTTAAGTAGTACAGACGATTTTTTGTTTGTTCTGTGCTAAATAGGCGTTGAGATAGGGACTATCGACTAAAAAAATGGCATACTTTTACAAAATTGATCGATAAATCACCAATGTAATCAAATCGTAAAGTAAGGCTCTGCTGTTTTCTGATAAAATACTTTTAGTAAATACATAGTTCGCTATGATTAGACAAAGAAATCATGAAATGACGGGGTGACAAATGAAACAAATAGCAAAAAAATTACTAACTTTGAGTTTAGTTTTCATCCTATTGCCATTTTCTTCAGTGGAGGCTGCCTCGAAGCCTGAGGATGTAGTGAGGATTGCCAAAAATTATATTGGCGTTCCGTATCTTGATGCAGGTGCTACCCCAAGCGGATTTGACTGTTCAGGCTTTACCTATTTCGTCTATAATTTGGTAGGAGTCACTATTCCTCGCATCGCTGCTTCCCAGTATACGATTGGGAAGAGTGTCGATAAGGCGAATCTGCAGCTAGGTGATTTAGTTTTCTTTGAAAAAACAATGAACAAGCCGGGTATTACGCATGTAGGAATTTATGTTGGCAATAATGAGTTTATTAGTGCCACATCAAGCAAAGGAATTAAAATTGACTCTTTAAGCAATACGTATTGGGAACCGAAATATGTTGGAGCAAAGCGTATTTTGGAGGACGGTGGATTTACGGACCTTGCCAACGGGCATCCAGCGTATAACGCTATTATGATGCTTAGCCAACAAGGGATTATCTACGGTTTTGAAGATAACACATTTAGAGCTGAAAGCCCTGTCACACGTGGACAAGCTGCAGCCATTATCAATCGGGTTTTAAAAAAAGAACCGAAGAATTTAAATGCTTTTGTTGATGTTCCGACAACGTCAAGATTTGCCAAGGATATTGCCGCAATTAAAGAAGCGGGAATCATTAATGGTTTTAAAGATGGCACTTTTAGACCGGATGCTTATATGACAAAGGCAGAAATGGCCCTTATTGTACACGGGGCATTTGAGTTAAGCAAACAAAACTTAACAATTGGTAGCCATTCCTATATCGATGTAAAACCGGACTATTGGGCATATGAGGCAATTGAAACATTAAGGTCTATTGACTCGACAACTCTATTTGCTGGAAATCGATATAATACGGGGGAATTTGCAAGTAGAGCGATATTTTCTGTCTCTATTTACAATTCTATGAATACAGTAGGAAAATAAGCGAAACCCAGGACATTGTCCCGGGTTTTTTGCTATTTACTACCAAAAATTGAATATTTTCAGCAATAAACTACAAATCTACTATTAAAAATCGATGCGTTCTCTGTTAGAATGAGAAAAGGTAACAAGTGTAAAAAAACGAGTGCAATAGAGAGGAGAAAGATCATTGAGAAATAAAGCAGTAAAAGTAATACTTTCGTTCCTACTACTATTAGCTGTATTTCCAGCGGTAACGACATATGCGGATGATATAACGGGAATTAGTTTAGAAAAAGAATTGAGAGAAGCGATTAATAAGGAAATTCTTTATGGCTATGGTGACGGTGTGTATAAGCCAGGCAACAGAGTTACTCGTGCTGAGTTTGCCACCTTTATTACAAGGGCATTGCACCTTCCGGAGGCAGACCATGTATTTTCAGATGTAGGACGTAACTCCAATTTGGCTCCTGGAATTAATTCTGCGGCAGCCGCAGGAATTGTCCAAGGACTTGGCGGAGGAAAGTTTGGTCCGGATCAAGAGATTACAAGAGAACAAATGGTCATTATGATCAATAATGCACTAGCTTTTCAAAATGTAAATGTTGAGTATCAAATACCGACAATTTTAACTGATTTTAATGAGATTACGTCGTCCATTTCTAGAACGGCGATTGCAAACAGTGTTTCGTTAAACATTACAGTAGGTTTCCCGAATGCGGATGGGAAAACATATCGTTTCGCGCCCAAAAATAAAGCGACACGCGCTGAAGCGGCAGCGTTTATTATTCGCATGATTCATGCGATTGAGGAAGTGGAAGTTCCAACTCCAATCCCAGGTGAAACTCCTTTTGCGATTGCAAACATTGGAAGTGATCGGAAATTAGAACCAGCAAAAGAATTCAAAACATACAATGAAGCGCTGGCTCAATGGAACAAAAGCAGTACGCAAGTGATCACATATAAAGGAAAAATCATTAAAATGGCTTCAGGGTTAGCATATGGGAACCCTTCTGTTAGTACTTCCTCAAATGTGACGGAATTATACAGAACATCTAGCTTCAGTGGTGGTTCTGTTACGTACGTACAACGTGGGGAAGAGATGAAATATATTTCATCTGATGAAAATGCTGTCGAAGTGTATATTGGTGGGCAAACATTATTTGCTAGGCAAGCGGACATAGAACTTGTGCCATTCTCAATGGTAGAGCAACAAAATTATTATAGCGTCAACGCCAGTAACGAACTGGTATTGAATGTTTACTCTAAAACGTCCAATATGAATGGTTCGATCGTTATTGGCAAAGCACCAAGCATTTTAAAGCAAGGAACTAGATACTATAGCTGGGATGGAAATAAATTCTATACAAATTCAACGGGCTTGTCTACATCCTATGTAGGTCAATCCTATTCATATTTTCAATATTTGCCTGCTAGAGTGCAAACTTCGTACACAGCGGCAGAATTGAATCAATATATCAATAAGAGATTATTAGATTTAGAGAAAACGGGATTGAGCAAGTATAAAGATGCTTCAAAGCGCAGTAAAATAATCGGTCTTGGCACTTATTTGAAGCAAGTTGAGCAAACACATCGTGTCAATGCGCTGCTTATTTTAGCAATGGCCTTCCACGAAGGTGACTACGGCATGAGTGAAAAATCGTTTAAATACAATAACGTGTTTGGAATCGGCGCTTATGACAGCACGAATACAGCAAAGCCGTATCCTTCTGTAGAAGCAAGTGTTGATGCGTTAATCAATGATTATTTAGGGAAGAATTATATTCCTCCTAATGCTTGGGCTGCAAATGGCGCAGTACCAGGAAACAAAATGATTGGCTTCAATGTTAAATACGCATCAGATGCCTATTGGGGTGCGAAAGTAGCGAGCCATATGTATCGTATCGATAAAGAAATGGGAAGCAAGGATTACGGAAAGTACAAGACAATCGGTATGGTTAATACAGATAACACAGCCGTACGCTCTTCTGCAAATTCAAGCCTTGGCAACGCCAACTTAATTTATCGCTATAATACAAAGAACAAACCAGTGATCATAACTGGTGAAGAAAAAGCAAGTGATGGTTGGGTTTGGTATAAAGTTCTAACAGATGATAAAACAACGGTAAATGGCTATATCAGATCCGATCTAGTTGACAAACTACCTGTCAACTAATCTGATAACAACATCCGAATATTCGTAGCACAGACCAAAAAGCATGGTCTGTGCTATTTTTTTTGCAAGGAAGGAAGTTCGCTGCTTGGATTGCGCGCTCGATTGGGAAATGCGCAGATTCTCACGATGATTGCGCGAGTTTCCATAAAAATTGCACTGATTTGGTTTTGGATTGCGCCTGTTTGTCGCTCAATTGCGCGCTCAATTCCAGATTGCGTGTGTTTAGTGTGGAATTGCGCCTGTATTTATGAAAATTGCGCCGATTATGGCCAGGATTGCGTCAGTTTGTCGCAAGATTGCGTAAGAAACGTATTCCCGAAAAAGTGAAACTCAAAAAAGGAAGTGGAGAAACGTCACACTGTGTTTCTCCACTTCCTTTTCAAATTTTTATACGAGTCTTGCTCATAACAATGTCGTAAATTTCTACAGCAGTTCTTCTAAGCCTTGCGCTTCCAATTGAATCGTGACCTTGTCCAAAAGTTGGATATTTTCCGATTTTAAGTATTCAAGCTTGGACTTTATTAATACGTCGATAAGCGCGCTTCTTGTTTCGCCGATGCTTTCCCATTTTGCTTGATGATTAAGTAAATCGACTAAGGTTAACTGTTCATAATCATTGCCGGCAAAAGTTAAATCGGGATTGACTTGATACCAGAGATCTCCCGTTTCCCTGATCCAATCTTCACCGATATATTCAATCGCTGTGCGGATTTCCTTCGCAGCCTGCAAATATTTTTCATCCTTTGTTTGTTCGTAGCATTCTAACAATAAATTGGCTCCTCCTAAAATATGGTTCAAGGAGGCGTGAGTTTTTTGACTCGGATCATAAGGGGAAAAATAGTCGGAAATAAAGAGGCCGTCTCCTGCATGAATAACATTTTCGATCGCGATCTGTTCAATTAAGTAGTCGCCATAATGGAGCTGGGCATCTGTTAACTCTTGGATTTGCAGCTCTTCGCCCATTTTATGTAAATAGAGCGCGATAAACTCGTTATGACGCGTATCGATGTATGGCGCATTTAA
This sequence comes from Robertmurraya siralis, assembly GCF_005502275.1. Lineage (GTDB taxonomy): Bacteria > Bacillota > Bacilli > Bacillales > Cytobacillaceae > Robertmurraya > Robertmurraya siralis. The sequence goes on from NZ_SWLZ01000005.1 coordinate 139,473, forward strand.
TCCATAGGCTTTTTGGAGCCAGGTACTGGTGTACTCTGTTTCCCATATGGAAGTATCCTTTTCTTTCCGGTATTCGTATAAATCAGCTACAGAGTTTACCGACAAATTATAGAAATATCTTTCTTTTTCTGTGAAATAGCGGTCAATCGCTTCACGATCGACCATCACGCCAAGATTTCGCCCATATCCTTCCTGTGTGTAGGGCTCAATCGACCATGGCAGTTTTTTGAGCGGCCCGCCAATCGTCAGCCAGCCGTTTGCCTCTTTATACTGTTCGATTTGGTAGTGAATCCAGCTTTCATGGTGTTTCGGCTCGGCAAACAGTTCTTCATTCGCAAGCATGAACCATCCTTCTGCTAATTCTCCCTTACTGGCAGTTAGAGGGAAAGATAGCGTCAGTTGCTCATCCTCCGTTTTAAGATCATATTCGGCAAATTCATCATGAAGCTCTCGCACATCACTTTTCAACCCATTATCGTATTCTTTTTGAAGGGGGATAGAGGTGTATTGCTTGCTTAACACAAGCTGAAGCGCACCTTCTCCTTCCCCTGACAGTTCAAACAAGCCGATTGGCTGCGTCGTTCGATCCATCCCTGTATTGCCATCATGGGTTCGTTCAAATTCAAATGCATCCCAAGTTGTAAACTCATAATCGTTCATATGGTGAAAAGGAACATGAATTTGGATGGGAACTTCCTTCTTCTCCAGCTCTCCTTCTAATTGCAGGAAGACAAGTTGATCGCCGTTATCGATCGTTCTTACTTTTACATGTAATGAACCGGCTTCCTTCCTCCCCTTTTTCACGTCAAACTCGTAACGGATGTCATCGTATACGTTTAAGAGGCTAGAGTTCTCTTTTTTTACCTCAACGAATGAATAATCCTCAGAAGTAATTCTCATTGAAGCCTCCTCCAGAAGTGGAACCTCAACAGGTTCCTTTGGAGAGGATTGGCAGCCAGCTAAAACGAGAAACAAAGAACATAAAAAGAACCTTTTCATAAAAACAACCACCTTAATTTCTAGCCTTCTTTTTGACAATTCCGAGCAAACGGGTGAAGCCTTCTCGGTAAAAGATGTATACACCAGCTACATATAAGACAACACCAAGTGGAATCAGGATTAAGAGCTGAACAAGTGAGTAGAGCTCTCCGATTGGCGTAATCTTTTGGAGCATGTATAACGGCACGGCCATGATCAATGTTGGAATGAGCACACGAATGATTAGGTTGAACAGCTTTACTGCCTCAGAGCGATCGAAATCCTTATAAACAATGAACGTCGTCACGGTTAAATAATAGAGAGAAACGAAGGCGCTCGATAATGCCAGCCCAGGATAGCCAAAAGGCTTCACGAAAAGCCAGTTTAAAAGGACGTTCAAGGCAATGGTCGTTACGCTTACTCGGAAAATAATCGCTGTTTTTCCTCTTGCGTACATCGACTTAGAGATAATGTATTGCAGCCCTTGTGTGACAATCATCGGCAAGTAAAAGACGAGTGCAATGTAGGTCGCATGGGTATCCTCAGCAGAGAATTTTCCTCTTTCATAAATAAAGGAAATCGCCTGTTCCCCGACGAGAAATAATCCTACAGCAACGGGCATTAACGTGACCAAAGAGATTTGCATTCCCATGAAAACAGTGGATTGGAACTTTTTCAGATTGTCAACCTGCTCTGACAGCAGCGTGAAGATGATCACCGCGATCGTCGTTCCATAAATCGTGTGCGGAATACTGACGAGCAGTGACGCGTTATTTAAATAGGTTACCGCACCATTGATTGTCCCGGAAGCAAATGTTTTATTGACAAACATATTGATTTGTCCAACGACAGAATTCAGGAGAGAAGGGACGAGAAGGACAAGAAAGGCTTTCCCAAATTCCTTCTCCACTTTGAGCGTTGGATTCCACTTGTATCCACTTCTATGTAAATAGTAAAACTGAATCACGGAACCGAGTATCGTTCCGAAAATAAAACCGTACGCTAAACTATTAATGCCCCATCTTTCTGAGAACAAGAGGGCGAATACGGCACCCATCAAAGTCGCCAGCAATTTGGAAATTTGCGATGGCACGAACACTCTTCTTCCTTGTAAATAGGAATCGAGAATGCCGTTTAAGGCAATGGCACTCATGAAGAGGAAAAAGAATTTCGTGATGCTAATGGCCACCTCTTCAGTCGTTGGGCTCATGTCCCCATAAATAAAAGGAACAAAATACGGAACTAAGAAATAGCCGCCAACGGTCACGACTAAGAAGATTAAAAATGTTAAATTCATGACGCCGTTTGCGTTCTGTTCCGTTTCTACTGGTTTTTCCTTTCGATTCTGTACATATAATGGAAGAAAGACGTTGTTAAACCCTCCGCTAATCATCGCGATTACAAGGGTGATAAATGAAAAAGCAAGGATGTAAGCATCCGTATATTCGGTCGCCCCGAACTGGCGGGCGATAATACTCTCCCGGAGAAATCCGGACAGTTTCAGAACAATCGCTAATAAAGTAATCAGCAGGGCTGATTTTTTTAATGATGGCAAATTCCTTCACTTCCTACTCAGTTTCCGAGGGAAATTTTGTATTTAATCACTCAAAACGAGGGTGTCCCCCAAATTTTAGGGGACACCCTCAACCAATAAGCATTAGCCCCGTCTCATCTGCCTTTGAAAAAACATGTAATTGAATGTTATCGGCGATATTTTCGATATATCGGCGAAAAACGGAATTTATCGGCGTTTATGAAAATATATCGGCGAAACATAAGATTTATCGGCGAAACATAAGATATATCGGCGAAAAAACAATTATATCGGCGAAACGTCCAAAGCACTCATTACTTTTCTAAAGCCGATAGATAAATTTGTTCGTACTTCTCCGCTGCGGCTAAATGGGAATATTGTTCCTCGATCTTTTTTCGTGCTTGTTCCGCTAGGCTTGCTCCTTTAGTCGGGTTTTCAAGCAGAGCGATCATCGCCTCGCTTAATTGTTCCACATTGCGTTCCTCCACGAGGAGACCGTCTTTTTCATGCTCGACGATTTCTTTTAAGCCGCCGACTGCGCAGGCGATAAGGGGAACACCGGAACCCATTGCCTCAAGGGCGGAGATCGATGTCGCTTCTTCTACCCCTGCCGAGTGAATGCTTGGCACAAGAACGACGTCAGAAAGGGCAAAATAATCCTTGACCTTGCTGTGGGGAATCGCCCCTAATAATTGCGCGTTCTCCGTTAGTCCTTTTTCCGCAATCAGGTTTTTCAACTCTTCGTATGCTTCGCCCATTCCTGCATAGACAAGCTTCGCATTGGGAAATTGCTCCAATACCTTCGGCAAGGCTAGAGCCGGATAAATCACCCCGTTTTTCTTCGTTAAACGGCGTGGTACGAAGAAAATTTGCTCGTCCTCCTTAAAGCCGTATTGGCGGCGAAGTTCACTTTTTCTCTCAACTGCTGGCTTGAAATCATGGATATCAATGAAATTTCGAATCGCATTTCCTTCGACGCCTGCCTGGTTATACACATAGTCCTTAATTCTTTGATCGACAGTAATGACTTTTCTAGTGCTTTTAAAGGCTTTTTTCTCCATCTCTTGTAGGAATTTCGCCTCATCGCTGTTTTCGCTCACAGAGCCGGCACTTACTGCTTCAAAAGCCATATATCCGTGCACCGTTGAAACGGTCGGAATCCCTGATTCAATCGAAGCGAAGGTAGCAAAGACGTCCTGAGCATTGATAATATCGTAGCCTTGACCCTTTCGCTCTGCAATCAGCTCCTCAAGCATTTTCTGTCTCGCTTTACGGCTCCAAATAATTCCTTTGCCTTTTTTAAATTTATTGAGAACGAAGCTAGGTCCTCGCGCATACCATTTTCTTTTCCAGCTTGGTGCGTCGCTGAATGAAACGATATCCACTTCATGTCCTCTTGCTTCAAGCCCGGCTTTTAACGTGGTGACATGGGTAGATAAGCCGCCAGCATGGGGGTAATCAAAAACGGTTGTAATTAAAATTTTCATTTTATCTTCTCCTCAGGTATTGTTCGTGTGAAACGGCCTCCTTCGCTACACAAAAACCTGCCCTATTTTAAAAAGTGTTCCTTCAATAAATCGATATTTTCCATTGCGTCTTGACGCATTTTAGCTGCCTGTTCTTCGATGCGGGAGCTGAGCACAGCTCGCTTGCTGAAGACAGTGCGAGCATTATCCACTAGCTTTTGCCCGTCAAGCTCCTCTAGTTGGAAGGAATATTCCCACATTCCTGAACGTTTCAGCAAGCTTTCTACCTTTTTATCGTAGCTAATGCCGATATGGGGAACAGCTACTAAAGCAGAAAAGATCAGGGAATGGAGCCTTAATCCAATTGTGATCTCACACTCGGCAATAAAATTTAAATATTGATTTGGTGAAAAATCGGGTCCTAACACATGACAATGCTCTTTATACTTCATTTGCTCTAACACATGGTTCGATGCGCGTACGTCATGATGCCCTTCCATCGGAACGAAGACAGGAGTAACGCCGTCTTGTTCAATTAACTCGTCTAATGCCCTGCCAATTTCCTCATAATGAGCCGTGTGCTGAAACCATGGACGAACGGAAACGGCCAAGATTTTTTCATCCCCCCGTAAAGGAAGGCTCTTCATGCAGGCGTCATCCTCCTTCTTTTTAAAGGCGAAGACGATATCTGCCGTGACTTTTGATTCCGGGCGATTGACGCCAAGCTTATGAAGCAAGTCTTTCGAGAACTGATCACGCACGGTAACGAAATCAGCCATATTGGCAAAAATCTTCATTAAAATTTTTCCCCATAAACTATTAACGGGACCAATCCCTTGGGAAAAAAACATGACCTTTGTTCCACATAGTTTCGCTAAGAATACAATTAATAAATAATACGGCAATGGCCCGAACAGAAATTTTGTCGGGTATGTATCTTGAAGAAGGCCGCCGCCACCGCTAATCAGCAGATCAGCTTCCTTTAACGCTTTAACTTTTCCTTTAAAATCATGACGCCAACCACGATAGACACTTTTTACTTGATGAGTTTCGGCAGTTTTATTTGGGGACAATGAAAAAACCGTGATCTCTGGATCGGGTAATTCTTCCTTAAGATTATCGACGATTGCCTCAAGAATCGCCTCATCTCCAGTGTTCCCAAGACCGTAAAAACCTGAAATAACAACTTTCAAAAAAGGAATCCTCCTTACGGATAAAAATAAATTTAGTTCAATAGAAAGCCAACCTTTATTTTATCATCAGAATACGTGACATTCAATGTAATTGGTGCAAGGTTTGGCGGAATTTGTTATACTATGTTAGGATTAAAACCAAATTAATGAATAGAGAAACTTGACTGAAAAGAGGTCCTAAAGGATGAAGAAAATCTGTGTTGTTGGTTTAGGATATATTGGATTACCAACATCGGCGGTCTTTGCTCGCGCTGGTTATGACATTGTTGGTGTTGATATTAGCGAGCGAGTAGTGAATATGTTGAATCAAGGTGAAATTCATATAGAAGAAGTTGGTCTGCCTGAATTGGTGAAGGAAGTTGTCGAAAAAGGCAAATTAAGAGCATCTGTAACACCGGAGAAAGCAGATGTCTTCATTATTGCTGTGCCAACGCCGATTCACGAAGATCTCTCGGCTAATGTCGATTACGTGATCGATGCGACAAAGGCAATTGTCCCATTTTTGGAGAAGGGCAATGTCGTCATCGTCGAATCAACGATTCCGCCGAGAACGATGGATGATATCGTTGCGCCAATTCTTCAGGAAGCAGGATTCAATACAATGGATGATATTTATTTAGCTCATTGTCCAGAGCGGGTACTTCCAGGACGTATTTTAATTGAGCTTATTGAAAACACGAGGATTGTTGGGGGAACAACGCCTGAAGCAGCGAAGCGGGCAGCGGATGTTTATCGTACGATCGTGACAGGTGATGTGATTGAGACCGAAGCGGTGACAGCGGAAATGTCGAAATTAATGGAGAACACCTTCAGAGATGTGAACATTGCATTGGCCAATGAATTGGTGAAAATTTCAAGTCGACTTGGCGTCAATGCCCATAAAGTCATTGAATTGGCTAATAAGCACCCGCGCGTCAATATTCACCAGCCAGGTCCTGGCGTTGGTGGACATTGCCTTGCCGTTGATCCTTATTTCATTGTTGAGAAGGCCCGTGAGGAATCTCCGCTCATTAAATTATCAAGGGATATTAATAATTCAATGCCGCACTTTGTCGTCGAAAATGTGGAGAAGCTGACGGTTGAATTAAAGGAGCCAAAAATTGCGGTATTTGGGTTAACGTATAAGGGAAATATTGATGATGTACGAGAAAGCCCGGCGCTTGAAATTGTCGAAATGCTCATGGGCAACCCGCGTTTTCATATTAACGTATGGGATCCCCATGTCAAGCAGGAGCAAGTGGGCTTTGATTTACATTCATTTGAAGAAGCGGTAACGGGAGCGCATCTCGTTTTAATCCTTGCTGATCACCAAGAGTTTAAAGTGCTGACCGAGGACAGCTTTGCTGCGATGAAAACAGCGGTTGTATTTGATACGAAAAACTGTTTGCATTTACAGTCTGAAAAGGTTCAAGTGCTTAAGCTAGGAAACTTAAGAGAACTTAGAACAATACAGGAATAGGAAGTATTCTATATGGAGAAAGAACAATATTTAGGCGTTGACGTCTCCCTTTTAACATACGATGAGATTCTTGCTGCTACGAAAGAGCGAATTGCCAAAGGGGAGCAGTCGACCATTATTGCCGTCAATCCTGAAAAAGTGATTGTCGCCAATCAAGATCCGCTCGTAAAGGAGCTTATTAACGGCTCGACCTTTCAAATTCCCGATGGAGTTGGCATCTTGCTCGCATCAAAGCTAAAAGGCGGCAAGCTAAAGGAACGCGTCACAGGGGTTGACATGATGGAAAGACTGCTCCAGTTTGCCGCACAAGAAGGACATGGCGTCTTTTTCTACGGCGCAAAAGAGGAAGTCGTCTCAGAAGCGAAGCGGAAATTGGAAGAACGCTACCCATCATTACAGATTGTAGGCTATGAAAATGGCTATGTGACCGATCATGAAAAACTGGTCGAAAGCATCAATCAATCGGGTGCGACCCTCTTATTTGTTGCATTAGGAAGTCCAAAGCAGGAATTATGGATACGCGAGCATATGCCTAAGCTCAATGTTAAAGTCTTTCAAGGAGTTGGTGGAAGCTTTGATGTCTTTGCTGGAAAAGTCAAAAGAGCGCCCCTGTTCTTTAGAAAGCTTGGCTTAGAATGGTTCTACCGTCTCATGAAGGAACCGAAAAGGTTGAAGCGGCAACTAAATTTACCTCGATTCTTGTGGAGAGTTTTAAAGGATCGCTAAGGAGTAGAAAGCATGATTCGATTCTATCAAAAAGGCGACGAACATGAAATCAATGCGCTGTTTTTCGAAGTATTTGGAAAACAGCGCTCCCTTTTGCATTGGAATTGGAAGTTTATGGACAACCATTTGCAGCAATCCCTCATCCTTATCGATGAGCAAGAGGGGCAACTAGCTGGACATGTTGCCTTAGTTCCAAGTGAAGCGAAATGGCATGATCGAGAAGTGAAGCTTGGGGCGAGAAATGACACAATGGTTTCCCCGAAATTTCGTGGGAAAGGAATTTATGGCGACCTGAACAAGGCATTAATTTCTTCCTCAAAACAACATGATTACGATTATTTATACGGCTACCCGGCAGAAAAAGCAAAAAAGCTCTTTATCCGTTATACCGATGCGACGGAAATAGCGCAAATTCCGCGCCTGATGAGAATTAATCGTTTGTCAGCTTTAGTCATGAATCGAATTCCATTATTAAAGCTGGCAAAACCGATTTTCTTATTGCTTGATCGTTTTTTTACGGTAAAAGAGTCGAAGCCTCCTGCAGCATTTGAGATCAAATCGATTACCCACTGCGGTTCGGAATTTGATCAGCTATGGGAGCAGGCGAAAAATGTGGCCCCGATTTTGCTCAAGCGCGATGCGAAATTTCTGAACTGGCGCTTTCACAATCATCCAGATCGGAACTATCAAATGCTCGGATTATTTGAAAATGGCACACTTCTCGGTTATGCCGTTATTCATGTAGAGGAAAAGAAGTTCGGCAAAGGAACGGTGCTAAACGGGACGATCGTCGATCTGTTGGCGATTGAGAAGCGCGCTGTTTGGGATGCGTTAATCCGTGCAACTTTACAAAAACTCCGCCAAGCGGACATTATCCAAACATGGGCATTGCCGCATACGGAGCTTTATCCATTGCTGAAACAGCAGCGCTTCGTTCATAAGGATAGTCCCATGTCCTTGGTGGGCAAATATATAAATGAAGATTTACATGAATCAGAGACGACAGATTCTATTGAAAACTGGTATATTACACCAGCGGATGTGGATTCTTTCTAGGAGGATGAGAGATGGCATCGAATCTGAAAAGGGCGGTTTTGAATTTAGCAAAGCCAATCGTCCTTCCGGTTACAAGAGCAAAATTAAAAAGTTTCTATCAGGGAACCCTACCTCTCACACCGATCGGCACAGAAAAAGTATTGGTGTTGGCGCCCCATGTCGACGACGAAACGATCGGGCTTGGCGGAACGCTGAACGAGCATCTGAATAAGGGCGGGCACGTAACCGTGGCCTATATAACGGATGGCTCAGGCAGCGTCAGCTCCTTGGCGAAAGCAGAGTTGATCCGGAAGCGGAAGGAAGAAGCGGAAGCGGTGCAAAAGCTGTTCGGCTTTCAAAGCATCCGCTATTTAGATTTGCCCGATGGCAAGATTGAAAGCAACGACGACTCTCGCACGCTCATGCTTGAACTGCTTGAGGACGTTCGTCCAGAGATTGTTTATTGTCCAACCTTTGTGGATTGTCACCCTGATCATGTCGCAACGGGCAGGATCTTAGCCGATGTGCTCGCCAGCGAGGACAGCACGACTGTTCAGTCGGTTCGTTTATATGAAATCAATTGCCCGATTCCTCCGAATGAAATCAATGTTGTCGTCAATATTACGGATTCCTTGGCGAAAAAGGAAGAGGCTGTGGAAATTTTCCAATCGCAGGCAATTGATTTTGATGGCTTTATTGAATTGAGCAAACTAAAAGCAGAGCTAACAAAGGAAGCCAATGTTCGTGCAGTTGAAACCTTTTTACAAATTCCAGCTGTCCACTATCCTGCTCAATTTCAAGAGGTCGACAAGGACAAGCACCGCTATTCACAACTTTTTAAGCAAGTTAATAAAGCGGTCACCCTCTTGTGGGGAATCTTTAAAAACTTAGAATTAAAGAAACAAATTTACGGCAATCGTCATAAGGAGACAAAGGGAGCATGAAGATATTACATGTCATTAGTGGTGGAGAAACCGGAGGATCGAGGAAGCATCTCGTCACGCTGCTTGCACAATTTCCGAAAGAAATGGTGACATTGGCTGTCTTTCAAGAAGGGGCTCTCGCCGAAGAAGCGCGGGAAGCAGGCATCCAAGTGGAAGTGTTCAAACAGTCTTCACGATACGACCTCTCGATCCTGAACCGCCTTGTCCGTTTTGTGCAAGAGGAAAACTTTGATATCCTTCATACCCATGGTCCGCGAGCCAATTTATTTGGAATTTACGTTTCATTGCGTTCCCAGATTAAATGGGTCACGACCGTTCACAGTGATCCCATGCTCGACTTCATGAAGTCTGGGCTAAAGGGAACGATTTTTACAAAGCTTCATCTTCTCGCATTAAAAAGAATGGATTACTACTTTGCTGTATCGGCATTATTTAAAGAAAATTTAGTGAAGATGGGGATCCCTTCCGAGAAAATTAAAACGATTTATAATGGAATTGAGTTTAACGAACTGTCGGCTACCCCGATCAAGCGGGAAAGTTTGGGCATAGGCGAAGAGGACTTTGTCATGACGATGGTGGCGAGACTGCATCCGGTCAAAGGCCATGAAGTCGTCTTTCAGGCGTTAAAGGAAGTGCAATTGCCGCAAGTAAAGCTGCTCCTTGTGGGCGATGGTCCGATTAAGGAAGAATTGCACGCCAAGGTGAAAGCTTTAAATATCGAAACTGAGGTGAAATTCCTCGGCTTTCGTGATGATGTTGATGCCCTTTATGCGACATCGAATCTCGCGCTGCTGGCTTCATATAGTGAAAGCTTTCCACTCGCCTTGCTTGAAGCAGCGAATCAAAGGTTGCCGCTCATTACAACAGATGTTGGCGGCGTCCGTGAACTCGTCCGTACCGATGAAACAGGTTGGATCGTTCCGATTAAAGATGCGGAGGCGCTCGCTGCGGCGATCAATAGTGCATATGCCCGTTGGCAAGAAGGGATACTAACGGAGATGGGAGAGAGACTATACGATCACGCATCCCAACATTTTTCTTTAAACCATCTATATAGAGAGATAATCGAAACATATGAAAAAATGATCATTGTCTAGACGCATAAATTCATGTAAGCTATACAAGGAAATGCGTGATTTTGAATAAGGGAGTAACAGAATGGAGAATAAAAACACGATAACTTACTATTTAGTAGTACTTAGTTTATTTTTAATACCGATTGTTTATTTTAAAACGTATGTGGGCCCCATCCCACTTTCCATTGAGATTATTTTAATTCCACTTGTAACACTAGCTGCCATTTACGAATTTCTAAAGGGGAAAATTCGCTTAAATGATTTCAAGGTGTTGCCTCTAGCGTTAGCATTTGCGTTGTTTTTCATCATCTCGGCCATCTCCGTCATACATGCGGTCGATTTAAAATCAGCCGTTATGGAAATAGCGCGCTACTTATCCTACGTCGTTCTATTTCTGATTGTCGCGAAGGTTGATTTTTCGAAGAAGCAATATTTAGGCTTTGGCCTGGCATTTGGTGCCGCTGTTGTCATCATTGGCGCATTCGGGATTATTCAATACATCTTTGGCATCTCCCTTAATACAGCAGGGCTTTACGCATTGCAAGAAGCAAAGGGAAGAGTCGATTCAACCCTTGTTAATCCCAATTATTATTCTGCGTTCTTAAATTATATTATTCCAACATTAATTTTGCTTTCTGTTGTCTATTTCAAGAATCGTACTGTCCAATTGCTCATTTTTGCCGTCTATGGCATTTATGTTGTCAACGTCATCTTAACGTATACACGCGCTGCTTGGGTCACAATGGCCTGCGCCTTTATCTTAATGGTCCTGTTAATTCCAAAGCAGTTCTTAAAAAATGTGATCAAGCCGCATATTTTCATTTCTTTTGTCATTTTAATCACTGTCGTCTTCTTTTTACCGGACTTTCAGTCGCGGGCAAACTCGGCCTTATATGCAATCGAGAAATTATTGCCTAGCGGCGTCTCCCTCAACATTGCCAAAGGAGATCCGGAAGACCTAGAAGGTGATGATGGTGAACTGCTGGAAGAAGAGGACGAAATCGAGGATGCGACGACAAGCAGAGCGGTTGTCTCGAGAACAACCTTATGGAAAACGGGCTGGTTTATGCTTAGAGATAACCCGGTTCTCGGCGTTGGAATGGGAAATTACACCGCCAACTATAAGGAATATGTAGAGAAGTATCCAGAGCTATATATTGGCCATGACAGCTACTCTGTTCACAACTCCTATCTGAAAGTGGGAGCAGAAACCGGCTTTATCGGCTTAGCCGCTTTTCTTCTTATTTATATCATGTACTTCCTGACCCTAATCAAGCTGTATTTTAAACAGAACCTATTAGGAAAAGTACTGGCAATCGGTTTATTTGTTGGAAGCGTCTGTTACATGGTACAAAACCTGTCGAACAACTTAATCTTTATACCGCAGCTGAACGTTACCTTCTGGTTAACCGCCGGCTTAATGTTAGCCTTCCTGCATAAAAACAAACAGGAGCAAGAGCGGATACATTTTTAAAATAAGCACCCATTTAGGGTGCTTATTTTATTGATCTGAAAGCACTCTCAAGCATATTTTCAAAAGTGTTATATTTTGATACATGAGGAAAATATAGATAATTTATTTCCTAGATTAACTTTTTAATAAAAAAACTTCCATTTTTTAATCCATATATGTATAATATAGTAGTGCAACCTATATATTGGGTACATGGCACTATTTCAGTCTTCTTTCCTATTAGACTTTTATACTGGTAATATTTACAGACTGTGAATTTTGTAAAAAACAGTTGAAAAATAGTAGAATTTTGGTAGAATGGAAACATGTTAAACATTCCATTTTTGCTAAAATGTACTTTCATTTCTTATTTTTACCGTATAGTTTAGTAGAATAGGGATTTTGACTCAACTAGTGTTACCCGTCAATGAGCAATCATTGATAAAATAATTTTTTTGCAAAACAAGGAGGAAATATTACATGGCTTACCAACCAAAGTCTTACCGTAAGTTTGTAGCAACTGCTGCTACTGCAACATTAGTTGCATCTGCTGTTGCTCCAGCTGCTGCTGCGGGATTTACTGATGTTTCAGACAATTACAAAGAAGCAGTAGATTTCGTAGTTTCTAAAGGAGCAAAAGGTTTAACTGAAACAAAATTCGGTGTTAGTGAAAACATCAAGCGTGTTGACGCTGCTGTATTGCTTGCTAACGTACTTGAGCTAGACACTGAGAAAGCTCCAGCTGCTGGTTTCACTGATGTACCTGCTCGTGCTCAAGGTGCTGTTAATGCACTTAAAGCTGCTGGTATTACAAACGGTAAATCAGACACTAAATTCGGTGCTAACGATTTAATCACTCGCGGCGAACTTGCTATCTGGATTCAAAAAGGATTTGGATTAGAAGGAAAAGCTGATATTAAATTTACTGATGTAGGTTCTCGTTACACTGAAGCAGTTGCTGCTTTAGTAGCGAACAAAATCACTCAAGGTAAAAACCCAACACAATTCGGAACAGCTGACAACGCTAAGCGTGGAGACTATGCGATCTTCTTACATAGAGCAGACCAAGCACAATCTCCAGCAACTCCAGAAGTTGTGGGTGTAACAGCGGTTAACCCTACTACTTTATCATTTACTGGTACAGGGTTAAAATCGCTTAAAGCAGAGAATATTACTGTTGAGGGTAACACTGTAACAGCTGTATCTTCTACTGATGGTAAAACTGCTACTGTATCACTTGGAGGGACGCTTCCAGTTAGTAAAGATGTTAAGGTTACAGTAAAATCTGGTGAGGTAACTAAAGAATTCACTGTAAACTATGCCCTAGAAGCTAAAAAAGTTGCTATAAAAGATGCAATTTTTGATGACGATACAAATGGTCAAAAGCTTACAGTTCTTGTTGATGGTGTGGAAACATCTGTAGATTACCTATTATCAGCTGGTTATTCTGTAGTGTTTAACGCATATGATAAGGATGGAAAAGTTGCAAATACTGAATTGTTTGGTACAACAGGTGACGTTGCAAGCACTACAGGACAATTAAAGAACAATAGTCCAATTAATTTAGGTGAGTATACAGTAACTGTAGTAATTGCTAAAGGCTCTACAATTCTTACTTCAGAAGCTGCTAAAATTACTGTCCGTAATATTGATAATGCTGCAACTGCAATAACTAAATATGAATTCATTTTAGATAAAGGTGCTGCAGGAGTTAGTACAGAAGATTTTGAATTAAATAGTAAAACACTTGTAATTGGTGAGAAAGCATACATCGGTACAGTGACACTAGGTGTGGGTTCTGCTGCAACAGAAATCAGTGGAGTTGGAACAGGTTCAATCGTAGAATATAAGTCTTCTAATCCTGCTGTAGTTTCAGTTGATTCAACTTCGAAATCTATCACTGCTGAAGGTGTAGGTACAGCAACAATTACTATGACTGTAGGTAAGGTATCACAAACATTTACAATCACTGTAAAAGGTGAACAAAGAAAAGCTGTCAAAGTTAACGCATCTAATTCAACTCATATTGTTAATAGAGCTATCTCTAAAAGTTTTGATGTAGTAGACCAATATGGAGATCCATTTGATGGTGTAACAGATTTAGAAGTTGTTGCCCCAGTAAGTGTAGCAGGTTTCGATGCAAATCCAAAGCCAGTTACAGCTTCTAAAGGAACAGCTACTGTAGCAATCGGAACACCTACAACTGCTGGTCAATCTGGAACTGTTGTGGTTCGTAACGCAAATACTAAGGCTACTGTTGGAAGCTTTTTAATTAAAACTACTGCTCAGGATAGTGTTGCATCTACAAAACTAGCTATCGCAAGCAGTTCAAAATCTAAAGATGAAATTTTAAATGCTGACTTAGCTAGTGATAATACTTTAACTTACATTTTAAGAGACTACACTTCTGAAAATGTAGTTGTGAAGAGTTATGGTGCAGCTGATTATACAGATTATGTTGTGAGATTTAATGGTTCTGTTGTATCAGTGAATGGTGATACAACTGGCGAATATACCCTAACTGCTACAGATGAAAATATTCATCTAGCAATTACTGGAGCTGGTTCAACTACAGTATCTGTATTTGATGCTAGTGGTAAGTTAGTTGATTCTAAAGTTGTAACAGTTAAGCAAGCTGCTACTAAGATTACTTCTGTTAACTGGAAGACTGTTCCTGTAATTAATTACACAACAGAAATTAACTACAAAACTGTTTTAGATATTACTGAAGGTGTTAATGGAACAGATTCAATCGTTAAAGGAATTACTTTATCTTCACCAGTAGCAAATGCAATTCGTATTGCTGAGAATTCACCAGCAGGTACGTTTGAAGTTGGAGATATCTACATTGACCGTAATGACAACGGTGTTGCAGATGCTGGAGATACACTAATAGGTAAATTAACTTATAGTGCAACTTCTACTTCGACTGGAGCACTTGTACCTCTAATTGGATCTCCAGTTGATGGTACAGAAAAAACTTCATTGGCTGTAGGAACTCCTGCTAAAGGTTACTTGAACTTTGTAATTACTGATGAAACTTCTTCAGACTCTGTTAAGCCAGTAGTTTCTACTAAATCTGTAGAAGTAGATGTTAAATAAGTAAAGAGTAATTTTAGGTTAGTATAACAATCAAAAAACTTAGTTTTTAAAAGCTCTGATGAGAGGACACTCTTATTCAGAGCTTTATTTTTTTTGTTCTATAATATGGTTCTATAATATTTGTTGGGGTTAATACACCATTAATTGTGCAAAAAAAGAGCACGATATCCCCCATTCTTTTATACTTGAATTGACGAGAAACAAGTATAGAGTGGGGATACGTGCATGATGAATTCTAACATATTTTTACCTAGATTTGAAGAAGTGATCATTAAGAAGACAGAAATAGTAGAGGATAAGTATTGCTTCTATGTGAAATGCTTGTAAAAGAACATTCCTATGTGAACTGTGGGGCACTAACATCTAAGGTACATGATGTTCGAATTTGAAAAAATCATGTATTTAAAGATTTTTGAGTGTCACACACGGATATTTTACATAAGCCGTTTTGCGTGTAAATGTGGGAAAAGATTTGAAGAAGTGAATCCATTTTTGAAAAATGACGGTCCATTTTGAATTTCGTTGCAGCAATGTTTAGATAAAAATGCTCTATCGGGAAAATCAATAAATTAAGGAATTGTATAAAAATTCTGGCATTTTGATAAAAAAATAATGAAAAAACTTCATAAAAATTCAGCATTGATTGTTATTGTCTTATAATCGTAAGTGACGTATTCCATCTTTTTTATAGCAACAGTAACATGGTAAAAGGCATAGTGACTTTCTTTATTACTGCCAATTGTTTATTGCAAAATAGAAGTGCAGAGCTTTGCAAGAGGAAAATGCAGAGTCCTGCACTATTTTTATAGGCAGGGAAAATAAAAAAAGACTTGCCAGTCACCCCAAGTCCCTCTACTGTAATTGGTGTCGAATCAATTTAGAGTGGAGGAAAAGAAAGGATGCTAGCAATGTCTGATATTAATTGTATCAAACACTTAAGAAACAACAAAGGCTTATCTATTACCAAAATACAACAAACATTAAAAATAAACTGGAGAACAGCAAAGAAGTATGCAGATGAGGAGCAATTACCAACAACAAAGATCTCTCCTAAAAAGGGAATGATGCATGATGAGAACTGAGGAGAAATTGTTTCGGATTGGCTTTTTGAGGATTCCAAATTAAGAAGAAAAGAAAGAAGAACTAAAAAGAAATTATTCCAAGAACTACAGGAGTTAGGTTTCAAGGGGTCCTATCGGACTCTATGCTATTTTGTTCAAGATTGGAACAATACCCATCACCATGAAAAAGATAAAGGCTTTGAACGATTAGAACATCCCCCAGGGGAAGCACAAGTAGATTTTGGCGTAATGGAAGCTGTTCAAGATGGGGAACTAGTAGATATAAGATTGCTCATCATGTCCTATCCAAATAGTAATGCTGGATTTGCAGTACCTCTCCCAGCAGAGAATCAAGAATGTTTCCTACATGGACTTCAGCTATTGTTTAAACAAGCTGGGGGTGTCCCAATGAAATTAAGAATTGATAATTTGTCACCTGCCGTAAAAAAAGTACGTACAAAAACAGAGGAAGTCCAACTAACAGATGAGTTCATGGCCTTTCAGAATCATTATGGTTTTGAAGTTCAGGCATGTAATCCTAGAAGTGGCCATGAAAAGGGAAATGTTGAAAACAAAGTAGGTTATATTCGATATAACTTTTTTAATAAGGCTCCCATCATGACTAGTTTTGAAGATTTAACCGTTCAATTAGAGAAGCAACTAATTGAGGACCGAAATCGACTACACTACGAAAAGAATGTATTAATAAATGAACTGTGGGAGGATGAGAAAAAGTACTTACTGCAGCTCCCGAAAGTAGAGTATCCCGTATTTAAAGAAGAGATGGGGAAAGTGAATAAATACAATGAAATAAAACTAGATCAGGTGCTTGTTCATGTTCCAAGGGCGTCCAATTATAGTTTGCTTCACGTTCAATTAACATGGAACTCAGTCAAGGTCATCTCACCTGACGGCGAGATATTATTAGATGACTATCGACCTTATATGAAAAAGCGAAAGGCGCTTCCGTGGATTTCAATTTTTAAAACGTGGATTAATAAGCCGAGGTCCGTCGCTTATTCTAGGTATAAAGAATATTTACCCGGAAGGGTTAAGAGTTACCTACTTGTTGAACACTTGGTCATACGAAGAGAACGCTTAAAGGCAGTGGCAAGCTTACTTGTTACACATGATATGAAGCGTATTAACGAGGAATTCTACGAGTTAATCGCTGAAGAGCGACTGGGAAAAGAAGAGAATCCATTCGAGATAAATTGGTCAGATTACGATTCCTTGACCGCAAGTAAGGAGGTTACTCCATGAGCGAGCAACTCCGAAATAAGTGTAAATCATTACGGTTAGCTTATATAGCTGAAGTCTATGAACAGATCCCTTTTGATACGAAAGAGCAGTTTTTGAGTGATCTATTAGATGAGGAGTTACATTTGAGAGAAATAGCAAAAGCTCATCGTCTTATTAAGAAAGCTAGATTTCTAGATAAAAAAAGTTTAGAAGAATATGAGTGGACAGAGCAAATCCATATGCCCTCTCATCTTGATAAAGAGGAATTATTCAGGCTGGATTTTATAGAGAAACAACAAAATGTCTTACTCGTAGGAACTCCCGGAACAGGTAAAACACATCTGGCAACCGGGTTAGGCAGAAAGGCATGTGAAATGGGTTATGAGGTAGGATTCTATCGTGTCTCACATCTCGTGGAAGAATTGGAGAAGGCTTTGAAGTTAAATCGACTCTCTTCTTTCAGAAATAAAATTCATAATTTAGATTTGGTAATCCTAGATGAAATGGGCTATCTACCCTTTAGTAAGGAAGGAGCCGAGCTATTATTTCAACTTATTTCTGAGTGTTACGAGCAGAAAAGTCTTATTCTGACATCGAACCTAGAATTTAGTCAGTGGAATCGGATATTTGCCGATTCTAGACTAACAGCTTCATTAGTTGATCGTTTAATACATCACGCTCACATTATCACTTTTCAGGGGGAAAGTTACCGTCTTTCAAACGCTCTATCAAAAAGAAGGTAATCTCCCCGGGTGGCAAAACTCTGCATTTTTGATTGCGCAAATCTGCACTTTTCTATTGCAAAATACACCAATAGCATTACTAATATTGATTAGAAAAGTCTGCCACCATGAACCTACTAAATTACATAAAATATCCGCATGCTTCAACCTTCTAAAAACAACAATTGAAGACCTCACTGAGCAAGGTCTCCAATCACAAATGTAAAAGTGATCATGCTCTGTACAAAACACTAACTAAATTGCTTATCATTTACACAACTTATTCCATATGTAGACTATATAAACATCGTTATCTTCATTTCTTCTCCGCCTTATTCATTTCCTTTTTCAGCTTTAACAATAATCTTTGCTTTTTCACTAAGTATTGGGTGATCGGGTAGCGATCAGGGCCAACGGTTAATCGTTTATATTGGTCGGCTGTCGTCAGCTTGTGGTTGAAAGAAGACTGCTGTCCTGGAATCGAGAATGATAAGTCATTCATAAACAAAATCAATGTACGTGCTCGTAAAAAGAATGTTCGTTTAATATGATCAGGGTTGAACCAGATATTATCTTCATGAAATCGCGATCTTGTTGGGAAAAGGATAATTTGTTCAATCGGGTCAACGACAATTGGGCAAAGGTGGTTTTTACCAAGGAGCCATTTAGCGGTATCAAGGGCGCTTTTTAAGTTATAGCCATTGCAGCGAATGCTGTAATCAATGACCTTCAGCGGGGGAAGAGTGACAACAAATAGACGATCTACTTCTCTGACGAGGGAATAGTGGTTCCCTTGTCGATCAAAAATGCTTGAAATACAGATCATTTTTGGCGATATTCGATAACTTTCTTTTAAGTACAATGGTTTCATCCTCCTTAAATTTATTAGCCCCATCCGCACTTAACTGGTTATCATCACTCTTAAAAAATATGATAATTAGCCTATACAATAACTCCTTTTCTTCTAAATTAGTGAAAATGGGTCTAAATACCTCAATACCAAAATACTATTATTTGGAAGAAAAATCAGCAAATGAAACAGTAAAAATGTGACAAAAATAGTAAATTTTTAAAAATAAAAAGAAGACGATCTCTATAGAAATTAAACATAGAGACCGTCTTCTTTTGTTTGCCTTCAAGAAAAGGGATGGCTTCTCACATAAAGAGAGCAAGAACCAAAAAGGTTGTTTTTTTAGCAACACATCTCGCAGTCATCACAAGATAATCAAGCGCTGACGATTTTCGAGCTTATTATAGAGCGTACATGGATTAGAGAGCCTCAGCTTTATTCGCTTTAGCTGCATCAACCATGAGTAAAATAGCAGTAATAATATGCATGACCATTCCTACAAACGGAATCCATGCAATCGCAGATGTCACAATGCCAAGAATGCTCCCATGCTTACTCTCATTATCTCGCAAAGAAAAAACTAACGTAATAATATGCAATATCCCCATTAGCATTAAAGGTGTCCACAGGTATGCAAGGACAATAGTACCACCGATAATCGGTATCCCTAAAAATGCTTCAAGCCCTCCTGTGACCCATTTTAAAATGGTTGATACTTTCATTGCGCACATAACCTCCTCTTACGATCTAAATTGTCCATAACTAGCGAAGTGGATGAATGAATAATGAATGATGACGAATGGACGATTTAAGTATATCAAACTTCTTTTATGTATAGGGGCTAACGGGTGAATTTCCTTTGTTGAAACACGATGTGTAAAGAGGCACACCATGAACATGACGGCTCAAGCCATTTTCCATCAGTGAAGACACACGCAAAGCAAAGAAGCTTGCCTATTTACTTTGCAAGCTTCAGCGTGTTGCCAACTCGCTAAGGTAAAAAGCCTTCGGAGCAGTGAAGCACTGAAAACAGGGAACGTTTGCGTCCACTTTGCCACATGTCAATTATGGATTCTTTTTGCTTTCAACGATTTCTAAATGCTCTTTCAGCGCTTTCTGAATCGTTTCTTTCTCTTCATCAGAAACAATGAGGTAATAAATCGAATGGATACGTGTTCCTTCACCGGTAATCGTCAGCTGCTCCATTTCCTTCGCTGCATCCTTATAATTCTTTTGAATATCGATCATTTCGTTAAAGGTAAGATTCGTGCGGATATTTTCCCCAAGTGCATTGAAAATATTTTTATAATTGGTCAAGGAGGATAAGCTCGCCCCTTCTTTAATGACGGCCTCGATGATTTGCCGCTGTCTTAATTGGCGCCCGAAATCACCTCTCGGATCTTCGTATCTCATCCGCGTATACAACAATGCTTTTTCTCCGTCCAAGGTGATTTCCCTTTTCGGGAAGTGGACGCCCTCAATTGTAAAATCCAAATCATTATCAACCGTGACTCCGCCGACGGCATCGACGATGTCTTCAAAGCCCTCCATATTTACTTGCAAATAGAAATCGATCGGGATGTCTAAAAAGTTTTCAACCGTGTCCATCGACATTTTCACTCCGCCAAAGGCGTAAGCATGGTTGATTTTATCCTCCGTTCCACGCCCGATAATTTCTGTGCGCGTGTCGCGGGGAATGCTTAACATTTTGACTGATTGCAACGTAGGATTTACGGTTAATACAATTATCGTATCGGAGCGCCCCCGATCCCCTTCTCTTTCATCGACTCCCAGCATTAAAACCGAGAAGGGCTCCTTATCCTTTAGAGTAAGATCCTCGACTCTCTTCTCAGACACTTCTCGCTCGATAGGTTCGTGCATCGTATCGACCGTGTCTGTCAAAGCTTTATACACAGAATAGCCATATGCTCCCACCGCAACTAGAAGTAAAAGGGAGAAAACTCCGATGATCTTTACCCATTTTTTCCTCTTCTTTTTTGCCTTTGCTGAGCGCCCTTCCATAAACGAATTCCTCCACGGGTTAGTATAATTGAACTATATCAAATTTCATGAAAATAATATAGAAAAACTCATATACCTTTTCATTAGAATGCACAAAAGTAGGCGATTTCACACTTGTGAATAGATAGATACGATCAGCGCAAGTAAAGATTGATGAGAAATTTTTACAGCGAAGTAAATATATTTAAAATATTATTAATAGTTCGAATTATCGTGGTTGAATCATCGTTCATTTGCTAGAATAAGCAATGGATCTTGTACAAACGTCATGGAAAAAAATTCGACGAGGAGAAAAGGAGGTTTAACGAATTTGAAAAAGTATGCGAAAAGCCGGAGTAGTAGATTTCTCATTGCTTCTGCTCTTGCAGCAGGTTTCCTCATTACAAGTGTTCAATCGGCATCTGCACAATCATTCACCGATGTCTCTGCCAAGTATGCCGAAGCGGTCAGCTTCTTAACTGAAAATGGCGCACAAGGACTGACTGAGCGTACATTTGGTGTGAATGAGGAAATTAAGAGAGTCGATGCAGCCGTATTAATCGCCAACATGCTTCAGCTTGATAGCGAGAAAGCGCCAGCTTCAGGGTTCACCGATGTTCCGAAAAGAGCGGAAGGAGCTGTTAATGCCTTGAAGGCAGAGGGAATTACCTCTGGGAAAACGAAAACAAGCTTTGGTTCTGCGAATTCGATCACCCGTGGAGAGCTGGCGCTTTGGCTGCAAAAAGGATTTCAGTTAACTGGCGAAGAAAGTGCTCCATTCACAGATGTTTCGCCGCGATACAAATCCGCAGTTTCAGCGCTCCTAGCGAATCGGATTACAAATGGAATTTCAAATCATCAATTTGGCACAAACGCTCCGATTAAACGTGGAGATTTCTCTATTCTTGCCTATAAGTCCTTCATTGCTAATCAATATTCGAAAGCTCAGCCGCTTGAATTAAAATCAATCAATGGCACTACCGTACAGGTAAAAATAAAGGGCAAATTGACGATCGTGCGCCCATCCCTTTTTCAATTTACTGGGGGACTTGACGTAAAAGAGGCTCGCATTAGCGCCAATCGCGAAGAAACAACAGTCGAATTAACGACATCCCTTCAGAAACCAGGGGAAACCTATAAACTAATCGTCTTTGGTCTGCTCCCAGTAAAGGGTGATCTGTCTTTCACAACACCACCAACGACAGATACGCCAACCAATCCGGGTAATCCAGGAATCCCAGGCAACCCGGGCAATCCAGGTGGAGAGCGACCTGGCGGGAGCTATACCGGTAACGATTTTTCCGGAACGGCTGCCAGCCCGAAAATTTATAACGGTGATGTCACCGTCAATCTAGCGAATATAGCTTCGCTTAGCCATTCGCTCGTAAAAGGGAATCTTTCTCTAAGCGGGACAGCGGCGTCGAACCTTGCTTTGACAAATATAACCGTTGAAGGGGATCTCGATTTATCAAAGCTCAGCAATAAGGTCAATTTTGAGTTGACAAATGTAACAGTCGCCGGAGAAACCATTTTTTAATAAAAAATGAGGGAGATTGAGAAATGAACAAAAGGAAATGGAAGAAGCCTTTTAACTTGTTTTTGTCATTCGTTATCACGGTCAGTCTCATCATACCGGTTCATTCCTCCGCCGCAACCGCAGCAGTCGTGGCAGAAGACTTGCTGATTTCGGAGTATATTGAGGGAAGTCATAATAATAAAGCACTTGAACTCTATAATGGGACAGGCACGGCGGTTGATTTAAGTGATTATACGTTGGAACTTTATTCAAATGGTGCTGCAACAGCCGGAAACAGGCTTGCTTTATCAGGGACACTGGAGAATGGGGAAACGTATGTTATATCCCATTCGTCTGCAGATCAAGAAATTAAAGCTGTTAGTGATCTCGAGAATTCAAGTGTTATAAATTTTAATGGCGATGATGCCGTTGTTCTTCGAAAAAAGGGTGAAGTGGTCGATTCCATCGGGCAAGTTGGGAAAAGAGTCAATAACATGGCTGAAGTCACCCTTGTCAGAAAACCGAATATCACAACTGGCGATAAAATCATTGACGATTCTTTTGACCCGAGTGTCGAGTGGATTTCTCTTCCTCAAGATGACGCTTCTAATCTTGGTCGTCACACATTTGGGGCGGAAGATCCGGATGAAGAACCTGAACAGCCTGCGATTCTTTCGATTGCAGATGCACGTCAACGTTCATTAGGCTCGACTGTAACGGTTAAGGGAGTTGTTGCGGCAAAGCTGAAGAATACGATTTCGATTCAGGACGAGACAGGTGGAATTGCTGTCAGACCGACGAGCTTGAATGCTGCGGTCGGTGATGAAATGACGGTAACAGGGAAACTGGCTGACTACCGTGGATTATTGCAGCTCGATTCCGCTGTCATCGTTAACAAGGTCGAGAATGTCGGAACTCCTGCACCACTTGAGGTGGAAGGGAATGAATTGAACGAAGACTTAGAATCACAGCTTGTTGTCGTAAAAAATGTCCAGTTAACAGAGGTTGATGACGGCGGTGCTTGGGTTAATTTTACGGCAACAGATGGAACGGGCGAATTTCTTGTTCGTGATGAAAACAATCATTTGGGCTTAATGAAAGGCAACAAATATGAATCGATTACTGGAATTGTCCAGCAATATAATCAAAGCTATCAAATTCTTCCGCGCTCCATCGCCGATATTGTAGAGGATAGCTCGGTCATCCAGCCAGTAGTTGCTTCACCGGGCAGCGGAACATTTGTGAACGGCACAACGGTCGCACTGGCGACAAGCACAAAGGATGCGACCATTTATTATACATTGGATGGCAGCGATCCGATTGAAAATGGCATAGAGTACACTTCTCCACTAGACATACAGGAAGATACGACTCTTAAAGCCGTTATCAAAACCGTTGATGGGCAATGGGGAGAGGTGCAGACCTTTCAATACAACATAACAGATGCCCTGAGAATACATGACATTCAAGGAGCGGGACATGTAAGTGAGTATGATCGACAAACAGTGGAAGGAATTGAAGGAGTAGTCACGTATTCATTCTTTTTAAATGGCTCCAACTATTATCATATTCAAACACCGGATGACCAAATGGACGATGACCCTGCCACATCTGAGGCCATCGTTCTATACAGTGGCAATAAGGAATGGCCGATTGAAGTCGGGGATTTAGTCTCGGTTACGGGAACGGTCAGTGAGTATGCCATTGATGGTTATAATGATCGTCAGGAAACAGATTTAAAGATGACGCAAATCAATGTTCGTGATGATCGCGGCGGAAATGTAGACGTCATTGAAAAAAATGTTCCGTTGCCTGAGCCGATTTTAATTGATGAAAGCAATTTACCGACGGAACATATTGATAGTGATCATTTACAAGTCTTTAACCCAGATGTAGATGCGATCGATTTTTGGGAAAGTCTTGAGGCGATGAGGGTCCAAGTTGGCAACGTCAAAGCGGTTGCCCCGCAGGAGCATGGCGATTTGGTCACCGTATTAGAAAGTGCTCCAACAGATACGATTCATGGCGGTGTATTATACGAGGAAGATGATCAAAACGCCCATCGCATCCATTTCCGCCTTGAGCCGAACGGACCTGCCCGCAATTTTGAAGTAGCGACAAGTGATCGCTTCAATGGTCCGATTACAGGTGTCGTCGGATACTCTTATCAAAATTACAAAATTTACACTTCATTGGCTGAAATGGAAGATGCTTTTGAAAGAGGAGAAACAGAGCCGGAAACAACATCGATTGTGAAAGATCCGAGGAAACTAACCGTGGCTTCTTATAATCTCGAGAATTTTTCCAACAACATAAGCCAAACCTCTAATGATAAAGCACAGAGATTAGCGCGGGCATTTGTTGCCGATATGAAAAATCCCGATATTGTCGGGGTCACAGAAGTTCAAGATAACAACGGGACAAACGAAGGGGATTCAGATGCCTCCGAGAGTTATCAACGGTTGATCGCTGAGATTAAAAAGGCAGGTGGTGTCGAGTACGATTACGTCAATATTAACCCGATCAATAACCAAGATGGGGGCGCACCAGATGCTAATATCCGTGTCGGATTCCTGTATAATCCTGAACGAGTTTCACTCGTTGATGGCATTCCTCACGGAGATGCAACAACGGCTGTCGGCTTTGAAAATGGCAAATTAACGCTTAACCCAGGGCGAATTGATCCGACGAATCCGGCCTTTAACAGTAGCAGAAAGCCGCTTGCAGCCCAATTCCGTTTTAACGGTGAAGATGTGATCGTCATCGCCAACCATTGGAATTCAAAATCAGGTGACACGCCGTTATTTGGTGCCATTCAGCCGCCTGAATATAAAAGCGAAGTGCAAAGGCAGCAGATTGCCGAAATAGTCTACAATTTTATCCGCGACATAAAGGAGAAAGACCCGCAAGCGAATGTCATTTCACTTGGTGACTTCAATGATTATCCATTTTCCAAGTCGTTGAAGATTCATGAAGGCGATTTAATGACGAACATGATTAATCAGGTTCCTGCTGCTGAGCGATACACATATGTCTATCAGGGGAACTCACAAGTATTGGACCATATTCTCGTCTCAAATCATCTTGCTGCAAAAACAGAAGTCGATATTCTTCATATCAATGCGGATTTTACGGATATGGCAGGACGAGCCAGTGATCATGATCCGGTTATGATTCAAGTGGATCTCGCCGGCGACATGGTTGAGGCAGAAAAAACGTACCATCTGGTGGCATTTAAAACAAATAAATTAACGATTTCATCAGAACGTGTCGCCCTAACATTAGCTGCTTCATCAGAAATCAAAGAGGCGATCTATCTACACAGTCAATACGCTGAGTTAAAAGGTGCAGGCTTGAAAGAAACAACGATTATCGTTCAGCCAGCTGAGCCAAATGCCATTCTCGATTTTAACGGCAGTGAGGTAAAGCAGGTCATGATTGACGGAACGAATGTGAAAGAAATACGCGGTGCCGAGCAGATTATCGATCACATTCAATACAAAAATGGTGCTACTCCAGAAGCGATTAAGTTCACAGATTCGAAAGGAGAGCTTATTAGCTCTCCTTCTTTACCGGAAGCTGCCTACTATCAAGCAGCCTTTGGCAAAACAGGTGCTGAGCTGAAAACCACGCTTCACAATATTATTAACGATCATACGATGCTCCCTTACAGTACGGTTTGGGAAGCGTTAAAGGAAACCGATGAAGACCCGAACAACCCGGATCATGTTATCCTCTTCTATTCGGGCATTTCCCGTGCAAAATCAAGCAATGGCGGAAATGTCGGGCAATGGAATAGGGAGCATGTTTGGGCACAATCGCACGGAAATTTTGGGACAAGCATGGGACCGGGAACCGACATTCATCATTTGCGCCCGACAGATGTCCAAGTCAACAGCGCAAGAGGAAATTTAGATTTTGACTATGGTGGCAATCCCGTTAAAAACTGCGACGGCTGCTTGCGCACATCGCAATCATGGGAACCCCCTGATCGCGTCAAAGGCGATGTCGCACGAATGCTCTTCTACATGGCTGTCCGCTACGAAAGCGATGATCGGGTAGATTTAGAACTGAATGATTCATTAAACAACGGTTCAACGCCTTACCACGGGAAATTGTCCGTTCTCCTGCAATGGCACGAACAGGACCCGGTCGATGACTATGAACGCAACCGCAATGATGTAATTTATGAAAAATGGCAACACAATCGCAATCCCTTCATCGATTACCCGGAGTGGGCAGAAGACATATGGGGTGAAATATAATAGTCCAGAAACAGCACAAGCATGGAGCTTGTGTTGTTTTTTTTACTATTCCTTATTGTAGGCGGAATGAATCTTGGCAAAGTCAGGGCGTCAGTATTTTTAAAGTGGATGTTGTTGGGGTGAGTGCACGAAATTGCGTGTGAAATCATCCTAAGCCCCATGAGCTTGTTTCTGAGCAATGTCGTGTCAGCCGCCCAACGTACTCTTAATTGGTGACGGCACAATTATTTATTATACAGACGCAATTCGGTGCCAAACATGCGCAATCATTGCGAGAATCAGCGTAATCCGGAGTCAAGCGCGCAATAGAGCGTTAAACCAGTGCAATCCCGTGTCAATCGGCGCAATCCTCAAGAAAATCAGTGCAATTCTGGGCCAAGCACGCCTAATCATTGCAAGAATCAGCGCAATCCCGCACGAAACGCTCATGCAAACCAAATTAAATACTAGTATTTTAGCGATAAACAATGAAACTATTTAACCAAAAAATAAAATAATAGTAAATATAGGTAAATTTATGAAACTATTAACTGTAAAATAACGTATAATTATATGTATGCGTCATTCCGGAACCATTTTTTGTTTCTGGACTCTCGTATCTATTACATTCAAGGAGGCTAGAAAATGAAGAAATCTATCAAAGGGAAAGGACTGGCAGTTGGACTAGCAGCTTCGTTAGTCATAAGTTCATTCCTGCCGGGAATTTCTCTCGCTGCTGAAAAGGGAGTTGGTGAACGAACCTACGAACAGCTTGAGCGCTTAGGTCTTAAACAAGACGAAGTGAAAGCTAGCAATGTGACAAAGGGTGAAGAGCAAAAGTATGCGGATAACCAGCTCGTCATTAAGTACACAACTCCTCTTTCTGCTAGTGATCATCGCAAAGCTGGCGGTAAGCAAGTGAAAAGATTCTCAAGCTTAGGTTATGATGTTATCGAGGTTCAGGGGAAAAATACGCTAGAGGCGGTTGCGAAGGCATATGCGAAACTGCCGAACGTTACATCTGTCTCCAGAAGTGCATACGCCAAGCGTTTAGGAACCGTTGATCCAAAAGCATCATCAATGTACCATTTGAAAAATTTAAATGTGGCCAAAGCACAATCAATGGCTGGCAAAAACAAAGTAAAGGTTGGGGTCATTGATACAGGAGTTTACGCAAACCATCCTGAACTGAAAAATCAGATTGTTGCCAATAAAAATGCAATGGACCCAATGAAAAAAGGGTTGGCAGATACGCATGGTACCCATGTCGCTGGGATTATTGGCGCGGAAAAGAACAATGGAGTGGGTGGTTACGGAATTGCGCCGAATAGTGATATCGTCTCCATCGATGTGTTCAACCGTTCAATGTTCGTAACAGACTATGTTATTGCCGAAGGGATTTTAGAAGCCATTCGCCAAAAGGTAAAAGTTGTCAACATGAGTTTAGGTACTTATATGCCATCACCGATTCTACAGGACGCTGTTCAAAAAGCGATTGACAGTGGCATTGTGATCGTTGCGGCAGCGGGTAATGATGGAGATAGCATTCAAAACTATCCAGCGTCATTTGATGGAGTCATAAGCGTTGGGGCAACTGATTCAAGCAATAAGCTTGCATTTTTCTCTACATATGGGCCATCAGTTGATGTCGTCGCTCCAGGACATATGGTTTATGCACCAGTATTTGATCCAGATAAAGGCGCTTCATTTGTTGAAATGAGCGGAACATCCATGGCATCACCTGTTGTGGCAGGTGCGGTTTCACTTTTATTATCGAAACATCCTAATCTCACACCATACCAAGTAAACTATATTTTAACGAAGACGGCTAAAGATCTTGGAGACAAAGGATATGACTTAAAGTATGGTTATGGAATGGTAGATTTAGAGAAGATGCTATCATTTGATCCGAAGAAAATTCCCGCAGATCCTTCTGTGAAAGAAAGTGAAAAACTTTCAAAAGCAAAAGATCTTGGTGATTTCGAAGAGAAGGATTTAACAGGAAAAATTACAAAGTTAAAGCAAGAAGATTTGTATAAAACGACTGTTAACAAAGATGAGTATGTTCAAATTAGCCTTGAAGGGGCAAAGAAATTTGATCTTAAGTTCGAGCTTCTGTTCTTCAAAGAAGGTCAAACAAAGCCTGCCAAAGTGAAAGAAATCAACGATGCTATTGAGGGAGCAACAGAAGGGACTTTATTCAAAGCTCCTGATAACGGCACGCTCGTTGTAGCTGTAAAGGATAGCTTCGGAAAGTATCTGGAAGATGGTCAATACACGTATAAGCTACAATTGGAAAAGAGTGAGCAATTACCAGAGGATACAAACACTTTCGATAATCCAGTAGTCATTGATAGTCTTCCGCATAAGAGTGGACTTAAATACTACTTTGTAGATGAAAAAGAACTGGATGAAGAAGTAGAGGAAAATGGCGATTCTGACTTTTTCCAATTCACGATCCCTGGAAGTGAAGAAGCTGGTCCGCAGTTAGTGAAAATTGATCTATCTGGCGTACCTGGAATTGACTCAACGATTATACTTCATGCGATTGAAGAAATGGATGGTGAGGAATTCCAATATGAAATGGATATGGTGTCAGATCGAGGATTTGGCCAAGGTGAGTCCTTGACATTTACTGCTTATCCAGGACAAAAGTTTGTCGCTGAAATTACAAACCGATCATATTTCTCTGATTTCTTCTTCCTTCTTGGTGCTGAACCGGTAATCGATAAGGAAAGAAGCTTTTCTTCTTTAAAACCTTATGGAATTTCCATCGATTATAAGGAAGCAACAGAAGATGAAGATGGTCTTCCATTTGATATGGGATATCCGGAAGATTATTTATTTGAAGATGATTTTGAAGGGTATCAACAGAAAAAAGCTGAGTTACGCTCAAAAGCTTTATCTGGAGAAAAAGCAATAGATGCATTCGATACAGAAGATGCAGTAGATGATGAAGTAAATGAAGAACTGCAAATGATTATGGATTTAGCGATTCCTTTTGAGGAAAATGAAACAGTTACAGGCTCTCTTCAAATGAGTGGTGACCAAGATTGGTTTGCCTTCACTCCAGAGGAAAGCTCTATTTTTGAATTGTCTATGAACAATTCGTCCAGCTACAGTCCTGTAGGGATGGAAGTTTATAAATATGATCCAGATGCGAAAGATTTGACTTATCTCTATACAAATATGTCGATGCCATTTGACGGTCCGGTAACGTATAAAGATAAATTCACTGTAGGTTTACAGGAAGGAGAAACATACTACTTTGTGGCTGTAGACCCAATGTACCGTCCTGTATTCAATCCATATCGCTTCACGATTAAGTCAAAAATTAAAAATGTTGCAGATGCATTTGAATCAAACGATTCGTTTGAGAATGCAACAAAGATTACAACAAAAGGAATCACGGCAAATTATTCACTTGTTGGTGACACGGACATTTATTACTTCAAACCAGGGAAAGAGGGCATTTATGGGGTTAGCGTAACACCAGGTGCAATCCCAGCTAAGTATAAAAATGCACCAGATGCACAAAAATCAGAAATCGACCCTGTATTAGCGATTGTGGAAGATACGAATGGAAACGGCAAGCTCGATCCAGATGAAGAGGGCAGAATCACTTTAATTGATAACACTCTTTATAATGAAGAAGAGCGTGGAAGCTTCCGTGCGAAAAAGAATGCTGGTTACTTCATTGTTACGTACGATTATGATGGAAACAATTCTTCATTAACTCCATACGTGCTAAAAGTGACCGAGGCAAATCAAAAGGATGAGGATAGCGGTTCAGTAGTTAAGAACAACATCCCATCGAAGCCGTTATCACTTAAGCGTCCGGCACCAAATCGCTATTACGCAACCGGATATATGAACATGACCTCTAACAAAGGGGACGTCGATTACTACAAGTTTGTGGCAAGCAAAAATACTAAGCTCACCCTTACTTTAGAATTACCATCAGATTTAGATGGCAAAGTCACGGTCTACAATGCAAGTGGCAAAGCGGTCGCAAGTGCTGATCATTACGGCAAAGGCGACGATGAAGTCCTACCGCTAAACCTGAAAAAAGGAACTTACTACATCAAAGTCGAAGATGTGATGGGCTCCGCTAGCACAGAACCATATCGACTCGTTTTAAAATAAGTCAAACAAAGCCAATAAATTGTCATCCATTTGACAATTTATTGGCTTTTTCTTATTACGTGCCCCAAGAATCCGTTTTTAAAGATTGCAAGGGTTTTTTTGGGTGCTTGGCTGGCTAACAAACTTTAGGGATTAGGCACGAAACAATTCGTTCCTTCGAGCTTGCGGTCAAATGGAAGTCGTATTGGACATAAATCGAAGTTAATTTCCAGTACTTGCGGTCAAATAGGAGTCGTATTGGACATAAATCAAGTCAATCTCCCGAGTTTGCGGTCGAATGGAAGTCGTATTGGACATAAATCAAGTCAATCTCCCGAGTTTGCGGTCAAATCGAAGTCGTATTGGACATAAAACGCAGTCAATCTCCCGAGCTTGCGGTCAAATGGAAGTCGTATTGGACATAAATCGAAGTTAATTTCCCGAGCTTGCGGTCAAATCGAAGTCGTATTAGACATAAATCAAGTCAATCTCCCGAGTTTGCGGTCGAACGGAAGTCGTATTGGACATAAAGCGCAGTCAATCTCCCGAGCTAGCGGTCAAATGAGAGCTGTATTGGACATAAATGAAGTCAATCTCCCGAGCTTGCGGTCAAATAGAAGTCATATTGGACATAAATGAAGTCAATCTCCCGAGCTTGCGGTCAAATGGGAGTCGTATTGGACATAAATCAAGTCAATCTCCAGTGCTTGCGGTCAAATAGAAGTCGTATTGGACATAAAGTGAAGTCAATCTCCCGAGCTTGCGGTCAAATAGGAGTCGTATTGGACATAAATCAAGTCAATCTCCCGAGCTTGCGGTCAAATCGAAGTGATATTGGACATAAATCGCAGTCAATCTCCCGAGCTTGCGGTCGAATGAGAGCTGTATTGGACATAAATCAAGTCAATCTCCCGAGCTTGCGGTCAAATGGAAGACGTATTGGACATAAAGTGAAGTTAATTTCCCGAGTTTGCGGTCAAATGGAAGACGTATTGGACATAAATCAAGTCAATCTCCCGAGCTTGCGGTCGAATGGAAGACGTATTGGACATAAATCGCAGTCAATCTCCCGAGCTTGCGGTCAAATGGAAGTCGTATTGGACATAAATCAAGTCAATCTCCCGAGCTTGCGGTCAAATCGGAGTCGTATTAGACATGAATCGCAGTCAATCTCCCGAGTTTGCGGTCAAATAGAAGTCATATTGGACATGAATCGAAGTTAATCTCCCGAGCTTGCGGTCGAATGAGAGCTGTATTGGACATAAATCAAGTCAATCTCCCGAGTTTGCGGTCAAATAGAAGTCATATTGGACATAAATCGCAGTTAATCTCCTGAGCTTGCGGTCGAATGGAAGACGTATTGGACATAAAGCGCAGTCAATCTCCCGAGCTTGCGGTCAAATCGAAGTCGTATTAGACATGAATCGCAGTCAATCTCCTGAGCTTGCGGTCGAATGGAAGTCGTATTGGACACGAAGTCAATCCAATCCCCAGTGTTCCCGCCGAATCAGAGCAGCATTAGACGCTAAGCGAAGTCAACCCTCCTCCCCGAATTTTCGCTCAAATCGCAGCAACACTAGAGGCGGAACAAAGTAAAAAAACTCGCATCCGACTGAATCAATCGCACCAAGATTTAATCTAACTCCTAACCCATCCATCTTTCATCCTCCCGTATTTCATTATAAAAAAACGCAGACCCTATTTGCTCACGGGTCTGCGCTTTCTGTGTATGAACTGAAAAAATCAGTTTCGTTTATTCAACGGTAATGTCAATTGTTAAAGTAACGGTGTTGTTGCTCTTATCTGTGAATGGTGCTTGTAGGACATAGTTTCCAGCTGGAATGATGTCATAGTTAGGGTGGTCAACGAGCTTCCACTTGCTATCTTCATAAACCAATGTTCCCCATGTTAGACCTTCACCAGGCTTTGCAGCTTCAACGTCAGTGCTTTCAAGAATGACTGTTACTTCTTGTCTGTCTGTGAACTGGTCGACTACTTCTAATTCAAGAGCGTTTAAATTAGCTACGCCGTCAGTAGCAGGTAGTTTAATAGTTGTTTCTGTAGCACCGTCGAAATCAAATGTGAATGGTGTGTCAAAACCTTCTAATGTCACAGAACCAGTTGTGGCAACAGGCTTTGCATAGTCGAATGCTGCTTGAATGTCGTCAACGAAAATCGTTCCTTCTTTTCCAGCAAGATCGGCATGCTCGACAATGATCGATGTGCGATCTTCAGAAATCGTAATCTTCGTTGGCAATAGCTCCACTACTTCATCAGAGCCTGCTACTTCCATTTCTAATAATAAGAGATCAGCAATATCTTCTTCAGTTAAATCTTCCGCAAGTTCTTCGTCGAATGTAATAGAAAGAGAGGATGAATTAATAAGTTCCATTGACTCTGCATAGAAGAAATAAGAGTTATCAAAAATAAACTGAATCGTATTATAAAGAAGGTTTGCAAAATCTCCACGTTTGATATTTTGTACAGCACCAAACGATGTCTTTGTTACTCCATTTGTAATTCCTGTTCCGTATAATGCTTCAATCGACTTTTGGAAAGTGCCGCCAGCATCTGTGAAAGGAGAAGGAGCCGCAAAATCCTCCAATCCAAAGCCAAGTACAAGAATTTGAGCCATTGCCCCACGAGAAATCGGTTCATTAGGAGCGAATTTTTCGCTTGTAAAGCCTTTAACAATGCCCTCTGCAGCTAAAGCATTAACAGCACCGGCTACTCTTGGGAATAAATCTTTGAAGCCAGCATCCTTAGCATTTTCTGTGTCTAGACCTAAGGTATTTGCTAAAATCACCGCAGCATCACCGCGTGTTAAGCTTGAGTTTACACCAAACGAAGTGGTGCTTTTCCCTTGAACAATCTCATAATGGTAAAGAAAACTTACGGCTTCATCATAGCGAGGACCGACATCCGTAAATTGATGCTGTCTAATTTCTTCAGCCGATGCAAAAGGTGCGATCGCAGTTGTAGCTAGAGCTACTGTTGCACTTGTAGCGATGAATTTTTTATGAGAGTTAAGCATTCAATTGTTTCCCCCTGGAAATATCGTAATTTTTTGTGAAGCTTGTCTTGCTCATTTATATTAGCAAAAAAAAACAAATCGGAATATCAGTAAATAATCCCAGTGGAGGAATAAATCTGGAGGTATTTGTCAATGATGTAGCAACCGTACTAATTGGAAAAATATAGCATATCAACAAAATATAAATTTTTTTCGCGAATTGTGTAAATTTTAAGTAAGTTTATCCTCTTGCAAACCATTTTTGCTATAATAATAGATGGTATTTGCCAATCCTCTACAAAATTTTACACTGTTTTGTAGTGGGTGAATCAAAAAAACGTTCGCGGTAAAGGGAGGATAACGGATGAGTAACGGAAAAACATTACTTAAAAAATTCCTAGCCACTGCTACAACTGCAGCTTTGGTTACGGCGGTTGGAGCCAGTGTTTCTGCTTCATCTAACGGATTTACAGATGTACCAGAACGATACCAAGAGGCAGTGGATTTCTTAGTTTCCAAAGGGGCAAACGGCTTAACTAAAACATCTTTTGGCATTGATCAGGGGATTAAGCGTGTGGATGCAGCCGTTCTATTATCAAACGCGTTAGGCCTTAATACGGAAAATGCTCCTGCTTCTAACTTCACAGATGTTCCGTCTCGCGCTGTAGGTGCTGTAAATGCACTTAAAGCTGCAGGGATTACAAATGGAAAAACAGCGACAAAATTTGATTCAAATAGCACGATCACAAGAGGTGAAATCGCGATTTGGCTTCATAGAGCCTATAAGCTAGAGGGCGATGTGAATATTACCTTTACAGATGTTAGTGAAAGATATGCACAAGCTGTTAAAGCTTTAGTTGCAAACAACATTTCTGTTGGATTTTCCCCAACAAATTTTGGCACAGGTCAAGCAGCGAAGCGTGGCGATTATGCACTGCTTCTGCATAAAGCTTCCCAACTAGAAATGGACGGATTTGCCTTAACGATTATGCATACAAATGATACACATGCTCATTTAGAAAATGCGGCAAAACGTGCTACAGCCATTAAAGAAGTTAGAGCGGAAAATGAAGATGCCCTTCTTTTAGATGCAGGTGATGTTTTTTCAGGTACTCTTTATTTCAATAAGTACGAAGGACAAGCCGATCTTGAAGTGATGAACTACTTAAAATATGATGCGATGACTTTTGGAAATCACGAATTTGATTTAGGTTCAAGTGAGGATGGACATAAAGCATTAGCGGAATTTGTGAAAGGTGCAGACTTCCCGCTTATTAGTGCGAATGTTGATTTTTCAAAGGACCCATTATTTAATGATATTTACAAAGCTGGTATTGGTGATGCTAGTGCTGAAGTCAACGGCTTAATCTTCGATGGAATTGTCAAGGAAGTTAACGGTGAGAAAATTGGGATTTTCGGTTTAACAACTGAGGAAACGGTTGGAATTTCTAGCCCTGGTTCTATCGAATTTACGAATTATATTGAAGAAGCACGGAAAATGGTTTCAACGTTTAAAGAGGATTATGACATTAACAAAATTATTGCCGTAACCCATTTAGGATTTGATGATAGTCTTGAGTTCGATAATGACTTAGAGCTTGCTAAGCAAGTGGATGGCATTGATGTTATTGTTGGTGGTCATACGCATTCAACATTAAATGAGCCAACATTCGTTAAAGAAGGCACTGAGCCAACGGTTATTGTCCAAGCGAACGAATACAGCAAGTTCCTCGGTGTTCTCGATGTTGTCTTTGATGAAGCTGGAATCGTGACTCATTATGATGGAGAGCTTATTGATGTAAGTACGAAAGCAGAAGATGCAGATGTGGTCAACATTTTAGCGCCATATGCAGCCGGTGTTGAGGAAATGGAAAATGAATCAATCGGGGTTGAAGCGGTTGTTACTTTAGACGGTGAACGCTCTAATGTCCGTACGAAGGAAACAAACCTTGGTAATTTGATTACAGACGGTATGTTAGCAACAGCTAAAAGCATTAATCCAAACACCGTAATTGCTGTCCAAAATAGTGGAGGCATTCGTGCTTCTATTGAAGCAGGCGATATTACACTCGGTAAAATTTTAACAACCATGCCTTTTGGTAATACATTAGGAATTATGAATTTAACAGGAGCAGAAATTATTGCCGCTCTTGAGCATAGCGTTAGTCAAGCACCGAATGAAAACGGTGGATTCCTGCAAGTTTCAGGGATGAAATTTACGTATGACAGCAGCAAGCCTGCAGGTGAAAGAGTTGTCACAGTCGAAGTAAGTGATGGAAACGGTGGCTACGTTGCAATCGATGAAACGGTTTCCTATTTCGTTGCTACGAATACCTTTACTGCTAAGGGTGGAGACAACTATGATGTATTTAAAGCAGCTTACGAAGATGGTCGCGTAAGTGAGCCAGGTTTTGTTGATTATGAAATGTTTAGAGATTACTTACAAACTTTTACTGAGGTAAATCCTACAGTTGAAGGTCGTATTGTCGATGTAAACACAGCTGAATGATCTGATTATACTAAACCAACTTCAAGTTCCAATTTGGACACTTGAAGTTGGTTTTTTTGTTCAAAGATAAGAGGGGATACCATAGTGCTTCAAGCAGTTGTATTATGATGTCTAGTTGATGAACATCATGCCTAGACCGATAAATGGACTGTTTTGACCGATATATTTGTATAAAGACCGAAAAAATGGAAAAAAGACCGAAATTTTTTTTAAAAGACCGATATCCACAAAAGAGCTCCATTTCGTATTCGTCGCCCCGCAATTGGATTGAATCGGCTCGAAGCATAGGCTGATCAGAACGTGAAGTTTAAATATAAGGACAAGACAGATGGGAAGAAAAAAAGCGGTCATCTCTTGCCCCATTTGAAATTTCTATTAAGCAAACAGGAAGTCAGTTTTTTAATTGGTGGGTCATGGAAAAGGAGATTTTCCATTCAATGTGGTCAAGGGCTTTGATTTACTAGACAACGATCTGCCTATGTTTTTTAGGAGAGAAATGTGGTGGATAAATGGAGCCTGAACACGATATAGGAGTACATGAAAAAGAATACAAACTTTCGCACATCCTTTAACCAAAAAGGAGCAGGCGGTTTCTCTGAAATATTAAAAACTGATAGGTTATTGTCGAGGATGAAGTATAGGTGGTTTAACGATCCGAACAAGAAAAGATAAAAATTCATGTTCCTACTTTTGTTCACAATTAGGAGAAAAATTTTACGTCAATATAGCAGGCTCAAAAAAAATAACAAAATCTAATAGAACAAGATATCTCTGAAATGCAAGACATTTTTTTTCTAATAATTTATCCAAAATAAGAAAAATTTTCTTATTCTATCTTGTAACATATGCCTTATATGGTAAAATAGTTATGTAATATATCTTCCATTAAGGCGATAGATGTGGGACGATGGTTGGTTCTGGCCAAAAAGATATCTGCTTGCTTAAAGCAGATATCTTTTTGTCTTTATAGGACTATTCCCGATCTTGTTAATTATTTTTTGAATGTTACGAAATTTTAAAATAACATTACACCGTGAAATCTTTTTGTAAAAAAATTTGTCGAAGTATTGGGATCTATGAAAAACTAGGTTATAATTGGAAAATGATAGGTTTTTATTATTGAAGTTTAAAAGAGGGGTTGGTTTCACCAAATGAAAAAGAAATATCTCATACTAGGTCTTGCACTACTTTTTATGCTGCCGACAAATACAAATGTAGCTGCCGCCGAAACGAATCAGCAATTAACGCCCGGAATTAAATTAACGAAACAAAGCACAACGATTTCTAAGCAGAAACAGTCGGTTAATATATTGGATGTTAATTTAAATGACCCTTACACGACCGTGAATTTTGGCGTATCAGACCCAATTACGAAATTAAATCCTGTTACTACTTTAGCAAAATTACATACTCGCGACAAACATCATGTCGTAGGAGCGATTAATGCTTCCTTTTTCCATATGGATAATGGCAATCCTTCTTATTTATTAGCGACAAAAAATAAGATTAATAATTTAGGAGCTGTTTCCGGTGCTGATACAGGGTATATGTATACACCAGCCGCTTTTGGGATCGATAAAAACGGAAAAGCGATTATTGATAAGTTTAAGCTGAAAATATCGATTTCACACAATAATAAAACTTATGAGCTTACGGATTTCAATCGTCAGCGTAATCCAAATGAAAGTATACTCTTCACCAAAAGTTTCCGTTACAGCAATACGAGAACAAATGCCACCGGCTTAGAAGTAGTTGTAACCGGATTGGATAAGAACCTTGATCCAGGAGCAACCTTTGGGGAAAAGATAACGGGTAAGGTAACATCTATTAGACCTTATGGACGAACGACAAGTGCGACGATTCCAAAAAATGGTTTTGTTATATCGGCCCATGGTTCGAAGGTAGATCAAATTAGAGCGTTAAAGGTTGGCGATCCAATCTCGATTACTGTCGATATCGAGGATAAGTGGAAAGGCTCTGAATTTATGCTAGCGAGCGGCCCACTTTTAGTTCAAGGCGGAAAAGTGAACATGAGTATTAACCCAACGAGTCCACGTGCGACGCAAAGAGAGCCACGCAGTGCGGTAGCAGTCGATAAAACGGGTAAGCGTGTTTTCTTAGTTACTGTTGATGGAAGACAGAAAAACCATAGTGCAGGGATGACGCTGAAAGAATTTAGCAATTACTTATTGAGCAAGGGAGCCTATCAAGCCATCAATTTAGATGGGGGCGGTTCTACGACGATGGCTGCTAGATTGCCAGGGAACCGTTATGCAACCTTAATTAATAAGCCGTCAGATGGAAGACAGAGGTCTGTATCTGCTATTTTAGAAGCTATTAGTACGGCTCCATATGGAGACGCCGTTTCATTTAGTGCAGCCTCATCAGCAGGTGGGAAATTGGCAATGGGTGGTTCAACAACCTTTACGATATCAAATGCTTTAGATTCTTATAACAATCTCCTTACCGTTAATTATGATAAAGTTTCCTACACGGTCGAAGGTGGAATTGGCAGAGTAGAGGGAAATAAATTTATTGCAGAAAAAGATGGGACAGGCTCTGTCACCGTTAAATATGGAAAAGCACAAAAGAAAATCCCGATTACGGTTACGGCCCCTGCCAAAATTACGGTTGAACCAAGTTCTATTAAAATCGGAATCAATCAAACACAGAATTTATCAGTCAAAGCCTTTGATTCAAGTGGAAAAGAATTGAAAATTAATCAAGGCAATGTCAAATGGACTACAAAAGGAAATGTTGGGACGTTCTCAAGCAATGGGGCGTTTAAAGCAGCATCTGCTCCGGCAAGCGGCAGCATTATTGCCCAGCACGGGACTAAAAAGGTAGAGATTCCTGTATCCGTGACGAATAAACCAGCACTTCTTGATGGCTTTGAATCGACCGCAAAATGGAAATCTGATAGCGTGCGTGCCAAAACATCTATTGGACTTATGAAAGACGGCATCCAAAAGGATGGAACTGGTTACTTAAAATTGAATTATGATTTTACGAATCAGAAAGGTACAGCAGCTTCTTATGCAGTGGCAGCCAGCCGCATTAAAATGGATGGAATGCCTCATTCCATCGGTTTATGGGTTTACGGTGATGGCAATAATCATTGGATCCGCGGACGATTATATGATGCAGCAGGAAAAGAAGTGATTGTTAACTTCACAGAAGAGGGCACGCAAAATTGGATCGGCTGGAAGTTTGTCCAAGCAACAATCCCAAAAAATGTTAAGTATCCTGTCTCTTTTGAGCGAATTTATGTTGCGGAAACAAAGGATACAAACAAAAATAAAGGAACCATTTACTTTGATAAACTGCAGGCGATCTATCATACCCCATATACAGAAAACTATTTTGACGCAAGCAAGGCAACCAGCACGGTTAGTACTGAAAAGAAGTGGACAGTCGCTTTTAACATCGAATTGGATGAAAAATCTGTTAACAGCAAATCGATCTTTGTCGAGGATGTCCGAGGCAATCGCCTACCGGCTACGGTAAAACTTGCTGCTGATAAAAAATCAGTCATCGTGGAAGCTCCAAAAGACGGCTATGCGAAAAGTACAGCCTATCGTCTCGTCATATCAAGAGGCGTAAAATCAACGGAAGGAGCTCCAATGAAGAAGGATTACTACGTCCTCTTTAAAACAAACTAAGCTAAAGGGGCTTTCTGACCAGTCCTTAAAACAAAGGAAGTGGAGAAAAACAGTTCGTTTTCTCCACTTCCTTTTGTATTTTTGAGCGATATCCTTTGATAGGAACTGGCGATATCTGCTACTTTCAGCGTGTTGTCTTCCCATGCCTCTCCGCACTCCCGCGCACGTACCGCCTACTAGAGAACGTCCACAAGCCTTCCAGAGGCCTGTGCCCTTGCTGAGTGAGCTAATAAATATAAAAAAACAGAACACCATGTAAGTATGTGTTCTGTTTAAGCGGGCAGGTCCGTTATAAATGGGATAATCCATTTATTGAGCGATCGACGCTCTCCAGTTTGAAAAATCTGGGTTGTCTTTTTGCACAAGCTCTTTTGGAAAGACAAACGTCCAAGGTTTCGTAGTGTTTGCTTTCACCTCAAAGTTTTCCAGCTTAAATCCGCCTTGAGCGACAAGTTCATTGGCCGCATCCTCAATTTTTAATGGAATTTGCTGAAGATTGATGGTCTTTTCATTGCCATTTCGAATGAGAATGGTTACGTGTAAATCGCCATTTTCATTAAATCTTGCCTGCAAACCCATGAAATTCACTTCACCATCTTTTGGCGGCTGTAAAGAATCGACAAGCTTCACAAGTTTATCCTTTTCCTCTTGCGGAAGGGCAGACTCCCAATTTGGATCTAAATCAAGAGCATGCTTTGCTTTCAATTCAAAAGCTAATGTCCAATTTTCTTTGCTAAATTCAGACTTTTTGATCGAGTTAGCAGGAAATAAAAATTTCCATGGTAAACTGCTCTTTCCAGGCAATTCTCCAATGCTGCTTAAGTCAAAGTTATGTCTTGCAATGATTTCATTTTTAGAATCTAACAGGATAAGTCCAATGTCTGAAAACCGTATTCCTTTATTTAAGCTATTGCGTACGAAAGCGGTCGCCTCAATCCCACCCTCCGCAAGGTTTAATTCGATTCCCGAAATGGAAAGCTGGTTTGCCTTTAGTGGAGGCAATTCATTATTTAAAAAACGAAGTACATAAGAATCCTCATTACTTAGTTTCCACGAAGGATGGACAAATAATTCTGTATGGATCTCTTCATCAACAGAATTTTCTTTTTCGTTCATCAGTTCATCGGAAGAAACACTACTATCTAAGCCTGTTCTTTTTACATCTTTTGGATCTTTTTTCTTAAAAATAGAAAGCATTTGCCATTCTCCTTTTAGAGTAAAGCTAGATTTGTTTACTTTGATTAAATTCTGGAACAATTCTTTGTGCTATTTGCAAAGCACTATCTTTTTGGATTTTGTGGAATGTATATGTGAATAATTCTAATCCTTCTTTTTGATACAGTCTCATTGGGTCCTCCTGCTGATAGTGCCGGAGTCCGATGCCTTCTTTTAATCGAGACATCGATTCAAGGTGCTGGATCCAATTATAATCTAACACGGCAATCATGGTTCCCTTTAACGCATCTTGGAAGGAGTCATCCTCTTTATAATTATCAATGATCTTTTCATACTTCTCAAGCGCTGTTGTGATACTTTCTTGAATCTCCTGCTTGCTAATGGACTCATTTCCTGCAAGTGAAATCTCTTCTCCAGCAATTAGGCTATTGATGGTTTGTGAGAGCTCGGAAAGATTCCATTCGTCAGCATCCAGCTCATCGATGCAAATTCGCTCCATCTCATGTTCTGCTGCTTCTTTAAGCATTGGAATGAAAATGGCGACCTGATTTTCTTCTTC
Source organism: Robertmurraya siralis (assembly GCF_005502275.1). Classification (GTDB taxonomy): domain Bacteria; phylum Bacillota; class Bacilli; order Bacillales; family Cytobacillaceae; genus Robertmurraya; species Robertmurraya siralis. The sequence continues at coordinate 181,119 of NZ_SWLZ01000005.1, forward strand.
AAGCATCCGGTTGCGCAGTGTATAAATAATTCTTCGTTGTTCATTAATAATGTCATCAAGCTTTAAGTTATACTCTCGCATCGAGAAATTGGCGCCTTCCACAATGCGCTGAACTCTTGTGACAAATTCATCAATTTTACTATTCAAGATCAAGCCATTATCATCAACTTTAAGACTCTTCTGCAGTTTTTCCAGATCATCTTTGGCGAAGCGTCTAAACATGTCATCCTCTAAGGAGATGAAGAACTGGCTTGAACCTGGATCACCTTGGCGTCCAGCTCTGCCTCGCAATTGGTTGTCAATTCTTCGGCTTTCATGCTTTTCTGTTCCAAGAACGTGAAGGCCGCCAAGTTCAGCAACACCCTCGCCTAAAATGATGTCCGTACCGCGTCCGGCCATATTGGTAGCGATGGTTATATGACCACGCTGTCCAGAATTGGCAATGAGCTGTACCTCCTGCTCAACACTTTTCGCATTTAAAATCTCATATGGAAGCTTTGCCTTATCAAAATACTCGGCGACTTTCTCCGATTGTAAAATCGAAGTGGTGCCGACAAGTACCGGTTGTCCAGTTTTATGGCGCTTCTTTACTTCAGCAGTAACGGCCACATATTTCTCGTGCGCAGTCTTGAACACCTTATCTTCTAAGTCCATTCGGATTTTCGGTTTGTTCGTTGGAATTTGACAAACGGACATTCCGTAAACCTGCTCAAATTCCTTTTCCTCCGTTTTCGCAGTTCCCGTCATACCAGATAGATTTGGATACATTCTGAAATAATTTTGAATCGTAATCGAAGCTTGCGTTTTGTTCTCTTCGGTAATTTCTAACCCTTCTTTGGCCTCAATCGCTTGATGCAGTCCATCACTTAAGGTTCTACCATCCATGACTCGGCCTGTAAACATATCGACAAGCATGATTTTTCCATCACGAATGATATAATCAACATCCAGCGTAAACATAACATGGGCGCGCACCGCTTGTATGACATAATGGTACAAGGTTTGATGCTCTAACTCGTATAAGTTATCAACGCCGAAAGCCTTCTCGACTTTTTCAATTCCTTCTTCCGTTAAGCTGGTTGCTTTTGTTTCTTCATCATAGTTATAATCAACATCCTTCACAAACCGTTTTGCTAAGCGTGCTGCAATATAATGCAGGTCTGTGCTCGAGGGCATTTTCCCAGCAATAATGAGAGGGGTCTTCGCTTCATCAATAAGGATACTATCGACTTCATCGATAATCGCATAATGATATGGTCGTTGAACCTTTTCTCTTACGTCTCTCACCATATTATCCCGTAAATAATCAAACCCAAATTCTGTTCCGACACCATAAGTAATGTCAGCTTGGTAAGCAAGAACTTTTTCTTCAGGCTGCATCAGTGGGACATTGATCCCAACTGTTAATCCGAGAAATTCATGGATCTGTCCAATAATTTCACGATCTCGTCTTACTAAGTATTCATTCACCGTTATAACGTGTACTCCTTTGCCTTCAAGTGCTCTTAAATAACTTGGAAGGGAGGCGACAAGGGTTTTCCCCTCACCAGTAGCCATTTCCGCTATATTGCCGTCAGAAAGGGCTAAGCCACCTACAAGCTGGACGTCAAAGTGGCGCATGCCAAGAACCCGTTTAGAGGCTTCACGGACAGTTGCGAACGCATCGACTTTAATATCATCAAGGCTGCTTCCTTCATTTAATTGCTTTTTAAATTCAACCGTTTTATTTTTTAATTCATCATCAGTTAGTGAGGCATAATGCTGTTCCAAGTCATTTATTTTTTCGACTATTTTGTAATATTTTTTTAATCTTTTTTCGTTTGTGTCTCCAAATGTATTTTTGAGAAACGTGATCATGTTTTACGCTCCTTCGTAGTCAATGGTTTTCGTTTTTTTGTGGAGTAGCAGCGAATGATTTGATTTTTGGAAAAATGTAAACTATCCACAACTATTAATCTTATCAAATTAATAGTTCTATTACTACTTAGATTGTCAAACTAACAATATTTGCAACTTTTTTTGGCGAATTACGTCTAAATAAATGGGGAAAAAATGCGATTGATGAGATTTTGGAGTACATACAATTCTTTACATCTATTAAAAATGTCTGGAAAAAATCTTAAGTAAACATTATAATATTGAAATTGAAGCGTATGTATTGAGATTTTGCTGAAAAGCAGTAACCATTTTTAGTCTAAAAAAGAGCACTTGTTGATTTTAAAAAATAATTCATTGGTTATGCTAATGGTTGAGGAGGTACTTCATGTTATACCTTACCTTGTTAATATGTTTTATTACTTCGATAATTATAACACCGATCATTAAAAAATTCGCCTTGAAAATTGGCGCAGTTGACAAGCCTAACAATCGAAAAGTTCATCAAAAAATCATGCCCCGTCTTGGAGGCTTAGCGATATATATCACGTTTATTTTGGGAATTGTGATCTTGCGTCCACAGGATGAATACGCCCTTCCAATTATTTTAGGGAGTATCATTATTATCATCACAGGTATGCTTGATGATTTGTTCGAATTATCGGCAAAAGTGAAATTGATTGGTCAATTGCTTGCAGCTCTTACGGTTGTCCTTGGCGGTGTCAATGTTGAATACATTAACTTGCCATTTGGCGGCACGCTTGAGTTCGGCATTTTTAGTATTCCGCTCACGATTTTATGGATTGTCGGGATTACGAACGCCATAAATTTAATTGATGGTTTAGACGGCTTAGCAGCGGGTGTCTCCTCCATCGCCTTAATCACGATCTCAGGGATGGCGGTTTTAAAAGGGGATCCTTTCGTTGTAGCTGTCGGCTTGGTTTTATTATTTAGCACATTAGGCTTTCTATTCTATAATTTCCATCCCGCAAAGATTTTTATGGGGGATACAGGAGCCTTATTTCTCGGCTACATGATCGCCGTTCTGTCCTTATTAGGATTTAAAAACGTCACGATGATTTCATTGATTATTCCGGTTATCATTTTGGGAGTGCCGATATCGGATACATTTTTTGCGATTATTAGACGTTTTGTGAATAAGCAGCCTTTATCAGCGCCAGATAAATCCCATTTGCACCATTGCCTACTAAGATTAGGTTATTCCCATCGCCAAACGGTGCTCATCATATATGCAATGGCAGCGATGTTTGGTCTTGCCGCAGTCATTTTTTCGCAAGCGACCATGTGGGGAGCGCTAGTTGTTATCGCTGTTTTAGTTTTAGTTATTGAAGTGTTTGTTGAAAAGATTGGCCTTGTTAACCATGATTATAAGCCATTGTTAAAAATGGTTAGTCAGAAGAAAAGCGAATAAATGTCAAGAAGCCTTGAATCTTATGATTCGAGGTTTTTTTGTAGTCAATTGATATGTTAAAATCCGAAATAAATTTCTCGGTTTTCAAAAGAGAGAGAATTTTCATGTATCAAATGATGGATAGTAGCATTTTTATTGGCAGGATGCTTTCAATAAAACACGATTGAAGCGAAAGGTGAGGGAGAATATTGGAAGGCGCAGCTCATATAGGAGCTGACCGATTCGAACCTCTATGAGCATGGAGGAATGGAATACACTGGAGACGGGTCGCTAACCTATGTAGCCAATTCTGAAATGGTCTGTTAGCCGAAACGGGGAGGGAAAATCAAAGGGAAGAAAGCTCTGAACTTACGGTAACCAATCATCCGCCATCCAAAGATGAAGCAGCGAGTTTGTTGGAACACAGATTGAGTGGCACACAAGTACAGGGGGGAGTATACAGAGAGAATGGATATTTACAGGTGGTCGCTAAATAAGACCGTTATAAAGGGTGTTCTAGTAGCTAGAACACCCCTCAACTTTGTTAATTTTGCGCAATATCCGGTCGTCCCAAATGGGTCTTTAAGATCCTTTTCGAGTCATCCAGAGAAAATTCATCCAGCTGATAATAGTACACTCCATCAATATAATCGTCTTCACCATCAAGGTTAATGGTATCGATATCTAGCTTTGTACCAGCTAGAGCATAGTCGATAAAGGCATTCATATCTTTAAATGTTAAATCCGTTGCTAAATTTTCTCCCACTGCTTCGATAATGTCAGCGTATTTTGTAATTCCTTGCACTGACACAGCTTTATTAACGATTGCTTTAATAATTTCCTGCTGTCTTTTTCCACGTTCAATGTCGTTATCTTTTTTCCGCGTTCTTGCCAATGCAAGCGCCTCTTCACCGTCTAATTCCTGGAAGCCAGGTTCAAGATGAATCGCATTTCTTCTATCCTTCGAGTCCATTTCATTTATCGTATAGGGTACTTCCACGTCGATACCACCTAATGCGTCAACAACATCAATAAACGCATTAAAATTCATTTTGACATAATAATCAATAGGAATGTCAAATAATTCTTCAACGGTTTCAATCGTAGCGGCAGGCCCCCCGAAGGCATGGGCATGGGCAATTTTGTCTTCGTATCCTACCTCAGGAATGTAAACATAAGAATCGCGAGGGATGCTGACGAGCTTGACCGACTTTGCCTTTTCATTAAAGGTGGCGAGCATTAAAGCATCTGATCTTGAGCCGCTATTAAAGTTTCGAGTGTCGCTATCATCTACCCCGATAATGAGCATAGATGTGTTTTCAACCTTTGGGTCTACTTTGCTGCCGGAGGCTTCAGAGCGATCGATCGGCTGATAGGAATCATTCATAACGGAGTGCGCCTTGTTGAATAGGAAGGCACCGTAACTGGTTGCTCCTAATATAAGAACAAGAATAGGAGTTAATACCCATAGCGCAAGTCTCCTACGCTTCTTTTTCTTTTTAATAGCTTTATAGCTTTGTCTATTTACAGACATATTTACTCTCCTTAAGTAAGATTATTTGTTAGTTTATTCTATTTCTCATTGGACTAAATTACTATACATATAAATTTTATTTTACATTTTTTTTTGCATTCCGTAAAATACATTTTAAAATGGACGCTTCAGTGGTAGTTTATGAGGGAGAATGATCTATTCTTTCAGCTCTTCTAAATACAATATTTCACCTTCACGAACTTTACATTGGCCGTTCGTTAGCTCCACCATCCATTCTTTAAAAGCGTCTGTTTGGCTTTCTTCGACATATGTTTCAATTTCTACTGCATCAAGGTAATGGATTTCTTTCACGTTATAAATGGACGATCTGAGCTCATTTTCAAGTTTGCCAAGCCAAGTGTAGTCGATATTTGTATGCATCACTTTCATGAGCTTTCGTTCCACGATTCCGGTCGCGTTAATTCCTTCAGATGTTGCCTTTCCGTATGCGCGAATAAGGCCGCCTGCTCCAAGCTTAATCCCGCCAAAGTAGCGGGTCACGACAACTACCGTATCCTTTAGCTTCCTCTTCTTTAGTACTTCCAAAATGGGTACCCCAGCGGTTCCGCTAGGCTCTCCGTCATCGTTCGCTTTCTGAATTTCATCATGCTCTCCAATTAAGTATGCTGAACAATTATGAGTAGCATTCCAATGTTCTTTTTTAATCGTTTGAATAAATTCCTGTGCTTCTTCTTCGGTTTCAGCTCTTGAAACATGAGCGATAAATCGGGATTTATCGATAATAATTTCATTTTCCCCATACCCTTTAACGGTTAAGTAGCTTGGGAGCATAAGACCACTCCTTATCTGGTTTGTATTGGAGTCTAAAACTGCATTTTCATTTTGATAATGGATCGGCATTGCGGTTCCGATTCATGTTCTTGCGGTACTTTTTAGCCGAACTAAAAGGCGTGTGAAATGAAGGTTTCACACGAAATGAGGCGAAACCCGTCAAATCAACTATATGGTTTAAAGAAGCTTACCATAAAAATTCGACATTTCTATTATAATTCGACAAGAGCCTCGGTTTCAAATTAACATCACTCTGTAACGAAACTTTAACAGTCCTGTCTTTTTGTCATGTTATAATGAAAAGAAATAAAAAAGATATTTTAGAATAACATTAATTACGGTTCCTTTTTAATGGGTCATAAGAGCCTATTAGGAATGGGTCAAATGTCCTGTCTATTAATTCCTATTCTCCTTCTTTTTAACGATTTTTTACAGGTTTTCGAACATTTTCAAGTTAGAAAGATAGTAACTTTTAACAATTCAAGGTAAAATATTGTAAAATGATTTAAGAGTTGCTTTGTTTTTCTAATTGGAAAAATGGAGATATGTCTTTATTTTATGAATGAAACAAACATGAACAATGGATAAAGACATAGAATATTCGAAAAAAATTTTTAAAAATGTAAAGGGTTTTTGCTTCACTTGGAGGAATTAGTAGATGATTAAAAAATTTGATACAAAAACTCTTGATATGATTTTGGACAAGATGGTGGAAACCGTAGGTGATAGCAAAAATGAAATTTTTCGCATTGGCGAACAATGTAGAAGTGATTATGAATCATTAGTTGATGAATTAAAAGATGTGCGAAGAATGGTTGGCCAAATCATTGAAGAGGGAGATCAATTAGAAATCAAATCACGAGCAGCGAGAAAACATCTTTCGGAAGTGAGCATGCATTTTAAGGATTTCACTGAGGCTCAAGTAAGGGAAGCTTATGAGAAGGCCCATCAAATTCATATGGATTTAACCTTGAATCGACAGACGGAAAAGCAGCTTCGGGATCGAAGAGATGATATTGAAAGACGGCTTGTCGGTCTGACGCGAACGATTGAACGAGCAGAACATCTTGTTTCTCAAATAACCGTCGTGATGAATTATTTGATGAGTGACTTAAAACAGGTTGGCGAGGCCCTGCAGGATGCGAAGCTGAAACAGGATTTTGGCTTAAAAATTATTGAGGCCCAGGAAGAAGAGCGGAAGAGACTTTCTCGTGAAATTCATGATGGACCTGCGCAAATGATGGCCAACGTCATGATGCGCTCTGACCTAATTGAAAGAATTTACAAGGAATACGGTGCCACTGAAGCGCTTGCTGAAGTGAAAAATCTCAAGACCATGGTCAGAAATGCCTTATATGAGGTTCGCCGCATCATTTACGACCTACGTCCAATGGCCCTTGACGACCTAGGTCTAGTTCCTACCCTCAAAAAATATTTACAGACGATCGAAGAGTATCATAGTACAACATCGATTTCTTATAAAAATGTGGGGGAAGAAAAAAGACTGCCGACCAAATACGAGGTGGCACTATTTCGCCTTGTACAAGAGTCTGTGCAAAACGTCCTAAAGCATGCAAATGCAAAGGAAATTAAAGTTAAGCTGGAGATGGCTCAAGAACAGATAACTGTTTTAGTAAAGGATAATGGACAAGGTTTTAATATAGATGAAAGAAAGGATGAGTCCTTTGGAATTATCGGGATGAGGGAAAGAGTAGAGCTTTTAGGAGGAAAACTCTCGATTAATTCAAAAATAGGCAAAGGGACTACTGTTCTCATCAAGGTTCCATTACCAAAATAAGAGAGAGAAATCATTTGGGGAGGCGACACGCATGACTACGAAGATTATCATTATAGATGACCATCAATTATTTAGAGAAGGCGTTAAAAGAATACTTGATTTTGAAAAAACATTTGAGGTTGTAGCAGAGGGAGATGACGGTACTGAGGCCATTTCCTTGGTAGAAGAGCATCAGCCTGATGTAGTCCTTATGGATATTAATATGCCAACAATTAATGGTGTGGAAGCAACACGTCAATTAGTTGAAAGATACCCGTCAACAAAAGTGATTATTTTATCAATTCACGATGATGAAAGTTATGTGCAGCACGCATTAAAAACGGGTGCAACCGGATATTTACTCAAGGAAATGGATGCAGACGCTTTGATTGAAGCGGTAAAGGTAGTCGCAGATGGCGGTTCCTATCTCCATCCAAAGGTTACTCACAATCTTGTCAAAGAATACCGCCGCCTAGCGGTAGAGGCAGCAGGAGTAAGCAGCGGCTATCTCCAACAGGTTGAGATTCGCCGTCCGCTCCATCTGCTGACGCGTCGTGAGTGCGAGGTTCTTCAGCTTCTAGCAGACGGAAAAAGCAACCGCGGAATTGGCGAAGCACTATTTATAAGTGAAAAAACAGTTAAAAACCACGTAAGTAATATCCTGCAAAAAATGAATGTTAACGATCGTACTCAAGCTGTTGTGGAAGCAATCAAAAATGGCTGGGTTGAAGTAAGATAAACCATATATTCATGAAAAAACGCCGACAAAAAGGCGTTTTTTTATTTTATGTTAAATTCTCTCCTTATCCAAAGTGAATGGAGTAGCTATACAATGGCAAAGGGAGATAAAAGTGCCCTAGCCCCTGGTGATACCTTAGTTTGACACGATTTTCAGTTATGTTGAAAAGTCCTGTGAGAAAAATCGTTTTTTCTCCCCGCTTCATGGAGTCAAAGATTAACATCGGCAAACAAAAAATTCGAGATTACTAAGCTGAAATTAGGTCAATGAACTTCAATTTTCAGCCTATTTATGTTAAGAAAATGAAAAATCACGATAAATTAATGAACAAATTGTTAAATAATGGTGTTATCAGTTTACATGTTCGATTAAAATAGGTGATAATGGGATATAGGACACAAGACTAAAGGAGGATTCTAGCATGACTTCTTTACGAATACTCTCAGATTATCAATTAAAAATGGTTTTCTACAAAGCAATCGAGAAAAATTTAGAGAAGGATTTTATCGAACTACTAAATATTGAATTAAAAAACAGGGGAATAGAGATAAGCTAATAGCAGGCTTTTTGTCTTTCCTCGTAAAGGGATTATTTAAATTAATGCAATTTCATTCGTTTTCATATAAAATGGATACTAAACGTATAGTAAGAAGCAGGTTCTTTTTCTACTAGATAATTGTTTTTACCTCCTAATCCCATCCAGAAGTGTGCGGGCCGCCTAAGCTTCGTAGAGTTCAAAACAAATTCGGCTTATCAGCTTAACATTTCCATACTGTGTTTTTCTCAAAAAAGTAAATTAGGAAGTAGCTTTACAACTATCTATGCGAAAAAGCCTGGGACAAAATGAATAAGGATGGTATCCCATTTATGAAAACGGCAGTTGTAACGGATAGTACTGCGTACATCCCGAAGGAATTGCGCGAACAGCTAAATATCCATATGATTCCCTTGAGTGTAAATTTCGGAAACGAAACGTATAAAGAAGAGATTGAGATTCAAACAGATGACTTTTATGAAGAAGTAAAAACAAAAGAACTTCCTACAACATCCCAGCCTGCGATCGGGGAATTTGTTACGCTATTTGAACAGCTGGCAAAGGACTACGATACTGTGATAAGCATTCATCTTTCCAGCGGAATTAGTGGAACATTCCAAGGAGCAGTATCGGCAGGAGAAATGGTAGAAGGAATTGATGTCCATGCTTTTGATTCTGAAATCAGTTGCATGGTTCAAGGTTTCTACGTCATTGAAGCTGCTGAAATGGCCAAAGCTGGTAAAAGCTATAAGGAAATCCTCGCACGGCTAGAGGAAATGAAGCAATCAATCCGCGCTTATTTTATGGTTGATGATCTTAGCCATTTACAGCGTGGGGGACGTCTTTCAAGCGCTCAGGCGATCATTGGCAGCTTGTTGCAGGTTAAACCGCTTCTGCATTTTGAAAATAAGTTGATCGTCCCATTCGAAAAGATTCGTACTCGGAAGCGAGCGATGAAGCGAATGGTCGAACTTCTTGAAGAAGATGCGAAAAGTGGAGCTGAATACAAAGCAGTCATCATCCACGCTAAACGTGAGGATGAGGCAAATGAATGGAAGGCCGAACTAGAAGCGAAGCTACCAAATGTTGAGTTCTTTCTCAGTTATTTTGGACCGGTCATTGGTACTCATCTTGGCGAAGGTTCGATGGGACTCGGCTGGGTGAAAAAATAAGCAGGTCAACTGCAAGTGATCAATTGTTTGAACAAACGCCATTCATATGAATATTGAATGGCGTTTGCTATTTATAGGAAAGCGCGAGTGTGGTGCATTTGTGAAATATAGTTCGTTTGTTTGAATTCCGGAAAAACTGACAATAATTCCGGAAAAAGCAGCAGTGATTCCGGAAAAACGACCACCAATTCCGGAAAACAGCCAAATCAATCCAATATAGAGAGGTGTTTTCATGCGATTTGCCATTTTTGACAAAAAGCTTGTTCCAGAGCCATTGCTTTCAGAACCTCAAACCACGCAAACGATCGCCAAAATCGGCGAAATTCCCCAACCTTCTCGAAACCTGCATTTTCAGTATTGTAATGACGTACGAAAAAGACTCATTGGAAAACAACTACTCCTTGATGAAATCCCCCATACTTTAGATGAAATCCATCAACATTATGAACAGGGATATATTACTTTGCGAAAAGGAATTGTTTTTGAAAAAGGAACTCCCCGCTGTCAGAGGTGTGGTAATCAAAAACCCCATTTATTTTCCAGCTTTCCATGCTCAAGGTGTCGGGAGCTGTGCACTTATTGTCGGAAATGCATTATGATGGGCAGAGTCAGTACGTGTACACCTCTCTATAGCTGGAGTGACTCTGAGTGTCAAAGCGCGAGGGAAACTGCCAACTTGGTTTGGAATGGAACGCTTTCGTTCGGACAGCAAGTTGCCTCAGACGAAGTGGTGAAAGCCATTTCTACAAATGATGACCTATTAGTTTGGGCCGTTTGTGGAGCAGGAAAAACTGAGCTGCTGTTTGAAGGGATTCGCTATGCATTATCGCTTCAGAAAAGAGTTTGTATCGCAACCCCACGCACCGATGTCGTTCAGGAATTAACCCCGCGCCTTCAGGCGGTATTTCCCCAGATAGATGTTGCCTCTTTATATGCAGGCTCACCAGACCGCCACAAATATTCCCCCTTAACGATTTCAACCACTCATCAGCTTTTTCGTTTTTATCAGGCTTTTGATGTTGTCATTGTGGATGAAGTAGACGCATTTCCCTATTCGATGGATGAAACTTTACAATATGCCGTCCAAAATGCTCGAAAAGAAAGGTCCTCAATGATTTATCTCTCTGCAACTCCCAATCAACAATGGCAAAAGGATTGTCGTCAAGGAAAAAGGAATTTTGTGACAATTCCGGCCCGTTATCATCGTAAGCCTTTACCAGTTCCAGAACTTAAGTGGTGCGGGAATTGGGACAAGAAGCTGAAGCAGAATAAGCTTCCGCCTAATGTAATGAAATGGTTAAAAATTCGTTTAGATATGGAAAAACAGGCTCTCCTTTTTATTCCGAAAATTGAGTTAATCCCAAAGCTTTTGGCGATTTTACAGAAGCTTGATTCGCGAATTGAGGCAGTGCATGCGGCAGATCCTGAGCGCAAAGCAAAGGTTCAATCTATGCGGCAAAAAGACATTCCCATTCTCGTCACCACGACAATTTTAGAAAGGGGGGTGACTTTTCCCAATCTGGATGTAGCTGTTCTCGGTTCAGAGGAGCAAATTTTCACAGCTAGTGCTCTCGTACAAATTGCCGGACGTGTTGGGAGGAGTGCACAATATCCTACTGGCAATATAACTTTTTTTCATTTTGGACGTACAGAAGCGATGCTTCAAGCAAGAAAGCAGATTCAAAATATGAATGCGGAAGCGGCAAAGAAAGGGATGATCGACATTGAGTGAATATTGCCTTTTTTGTCATGAAGAATTGATTGAGCATATTAGTTGGTCAACCTTTTTTTCGAAAAGAGAAGAGGAATTAGTTTGCCCCTCTTGTCAGGAGCAATTGGAGGAAATAACGGGGAAAAGATGTGATATCTGCAGCCGCCCTTTAGAGAGAATAGATGCTCAATATGTAGTGGGCACTCGTTGTTCCGACTGTGTTCGCTGGGAGAACGATTCAGAATGGCAGGGATATTTAGCAGGAAATCTCTCCATCTATTTATATAATGATTTCTTAAAGGAAATCATTAGTCAGTATAAATTCCGGGGCGATTATCTATTAGCTAAAGTGTTTGCTCAAAAGCTTAAAACCTCCATTCGTATGCTGCATGCTGATTATCTTGTTCCGATTCCATTGAGCACAGAGCGCCAATTCGAGCGCGGTTTTAATCAAGCAGAAGCCCTCCTGCGCGAAGCCGGCCTCCATTCAACCCATTTACTGCAAAGAACCCATGGTGAAAAGCAATCGAAAAAGTCGCGTGAAGACAGGATTCACCTCTCGCAAATTTTTCAGCTAACTGATTCGTTCGTGATAAGTGGCAAACGGATTCTCCTCATCGACGACATTTACACGACCGGCTCAACATTAAGGCATGCTGCGAAGCTCCTTAGGAAGGCAGGAGCGGACTATGTGTTTGCACTGACCTTGGCCCGGAGTTAGAGTTGCTCTTTGTTGCGAAAGAGCGATATATTTTGATAAGGACCGATAAAATGAAACAAAGACCGATATATTTCATTTAAGACCGATATCGCCCACAAAAGCAGAGAAATTTTAGTCGAGAACAAGCAGCTCAGTGCCAGTATTCGACGATTTCCATCAAATGTCTCTAATTTTTCATATTCTTCCACAGATCTTCACGCTATAATGGTAGCAAAAGGATGTAAACTTTTTAGGGGGAGCAAAAAATGGATCAATTAGCGAACTGTCCAAAATGCGGAGAAATCTTTGTTAAAAATAAATTTCGTGATATTTGCCAAGCTTGCTGGCAGGAGGAAGAAGCGGCATATGAGAAGGTGTATCAGTTTATTCGTAAACGAGAAAATCGCATGGCCACGATGCATCAGGTTGAAGAAGGCACAGGGGTGGAAGAAGCGCTAATTCTCAAATTCATCAAAACAGGGCGTTTAAAACTGGCACAATTTCCGAATCTTGGCTACCCATGTGACAGATGTGGGAAATTGATTCAAAAGGGCAAGCTTTGTAACGCGTGTACAGAGACGTTGAAAAAAGAATTGGATCTTCATAATATGGAAGAAGAACGTAAAAAAGAATTAGAAAAACGAGAAAAACAAATAACTTATTTTACTTTAGATGAAAAGAAATGAGAATCCGTATGCTGATGCATGCGGGTTTTTTGATCTGTAAAAAGCTAGCCACTCAAAAAAATAGTAGTGTAAACAAAACATTCCAATTAATATGTCTGCAACTTAACCGATATTAGAATTAGAAGTTTGTACGGGGAGTGGCATAAATGCAAATCACCAATCAAGGGCTGACTAATACAGCAAGTATGGATCTTTCATTTGATGTTAAAAATGATGAAATTTACTCTGCGCAAATTAAACAACGAATTTCAGATAAAGAAGCTGTTCTGCAAATAAGAGGGAAGGAATTTGTCGCTGAATTTGAAGGGAAGGTACCAGCTGGAGAGCGAGCAACGGTTCAAGTCACCAGTCATCAAGAAGATAAGCTGAATGTGAAGGCGATTCAAAGTGAGACAGCTAAATCATTGAACTTGAAGGCGCCAGAACTTTCTGCAGTATTGCAAAAGGTAGGATTAACTTCAAAGGATGCCCCGGAGTTAAGAGAAGCAGCGAGATTATTGTTAGATAAGGGATATCCGCTATCAAAAGAAGTAGTTTCTGAGCTGAAGACATTTTTTGAAAAAGGGCAAGGCTCGTTTGAAACAAAAAGTGATACAGTCAGAGCACTAGTGAATAAGGGCTTGGAGGTTACTCAAACGCATCTCCGATCTATCCATGAAGCGCTGCACGGAAAGCCATTAAATGAAGTGCTGACAAATCTGGCAAAGGAACTGAATCTTGATACTTCTGGTAAAAGAGAACAGGCTGTTTTTTCCAATGTGAAAGAAGGAGCCATAACAGCTAAGGCAGCAGAGAGCGTGGTCAAAGCCCCTCTTTCCAACGAAAAAGCCTATAATCAAACGGCAGTTCGAGAGGTTGTCAGCCAAATTCGCTCTATTTTAGAAAAAGAGGCAGATCCGCAAAAAGCAATTCAGGCTGTAAAAACGGTGATTGCCAATAACGCAAAAATAGATAGAGAGATTGTTAATGAGATTAACAAGGTCATTTCTGATGCGGAAAAACTCCAATCTATCGGCAAGGATCGTTTAGTTCAGACTTTAAATCGTTCTGAAGCTGAAATGGTCGCTCCAAAAGCGGTTGCAGTGGATAATAGGGCTGAACAAAGCCGACCTGTTTCAAATGCTAGTTTAAGTGAAGTTGTTAGAGAGCTGCGAAATCAAGTCAGCTCCAATCCGAATTTGCAAAAATCAATTGAAAAAGTTCAAACGGAATTGTTAAACAATCGCAATCTTTCGGCAGATGCTTCAGGAAGAATTGCCAAAGCAATTACGGAGGCTACAGCGTTAATGCAGCAGGGGCGGATTACGACAGGGAAGGAAGTGCTCAGCTCCGCATTGGCAAGCGTGGAACATGACGCCATTGATTTAAAACCTTCTGAAGTCATTCGCCAAGCACGAGAAACGGTGCAACAGGAACCGCGCCTGCAAAGAGCGATTGAGCAAGTGCGTGAACAGGTAGTCCAAAATCCGAAAATCGATCGTGAAATAGCGCAAAAGGTCGAGCGTGCTTTGCAGGAAGCAAGCCAGCTGCAAAGGTCAGGTCAGGAGTCGGCAGGAAGAGAGCGAATTGTTCAAGCGCTGAGCAGTGCTGAAGCGGAATCAGTATCAAGAGAAGGGCAGCGAAGTGAGGCACCGGCACCGGTAAGGCAAGGTTCTCAGGAAACTGTGCAACCAGATTCCCGCCGCATGGAATCACAGCTCAACCATTCTTCTAATGCAAAAACGGTGCAGACACAGCAAGGGGCCGCTTCTCAAACCGTTGAATTAAAGGAAACGATTAAGCAAGTACGTGAGCAGCTTCAAGCGGGTCAAGATGTAAAAAAGGTCCTTCAGGAACAGGTGCTAAAATCTCCAAGCATTGATCCGGATATTGCCAGAAATATCGAAAAGGCGTTGAATCAAGCAGACCAGCTTAGCGAGGCGGGGCGTGAACGGTTAACGAAGCTATTGCTGCAATTAGAGGCAAATGCTTTAAAGTCGCAGCCGCAAACCGCTCAAGCTGGCCAGCAAGCAAATCAGAATATTCAACAAACTGAATCGCAGAGCGGTGGAGAAATGAAGCCCGTGCTAATACCGAAGCTGCCAAGCGAAACCGTGCAGCAGGCTTTAAAGCAATTCCACAATGAACCGGATGTGGACAAGGCTTTGAATCTAGTCAGAAAAGAAATATCTAGCAATCCAAATATAGATGTCAAAAATATCGCAAAAATTGAAGAGGCGCTAGAACGGGCACAACAATTGAATGATCGAGGGCGGGAAATTGCCTCAAGGCAGCATGTAGCCAATGAATTAACCCAAATCCAGAAGTCCCTTTCTCTGTCAGAACCGAAAGTGGAGCCAACGCAAGGGATGAACAGCCAATATGACGTCAATGAGCTTCTTCAATCCATGCAAGTTCAATCTAAAGATATTTTAGTTACAAGGGTTACACAAAAGCTCGCCGAAGCGACGCATGAATTCAGGGATTTAAAAAGAGAGATTACGAGAAATTTAGATAGTGTCCAGCGCACGATTGACACTTTTAAAGGAAGCGCACAGCCGCAAGCGAGCAAAATGCTGGAGACTGCTATTAGCAAACTGGATAATGCGATTTTAAAAAGTGATTTAATGTTATTTACGGACATGAAAACAGAAAGGCAGCTTTTACAAGCAAGCTCCCAATTAGCTGATGCGAAAAAACTTTTAGCAAAAGGCAATTTCTCTGAAGCTTCGAAAATTGTCGGACAAGTGAAAGAATTGATTGATAAATTAAATTTCAAGCCTTCAGAACAAAAGATCATGCATTTTGTCAGCAAGGAAAGCCTTGCGATGGACAATCGCCATGCCCCTTTAGAGGCAGGAGCAAGAGGCTTCTCTTTACAGGAGCCGTCAGGAAGGCAAATGTTCGAAATGGTTCGCTCGCTTGGGCTAAACCATGATAGTGATTTAGCAAACTCGCTTGTGTTTAAAAATGGCGAGCACAACCAGCAGGAGCAGCAAAATAATATGAAGGCTGCTTTAATGAAACTTCAGCAAGAAGAAGCTAACCCTCGTGTGGCCCAGCAAGCGGAACAAGCACTGAACAATTTGACAGGCCAGCAGTTATTAAGTAAGGCAGATTCGCCTGGTACGATGCAAAACATGCTCTTTAACCTGCCGTTGCTGCTTGGAGGAAAGCCGGAAAACTTACAGGTCTTTGTCAACTCTAAAAACGAAGGCCAGCAGGTCGATTGGGAAAACTGCAATCTCTATTTCCTTATCGAAACGAAGAAGCTAGGTGATGTCGGAATCATGCTTTCGGCGACCGAACGGAATTTAACGATTACCATTAAAAATGATAAACCAGGTTTTAAAGAAAAAATGGAGCCGTTAGCGAATATGGCAAAGGATAAGCTAAATGAAATTGGCTACAACGTCAATGCCCTTCATTTCACGAGAATGACACCGATTAAAACTCAAAGTCAACCTGATCAAACGATTGAACAAAAACCGCAAAAACCTATTTTTACAGAGAAGGGAATGGATTTTAGAATATGATGGTATCGTCTGCTTTCTATAATCAAAAAAGACGCAAAGAAATGAATGGCCCTTCTGCTGCTGTTATTAAATATGACGAGGGTTCTAATCAGGCACCGACCATTGTTGCACAAGGAAAGGGGCAGGTTGCGCAGCAAATTATTGAACTGGCCAAAAGGAATCATGTTCATATGCAAGAGGATTCAACATTAGTGGCCAATTTATTGGATATGGACTTGGGGGACAATGTTCCCCCGCAATTATATTCAGTCATGGCCGAAATTTTACTATTAATCGAGGAAATGGAAAAAAATTATTAAACACTTTTCGACTTTTTCCGATAAATAAGTTAGATAACCAATTGGAGGTGTACAACAGGTGACTGAAATCTTTACAGAATCAGCTATTCACCAAAAATCACCACAGGAAATAACCGCGCTCTTATACGAAGGGTGTATGACAAACTTAGAAGAAGCCATTGATTTTATTAATAGCAAAGATTATGTCTTAGCGAATCGAAAGCTCCAAAACGCGAATGATATCCTTCAACGTCTTGGTGCTGGACTCAATTATGATGCTGGCATCATCGCTGACCAATTAGATGTACTTTATAACTATATGGCAGATAAGATTGTTGAAGCGAATTTAAATAAAGATGTCAAGATTATTAAAGAAGTTCTTCATTCATTGGAAGAAATCTCAGCTGCCTGGAATCAGGCAATGAAAAATAAAACAGCTGACCCAGCAGCAGGCATTCGAAAGAAAGCTTCTGCTTATGAAAAAAGTGTTTTAACTGAAGAATATTAAAATAAAAGGAGCATAAAAAATGAAAATCAATAATAATATTCAAGCTTTAAATGCTTACCGCAACTTATATCAAAACCAAGCGGCAACTTCTAAAAACCTTGAAAGACTATCTTCTGGATTACGTATTAATCGCGCTGCTGACGATGCTGCAGGACTTGCGATTTCAGAAAAAATGCGTTCACAAATCCGCGGCTTAAAGCAGGCGGAAAGAAACTCGCTTGATGGAATCTCCCTCATGCAAACAGCTGAAGGAGCGATGACAGAAGTTCACTCCATGCTACAACGTATGCGTGAGCTTGCTGTACAAGCGGCAAACGATACAAACACGACTGAAGATCGCGAGCAAATCCAAAAAGAAATCGACCAATTGCGATTGGAAATCGACAGCATCGCATCGAAAACTGAATTCAACACTCGTAAATTACTTGACGGTTCAAGTGCTGCCGACACTCAATTTGCACTTACGAATGAGACTGGTTTAGTTGATGTGCCTGTTGTAACGAATGCTTCAATGAAAACAGGTGACTATCAAGTTACTGTGGCTTCTGGTTCCATCGCCTTAAATTTAAAATTAACTCAACCTGAGGCAGGAGTGCAGGATGCCTCTGTAATAAGTAGTGAATTGGCAGATTTCCAAGCACAAGATTTAAAATTAGGTGAATATTCAATTGTTGTCACGAACTATGCTACTGAAGGCGGTACAATGAGTGCGACGATTGAAGTCTTTGATCCAGACGGGTTCTCTATCGGCTCGAAAGCGGCGGAAATTGGGAATTCAGGAAATGCTGGTGTTATTGCAATCGGAGAACCAGGTAAACAAATTGAAATTGACACATCAAAAATCACAAAGGCTGGAACAGCAAAGATAAAAATTGAATATAATGCGACTGTATCGATCCAAAAGAAGGATGGTGCAGACTACGAGGATATTACATTTGATAAAACAATCACAACATCAAATGGTGTTATTAAACACGGTGGAATGGAACTTAAATTTGACAGTCAAATGGCTGAAGGCGTAACGCAGTTTACGTTAACGAACAAAGCATTGGCTTTCCAAATCGGTGCTAACACAAACCAAAACGTCATGATTGATGTTCCACAGTTAAGCACTGTCAAGCTTGGTATTGACGAAATTAACGTGCTTGATCATAAATCGGCTAACGAAGCCATTTTCAAGCTTGAAAAAGCGATCAATCAAATTTCATCTACTCGTTCTAAGCTTGGTGCGACGCAAAACCGTTTGGAGCATACGATTAATAACCTGCAAGTAACACATGAAAACTTAACATCTGCTGAGTCACGTATCCGCGATGCTGATATGGCTCTTGAAATGACTGAGTTCACTAGAAATAATATCCTTAATCAGTCTGCACAAGCGATGCTTGCTCAAGCAAATCAATTGCCACAAGGTGTTCTTCAATTACTACAAGGATAAATTTCACAAGAGAGGTAAGGCTATCTGTAAAGGTCTTTCCTCTCTTTTTTATGACAGCGATGCGATAAGAAGATTTTTCGATCGAGTGAATCGTTATGATAAAATATTGCTATCAACACAATTAAAAGGATGGATTAATCAATGGAGATCCAAAAAGTAAATAAAGCCGGTCTTGATCGAGTGAAGGCAAAAAATAACGTACCCGCTGAAAGCGTATCCTTTCAGGAAGTGATGGCAAAGGGACGTCAACAAACAGTATACGACAAGTTAACTAAAATGGTTGAAGAAATTGAGGAACAAGGGAAGACTCTTGCAGAGAACCGCACGGTTGATGACTTGCGTAAATATAAAAAAATGGTCAAAGAGTTTATGGAAGAAGCGGTACAAAATGGGCTTCAGCTCGAAGAACAAAGAGGCTTTAATCGCAGGGGACGCACAAAGATTTACAAAATTGTAAAGGAAGTAGACAAAAAGCTAATAGACCTTGCAAACGATGTGTTAAACAAAGAAAAGAATGGACTTGATATTTTAAAGCAAGTAGGGGAAATTCAAGGACTTTTAATCAATATATATACATGATTTTTTATTAAGGGTTTTGTGCCGAGAACTCATCAACGTTAAAAATGATTTAAAGTCGCTTGGGCAACAATACTGTTCACATAGCTTTTTTATTAGCTTTGTTGGATGTTGTCGGTGTTGATTTTTGACTCATTTTCTTTCTGATTCCATGAAACGATAGGAGAAATCTCGCTTTCTCCTATCGTTTCATGGAATCAGAGAACCTTTCATTATAACTGAAAGGCGTGTGAAACCAAGGTTTCACACGAAATGAGGCAAAAATCGTTTTAGTAATAAATAATGTTTCACGCAGCCTTTTTATTAAATAAGGTCTTTACAAACTAGAAATGCTGCCGATATATAGTATAGATGATAAACTTAGTAACGGAACTGTGTATGTAAGAGGTGAGAAAAAAATGAAAATCAATCATTTGCGCAATATAAATGTTAATCCGTATAACAAGCAAGTGGAAAAATTGGAGCAAACACAAAAAGCAAAGTCGAAAGACAAAATTGAAATTTCATCAGAGGCAATCAAGCTCCAAAAGATTGGCAATATCGAGCTTGAAAGACAAGAAAAAGTAGATGCGCTTAAAAGGGAAGTTCAATCTGGCCAATACGAGCTGAATGCAAAGAAAGTGGCCGAAAAAATGTATTCTTATTGGGATGACTTGAAATAGGAGTGAATCCATTGCCTGCGAAAACAATACTTGAATCTGTAAAGGAATTAACCAGTTTACATGAAGGTTTGCACACGATAGCCCTTCAAAAAACAGAGATTGTTAAAAAGGGAGATTTAGACGGTCTGCAATCACTCCTCAAAAAAGAAAATCTCTATATTAAACAGATTCGCCAAACAGAGGGCAAACTCGTACAAGAAACACAAACTTTTTTAGAAAAAAATGGGGCATTCCCCGATTCTCCTAGCTTATCTAAAGTAATCGAGTTAGTAGAGGATAAAACGTCATTTGTGACAGAAAAAACGAAGCTTGAAACTCAAATTGAGGCTTTGCGTCAACAAAATTTATTGAATCAAGATTTACTAGAACAATCCTTGCAATTTGTTCAGATGAATTTGGAACTATTGCAGCCGGATATCGATTCTTTTAATTATAACCGTCCTGAGGTGAACCAAGAATCGCCTCATCCGAAACGGTCCATTTTTGATTCCAACGCTTAATGGAGGATATTTATTATGACTTCAACCTTTTTTGGATTAGAAACTGCGAAGAGGGCACTTGCGACACAACAATCGGCTCTTTATACGACAGGACATAATATTTCAAATGCGAATACACCTGGCTACACAAGACAGCGCGTAAACATGCAAACGACCCTACCTTACCCTTCTCCATCATTAAACAGGCCACAAATTCCAGGTCAGCTCGGAACAGGTGTGAAGGCGGGAGATATTACGAGAATTCGTGATAGTTTTACCGATATGCAATTTCGTACAGAAAGTAGCAAACTAGGGTATTGGCAATCTAAAGTCGAAATGTTGAGCCAAATGGAAAATATTATGAATGAACCTTCTGATATCGGTCTTGCCAATACGATGAATCAATTTTGGAATGCTCTTCAGGATTTAGCTGTGCAGCCACAGAACGACGGTGCGCGAAGAGTCGTGCGTGAGCGGGGAATCACCCTTGCGGACACATTTAACTACATGGCTAATTCCTTGAAGACGATACAAGCAGATTATCGCAAAGAGATTGAAACGTCTCAAGATTCCATTAATTCGATTTTAAGACAAATTAATGCCATCAATAAAGAAATTGGTTCGATTGAACCTCATGGCTATTTGCCGAATGACTTATACGATGAGCGCGATCGCTTGCTTGATGAATTATCAACTTATATGAATATCAGGGTTGATTCGAAATCAAGTGGAGGTCTAGCATCTGCTAATGCGGAAGGCAAATTGGATGTCTATTTAGCAACACCAGAAGGGGATATTTTAAAGGATTCTAATGGGAAACCTATTAAACTTGTAGATGCAACAATGGGGATTGCCACTGGCATCCATATTCAATTTGAAAATCGTTCAGAGATTGATAGTCCGATGACCCAAATCAAGTTTTTCCAATTAAATGAAAACGATAGCGGATTTGCCGGAATGGCCAACAACACAGTTGCCGATCAGTCAACAAATCCCCGCTATATTTTAGAGGATTTTAATGCGTTTAAATCAAACGGCGCATTAAAAGGCTATATCGAAGGCTTTGGCTATAAAATAGGAGATGAAGTAAAGGGAAAATACAATGATATGCTCGCAGACCTCGATCAAATGGCTTATACATTTGCTACCCATTTCAATCTTGTTCACGGTTCAGGCTGGAGCTTGAATGAAATTGAAAATGGTGCACAGAATGATACGTTTGGGGATTTCTTTGCAATTGGCACTTCTGTGAAGGGAGCAGCCTCCAGAATTGCTGTTGCGAGCCATATCATTGATGATGTAAAAAATATTGCAGCGGCTGCAGAGGGAAATGTGATAGCTGGTGCGATGAAAAGGGAAAATGCTAATAATAAAGCAGTAGGGAACCCTTCTTTTACTGGAATTTATGATTCGGCTGATAGCTCCCTTTTAACAATTACAGACTCAACCGGAGCAACTGTTACATGGCCAGCAGGACTTGATAATATAAATGTGAAGGTCGAATACGATTCAGATGTAGACCCAAGTATTTGGAATTATACTTTTACAGCCGTTGATGCGGATGGCAATACGTTTACTGCAACACATTCTACATCGGATAAAACGGTGAAATTATTCGGAATCAACTTTGATACAAGCTCATTATCTTCATTAACGGATGGGGATACATGGTCTTTAACCTTCAAAGCTGAAGGAGTTAAATCTACAGATGAGGCATTTATTGGAAATGGCTCGAATGCACTAGCATTGGCAAATGTGAAGGACGCTCTAATTGATTTTGGAGGCAATCTCACAAATGTCCAATCATTTTATCAAGGAATGATTGGAAAGCTTGGCGATAATGCGTCTGAAGCAAATCGAATGGCGATAACCGCACTAACATTAAAAGGTTCAGTTGAACAAAGACGCATGTCAGAGAGCAGTGTTTCTTTAGATGAAGAAATGGTAAATATGATTCAATATCAGCATGCTTATAATGCGGCAGCAAGACAGGTGACCCTTATTGATGAATTACTTGATAAGGTGATTAACGGCATGGGCATAGTTGGAAGATAGGTA
Organism: Robertmurraya siralis; assembly: GCF_005502275.1. Classification (GTDB taxonomy): domain Bacteria; phylum Bacillota; class Bacilli; order Bacillales; family Cytobacillaceae; genus Robertmurraya; species Robertmurraya siralis. The sequence goes on from NZ_SWLZ01000005.1 coordinate 203,565, forward strand.
GGTGAATGAATATGCGTGTTACTCAATCAATGCTTTCAAACAGTAATCTGAAATATATTAGTCAAAACTATAATCAATTAGCCAGGCTGCAGGATCAGCTTATAACAGGAAAGAAGATTACGAGACCATCGGATGATCCTGTTATTGCGATGAAAGGGATGCGTTATCGAACTGATTTGGTTGAAGTTGACCAGTTCCGCCGTAATTTAAATGAAGGCTTTAACTGGATGGATAATGCGGATTCAGCTCTTGATGAAACAAACTTAGTTTTGCAAAGAATACGTGAACTGGTTGTACAAGCTTCTAACGATAGCTATGAGGAAGAGGCGCGTAAAAATATTGAAAAAGAGATTAGTAGCTTGCAAGCGCATATTGTCGCGCTAGCGAATACAAAGATTGGGGAAAATTACATTTTCAACGGAACGGATACAGTCTCAAGTCCTATTAATGAAAACCAATTTAATGTCGATTTTACTAAATTTGCGAGCGATCTTGCCAATGTGGATGATTATGTGATTAGCTACAAGGGAAAAACGTATAAATATGATTCTACGAACGGTGATGTGACAACATTTACGGTTCAGCCTGACATTAAGTATAAAACGATTGATGCTAATGGAAATGAGATCGAAGAAACGGGCCCGCCAGCCACGATTTCGATTGATACATCTACAACACCACCATCGATTAAACAGTTTCAACTAGAAGAGCAAGAGGGTCTCAATGGTGCGGTGATTGGAAGCACCAGAGATTTAGAAGTAAATGATCTCGTTGTTTCCAACATAGGAGCGATTTCCTCCAACACGCAAAAAGTTGAAATTGAGGTCATGAAGGGTGTTAAAATTCCAATTAACGTTAATTCACAAGATGTATTTTCTATAGAGATGTTTAGTGGCTTAGAATCCATTAAAAAGATGTTAACAGACCCAGAAACCACAGGTGAAGAAATTACAAAAGCACTTGACTCGATTGATAGCTATCTTAATAATATTGTTTCAACACGAGCAGAGCTAGGGGCTCAAATCAATCGAGCTGAGATGGTGGACAGCCGCCTTCTTGATCAGAGAGTAATTGCGAAAAATACGATATCTACTAATGAGGACATGGATTTTGAAGAAGCCATCATTAACCTAACTATTCAAGAAAGTATCCATCGTGCTTCCCTTGCGGCTGGGGCCAGAATCATTCAGCCAACATTAATGGACTTTCTACGCTAAGCTATTCCTTCGGGGGTAGCTTTTTTTAAAGGGCTTTGTTGATACAATGATTTTTCGCTCATTTCGTGTGAAATCATGGTTTCGCCCCCCTTTCAGTTAAATTGAAAGGCGAAAAGATGAGTCAAATATGAATATCGCCTCATATAGCAATGCTTTTTTAAAATAAAACGAAGGTTTTAATTGTTACCATCTTTAGCTAAAATAGAATTATAAATCCTTAAGGGAGGACTAGCGATGAAGCTACCTCGATTAGAAATTGATAGTCAGCTCGCTTATTTAGGTCTAAATAAGAGCCGATCAACAATTGAAATAAGGCAGCCTAAAGCTGATATGAGTCTGAATCAACCGCAGCCGGAAGTAGAATACATGAAGACGGACAGTAAATTGGAAATTGACCAGACGGAAGCTTTTGCTGATGCCAACTTAAAGAATCCGCTAAGAGTGGTGAAAGAGTGGGCAGCAAAGGCAAAACAAAAGGCCCTTCAAAGCATTGCCGAGAATGCAGTAGAAGGGAATCGTCTCATGAGGATTGAAGGTCAGCGCAAAAGTGCCATTCCAGAGATTGCCCGGGAGAACAGTGAACCTGACCAAATGCAGTTTAATATTGGGTATATGCCCTCCTCGGCTGATAAGGTGAAATTCAGCTATCAGCCATCAACGATAGAGATAAAAGTACATAGAGGAAATTTCAATATTGATATTAAACCGAATGAACCTATCATTAAATACAACCCAGGAAACCTGCAGATTTACTTAAAACAAAAGGCATCCATGCAAATAAGAGCGGTGGGAGCCGCCCTCGACCAAAAAATCTAGAAGTGGTGACGAAAAATGAAAATTGCAACGAAGTATCATGGTGAAATCGAAATTGATCAAGCGAATATCATTCACTTTAATAGCGGTATACCTAGCTTTTTAGAAGAAAAACAGTTTTACGTATTACCATTTGCAGATGATGGACCTTTCTTTATATTACAATCGATTCAAACACCAAGTCTTGCATTTGTGATCGTGAGTCCATTTGAGTTTTTTCCAGGATATGAACTAAAGTTGCCGGAGCATGTAGTAGAAGCTCTGGAAATCGCGCAAGCAGAGGATGTTGCAACATTTGTTATTCTTACAGTTCAGGAACCCTTCCAAAACACAACTGCGAACCTGCAAGGTCCTATAGTGATCAACAATAAGAAAAAATTAGGGAAGCAAGTGATTCTTAGTGACAGCTCCTACACGACGAAGCATCTTTTAGTCCAAACTGCAGCAGCAACCGGTAAGGAGGGCTAAACAATGCTTGTACTTACAAGGAAACTTAACCAAGCGATTCAAATCGGCGATGACATCGAAATCAAAATTCTTTCTGTTGATGGTGAACAAATTAAAATTGGTATCAACGCCCCCAAAAATGTCGAAATTCATCGAAAAGAAGTATATTTGGCAATTCAAGAAGAAAACTCGCAGGCCATAGACACAACAATGGATCTTTTGACAAAATTCTCCGATCAACTAAAAAATAAATAAAAAAATGAAATTAACCCTTCACAACCTAAGAAAAATGTCGATATAATGGTTGTAACCAATCTAGTCATTCGGGCGGCCGACCAAATGACTAGATTGAACATACAAAACCACATGGATGTGGGATAAAACCATTTCAAGGAGGAACTTATACATGATTATCAACACTAACGTTTCAGCGTTAAACACTTACCGTCAAATGGGTGTTAACAACAACGCTGGTGCAAAAGCTATGGAAAAATTATCTTCAGGTCTTCGTATCAACCGTGCTGGTGACGATGCTGCAGGTCTAGCAATTTCTGAAAAAATGCGTGCGCAAGTACGTGGTTTAGATCAAGCGAGCCGCAACTCTCAAGACGGTATTTCCATGATCCAAACTGCTGAAGGTGCATTACAAGAAACACAAAACATTCTACAACGTATGCGTGAGCTTGCTACTCAAGCAGCGAACGATACAAACGTTGATGTTGACCGTAATGAGATCCAAAAAGAAATCAACGAGTTAACTTCAGAAATTAACCGTATTGCTAACACAACTGAATTCAACACTCAAAAAATGTTAAATACAAGTGGTGCTGGTTTTACTGCTACTTTCCAAGTTGGTGCTAACAATGGTCAAAGCATGTCTATCAAAATTTATGATATGAGTGCTAAAGCTCTAGGACTTGAAGGTACTGCAAATGGTAATCATGCTGAAGGTGCATCTCTTGCTTCTGGAAGATTGAATGTTGGAACTGGAGCTGTAGATGGAGCTGTTTATGCGGCGGCAAGCGGAGTTACTAACGGAACAGATAGCACTGCTCAAGGAGCAGCATTAAGTGTTGCTTCTCATGAAGATGCTGCGGCAGCAATTGAAGTTATCAATAGTGCTATTGAAGCTGTATCTGCTCAACGTTCTAATCTTGGTGCATACCAAAACCGTTTAGAGCACACGATTTCTAACTTAAATAACTCTTCTGAAAACCTATCTGCTGCTGAATCTCGTATTCGCGATGTAGATATGGCGAAAGAGGTAATGGAAATGACGCGTGCAAACATCTTAGGACAAGCTTCCCAAGCAATGCTTGCTCAAGCAAACCAAAAGCCTCAATCAGTATTACAATTACTTCAATAATTAATTATTTGAATTCCCCGGGCGAAATTTCGTCTGGGGTTTTTTGTGCTTCATTTTTTAAATTAAAAAATTCTTAAATTTTTTCAATAAGATAACTACCAATAATTCCCTTATCAAGTCGTCTTAACATTTGTTGAAAAATGTCGATATTATAAGTATCTAATTAGACGGAGGAACGATAATGAAATTAACGATATTAGATCAAATATACATGTTTGACAACGAAACAAATGTAACTGAAAAAATTATTGAAAAAATTAATAGTATTATCTCTGAAAAGAACTTGTTTTTCAGCCATTTAATCATTGATGGTCAAGAAGTATACGAGGATCATGAGGAATATATGCTAGCTAAAATAGAAGATGTTAAAGAAATAGAGGCGATAGTAAAAACAGTGCAAGAGCTTATTGATGACGTACTGATTACGTTAGATGATTATACTAGTCGAGCAATTCCTGAAATCAAAAGGCTTGTTAATGAATTTTACCAAATTCCATCTGAAAATACATGGCTCTCATTAACTTATTTATTAGATGGGATAGATTGGCTTTACCAATCATTGAAAAAAATTGATCAAATAAAACATTCCATTGTGAATTGGGGAAAATTTGTAAAAAGTATTGCTGTTTTCGAGGTGGAATTACCGAACTTAATGGAAGCAATAGAAAATAAAGATTCAATCCTGATAGCAGACATTATTCAATATGAAATTTTACCTCAATTTGAGATTATTAATGGCGAGACTAAGAAAAATTTTGCAGTGAAATAAATCCAATGAAGTAGGTAAGATAATGCGGACAACTATGTATAAGAATAAAAACATTTTAATAATAGGTGGAACGGGCACTATCGGGCGCAGGTTGACAAAAAAATTGCTTGAACAGAACCCGAAAGTAATCCGAATTTTTAGCAGGGATGAATATAAGCAGTTTGAAATGCAACAAGAGCTTCATAGACATAAAAATATTAGATATTTAATCGGCGATGTCCGCGATGAAAATCGACTGTTGAGGGCAATGGAGGATATTGATTATGTTTTCCATTTAGCAGCAATGAAGCAAGTTCCTGCTTGTGAATATAATCCTTTCGAAGCGGTTCAAACAAATGTGTTAGGGACGCAAAATGTTATTCAGGCCGCATTGACAACAAATGTTAAAAAGGTTCTCTTTACTAGTACCGACAAGGCAATTGCCCCAACAAACACTTATGGGGCAACTAAGTTAACCGCTGAAAGATTAATATCGGCGGCACAATACCAAAAAGGACCAAAGCAAACTATATTTAGCTCAGTACGGTTTGGGAATGTCATGGGGTCAAGAGGTTCAGTCATTCCCCTATTTATTAAACAAATATTAAAAGAGAATAAAATAACGGTGACGGACGCCAACATGTTGAGATATATGATGACCTCAACCGAAGCAATAAATCTAATTCTTGAAGCAAATGAAATGGCTAAGGGCGGAGAAGTGTTTGTCTTAAAGATGCCAATTATTAAATTATGTGATCTTGTTGATGTTCTAATAGAAGAGGTAACTCAAAAGTATAACTTATCAAAAGCTGTTGCAATCAAACAAATCGGTATTCGTCCAGGCGAGAAAATGTTTGAAGAATTAATGACTGAAGATGAAGTTAGAGTGGGCTTAGAAACGAGCAATATGTATATTATTCAGGCACCTTATGTTGGGGGCCATTCGTACAAGGATGCCCATCCAATTCATAATCCTCCTCGTGTTAGAGAGGATGCTGCCATTGATAAAGAAACATTAAGAAGCTGGATTTTAGAAGAAGGACTCGTGGACAATCAATAGTTCTTCATGTGAGGGATTGTCCGGAGAAGAACGGAATGGACATTGTCCGAAATAATAGGTTTCGAGTAAACCACTTATTCACACAGATTAAGCCCTATCGTTTATAAAAGCTGTCTGTTCTAAGCAAAAGGTTAAACTACTATAATGATTTTGCTTTAATCGAGATGCTTTGAAAGTGAAAACCGTTATTGAAGTTCTGGAGAATTTAATAAAATTTGCAGGTGAAAAAAATGAAGATTGCAATCATTGGGACAGGTTATGTTGGACTTGTAACCGGCGTATGTCTTGCGGAGATCGGTCATGATGTTACATGTATTGATATAGATGAACAGAAGGTTAAAAAACTAGGCAGTGGAATATCTCCTATTTATGAACCCGGTTTAGAGGAGCTGTTAAAGAAAAACATATCTGACAAAAAACTGCGGTTTACTTTAAGTCATGAAATAGGACTCGATGATGCAGACGCAGTTTATCTTGCCGTAGATACGCCGCAAAGTGAGGATGGATCAGCGGACTTAACTTATATTTTGCAGGCAGCCAAGGATATTGCGAGACATTTAAAAAGCAATATCGTAGTTATTACAAAAAGTACAGTACCTGTTGGAACAAACAGAACTATTAAGAAAACAATTATCGAACATCTTCAGGTAAATGTGGAAGTAGAAATAGTTTCGAATCCCGAGTTTTTAAGAGAAGGTCATGCAATATTTGACACTTTTCATGGGGACAGAATTGTCATTGGTGCAGATACAAAGGAAACTGCTAATTTTGTTGAAAGGATTTACAATCCGTTTAACCTCCCTGTAGTACATACTGATATTGAGAGTGCTGAACTAATAAAATATGCTTCTAACGCATTTCTAGCAACTAAGATAAGTTTTATAAATGAAATAGCAAATTTATGCGGAAAAGTTGGTGCGAATATAACAGACGTTTCAAAGGGCATGGGAATGGATCAACGAATTGGCCATGCTTTTTTAAATGCAGGTATAGGCTATGGGGGTTCTTGTTTTCCGAAAGATACGAATGCGTTGTTGCATATTGGACAAGAAAATGGCTATGAATTAGAAATCTTGAATAGTGTCATTCATGTCAATGAAAAACAACCGTTAAAATTGGTAGAAAAAGTGCTTCGTAGATTTTCTAATTTGCAAGATAAAAAACTCGCTGTTCTTGGTCTTTCTTTTAAGCCTAATACTGATGATATGCGTAAGGCCCCTTCAATTAAGATTATTAATGAACTGATCAGTCATGGTGCTCAAATAGTAGCATATGATCCAATTGCAATGGAGAAGGCGAAATCAGTTCTTCCTTATGAGGTGCAATATAAAGATTCCTTTTATGAGGCTATAAAGGGAGCGGATGCTTGTCTATTTTTAACGGAATGGGACGAGTTCAAAAAAATTGATCTGGCGAAAATGAAGCTATTAATGAAAACGGCAATTGTATTTGACGGGCGTTATTGTCTATCAATGGAAGAATTACAAAAGCGTGGATTTGAATATTATACAGTTGATTCCGTCAGCAACTTAGATTTTCTGTTGAAGAGGGAGGCGATTTACTTATGGTAGCTGAAAATTTATCCTTTTTAAAACTAAACTACCCTGAGCTAGTAAAGAAATTGGAAAACAGATGGGATAATAAAGAAGAAATTTCCTGTCGGACGATCGAGTCAAGAAAAGGGAAGCCGACTATCCAAATCACACTTGATGAAAGCAACATGCTTGTCCATAGTAAATATGATCCTGAAAGAGAAGCAGAACAACTAATCGATCAAGCTAATCTAAATATTGATATTAACGATTATGAGCATGTGCTATTTTATGGTGTCGGACTAGGCTATCATGTAAAGGAGTTTTTAAAGAGGTATCCTAATTTTAATTTTTCTATTTATGAACCAAGTATAGACATTTTTCACGAGTTTATAAATGAACAGTCACTAAAAGAGCTTCCCCTTCACAAATTAAAAAATATCTTTGTCGAGAGCTCCAACGAGGATGGGAAGTTTTTTTTAGAACAGTTAACACATAATATACGAGAGCGGATTTTACTTGTAGTCTTGCCTAGCTATCAACAGATATTTAAAGAGAAATTCGTGCTATTTTCTGAAAATTTTAAAGCGGCCGTTTCTTCTAAAAGACAAACTTTGTATGTAGACAGTGCTTATAGTACAAGATGGACATTAAATAGCTTAGTAAATTTGCCAAAAACTGCTCATACTCCCAATATATTAAGTGATGAATTTAAGCTTCGATTTCGTGATAAGCCTCTAATTATCGTATCTGCTGGCCCCTCTTTAGAGGATGAATATGAACATCTTCGCTATATTAAAGAAAAAAAACTAGCTTATATTTTTGCAGTTGGCTCAGCTAATCGTGCGTTAGTAGCACAAAATATTATGCCCGATGCTGTTTGTACCTATGATCCTCAAAAACATAATCATCAGGTGTTTGCAAGTATGATTGAACAAGGGATTACAAGCATACCAATGATTTACGGAACAAGTGTTGGTTATGAAACGTTAGATATGTATCAAGGTCCAAAACTTCATATGGTTACAAGTCAAGACACGGTGGCAAAGTATTATTTAAGAAATTCAAATGGGGGCGAAATTGATGTGGTACAGGACTCGCCAACCATTGCCGCAGTTACTTTCCAACTTGGAGCAAAACTAGGATGTAATCCTATAGCGTTTGTCGGGCAAAACTTGGCTTTTAAAAATGAGCAGTACTACTCAAAGGATGTTGAATACCAACAAAAAAATCGTTCTATAAAAGTAGAAGAGAAGGATCGCCAATTCACTTTATTTGTTGAAGACGTATATGGAAACAGCGTTGAGACTAATTCTTCTTTTAATAGTATGAGGGAATTTCTTGAGAATCAAATTAGCCAATACCCTAATGTAAAAGTATTTAATACAACTAAAGGCGGAGCAGCTATAAAGGGGACTATTTTTAAATCACTAGAAGAGTTAATCCATGAAGAATTTAAAAAAGAAGTCGTGGACGAGAATTGGTATTTAGGGATTGAAAATAAGTATGATCTTAATTATCTACTTGAATGCTGTAAAAAAATTGAACGCTCTATTGATCGGTTTCGAAAAGATTACAAGGAAGTTCGTTCAGGATTAGTAGAAATGCAAGCAAGAGTCGAAAATAAAAAAACAGATAAGTTGACAAAAATTATAGAGAAGTTTAACAAGTTAATGAAGAAATTCATTGGTAATGAAATCTATTTTTATGTTGTTCAACCGATTCTTCGGACCCAATTTCAAGCATTGACGATTAAAGCGGCAAATATCCGGAAACTGACAAGTGAAATTGAGAGAGCAAAGTTGATTATAGAAGGGTATTTTCCTTTTATAGACCAATGTAAGCAAACGTTAGAACAGGTAGCTGGAAATATCTATAGGGTTCATTGGGAACTTTCGAATAAAGTTGAAATGCCGCTAAGTAAATTTTACGCAAGCGATTGTGGGGCTTTTCACTATATTGGAGAATGGGAAAAGCAAAATCCGACGGCTGGTTACTCTGTTGACTACTCCGTGAAACAAATGAATGGAAGAAACAATGCTTCCGTAACATTTCGTTTTAAAGGAACTTCATTAAAAATTTTAGGTTCAATGAGAAGAGACAGCTCAAAAAAACAAATTGAGATTACGATTGACGGGAGCACAGAAAAGGTTTCAGTAAGAAATTCAGATCTACATAATTTTGAAACGGCAAATTTCAAGCAAATCTTGTTTGAAAAGCATTATTTAAAAAATGAAGAACACCTTATTGAGTTAAAAGTGTTAGATGAAGGAAATTTCGTATTCTCAGGAATAGAAACTGCGTCAAATAGCCGGATCAGCCATGTACATGAAGTGAGCAACATTGAGGAATTAGAACTTGGCAAGAGAATTCGCTGTCACTATAAAGCTACATATAATAAGGTCGGTGAGTTTCTAGGTTTAGGAAAAGAAACTAAGGAATTTATTCCACCTGAGTCTAGCGCATTTCCAGATGGAGATTTCTATTTCATTATGGTTGATGAGGTTGATGGTAAAAAGAAATTGATTGCTGATCGAAATGTGCAGCACAGTATTTCTTGGGATCAACTTTATGAAAATGGAATTGCGACTTCAAATGGAAGGGAAATATTTAAAGATATAAAGGGCTATAGTTCAAAAGTGAAATTAATGACTGGTGGAGTATCTCAGAATGATAAGAATAACGATTGGGATAAGTATTTAGTATCTGATGAAAATGGTGTATTTCCAAGAAGAGATGATATTTGGCATTTTCAAAATAGTACTATAAAAGATATAGCTTCGTGGACAAATTCTCCTATCCAGGGCACCGAAAATAGAAAAATGAGAAGAATGTTAAAAAGGCCGTACTATATTACATCTAAAAACTCTTTATCAAACAAAGTTTTAAGTACTACTGGTTTTCGCCCCATTTTGACAATAAATAATGTGTTGGAGCTGAAATAAAAATGATTGATAAGAATAAAGATATCGTATTGTTTGGAGCATCTAGTTTTGGAGAACAAGCGAAAAAAAAACTCAATAAATTTGGACTAACAGTTAGCTTCTTTGTAGATAACGATAGTAAAAAATGGGGTAAAATAATAGATGGTGCTGTAATAAAATCACCTACAGAATTAAGAGAAATTGATGTAAAACAAACTCTAATTATTATATCAAGTTCTTTTCATGAAGAAATTAAGGAACAACTATCGCAAATGGGATTTAAACACAATGTTCATTTTTTTGGTGGCAACGGTGAATGGGGAGAGTATCCCTTTGAAATTACCTTGAAAGGGAAGCCTTTTGCTGTGAATTTAGCTGACCAGAGGATTATTAATCTTTTAACTAAGGAATTCCCATCTCAAAAGAGATTAATGGAATTTTGGGCAAAAAAGGTTACTGAAATAAAACCAGATCTAGTGTTAGATATAGGTGTAAATTATGGAGAATGTATTCTTTCTAGTGAATATGATTTTAATTGTAAAGTATATGGTATTGAAGCTAATCCAGAGTTAATTCCGTATTTAGAGAGAACTATAAAAATTCAAAACAGGAAAAATGTTCATATAGTTAATGCTCTTGCAGGTAATAGTGAAAGAAAAACTCAAGATTTTTATATTAATACATATTCTTCAGGGGAATCAAAAGCTTTTAAAACACTTGATAATCATAAAAGAGTTGTTATACCAACAATTAAAGTAGATGATTTGCTTAAAAATGATAGTGAGAAGAAAGTATTGCTTTTCAAAATAGACGTTGAAGGTTTTGAGTATGAAGTAATTAAAGGTATGAAAAATATCCTATCACAGGTTAAAAAAGCTACTGGTTATATAGAGTTTGATAAAAGGTTACTGGAATTAAATAAAGTAAACGCTGAGGACTTTCTAAGATATCTTGCTGAAACATTTTGGATTTCAATTTTTGATATGAATAATGAAATAGTTCGTGAAATGAAGAGAATAAGAGAAATTCTTTTAGAAAAGAATTTCCACACAGATATAATTTTGGAATTAAAGAGTTGATACTTTATGAGTGATTTTAACAATAAATCTGGTGAAAAAAGTAACCTAAAATCTATTTAAATTATAAGGAGAACTTAATGGAAAAAATTCAAATAGTTGCTGTTTCTGATGATAATTATGCGCAACATTTAGGTGTAATGTTAATATCTTTATTTGAACAAACCACCTCAAGAAAGTTAATTTCAATTTATATAATTGATGGAGGTATCTCGTCTATCAATAAAAGTTACTTGACTGAGACAGTGAAAGAATATGGTTCAGACATTTTTTTTGTTCAAATTGATAAAAAAAAGTACAAAGAATTGGCAGTAAAGGATAACATGAGTCATGCAGCATATTATAAACTGTCAATACCAGAGGCACTTCATTTTTTGAATGATAAAGTATTGTTTTTAGATTGTGATTTAATTGTAAATCGAGATATTAAAGGTTTATGGGACATTGATATTAGTAATTACATATTGGCAGCTGTAGTTGAACCTGAGTTTAATAGACATGGCGAAATAAAGATAGCAAAAACCTCCAAATATTTCAATTCTGGAGTAATGCTGATTAACTTAAAACTGTGGCGAGAGAATAAAGTGTCGGAAAAAGCATTGGATTACTTGGTAGAGATGTCTAGCAGGATTAAACTTCATGATCAAGATGCTTTCAATGCTGTACTTGTTGATAAAGCTTGGCTGCCTCTTCCTAATTATTGGAATCAACGTACCTCGAAATATCAGCTCATGGATTCTTTTAAATTAAGTAATGAGAATATTTTTAGTGAGAGAGAAAATGAGTTAGCAATACTTCACTACACTGGTTATTCTAAACCGTGGCATTATTTAAGCATACAACCTTTTTCAGATGTATATGAAAGGTATTTGAGGAAGAGTAGATGGAAAAACTATGAACCACTTGAAAAAAAGGAAATGATAAAGTTATTAAGTAAAAAACTAGTGGTTTTTGGAACAGGCAAAGCGAGTCAGTTACTTACAGAGAGATTAATATGCCTTGGACATAGTATAGAATATTATGTGGATAACAACAAAGAACAATGGAATAGTACGTTTTATAATAAAAAGATATATGGTCTGGAAAAACTAGCAACAGAAAATAAAAAAGAAATCTATATACTGGTTGCTAGCATGTACTATGAAGAAATTAAATTGCAACTTGAGAAATTAAACTTTATCGAGTCGATACATTTTAATCTAGGTTGGAAGAGACGGTAAGAAAATATAGTATGACACAGTTCTATTTGTGATTCTTGTTGTAATTAGTGATCCATATTAATTATTTGAGGTGCGGAAAAATGAATGATAAGAACAAGATTATTGATTTCTTTGCGTGGAGACCACATCATTTTGATCATTTACTGCCTATTTGGAAAGAAATCCCTTGGGAGTATAAAGGAGAATTTGTTATCTATAATTATAAGCACTCGATTTCAGATTATAACTTGTCAAAAGAAGAGTATTCTATTAAAAAGTTTGATGATTTAAATAGTGTATTGGATTATTTGGAAAAGAGTCAACAATTGTTAATTACAGCAAGTATTTTTGATGGTTTTATAGAGAAATTAAAAAGACCGATCGGTTTAGTAGAGCATGGAGCAGGACAATACTATAAAGGGAAAGAACATTTGTTATTTCCGCTAAGAAAAAATGTAATATTGGATATTTTACCAAATGATTATACTGCAAGTATTATAAAGCATGTTTATCAAAATAATAATGTGGCAGTTGTAGGGTGCCCTAAATTGGATTATTGGCATACAAATTTTAAAAAGAATAAAAATGAGAAAACAGTAATTGCTATTTCCTTTCATTATGACCGCATGCTTGTACCAGAGACAAGAACCTCATTTCCACATTTTCAGAAGGCATTACCAGAGTTAGCTTTAGAAGCAAAAAAACGCGGATGGGAAATATTGGGTCATGGTCATCCCCAAATGATAGAGGAACTCATTCCACATTATAAAGAACTAGGATTCGAAATTGTTAAAAATTTTCATGAAGTTTTAACTCGAGCGGATCTTTACATTTGTGATCATATGTCAACTCTTTATGAGTTTGCCAGTACGAATCGGCCGGTTGTAGTCTTAAATGCACCATGGTATCGAAGAAACGTAGAACATGGTTTAAGATATTGGGAACATGCAGATGTTGGTGTGAATTGTAATGAACCTGAGGAACTAATAGAAAATATAGAAGTTGCTCTTATAGATAGTAAAACTCAAAAGCAAAAACGTGAAAAAGCAGTTAATGCTGTTTATAAGTTTGCTGATGGAACAGCAAGTAAGAGAGCTAGTGATGCTATAATTCATTTTGTTGAAAATCAGAAAATTGAGCTGCCAAATTATATCATTAATCATTTTAATAGAGATTATTGTGGATTAGAATCTATTATCAAAAGAGATATTATAAATAGAGTTGATTTAAATGAAGGAATGGTTATTTTTGGAGCTGGTGAACACACAAAGTGTTTATTAGAAAAAGTAAGTAATTTAAACCTTAATATTATTGGAATTATTGATAATGATAAACAAAAACATGGAAAGAGAATCATGGGTTTAGAAATTTATCCTAAAAATATGATTCAAACACTAAACCCGAAGGTGATTATTATTTCATCAGAGGCTTATGAAAGTGAAATTTATGACGAGCTAGTAAAAAAATATAACAATATTTTTATTTATCCTTTGTATAAGAGCAATAAAGAATTTGAAAAAGATATCTTCCTAGAACTATATTCATAAAGGGAGAAATTAATAATGAAAATAACAGCGATAATGCCCGCATATAATGCTTCGAAGTATATTGATGAATCAATAGAGAGCCTAATTGGGCAAAGTATTAAACTAGACGAAATTTTAATCATTGATGACTGTAGTACTGACAACACTTTAGAAATTATAAGAAAATATGCAAATACTGATAAAAGTATAAAGATACTTAGGCAAAGTCGTAATCTGGGAGTTTCAACAGCACGTAATAAAGGAATAGAAACTGCACACGGTGAGTGGCTACTTTTTATGGATGCGGACGATATTGCTCATCCCACTCTAGTGGAGGAAGAAATCAAATATTTGAAGAAGCTTGAAAAAAGCAGTCCCAATAAGTGGGCTCTTGTTCACCCTGCTTATTTACAAATAAATGAAAACGGAGAAAGTTTGGACAGAATTTTAAGAGGGAAGCAATATGGCACTGGCGAAATATTTGGTTATGAACTTTTTAGGAATCAAATTGTAACACCCTCAGGAGCTTTAATTAATAAAAAGGCACTGATGGATGTTGGGGGATTTAATGAAAAACTAAAATATAATGAAGATTGGGACTTATGGCTGAGGTTAGCAAAAAAATGGGGTTTTGCCTATGTTGATAAGCCGTTAGTAAAGGTAAGGAGGCATCCTAATAATACAACGAATGAGTTTAATAAAACGGCAAATGCAGAGATAGATATTTTAAGGAAATTCGAGTTAACAGAAATAAAAGGCGCATTATTTAATAGAAGACAGACTAAAGATAGAAATCGTTTAGACTATATTTCAATGCTATATCGACTAGAAAAATGGGAAGAGGCTTTTGAAGAATTTTCTAAATTAGATTATCATTCGGGAGATAGTGTGTTTTTTTTAAAGTCGCTTTATTATATTAAGAAAAAGAATTATGTTGAGGCAAAAGCTTGCTTAATTAAAGCCTTAGAATGTGAACCTTCGCATGGTGCTTCAGTAAACAATTTAGGTATATTGTATATTTATACGGGTGAAAGAAATAAAGCAAAGGAATTATTTGAACGAGCTTTAAAACTTTTTCCAGGTTATATGGATGCTGAATTAAATTTAAGAATTCTCATGAATAATGAAGAGGGAAATTTTCGATTTACTTGGAGAGAACTAAGGAAAGTTCTTCTAAGTTATTCAAAATAAGTTGGTATAGAGAACTATTAATAGCTTTAAGTGTCTTTTTGAATTGAAAAAATTTGTTCTTAGATGAACTTAAATACATTTGAATAGAAGTGAGGGAAATTATGAACCAGCAAAAACTAAAATCCATCTTTGCAGAAGCATTAGGTATTGAAGAAAGCCAAGTAACAGATACTCTAGCCTACAATACTATCCCCGAATGGGATTCAGTTGCTCATATGGCGTTGGTAGCAGAAATTGACGACCAGTTTGATATTATGCTTGATACGGATGATGTACTTGATTTGAGTTCCTTTGCAAAAGCAAAAGAAATTCTACAAAAGTATGATATTCGATTTGAATAGGTCCGATGCAAATGTTATTAAAGAATAAAGTAGTCTTTATTACGGGAGCTTCGAGAGGAATAGGACAAGCAGCAGCTCTTTTATTTGCGGAGCATGGCGCACGACTAATATTGCATGCTCGCTATGCAGCTTCTTTAACGGAGACAATAGAGAAGGTAGCGAAAGTTAGTTCAATTAGTCCGTATGTGCTAACCTATGATGTTAAAGATTTTCCGAGCATAAAAAATAGCTTTAAGGCAATCAAGAAAGAGTTCGGCAGACTTGATGTACTTATTAATAATGCAGGTGTGATGAATGAATCACTGCTTGGTTTGGTTAGTGATGAGCTTATAGGGCAAACAATGGAAACGAATGTACATTCTGTTTTGTACCATATGCAGTATGCATCGCGTATCATGATGAAGCAAAAGGAAGGTTCTATTATAAATGTCAGTTCAATAGCAGGGACGAATGGCATTGAAGGAAATTCTGCTTATTCAGCAAGCAAAGCTGCGGTGATAGGTGCAACAAAATCGGTTTCGAAAGAATTAGCACCGTATCATATTCGAGTTAATGCGGTAGCACCTGGGTTTATAAACACGGATTTAATAGGTCATTATAAAGACGAAAGATTGGAAAAAGTGATCGAGAGTATTAAAATGAAGCGAATTGGAGAGCCGAAAGAAGTGGCGAACGTCTTTCTTTTTCTAGCGTCAGATTTATCTTCATATGTTACTGGGCAGGTGATCGGTGTAGATGGGGGCATGGTCGTTTAATGGCTCCTTATCTACACTTTTTTTATTTTTGGCCGATGAAAAAGAAGAATGGAGATTCTTTAGTCGCGATAGTTTAAAATCTAATATAATTCGTAAATAGACAGGTGAGAAATCATGCATACATTTTGGAATAATTTCAATGAATATAAGGATCGCGTTGCTGTAGTCGAACAGGTAGGTAAGGCATATACTTACAGTGAATTACAACAGGATATGGAGAGATTGCAAAAGAAAATAAGAGCCTCTTATAAACAACTAATTCTGATTTTGGCCAAAAACAACTATGAGTATATTGTCTCTTATTTGGCTGTCCTTCAAAATAAAGATGCAGTTATGTTAGTTAATGCAGATCTGGAGGAAAGCCTTTTACAAACGATTATTGATTCGTATCAGCCGGCATATATAATTGGTGATGTTCATCATGAAGATTATAAGTCAATTGAAGCTGGTATTTTAAGAAGAAGTGTGGCTCCAGACTATGAGATTTTTCAAGATGTCGCTCTTTTATTAAGTACATCTGGTACTACTGGAAGCTTGAAATTTGTGAAATTATCATATGAAAATATTGCTGCTAATGCAAAATCGATATCCGAATATTTACATCTACAAACAGATGACAGAGGCTTGGTTAACCTACCCATCCATTATTCGTACGGTATTTCCATCATAAATAGCCACCTTCACGTAGGAGCATCCATTTTATTAACCAATGATAGCATCATTTCGAAAGAATTTTGGAAGTTTGTTGAAAATGAGAAAGCCACTTCACTGGCAGGGGTGCCTTATACTTATCAAACACTTTTGAGAATTGGTTTTCAAAAAATGGAGCTGCCTCATTTGAGATACTTTACGCAAGCGGGGGGAAGGTTAAGCGAAAAACTCATTTCCGTTTATGCTGAGTATGCGAGTAGATTTGCTAAAAAATTCTATGTGATGTATGGTCAAACTGAAGCAGCACCACGGATTAGCTATGTACCTCCAGAAGAGATTCTTAACAAAATAGGAAGCATAGGAAAGGCGATCCCAAATGGAAAGTTAACGATTGATGAAGAAACGGGAGAATTAATCTATGAGGGTCCTAATGTGATGCTGGGCTATGCCAAAGATTTTAACGATTTAGCAAGAGGTGATGAGCTACACGGCAAGCTGCATACGGGAGATATTGCGGAAGTCGATGCAGATGGTTACTTTTACATTAAGGGCCGCATGAAGCGATTTATTAAATTATTTGGGCTACGGTTAAATTTGGACGAGATCGAAAAGCAGCTTGAAAAAACCTTGCGAAAGGACGTTTTCTGTGTAGGTACGGATGATAAATTATTCGTAGTAACCGATGTGATGGAATTGAAGGAAGAGATAAAGAGGCTAATGGAAGATTTATATAAGCTACATAGAAGTGCTTTTCAAGTTAAAGTGGTGGAGGATATCCCAAGACTAGCGAATGGTAAAGTAAATTATGTAGTGTTAAAGGAAATGATGTTATAGTGGAACCTTTTATGACGAAAAGTGCTGACAAACAGAATTACTTATTAGCAGAATTAAATGAGCTGACGAAATTTCATTATAGTCACTGTGAACCATATAAACAAATGCTAAGTAAATCGAATCATGCTTTAGAAGTAACAAACTTAGAGGAGATTCCTTTCTTGCCAGTTCAACTTTTTAAAATGCTGGCATTGCACTCCATTGAAGAGAACGATATTTTTAAGGTTTTAACATCAAGCGGTACAACAGGTCAGCAAGTATCCAAAATATATTTAGATAAAGACACAGCTAAGGCACAGACTAAAGCTCTTGTAGAAGTTATGACCCCCTTGCTTGGCAAGAAACGCTTACCAATGATTATGATTGACACAAAAAATGTTTTAAAGGACCGAAAATCATTTAGTGCCAGAGGGGCAGGGATTTTAGGATTTTCCAATTTTGGAAGAAGGCATTTTTACTTGCTCCATGATGATATGACGATCGATTGGGACGGTTTAAATGAATTTTTGGAACAACACAAGGATGAAAGGGTTCTTCTATTTGGCTTTACATTTATGATTTGGCAATATTTTTATCAAGCTGCTTTAAGCAAAGGAATTAAATTAAATTTAAAAGACAGTGTGCTGATTCATGGTGGCGGTTGGAAAAAGTTAAAAGATCAGTCTGTTAGTAATGAGAGATTTAAGGACATGCTTTTCCAACAATTTGGTATTCAATCGATTCATAATTATTATGGAATGGTCGAGCAAGTCGGCTCCATTTTTGTAGAATGTCCAAAGGGGCATCTTCATACACCCGTTTATGCAGATGTTATTATAAGAGATCCCCTTTCTTTTCAGCCGCTTCCCTTTGGTGAACAAGGATTGATTCAAGTGCTGAGTACTTTACCAAAAAGTTATCCAGGGCACAGTTTGTTGACAGAAGATTTAGGGACCATTCATGGTGAAGATGATTGCTCATGCGGTTGGAAGGGAAAGTATTTTTCTGTCGCAGGTAGAATACCAAAAGCAGAGCTACGCGGATGTAGTGATACATTCGCTTTCGACAAAAAGGTGGGGAAGACGATATGAGATTTTATTGGCCAGCTACCTCGGAAAGATGGCAAACCCAGATAGAGTCTGTTATCCAGATGAAGCCACTAAAACCATTTGATCAAAGAGTGGTTGCTTTTCTGCAATCATTATCAAAAACGATCTTAAAGGATCATACTTATCGAAGATACCCAGAATTAATTACACTCGCCTATTGGTTGAGAAGGGCACATATCGAGGAAATGAAAGCTTCCTTTTTAAAAAGAGCTGACAATAGACTGTTACGGGCACGGGGAGTTGCATTGCATTTTGCCCCTTCCAATGTTGATACAATATTTGTTTATTCGTGGGTGCTTTCGATGCTTGCGGGAAATAACAATATATTGCGAGTTTCCGGACGTGAACAGCAGCAAACTGATCTGCTTATTGCGGCAATATTAAAAGAGATTGCTCAGTATCCAGAGGTTGCTAGTAGAACTGCAATTGTTACTTATGAACATAATGATGAAATTACCCGTTTTTTATCAGAGCGTTGTCATATCAGAATTGTTTGGGGCGGAGATGAGACGGTGCGGAAAATTCGTTCTATACCGCTGGCGCCATTAGCCACTGAGTTGGTTTTTCCCGATCGTTTTTCGTTGTCTGCCTTTGAGGCAAAGGAAGTCATTAATGCAAATGAGTCCGATATGAAAGAATTTGTTCATCAGTTTTATAATGATGGTTTTTGGTTTTCGCAAATGGCCTGTTCATCCCCTCGCTTGATCGCATGGATTGGAAGTCCAGATTTAATTGCCCTTGCACAAAAGCGTTTTTGGAACGAATTAAATGACCATTTAGATGCTCATCTGGAAGAGCTATCGGCAGCAATGCAGGTGCAGAAATTAACGACAGGTTATTTATTAAGTATTGATAATGAAACGACTTCTTTTATGCATCAACAGAATTTCACTCGTGTCCAATTGGAAGCTATTAATAGGGAAATGAAAGAAAGGCATTGCGGTGGGGGACTATTTTATGAATTAGAATTACCGAAATTAAAGGATTTAAATTCTCTACTTGATGATAAGGATCAGACTTTATCCTATTTTGGTTTTACGCGAGAGGCGTTGATAGATTTTGCAAACGCTATTGAAAATAGGAGTATTGACCGGATTGTACCTGTAGGACAGTCATTAGCTTTTGGAGGAGTTTGGGATGGCTATGATTTAATGATGCATTTTACTAGAGAACTTGTTATTAGGTGATATTATGCAATTTGTTTCTATTAAAGAAGAACATTTAGAATTAATTTTAAATTGGCGGACGAGCGAATTTGTAACGAGGTATATGTATACCGACATTGAGTATGATTTAGTAAAACAGAGAAGCTGGTTTGAGTCCATTAAAAAAGATCCTCACAGTTATTATTGGATTATGATCTATAGAGACGAGCCGATCGGACTTGTTTCCATAACGGATATTCATTCTCGTGATAAGAGAGCTTATTGGAACTTTTATATTGGGAATCCGAAGTTTAGTATGTTAGGTGGCTTTATCGGTCCGTATGTCTATAATTACGCTTTTAAAACGATGGGATTGAATAAGCTTGTAGGAGAAGTAATGGAAGAAAACGAGGGAGTCAGAAAGCTTCATTTGAAACAGGGTGCTAGAGAAGTGGGGTATTTTTCAGAACATATTTTTAAATATAACAAATATCATCATGTTTATATATATGAGATGACGAAAAATATGTGGGATACATGCGGAAGCAAATTCTCTAACTATATTCCAGAAGTACAATAAATTTATTTGATAGGTGTGGCGGCTTATGAAAACAATGGTCATTATTCAGGCACGAATGGGTTCTTCCCGATTGCCTGGTAAGATTTTAAAGCCCTTAGGCAAAAAAGATGTTCTTTCATATGTGGTCGAGCGATGTAAAAAAATGAACGGAGTGAGTGATGTAGTAGTGGCAACGTCCACCCTTGCACAAGACGATATTGTGGAAGAGTGGTGTAAACAAAAAGATATTGCCTATTTTCGTGGTTCTGAAGAACATGTCCTTTCTCGTTATGTGCAAGCAGCGGAACGATATAATCCCGATTATGTTATTAGAGTAACCGCTGATTGTCCGTATGTTGATTTTCAATTAGCATCAGAGATGATTATGAGAATGGAAGAATTTCCGAGTGATTTTATAAAAATTGGAGGAGAATTGCCAAGAGGGTTAGCAGTTGAATTATTCTCATTTGCTGCACTGAAATATATTGAGAAGCATGGTAAGGAGCAGCGTCATATAGAACATGTAACTTATTATGCGTATGAAAAGCATCATGAGTTTTCGTGGTCTTATGTAGCTCTACCTCAAGGGCTCAGCCATCCTCATCTTAGAATTACCTTAGACACAGAAGAAGACTATGAACTATGTCAGCAGATTGCTGAGCATTTCAAAGGGGATTTACTTGTACCTTCAGTAGAGGTCGTACGTTTTCTTTTAGACCATCCTGAAATTGCGAAAATTAACGCTCATATCGAGCAAAAACCGGTCGTGTAGAGATGAATATTTTTTTTCGCGTAGATGCTTCGTTTACAATAGGAACTGGACATATGATGCGCTGTCTTACCTTGGCCAATTTTTTAAAGGGGAATGGAGCCAGGGTTACTTTTATTTGTGCTGAGCTAGCTGGTAATATGATCGAGTACGTGAGGTCTTTCGGTTTTGAAGTGATTGCTGTTAGTGGGAAATTTGAGTATGATGCTATGCGTACAGTAGCCATATTGAAAGAACAAGAATGTGATCTAGTGATTGTTGATCATTATCAAATAGACGAAAAATGGGAAAGTGTTTTAAAAAGAAAATTAAGTAAGCTTAAGCTTATGGTGATTGATGATTTGGCGAATCGCAAGCATGATTGCGATCTTCTTTTAGATCAGAATTATCAAGAGAATTTTGAGAGCAGATACGATGCTTTAGTGCCAAAGCAATGTGAAAAGTTATTGGGACCATCCTATTTACTTCTCAGACCGGAGTTCTATAAAGAAAATAGGATTCGGACAAATGCTCAGGTTGGCAATATTTTAGTTTTTTACGGTGGCTCTGACCCGACAGGGGAAACGGTGAAGGCGCTGTATGCCCTTAGTCAGTTAGTGCAGGGGAATGTCCAGGTTCATGTAGTAGTTGGACTATCAAACCTAAAGAAAGATTTAATTGCAAAAATATGTAAGAAATCAGGCTTCCGCTATTATGAACAAATCAATTATCTTGCCGACTTAATGAGAGAGTCCGACTTGTCGTTGGGGGCCGGAGGTGTTACGATGTGGGAACGCTGCTATCTTGGGGTGCCTTCGATTGTGACGATTGTTGCTGAAAACCAACTGGAGTCTACCGTTGCAGCAGCTAAGTATGGAGCAATATGGAGTCTGGGCTGGCATGAAGGTGTAAAAGAAAGGGAACTTGTCGATATAATAAATAGAGCAATGGAATCCCCTGAGAAATTAAGGGAGCTTTCAGCGAAATCAACATTACTCATGCAAGCAAATCGAAAGCATGAAATACACCCTGTTGTTAAAGCAATTATGGAGGTTGGAAATGGCGATTAATATTGGAGGGCGTCTCGTAGGTTCTGCACATAAGCCTTTTATTATAGCGGAAATGTCAGGGAACCATAACCAGTCTTTAGAAAAGGCGTTGCAAATTGTAGAAGCAGCAGCTAAGACTGGGGTTGATGCATTGAAATTGCAGACATATACAGCAGATACTATGACTTTAGATATAAAAGAAGGAGAATTTTATATAGATAACCCGGAAAGTTTATGGAAGGGAACGTCTTACTATGACCTATATAAAGAAGCCTATACCCCTTGGGAGTGGCATGAACCGATTTTTCGGAGATGTCAGGAGCTAGGACTTATTGCTTTTAGTTCTCCCTTTGATGAGACAGCAGTGGATTTTCTTGAAGAGCTTAATGTACCATGTTATAAAATTGCATCCTTTGAAAATACGGATATCCCTCTTATTGAAAAGGCAGCTTCTACTGGAAAGCCACTCATCATCTCTACAGGAATGGCAACAGTAGCTGAGCTCGATGAATCTATTCGTGCTGCCCGCGCTGCAGGATGCAAAGATATTATCCTGTTAAAATGTACGAGTACTTATCCGGCTTCTCCTGAGAATTCGAATCTGTTGACTCTTCCTCACATGAAAGAGTTATTCCAATGTGAGGTTGGTTTATCCGACCATACGATGGGAATAGGAGTTGGCGTTGCGAGCGTTGTTTTAGGTGCAACTGTGATCGAAAAACATTTCACGACTTCTCGAACTGAAGGTGGAACAGATGCTGCGTTTTCTATGGAGCCAGAGGAAATGCAAGCACTCGTAGAAGAGACTGAAAAAGCATGGCAAAGTCTTGGTCAAATTAGCTATGGGCCAACAAAAGCGGAGGAGCGTTCGTTAAAAGATCGCCGTTCATTATACGTTGTCAACGATATAAAAGCGGGTGAAATGTTGACGAAGGACAATATTCGTGCTATCCGACCAGGATTTGGTCTGCCTCCAAAGCATTACAAAAATGTATTAGGAAAACAGGCGAAAGTAGATGTGAAAAAAGGAACCCCATTATCGTGGGACATTGTATAAAGTAAGGTGGGACAAAAATGAACGTGTTACTTACTGGTGGAGCTGGATTTATCGGTCGTGCCGTTGCGAAAAAACTACTCTCAGATGGGCATAAAGTTTGGATTTTAGATGATTTGTCGAATGGGCGTGAAGAGAATATCGCAGAATTTAAACAGGAACTTGAACAATTCATCATCGGGGATATTAAAGATGAACAGTTGCTGAAAGAGATCTTTTCCAAGAACGCTTTTGATATTTGCTATCATCTTGGTGCGTCCATTAATGTCCAAGATTCAATCGATGACCCTCGTACAACTTTTAATAATGATACGGTAGGAACCTTTTACATACTGGAACAATGCCGAAAGCATAACGTCAAGGTCGTGTTTATGAGTACATGCATGGTTTATGATCGTTGTTTTGATGAGACAGGAATTACGGAAAAGCATCCTATTAAACCAGCTTCACCTTATGCTGGTTCGAAGATTGCTGCCGAAAATATGGTATTGTCCTATTATCATGCTTACGGCTTGCCGACTGTGGTGATACGGCCTTTTAACACATATGGTCCCTTCCAAAAAACAGGAGGCGAAGGTGGTGTTGTCGCCATTTTTATTAAGAAGAAGCTTGCTGGTGAGAAATTAAGCATTTATGGCGAAGGTACGCAAACAAGAGATCTACTTTTTGTAGATGACTGTGCTGATTTTGTTGTCCAAACTGGTTATTCGGAGCAGGTGAATGGAGAAATCGTCAATGCAGGCCTTGGCAGAGATATTTCAGTCAATGATTTAGCGAAATTAATTGTTGAAGACTCAGCGAGAATTGAACATGTGGAGCATATCCATCCTCAAAGTGAAATTCAAAAGCTACTGTGTAACTATGAAAAAGCAAACAAACTTTTAGGATGGCAGCCAAAAGTAAGTCTCGAAGAGGGATTGCGCCGAACTGAACAATGGATTAAAACGAGTCACCTTATTTAAGGGTGACTTTTTTGGAGGAGACATTATGACACTTGCTATTTTTGGTGGTCAACCAGTGAGAGCCAACTATTTATCCTATGGTCAACAGTGGATTGATGAAGAGGATGTTCGAATCGTTGTCGATACATTGAAGGGAGCGTTTATTACGCAGGGACCTGCAATCGAACAATTTGAACGTACTGTTGCCGAATATGTTGGCGCAAAGTATGCAGTTGCCTTTTCTAATGGGACAGCAGCTTTGCACGGAGCTTGTTTTGCAGCCGGAATTGGGAAGGGTGACGAGGTGATTACTTCCCCTATTACATTTGCAGCAAGCAGTAATTGTGTTCTTTATTGTGGAGGAAGACCGGTATTTGTTGATATCGATGAACGCACGTACAATATTGATCCAAAAAAAATCAGTAGGGCTATTACTGAAAATACAAAAGCCATTGTTGCTGTTGATTTTACGGGACAACCTGCAGATATGGACGCTATTAGAGAAATAGCAGCAGAACATAAGCTAGTCGTTATTGAGGATGCGGCTCATTCATTAGGTGCAAGTTACAAAGGTCAAAAGATAGGAACGCTTGCTGATATGACAATGTTTAGCTTTCACCCAGTCAAACACGTGACAACTGCCGAAGGAGGAATGATTGTCACGAATTCGCAGGAGTATGCAGAGAAATTAAAACGGTTCCGTTCACATGGGATTACCAACCTTCATTTATCTAAGGATGAAGGCCCTTGGTATTATGAGATGATTGAGTTAGGCTACAATTATCGTTTGACCGATTTACAGGCATCTCTAGGTGTTTCGCAAATGAAGAAACTGGATTCTTTTATCGAGAGACGAAGAATGATCGTTGCTAATTACAACAAAGAATTTTCTAAACTTGACGGTGTGCAAATTCCCTATCAGTTGCAGTCAACGGATTCGAGCTGGCATTTATATATGCTCCAGTTGGATTTATCGAAGTTTAAGGCTGGACGAAGAGCTATTTTTGAAGCTCTTCGGGCAGAAAATATCGGTGTACATGTCCACTATCTGCCCGTTTATCACCATCCATATTATCAGGGGCTAGGGTATGAAAAAGGTCTTTGTCCGATTGCGGAAGAATGGTACGAATCTGCCATAACGATTCCTCTCTTTCCGAAAATGTCTGATGAAGATGTGCAATCAGTTATTGAGGCTGTTCGAAAAGTGATTAATCATTATCAATAATAAAAATACCTATTGGTAGACTTGGAAATTTGATTGAGAATAGAGGTAGCAATATGTCAACAGATTATGAAATGAATGTTCCGGCGCACCCAAATATATACAACAATAATAGTCAGAGGGAGATGAAAATTTACTTTTCATTTCCAGAGATAGTGAATGAAAACACAGGTTTGCTCTTGCTTATACCCGGTTTTGGAGCAAATGCACAATCCAATGTATACAAAAAAATGCGTACTAGATTTGCTGATGAATACAATTTAATCACCATACAATGTCACTATTTTGGACAAGAATTTATGCAAGGAAGTAACCGAATTACAACTCAAATTTCGAAAGAAGAAGTTAGCAATATTTTTACCTCAATTGAGATGAAGCAAGTTTTTGGACAAGGTTTTAATAGCGATAAATTTCTTCAGGTGGGGAGTAAATATAATATAGAGCTCAATGTTAATGAGGATTTAGATGAGAAAATTGAAAATTTTAATGATATGGGGATTATGCAAGCCTTGGATCACGTGACATCTTTGTCTTATATAGTCCAAATTTTAAAAGAGAACAATTTGCCATACAATACAAAAAAAATTATATTGTACGGTCACTCGCATGGGGCATATTTATGCTACCTTTGTAATGCCTTCGCACCAAATCTATTTACTTTGTTAATTGATAATTCTTCTTGGTTATACCCCGAGTATCTAAAGAGTTCTCGTTTTTTATTTAGTAATATTGGACAAATGAGAGTAAATACGGAATTCTCTTACCTCGCTTCAAGATTGGATTTCGATAAAGGACTCCTGTATTTGCCAGACCTTTATAAACAAGTAGACAATAACTGTAATATCATTTGTTTTCATGGCACAAATGATAATTTAATTAATCATCATGTTAAGAAGCAGTTTTGCGAACAGGTTGAGGGCTGTAAGTTTATTCAAATCGGTCAGGGGGAAGTAGACGGAAAAACATTTAGATCAACGAGTCATGGTTTGGACGCTGATTTTATTAATTTGTTTGACCTTGTAATGAAAAACAGAGTTTTCGAGAGCTCAAGGGATTTAAATTTACAGAGCAATACCATAGTAACTGAAAGATTTATCTATAATATAAAATACCAAAATGGAGTGCCGCTATTATTGGTGCAAGATAAATAATTAAAACTTGGAAATAGATATCCTAATAATACTTAAAAATTCTCTTCTCTTGTCCGATATAATAATTAGGATAAAAATGAGGAGTTGTTCTTATGAATATTGGAGGAGTTTCCCTTACTGCGAATTCATCTTCTCTTACAGCTTCTGCTGGTTTAAAGGAGATACCAACTAACCGAACAGGGCGAGTAAGACAATCAGAACAACATCACGACAGACATCAGGACAAAATAAAAGAAGAGCATAATGGCAAGCTTTCAAAAGAAGAGGTAGAACATATCGTAAAAGGGATGAATGAATTTTTACAACCGAAATTCACTTCGGTCGTCTTCAAACTCCATGAGGAATTGGATCGCTATTATGTAGAAGTCATTGATAAAGAGACGAAGGAAGTAGTGCGAGAAATCCCGGATAAAGAAATATTGGATATGTATGCGAAAATGACAGAATATCTAGGTCTGTTTATAGACAAAAAGCTGTAAATAGGAGGGCAAAATCATGGTAAGTACAATTAGATTTTCAGGGATTGCTAGTGGAATGGATACTCAATCCATCGTTGATTCACTCATGCAGGCTCAAAGAATACCGCTTGATAAATTAAATCAAAAAAAGCAAATCATTGAATGGCAGCGTGATAGCTATCGTGAGATGAATAAATTGTTAGACGAATTTAGCAATTTTATCTTTGATGGAATTTATAGACAAGCGAATATGCTAACAAGAACAGCGGTTAGCTCCAATTCAGATGTTGTTACCGCAAAGGCAGCTCCTAATGCTGGAACGATCTCTTACAAGATTGAAAATGTGACGATCGCAACGGCAGCTAGAATGCAAAGTACAGCGGCTATTAGTAAAGGTGAGAAAATTGATTCTACTAAAAGCTTATGGTCGCAAAGAGATAAGCTAGAAGGATTTACTTGGAAGCAGGAAGAGGTAACAAGTAGCTTTAAAGTGCCTGAAAAAGGTGCCACAAATTTTCAACTTCCAAAAGGTGCTGTTTCTGAAGTATTAAATCTCAATGCCAATGGAAAATTAGAAGTTACGAATGCTGATGGGGAAGTGCAGGAGTTTGACGTAGTAGTGGGAAGCATACCGGAAACGAAGGATGCGAACACGGTTTACATTGATGAAAATACTGGAAGTATGTCATTTGGAACGAAGCTTGAAGGCGACAGCAGTTTTTCTTTAAAATTTAATCATAACTACTTAGAATTCAATATTGAAACCTATAAAGAAGACGGCTCTACGAACAAAAGAAAAAATGATTTCAAAATCGCTGGTACATTATCATTAGATAGCATGCTGAGCCAAATCAATAGCTCTAACGTGGGCGTTAACATGTTCTATGATAGTCATACAGATCAAATCGTTGCACAGCGAAAAGATACAGGTAATCTTACAAATAGTGAAGGCAAGTCCATAAATTTTACAGGGGCTTCAGCAGACTTTTTTACACAATCATTGCATTTAACCGAGGAGCAATCTGGAACAAATGCTAAATTCACTGTTAATGGATTAGAAACTGAACGTGCTTCCAATACATTTACGATGAACGGTGTCACATTTACGCTGCATAATAATTCGGTAGCAGGCCAATCTACTTCCATAACAGTCGGCACTGACACTGATGCAATCATGACGACGATTAAAGATTTTGTCAATAAGTACAACGAGCTGCTTGATAAAGTAAATGGGAAATTGACTGAACAAAAGTTTTCTACCTTTACACCTCTTACACAAGAGCAAAAAATGGCCATGTCAGATAGAGAGGTTGAGCAGTGGGAAGAAAAAGCGAAAAGCGGTTTGCTGCGCAGGGATCAAATTTTGGATACTGCAATGACTACGTTGCGAAACAATTTATATACAGAGGTAACAGCTAACGAGGTTACTTTAGCCGATCCGAAGTTTAATCAATTGGCAGAGATTGGTATTACGACAACGAAAGATTATATGGCTCGCGGAAAGCTTGAAATAAATGAAGAAAAGCTGAAAAAAGCTATTGAGGAAGATCCGGAGGCAATTTTCCAGTTGTTTATGGCAGACGGTCCAACTTATGCTGAGCAAGGTTTAGCAAGACGTGTTCGTGATACGCTTTCAAACACCGTGAAAAAGATTGAAGAGCGTGCGGGAAATGCTTTTAAAACAGAGGATAATTATACATTAGGTAAACAGTTAGGAAGAGTAAAAGATGATATTTCCCGACTTGAAAACCGCTTGAAAATGGTGGAAAATCGCTATTGGAGCCAATTTAATGCGATGGAAAAGGCGATGCAGAACCTAAATAACCAATCAAATATGTTACTTTCTTATTTAGGCATGGGAGCACAACAACAATAAGTTGATAGAAGGTGATAAGGAAATGGCAATGAATCAACCGCATCAAGCGTATAAACAAAATTCAGTTAATACGGCATCACCTGGAGAATTAACATTGCTTCTATATAACGGCTGTTTAAAGTTTATTAAACTGGCAAAAAAGGCGATCGAAGATAATCAAGTTGAGCAGCGAAACGAAAATTTGCTTAAAGCTCAAAACATCGTGCAAGAGCTAATGGTAACACTAAATATGGATGTTGAAGTGTCCCATAATCTAATGCAAATGTATGATTATTTGCATAGGAGACTTGTTGAGGCCAATTTGAAGAATGATACACAAATCCTTGAAGAAGTTGAGAGCTTTGTAATGGAGTTCCGTGATATGTGGAAGGAAGTTATTCAATCAACAAGAAAACAATATGCTGAAAGTGGCCAAGCGTAATGAGAGAACTTGACCAATTCATGATTGTCTCAAAGGAATTGAAGAATTTGCTTGAAGGCGAGTTTTTAATTGAACAGCGGGAAGAACAGATTGAAAAAATCGATGAATTACTTGAGAAAAGGCAAGGTTTCTTAAACCAACTATCCGATCTTTCTCATCTGAATGAGGAAACAAAGCTGGAGTTAGCGCGTCAAGAGCACGAAATCCAGGCTTTAATGGAGCAAAGAAAGAACATGATAAAGCAGGATATAAAAACACTCCAATTAAAGAAACAAAAAAACGAACAGTACGCAAATCTATATGATAATTTATCTGTAGATGGTATGTTTCTTGATAAGAAAAAATAACAGTACACCGTTAGAATCATGGTGAAATCGGAGGTTCCAAATGGACGTCGCACGATTATCAATGGCTTTAAGCCAAGGGCAAGCAAGCCAACAGGCATCGATCGCCCTTTTGAAAAAAACGATGGATATGGCAGAAGGAAATGCAACGGATTTTATTAATCAAATGATGGACAGCGTCGATGTACAAGCACTTCAACATGCTGCTCAGCCCCATCTTGGTGGGAATATTGATATAAAAGGTTAAACAAAGCGGCCCTGCAAAGGGTCGTTTTTTGAGTTGCAGTTCTTTATTTCACGGCGTATCTTTGCGGTCACAGACAAAGCAAGGAATAGGGCATGCATTTCTCTCCTTCACCATTTCGACAAACTTTTTAAACCTTTTTCACTGTTTTAGCAGGAGTTTCTTGGGTTAAAATAGAAATATAATATATAGTCTTTTTTAAAGGGCTATATATCACATCTTTTGTCGTCTGAGCCGTGACGGTGACCGGGGCGCAAAAGGATTGATAGGTGAAGGATAATCAAAAAGGAGGAGTTCACTTATGAATTTTAACGTACGTGGAGAAAACATTGAGGTAACTCCAGCAATTAGAGAGTATGTTGAAAAGAAAATTGCTAAACTCGAAAGATATTTTACTGAAACTCCTGAAGCAAATGTCCATGTTAACTTAAAGACCTACAATGACAAGAAGTCTAAAGTAGAAGTAACGATTCCGATGCAAAGCCTTGTGTTACGTGCAGAGGAAATTCATGATGATATGTATGCGGCGATTGATTTAATCACAGATAAATTAGAACGCCAAATTCGCAAACATAAAACAAAAGTAAATCGCAAATTCCGTGAAAAAGGCGGTGTCAATACACTGTTTGCAAGCTTTGAAGAGCCGGATGCACCTGCAGCAGAAGAAGAGCAGGAAGAATTAGAGGTTGTTCGCCAAAAAAGCTTCGATTTGAAACCAATGGATAGCGAAGAAGCTATTCTGCAAATGAATATGCTAGGTCATAATTTCTACGTTTTTACCAACGCGGAAACAAACCTTACGAATGTAGTGTACAAGCGTAAGGACGGCCGTTACGGTTTAATTGAAGCCCAATAATGATTCGTTGTTCGAACCGCATTCCAAAATAGATGGAATGCGGTTTTTTAGAGTGGTTTCAGATGCACAATGATCTCGCAAACCCGCGTAATTCATGACTATGTTTTTTTGATTAGAACTGTGCCTCGTAAAAAAATGTGAATGGCTTTCTCAAAAAAACAAAAATTGTGAATTTTCCACTTGTCTATTACAATACGAGTATACGAATCTTTCGTCTTTCGGAATTTAAAAATGCTGACTGTTAACTTCTGGCTCATGTAAAGCCTGCGAAGGATACAGGCATTGAACATGCATAAGCAAAGTGAACGTTTGCGTATAGCTTATGTACGGTTTTTTCGTATTTTTCAAAATAAGAAAAAGACTCTCGTCACCAATTTTGGCTGGATAATACGCATTTCGAAACAATTTGCGTCATATTCTGAAAATAGGGTCTACGATAAAGGGGGACATACATATGAAGTTTGATTTTTTAAATTACCCATATCAATCGCAGCGAACGGCTGTATTAGCAAATAGAGGTATGGTCGCAACCTCGCAGCCGCTAGCGGCACAAGCAGGCCTTGATATACTGAAAAAAGGTGGGAATGCGATCGATGCGGCGATTGCTACGGCAGCGACATTGACCGTTGTGGAGCCGACATCGAATGGAATTGGCAGCGATGCGTTTGCGCTTGTATGGATGAAAGGGAAGCTGCATGGGTTAAACGGTAGCGGACCTTCGCCGCAATCAATTAGCATTGAAGCTGTCAAGGAGAGAGGCTTTGAAAAAATGCCGACCCATGGTTTAGTTCCGGTTACTGTGCCAGGCGCTCCATCCGCTTGGGCCGAATTATCACTGCGTTTTGGCAAGCTGTCTCTTCAAGAGGTGTTAGCACCTGCAATTGATTATGCGGAAAACGGTTATCCGCTAACACCGATACTCGGAAAATATTGGGAGCTTGCTTATCGTAATTATAAGCAAAAACTAACGGATGAGGAATTCCAGCATTGGTTTGAAACTTTTGCTCCAGATGGGAGAGCACCTAAAATCGGGGAGATCTGGAGATCGGCCGGTCATGCATCAACGCTTCGTTCGATTGCTGAAACGAACGGGGAAAGCTTTTATCGCGGTGAATTGGCTGAGAAAATGGTTCAGTTTTCGAAAAAATACAATGGTTTTCTCGCTGAGGAGGATTTCGCCGAGTATAAGGCTGAATGGGTGCAGCCTATTAAGGTAAATTACCGTGGCTATGATGTGTGGGAAATTCCGCCTAATGGTCAGGGCTTGGTCGCTCTTTTAGCATTAAATATTGCCAAAGGGTTTGAATTTAATGAGAAGGATACAGTTAATACGTATCATAAACAGATTGAGGCAATGAAGCTTGCCTATACAGATGGCAAAGCATTTATTACTGATTCAAGGGATATGCCTATAACGGTTGAAGAGCTGTTGTCAGATGGCTATGGGAAATCACGAAGAATGGAAATAGCTGAACAGGCACTTGATCCGACTCCATATCAACCGCCTCGTGGAGGCACCGTTTATTTGGCGACTGCTGATGGTGAGGGAAATATGGTTTCTTTCATTCAAAGCAATTATATGGGCTTTGGTTCTGGCCTAGTCGTTCCTGGTACAGGAATTTCCTTGCAAAATCGGGGCCATGATTTCTCGCTTGATCCGGAGCACCCTAATGCATTAAAGCCAGGAAAGAAAACCTATCATACCATTATTCCAGGCTTTTTGACAAAAGGTTATCAGGCTGTTGGTCCTTTCGGAGTAATGGGAGGATATATGCAGCCTCAAGGTCATATGCAGGTCATAATGAATACCATTGATTTTGGGTTGAACCCGCAGGCTGCTTTGGACGCACCACGTTGGCAGTGGATAGGGGATAAAAGGATTCAAGTTGAGCCGCAGTTTCCGAATCATATTGCGCAAGCACTTATACGGAAGGGTCATCAAATTGAAGCAACTGTTGATACAGGTGGATTTGGTCGTGGTCAAATCATTTGGCGCGATCCGGACACTGGTGTGTTAATGGGGGGAACGGAATCGAGGACAGACGGATCGATTGCCGCGTGGTAAAATGGTAAGAAGGCTTGTGGCCACGAGAAGGCCGCAAGCCATCAAAAGGGAGACATTGAAAATAATGAAGCAACTACACATTTTTATCGCTTTTTTTCGCTCGGGGATTTTAGGTTACGGTGGCGGTCCATCAGCAATCCCGCTTGTACATAAAGAGGTAGTCGATAATTTTAAATGGATGGATTCAGATGAATTCGGAGATATCCTCGCCCTCGCTAATGCGCTTCCAGGGCCAATTAATACAAAAATGGCGGGTTATATTGGCTATCGTGTTGGTGGAATAATAGGAATGTTGAATGCTATTCTTGCCTCTATTGTTCCGACGATTATTCTCATGATCCTTCTGTTAACGGTCTTAAATGCATACAAGGACGAGCCTTGGGTGCACGGGATGTCTGTAGCCGTTGTTCCCGTCGTCATGGTGATGCTTGGCACATTAACTTGGGATTTTGTGAAAAAATCGACGAATTCAAAGCTTGGCATGAAGTGGGCTATTATATTTATTATTGCGAGTGTTATTGTGTTGGAATTTTTACATATTCATCCGGCTATTATTATTGTTCTTTTATTAGTGGCTGCGTTATGGAAAAAGGATTCATCAAGTAAGGAAAAGAAGGAGGCAGAGGGAGCGTGATTTATTGGCAGATCTTTTTAGCTTTCTTCATTCCAGGGATTCTTGGATACGGTGGTGGCCCGTCTTCAATCCCGTTAATTGAAAATGAAGTGGTCGATCGTTACGGTTGGTTTACCGTTAATGAATTTAGTGAAATGCTCGCACTGGGAAATGCGTTGCCCGGTCCTATCGCCACGAAAATGGCCGGTTATATTGGCTATCAGCAAGGAGGAATTCTCGGCTCCATTGTGGCCGTTTTTGCTACAGTTGGTCCCTCGCTCATCCTCATGATTGCATTTCTAGGCTTATTAATGAAGTATAAGGAATCACCAAAAGTAAAATGGATGACCATTTATATTCGACCAGTCATTGCGGTATTGCTTGGGATTATGACGTATGATTTCTTTTTCTCATCCTATGAAGGAATTGGTATTGGGCAAACGCTCTTTATCGGCGGCTTGAGCTTTGTCTTAATGGAAAAAATGAAGGTGCATCCTGCCTATGTAATCGCAGGGGCACTTGTTTACGGAGCCTTAGTAATCGGTTAGGCTCCGCATACGTTGGTGAATTGCTCCCATTTATGGCTATTCTTCTTAAAATTTCCGGAACTGGTGAGAAACGCAGCGCTCTTAAGGGCGCTGTTTTGAATGGCGGAGCTTATTGCGCTTGCTTCGGAGTGAATGTGTGAGCTTCGGATGAGAGAGTGCCAGTTTTGGCGATAATTGCGCCAGTAACAAGTGAGGATGCGCCTGTATAGAGTTACGGAGCTTTTTTAAACGCAAAATTTCGTCATTGCTTGAGTGTGAGTGTGTCAGTTTCTGAAACAAATGCACATGTAATGGCGGCATCTATTATTATTGCAGCGGGCAGATAACAGCCGCCATTCGCGCTACTTAAGTCTTCATCGGCCTAAGTTAACCTTGGAAAAAACATATAAACGGTAAAAACCGCATTCAGTTAAAGAATGCGGTTGCTTACAATTTTTTTTACAATTTAAACTTGCTTAATTCCTCTTGCATGGTTTCGGTCATTCCTCTGAGCTTTGCGACCATTTGGCTGACTTGTTCGAAGGCTTGAAGCTGATCCTCGGTTGAAGCGGAAATTTCCTCCGTTCCTGCAGCTGTTTCTTCGGTAATAGCAGAGATGTTTTCCACTGATCCCGTTACTTGATTGCTCATCTTATTCGATCTTTCTATGCTGCGGACAAGCTCTTCAAGTTTTTCTTGAATGGAGGTTACGTCTGTCGCAATGGTTTCAAAGGCGTGCTCTGTCTCTACCTTCGCTTGATTCTGCTGCGTTGATAATTCATGGCCAAGGTCGGTTGCTTTTACAATGCTTTGCAGACCGTCCATGATATTTGATACCATAGTTGTAATTAAATGGGTTGCTTTTGTTGAATCATCGGCAAGTTTGCGAACCTCATCAGCGACGACTGCAAAACCTTTACCCGCTTCGCCTGCTCTTGCAGCTTCAATTGCTGCGTTAAGGGCAAGTAAATTCGTCTGTTCGGCAATTTCCCGTACGGATTGGGCAGCGGTATTGATCTCATCAGTAAATTGAGTAAAATCTTGAACCGAGCAGGCAATCTCCTCTGTTGAAAGAGACAGACGCTGGGCGATTTCCCCTTGTTTTTCGAGCGATTCACGCCCTTGTTGGACCGATTGAAAGGCGCTCAAACTCGCTTCGGATGCAAGTCTGCTCTCATCCTGAACATGGAGAAAATCTTGGCTCATGCTGGTCATCAGTGAAGCAGTGGATTGAATATCCTCAGAAATTGATTCACTTCCTTTTGCCAATTCCTCTGTGGAAGCAGCAACCTGGGTGCTCACCTCTTGCAGTTTTCTCATTTGCTCGGAAACATCCCTCGTGAAGGTAGTTACTTCATCTCCGATTTGATCAATCGATTGAACAGTTCCGCGCAAATGATTAATCATAGAGGCGAAAGCGAAATTCAATTGTTCGATCTCAAACTTGCTGTTTGCGTTTTTGTCCGATAATTCAATTTGATTGCTTAAATCCCCTGCTGCAATTTGGTTGGCCACTTGAACGACACTATTCAACGGTTTCGTGATTCTTCTCGCCACCAACCATGAAGCAGCGACCGATAATAGAATCATAACCACTATACTTATGCTGGAAAATATCACGACATAATTTATTTTCTTTTCAGTCTGTTGCAGCATTTCTTGGTACCATTCATCCGTCAACCTATCAAGGAGATAAATATCATTTAAAATTCCAGATGTTCGAAGAGATTGTCTTTTTACAGTTGGAACATCATTTTGCTCGAATGCTTCGTTTGACTCTGTTGAAAGCGCTTCGAACTTCTCCTTCGCTTTTGCTAAAATTTGTAGCTGTTTTGCCTCCGTCATTTTCGCTTCTAGATCTTCAAAGCGAGTGTGAATCTTTTCAAATGTATTTAAAGCTTCTGTTTTATTCGCTTCGGATGCATTGTATGTGTAATTGGAGAGGGATTGCCTAACAGCGGCCAGTTCTCCGTTTAATTGCTCTACCTCTAGGAGGATCTGCACATCATTTTCTCCAGAGCTTTGGATATTGATTAATTGAACAATCATCGTTGAAATGACAATTACCGCTAAAATTAAAGGAATGATAGCGATAGTTAGTAAACGTTCTCTCAGTCTCATAGTCTATCTCCTTTACTCCGCTTCAACGGTTATTTCCCCTGAAGTAATTTTATTCGTTACATCTTCAAGCAGTTGTTGTTCTTCTGGTGTCAGTGATTTTAAGCGAATTTCTGCCAGACCGACTCCATCCTCAGCTAACCCGAGTTGGAAAGAGGAAGCCTCAATTTTTCCATTTTCATGCAATGTTTTGGCAATATCATAAACCGCTTGATCGACTTTTTTGATCATCGATGTAACAACGGCTTTTTCTGCAACAAAAAATTGATCGATATCCACTCCTGCTGCATAAATATTGTTTTCCTCAGCAGCTTGAAGGGAACCGTATCCGGTAAACCCGGCAGCGTGATAAATAAAATCAGCGCCTTTCTCGATTTGAGCAAGTGCTAAAGTTCGACCAAGTTCTGGATCATCAAATGTGCCGGCAAAATCGACGAACACTTCGGCATCCGGTTTTACATATTTAACACCTTGAATAAAACCCGCTCTGAAGTGGTGAATAAGGGGGACGTCGACACCGCCGATGAAGCCTATCTTATTGGTTTTACTGGTCATCGCTGCGATCATGCCGACAAGGAAGCTTCCTTCCTGTTCCTTGAAGGTGATGGAAATGATGTTATCCATGTCCGATACTTCATCTATCAATAAAAATTGTTGCTCTGGGTACTTTGCTGCAACATTTTCAAGAGCATCCTTTGCAGAGAAACCCAGTGCAATAACGATGTCATGGTTTTCCTCAACGAGCTCGGTCAGAGCACCCTCAGGATCTCCGTCTGTTGCCTCACGATAATCAAAAATCATTCCGAATTCGTCACGGGCATTTTCTAAGCCGCGGAATGCAGAATCGTTGAACGATTCGTCACCAAGGCCGGCATCTGAAAGGAGTATCCCAATTCTATATTCTGTGTCCTTTTTCGTCGTCTCTGTGTTCGAACAACCTGCAATGATGAAAGAGGCGAGCAGTAACACTACAGCAATTTTTTTCATGTTGAAATCCCTCCATTGTAGTAATCACCCTACTAATATCGGAGAGACTCGGATAGGTTTTAGGGGATTTTGTCGAAAAATGTTATAATGAGAATAACTTTTACATGAAGTTAATAATTCATCAACATAATATAGAAAGAACTATTTTTTGCCGATCACATTGTTTTATTTTTGGGAAAAAATGTTTACACTTATTACTAGAATAGTAGGATATAGGAAAGAGGAGAAGCAAATGAATACGAAGGTGAGCCGTAATGAACCTTGTCCTTGCGGAAGTGGGAAGAAATATAAAAAATGCTGCGGGCTGCAGAAGACCGTTTCGATTACTTCCATTATAGAAAAAGAGGTGATGGATCTTCAGGTTCAATTGATTCAATATGCAACCCGTGAGTATGAGCTGGAAATTGACCAAGATTTTGATAGTGTGTCCGACGAATTAATGATCGAAGATGAGGAGGAAATGGAGCATTACCTTTTTGTCCATTTGGTCTGGTTTGCATTATTTGAACATGTCGATAACGGTGGCACGATTTTACAGCGCTTTATTAACGAAAAAAGTAAAATGATTCAGCGGTCAAAAGTAAAGGAAATTTTACAATCATGGACAGAGCCGCGTCCAATTGCAGGAAAATTGCTTTCCATTGATGAGAACTATATGACCGTACAGGATACGTTGACGAAAGAATCA
This sequence comes from Robertmurraya siralis, assembly GCF_005502275.1. Lineage (GTDB taxonomy): Bacteria > Bacillota > Bacilli > Bacillales > Cytobacillaceae > Robertmurraya > Robertmurraya siralis. The sequence continues at coordinate 241,399 of NZ_SWLZ01000005.1, forward strand.
TTTTCAATTAAGTTGCTTGAGCCAGCTGAGTCGGAACAGGGTTCTTTTGTGTTTGGATTTTTAGTTCCGTTTGCGAATGAGTGGATTCTGTTCCCAACAATCTTTGATTTGGAAGGAGAAGAGGATGGGAAAGATGAGCAGTATTTAATAGAGCGATTTGAAGCTTCAGAATACGAGAATGCAATTGAGTTTCTATCAGATGAGTTCCTATTTATCATGAATGAAATGCCATTTGCAGCAATCGAATATGGCTCCAAAGATTTTAAGTGGAGGACTGCATTTCATAAGGAAGTAGCTGAATTGTATGAAAGGGGAATGGAGAAGCTAGAAGCTCCGATGATCGTCGTAGCGTCCGGAGTAATCCTTTGGTACAAATACTGCGAACAAGGCTTGCGGCTTACGAAAAGAGCAGAGACTTATGCAGCAGCCATTCACTATCTCAATATGACCGCCAACCCTTTAAACAAATTAACGAAAAAAGAGGTTGCCCTTCAATACGGGATTTCCTCATCGACATTAAGTGCTGCGATTAAAGAACTGGAAGAAGATTTACAGGAGGAAATAAATAAGCTTCGGAGCATGTACTTTGAAGATATCGTCGAGGTTCTTGAGAAAAATCAAGTGAGCGATGATAAGGATATTCCGTTTTAATGGCTGGAGACTGACCTTTTTGGTTGGTCTCTTCAACATCTCAGTATGAGGTGATAGCAGATGAAAACCATTTGGGTAACCTCATTCCTTTTAAGCCTAGGTCTGTCAATGGTAATAGTGCCAGTACTAGATGGTAACCCTGTTCTGAAGAGATGTACTCTATCATGTTTTAGATAATTATTCATTAATAAAAGTTTTTTTGTACATATTATTAAATTGCGAAGGGTTATATGGTATAATTTTACAAAGGAGGGGGTTGGATGACCTTTAAGAAAGGGTATTATTTGGGATATCTTATATTTGTTCTTGCTATCGCAATTGTGTATTTTATCATTCCACCTCAGTATGGTTTTCGCGCTTTAATCACATTAACGACTCTATTTTGTTTATATCAGTTTTTTTTATATTTAGGCTTTTTTAAATAGAATGGTTGTTAAAATGATTTGGGCTTATTACATGTGAAACCAAAGTTTTACATGCCTTTCAGTATAACTGAAAGGTCAGAGAGAAAATGAGCCAAAAATCAACACCGACATGTAACAGAGCCTATATTTAAAAGTAAAGAAACTTCGAAAAAACTAGCCCTCTTACGAAGAGGGATTTTGTTTGTTTGGCAGTGTTGAAAAGAATATTCGTAGCTTAGCTCCTTTAAAAAAGAAGGGAGAAGCGTTTTTTGTGTTTGGCAAAAGTTTTACTGCGAATTTTTACCAAAACGTGGGCGAACTTAAATTTTTAGACCGGTGTTTCCTTTGAAGGCTTGAGATTTCTCCATTTTAGTTGTAGGAGAGCATGAGTAAAGCTCTTTCATGAACATCGTTGAACCTTCAAAGCCCACCAAAGTTGTCACCCCAAAGTGGAAGTGGTAATATTAATTACGAATATAAGACGTATAAGACGATGGGAAGTATTGAGAAAAGAACGGTTTTTGCCAGTCTTTTTTTAATTGAAATAGGGCATGAAAGAAGAGCCTTACTTTATGAAATAAAGGAGCGTTTTCGATGCTTGGAATGTTAAATAAAGTATTTGATCCGAATAAGCGAGAGATAAAGAAGTTAACGAAGATGAGTGAGCAAATTGAGGCTCTTGCTTCTGAAACGGCTGCTTTAAGTGATGATCAGCTACGGGCAAAAACAGAGGAATTCAAAGCCCGCTACCAAAAAGGAGAAACATTAGACGAGCTCTTAACGGAGGCATTTGCCGTTGTCCGTGATGCGGCAAAGCGTGTGCTGGGTTTATATCCATATCCGGTTCAGCTTATGGGGGGTATCGCCCTTCATGAAGGAAATATCGCAGAAATGAAAACCGGGGAAGGTAAAACATTAACGGCGACCATGCCTGTTTACTTAAACGCTCTTTCCGGAAAAGGTGTTCACGTTGTGACCGTCAACGAATATTTAGCAAGCCGTGATGCCACTGAGATGGGTGAGCTCTATACATTTTTAGGGTTAACCGTTGGTCTGAATTCCAATGGGCTTACGAAAGAAGAAAAGCAAGAAGCGTATGCATGTGACATTACGTATAGTACAAATAATGAACTTGGTTTCGATTACCTTCGCGACAATATGGTCCTTTATAAGGAGCAAAAGGTGCAGCGTCCATTGAATTTTGCTGTTATTGATGAGGTTGACTCCATTTTAATCGATGAAGCGAGAACGCCATTGATCATTTCTGGTTCTGCGCAAAAGTCGACTGCATTATATATTCAAGCGAATGCCTTTGTGCGCACATTGAAACAGGATGAAGATTATACGTATGACGAAAAAACAAAAGGGGTTCAATTAACAGAGGATGGAATTTCCAAAGCGGAGAAAGCGTTTGGAATCGAGAACCTCTTCGATATTCGCCATGTGGCACTTAATCATCATATTGGTCAAGCTTTAAAAGCGCATGCCAGTATGCATTTAGACGTGGATTATGTCGTTCAAGACGGGGAAATTGTGATCGTTGACCAATTTACAGGCCGTCTAATGAAAGGGCGTCGCTACAGTGATGGACTGCACCAAGCGATTGAAGCAAAAGAAGGCTTGGAAATCCAAAATGAAAGCATGACGCTTGCATCGATCACGTTCCAGAATTATTTCCGCATGTATGAGAAGTTATCTGGGATGACCGGTACGGCAAAAACGGAGGAAGAGGAATTCCGTAACATTTATAACATGAATGTTATTGCCATTCCAACGAATAAGCCGGTTACTCGTGATGACCGTCCAGATTTAATTTATGCAACAATGGATGGGAAGTTCCGAGCTGTCGTGGAAGATATCGCTGAGCGCAACAAGAAGGGACAACCTGTATTAGTTGGTACGGTCGCGATTGAAACTTCTGAATTAATCTCAAAGTATTTAACGAAAAAAGGCATTCATCACAATGTATTAAATGCGAAAAATCATGGGCGTGAAGCAGAAATTATTGCCAATGCCGGTGAAAAGGGCGCTGTGACGATTGCCACAAATATGGCGGGTCGTGGTACAGATATCAAGCTTGGCGAAGGGGTAATAGACCTTGGTGGCTTAGCGGTAATCGGTACGGAACGTCATGAAAGCCGCCGCATTGATAATCAGCTCCGCGGTCGTTCCGGTCGTCAAGGTGACCCTGGGGTGACTCAGTTCTACCTTTCGATGGAAGATGAATTGATGAGACGTTTCGGCTCAGATAACATGAAGGCAATGATGTCTAGGCTCGGTATGGACGATTCTCAGCCAATTCAAAGTAAAATGGTTTCAAAAGCAGTTGAATCTGCACAAAAACGTGTAGAAGGAAACAACTTTGATGCACGTAAGCAGTTGTTATCTTATGATGATGTTCTTCGTCAGCAACGGGAAATCATTTACAAGCAGCGTAATGAAGTACTTGAGTCAGAGAATTTACGCGACATCCTAGAAAATATGATTTTAAGTTCATTATCTCGTCATGTGGAGGCTTTTACACCAGTTGATGAAGAGAAAGAGACATGGAATCTACAAGGGATTATTGATTATGTAAACGGAAATCTTTTACAAGAAGGCGATATAACAGTTGAGGATATCAGCAACAAGAATACAGAGGAAATCATTGACGTTATTTTTGCCAAAGTGAAAGAGCGTTATGATGAAAAAGAAGGTCAGCTTGATGAAGGGCAAATGCGTGAGTTTGAAAAGGTTGTTCTTCTGCGCGCAGTCGATTCAAAATGGATTGATCATATTGATCAAATGGATCAGCTTCGCCAAGGAATTCATCTCCGTGCCTACGGTCAAATTGATCCACTGCGTGAATATAATAAAGAAGGCTTTGCTATGTTCGAAGAAATGGTTATGTCTATTGAAGACGACGCAGCGAAGTATGTGATGAAGGCGGAGATCCGTAATAACCTTGAGCGTGAAGAAGTAGCGAAGGGTCAAGCCGTTAATCCGAAGGAAGATGGCGAAAAAGTGAAGAAAAAGCCAGTTGTTAAAGCGATTAACGTCGGACGGAACGATCCATGTATTTGTGGCAGCGGCAAAAAATATAAAAATTGCTGCGGAAGAACGTCTTAATTTTGATCGTTTGTGGCAAAATTGGCATAAGGAAATGTCGGAAAAAGGAGGGTCGGTGAGCCGGCTCTCTTTTTCTGCCGAATGATTTTATAAAAAAATACGAGGTGACATGAATGGAATTAGCGGATATTCGACATGAATTGGAAAATACAGCTAAGAAATTAGCGGACTTTAGGGGGTCTCTTTGACTTAGAGAACAAAGAGGCGCGCATTGCCGAACTTGAGGATGAAATGCTGCAGCCGGAATTTTGGAATGATCAGCAAAGTGCCCAAGCAGTCATTAGTGAGGCAAATGGTTTGAAGGATCAGGTTCATGAGTTTTACGATTTAACAGAAACGTTTGAAAATCTAGAGCTTACGTATGAGCTTGTGAAAGAGGAAAACGATGAGGAGCTTCGTGAAGAGCTTGTCACGGAAATGCAAGAGCTAGTCAAACGGATGAACGCTTATGAGCTTCAGCTTTTATTAAGTGAGCCATATGATAAAAACAATGCCATTCTAGAACTTCATCCAGGTGCTGGTGGGACAGAGTCTCAGGACTGGGGCTCAATGCTTCTTCGCATGTATACGCGCTGGGCAGAGAAAAAAGGCTTCAAGGTGGAAACATTGGATTATCTTCCTGGTGATGAAGCAGGAATTAAAAGTGTAACCCTTGCCATTAAAGGTCATAACGCCTACGGCTATTTGAAAGCGGAAAAAGGAGTTCACCGTCTTGTGCGAATTTCTCCTTTCGATTCATCTGGGCGCCGTCATACTTCTTTTGTCTCTTGTGAAGTGATGCCGGAAATGAATGATGAAATTGAAATCGAAATCCGTTCAGAGGATTTAAAAATTGATACGTACCGCGCCACTGGTGCCGGTGGTCAGCACATTAACACGACCGACTCAGCAGTTCGGATCACGCATCTGCCAACAGGTGTTGTCGTTCAATGTCAAAATGAACGCTCGCAAATTAAAAACCGTGAAGCAGCGATGAAAATGCTCCAAGCAAAACTTTATCAAAAGAAAATTGAAGAGCAGGAAGCGGAGCTTGCCGAAATTCGCGGCGAGCAAAAGGATATCGGCTGGGGCAGCCAAATTCGCTCTTACGTTTTTCACCCGTACTCCATGGTCAAGGATCACCGTACAAATACAGAGAGCGGAAATGTTCAGGGCGTAATGGACGGGGACTTAGATCCATTTATTAATGCTTACTTGCGTTCGAAATTAAGTTTATAATGTTTGTTTGTTGAACCCTCACGAAGTCGTGAGGGTTTTTAAGTGGGAAGACCGATATATAGCGATAAAGATCGATAAAATGAAGTAAAGACCGAAAAAATTGTTTTTTCGCCGATATAATCGGGAAAACGCCGAAAAAATTGTTTTTTCGCCGATATAATCGGGAAAATGCCGAAAAAATTGTTTTTTCGCCGATATAATCGGGAAAACGCCGAAAAAATTGTTTTTTCGCCGATATAATCGGGAAAACGCCGAAAAAATTGTTTTTTCGCCGATATAACCAGGAAAACGCCGATAAAATTGTTTTTTCGCCGATATAATCGGGAAAACGCCGATAAAATTCATATTTCGCCGATATATCTAAAAAAATGTCAAGATACAACATAGTTGCGGGAAATCGGCATTTTTGTCTCAATCAAAAAGCAGTGTTCAATCAATAAGTTTTACCCCATTAAAACGTTACTACAATAGCGTTTACAGCAATTTCCCCTCATGATATACTCACTGACAGCATGATCCATTCACATCTGAGATATCCTAAGCAAAAGGAGAAACTGTAAAAATGCGTAAAAGAACAAATGCAAACAATCCGAAGTGGGAGAAAGCTCTTGAATACATATATATTTTAATCGGTTCTGCGGCAGTCGCTCTTTCTTTTAATTTATTTTTGCTTCCCAATCGAGTAGCATCAGGTGGAGTAAGCGGGATAAGTACAATAACGGATGCAGTCTTTAATTGGGAACCTGCTTATGTACAGTGGGCATTTAATATTCCTTTATTTATAGCTGGAGTCGTTTTTTTAGGAAAGCAGTATGGTTTAAAGACGTTGATCGGAACGATCTTTCTGCCATTTATCGTCTTCTTATCAAAGGATCTGGAGCCGTGGACGAACGATCCCTTGTTGGCTTCCTTATTTGGCGGAATTGGTGTCGGGTTCGGGCTTGGCATTGTTTTTCGTGGTAAAGGCTCAACAGGTGGAACCGACTTAGCTGCACAGATCATCCATAAATTTACGGGCCTTTCCCTTGGCACATGTGTAGCCATTATTGATGGGCTGATTGTCTTAACGGCAGCGACTGTTTTTGATATTGAAAGAGGTTTGTATGCCTTGATCGGTCTTTACGTTACGAGTAAAACGATTGATTTAGTGCAGATTGGCTGGGGCAGGTCGAAGATGGTCATGGTCATTACCAATCATCAGCAAGAAGTTCGTGAAGGAATTTTGAATAAAATTGATAGGGGCGTGACAAAACTATCAGCATACGGTGGTTATACGGATCAAGAAAGGCCGATCCTAATGTGTGTCGTCGATCAGACAGAGTTCACAAAATTGAAACAATTGGTGAAAAGCATTGATCCGACAGCCTTTGTCGTCGTAATGGACGCAGCAGAGGTGCTTGGAGAGGGTTTCAAACGAGTTTAGAATTGGTATAATTATGCCGTATATGTATTATTTACCTAGGGGGGTGTTGCAATTGAAGAAGAAACTTCTTGCACTATTGATGGGTACTTCATTAGTATTAGCTGCTTGTGGCGGCGGAGATGATGAAGCTAAGGAAAATACAGGTGACAAAGAGACTGCAAGCGTTGATGCAGAGCAAATTTATAATGAAAAAGGCTGTGTTGCTTGTCACGGTGGGGATTTGACTGGTGGAGTTGGTCCAGACCTAACAGCAGCGGGAGGACATTTATCGGCTGATGAAATTAAGGATGTTATTGTAAACGGAAGAGGCTCAATGGCCGCTCAGAATGTTTCTGATGAAGAAGCAAATGCGCTTGCCGATTGGCTTGCAGCAAAAAAATAATTATGAAAAACGTTCTGCCTCCTAATAGACAGAACGTTTTTTTATGGATTGATTCAGATTATAACAATTATAAGAAAAGAATAAGTTCACTAAATTGCTACAAATTTACGCCCTAAAGCATGGGTGGCTTTTTTATAATATAAAGAGGAAATCATGCTATTTTCACAGAATTTAGGGGGAGTTGTTATTGAAGAAACAGCATCTGGCAGTGTTAGCAGCACTTATAATCGTATTAATCGCTTTGGTCTTTTTCACTTTACAGAGTGAAAAAAATGATGGAGGTAACAATACAAACACAACCACTGAAACAAGCAACAAGACGGAAACAAATAAAAATGATGATACTGATGAGCAAGCAGGCGATGAAGAAGAAGTGGTCAGCGTTGACTATGAAAAATCTTACGCTCAAAAATGTTCGACTTGTCATGGTGGAGATTTAACTGGTGGAGTCGGTCCTGAGTTAACACAAATCGGTGCCAAAATGTCAAAAGAGGAAATTGAGCAAATCATTCTTGATGGAATCGGAATCATGCCGGGAGGTCAGTTGAAAGGTGAAGAAGCTTCAGCGGTCGCCGAATGGCTGGCAGATATGAAATAAAGTTAGGTACTGTAAGATATCGATGGACTTGAGCAAGCAAAGAAAAAGGACTCTTTTTCTTTGCTTGCTTTTTTGCTTGTTTACAAAACGGTAGATTTGCTTGTGCTCACATCCAGCAACCGCAAGCCTATGATGATGAACACGATGGAAAGCTCCTAAAAATGATCATTGAAGGACCAAGCTGCTTTCCGATTGTTCAAAGGCTCCCCTCACTTTTCTTTACATCTAACTCTCTCAAACTTCTAATCTCAGTAAAAACTCAGTACACCACGGTAAAACAAGGTGTTTCCGCCTTTGTACATCGAACTCCAGCGCCTGTCGCCTGATCCGATAAGTCATCGCAAAGCTATCGTAATTATCGAAAAAACAGGCCATTAGGCGATGAGCAAGGAGCTTGCACCTTGAATAAAACCAAGCATAATTCAATCATCTCTTCGTAATAAAATGAGTGAGAATACTACATTTTTCGAGGACCCTCATCTTCATCACATCCAATATTCGCCAATTTTACCATTAAAACTCATCGAAACTAGGTAAAATAGACGGTGTTCAGTTGGAAATTTTAGTGCAAAAATCCTTCTTTTTTGTAAAAAAATAGGGTTTTCCCCACTTTGAAAAGAAAATGTAATATTTTTTAAAGGGTGATCGACAAAATATGATGTTATAATGGGTTTGGCTACAAAAAAGAACAAAAATAATGAAAATGTTTATAAATATTATAGAAAGTGCCTAAAGGTGATATAGATGATAGAAATGGAAGATGTGTATAAAAAGTACCCGAATGGTGTTGTCGCTGTTAGTGGACTCAGTGTGCGTATCAATCAAGGGGAATTTGTATATATAGTAGGACCAAGTGGAGCCGGTAAATCGACTTTTATCAAAATGATGTACCGAGAGGAAAAGCCAAGCAAAGGGACAATCATGATTAACGGTGTGAATTTAGGGAAGCTGAAAGAGAGTAAAATCCCTCATTTCCGTAGACAGTTAGGCGTTGTTTTCCAAGATTTTAAATTGCTGCCAAAATTAACTGTCTATGAAAATGTTGCCTTTGCTCTGGAAGTAATCGAAGAGCAGCCTAAATATATTAAAAAGCGTGTAATGGAAACATTGGAGCTTGTTAATTTAAAGCATAAAGCAAGAATGCTTCCGACTGAACTTTCTGGAGGAGAACAGCAACGGGTCTCGATTGCCCGTTCCATCGTCAATTCTCCAAAGGTCGTGATCGCTGATGAACCAACTGGTAACCTCGATCCGGAAACTTCATGGGAGATTATGAAAATTTTTGAAGAGATTAATACAAGAGGAACAACGATTTTAATGGCCACCCATAATAAAGAAATTGTAAATACAATTAGACATCGCGTAATTGCTATTGAAAATGGGCAGATAATCCGTGATGAGCAGCGAGGTGATTATGGATATGAAAGCTAGGACACTTCGCCGACATATGAAGGAGAGCTTAAGGAACCTTGCGCGTAACGGCTGGATGACATTTGCATCCATAAGTGCTGTGACAGTGACGTTATTGCTTGTGGGTGTATTCTTCGTCATTATGATGAACTTAAATAAAGTAGCAACCGATATTGAAGAAGATGTCAGCATTCGAGTTCATATTGATATTGCTGCAACGAAGGAAGATCAGGACACTTTAAAAAGCAATATTGAAAAAATTTCTGAAGTGGACTCTGTCGTGTATTCCCCGAAAGAAGATGAGCTTAATAATTTAATTTCTAGCCTTGGTGAGGAAGGGGAGGCTTTTAAGCTCTTTGAACAGGATAATCCCTTATACGATGTGTTTATCGTCAAAACAAAACAACCTGAGCATCTAGAGAGTGTTGCTAAAAAAATTGAGAATCTTGACTTTGCCTTTAAGGTGCGATATGGACAAGACGATGTTGAGAAACTATTTTCTTTTATTAAAACAAGTAGAAACGTTGGTTTAGTTTTAATTGTTGGCCTATTATTTACAGCGATGTTCTTAATCTCAAATACAATTAAAATTACGATTGTTGCGAGACGAAAAGAAATTGAGATTATGAAGCTGGTAGGTGCAACCAATTCATTTATCCGTTGGCCTTTCTTTATGGAGGGGCTAATGCTAGGGATTCTAGGTTCGGTCATCCCGATTTCCTTCATTAGCATGATATATCGCTATTCCTACGAGTATATTTCATCAAAGCTTCAAGGGCATTTTATCCAATTGCTGGAATTTAATCCGTTTATGTTCCAAGTAGGCGGTTTACTAGTGTTACTAGGCGCATTCATCGGGATTTGGGGAAGTGTCATGTCCGTAAGGAAGTTCTTGAAAGTTTAATTACGATTCGTTTGCAAAGTATGTTCTAGGATCTCCAGGATCCGTTCTGGAGATCCTTATTATTTTACATAATGAGGGAGGAGAAATCTGAATTGAAGAAAAAGCTTTTAACCATTTCAGTTGCTTCCACCCTAGGGTTGGGTATTTTGGCAACAGGCAATCCGATAAACATAGCATCAGCAAATTCGAAAATTGACCAACTGAATGAGCAACGAAAAAACATTCACGAAAAACAATCAGAAATTAATTCAAAGCTCGATGAACAAGGCGAGAAGCTTAATGAAGTAAAAAATGAACAGGTTAATGTTGACAAAGAGATAAAGCGAATTGACCAAGCCGTTGGTGATACGGAAACAAAAATACGGGAAAAAGAGCTTCAAATTAAAGAAGCGGAAGCTAATATTGAAACGCTAGAACAAGAAATTAAAGTATTGGAAACACGCATTGCCAATCGAAATGAGTTGCTGAAGGATCGAGCACGGACCATTCAGGAGAATGGTAGAGTCACTTATTTTGATGTTCTACTTGGAGCAAAGACGTTTAGCGATTTTATTGATCGCCTTGGGGCTGTAGCTGCCTTTGTTGAAGCGGATCAAAATATCCTCAAGGAACATAATGCGGATAAAGCTGAGCTCGAAAGCAAACAAAAAGAAGTACAGGACACCCTTTCCAAGCTGCAGAAGCTGAAGCAGGATTTGGAAGAGATGAAAAAGTCTCTTGCTGCTCAGAAGGCTGAGAAAGAGAAGGTAATGGCTTCTTTGAAACAAGAAGAAGAGCACATGCATGATGAAATGGTTGAATTAGAAGAAGAAAAAGCGATTCTTGCTGCCCAGAAAAAAGCGATGCAAAAAGCAATCGAACTTGAGAAAAAGCGAGTAGCTGAAGAAAAACGCAGAGCAGAGGAAGCGGCGAAGAAGGCTTCATCAGGTGATGGAACAGCTGTTACAGCACCTCCGGTTTCAAGTGGGGTTTGGACAAGGCCGGCCGCTGCCGGATATTTATCATCAGGCTTTGGGAATCGTTCTCTAGGGGATCATAAAGGTGTGGATATTGCAGCGAGCGGCATTGTTCCTATTTATGCGGCTGCCGATGGAGTTGTCATCCGCTCCTATTATTCTACTAGTTATGGAAATGCTGTCTTCATCTCTCATTCTATTAATGGGCAAATTTATACTACAGTATATGCTCATATGAGAAATCGTGAAGTGAGTGAAGGCCAGGTGGTTTCAAAGGGTCAGCAAATTGGTCTAATGGGCAATACCGGTCGTTCGTATGGTCAGCATTTACATTTTGAACTGCATAGAGGCGAATGGAATCTATCAAAAACAAATGCGATCAATCCCGTTGGCATTGTTCCATTATAAAAAGTAGGAGAAACTTCATTTCTCCTGCTTTTCTTTTTGTAAAAGGCTTTGTTTTAGCCATAATTGGTTTATTACTTATAAAACCAAACTTTTCAATTATTAGGAAAGCTCCTCTGATTCGCTGAAACGATAGGTGAAAGTAAGGCAAAAAATCGCACCTACACATAATAAAGATCATGCAAAAAAAAGAGGGGTGAATTCATAACTTGTCCGCTTCCGTCATATAGTGAAGAGACAAACTTATCAAAAGGCTAATCCTCGCAATGATTGATGCGAAAATGGCCTTCTATAGGGGCTTACCAATGGACAGGAGGTAGACAATGAAACATACTTGGACTGCTCTTATTATCGCTTGTTCCTTAGGAATAGGCGCTGCTGGTGCATATGCCGTTCTTGAGTGGACAAATGGGGAGGAAGCACAATCGCAAGATGAGAGCGAAAATCATATGGAAGTAAATTTAGAAAGCTTAGATAAAGTCGGAAAAGCCTACGAATTAATTTTGAACGGCTATGTGGAAGAAGTTGAAGAAGAAGAGCTGGTAGAAGGTGCTATTCAGGGGATGCTTAGCACGCTTGACGATCCTTATTCCGTCTATATGGATAAGGAGATGGTGAAGCAATTCAATGAAACGCTGGAATCGTCGTTTGAAGGAATCGGTGCTGAAGTAAGCATGGTTGACGGAAAAGTAATCATTGTGGCTCCATTCAAAGATTCACCAGCAGAGAAGGCAGGATTAAAGCCCAATGACCGCATTCTATCAGTTGATGGAGAAAGCATTGATGGTCTTGATCTGTATGAAGCTACTTTGAAGATCCGTGGGGAAAAAGGCTCCACTGTAAAGTTGGAAATCGAAAGGCAAGGGTTGCGAGAGCCTTTAGTAGTCGAGGTAAAGAGAGACGAGATTCCGCAGATTACTGTTTACGGAGACGTGAAAAAACAAGGAAATAAAAACGTCGGCTACATTGAAATTACTTCCTTCTCTGAGGAAACGGGCAATGAATTTAAACAGCAATTAACAGAAATGGAAAAGAAGGGGATCGTGGGGCTTGTTATCGACGTGCGCGGAAATCCTGGTGGTTTATTAACGAGTGTGGAGGAAATTCTTAAAGAGTTCGTAACAAAGGAGAAACCTTATGTTCAAATTCAGCAACGCTCAGGAGAAAAGCTTCGTTATTTTTCCAGTTTAGAAAAAGAAAAGCCGTATCCGGTCGTGGTGTTGATTGATCAGGGAAGTGCCTCTGCTTCTGAAATATTGGCCGGTGCATTGCAGGAGGCTAACGGCTATAAGCTTATCGGGGAAAATACTTTTGGTAAAGGTACAGTCCAACAGCCTGTTCCGATGGGCGATGGCAGCAATATCAAACTGACCATATTTAAATGGCTGACACCAGAAGGAAACTGGATTCATAAAAAAGGGATTGAGCCTGATATGAAAGTGAGCCAGCCAGAGATTTATCATACCCACCCACTGCAAATTGATACAGCTTTAATGAAAGATATGAACAATGAACAAGTGCAAACTGCCCAGCAAATGTTAAACAGCCTCGGTTTTGCTCCAGGACGCGAAGATGGATACTTTGATGAAGCTACTGAAAAAGCCGTTATGGCGTTCCAAAATCAAAAGAAGCTCTCTGCCAGCGGAAGAATTGATAAACAAACAGCTTCAGCTTTAGAGGCTGCCATTGTGGAAGAGATGAAAAAAGAGCAAAATGACCTGCAATTGCAAACCGCATTGCGCTATATTGTGAGATAAGTATAAAATTTATGAACATCACAGAATTTGCCCCTATGGTATTTTTCCAATATGGAGACAAATATCTTAAGACGAATTTTCTTTGATGAAAATTAACGCTGGGAACGATTCAAAATTAAATATGGAATATGATGGGTAAAGCGTTACAATCAAATATGTGGATAAAACAGACGGCAAAGAAAAGAATGAAACGGTAAGTGTAAGTGTGGAAGAGTTTATTTCACGCTTCATTTGCCATATACCGGACGAGCAATTTAAAACCATACGATACTATGGAATGTACTCTAGAAGAACGAAGAGAGTATACAAAAAAATTCTTAGCATTTGGTAACAAAAAGTAAAACGGTGGATTGTAAAAGTGAGGAAGAAAATAGTTTTGTTAGACATGAAGAGAGAAAATGATCGCGAGTGGCAGAAAGGATCCACTCGTTTGTCCGAATCGTGATTGTTACTATAAATACAAGGGAGAAGTCTGTCCTGAAGAGGGGGAAACTAAAAATAAAAGTTGCATTATGTAATACAACCAGATCCTATTTAGAGAGGGTGATCAATCATTTCGCCAGTATAACAAGAAGAAATAAAAAGAAGCCAACGTCTCCAACTCCCTCCAAATAACTGTTAAACAACCAAAGCATCAGCTTTGGTTGTTTAGTGTATCATGAGAAGGAGAATATCCCGTTAAGTGTGGTAAAGAATTTTGATTTAGTGGATGATGGAGATCCAACGACACCGCCAATGTTTTCTTGTGAGAAATGTGGTGGTCAAATGTATCCAGAGTATTATAAAGGGGTAATGGGATAGTGTACAAAATCTTGGATGTCCTTTAAAAAAAGGACCGGGCGGTATTTGGAGGGCACTAAAAATCTGACGGTTTTAGATTGATATGATTGTCTTTACAAGAAAAAAAGTTGATTTCATTATCAAAAAAAGGAATAAATCAACTTTTCCCTTATTTAATGTCTATTTCTTTTTCTATCTTACCCCAGTAATTTCAGTATTCTTTTGAGATTTACAGTAATATAGCCATGGCACCTTGTAATTTCATGCCAATTAGACTCGAGGATATAGCCACATCGTACCCGTGTCTGTGTTTTAACTCGCTATTCTTTGCTTTAATCTTGTCCTAGTTTGTGCCTACATTCTTTCTTCCTTGTCGTGCTTTTCTTATCGCCATATGCCCTGCTTTACAGACATCCATTCTTGCTTCTGCATTTTTTTCAATCAGTGTTTCCAGTTGCTTTCCATCTTTTTTTTCTCCAGTATGACAACTCTGCAGTTATGATCCGTTTTTCATTCATTGTCAAGTGCGTCTTGTATTCAAAAAAGGAGGTGTCGGCAGTCTTGTGGCCGAATTTTCCGTACTGGTCCTTTGAAAATTGGAGCTGTTTGATGTCATCTGCGACTGTTTCTTTCAATAGGTTCAGCTGTTCATTCAATTGTAGGAGAGCTTCTTCTTTCTCAATTACTTCAATGAATTTCTGGGAATAAGCAATTTCATCCTCCAGCACGTCTGTCTTTGTTTAGGCAGGAAACTTCTCTTTCATAGACTCCATCTACCTGGTAAATAGCTCCAGAAAAAATAGTTAGCTCTCGAAAGGTTTTTTGACTGCTTGAAAATATAACTATAGTTATATTATTTAATAAAATATGACTTAATAGGTAGCTTTTAGTATATATGGTTGGTGAAATAATCTTTTTTAGGAGAAACATGCTTTTTTCATAGAGGGTAATATAGAGGAGTACTGATTATGCAGGATTCCAATTTAGGAACTGTTACACCATCAATCGATCATAGTAACAGATAGATTCTTGGGATTCGATGGTTATAAAGGTATGAAGTTAGAAAACCCAAAATTTTATTAGAAAAGAGGAGAGAGAGGGAATGAAAAAATTTTTAGTAGCATTCATGGCAGTATTATTGATTTTACCAATTTTGTCGAATACCTCAGCCCAGGCAGCAAGCTATTTTAGTAAGGAGCAACAGACTAGCGAATTTACATTCGAAGATATTATGGAATTGGAACCTTACATTTCTGTTAAGGATGGTTTGTTTAAATTTGATTCAAACTCAGCTACAAAAGATGGCAATAATAAAGAATTGGTTAAACTGCAAAAAAATTATTTGGATGATTTAAATAAAGAGATAAAAAATGGTATACTAAAAGCAGAAAGTAATCTGGAAATTATTTCGTTAGAGCCTCCTGCAACTGAGGGTAGGTTTTCAATCTTGGCTTCCTGTCCAGGAAAGAATACTGCTCCGGCAATGCACTGGTGGGGGACATCCCGTTACTTTAATTATTGTAATGCAAATATTTTCGCAGCAGATATGTCGTCTGTTGCTGCCGGTTATGCAGGAGCAGGAGCAGTAGCTGGCATCTGGTTCCCTGGGGTAGCTTTTACTGGAGCTATCATTGCTGCCTATGCTGGGTTAATGTCAGCTCGTGTTACTGCTAATAATCATGGAAAAGGAGTCTATTTAGGAATAACTTATGCTGCAGTCTTTAATGTAGAGCCGCAATAATAGAAAGGAGGTGGGATTTTGGATTGGATGATGGTCTACTATATATTAAGTTTCTTACTCGTGATTATCCTTGTCCTCGCCTTCCGAAAAAGAAAACAAGAAAATGAAAAATTCCCAATAAAGCAATTTGTGGTATCTCTGATTGTTGGGATAGGAATATTTGTTATTATTTTGAGCAATCTCTTATAAAAAAAGATTGTGAGGTTGTCCCAAAAGCTAAGCTTCGGGCTCCTCTTTTTTTTATATTGTTTATGTGCCTTGTTGATTTCTACTCCAGATGAAGCTTTCAGTGGTTACAAATTATCAAATATTTTTTAAACAAAAAAGGACCGGGCGGTTTTTGCTCGGTTTTTCTCATCTAGGAAATTATAAATTCCCTCGACTTGTGGATAAGTGTTCGATAATATGTTCGTATAAACAGTAGGAGTATCGATATGAGTAAACAAGGAAGCGGAGTCATTAAGACCATTTTAAAAGACCATTTTGATGGATTTTGGAAATTGAATGAAAGGAGATTTCTGAGGCCTATCGAGAGGATATAAAAGAAACCGTTGAAAAGGTTATTCAGTGTGGGACTCGTGATTTAGGTTATGCTCGTTATGAATGTCTAGGTTGTGAAGGAAATCCGAAGCCTGTCTTTGTTTGCTTCACTTGTAAAAGCCGTTTCTGTCATAAGTGTGGTAAAAAATATACGGATGATTGGTCAGATAAACAACAGGAAATGATCTTTGACGTTCCGCATCGTCATATGGTGTTTACGATACCGAAAGAAATAAGAAACGTATTCTTTGAAGACAGAAAGAAATTGAACGAACTTAGTAAGCAAGCATACGTTGGTAACAGAGGGTGCCCTAGATCATCGAAATGAATGGGTTCCAAGTGGATATATTCCATATGAATTCTTGAGAAAGTCTTGGCAAAAGGTCGTACTAGAACTTTTAAAGAAATGGTTTCCTGAAAATCAAAGAGTCCGGAATCTCATGAATGAATGGTATCAGCGATATCCGAAAGGGTTCTATGTGGATGCAGAAAAAAGGATGAAAGATGCGAAAGTACATTGGGAGATACTTGGCAAGACCTGTGATAGCGGAGTATCGGATTGAGAGAATATGATGGAAAAGTCGTGAAGTTTTGTTTGGTATGAAGATCCAGACAGGCCAGCATGTAGATGAAACGCTGCCTGTTTACAAATTTCTTTATAAATGAATACAGCACATCCATCCCAAGCATTTTCGAATGGCTGGTCGTTTTGGGTTGTATAGTAGATGAATCTATAAAGGCAAAGAATGTCCTTCGTCTATATGCGTTTATGAGAATGAGGTAATTGTCGTTACTTTTAGAGAAGAAAAAGAAGACCTATCGCCTAAGAATGATCGAAGCATTCGATAAAGGTTCATTCATTTGTCCGCATTGCCATCGAGAAATGGATTTGGTAGAGGTTTGGCATGCAGATTACGGATTCATCTATCATTACATGGAGAACATGGAATCAATCAAAACGATGAGGAGGATAAACCTTGAGCAAAAACAAAGAGCAGGATGAATGATTGAAATGGTTAGAAGAAGAGGATCTATTTGGATTAGATGAAGAAATGGAATTCATTATTTTTAAATGTATGGATTGTGGGAAGGAAGATGAAGTTCCAGATTATGTGGTAGAGGAGTTTCATTTTGATTTAGAAGAGAATGAAGAAGTGGAAGTAGTATGTCCTTTTTGTAATGGAACGATGAGACAGGCGAGGAAAGACCCAAGTGAATAATCTACACTTGGGTCGTAATTAAGTCGCGTTAGCGATTTTGTTCTTCTGGATTTGCAAAAAGAGTGCAATTTTGGAATATAAGGAAAAAGTAATCATTTCGACTTTATAGTTATGGCCGATATGTCACCGAAGAGAAGAGTATATAAAAAAAATCGGCAAGTAGCAGCTGATCTGCACCCTGTCAAGTAGACAGTGGAAATAATAAAAATGATCTAAGCGGCTTTAGCTCTATATTCCATAGGGCTAAGGCCGTTTAATCGTTTTTGATATCTTTCATGATTATAGAAT
>NZ_SWLZ01000060.1 GCF_005502275.1 Robertmurraya siralis
TGAACTGCCCCGTAAATGTTAGACACAATCTGACGTTTACGGGGGTTTTTTTATGTCCAAATTTACTGCAGAAGAAAGAATAAAAATAGTTTTACGGTATGTATATGGGAATGAGCCTATCAATGAGATTGCACGAGATGTTCAGGTAAACGCAGCTATTTTGAGTGGATGGATTCGTCTTTACGAACATCAAGGTATTGAAGCTTTTCAAAAAAACTATACAAGTTATTCCACTCCGTTTAAAATGGATGTACTAAATTATATGAACGAAACGGGCACATCTTCTATTGATACAGCTGCGATTTTTAATATCTCTTCTCCGGGAATGATACGAAATTGGAGATTAAAGTTGAAGCAAGATGGAATAAATGCCCTACAACCAAAGAAAAAGGGGCGTTTATCCATGAAGAAAGAAATAAAGAAAAGTGGAACAAAGAGAGATACTTCAACAGCAGTGGAAGATACAGTAGAAGCATTACAAGTGAAAGTGGAACGATTAGAAATGGAGAACACCTACTTAAAAAAGTTGAATGCTTTAGTTCAAATGCAGGAAAAATTACAAACAAAATCAAAGCGCAAGTAATTTTTGAACTAAAGGAGCAGTATGAGGTCGTGGAATTAGTTAAAGTCGCAGACATTCCACGTAGCACGTATTATTATTGGGAAAAACGATTGCATCAAGTAGATAAATATGGGGAAGTTAAAGAGGCAATCAAAGAGATTTATCATGAACACAAAGGTCGTTATGGGTACCGTCGAATAGCTAAAGAACTAGAGAAAAGAGGATTTCATCATAATCCGAAAACTATTAATCACCTAATGAATGAAATGGGACTAAAATGTCTGGTACGAATGAAAAAGTATCGATCTTACAAAGGCAATGTAGGGAAAATCGCCCCCAATCTATTAAATCGTGATTTTTCTGCCAAAAAAATGAACCAAAAATGGGTAACTGATGTTACAGAATTCCACCTTTTTGGAGAGAAACGCTATCTCTCTCCAGTACTTGATTTATGTAATGGTGAAATTATCGCTTATACCGTGATGAAACGCCCTGTTTATAAGTTAGTGGGAGATATGTTAGAGCAGGCGATTGAACGAATTCAACCGGGAGATCAAGTAATCCTCCATTCAGATCAAGGTTGGCATTATCAAATGAATCAATATCAAAAAACATTAGAACAGCATCAGATTACACAGAGCATGTCCCGAAAAGGGAATTGTTTGGATAATGCAGTCATAGAGAATTTCTTTGGCTTATTAAAGTCCGAACTCCTTTATTTACAGGAGTTTGACAGTATAGGGCATTTTGAAAGGGAGTTAGCGGACTATATATACTATTACAATCACAAACGAATGAAGGCAAAATTAAAAGACCTAAGCCCGGTGGAATACCGAACTCAAGTCTTAAAAGTTGCATAAAAATATTTGTCTAACTTTATTGGGTCAGTTCA
>NZ_SWLZ01000061.1 GCF_005502275.1 Robertmurraya siralis
TATAAGGTGAGTGAATCTACAATTAGGAAGTGGAAATACAAATTTGATACATATGGGGTTGAAGGTTTAAAGGAATGTTCAACCTGGAAAAGATACACGAAGGAATTAAAACTATTAGCTGTCAGTGATTATATGTCAGGTCTTCACTCTTTAATTGGAGTTGTCGAAAAGTATGAAATATCCAGTCATTCCGTCCTCCAAAGGTGGATTAAGCAGTATAATAATAGTCATAGAGAATTAAAGGATACGTCAAAAGGAAGGACGAGATCTATGACTAAAGGGAGAAAAACTACTTGGGATGAGAGGATTCAAATTGTACTCGATTGTCTAGGGAACGGAAAAGATTATCAAGTAACAGCTGAGACCTACCAGGTCTCTTATCAACAAGTGTACCAGTGGGTTAAGAAGTATGAAGATGGCGGAGACGAAGCACTAAAAGATAAACGTGGAAGAAATAAAATAGAATCCGAGCTATCCCCAGAAGAGAAGATCCAGCTGGAAATGAAAAGATTAGAACGGGAAAATGAACGGCTACGTGCAGAAAACCTATTCTTAAAAAAGTTAGAGGAGATCGAAAGGAGGCGAAGATAAGCCAAATCCGATTTGAGGACAAGTATATCGCTATTCAGGAGCTTCATGAAAAAGAGAATTTAAGCATTATCTTACTTTGTGAAATAGCTGGGATATCACGGGCTGCTTACTATAAATGGTTAAAACGCGTACCCACAGATCGAGAACTTCTGAATGAAGAAATTATGAAAGAAATGAAAACTCTTCAAGAGAAAGTAGATGGAACCTTTGGTTATCGTCAAATGACGTTACATATGAATCGAAAGTTTGAAGAGGATATTAATCACAAAAGAATCTATCGATTAATGGGGATCGCAAACATACGCTCGGTTATTCGGGTAAAGAAGAAACAATCATACAAACCCTCTACCCCTCAGCATGCGGCAGAAAATGTCCTAAATCGCGAGTTTACAGCAGAAAAGCCTAATGAAAAATGGGTTACAGATGTCACAGAACTTAAATATGGAACTAAAAAAGCTTATTTAAGCGCCATTCGCGATCTATACGATGGATCGATTGTTAGCTATGTCCTTGGGCATTCCAATAATAATAACCTTGTATTCAAGACGCTTGACAAAGCTACAGCACTTTTGAATGGAGAACGTCCTCTTATTCATAGTGACCGTGGATTTCAATACACCTCCAAGAAATTTAAACGAAAAATAGATAAAGCAAAAATGAAACAAAGCATGTCCCGAGTGGGTAGATGTATTGATAACGGACCAATGGAATCTTTTTGGGGAACACTCAAATGTGAGAAATATTATAGGCGTAAGTTCACGACATTTGAAGAACTATCGTTAGCTATAGATGAGTACATACAATTCTATAATCATGAAAGATATCAAAAACGATTAAACGGCCTTAGCCCTAT
>NZ_SWLZ01000062.1 GCF_005502275.1 Robertmurraya siralis
GGTACTGCACCCCAGAAGTTAGAGTTAAAAATCTAACCTCTGGGGTGTTTTTGTATGGCGAAGTATAGTGAAGAATTTAAATTAAAAATTGTAATGGAATATCTAAGGGGCAAACTAGGATATTACTTATTAGCCCAAAAATATGGTATTCCTGCTGAATCTCAAGTCAGAAGATGGGTTCGTGCTTATAAAGAATTTGGAGAAGACGGACTACGTAGGAAGCATTCTAAACAAGTTTATTCTGTCAAATTTAAGTTAGATGTATGAAACTTTATGAAACACACAGGTGCTTCTTACCAAGATACTGCGATTATCTTTAAGATGAACAATCCTTCATTGATTACCCATTGGTACAGAACCTTTTTGGAGCAAGGTATAGAAGGCCGCAGGATAAAGTGAAAGGGCGGCCTTCTATGTCTAAAAATCAGAAAGCAAAATTACCAAAACAAGAAAAAGAGTTATCTCGTGAAAAACGATTAGAACGAGAAAATGAACTTCTACGTTTAGAGAATGCCTATTTAAAAAAGTTAAAAGCTTTTCAAGAAAATCCGAATGCCTCCCTCGAAAAGCACAAACAGCGTTGGCATTCGAACTCAAAGAAGAAGGATTCAAATTAAAAGATGTTTTAGAAATAGTGGGGATTCCAGAGGCAACTTATCATTACCATGTGAAGCAACTACAGAAAGAAGATCCAGATAGAGAATGGAAGGAAATAATTACTGAAATTTTTCAAAAGCACGAGGGTAGATACGGGTATCGTCGCATTTGTTTAGAGTTAAGAGGTCAAGGTTATATCATTAACCATAAAAAAGTTCAACGAATAATGAGTGAACTAGGGTTGAAATGTGTAAAATTCACACGTAAATCTCGTTATCAATCGTATAAAGGCACGATTGGTAAAGTAGCCAAAAACCGCTTGAATCGTAGATTTAATACATCTATCCGTCTCCAAAAACTAGTAACAGATGTGACCGAATTCAAATGTACTGAAAATCAGAAACTATATTTAAGTCCCATTATGGATTTATACAACGGCGAAATTATATCTTTTGGTCTATCTAACAGACCAACATTAGACTTCGTTCTAGAGCCATTAATTGAAGCATTAGGAACCATTACAAATGAAGCAGAATATCGCACCACCATTCATTCGGATCAAGGTTGGCATTATCAACATAAGACTTGGGTAAAAACATTAAAGAAAAATAAAATCTTTCAAAGCATGTCTCGAAAAGCAACCTGTGCGGATAATGCGGCAATGGAAAATTTCTTTGGGGTCCTCAAGCAAGAGATGTATTATGGAGAAGAATTAGTATCTTATGAAGAGCTAAAAAAACAAATTGTTGAGTA
>NZ_SWLZ01000063.1 GCF_005502275.1 Robertmurraya siralis
TCGGTCTTTATACTGTTATTGTCCCTATATAGTAGACAGTTTTAGAAAAACAGTCACTCTCGAATTCATGATATAGTGGTTGTACAGGGTTATAGAGAGAGGAATGATTGAGATGGAGAAGAGAAAATATCCGTTTGATGTAAAAAAGCAAATAGTTGAGTTATATTTGGAGGGACATTCTTCTGCTGAATTGGCCAAGAAGTATGACATTAGTAATTATAAAAGGATTAATGAATGGGTTCGCAAGGTAAGAGAAGGTGGATTTAAGGCTCTTGAAGATACAAGAGGACGTAAAAGCAAAGGAAAAAGGATGATGAAAGAAGCTACTTTAGAAGAAAAATATGAAAAACTGAAACTGGAGAATGAATACTTAAAAAAGTTGTTGGATCTGAAAAGGGGGTGAATGATAAGGAAGCACAATTTGCATTTATACACGCACATTCAACGACCTACCCCGTTCAAAAGTTAGTGGAGCTAACAGAGGTTTCACGTTCAGGCTACTACAAGTGGTTGAAGCGACGTGCGGAAAAGGTACAGGATACAAAAGATGAAGGGCTTTTGCCTTATATCATTAAAATTTTTCAAGACCATCGTGGAACCTACGGTAGAAAGCGAATCAAACTAGCCTTAAAGGAAGAGTATGATTTAGTGGTAAACGAAAAAAGAATATCCAGAATCATGCGCAGGTATGGCCTATACTGTAGAATCCGAAAAAAACGATTCAGAAACCAGAAGCAACCACACGGTACTATTCCTAACGTTTTAAATCGCCATTTTAAGGCCATCAAACCAGGGAAAAAATTCGTGATCGATATCACCTACATAGAGGTTAAGAAAGGGGCTCAAAAGTGGATGTATGTGTGTGCGATTAAAGATTTATTTAACGGGGAAATCGCATGTTATTCTATTGGCCAGAGCCAGGATATGGAGCTCGTTTTTCGGGCATTGAATGAATTAAAAAAGAAAGGGTTTGAAAAAGGAGCCATTCTACACAGTGATCAAGGCATCCAATTTACAAACCCAAGCTACATCAAGCGATTAGAAAAGATGGGAATTACCCAATCCATGTCCCGCAGAGGCAACTGCTGGGACAACGCTTGTATCGAAAACTTCTTTGGCCACTTAAAGGGTGAAATGTACCACTTCACACAACCACAAACAGCTGTTGAAGTCATCGATGCCGTAGCTGACTATATAAACTATTATAACCATAAACGGATTCAAACAAAACTAAAAACGAGCCCTGTTAATTATCGATTAAAATCAGCTTAATGACTGTTTTTATAAATGTCTACTTGACAGGTGCATGTTCATACAAATATATCGGTCA
>NZ_SWLZ01000006.1 GCF_005502275.1 Robertmurraya siralis
ATCCTAGTTTGCCCCTTAGATATTCCATTACAATTTTTAATTTAAATTCTTCACTATACTTCGCCATACAAAAACACCCCAGAGGTTAGATTTTTAACTCTAACTTCTGGGGTGCAGTACCTTTACATGACCTTTTGAGCCAGCCTTTTTATCCACCAATATAAGACATTTCTATTTTTTTGCGATTGGCAACTGTTTCCGCCGTTCTTAAATCTGAATAGCGATCATCCCTGCCATTCCAGACCTCACAGATTCGCTCTGCCAGTTGTCTGTCGTTAACACCTGAACGCATAAAATCTCTTAAATCATGACCATTCCCATTAAAGAGGCATGTATAAATTTTGCCATCTGCGGACAATCTTGAGCGTGTGCAACTTGAACAAAAGGATTCTGACACAGATGTAATGAATCCAACATCAATATCTGTTCCCTGATGGCGATAGCGTTTTGCCACTTCACCATAATAATCTGGATCAACTGGAACTAAGGAGTAGTGTTCCCGCAAAATGTCGTAAATCTCTTTTTTCGTCACAACATCATCCATTTTCCAACCATTGGAACTCCCAACATCCATAAATTCAATATAGCGAAGCTGTAAATGATTATCTTTGCAATATTGAGCCATCGGAATGATTTCTGAATCATTCAAACCCTTTTTTACAACCATATTAATTTTCACGCCAAGCCCTGCCTCTTGAGCAGCTTTTATCCCCTTAAGGACAGGTCCAACACCCACATTTCGACCATTGATTTGACCAAACAATTCATCTTTTAGACTGTCTAAACTGATGTTAACACGCTTTAATCCAGCCGCCTGCAATTCTTTTGCATACTTAGGCAGGAGAACTCCATTTGTCGTTAAACCGATATCTTTTAAATGCTCAATTCTTGAGAGCAACTTAACTAAGTATGGGAGATCTTTGCGCAGAAGAGGCTCACCGCCAGTCAAGCGAATTTTTTCCACGCCCAATTCAACAAAAATTTGCGCCAATCTTTCAATTTCTTCATATGATAATAATTCACTTTTAGGAAGAAATACAAAATCGGGGCCGTAAATTTCAGCCGGCATACAATATTGACAGCGAAAATTGCATCGATCTATTACAGAAATTCGCAAATCTCTTAATGGTCTCTTTAGTCTATCCTTCACTTTCGCCAATCCCATCAACTCCATGCTATAGAGTGGTTTATCTATTATATTAACAATTACTTATTTCGATTACTGTTACCTTTCTCACTAAGCAAAGCTTCATAATGTTATTACATCATAAAACCTAAATTTATAGTGCTAAATTGAATTATTGTCATAAACTTGTCAACAACTTACCAATTTTTCCTATTTCAACATTTTCTCTATCCGTTCCTTATGTAATGAATACAAAATTTAATTTCTATTGGCATATCCGGTAGTTTTTAGCTAATCAAAAGCCCTTACTGCCCCACTGCAATATATTTTGCCAATCCCTTATATTATCAAAATCCCGTAACCATGAAAATAACAGATTTATTATTACCATTTAAAACGTGAACATATTGTTAAATATTCGGTGATTCAATTGACACTCCCATTTATATAGGGCATTCTTAGGGAACAAAGATGTTAACGGATGATGAAACAAAGGGGCGAGTCAAATGACGTACCAATTAAAAGCCACACAATCAGTGGAAATAAAAGAAATGCTTACATTGACCGACCGACGCTTTAAAATGGCAAAAGGAACTTTTTTATATCAAGAAGGAATGACTGCAAATGAAGTTTACATCATTCTTTCAGGAAAAATCCAGATCAGCAAAATTTCAGCAGATGGCAGAGAGCTGTCATTACGGATATGCAGTACGAATGATATTTGTGGGGAACTATCGATTTTTACACATTCCCCCAAATATATGTTAAACGCCCTTGTTATTGATGACGCGGAAATAGCAGCTGTCAAAAAAGATACTCTTGAAAAGGAAATGCTTAGAAACGGTTCACTTGCTTTTGAATTTATGAAGTGGATGAGTGATCACTCTAGGAAAACGCAAACAAAGTTTCGCGACCTCGTTCTCAATGGCAAAAAAGGTGCGCTATACTCCACTCTTATCAGAATGACAAACAGCTATGGAGTTCATTTATCCGATGGAATTTTAATCGACTTACCTTTAACCAATCAGGAACTTGCCAATTTTTGCGGCACTTCCCGTGAGAGTACGAACCGGATATTGAACGAACTAAAAAGGGAGAATATCATTTCCGTTACCAAAGGGAAAATTATCATTCATGATTTACAGTTTTTAAAGGACGAGATTGGCTGTGAAGATTGCCCGATCATCTATTGCAACATTGAGTAATTCCACTTCTTTGACGCTTTTTATGCAATGATAAAAATAGAGTGAGCCGTGCTGTTCCCCCAAAAGTTAGTGCAATAATAAACTTCTGGGGACACCACCACGACACTCTATTTTTGTTTTTGTCTTAACGATTTTGGAATATAGACACAGAATGGCTCACTTTCTAAATAATCCCCGGTCATTGCGTAAGCTCGTGAACGGGACCCGCCACAAACGTATCTAAATTCGCAAACGCCACACTTGCCTTTGTATTTATCTGGATTTCGCAAATCCTTAAAAATAGGAGATTCACGGTAAATTTCTGCCAGCGGCTGTTCCTTCACATTTCCAGCTTTTATTGGCAGTAAGCCACTAGGGTAAACATCCCCGATATGAGAAATGAAAACAAATCCATTTCCGTCATTAACCCCTTTTGGAGCTCTTCCTAAACCATCAATTGAACCTGTTAAGCCTTGTTCAGTTAAAGCATCTAAGTAACGGATTTCATCTGCTTGTCCTTTTGCTTCACGCATTTTTTGCTGAATAAATACACGACGATAATGCTGAGCCGCTGTTGTTTTAATATCAAACCTAACCCGTTTGCTTAAATCATGAAGCCATATAAATACCTTCTCGTGTTCCACCGGTGATATCATGTCGCTTTCTTGCCCTCTGCCGGTTGGCACCAGAAAAAAAACACTCCATAACACACAATCCAATTCCTCAATTAATTGTGCCATCTCATTTAAGTATTCAACATTATACCTTGAAATAACTGTATTTATTTGAATCGGGATCTCCAGCTCATGCAAATAACGAATTCTCTCCATTGTTAAATCAAAAGAACCTTCAGTACCTCTAAAATGATCGTGTATTTTGGCGTTATGCCCATCCAGGCTAAAAGCCCAACGTGAAAGTCCAACTTCTTTTGCTTTCTCAATTGCTTCCTTCGTCACATTTGGAGTCGCACTCGGGGTCATAGAGACCCGCACTCCTTTTTTAACAGCATATTCAGCGATGTCAAAAACATCCGGACGCATTAGAGGATCCCCACCTGTAAATACAAGCATTGGATTATTCATTTCATAAATTTGTTCAATTAAATCCTTCCCTTGTTCAAATGTAAGTTCTCTCGGATCTCTTTTATATTGGGCTTCTGCCCGACAATGCAGGCACTTCAACTGACAGGCCCTTGTGAGTTCCCAAATTACGATAAAAGGGTCTTTATGAAAATCTCTCGTAAATATCATTTACAAATGACTCCCTTCTTTTCAATGGGCTTATTTCAATAAAAACCAAAAAAGCCCCTATAAAAGAAGTATATGCTTTCTCATTTCATAAAAAAGTGAAGGAGATCACAAATATCGGGAACTATTAACGATTTTGAGCCCATTTTGTACAAAACAGCTCTTTCGTACAAAATGGGCTCAGCTATCTAAAAAACTCTATGCAAATTTCAACGATATAAATTTATATTAGCGAATTCCCAATGCAATCTTAGCATATCTAGACATTTTGTCCTTTGTCCAAGGTGGATTCCAAACAATATTCACTTCTGTGTCTTTTACTTCTGGAATTTCTGCAAGGGCTGCTTTCACTTGATCAACAATCGTTCCTGCTAACGGACACCCCATGGAGGTTAAGGTCATCGTTACAGTTGCCATCCCTTCCTCATTCATTTCTACATCATACACTAAGCCTAAATTTACAACATCTATACCAAGCTCTGGGTCTACAACAAGTTCTAATGCTCCCATAATGCTATCTTTTAATTCTTGTTCCATATCTTTCACTCCTCATTTCGTTATAGCCTTACTTCACTATACCTATCATCTTAGACAAAGAAGCCATCGTTTTCAAACGATAACCTTTTTTTGCTTTGTTAGATATTGTGTTGATTTTTGGCATTCCGTTTGAAACCAAGGTCTCACCCGTCATTAAGGTCTTCAAATTCCGTGAAACAACGTAAGGAACACAAGTTTTCTCCATCGCATCATGGAATCAGAGAGAAAAACCAATCATCATTTGACCGAAAACTTTATTTTTTACTTAGTCATTTCAAGAATTTCAGCTTCCTTAACATGCTTCTCAAACCATTCGACAAGCTTAAGAACGCCAACTCGACTTACTTTATGATCAGCCTTTTCATCCGTAATAAACTGAAGATTTTCTGGACTATGCTGATAGAGCGGTTTAATGCTCTCGTAAAATTGATACGTGTACTTATACGGCACAATCGGATCCTTCATTCCATGCCAAAACAGCAATGGGCGCTCATTTAATTTTTCCGTCTGCATACTTAAATCATATGTTCTTAAATGCTCCAGAATTGCTTCTTTTTCTTGTTCCGTAAAAGGTAGCTTCACCCCTTTAGCCGCAAATTGTTCAATTTGGTATTGTGAGAATTGTTCATAATAAGGCATCCCCATCAAACTGACAGCAGCTTTAATCCACGAATATTGAGTTAAAGCTCCTAAAGTAATCATGCCTCCCATAGATGTTCCTGCCAACCCAATTTGATTTGGAATAATTTTATTTTCACTTTCATAATAGTCTTTTATTAATTGAAGCTCATCAATCGTTTTTGTGACAATTTCCCAGAACTTAATATTCATCTCTAGGGAATTTAATCCTGTCTGTCTCTCTCCATGGTAGATTGCTTCTGGCATCACCACTCTAAATCCCTTGTTTGCCAGTAAATAAGCATAATGTAAGTTATTTTCCTTGACGCTCTCAAATCCATGGATAAACAGAATAAACGGAAGAGACTTGTCATTGTTTTTCTGCTCTACTACATGTAATAATGGAATATCAGCGATTGATTTATTTTCTATAATGATCAACTGCGAGTCCCTCCAAACAAATGATGATAAACAAATTCTTTTACAAAACTTTGCGAAAATTGGTAACCTATAAGTAGGAATACATTAACTGCTCAAGTATAGAGCCTATTATGTAAAGTTTTCCTATATTTTTAGTGTAACATGTAGACGAATAAATTCCTAAAGCTTTACACTTAGGATAAGACCTTACATTATTCATGGTTAATGATAGGCTTTGTTAAACAATGTAACTGATAAAACTCAGCACCGACATATAACAAAGCCAATGGATAAAATATAACATCATAACGAAGGAGACGTTTATGGCTGAAAAACATTTAATTGCATTAGATTTAGATGGCACTTTATTAACAGATGATAAAACGTTGTCAGAAGCAACAAAAAAAGTCATTAAAAAGGCAAAAGAAGATGGACATGTCGTTATGATAGCGACTGGAAGACCTTATCGTTCCAGTGAACAGTATTATCATGAACTGCATTTAAATACACCGATTGTTAATTTTAATGGAGCATTTGTCCACCATCCACTTGCAAAAAATTGGGGTGCTTATCACACACCATTAGATATTCAAGTTGCAAAAGAAGTTGTCGATATTTGTTACCACTATCAATTCCACAATATCGTTGCTGAAGTCATTGATGAGGTCTATTTCCATTATCATGATGAGAAACTTTTGGATGTATTTTCAATGGGAAATCCATCCATTACAACAGGAGATTTACGCGAATTTTTAACCGATTCTCCAACGAGTATGCTTATCCATACTGAGGAAGAACATTTAAAAACAATTCGCTCTCACCTTTCCGATATTCATGCTGAATTGATAGACCATCGAAGCTGGGCTGCTCCATGGCATGTCATCGAAATTGTGAGACATGGTCAAAATAAGGCCGTTGGAATCCAAAAAGTTTCCGACTATATGAATATTCCGAAAGAGCGAATTATTGCTTTTGGAGATGAGGACAATGATTTAGAGATGATTGAATATGCTGGTCGTGGAATCGCAATGGGCAATGCCATTGACCAATTAAAAAATATTGCTAATGATACAATATTAACAAACGAACAAGATGGAGTCGCTGTCTATTTAAATGAACTGCTAAATCTGAAAGCATTATAAAGCAATCATAGCGATTAACCAGAATGTTCCCCTTGTATGACTTACAAAGTTGTGAGCATACTAAGACGTGAAACAGCTGCTAGCTGTTTCACAAGCTCAAGGCTGGAGGGATTGCAATGGGTAGAAGTAGCAAATCTAGACGTTTTGTACAACGCGGGGTTGACGCTGTTTCGAAACATGATGAACGCATTCCTTATCACACCACCTATGCAGAAGCAGAGGCAAAGAAAATGGCAAATGTGAAAGACTCCTCATTGGGAGGAATTTAACCATGGCCAACCGACTTTTTATCGAAGCAAGAAATGCGGTAGATATGGCTAAAAATGCGACGGGCAGTGGTCAGCATACTGCTGTCGAACGGGCCAGAAACGCGATTTCTTCGGCATTTGCCAATTCAACTATAGCGGAGCAACGATTATTAACACAGCTGCAAAATGAGCTTGATCATTTGACTTAATATAAAAAGCTGGCCTGGGGCCAGCTTTTTATATTTGTTCTAACACAACCGGATAGGAATGAATGATCCTTCCCTGCTTATCCTTTTCGTATAAATGGAGAATTAAAGTTGCATTTTTCGGAAGCTTCTCTTTTGCAATTTTAATCTCCAGTTCGAATAAAGCCATGGCTGAATTTTTCTCCGCCAATGGCAGCACCTTCTCATTAATATATTGATAATGCCCATCCTCAACAGTGTAAAATAACTTTCCTGCGTCTGCACTTACTTTTCCTTTAACACGATACTCTCCTAGTTCACCTTCCACCTGAACATTTTGAAAAATTTCTTCTTGCTGCACATCACCAAATGCTAAATTCACGAAAAAGGGAATCAGGAATAACAAAGTAAATTGCTTTAACATTACGTTTCCTCCTGTTCACGTTTGCTTACTTTTTTTGCAATAAAATTGTCGGACAATAAAAAATTAGGCAAAAGGAGTTCGTACTAAAGTATACATGCAAGTAATTCATTTCATGCCAGTTAATCTCTGCGAAAGAAACCAACTATCCCTGTGGTTTGTACAATATTCGTAAATGCATGGGAATCCACTTCTTTAATGATTTGTTCCAATTCAAATAATTCATATCGTGTGATCACGATAATCAACATATTTTTTGCTTCTTTAGTAAATGCTCCTTTTGCAGGAATCATCGTAATGCCTCTTAACATCCTCGAATGAATCGCTTCTGTTAACTCCTCCGCTCTCTTCGTCACAATCATTGCTGTTACTTTTTCATGCCTTGTATGGATGGCATCAATTACTCTCGTAGACGCATACAGGGTGACAAGTGTATATAATGCTTTTTCCCAACCATATAAGAAGCCGGCAGTAATAATAATTAACCCATTTAACGTAAAAAAGTAAGTCCCCACCGGACGGTCATTCATCCTTGAAAGCACCATTGCGATAATATCCAATCCTCCAGTAGAAGCTCCCCATTTTAAGGTAAAGCCAATTCCGACTGCTGAAATCACTCCTCCAAATACGGCATTTAAGAGGATATCAGAAGAAAGCTGGTAGACAGGAATAATCTCTAAAAATAACGACATCAAGACGACGCTTATAAAGCTGTATAACGTAAATGATTTCCCTACTTTTAGCCAACCTAAAATCGTCACCGGCACATTCAAAAGAAACAATAAAATTCCAGTGGAAATACTTCCACCAAAAATGCTCGAAAGCAGCTGTGCCGTCCCTGTAAAACCACTTGCATAAACATTGGCAGGAATTAAAAATAGGTTCATCGCAAGCGCATTTAAAAGGGCTCCGATAATGATGACAATCATTTTTTTCGCATGAAGCAGGTTGACCACCTCCTTTTTCTTCCTTAATCAAGCACATCGATTATATCTTTATTATTTCAATCCCCTACATTCTTTAATCAAAGCAATATGATCTTTAGCGATTCTTGTGCAGCCAAATTGGACAAAATGTGCTCAGTTTTTTCATCACGCCATTTTACTAGTATTCATTGAGTTTTTCTCATAAATTCTATAAACTAAAAGAAATGATTTGAAAGCAGGTGTAGTCTATGTCAGTAAAAATTTTAGCTGACAGCGCATGTGATTTGCCGTTGAATTTTTATGAAGAAAGCGGCGTCACCCTTTTTCCTCTTGGTGTCCACTTAGGTGAGAAGGAATACGAGGATTTATTAACAATCGATCCATCAACCGTCTATAAGGCGATTCGCTCTGGGGAAATGCCGAAGACATCCCAAGCCTCACCATTGAAATTCGAAGAATATTTTAAGGAAATGGCAAAGAATAAGGAGGAAGGAATCTATATTGCCTTTTCATCTGAGCTATCCGGCACCTACCAAACGGCTGTAATGATCCGCAATCAAGTGAAGGAAGAATATCCAGATTTCAACTTATCGATTATTGATTCAAAATGTGCCTCTCTTGGCTGTGGCTTAGTTGTTATGGAAGCGCAAAAACTTGCCGCAAGCGGTGCATCTTTTGCGGAAATCGAAAGAGATATTAAATTTCGTTGTGAGCATATGGAGCACTTATTTACAGTAGATGACCTCAACCATTTAGCAAAGGGCGGCAGATTATCGAGAGCCTCTGCATTTATGGGCGGTCTCTTAAACATCAAGCCTCTGCTCAACATGGAAGACGGCAAGTTGATTCCAATCGAAAAACATCGGGGACAAAAAAAACTCCTTCGCCGAATTATTGAAGTAATGAAAGAACGAGGTCAGCATTTTGATAAGCAAACAATTGGAATCAGTCATGCTGATTGTCTTGAGCTGGCGCTCGATATGAAAGAGCAAATCAAAGCAGAACTTAATGTTGAGGAAGTAGTGATTACAGACATCGGCGCCGCTATTGGTTCCCATACTGGGCCAGGGACGATTGCTATCTTTTTTCTTAACGAGCTTCCAGCTTAAAACACTGGAAAGTTTTGAAGTACATACTCCTTTTTCAAATGGCAGACAATAAGACGACTCTTCAATAGAAAGGAGTATTTGTCATGCCTCATACTTCTGATAACGACAAAAAAGCGCAAGATCATAACGCCTTGCGTCACGAAAAAAATATGATGCGCGAAAAGAATCGCAAAGCAGGAAAACATCAATATTCCAAAAAAACAGACCATCTATAGACCAGAAGCGAAAAAACCCATAAGCAATTAATACTCTGCAGAGATAACTCAATGGAGCTTCTTTAACAATCGTCATCCAATCTGGATTGACTTTCTTTCAATGGAAAATCCGATACGGGAGTAGATAAATTTCGCTTATCATTGAATGAGGATTGAAGTTTGCTAGGCGCCAAACCAAGACGACCTAATGTATCTTAAAAGGCAAACGACCAGTTCACACTGGGGTTTTCTCTCCGTATAAGCCAGTTTATCAGCACTGCAATCAAGCACACTACACTAGACACCGCCTTAGTGAAATTACAGGCGGTGTTTTTATATGGCAACGGTCACTTCGGGTCAATGTGGCCCGAAGTGGCATGGTTTAAGGAAATCTGCCAACAAGCAATTTTTGTAGGTTCATCTACAAAAGATTTGCAACTGTGCCCACAGTTATCCTTTTATAGCCCTCCTCGAACGCATGAAAACAAAACTGATTAAGTAACCAACAGATTATAAAACCTTTGCAAAACAGTGATGAAAACAAAATTTAAGTTTGATACCTTGTTAAATACATTTTAGACAATTGTAAAAAATTTTCTCAATACTATTAACATTCATTTTAGACAACTGCAAAATATAAATATAGGCAATTGCCTAAAAAGGAGATGATATGAATGGGAAACTTTAAAAAACTGCCTGACACGGAATTCGAAATTATGAAGGTAGTATGGGCGAACGAGCCACCCATCACAACTAACATGATTATGGAAGCGTTAGGGAATAAGCGTGAATGGAAGGCACCGACTGTCATTTCTCTGATGCTCCGGCTGGTAGAAAAGGGGTTTTTGCGAACGGAGAAGAATGGGAAGGAACGTACCTACTTCCCTCTGGTAGACAAAGAGGACTATTTGAAGTTTGAAACAGGTAACTTTATGAAACTTTATCACGGAAACTCATTTCTTAGTTTTGTCAATACCCTTTATGATGGGAAACAGCTTAACGACGACGACATTGAAGAATTGATGAAATGGGTGAAGGAACGGAGGACGTAATATGCAGGAATTTATGACTGCATTAATTGAATGCTCTGTTACCATGTCAGTGCTCGTTTTGGTCTTCATTGCCGCTACTCCATGGCTGTCAAAAAGATACTCTGCAAAATGGTTGTATTACATCTGGTTAGTTCTCGTGATAGGTTTAATTATTCCATTCCGGTTTCATCCCGACACAGCCTTGATTCAGATGAACGACGGACCCGCTTATATTCAGCAAATGATACCGGGAAATCCGGGGAATATCGTTGACCCAACCATTACAACTAACAAACTGACACAAGAGCTGTCGACAATCTCATGGTATCAAATCGGCACTTTCCTATGGATAGTCGGTTTTTTGGCTTTTATGATATATCATGGGCTAAGGCATTTTCGCTTTCTTAAAATGGTAAGCAGATGGAGCGAGCAGCCCGATCAACAAATGAGTGAAACCTTACAAAAGATTAAAACAGAGATGAAAATAACCACGCCAGTTAAGTTATATATTTGTTCCTGTATCTCAAGTCCTATGATGATCGGTTTTGTAAGACCCGCCATTTTGTTGCCGTGGACTGACTTTTCAGAGGATGAACTATCATTCATCCTCAAACACGAATTGATTCACTACAAGCGTAAAGATTTATGGTTTAAAAGTCTGGTGCTTTTTGCAACCGCTGTTCATTGGTTTAACCCTGTAATATATATAATGGCAAAGGCCATCGCATCACAATGCGAAATATCATGTGATGCGGAGGTAGTAAACAAAACCGATATTGGCACGAGGCAACAATATAGTGAAACAATCATTGGAGTTATCAAAAATCAATCAAGAATGCCAACGGCATTCTCAACAAATTTTTACGGAGGAATAAGAGGGATGAAGAAAAGAATATTTTCCATTATGGACACAAGTAAGAAAAGAGCAGGCGCTCTTATTCTCTGCTTAGTTGTATTAAGCACGCTAGGGACAGGAGCGTCATTTGCAAATAATCATGCAGGAGCCGGAGCATATTCCACCAATACCCCAACATTCGCACAAGAACAAGAAAAACTTAACCGGCAGCCAAAAGAAGATACTGCTAAGAAGTATGCAATTTATGAAAAATACGGCTTGACTTATGACAAACAAACTGACAGCTTCTACTATGATGGTAAGCTGGTGCGATACTTTTCTGATAAATTGGCTGCAGATGGCACATACAATTCATTTACCCGAACAAACGGTGTCGTGGATTTAAAGGCTGTCCGAAATACCGATTATGAGCTAACTGGTATTACACCTGTGAGCCAAGAAATATTTGATAAACACACGGAATCTATAAAAAACGCACAGATGTCTAATAAACAGGGTGCTGCACAGGAAAATAGTTCTGTAAAAAAAATAAGCGCCGCAAGTAGCGCCGAAGAGCATAATGGAAATGATACAGGTGATATTGTTAATGGTCCTACTAATGCCTCTTCCGAAGGCGATCCCAACTATGTCGATACTTCTTTAAATGCTTACTTGAACTATGGCGTTTCTTATGATAAGACCAATAAGCAATGGTTATTTGATAACAAACCAATTCATTATCTCAACGATGGAGATAATGCCACTTTTGTCATAATCGTAATCATGCTACAAAAAATGGAGTATCCCTCAAGGTCATTAGGAAAGCCAACGGTGAAATCGATAAGTTGGTTAAAATATTTGATTGAGAAATATCGAATTATGAATTTTTAGACACTAAGAGGCATAGAGGAAAGAGCTTACAATAATATAAATAATACCTTGGCTCCTTTCTCTTTTCATTTTTCGACTTGCAAAAATGTAAGACACTATAGAAAATCAATAGCACAAGGCACACTTATCAAAAGATAAAGCAGCAAAGCAAAGGGTCTAAGGTGCAAACGCACAATGACAGCATGTGCTGCCCAAGATGGCATATTTAACCCGCCTTATGTGGCAGGTCTTTCTATATAAAGCAATGTTGTCCATTTTGGTGAGGGTTTCTCCAAGCTCAATACACTGCACCCCTAAACTCACAGGTTTTCGGGGTGTTTTTATGCGTTGATATAACTGCTGCAGGGAGAAACTGTCATATTGTTGTTACGGTTTGCTCTATTCCTTCACAATATAAAAATTATGGGTGACGATCAAACAATCCTAAATTTCCTTTTTCTCATAAGTCCAGCCATCTTCTTGATAAACAAGGCCGTCCTTCATCAGTTTACCAAGAGCTCTTTTAAAAGCACCTTTGCTCAATCCGAAGCGCTCTTCGATATCTTCTGGCATACTTTTGTCTCCATATGGCATCGCACCATTCCTAGACTGCAAATAAGAGTAAATTTTCTCTGCATCTGCCCCTAATGCTTCTTGTTTCCGTGGAGTTAACGAAACATTGATCGTTCCATCCTCTTTTACATCTATAATCCTGCCCTCAACTTTTTCACCGAGTCGCGGTTCAGCTAGACGCTGTGACTCGTGAATAAAGCCTTTAAAGCCTTCAGCAGTAAAAATCCAGCTTCCCACCTTTGCCGTACGATAAATATGCCCTTGAATATTTTTGTTAAAATCAGCACGGGTTGCCTTGACTCTCTTTTCATCAATGACAGGATCCGTTGCAAGCTTCACATAAATCCGATTATTTCGATTGACCCGCAATGTGATATAAAGCAAATCTCCGACCGCTGGCCAAACGGACTTCTTCGTTGGTAAATCCTCTTCCCCTAAAAGCATATCCTTATTGATGCCAATATCTAAAAATACACCGAGTCCCGGCTTTGTATCACTAACCTTTGCCCAGCCATACTCGCCCACTTTGATTTTCGGAATCGTTGATGTTGCTGAGGCTCGCCCATGGGAATCAGCATACAAGAAAACCTCTACTTCATCGCCCTCTTTTAATTCAAGCTCCGTATCATTTTCATGCATCAGAACATCTTCTTCTCCGTCCGTTAAAAAGTAGCCAAACTGGGCATACCTTGCAACAGTTAAAGTTAATACCTGCCCTACATAATCATTTAAAGCCATTGTCACACACTCCTCTATTTTACACTTCATGCGAAAGTAGTCTTTCCGAAAGTTGTTTGAACTGCTATATTTTACTATAATGGTGCCTAGAAGGGAAATTATACATGTATTTAAAGGAGGGCTCATTATGGCAAAAGATAGCTCATTTGATATTGTATCAAAAGTAGATTTTTCCGAAGTGACGAACGCAATTAATATAACGATGAAAGAAATCTCCACACGTTATGATTTTAAAGGAAGTAAGAGTAAAGTAACCCTTGATAATGAAGAACTTGTCCTTGTATCAGATGATGAATACAAGCTCGAACAATTAAAGGATGTTCTCCTCAGTAAAATGATTAAAAGAGGCATTCCCATTAAGAATCTTGATTATGGCAAAATTGAAGGTGCTTCTGGAGGAACTGTAAGACAACGGGCAAAGCTTGTGCAAGGAATCGATAAAGAAAACGCCAAAAAGATTAATACTTTAATCAAAAATAGCGGTTTAAAGGTTAAAAGCCAGGTGCAGGATGATCAAGTCCGAGTTACAGCGAAAAGCCGCGACGACTTGCAGGCAATAATTGCCGCAATAAAAGAAGCCGATTTATCAATCGATGTTCAATTCGTAAATTATCGCTAAAACGGTTGTCATTTTAAAATAGATCACTTATAATAAAACAAACTTACATATATAGTAAGGGTAACAACCATATACCACAATATATAGTATACAACCGATAAATTAGGTGTCTGTAATAGACTTAATAGGGAATCTGGTGAGAATCCAGAACTGTACCCGCAACTGTAAGTGTGACGAAATAGGGAACGCCACTATCATCTCGATGGGAAGGCCCTAAAGTAGGATGAAGCACAAGTCAGGAGACCTGCCTTTTTTATACGTCATTATCTTCTTCGGGAGTTGGGAAGGTAAAACGAAGGTGTTTAAGCAAAAAAGGCTTGTTCCTTTTCTACTAAATATCAGCGTTTTAACCCATCTTCATTTTTGAAGGTGGGTTTTTTAGTTACCTTTCTCTCTTCCGAAAAATTAAGGGAGAGATTTTGAACAATGAGTACACTCGCAACCAAAAATGAAAGGGTTCTTGAAGCCCTGAAGAACACGGCAAAAAAATATAACTTAAATGTTACGGAAATAGAGCAACAACTGCTTACAACAGATGAACGTACTTCCAAGCAAACGGTTCTCCAATATGCATTAAATCACGTCGATATGATCGAACCAAACTGGACTTTTCTTGCTGCACATATGCTCCTGCTTGAGCTTTACGAAAAAGCGGCAACCTCTCGCAAGTATGAACCAAGGCAAAAATATGGCGATTTCTTTCACCTCATTCAATACTTAAGCGACATCGGGATTTACTCAAACGATCTTCTTCAAGCCTACAGCAAGGAGGAAATTGAACAATTGGGCCAAGAAATTGACCCAAATAAAGATACCCTTTTTACATATATGGGATTATTTCTTTTAGCCGATCGTTATTTAGCAAAGGACTATCATCAAAATGTATATGAACTTCCACAGGAACGGTTCATGATCATCGCCATGACCTTAATGAAAGATGAAGCAAGGCAAAAGCGATTGTCGTATGTGAAAGAAGCGTATTGGGCCTTAAGCAACTTGTATATGACCGTTGCTACACCGACTCTAGCAAATGCCGGTAAGAGCTATGGTCAGCTATCCTCCTGTTTTATTGACACAGTGGACGACTCATTAGACGGCATTTACTTAAACAACTGGGATATTGCGCGATTGAGTAAGGATGGAGGCGGCATCGGAATTTACTATGGAAAAGTAAGGGCGCTAGGCTCGGATATTAAAAAGTTTAAAGGAAATTCTTCAGGGGTTGTCCCTTGGATTCGCTTAATTAATGACACTGCTGTAAGCGTCGATCAGCTTGGTCAACGGCAAGGTGCTGTCGCCATTTATTTAGATATTTTTCATAAAGATATTATGAATGGCTTTTTAGATTTAAAAACGAATAATGGCGACGAGCGAAGAAAAGCGCACGATATTTTTACAGGCGTATCCATTCCTGACCTTTTTATGAAAAAGATCGAAGAGGTCGATGAAAATGGAAAAAGTATCGGGGAATGGCATACCTTCTGTCCTCATCAAGTAAAACAAATAATGGGCTGGAAAGATGAAAACGGAAATCCACTTGGTTTAGAGGATTTTTACGACGAAACAGATGAAAAGTTTTTCACACAAAAATATGAGGAGGCTGTCAACCATCCACTTCTTCCCCGAAAATCATACCGGGCAATGGATATTATGGTTCGTATCATGGTTGCTCAGCTGGAAACAGGAACGCCTTACATGTTTTATCGCGATGAAGTTAATCGGCAAAACCCGAATAAGCATGTGCTTGGACGCGGTCGTACAGCGATATTTTGCAGCAATCTGTGCACGGAGATTAGTCAGAACATGTCAGCAACTACGATTCAAAGCGAATTTACAGATGCAGATGGAAATATAGTGATAATTAGAAAGCCCGGGGACTTTGTCGTTTGCAACCTCTCATCCATCCATTTACCAAACGCGATCAGAGCGAATGTTTTAGAACGATTAATTGCCATTCAAATGAGAATGCTAGACAACGTGATTGATATAAATGATATTTCTGTCCATCAAGCTAAAGCAACGAACGAGAAATATCGCGCTGTCGGACTTGGAACATTTGGCTGGCATCATCTCCTTGCCTTAAAAGGAATCGAGTGGGAATCAGTTCAAGCTGTTCATTATGCCGATGAAGTCTATGAAGACATCGCTTTTTACACGATTAAAGCTTCGATGGAATTAGCGAAAGAAAAAGGGGCGTATTCCTTATTTAAAGGGTCTGAATGGGAATCGGGAGACTATTTTCAACGCAAAGGATATACATCGTCTAGATGGGTCAATCTGCAGGAAAACATTCTAGCATTTGGGGTAAGAAATGGCTGGATGATGGCAGTTGCTCCTAATTCTTCCACAGCGAAAATCGGTGGCTCAACAGACGGTATCGATCCGCTCTATGCTCTTGAATACGCAGAGGAAAAGAAAAACTTTAAATTTAAGGTGACAGCGCCAGATATAAATCATCAAACTTATTATTACTATCGTAAAGTCCGGCATGAACTTGATCAAAAATGGAGCATTAAGCAAAACGCTGCTAGACAGCGCCATATCGATCAAGCCATTAGCTTCAATCTTTATGTGCGCCATGATATTAAAGCAAAGGAGCTGCTTGAGCTTCACCTAGAAGCGTGGAAGTCCGGCATGAAAACAACCTATTATGTTCGCAGCACCTCACAAACTGAAATTGAAGAATGTGAAGCATGCCATAGTTAATAAGAACAGCATAAGGCACCATTATAACATCTCGCCACATTAATGATGAAATCCCGAGTTTCAGACTTAATGGATGCCTTGTGCTGACAGAATCGAAACTTCAACAGTTAACTGCTAAAGAAGGGAGCCCTCTTTCATGACTGGCACTTTAAAAAAAATAAAATTATTAAATCCCGAATTTCCTAATAAAGCAACAGGCGTTATTAACGGAAAAGCATCCGGAATTCTTAACTGGAATGATATCGCCTACCCGCAAATGTACCGCATGTATCAAACACTGCTAGCAAATTTTTGGAAAGCGCAAGAAATAAATATGCAAGATGATATTAAGCAATGGGATCATTTAAGCTCCATTGAAAAGGACGTGTTTTTACGGGTCAACACGCAGTTGGCATCCTTAGATAGTCTGCAAACGCCAACGATGACACAAGTTATGGATTATGTAACCGATCCCAGCTTTAAAGCCATTTTTGCTGTCATAGCTCAGCAAGAGGCGGTTCATAATGAATCCTATTCCTATATTTTAAGCTCTCTTATTCCTTTAAGCGAGCAGATCGAACGCTTTAATCAAGCAAAAGATGATCCAATTGTGCGAAAAAGAAATCAAATCATTTTAATCGCCTATGAGAATTTCCGTCAGGAACCAACTCCACAGCACTTATTTCAACTAGCGGTACAGTCGATTAATTTAGAAGGTATTTATTTTTATGCAGGATTTGCCTTTTTCTATCATCTTGCCAGACAACAAAAAATGCTTAAGACAAGCACGATGATAAGCTATATTCAAAGAGATGAAATGCAGCATGCCTACTTTATTGCCCAATTCATCAGAATTTTGCTGACCGAAAACCCAGAACTTAATACGCCAGAAAATATTCAATATGTTTATCATTCCATTTCAGAGGCTGTTGAGTTGGAGAAGGAGTGGGCCCGCTATATTTTAAAAGAGATTGAAGGAATCAATTTAGAGGAATTCGAAGGTTATGTTGAATATCTAGCAAATAAACGTTTTCGCCAATTAGGACTTGAAAACCATTATAGCGGCCGTGACAACCCGATGCCATGGATTCATGTGTTTAGCGATGAAATGATGAATGAAACGAAATCTGATTTCTTCGAACAAAAATCAAGAACCTATACGAAAGTAACTGAATCGAATGGGTTTGATGAGCTATGAAGCTAACTATCGTCTATAGCTCCATCAGTGGCAATACAGAAGAACTTGCCCATATGATTATGGAACAGTTCAAGCTAAAAGGGCTCGATATCGCTTGTTATCGCGTGGAGGATTTTCCATTACATTTGCTCCCTACATTTGATGGTCTCCTAATTGGAACTTATACTTGGGGTGATGGAGAAGTACCGTTAGAAATGATCCCATTACAAACTCAGTTAAATAGTCGCTCATGGGAACATCTTATCACAGGTGTGTTCGGTACCGGAGATAGTTTTTATCCAAAATTTTGCGGAGCTGTAAATGCCTTTCGCGACAGCTTAAAAGATAAAACGAATCTAGCTGTTACATTAAAAGTGGAACTTTTACCACAAGAGAGCGATATGGGAAGAATTGCAACCTTTGTTGATCGAATTATTGAGAGAATGAGCATTCTTGCTTAATATTGATAAAAAATGGAGAAAAACAGTTTTGTTTTTCTCCATTTCCTTATTGTTTTCGAGCCTTCCTTTTGACAAGAATCAAAAACACGATAAACAAAATAACGACACTTGCAGTAGCTCCAATAAACGGAAGATTGAGTCCTGATTTTTCCGCTAGTACATATATTTCTGCCATTTCTCGATCAAGAATAATTCGGTACTGTCCGTCTTCACTGCGCACTAAATCACCATTCAACAAACCGCGAAGTTCTTTTTCATCTTCCAGTTCTTCAGCCAATGTTACCGATTGTGATTTCGTTGTATTATTAATGGCAATGACTGAGGTTTCCCCTTCGTATTCCCGCTTAAATACGATCATTCCATCCTGCTCAAAAATGACTTCCATGCTCCCTCTTGTTAGCACAGGATGTTCATTCCTAATTTTGGCAATGCTCGTTATATAGTCAACTAATTCCTTATCGGTTCGAAAATCCATTTGCCTTTGATTATCAGGCTCTTCCCCACCATCTAAGGCAATCTCACTCCCATAAAAGACAAATGGAATGCCAGGTGTTGTATATAAATACGTTAGAG
This sequence comes from Robertmurraya siralis, assembly GCF_005502275.1. Taxonomy (GTDB): domain Bacteria; phylum Bacillota; class Bacilli; order Bacillales; family Cytobacillaceae; genus Robertmurraya; species Robertmurraya siralis. The sequence goes on from NZ_SWLZ01000006.1 coordinate 18,920, forward strand.
CCATCTTCCATCTTGGACCAGGATGCTCATTTTGTACGACCGCATCTCTCGTAAAACGGTGTACATGTTGATTATCCATAAATCTTGTTAACAAATATGGATTTTCATAGATGTCTTGATTTTGTTGCGATTGCTCGACTATCGGCTGTAGAGACTGATCAGGCCTTGAAAATCCTTCTCTTAAATCACTATTAGATAAATAATCGAGGAAACCATCAATACCTACTTCTTGATATCGTTCCAATAAATCCGGTTCCTCTGTTTGGATATCTCCAAGTAAAAAGAAATCTTCCTTCACTTTTCGAACTTCCTGTGCAAACTCAAGCCAAAATTGAACTGGAATTTGCTCGACATATTCAAGTCGAAAACCATCAATATTCGTTTCTTCAACCCACCATTTAGCCATCTCAAGCAAATAACTTTTCACTTCTAAATTTTCATGTGCTAAAGTAGGAAGTCCATTGACCTTTTCTTGCCGAAACCATTCTTTTTTATCAGCCTCGCTTAACCATGAATGATTCGGACCAACGTGATTAACATTAAAGTCGATTACGATTTTTAATCCTAGCTCATGAGCCCTTTGTACAAGCTTCTTAAATGTTTCGAGAGTGCCAAAATGCTCCTCAACCTGATAAAAATCTTTTGTCCATTTGCCATGATACCCATTATCTTCATTATCAAAAACTGAAGATAGACCGATTGTTGTAAAGCCCATTCCTTTAATATAATCAAGTCGGTCAATAATTCCTTGGAAATCACCCCCATGATAGCGATTTGGATCATTGACATCGACGCTAAAATCGATTGAAAAATCACTATTATTAAACCGATCAATCATTATGTAATAAATAGATTCATCCTGAAAACTATGCTCTTCTTTTTCTACTGCACCAACTGGTAGTCCACAGAAAAGAAGCAACGGGATCAAAATGAACAAAATATACTTTTTCATTCACCGTTCCTCCTACCCTATTCGTTTGATATACCCCGACTATAAGATTATCGTTAAGTCTAGTTGCCCGTCAACTTTATTCAACTATCCAAAACATGTTACGATAGAGCTGGATAAAAATTGAAAGGCTGTGATCCATTGATTCTTTTACCTCGTTTTGAATCCCCAGAGTTATTGCTTCTACGCTCTTTAGCCTGTCGAAAACATTTATCATACAAAGACTATCATTACTATGAAAACTTGAAAAAGGATTTGAAGGAGAAATGAAATTTGATGAATTATTGCAGAGTTTTTCAGAAGAGTGGTTGTTTTTAAATGGTCTTCTAATAGAGTACAATAATTCATTTTTTCAAATTGATACTTTAGGTATCGCTCAAGATAGTTTGTACATTTTTGATGTAAAATACTTTGAAGGAGATTTTACTATTGACGGTGAACTTTGGAAGTATGTTAGTGGAACCCCCCTAAAAAATCCACTCCATCAATTACAACGATGCGAATCATTATTAAAGAGGTTTTTACAAGAAAAAGGGCAGCATTTTCCCATTAAATCATATCTTGTTTTTAATCATCCCCACTTTACTTTGTATCAGGCTCCGCCTAATCAAACGATTATTCTCCCCTCACAAATCAATCGCTTCATGACAAAATTAAAACATTATAAATCCACTTTAAATGATAAACACAGAAAACTCGCTGACATCATTTTAGCAGAAAACCATCCCCACTATCCAAACGCTTACATGCCAAAATATCAATACTCTGAACTAACGAAAGGGATCCATTGTTCCAAATGTCATTCATTTTGTCTAAAAAAGCTACACCCTGGAACTTTAATTTGTCAAAGCTGTTCATATGAAGAAAATATAGAAAATGCCATTTTACGTAGTCTACAGGATTTTCGCTTACTTTTTCCTGAAAGAAAAGTAACAACGAACGAAATATTTGAATGGTGTAAATCTCTTCTGAGCAAAAAACAAATCCAAAGAACTCTTAGTAAAAATTTCAAACGAAAAAGCTACGGCAAATATTCACACTACGTTTGATTTTTGCATCTCTCCCTAATGTTTTACAGTAAGGAGACAGCCTCTTTGCTAATCTCTTCCGTTTGGGAGAGCACTCGTTTAAACAAGCAATTTTGCGAAATATTATTTTAGGAACTACTTAACATTCAACTCGCGAAGCCTTCATCCGAACATGATTTGCTTGAGGGTGTCCTCATGGACCCTTCTTTTGGACACCATTTGGCTTTTTCTGCTTGAGTTTGTCCTCATGGGCCCTTCATGCGGACATCGTTTTGCTTTTTCCGCTTGAGTTTGTCCTCATGAGTACTTCATGCGGACACCATTTGGCTTTTTCTGCTTGAGTTTGTCCTCATGGGCCCTTCATGCGGACATCGTTTTGCTTTTTCCGCTTGAGTTTGTCCTCATGAGTACTTCATGCGGACACCATTTGGCTTTTTCCGCTTGAGGGTGTCCTCATGGACCCTTCATGCGGACATCGTTTTGCTTTTTGCACCCGAGGGTGTCCTCATGAGCTTCTCATGAGGAACGTCCAAATTATTCCACAAGCTGAATATTGTATTCTTCAAACCAATAATGGAGCTGTACTAAATAGGCAAGAAGCTGCGGCCCTGTCATTAACTGACCAAACCATGGTTCTTTAAAAGCGGCACCCTCAGAAGCAATTATTGCTTTCAGTTTTTCTTCATTGAAAAATTCATAGAGAACGGTGCCACGTTTTTTCATAATGTCTGTTAATAAATTTTGAACTTCTTTTGTGTATTTCGGATTATGCGTTTTTGGATAAGGACTTTTTTTCCGATACAATACATCATGCGGTAAAATACCTTCCAACGCTTTACGGAGTAAGCCTTTTTCCCTGTTTCCGTACATCTTCATTTCCCATGGGATGTTCCACACATATTCAACCAATCGATGATCCGCAAAAGGAACGCGTACCTCCAGGCTTGCCCCCATGCTCATGCGATCCTTTCGATCTAGTAAAGTGGTCATAAACCAGATCATATTTAAGTAAAAAAGCTCTCTTCTTCCAGCTTCCAAAGAATTTTCTCCATCGAGCTTTGGAGTTTCTGCGACAGTTGCATTAAATTTTTCCATCATATATTCTCGTAAGCTTAATTTTTGCTGCCATTTTTCCTGTAATAAACTTTGACGCTCATCAATGGAGCGCATCCAGGGAAATCCTTCTCTTTGCAGATCGTCGGGGCGATGAAACCATGGATAGCCGCCAAAGATTTCATCAGCGCATTCCCCAGACAAACCGACAACAAATTCTTTTTTTATCTCTCGACAAAACCATAATAATGAGGAATCAATATCGGCCATCCCTGGCAAATCGCGGACTTGAACAGATTCTTTTAAAAATTGCGCCAACTCTTCTTGGGTAATGACATAATTATGATGAATTGTCTTAAATTCCTGTGTCATCTGCCTTATAAAAACTGCGTCTGAATTTGGCTGAAATTCATTCGCTTTGAAAAATTGCTCATTTCCTTCATAATCAATTGAAAAAGTATGCAAAGGACCTTTTCCTGTTTTTTCATATTCCAGCGCTGCAACTGCCGTTATCGCACTTGAATCGACTCCCCCTGATAGAAATGTACACAGTGGGACATCGGAAACAAGCTGTCGTTCAACAGCATCTTTAAATAGGGAACGCACTTTTTCAACCGTCTCGTCTATTGTGTCCTCGTGCTTCTCACTTTTCACATTCCAATAGCGCCAAATTTTCAAACCGTTACTCGCTGATAGGGTTAAAGCATGAGCCGGTCGCAATTCAAGAATACCCTTAAAAATACCATTTCCTGGGGATCTTGAAGGTCCTAGTGCGAATATTTCTGATAGGCCTTCCCGATCTATCTCTGCCTTCATTTCCCGATTCGCAAGAAGTGCCTTTATTTCTGAAGCGAAAATCAAGCCCTTATGATGCTCTGAAAAAAATAACGGCTTCACACCTAAACGATCTCTTCCAATAAAAAGCTGCCGTTTGTTTTCATCCCAGATCGCAAAGGCGAATATCCCATTTAAAAAATCAACGCATTTTTCTTCCCATTCCATATAGGCGGATAACAGAACTTCTGTATCAGAATGACCTTGAAACGAATATCCTTTTATTAAGAGTTCTTTGCGAATGTCTTCTGTATTATAGAGCTCACCATTGTAACAAATGATGTAGCGGTTACCATTTTTCTTACGTACCATCGGCTGTTTGCCGCCCTCTGCATCGACAACGATCAGCCGCTTATGGCCAAAACCAACATGTGTGTCTATCCATATATTTGTATCATCAGGACCTCGTTTCGCCAGTGTCTCCGTCATTTTTACGAGTGTATCTTTTTCATTTGAGATGTTTCGTTGAAAATCAACCCATCCGGTAATTCCACACATTGTCATCATCCTTTCTAAGCTGAACGTGTGTCCTTTTATTTCTTTAGCTTTGTTAAATATCGATGTTAATTTTTAACTCATTTTCTCCCTCATTCCAGATAGAGACAAATGAGATTGCACCTAACGTTTCATGGAATAAGAAGACCTTTCAGTATAACTGAAAGGCGCGCGAAACCAGAGTTTCACACGAAATAAGTCAAAAATCGATTTCTCATCAATTCTGTTTTACAAAGCTACTTCTTTAAGAGCAGCATTTCACAATGTACGTGTAAACATCATATGCTGGGCTCAAAAATTGGTTAATTGTCCTAAGCTCTAGACAAAAATAATTAACTTTAAGAAAAGCAGGGCCTTGCAAGTTTAAAATAAATGGAAAATGTCTAGAAAGAATGTTGAGCAGATCCTTTTTAACGATTAAAGGCAATGAAAGAAAGCCTTGATACATCGTATCAATAGTTATGACGACTGCAGTTATTATTTTTGGAGGTTAACGATGAATAGACAGCAACGATCCAAACTAATCGAGTTCCAAATCCGCGCCTATATAGAAGGTACAATTGAGTATATTAATGACCAATGGGTTTTTTTTGAGGATGAATCTGAGGAAGCTTCCCTTTTAGAGGAATATTTGCATCAAGAGCTTGAAGTGTTGCGACAATCTCGTTGGAGAAAAGGAGTTTTATTTGAAGATGGGAAGATGGCAACTGCAGACGAAATTCTTCTTCTTAAAAGCAGTGATACTCTTCGAATCCGAAAAAACCTCATTTATTCGCTGGAACGGCTACTAGAAGAAATATCTGACGACGCCTTTTACCAATTCATCACCCATTTAAACTCACTTCAATTTTCAGTTTATGATTGTATTTACTGTTATAATCATCTAACTTTTTTAAAAGGGGAAGATCGCAAAGAGGGGGTCAATTTCATTATTTTTGACAACCAAGAAGATATTTGCAGCATTCAGCACCATTTTTGTTACTATGAAAAGAAAAATGACCGGTTCGAATTCACATTGAATAATGGAAAAAGAACGATCATTGAGAAATTATCTTCTTAACGAAAAGGCGTCCTTATCAAGGACGCCTTTTCGATACGTGCAGCTTTATTGATATGGAATTTATCGAAACTTTCCTATGATATCGACTTTGCCAACAGCATTTTTTCAAAATCAACGGCTGTCAGCGGTTGATGAAGATAAAAGCCTTGGGCATAATGGCAGTTTAAATCTTTAAGAAGCTTGATTTGCTCTTCTGTTTCCACCCCTTCAGCCACAACCTTGACGGCAAGTCCATATCCCATTGTAATAATGGCCTTAACAATGGCAATATCTGTTGTTTCAAGACTTAAGTTATTGATGAAAGAACGATCAATTTTCAAGGTGTTTATTGGAAGATCTTTCAAGTAGCTTAACGATGAATAACCAGTGCCAAAATCATCAATTGATACACGAACCCCTAACTTCTGCAAAGATTTCATCACTTCAATGCTATGATCAATATTGCGAAGCATCGTACTTTCTGTTAATTCGAGCGTTAAATATTTCGGTTCGAGGTGCGCATCCGCTAATGCCCTTTTCACTTCTTTCACAAATTTGGTTTGCTGAAATTGATTTGCCGAGACATTGACAGAAACAGTTAACCCTTCCATTCCTAAATTTTGCCATTGCTTATTTTGTTTACAAGCTGTCTTTAAAACCCAGCTTCCAATTTCCTCAATCAAGCCTGCTTCTTCTGCCAATGGAATAAAATCTCCTGGTGGAACGAGCCCGAGAACAGGATGATTCCAACGAATAAGCGCCTCACTTCCGTAGAGCTTGCCAGTCTTCAGATCAATTAGCGGTTGATAACAAAGGAAAAATTCATGTTTTTGCAGAGCTTTTCGTAAATAACTCTCTAGCTCCAGCCGTTTAAAAGCTTCTTCATTCATTTTTTTAGAATAGAGCGTAATTCGATTTCCACCCGGATATTTGCTCCGATTCATGGCAATATCCGCATTTTTCAGTAATGTTATTTCATCCTTCCCGTCATTCGGAAAAAGGCTGATCCCGATGCTAGCGGTAATATAAAATTCCTTCTCAGAAAAATGAATCGGATCAGTCACCTTGCGCAAAATCATTTTAGCCACTTTAATAATTTCTTCCATGTTGACATTTTTAGAAAGAAAAAGATTAAACTTATCTCCACTAAATCTCCCTAAATAAGCGCCGCTTGGAATGGCATCTTGAATTCGTTCGCTGATCTCCTTTAAAATTTCATCACCTGCGTCATGTCCGAGACTGTCATTAATCATCTTAAAACGGTCAAGATCAATTGCCAATACAGCAATATGCCGTTTTTTCTTTTTGGCTCTTTGTAATGTTTCATTAAGCTTCTCCGTGAATTTGATCCGATTTGGCAGCCCCGTGTCCTGATCAAAATAGGCGAGCTGAACAATTCGGTCTTCGATTTTCTTTTGTTCTGTAATATTGCGACCAATTCCGTAGATCCCAACGCATTCACCATTAATCGTAATGGGAATGTTCTTAATATGAAAAAGGTTTTTTTCTCCCGACTTTGAGTTGATTTCAATATTATAATATTGTTCTTTTCCTTTAATTGCCCGGAAGAAGTGCAAGCGGACCCTTGGAATATCATCTCTACTAATATACTTTAGCGCGGATTTCCCAAGCAATTCTTCCTCCTTATATCCGAACATTTTTTCAAAAGAGGGGTTAACACTGGTGAAGTTCCCTGATAAATCAGTTGAATAGACGATATCTGCATTATTATCAAAGAGAGAGCGATAATATTGTTCAGAAATTCGGAGATGCGCATTCAAATCCTTAATATCATCTTGAGACGCTTTCATTAAATGAGTTAACGCCGCAACTGTTTTCAATGAGTCAGAAATGGCATAATCCATTGCTATGTTCTTTCTATTACGATGTACTTTATTTTCTGCTAAAGCTAAATAAGTAAAAGACTGACCAATCAATTCCGGTCCGCCGTCGGCATAAGCGATCTCCCCATTGGCAAAAAATCCGTTTGTTGGTGCATGTAAATGGAGGATTCGGAGTTCTTCATCGGCAAAGCCATGCAAGATCCTTCTTCTAGAGAAGCAATTATAAGTAAAAATCGCCTCTACATTTCTCTTTCTCAATGCTTTCATTTCTCGAACAGACTTATCCACAATTGCTGGTAAATCCGCATAGGCGAAAACTAACTTATCTCCCTCAGCAAGAGGATGATTCATTTCAATAGCTCCACTTTCAAGGATTTTCGATATCCTCATCCCCTTTTTATTTCCTTTTGTGTCTAACATAAACAAAAACTCTTCTTTTAACGTCTCAATATCCTCAATAAAAGCCTTGCCTAAATAACGCTGGATAATTTGAAGTGGTTTTTTCTTGTCAACTGCGTAAATGATATTTCCGCTTGCTTTTGTGATAGTAAAAGATTTCCCTATTTCCTGAAGTTTAAAATTGACAAAGGTCTCCATTTGCAAATCTGGATTGTTCAATGATACCGCTACAATCCCATGATTACTTTGTTTATCCCCATAAAAAACAAAACCTTCAGGACATATTTGATCGCCTACAGCGACACCGCCTGCTACTATTACATCAGGATTTTCATGATAAAAACGATTTAGAACTGCAGATAGCTCTTCACAATGGTTTGTAGAAAATAAAATGAGCGCTCTTGTATCAAAACTCGTAAGCATTTCAGCAAGCTTTTTCCCCATCTCATTAACATCATAATCATTGAAAAGAAATAATGAGGAGTGTAGCTCAGTCCTTTCGAAAACAGTAAAGTTAATGCTAATTTGTTCTTGAACCGTCCGTCCATTTTGGATGGCCGCCGTAGCAGTACAGCCTAAAATATGCGCAAGCGGAAGCTCTGCACGTAGGCATTTCTGAATGGCGCCAACCACTTCTTTATCTGCTGAATTGGCAAACAACTGTATAAAAATATTCGGGTATTCATATAGTGCCTGATCTTCAATGAACTTTGTTAAATCGTTTGCATTTTTATACATATAAGAAATAGTTTTTATCATAGAAACCACCTAGACGTTTTCTATATTACTTATACTAAATAGCTTGAATTGTCTCTTTTAAAATACCACATTTAAAGGAAAGGTTAAATTGAAAATAAAGAAAAAGCTGCCAATTGGACAGCTTTTTCAGAATTTTGTCGATATTTTATTGTTTATTTGCTCATTTACATTGGTAAGCTGTAGCCTAAATAGAGAACGGAAATAAGTGAGACCAAGAATAAAATCCAAAAAACAGTCGTTGTCTTTCCCTTTTTTGTACGTACGAGAACCATCTCCATAAAGCCAATTACGAGAATACCAGACAATACTTTTAAGATCGTCTCAACTAAATAGGAAGATAGTAAATAATGAACAAACATTCCACCTGTTGCAAAAGTGATTAAATAAAACAAACGTAAAATCATGTGGACAATTTTTTGTCCCTTTTCTTTACCAGCTTTTTGAAGTCCAAAAGCAATGAAAAATAGGACTAGTGTTAAAACCCATGCTGTAACATGAATATGTATTGACATGCGCGCTCCTCCTCAGGTTAAGTTCGAGAATATCTTATCATATTTACATTGGAAATAGTAAATGAGAAGGTTCATCCCAGCTGATTTTTAAGTGTTTCTCAATTAGCTTGTATATGATTGATGAGCGTCCCTATTTTTTCGATCGTCACGGCCATTTCGTCTCCAGCTTTTAAAAAACGAGGCGGTTTAAAGCCTTTTCCAACTCCTGAAGGAGTACCGGTAGCAATGATATCTCCCGGCTCCAAAGTCATTCCTTGAGAAAGAACAGAAATGATTTCTTCCACTGGAAAAATGAAATTATTAGTATTTGATTGCTGTCTAATTTCATGATTGATGCGCGTTTCAATATTGAGTGAATTAGGGTTTCCCAGCGCTGAGGCATGCACGATCCATGGCCCCATTGGGCAAGTAGTATCAAGGCTCTTTCCAATAAAATATTGCTTATGCTTTGATTGCAAATCTCTCGCTGTCACGTCATTGATAATTGTATAGCCAAATACATAGTTTAGAGCATCTTCTCTTTTTATGTTTTTCCCTTTTTTTCCAATGACAACAGCTAATTCCCCCTCATAATCTAATTGTTCGGTCATATCACGATGATGTAGAACTCGTTCATTCGGCCCAATTACTGTTGTCGGCGCCTTCGTAAAGACTATTATATGCTCCGGAATATCGTCCTTACTTCCCATCTCAATAGCATGCTCTGCATAGTTTTTACCAACACAAAATATATTTTTCTTCGGTCTTGGAATCGGTGCTAAAAGAGTGACTGCCTCTAAGTTGATAAACTGTTCATCAGCAGATTCTTTAGCCTGCTGATAAATAGAAATCGCTTGCTCAAAAAATCCTTCTGTGGCAATACATTCTTCAAGTGTCTTTGGTAAATCGTTTTCTCCGCGGTTTAATGGCAGAACTCGCTTTTCTCCTTCTTCAATAATGCCAACAAAAATCCCTTCCGCATCACGTGCTGTAACAAATTTCATCCTCTCATCCTCCATTACATTATTTTTTCCACCTTTGCCATTTCTTATATGTGGCACTCCTCCAAACCCATTCCATCGGACCAAATTGATGCGTCTTCATCCAGTACGAACTGAAAATAACTTGCAATGCAAAAATAACGCAAACAAGAAGTGAACCAGAAAAAACGGATATTTGATTGTAGAGTCCAAACCCATAAGAATAGAAAATTGTTGTTGAGATTACTGACTGCAACAAATAATTGCTTAACGACATTTGTCCTACAGGCGCTAAAAAGCTGAGCAGCTTTCTTCCTCTTATCGTATCTGCAGCTAAGGCAATCACGATCGCATAGGAAACGGCAAGCAACGGTCCGCCTAAGGAGTCTTGTATATATTCAAAAGCAAGTCCGCCTTGAAAGATGTACGGACAAAGCTTCAGAAACAGGCCGAGCAGAAAAAAAAGGAAGAAACTTATCATTAACGGCCTTCGCAGTTCTGCTACCCTTTCCATCCATCTTAATTTGGCAGCACCTCCCCCGATTAAAAAGAATGGAAAGATTGAAAACAACATAATAATGCCGTTGCCAAAGTTGTTGACCATATACCAATCATTCCATCTTTGTGAAAAAATCTCTGCTAAACTCCCTCCTTGATACACTTCAATCGAATATTTTGCCATCTCTACCTGATAAATAGACGACTCTAACTCTGGCATGAATAATGCAGTAATAATCAATAAAAAGCAGAAAATAAGTTGGGGGATAAACCACATAAGTCCACCTGTTATGGTCATTCCCACGCCTGATCCCCTTATGAAAAGTAAGAAAAGAAAGCCAAACACCGCATAATTGATCAAAATATCTCCATGCCAAATAAAAAAGGCATGAACCATTCCGAACACCAGTAGGACACCTAAACGCCGAAATGCAATTGGCGCAAATGCATTCCCTCTTCCTACCGTTCTTTCATAAAGAAGAACTAATCCATAGCCAAACAGTAAAGAAAAGAGGGGATAAAAGCTCCCTTGTGCAAAAATGTCAATCAAAGCATAGCTTCCCTTATCGAGCGGTGATCCCCACCAGGTAGCAGGGTTCAAATAAAGCATAGGTGAATGAAAGGACAGCATATTGACAAGAAATATTCCGAAAATGGAAAATCCCCTCATCATATCTAAAGATATAATTCTATTAGTTTTTGAAGTATCCATTATAGCTCCTTTAAAATTGTTATATCTTCGATTATAGATGGAAGTATATGGACATGCAATTTTCAAATATAATGGAAGAATCCCGCTCGTGCCCCAATGTGCTTCTAAAAAACCCACTTCATCATCTACATTCTCAACTGCCTGTTTTGAAGGGCAATTAAATGTTCCGCTCTCCGTTCTATTTTATTTCCGCTTTTTCTCTCCTAGACTGAAGATATTATCATTCTATCATGATCTTTTGTATGGCTCGCCCACCACCTTTTACCTATAAGCGGGATTTTACTTTTTCATCTTAGGCGATTTCATCACATTTGCCCCAGAAATTCATACGATAAAAGAGGAAACCTAATTACAAAGGATGTTGCCTATGCCAGCCATTGTTGGGATTGCCCAAGTCAATGCAATTGGAACAAGCTCTGTTTTTAATATTGGAGATGTCTACAAAATCATGCCCATTGCTTCTGTAAAGACTTTTGCAGGTGCAGGCTCATTTAATACGGGAGATGTATTAGAGGTTCACAACAACTACAGCTCTACCAATACGTTCGATCAGGATGTCGCTGATCAAAGTATCCTTTTCAACAGTTAGAAGAACTTAAAGGTGTGATTTTATGAATTTTAACATTCAACAATCAATTGTAATAAATAATTTTCGGATCGGAAGTCTTGCCAATTCCTGTGTCCTGCAAATCGGCAGTGCGGGGATTATTAAACCGTCAAGTCATTTATATAATACGGGTGGGTTTACAGAACCAGCCCCCATTCCGCTTAAACCAGAAGAAATTGAAACAGACTATCTCCATGTTCCTTCCGTCCCATTAGCCCCTCCAGCAGGTGGTGCTGGAATGCTATGAACCGTGAATACTACTCATATTTAGAAAAGTTGCACCGCTTTGTGGAAGCCCAAGATAAAAGAATTGTTGAGTTAGAGAAAAAAGTAAAGGGTTTATCTGATGAACTCAAAGATGTTCGGGCCCAACCGCCTGTTCAGGTGGGAACAATCGAATATAAATTCGACCAATTAAAGGTCGAAACCTTAGAAGGAACTTTAAATATCGGCTTAAATCCAGCCAATCCAGAAGGAATAGAAGATTTCGAAGTCCAAAATAAAAATATATCCACTTCTTTTCCTATGAAAACTAAATGGAAACCACTTAGGGAGCTTGAGCAAAAAATTGAGGAGTACTTAGACAAAGACTTGAACTCTCTCATTAAAGAATACGAAGAGCAATTGCAAATAAATGTGGATGATTCTTATATTGACTTTATAAAAAATGATATTAAAAAGCAGCTTCCCGGCCGGCTCGATCATTATCTTGCCCAAATTCCCGAAAAAGAGCGAAGTGCTGAAGCGTCACAAAAAATGACAGATGGAATTGTTGAACAAATGAAAAAGGATATTGGAAGTGCTGTTTTTGTTTTTCTAAATAATTTATCAAAAGAATCTACTCGAAAGGATGATGAATGATATGAATTTACAAATTTATAATGAAGAGCTTCAAGTTGGCAACATGCAAGTAGAAGCTGTCTCCAGCTCGTCAATTGTTCTAATTGGGGATGCAGAAACGATACAACTCTCATCCATTTTTGACACCCCTGCAGAATCACTGATTATCGGTCCATTTGTGCCACTGAATCCACAGGGGTAACGGAATGCTGAACAAGAGAACCTCTGTTGTTGATCGTATTATCATCAATTCTTTATCGATCGTCTCCACTTTCGAAATCGGAGATTCTTCACAAATTCAAGCTTTTTCTCGTGCAATCGCTTTGCAGCGTGAGCGTCAAACTTTTTTTAGCAATGAAATCAGGTTCTCTGATTTCGATATTTTTACTGAAGCGATTCCAATGGAGCCCATTTTCGAAAATGTGACCTTTGAGACAAACTCGATTCATCCTATCATTAAGGTGGGATTTCTCGATATAACAGGGGTGTCCACATCTTCAGTTATCCATATTGGAAACACGAAAAATATCAATATGGAGTCTAGGATCAAGCATATCCGCCATCTTCACCCCCGCAATTGAGTAACATTATTGGCAAAAAAGCATAATATTTTAATAGGCATTTAAATTAGGGATGTTTTACTCCATTAGAAAAGGGTGTTTTAGTATGCCTGCAATTGTAGGACCTGTTCAAGTAATTAATTTAGGAGGAGGAGTGCTTCAATTTGGAGATTCTCTCTTCATCTCTCCGAAGAGCGCTTCAAAATCGATGTCGGGCTCGGGGGCTGGTAATACTGGCGGCTTTATTATTACTAACAATCTCATAAGCGCCAGCAATACTCTCGATACAAACCTTGTCGATCAGCCTTTGGTAGGAAACAATTAAGGCATTTCTTCATAGATATTGTTGATTTTTAAAGCATATCAGTTGATTCAAATCGGACCAAATAAATGGGCGAAAGAACGAAAAAGCATCTGCACACTACTAGGCTTCGTTCACAAAAGCCGGAACGGCTGCAAAACTCACCATCCGCACGAGTTAAAAAATTTTGCTTTCAAGTTTGTAAACCTCCAAATAGAAACAGTCCTCAAGCTGAATTGAGGACTGTTTTTTTGTTTTAAGGGGAGATATTATTTAGACGATTTGCTGTTGAAAATTCGGCATATTCGATTTCGTTAGGGCACTCATGCCGATAGCCACAACTTTCATTTAAAGTTTTAAAACATGACCACCATCGAAGAAAAATAAATAGCGTTCTGTCACTTCTTTTTGCAAAATTTGTTCCAATGCTTGAGCATAAAGATTAAGCTGGACGCGATAACGTTCCTCAAGAATTGGTCTTGCTTGTTCAAAACCACCTTGATAGCGCTCTTGAATCGCGTCCGTCTTGTAATCGACAAGAACTAAGCCAGCTGCGTCAACAAACGCACAATCGATAATTCCTTGCACAAGAATCGGTTCATTATCACCAATCCAGTTCGGATAAACAACACTTGCAGGAAAAACGGCATTGAACGGGATCTCTCTGTTTAAGAAATCTGCGTGCAGCATCCGTTCCCCTAGCTCTGTCGTAAAAAACTTCACAATTTGTTCTACATCGATCACTTGCTTCTGCTCTTCGGTTAGCAATTCCTTGGCCACCATCTCTTCAAGCTGAGCTATAACGGAGGAAACTGTGATGTCCGCTGCTAAATTGACATGCTGCATCACCATATGCATTGCCGTTCCTCTTTCTGCAGGAGTAATCGTTTTTTCCTGCATGAATCGAGGACGATTAAGGATTGGTTTAGAAAATGAGAGCAAATCTTTTCCACTCTCCTCATCAATCATTTCCCATTGACGTTTCATCTCTGAAACCGACTGTTTTGAACGATGCATGGCAGCTTCCTTAAAAGGATACTGAAATGTTAAATTTTTTTTGATTTCTTCCTTCCAGTTTGACTCTATCTCAACAGTAAGCCCTTGATAGACACGCCCCATCAAATCATTCTCATCGGGGAGCTTTTCCTTTTCTCTCACAATTAAGTCATTCGCTTTCATAAACTCAATTTTCCAAGAGGAAGAGTGCTCATAAATTTCAGCTGGCACCAACTTATCAGTGCTTTCAATTCCACGCAATATGTCCGCATCCCGATGTCTAATCAATGCTGGACCAATCCAGTCTAAATAGCTTTTCGCCGCAGCGCGTTCATACTCCTTTAAAAGCCATCCTTTATTTGACAATGACTTTTCCCAGTCCGCAATTTTTTTATCTAGTTCCTTTACAGATGATAATAAAAATAATTTTTCCTTCGCTCGCGTGAGCGCCACATAAAGCACCCTCATTTCTTCAGCAAGCATTTCCAGCTTCTTTTTCTTTTTAAAAGCAAGCTGCGGAAGGGAAGGATATGAAATTCGTTTCTTCGCATTAATATACTTTGTCGCAAATCCAAGATCTTTATCAAGCATTTGCGGTTTTCGCAGGTCCATCATATTAAACTGGCGTGCTGTTCCCGCAACAAACACCACCGGAAACTCCAAACCTTTACTGCTATGAATTGTCATGATGCGCACAACATCTTCTTGCTCGCCTAAGGCACGCGCAGCTCCAAGATCATCTCCCCGCTCAGTCATTCTTTCAATAAAGCGAAGAAAGCGGAACAGACCTCGAAACGAAGTATTCTCATACTGTCGGGCTCGATCATAGAGGGCGCGTAAATTAGCTTGACGCTGTTTTCCCCCAGGGAGTCCACCAACAAAATCGTAAAATTTTGTATCGCGATATAATTGCCATATTAACTCAGCTAAAGCCCCTTGCCGGGCTTTCTTTCTCCAGCCGTGCAAGCGCTCGATAAAGGGTATCAGCTTTTCTTGGATTTCTTCTGTTCCCTCTGCTGCTCTCTCTTGACAAAAAGACACGAGTGCTTCGTAAAAGGAACCATGCTTTTTTTGAAGGCGCACTTGTGCCAGCTCCTCTTCATTCAAACCGATGATTGGAGAACGTAGTACCGCTGCTAATGGAATATCTTGATATGGATTATCAATAATTTTTAACAGCGACATCATGATCGAAACCTCAGTCGCCTCAAAATATCCAGTCGAAAGATTGGCATATACGGGAATTCCCGCTTCTTTAAACTCTTCAATAATTTGTGGCGCCCATGTCATTGAACGGAGTAAAATTACGATATCACGATATTGGATCGGCCGAGTCGATTTTGTTTTTCCATTGTAAATTTCTTTTCTCTCCACAACCATTTGCTTAATCTTATCAGCCATTACTCGGGCTTCTAATTGTGATTGTTCCAACTCAACATCATCAAACTGTAGCACATCTGGCTCATCCGCCTCAGAATCAGCGTCATCTTTTCCTTCCTGTTCAATCAAGAGCCACTCAATTGGATGTTCGCTTTCTGGATAGCTTGCACCTTGTACGAGCTCCGCCGCTTTATCATACTCAATCTCACCGACTGTTTTTCCCATGAGCTGTTTAAAAAGGAAATTCGTTCCGTCCAATACTTCTTTGCGACTGCGGAAGTTGCGCGCTAGATCAATTTTTAATCCAGTGTGTTCTCCATCAGTAGTAAACCGCAAATATTTTCCTAAAAACAGGTTCGGTTCAGCGAGGCGGAAACGATAGATAGATTGTTTCACATCCCCCACCATAAACATATTCCCGCTCTTTTCCCCATCTTTTGTAACGAGCTGAAGAATAGCCTCCTGAACCATATTTGTATCCTGATACTCATCGACAAAAACCTCTTTAAACTGATTGCGATATGAAATAGCCGCTTCAGAAGGAAGCAGTTTTCCTCCTTCCGCCGACAGGATTTGCAGGCATAAATGTTCTAAATCAGCAAAATCAACTAATCCCTTTTCCTTCTTCACTTCAGCGAAGCGGGCAGCAAAGCTTTCCACTAACTGAACGAGGGTGTGAATATGGGGCGCCATTTCTCTTATATCTCGAATAAAGCTCTCAGGCCTTCTGGAAAACAATTCATCTTTTATCGTTTGAACGATTTTTTTCGCCTTATCGCGCAGCTTTTGTGCTCTTTCAAGCAGATTTTTATCAAACTCATCCCCCCGGCATGTCTTTGCCCTTGAAAAGGATTCTGCCTGCATGCGAAAATAAAGCTCTTCCCACGATATTTCCTTCGCTGCCAGGAGACTATCAACGATGCGAATATCATCGATGAAATTCTCAACCCTTGGGGAAGGACCACCAGGCAGCTTTGTTAATTCCAAGCCATTTTCTAAGAGCTCCTTTGCTCCTTTTAACTGCAGCTCGATATCAAAAAGGAGCACATCGGCAAATGGCAGATCTTCAATTGTTGTTCCCTCAGCCACCTCATACATTTCCTTCAACGATCGCAAATAAGCATGTGGAGAAGGATTGGATTGGGCAAAATCGTAAATCTCACGGATAATATCCTGAAGGGCAACATCACTGCGATCATTGGAAAAAGTATCTACCAGTTCAAAAAAGGCCTCATTTTCCTTCTTGCCATATTCATTCTCAAAAAGCTCCTCCATCACTTCATCTCTTAACAATTGTACTTCTGTTTCATCGGCAATGCGAAAACCCGGATCAACATCAATTTGATAGTAATATTTGCGAATGACTTCCAAGCAAAAGGAATGGAGAGTTGAGATAGAGGCCCTATTTAGTAAACTAAGCTGTTTACGTAAATGCTTTGAAGAAGGATTATCACTAATGGCTTTTTCTAATGCTTCTCCAATTCGATGTCTCATCTCAGCAGCAGAGGCATTCGTAAAGGTTACAACTAATAGCTCGTCCACGTCAATTGGCTCAGCGGTTGAAATGATCTTATTGATCATCCGTTCTACAAGAACTGCCGTCTTCCCCGAACCAGCCGCTGCCGCAACAAGAATATCCTGACCGCTTGCCCATATTGCCTTCCATTGGTCGTCTGTCCACGTTGCTTCCACCGGTTTAGTTGGTATCTTCATCGATTTCCTCCTCCTGTCTCATCATCTGCAAAATTTCCTCTTTAGAATAGGACGATAGATTGCGATAGTCATTCGCTTCTAACGATTCATCGAATTGACAAACCGATTTAAAGGAGCAAAATGTACAAGGCTTGCGCTCCTTTAGTTTATAGGGGGCAATTTTCACATCTCCACCTGCGATTGCATTTCCTGTTTTCACGTAATACTTGCGAACAAAGCGTCTTAGCTGCTCAAATTCCTCATGGCTTGCCACCTTTGAACGCTTCGTAAGTGTTCCGTCTTTTTTTATCCCCGCTGCGATGATAGCAGAATCACCTGTATCGACGGTTCTATCCATCAAGCGAATAATTTTTTCTTCACCCAGCAATAAACCATTCATTTTAAATTTTTTAAACAACTGGTTATCAAGCTCGTCCAAAGTGAGCATTTTGCTTGTGTTGACGATCGGATTGTGGACGTGAAAATAGAGGACTCCAGCCGGGTCCGCTTCTTTGCCAATTAACGCTTTCGAATTCGCTACAACAATATCGAGATAGGTTAACATTTGCAGTGATAATCCGTAGTATACTTCATTTAAATTGACATCTTTTGCACTTGATTTATAATCCATAATCCTTAAGTATACTCCGTTTTCATCCTCCGCCTTATCAATGCGGTCAATTCGACCAATAAGCTCCATCTTTGTTCCATTTCGCAAGGAAAATTTCAACGGCGGCAGCTTTTGCTTCGGTCCAAAACCAAGCTCAAGGCCGACAGGTGCAAAACCGCTCGCTTTCGCATGCTCCTGCAAGACGAGCGAGGCTCTCTTAATTATCTCTGCTAATTTTCTTTTTATATAATGATGGCGATTCGAGCTTAATAATATTTCATGCTGCAGTTTCGGCGCTAAAAGTTCAACCGCTTCCTTTGCCAGCTGCTCGATTTCCATCTGAGTCATCCGCTCCCATGATTTTTCACTCACCATTACTGTCTCGACTATATATTTTAGGGCACCATGAAATAATTCCCCAATATCCGGAGCCTCTAAGCGAAAGACCTGTCTTTCTCTGAGCTTCAAGCCGTGTTGGGCAAAATGGGAAAACGGACAGGCAGAAAAAAGCTCCATCCGTGACACACTTCCTTGAATCACTTCTGAATATAGCTCCTTGCTCGTATCTTCAGAAAGTTGAGTCGATTCATTTTTGTAATTTAAGCTCTGCAGAACTTTTTTAGCCCGCTCTCTCCACTTTACATTTCCTACATAATAGTTATAGACATCCCACCAAATATCATAAATAGGATAGCCCCGCTTTTGCTGCTGAAGTTGTCCAGTTAACAAAGACAGGCTTGTCTCTTCATGAGAGATATAGTCTATTTGCTCCAGTTCAGGAAGCTCAGAAATTTCTTGAATATAGTGATGTGACTGAATGTGAGGGAAAATTTCCAGCAACCTATTAATATACAATGAAGGCATTAAGGCCTTTCCATCATCATTGGCCAAAGGATAGCTCACAAATAGGCGTTCAGATGCTGTTGTCAGAGCATTATACGCAAGAAATTCTTCATCTAGCAATCTCTTTCGACTACTCGGAGCAATTTCAATTCCCTTTACTGCTAACCTCTCTCTTTCCTCATCTGCAATCAGCCCTTCCTCAGAAAATTTGGCCGGCAGAACTCCGTCATTCAACCCAATTACAAAAGCAGCCTTGATCTCGGTTAATCTCGATTTCTCAAGATCTGCTACTAACACTTGATCGATAGACGGCGGTACAAGAGAGAATCGAAGTGATTCCAGCCCCGCATCAAGAATCGTGGCAAACTTCTTCAAAGAAATCTCTTCATCTCCTAGCATTTCCACAAATTGATCGAGAAGATCAATCATTCCGTTCCACGCCTGATCATGCTCCCTTGCTCGGACTAAATTCCCAGCCTCTTCTTCTTGTAATTTCCATTGTTCCAACTTCGCCGGAATATGAAGTTCTTCTAAAAAGTAATATAGTGCTGCACAGAGCTCTCTTCCTGTTCTCGCTTTGGCGAATCTCTTTGCCAATCGTTGAATTGGTGTTGAGATCATCTTCTTCAACCCATTGAGTTCCTCTTCTTTTTCCTTTTCCGCATCAGTTTGAGCAAATGCTTCCAGCTCTAATCCTTTAAATCGTCGGTATGTCCAGCGTTCCTTTTGCATCCACTTCTTACCTTGAATGCCATGTTCCAACACATAATTTTCCAGTTGATCCATCTGCGCCCGCAGTCTATACACATCGCCTCCTTCTGGGAAAAGAAGCTCCGTTTTTACTGCTCGAAAGACAGGTTCATACCTCCAAAATCCGTTAATCACTTCAAGACTTGAGCGAATAAGCTCAATTAGCGGATGATTTAACATCGTTCTTTTTTGGTCAATAAAGACAGGAATATCATAGTCCGCAAATATATTTTCAATCAGATCATAGTATTGTTGCCCATTTCTTAGCAAAATGGCAATATCACGGTAGCGATAATTCTCTTCTCTCGCAAGCTTGCGAATAGCTCTTGCTATTCCCTCAACTTCCGCTCTTCGATTAACAGCCTGTGCCAAATGCACCAATGGCGTCCCTTCGAACGAAACAGTCGGTCTCTGTTCAAAAAAAGATTCTAAATGTTTTAAAGAATCATTTGTCAATCTAACTTGCTCTTGGAATAGAATCTCCTCCACATGCACCCCTTCAACTTTTGCCATTTCGTAGAGAGTCTGGCACGTTTCTCCAGCCATCCGAAAAAGATGAAGCTCATCGGGAGCTTCATGATGAAATGGCCGATCTAATGTTAATGCAATGGTCATATCTTTACTATGCTTCATCAACTGTTCAATAATCATGTATTCTTGCGGTGTAAAGCTATAGAAGCCATCGATATAAATCGTCGCATCTTGTAAATATGCGGAGGAAGCAATCTGCTCTCCTAATAAGCGCAAATAGTCCTCTGAATCTATATATTTATTTAACAACGCATCTTCAAATGCTTCGTAAATAATTTCTAAATCATGAAGTTTATCCTTGAGCACTTTTTCACTTGCATCATCTGCTGATAAGTGCCGTTCTGCTAAATCTTCCGGCTTAATCAAATAGCGTTTAAATTCAGTTAACAGTTTTTCCAATTGCTCAATAAATCCTGTTTTATCTGCCGCTTTTTCAAACAATGTTAACTGCTCTTTTTTGTCCTCGATTATTTTTCGAATCAACATGCTGACACCGACGCTATTAATATGATAACGGCTTATCCCACCCGTCTCTTGAAGAATTCTCCAAGCTAGTCGAGAAAAGCTATAAACTTGTGTTCGGATCATCCCACCTAAATCAGATGTCGATAGTAATTTATATTCTGATAGAAATGTCATTTGCTCAGGTACTAAATAAATGATCGGATCTCCATTTGGCTCATTTTTCATTTTTTCCTGCATCTCATTAATACAGTAAGTTGTTTTCCCTGTTCCAGCTCTACCTATTAACATTCTGATAGACATTTCTTAACCTCCCAAAAAAAGCCTTACTTAACCATTTCACTACTGAAGACTACTCACATCTTACCATAAAACAATGGATTTTTTCGGCTTGAATTACTGACACTTTTTTCATTAATTCAGAGAGCATATTCGGGCTTTTGCAGGAAGACACAGATTGTGCATATGCCTAGCTTTTTCCACTTCTTTTTCTCCCTTATTGGATCCCACTCTGGATGGTATCTTTCAACAAGGCTTTGTTATATGTCGGTGTTGACTTTTGGCTCGTTTCGTTGTTTAACAAAGCCTTAACTGAAATAAAAAATCTCCCATTTTTAGTAATTCAACGTAAAAAGAGAGATTTTTTATTTACATGTGCGATAACTACTATAAATATTTGCGCTCTAGCGATGTTTATTTAGTCGCTTGAATTCACTTTCCTTACCCTTCCCACCTGTCCGTCCACTAATCGAACTTTAATTCCGTGGGGATGATAGGAGGAATTAGTCAAAATGTCTTTTACCGTTCCTTTTGTTAATATTCCTGTCCGTTGATCTTTCTTTAGGACAATTTCAACTTCCAACCCTGCGCTAATTTCTTTGCGATAACAGCCCTCTGTCATTGTACTACGCACCTCGTTTTTCCTCTATCATAGTTAAGCATACTACTAATCATATTATGAAAGGAATTCAAGATCCATTTTAAGCGGAGGCAATTCGAAGTAAAATTATAAATTTGTGAATCATTTCCCCCATTAATACGTCACAACGAATTTTCATTATGAAGAGAGTGCATTCGAAAAAATACACACGATCATTTGTATAAAAATGGAAATTTTTTCATCCTTATCGATATATGGAAGAATATCATCCAGATATTCAATTTCGCTGCCTAGGAGTTCCGGAAGATTATCTCAAATTCTATTCAATCCTTGGCTGCGGAATCCACCATCGAAATCAACATTTGGAGAAGATTTTAAAAGTGGAAGAACTCCTATCCTCATACCTGGGGACAATATGTGGAATGTCTACTCTGGTTTAAATCTCGACGGGACCTTTCTTACCTATAACGGTTTTACCTTAAAATAATGTTCTTCCCCTTATACAACTTACGAAAACATTCACTGTAGCATATGGTGGGATAGGTGGTGATTATTGTGAAAGTCCGGTTGCAATTAACAGCAATTTTGCTAACCATTACCGGAATCTTTGTAGCCAGCAATATTTATACATTAATCCCGATTTACGAAAATGTTTCAAAAACTTTACAAATTAATGAAAATCACGCTGTTCTTGCCGGGAGTCTATTTTCCCTCTTTTATGCGATTGGACTCCTCTGTTTTGGTCCTGCTTCTGACCAATTTGGACGACGGAATATCATCATTGCCGGGATGTTCGCTTCCATTTTTTCAACTCTCATGGTCGGGATGGCAGACGGAGCAATCGGTCTATATGCTGCCCGTTCTCTTCAAGGTTTAACGCTTGGAAGCTTTGCCCCAGCAGCGTTTGCCTTGGCATTCGACCTCTACTCAGAAAGAAAAAGAACTCTACTTCTCGCCTTTATTAACACCGGCTTTTTGCTCGCTGGGATCATCGGTCAATTGCTCAGTTCAACCATTACTGCTTTTTCAGTTTGGAACGCTGTCTATTATTTTTATGCGATGTGCTATTTTATTCTCTTTCTATGCTGTGTACTGATTCTGCCTGCATCTAAACTACCGTTACGTGAAAATCGCTCCGCCCTTTCCATCATGACTTCACTCCTTAAAGATGCAACCATTCTTAAATGCTATGGGATCACCTTCACCTTATTGTTTTCTTTCGTTTCGCTTTATGATGCAATCGGCCGTTTTTTCAGCGGGTCACCTGAGCAGCTTTTTCATCTTCGAACAGTGGGACTAACTGGAGCAATTTTATCTCTGTTTACCGGAAAAATGATTGAGAAATTCAGTGTGGAAAGGACGCTGTTTACAGGACTTGTCATCAGTATATGCAGCTTGATTTCAATGAGCATTTTTCATGGCCTCATTGCTCTCATGGTTTTATCGATACTATTTGTTGCCTCAATTTCTCTTCTTATTCCCACGATCATTACATTGATTGGCAATTTAGGAGGCAGCCATCGAGCAAAAGCACTCACTCTTTATTCCTTTATTCTTTTAACAGGAGCCAGCATTGCTTCACCAGTTGTTTTGCTGCTAAATTTTCAGCATGTCCTTCTCTTACTTATTGGACTATTTTTAATGAACCTTATACTTGGATTCCTTTTAACACAGGAATTAGGGCAAAGGCATAGTGCAAAATTGAATGGGTGAAAAGAAAAGGAATTGAGCATTCTTATCGAAAGAATAAATCCACACGAACTGAGCTAATAAAACTTTTTATCCACAATATTGTTTAGCAAAACCAAACGATAAAAAAGAGGGCTCCTCAAAAGCATCGCTTTTGGTACTGCACCCCAGAGGTTAGATTTTTAACTCTAACTTCTGGGGTACAGCACCTCTTCCAACGACCTTTTGAACAGCTTCTTTTTGTCGCATATTTTAAAAAGATATCTCCATATGATCAAGCGGCCAATAGCGTAAATTCACTTTTCCTACTACTTGATCGACTGAGATAAAGCCCATTTGGCGGCTGTCCCAGCTCTCTAGACGATTATCTCCAAGAACAAACAGCTTTCCCTCTGGAACAACCTTAGCTCCTGTTCTTTCCTGTAAGGTAAAATCCTCAGTCAATCGTTTGGTGAGGATTTCATTGCGATGTTTTTCTAAATAAGGCTCATCCATCTTTTTTCCATTTATAATGAGTTGATCATTTTTATATTCAATCGTGTCCCCCGGTAATCCGATCACTCTCTTAACATAATCTTCCTTTTCATTTGCATGAAAAACAATAACATCAAATCGCTTTAAATCTCCAATTTGGAAGCCAATTTTATTTACAATCAGCTTGTTACCGTCCTCGAGAGTCGGCATCATTGAACGTCCTTCTACAACATAATTGGAGAAGAAAAAAGCGCGAATGAAAACAAAGATGATTAAACCAATCCCAATTGCTTTCACCCATTCCAATCCCTCTTTTTTCACATTCTCTATCAAAGCAATTCCTCCCTCCAATACTTGCGAAAACATTATGAATGCTGTCTTTCTTTTTCAACGCTTCTGTTTATACGTAGCTCTATCTGCTTTCCAACCAGCCAAAGAATAAAAATAACTACACCAACAATAGCCGTTCTAATCGGCTGAGTAATCAGAGAATGAAGGTCATGCCCAACAAAACTAATCATAAAAATCATGACCATTTTCCCAGTAAGCACAGCAAGCATATATTGATAAATACTAATTTTTGAAAGGCCCGCCACAATATTTACGACTGCGGATGGTGTAAAAGGAAAACAGAGCAACAGAAACAGCGGTCCGAATCCGTGTTTTTCCACCCAAGCCATCAGTTTTTGAACTTTTATATTTTTCTTTAAAAAGGTTAAAAAACGTTTCTGTCCAAAACGGCGTATCAAAAGAAAGACTAAGAAAGCGCCTACCGATGCTCCAATCCATGAATATAAAAAACCGAACCAAAGACCAAAGGCATTGGCATTCGCCATTACAAAGACCACCAAAGGCAAAAATGGCAAAAAGGCTTCAATCATTGGTAGTAATATTCCGGGTAACGGCCCAAAGGAGCGATATTTATCTATGACCTCCATGATATTATTTTCATTTGTTATCCATTCTTTCAGCACATCGATGTCCATTAAAAATCTCCTTTTTAATTTGCAAGGAATTCATGAATTGCAGTTCGGTTCTTTTCTAAATCAATTTCCAAGACGTCTGCACCATTAACTCTAGTATCTGTCCACGCTCCATCAACTGGAATTCGCAAGGAAGCAATTTTACGATTTTCTTTGGCTAGGAAGTCTTTTCCAATATACAACATATCACCTGTATCCATATTCGTATTAATGAACGGTGTCACAACGCCAATCAATTTAGGGAGCTTAGGAATTGTCTGAATGCTTGTTAATTGCGAGCCAATTTCTTTCACGACCTTTTGCTGACGCTCGACTCTACCAAAATCACCAACCGCATCATACCGGAAACGAACATAGCCAAGCAAGTGCTCTCCATCTAAGCGTTGAAGGCCTGGTTCTAATGTAACCCCAATATTGCGGGACATTTTCTTTTCAACATCAACTTCGACTCCATTTGGAAAAGCTTCATCTATCAGTTGAACAAATCCTTCAAAATCAATAATGGCATAGTATTGGATATCAATATCAAAGCTTTCTTTTATCGTTTCTCGAAGTAATTCCGGACCACCTCGAGCGAATGCTGTGTTAATTCTATTTTTTTGATAGCCTGGAATATCGACAAATGAGTCTCTCATGATAGAGATCAGCTTATAAGTTCCTTCTTCCGGATGATATCTTGCAATCATAATTGTATCCGTTCGCGCTTTTTCTTCCCCACGGGAATCACTACCTAGCAACAGGATATTTATTCCTCCATAGCGATCCTTTTTACCGTTAAACTCATATTCTTTTTGCAATATCGAATTGCTTTCAGCTTTTTCCAGAGATTTGGACAATCCTTGCTGGTATTGCAAATAGCTGTATCCTAATAAGCCGGCAATACTTAGAAAAAGAAGCAGCAGAACAACCTTCCACTTTCTTTTTTTCTTTTGCCTTTGTTTTTCGTATCTCATTTAAATACCTTCCATTCAACAGATTTATTTCAAGCTTCATCAATCCTCAAGTTTCTACTTTATTAGACACTCTTTTCGCCCAAGAAGTTTCAATTTAATTATTATGCCTTTTTCTGGTAGAGTAAACCCCTTTATCTTCTTTATACTAGAGTATCAAAAATGGGCATTTTTTTCTATTTTGATCGGATTCGATGAGCAAAAATCTTATAGAGAATGAAAAAAACCGCAAAACAAGAAGCTTTGCGGTTAAATGTTCTTTCTACTTAATATACTCTTTAAACCAATTTAAAATGTAATGTAAACGGGCAATTCTTAAGCTAGGTTTTCCACTGCGTGACAGTTCATGATTGGATTCTGGAAAGCGAATGAATTTTGTTTCCTTTTTCCGATGCTTTAAAGCAATATATAGTTGCTCAGCTTGTTCAATTGGACAACGGAAATCCTTCTCACTATGCAAAATAAGAAGCGGTGTATCCACATTGCCAACGTAAGCAAGCGGAGAATGCTTCCACAACGTTTCAGCATCTTCAAGCTCACTCTTAATTTGCCATGCATTAAAGTAATAACCGATATCACTCACTCCGTAAAAGCTAATCCAATTGGAAATCGAACGTTGAGTCACGGCAGCCTTAAAGCGATTTGTATGACCAACAATCCAATTTGTCATGAAGCCGCCGTAACTGCCTCCAGTTACCCCTAAACGATTTACATCAATAAAATCGTATTTTTCTAATACATAATCAACAGCTTCCATTAAATCTGCATAATCTCTTCCACCGTAGTCTCCACGGACGGCGTCGACAAACTTTTGACCATAGCCATGGCTTCCTCTTGGATTAATAAATAGGACAGCGTATCCTTCCGCTGCAAGCATTTGGAATTCGTGGAAGTAGGTATTAGCATACATCGCATGTGGTCCACCATGAATTTCAAGAATTAGCGGATATTTCTTACCTTCCTCAAACTGTGCAGGTTTCATCAACCAACCGTGAAGGTCCCAATCATCCTTAGATTTGAATTCAATTTCCTCAACTTCAGCTAACGCGACTTCATTTGCATACTCACTATTTACATTTGTTAACTGGGTAAGCTGCCCTGTGGGAACATCTAATAAAAATAGTTCACCTTGTAATGTCGGCTTACTAATCGCGACAACTGCGCGATTTAGCTCTCCTCCAGTTGTAAATCCATAAACATGCTGACGCTCTAATAGAGCAGGATACATCTCACCTTTTAAAGATCCATAATAGACGACCGTATTTCCACGATCAGAAGCTAGAAAATAGAAACTTTCATTATCTTCAGCCCAGAGCAGCCCTGGCGAAACGGCTCCTTGTTGAAAATCACCAATCGCAAAATCTCCTATGAGTAAATCAGACTCTGCTGTAAGACAAGAGAGTTCCTTTTGTTCTGTATCATAAACCCAAATTTTCACTAATGTTGCATTTTCAAATTCCCTTTCATGGCCAAGTATGCCGATATATCTCCCGTTTGGAGACCAAGTGGCTCCACTAAAATAACCAGTCCCTGGTGTAATCTTTTCGAATTTCTTCGTTTCTAATTCAAGCAGGAATACATCACTTACAAAAGAAAAATCTAAATTCTCGCTAAAATCTGCCGTTACTGCCAACGATTTCCCATCTGGTGACCAGCCTTGCAACTGATAATCACGATTTCCTTCCGTTACTAATTCTATTTTTCCTGTTTCCAACTCCACAATTGCAATTTGTGAATATTTCCCATCCCAGAAACCGGAGGAATCCGACTTATATTTCATTTTGTCTACTTCAAGCGGGACTATTTTTTTCTCTTCTTTCTTATCCGTATCCTCTAATTTCTCATCCTCGCGTAATGATACGTTGAAAGCTATTTTCTTCCCATCTGGCGACCAAATCGGATTGGAGGCACCATAAATCGAAGTGGTAACTTGTCGTGCCTCTCCACCGTTTGCATGTATTACATAAATTTGATTCTTTCCACTGCGATTTGAAACAAAGGCAAGCTTATCCTCAGTTGGCGACCAGCGCGGCGAATGATTGCGATCATTTCCGTAAGTCCATTGCACCGGAGCATTCTTTTCTTCAACATTTATGTAAAAAAGGTTTGATACATACTCATCTTTCTCCTCAGAAATGCTTGTTTCCACGTATACAAGATCTTTTCCATTTGTACTCAAGCGTGGATCTGCCACTGACTTCAATGCATATAAATCTTCAGCTTTTAAATACCTTTTCGACATTTTCATCCCTCCATATTTCAATCTTCTTTTTATTTCGATAATTGAAATATATTATCCTTCTTTTTTGCGCATTTTTTTGTAAATAATGAAAATAACTCTATTTTGCCTTCGAAATACAAATTCCCCTTCCCTGTCCAATAGGTTGAATGGGCAAGAGCAACTAAGGAAAAATCCACAGCCTTATATAGCATCGCGAAAAAATTAAATTCGTGCATCAACTCTTGTCAAATGGAAATACTTTATATAAAATAAATACACGAACATATGTTTTGTTTTTTAATGAAATGTTGAGGTGAACGATTATGACTAGAATCCCTGAGGAAGAGCGGGACATCATTGAAAAGGCGATCTATTTGCCCATGGTCCTCACCATTTTAAATCGAGATTTAGAATTGATTAATCAAGGTTCATTTAAGCTGAAACAACCTTATATAAATCTCATTGAAAAATCGATGAAGACCATTCAATTAGAATTAGCGCAAATAAAAAAGTATATGAAACAAAATAATCTTAAAGTATTTGAATTAAAAAGAGATGAAGCGTTTACTATGTATACGTTTCTCTACAGGGGCTACGAAGAGCAGCATAATTATTTCAACCCAAGAATTCGCAACAAAGTACAAGAACTGCTTGAGTTCTATTTAACACATCTCAGTATTCAATAGCCATGCTCATTCCCAATCGTAAAGTTCGGAGTTTTCAGCAGCGGCTTTTTGTTTTCGAAATTTTTTCGCGTAAAACGCTCTTGTAATAGATTGTTCAGCGCCTTTTGAAAGAGTGGACTTTAACATTAGGGTACGGAGCAATTGATTTTCAAAAGAGCGAGTTGAAATAGGCAGGGGGATGTAACGATTGCTTTGAATTTTAATTATCGTTGTACTATTATCTTTTCCTTTTCTATAATCAAGAATATGTTCATGAGCTACCCAAGCACAATGAGGATTTTCAGGTGATGCTGTTGGGAAAAGGTAGATAAGCGGGGAAATCGCAATGGGGACTTTATGGGATGCCCCGATGAGTCTCTTGGTGGCAGCTTTTCTTCCTTCATAAGTGCTCCCGAAGCTATAACAACTTTCCTTTACAAGCTCGAACGGTTTAAATGGGGAGATCGTCTCCTCCTCAAGCTCATAAATTTTCGAAAAAATTTTACTCCCATATTCGATTGGCATCACAATGGCTGTGGAGGAATTAATTTCATATTCCTCAATGATTAGCTTTTCGTTTTCCATTTCTTAATCTCCTTATAATCAAATTGATTTGCTTGCTACTGAACCAAATGTTAAAACTGGAAATAGGCCTTTTTTCTCAGTCAAACAAAAGAATTTCAGTGTAAAGCCATCCATTACCATCATAACGCTGATTTTATGTCATTTCTATAAATTACCAAATTGTTCAAAAATTAGTCATAATTTCCTATTGAAGAAATTTATCTAAAAATTTTAAAAATTCAATTGATTACCATGAAGAAATCCTTTATAATATCAAAAAGGCATCAGAGGTGATCTCGATGAAAGAAAAATTTTATCCAGAATTAATGAAGTCCGGTGCAATGAATCGCAAAAAAGAAGCATTCATGATGAACTTATACATCGATATGGTTTTATCGGAATCATTATTAAAGTCTGAAAAGGAAAAGTTGTTCCTACAAATTGATCAGGCAATTGATAAAAAAGATAAAAGCACCTTTCTTCAGCTTTCCACGCAATATATAGAACTCAAGCAAAGGTTCGGAACTTAGTACTTATGCTATTCTCCCCTCTCCAACTAAGCGGGGATTTTTTTAGCGCAAAACTATGTTTATAAAGAGGTAATTTTTGCTTCCTTCTCGCTTATCATCGGCAAAATACAAGCTGCGCAGCAAATCCTTCCAACTAAAAAAGAGCCCTAAACGGACTCTCTGCCCTTCGTATACGTGATACAACTTTCACTATTCTTCACTCTGTCTCATCTTTTCAATTTCATACTCCTCTATCATTGAAATGCGCTCAAGCATCGTCGGATGACCATAGCGGAAAATTTTCACTAAAAGCGGTGGATTCACTTGGCTTAGACCCGCTCTGCTTAACTCCTGAAAGGTCCCGATCCCGGCCTCCGTATTACCAGTCATTTCAATGGCATAGCGATCTGCTCTCATCTCCTGGTATCTAGAAACAAAATTGGAAACAGGGCTTGATACGAATAGGAGCATCGATAAGATCATCAGGAAAAGTGGAAAAGAGCGAATATCGTGCACTGCAGGAATTTTTAATGCTTCTCCCCACCTATTTACCGCATAATTCATAAGACGATAGGTTAAGTACAAGCCTACTAATGATAAAAGCAAATATCCAGCAATCCCAATATAGAGATGTTTTTCAACATAATGTGCCATTTCATGTGCCATAATAAATAAAATTTGTTCATCGTTTAAACGATTTAACGTCGTATCCCACAGCACAATACGGGAATTTGAGCCAATACCAGTGACATAAGCATTAAGGGCATTCGTTTTTTCTGCCATATTCACTTCAAACACATGCTCTGAAGGAATATTTGCTTCACTAGCAAGCTCTAATATCTTCGCTTCTAATTGTTTATCCTTTAATGGATAAAAATCATTATACAAAGGATCAATCACGACTGGTTGTAGAAACATTACAAACAGTGTAAACGGCACAGATAATAACCACGCGTACAACCACCATCTCTTTTGACTTTTTTTCATAAGCCAGTAGAGGACTGCAACGATAATAAACATCGTTCCAAAATTAATCCAAAAATCAATTAGCTCATCCTTCATCCATGATGAGAATGACTGTGTCGAAATATTATAAGACTTTGACAAAGAATAGCTAATATAACTTAATGGGAAAGTGGCTACAAATGCAAAAAAAGTAAGCCAAATCGTATATATTGCAGTCTGAATGATTTTATACTTTGAAGACTGCCCTGCCCATTTCTTAAAAGCACCTGAAAGACCTGCTAACAGCACAAATAAATAAAAGAGCCATTCAAAAGGCGTGCTCAAAAAAAATAATAAATTTCTTATTTTGGAATACTCCTCACTCAGCATGAGCTCCCGTCCATTTAAAAATGTGGCTGGATCTGCTTTTGAGCCTTCATATTCAAACGGCAGACTTGTATCAGCAAAATAGAATAAATACCAATAAAAAAACAGGCCATAAAGGATATAGGCAATAATTCCGTATAGACCAATTTTTCTCGCCATGTCACTCCCCCTTCACGTTGTTCAACGGGTATAATGGTACAACCCCTCTATTATCATTTTAGTAGCAAAAAAAACATTTAGAACTGAGACTTTTCTATTATCATCTCAAAATTTTCAAATCATACGTTAACGCCACGTAAAGGGAAACCATTTTTTTCATTAAAAACAGCATGAAAACGATTGTTAAGCATAAGGTAAAGTTTGCTTCCTCAAGCAATACGCGCCAAAAGCAAAAATTAAAAGAGCAAAGAATAGAGAGAAAGAACAGCGATCGAACCTAGGACGACAACAATCACATTTGCACCAAGAAAAGCAATGGCAAAAGCAACAGCCGCACCTAGCACTCCATACCAAATATCCTCTTGAATAAAAAGAATTCCAGGAAAAATAAGGGCTCCCAACGTTGCGTAGGGAACATTCCTTAAAATACCTTGAAGAAATTCAGGCAATTCTTTTCCACGAAAAAGAACAAATGGCAGCATCCTTGGAATAAAGGTAACCACACCCATGCCAATAATCATCCACATGATTTCACTGTTCATTTTTCACCCTCCTCTGTCTTCCCCTAATGAATACAACCCACTCCACAATGACCGCTGAGAGCAAAGTTGCACAGACAATTGCCCAGCCTGTTGATAAAGCATTGGTTATTGTAAAAACAGTATTAAAAATAGCTGCCAACACGGCCAAATATACGACTTTCAGCCCCTTCTTCATCGACGGAACTAACAATCCAACGAACATGGCATAAAGGGCAACCGACATTCCTTCCTGAAATGTTTTCGGCAAACTTGAACCGACCATATAACCAACTCCAGAAAAAATGCCCCAGCTTAAATAGGCAATCATATTTAGGCCAAACATATACCCTGCTGAAACAGTTCCTTCCTTCACAGCGGCTACCGAAAATGTTTCATCCGTTATGCCAAATGCGTACGCTGCCTTTGTCAACAGAGGTTCATCTTCACTCTTTTCATTCAATGAAGCTGACATTAAAAAATGACGAATATTAACGATAAACGTAGTTAAAATGATTTCAAATGTACCAGTTCCTAAAGTTAATAAACTTAAAGAAATATATTGAGCGGCCCCCGCATAGACAATCAAGCTCATGAGAAGAGTCTCTCCAAAGGATAATCCTGTTGTCTTCGCTAATAATCCAAACGTTAGAGCTACTGGAAAATAACCAATCGCAATCGTAATCCCCGCTTGAAATCCTCGTCTGAATTCAGTAGCCGATTTATTTAACACCATCTCTGACATATCTCCAACCTCCTCTTTATTGCAAATTTGCATAAATCTTCCGAAATTGATAAAATATATTATACATATGTGCGTTATATTATACAAGAGTATAGGAGGAAAAATGGAAAATATTCAAAAAAATATTGCGGATAATTTAAAGAGCATCCGAAAAAATCGCGGCTACAGCTTGGAGCAAGTCGGAGAATTAACGGGAGTTAGTAAAGCCATGCTTGGCCAAATTGAACGAGGGGATTCAAATCCAACTGTTTCAACCTTATGGAAAATTGCAAGAGGTTTGCAAGTTTCCTTTTCTTCATTAATGAAAGAGGAGGCTTCTAATGTTATCGTCGTCAAACAAAGCAACATAGTTCCTGTTACAGAAAGCAATGGAAACTATCGCGTTTACCCTATCTTTCCTTTTGATCCACGAAAAAAGTTTGAAATTTTCACCGTTGAAATCGAACCAGGGTGTACTCATCTATCTGAAAAGCATAACGAAGGCCTTGAAGAGTATATTACTATTGTCAGCGGTGAGCTTGAAATACTAATCGGCGACGAAAGCTTCAACCTGAACTCTGGTGACTCCATCCGCTTCCTTGCTAATAAAACACATACGTATAAAAATAACAGCAGCATGCTTACTACCTACCAATTGGTGATGCATTACCCGTAACATGCTAAAGTGCTGTCGCAATAAGTGACAGCACTCTTTAACTACATATTATATTGACTTGTTATTTTTTGGCTCATTTCCCCTCTCTTGCAGCTATGCTGAAAAGGCGCGTGAAATCTATCTTCGATTCGCACAAAATGAGCCAAAAATCGTTTATCAACAATATCGTTAAACAAAGCGATTAAATTAAAACCGCTCGATCATTGCTCATTTTTTCCCCACGGATGCGTTGGAACTCTTCCAAGAGCTTTTCTACTGTCAACTGCTGTTTTTGTTTCTCATCTGCCTGAAAAATAATTTGTCCTTTATCCATCATAATCAGTTTATTGCCCAGCTCCAATGCTTGCTCCATATTGTGAGTAACCATTAATGTTGTGAGCTTAAATTCATGAACAATTTCCTTCGTCAATCTCGTTATCAGCTCCGCCCGGGAAGGATCAAGCGCCGCTGTATGCTCATCCAATAATAAAATTTTCGGTTCCGTAAAGGTTGCCATTAATAAAGATAATGCTTGGCGCTCACCGCCAGAAAGAAGGCCGACTTTGGCCTCAAGCCGATTTTCTAAACCTAAATGAAGAATCTCAAGCTTTTCTTTAAAAAATTCTCGTTTCTTTTTCGATACACCGATTTTTAATCGACGAGAACGTGTCCTTGCATATGCAAGTGCTAAATTCTCTTCAATAGTCATCGATGGTGCTGTCCCCGCCATCGGATCCTGAAAGACCCGACCAATTAACCTTGAGCGTCTATGCTCTTTTTCCGTTGTCACATCATAACCGTCAATCTTTACAACGCCAAGATCCGGGATAAGCTTGCCGGAGATCATATTCATTAACGTCGATTTTCCTGCCCCGTTGCTGCCGATAACCGTAACAAAGTCACCTGATTCAAGGACAAGATTAATATGATCAAGGGCAATTTTTTCATCTGGTGTTCCTTCGTTAAACACTTTATAAATCTGTTTTAATTGCAGCAAGGCTTTCACCACTTTTCTCTTCATCATTCATTTTTTCCTTCGGTGCAAGCAATCTTTTTTTCTTCTTTTGCTTATCTCTTTGCCACTCAATCATTTTCGGGATAACGAGAGCAGAGACGACAATAAAGGCGGTAATAAGCTTCATATCTCCCGTCTCCAAAAATTCAACCCTCAGCGCAAGAGAAACAATCACCCGGTATAAAATGGCCCCACCAATCACGGCGAGAGTTGCTCTCACGATCGTTTTTGCACCAAAAACCGCTTCACCGATAATCACAGATGCGAGACCAATCACAATCATACCGATCCCCATCCCGACATCACTAAACCCACTGTACTGCCCTATTAAAGCTCCGGATAATGCAACAAGAGCGTTTGAGATTCCTAACCCCAGCACTTTCAAATGATCCGTATTAGCAGAGAAGCTCCGGATCATTGTCTCGTTATCACCCGTTGCCCGAATCGCCAAACCAATATCGGTTTTTAAGAATAGATCGATGAGCACTTTGACAATAAAGGCAAGAATGAGCATGATCACTAAAATTCCCCATGTTTTCGGAATAAAACTCGAAAGTCCGAGCGTATGGAAAAGAGACTGGATTGCATCATCAATTTTTAAGCTCTTCCAAAAATCAGTAAATTGGGTGAGAAGAGTTTCTTGATTTAACAAAGAAATATTCGATTTCCCCATAATTCTCAGATTGATCGAATAGAGGGCAATCATCATTAAAATTCCTGACAGCAAAGGATTAATTTTCCCTTTTGTGTGGAGAAGACCCGTTACACATCCAGCCAAAAAGCCTGCCACCATCGCTAATAGTGTTGCCAAGAGGGGATTCATTCCCCCCATAATAAAGACAGCAGCAACAGCTGCTCCAGTTACAAAACTCCCATCCACCGTTAAGTCAGGAAAATCTAATATTCTAAATGATAAATATACTCCCAAAGCCATGAGGGCATACATAGCACCCGCTTCGACAGAACCAAAGATTGCAGTAAACATAAAATCTCCCTTTCGAATAGAAAAGTGAAAGCGCCTCGCTCATCACCGTATAAACTGGGGAGAACCTGAAGTTTGAGAGGCGCTGGAACTAAACAAATCTAAAAATCTAAATTTATAATACTTACTTAATAACAGCAAGAAAAACGCAAGCTCATCACACTAGGGTGAGTCACTATGCTGAATCCTTTCATACAAACCAAGGGCTTCTCCATTTGTGGAAGCCCTGGATTGCTACCTACTCTAAAAATTGCGCAATATCGTTCCATTCTTCTTTCAATTCTACATTCATTTCCTCGGCAGCTTTTTTATTGATTACAAGCTTAACCTCTGTCGGATATTGTGCAGGAATTTCTCCTGGACTTTTTTCTCCTTTTAAAATCTCAACGGCCATTTTTCCAGCTTCGTAACCAATTGCTTCATAAGAAATCCCATATGCAGCAAAGGCTCCTTTTTCAACAGAATCTGTTTCGCCAACGAATAATGGAATATCATTGTCATTTGAAACTTGGATGACAGCGTCAAGGGCAGACACAACAGTATTATCAGTAATGATGTAAATGGCATCTACTTTCCCCATTAAAGATTCAGCGGCCTGTTTAACATCTGCAGAAGTGGCCACCGATCTTTCCACTAACTCGACGCTTGTTCCCTCCAACGCTTTTTTCATCTCGTCAATCTGGACGATAGAGTTTTGCTCACCGGTGTTATAAATTGTCCCAATGGATTTTGCCCCATAGTCTTCAACAATAAACTTAATCGTGCTTGGAATAGCATCTGGATACATATCACTTGTTCCGGTGACATTGCCACCTGGTTCTTCAAAAGATGTAATCAACTCTGCTCCAACCGGATCTGTTACAGACGTAAACACAATCGGAATATCAGTCGTTGCATTTAAAGCACTTTGAGCAGCTGGTGTCGCATTGGCAAAGATCAAATCGACTTGATCACCGACAAAATTGCTTGCAATGGCTTGTGCGTTTGGCATTTCACCTTGCGCATTTTGCTCATCATATTCAACTTTTAACCCTGCCTCTTCGAGCGCTTTTTTAAATCCAACCGTCGCTGCGTCAAGAGAAGGATGAGCTACGATCTGAGAAATTCCCACTTTATATGTTTTTTCGGAATCACCACTTCCGCCGTCCCCATTAGATTCCTCCGAAGAACCGCAGCCACTCAAAATAAGTGCTCCCATTATCCCAACAGCAGCTACTGTTTTTAATTTTTTCAACATTATTCTGTTCCCCCATTTTTATTTACTTTTCTGCTTTGAAGCTTTTATGCTTTCATGTACTAAATAACAATATTTAACTAGAATTATATAATTATCTTCTATATTATTTCAAGTGTTTTTGCATAAAGTTAAAAATTTTTTGAAAATAATATTTATCCATTTTTACTGCCATTTGCAATGAAAGCGATGAATGAGGTCAACACGA
This sequence comes from Robertmurraya siralis, assembly GCF_005502275.1. GTDB lineage: Bacteria > Bacillota > Bacilli > Bacillales > Cytobacillaceae > Robertmurraya > Robertmurraya siralis. The sequence continues at coordinate 55,335 of NZ_SWLZ01000006.1, forward strand.
TGCTTTGTTCCCTTTTCAAACAGCAAGAATTCCATGCGGAGGGAATGCCTGTTAGATGATTAAACTGCTTGGCGCAAGACGTAGAAACAGGTACTGAAAAGAACGGGCATTTACAAGATTTGTTACATGCCTTTATCAGCAATTTTTAACAAGCGCAACATAAAAAAGGCAGTTCAAATTCTCACTGCCTTTTATCCATTAATTTGTCTCAAAATATCGTAAAAAGAAGCTTTCCCGTGTTCGCTGCTTGCCTCATCAAATGCTTGAACCACAAAGCAATGACCCTTTACAGCTTAAGGTTTTCAACTTTTTAGCACTTGCTCTTTCAAAGCTCTGCGCAAAATCTTCCCAGTTGTATTTTTCGGGAGTTCTTGTAAAAACTCAATGAGAGTTGGTGTTTTATACTTTGCTAGATGTTCTTTGGCATAGCTTATAACCGCCTCTTCTGTTAAAGCTGGATTATTGCTTACTACATAAGCTTTCACTGCCTCACCTTGGTTCGGATCAGGAACACCGATGACCGCTGCCTCAACAATTTCTCGATGATTATATAACACTTCCTCAACCTCACGTGGATAAACATTGTAACCGCCTACAATAATAAGATCTTTTTTGCGATCAACAATATAGAAATACCCATCCTCATCCATCATAGCCATATCACCAGTATAAAGCCAGCCATCGCGAATCGTTGCTGCTGTTTCTTCCGGCATTTTGTAATAGCCTTTCATAACATTTGGACCACGAACAATTAATTCTCCAGAATGTCCGACAGGTACCTCTTCTCCTAACTCATTGACGACTTTATTTTCAACATGGACGATTGACTGACCGATAGAGCCTGCTTTTCTTGGACGATCCAGTGGATTAAAACATGTAACAGGTGCTGCTTCAGAAAGCCCATACCCCTCTGAAATGACAACTTTAAATTTCTCTTCAAAGCTCTTTAACAAAGCAACTGGCATCGCCGCCCCTCCAGAAATGCATAGTCGTAAAGACTGCAAATCTTTCGGATCACCTTCTGGATATTGATAAAGAAAATTGTACATCGTTGGAACCCCAGCAAAGACCGTAGCTTCATATTTTTTGGCCAGTCGAAAAATTTCCTTAGGACTGAACTTTGGATCGATGAGGAGCGTTGCCCCACTTAACAACGGGGCATTCAAGCAGACTGTTAAGCAAAAAACATGAAACATCGGCAATGTTGTAATCACTCGATCATCTTCATTCATATGAAGATAAATGCCCACATCCCTAGCATTCGAATAAAGGTTTTTATGAGTTAGCATAGCGCCTTTAGGCTTACCTGTTGTTCCCGAGGTATATAAAATAAGCGCCACGTCATCCTCATCAACCTCAGGTGCTCGAAAACTCAACTGTCCTAATGCAACAACTTCTGAAAACGATTTCAACTTTGAGTAGATCGATAATTGACTGTTACTAGTTCCTTTTCCCTGCGGCGTTTCACAAACAATATAATGCTCTACTTTTGGAAGCGTGTGATGCATTTTTTCTGCTAATGGTACTAATAAATCAAGGGCAATTACGGTGGTCACATCACCATTGTTCAAAATGTAGCCAATTTCGTCAGGCGTATAGATTGGATTAATCGGAATAACAGTTGCCCCAAGACGCAATGCCCCGTACATTCCAATGACAAAAAAAGGTGAATTCCCCAATAGCAAACCCACATGATCCCCTTTTTTTACCCCCAGCTTTTCCAATCCAGAAGCAAACTTTGTAATCGCCCCATCCAACTCTGCATACGTGCTTGGCTGATCTTCAAAATAATATGCTGGTTTATGAGGCACTCTTTTTGCCGTTTCATGCAGTTGAGAAGATAAATTCATCTACTCCATCCCCTTTGTTTATTGTGAAGAATTTCCCGAAAAAAACTTCATAGGATAACTAGGTGGAGCGTACCTTCATGCTGATTTCCATAAATTTGAGAAATGTTCACAAATTTTTAATAAATCACAAATATATTATATTAAAAGAAGATCACCTCTTCAATAGAAAACGCATACATAATCGAATTTTTAAAATATTAAAATAGAAAAACCTCCCCCTTTTTACCTTTTATTTATGCATAAAGAAAAATTAATTGTTTTTCTAAAAAAAAAACGATGCCCTATAGACATCGTTAATAAATTAATTGACTAAATTCTTCTTTTGTTATATTGCCAAAATAATGTTTAATATCGACATCAGCAAGGGCTTTATCGATTTCAGCTTTTTCGTAGCGTTTGCCAAGCAATTTTTGTTCAATATCTGCCACATCTCCTACGCCAAAGAAATCTCCAAAAATTTTGCAGTTTTCGATCATTCCTTTATTTACTTCTAAGCGCACATCGATGCTGCCGACAGGAAAACGGTGGGAATGCTGAAGATTAAATTTTGGCGACTTACCATAATTCCAATCCCAATTTTGATAGCGCTCCTTTGAAAGCTGATCAATATTCTCCCAATCTTTCTCTGTTAAAACATATTCCTGAATGTTTTCTTTGCTGCCGAAGATATATTCTAGCAACAAAGCCCGGAAATCCTCAATTGAGATTTTTTCATCAAGGAATTCTGAAATATTGGCAACCCTGCTGCGAATCGACTTTATCCCCTTTGACTCAATCTTATCCTTTTTCACCTTTAATGCTGCAACAACATTATCAATTTCCGAATCAAGCATAAGAGTCCCGTGGCTGAACATTCTTCCACGAGTAGAAAACTGGGCATTGCCAGAAATTTTTCTGCCTCCAACCACTATGTCATTACGACCGCTAAGCTCGGCATGAACTCCTAACTTATGAAGGGCTTGAACAACGGGTTCAGTAAATTTTTTAAAATTATGAAAAGATTCGCCATCGTCCTTTGTGATAAAACTAAAGTTCAGGTTTCCTAGGTCATGATAAACCGCACCTCCGCCAGATAATCTGCGAACAACTTTAATTCCGTTTTCTTCCACATAGTCTGTATTTATTTCTTCAATTGTGTTTTGATTTTTTCCAATAATAATAGAAGGCCCGTTTATGTAAAAAAGCAAATAGGTCTCGTTAATATCCAAATTTTTTAAAGCATACTCTTCAATCGCTAGGTTTATTTGAGGATCTGTAATCCCCTTATTATCTATAAACAACAATTTCTAAATCAACTCCTTATAAAGTTATAACCTTCCCAAACTGGGCTAATGAAACAGGACCTGCATAGATTTCCTGCGCTTCACTAACAAGATTCTCAAGATTTCCATATTGCGGCAAATGGGTCAAAATGACTTCTTTAACATTCGCTGATTGCGCCAAATTACCGACATCAATACTGTTCATATGGCCGGCATTTTTCCCATCTTGTCCCTTAAAAAAGTTGCATTCAGCAAGAAGCAAATCAGCCTTGTCCGAAAATGCGATAAACTCGTCTTTAAATGAGGTATCAGCAGTATAAACCAACGCCTTTCCATCTGCTTCAATTCTCATGGCAAAGCATGGGACTGGATGGTTCGTTCTTAAAAATTGAATCGTAAACGGGCCTATAGTTAAACGCTTTTGCGGATTATAGGCAATTCCTTCCGTAACCCCTGTATGGGTAAGCTTACTAAATTCCAGTTCATCTAATAGATGTCCATAGATCGGAAGCGTCGCCGGCTTCTCACCGATGAAACTTTTTATTAAACGAGCATGCTGCAATACCCCTATGTCGGCAATGTGATCAGCATGATAATGCGATATAACGACAGCATCAAGCTCCTCAGGCTCAACTAAATTTTGCAATTTGGCCAAAACCCCACTGCCACAATCGATCAGTAGTTTAAACTTACCATGCTCCAATAAATAGCCTGTACTCGCTTCATTTACCTTCGGATAACCGCCCCAAAAACCAATAATCGTCAATTTCATAAACCTACCTCCTCATAATGCCATTATATAAGATTTCACAAAAATAATAAAAAAACTGTATTGACACCTCAAAACTGTTATAATACAATTAAGATAATATTAAAACTGTTTCAAACACCTGAACCGAAGGAGGCTATAAACATGATTCAAAGCATTGTTGAATTTTTCAATAATTTGCCGGCAAAAGAGTGTAGCGACTGTGGTGTAAAGATCGAAGAACAGCACGAGTGTTATAGCAATAAATGTGATCATTGTCTAGGTGTTACAACTTTATAAAGCTTACGCTAATGGCACGTCGTTCAAACTAAGTATGGGTGACTGCTGTAGATTTAAGGAAAACTCTTTGACCATGATAATCGTTTTAATTCAATGTGATATTCGTTTTCTATCAAAATGCATCTGCATTTTGTTCCATAATCCCTTCCAAATTTGAAAGCCAGTTGTCATTTGACAACTGGCACTTTTTTTACTCTTTTACAAGTATTTCAAATTGACGTTTATGCTTAAGTTTAAAGTAAAATAGACTTCCAATAATAAATAAACACATAAACCCGATCAAAACAAATAAATTTTGCCACATAAATCCGTAATCACCGCTAGAAATAACTGCTTTTAAGCCTTGGACCGTATAGGTCATCGGCAGGAATGCATTAAAGTGCTGCAGGAATCTCGGAATTAATTCTAATGGAAAAGTTCCAGCACTTGTCGTTAATTGGAAAATCAAAATTAAAATCGCAATAAATCTGCCCGGATCGCCAAAGGCCGTTACAAAAAATTGAATTAACGCTACAAAGGTTAAGCTTGTAACAACAACAAACAATAAAAATAATGGTATGTTTTTCACTTCTAGTCCTAGAGCAGTCATTAAAACCGCTGCTGCAATCAAACCTTGAATAATGCCAATTCCTGAAAGGATCGCAAATTTACTTGCGAACCAGGTCCAGGCGTTTTTCGGAACTGCAGCAGGCTGCCTTAGCGGAAAAACAATGGAAAGCAAGAGTGCTCCAACGAATAAACCGAGTGAGATAAAATATGGCGCAAAGCCGGTACCATAGTTTGGAACTTCATTAATTTTTTCATCTTGAATATCAACTGGGGCTGCCATCATCTGATAAGTTTTATCATTAGCCTCGACAGTTGATGCTTCCTCTGCACCATCAGCTAGTTTATCGGCCAATTCACTGCTTCCATCTGCAAGTTCAACCGTACCATCTGCTAACTCTTTTGCCCCCTCCTCTAATTGACCGGCACCGATTGTAATTTTATCCGTTCCATCACTCAACTCATTTAATCCACTTGATAAAAGAGAAGCACCGCCCGCTAATTCGTTTGCGCCCGCTTTTGCCTCTGAAAATTTTTGTGCAAATGTTCCCATTCCAGATTGAAATTGTTTTTGACCCTCAACCATTTTCCTAGAACCTTCATGGAGAGCTTTGCTCCCCTCAGCAAGTCTGTGGACACCTGTTTCAAGCTGTGTTTGCTTCTCGGATAATAAAGTCAAATTACTTGAAAGGGTATCTGCCCCTTGCGAGATTTGTCCTGCCCCCTCAGCCAATTTTGAGGTACCTGCTGTTAGAGAGTTTAAAATCCCTTCTAATTCTTTTTGCTGAGCTGGCTCCAGCATAGATAATACTCCTTCAAGCTGCTGCTTGAGCATCATCATTCCGCCGCTTACATTTTTCGCTTCCGCCTGCCATGTATCCAAAGAGTTCGACAGGTGTGCTGCCCCTTGAGCAAGACCTGCTGTACCTTTTGTCATCTCAGGTATTTTCTGATCCATCTCTTCAATACCGGCTTTTGCTTCAGAGATTCCTTTCGCAAGCTCAGTATTCCCTTTGGAAATTTCTTGTGAAGCTGTTGTTAATGTGGAAAATCCTTTTTCCAATTCACCCAAACCTTCATTCAAAGATTGAACTCCAGTTGATAGATCCTTAGATCCTGAGTTTGCGCTTTTCATCCCTTCATTAAAGGTAATCGCTTTACTTGCTAATTCAGCAAGATGAGTATGCAGCTCATTCGTACCATCCTTCAATTGTTCAGAGCCATCGTTGATTTTTCCTGCACCGTCACTCGCTTCATTGAGACCGGATGCTAAATCCTCAATGTTAGAGAAAACAGTTTCTGCATAAGTTTCGGTAATTTTATCTGAAATGGAAGCTTTTATTTTTTCAATAGCTGTGCCACCAATTTGGGCTGCAAGGAAGTTATAGCTTTCATTTGGAACATAAATTAATTCGAGCTTTTGCGGCTCTTTATCCATTAATGTTGTTGCATTTTCAGAAAAGTTTTCTGGTATTTCCACAAGCAAATAATAGTTTTGCTTTTCAAGACCTTCATAACCCTCTTTTTTTCCGAGAAATTCAAACTTGAATTCTTCACTATCCTTTAATTTATCTACCAATTCATCCCCTAAATTTAAATCCTTCTCACCATAACTCGCCCCTCTATCTTCATTGACAATCGCGACAGGAAGATCTGCTAAATGCTCATAAGGGTCCCAAAAAGCCCACAAAAACATCCCGCTATAAAGAATTGGAATAAATAATATCGCAATCACAGGAATTAGCAGCTTTTTATTTTTTACTAAAGAACTTAATTCTGCCTTCATCAAATGTCTCATCCCCAACCTCCGTAATAATTGACCATTTTATTCATATGGTCATTTCTTTAAAAAAATCAAGGATTACCTATTTGGATAATCCTTCAAAAATGTATTGCTCTAACACTTTAGCAATCTTTTCTTTTGACAGTGGTTCATGGTTTTTTTCCCAATCAAAAATAAGAGCAACGTACAACTTCAACATAACAAAAGAAGTGAGTTCCGGATCGCATCGTTGTATTTCACCTTTATTGATGGCCTTCACGATTTTATCCTTAATAAAATTTAAAATCGCCTTCTCAATGCGTTCTATTACTTCCATTGCAGCAGGGGTACGCATTTCTCTCCCTTCCTGAAAAAGCTTGATCGTGAGCTGATGTTCCAAACGAAACTCCAAGATGCGATAAAGAGCTCTGTGGACATTCTCTTGAAAAGTCAATGTTTCATCGATTGCCTCTTCGGCCGCTATTTTCATCTCCTTAATAAGACTGTTCGTAATCTCGTCAAAGAGTTCTTCCTTTGTACTGAAGAAAGTATAGATCGTGCCCTTGCCAACATTAGCAATTTTTGCAACTTGATCCATCGTTGTTGCTTTAAAACCAAATTGAGAAAACGAATTAGTTGCTGCATCAACAATCATTTTCCTTCTATCAACGACCATTTCATCACCTCTTTTGACCAAATGTCCAAATTAGTCAGTAAGTACAATTGCTATTTTACCCTACTCAGTTGATTTGTCAACAGAAAACAATTTGAATAAATGAGCATAGAGATAAATACTAAACAAAGAAGAGGCAAACAAAATACTTAAAATCCATACGGGTTCAAGCCATTCGGATAAAAATAAAGTGATCGGTGCAAGAAATCGGCCAATTGTATATTGCAAACTGTCCGCTCCCATATATTTACCAACTGACTCCCGTGGAGCATAGCGGCTTACAAAACTCTCCATTACCGGTGAACGGACTATTTCCCCAAATGTAAAAACGACCGTCACCAAAAATAAATACCAAATATTTGTACTTATCCCTAATGCAAGCATCCCTGTTCCCGATAAAAAGGAAGAGAGAATAAATATATCTCTTTCATCACGGTTTTTCAGCCATTTCGTAACAGGCAGAACGAATAGAACAAATAAGAGACCGTTCAAGCCCAGCATCCATCCAAAAATTTCTTCACTCGTCAAAAAAAGAGACCATTGATTCCAACCGATAAACACTTGTGCGGGGACATGATTAATTACATAGATCGGCAAATAGAGATCCAACTGCATGATCGTCACGACTGCGAAAACACCTGCCAAAATGTATATGGCGAATATTTTATCACGAAAAATCTCCCGATAATCGCTCCACTGCGCCTTCATTACGTGACGAAGCTTTGATTTACTATGAATATCATGTTTTGTTTCTTTAACAATTAAATAAATCACCAGCGTATAGATAATTAATATAAGCGAGCATGTCCATAAAAGCTCATGACGATAATGAAAGAAAAATATCGCACCAAGAGCTGGTCCAAGAACGGCCCCAATATTTTTTGCGGTTGTAAAAGTTGCAAAGACTTGACGCCGCTCCGCTTCTGGAACTAAATCCGCTACCATCGCTGCACTTGGTGGACGATAAATCGCGCCACCAAAACTAATACCGATAAAGGCAAGGTAATCAAGCCAAGGGGACATAGATAGGGCAAAGAGGACAAACATCAATGCTTGAATAGATGAACCCATTAGCATCACATGTCTTCTCCCTATACGATCAGCAAGACTCCCTCCCGCGAGACTTCCAAATAAGCTGATAAGCGGAGGAATCGCCATTAGCATTCCTGCGGTAGAATTTCCTAATTCCGTACTAAAATAGAGTGCTATGAAAGGGAAATACATCCAAAAATGAAGGTTAAAGATCGCCTCTCCAAACAATCGCACCTTTAAGTTTAAATCCCAATGAAATACTTTCATAAGAGTCACCTTCCTCTTTTCGTTCCTGGCCAGGTTCCTCCAATATAAAAGAATTTTCAGATAAAATATAGACTGTTATTTAAAAATTTGTTATACTAATAATATGAAAATCGAGGATACCCGATTTTTAATTTAGGTGCAGCAAAAAACGAACATTTGCTCTTATTTAAAAAGACCAAATCCTTTACAGCGGATTTGGTCTTTCTGTTTTCGAAAAGATAAATACTTCTTCGATGAGCCCAATCAATAGCAGGCTTTATAAAATGTCAATGTTGATTGATTGCAATTCCATGAATGAGGAGAAAACAAGATTTCTCGAAGTGTAAAACTAAAGAATTGTTTGAGCAACAATATCGTTTAACAAAGCCTAATTAAAAAACTGCAACACTTTTTCGACTGCGGCTTCTCCTTGATCAATGCAGTCAGGAAGACCTAAGCCTTCAAATGAAGCACCGGCGATAAAGACTCCAGGTAGTTGCTGCTTCACTTGTTCAGTCACTTTCGCAAGCCGCTCTTTATGCCCAACAGTATATTGAGGCATAGCGTTTTTCCATCTCGATACAACAACGAGTTCAGGCTCCATTGTAATGTCCATCGTTTTGTTCATATCTTCAAGAACAATTTTGACAATCTCATCATCGGATAGCTCAACTATCGTTTCATCACCTGCACGACCAACAAAGCAACGCAACAATACTTTATCATCTGGACAAGAATGCGGCCATTTTTTATGTCCCCAAGTACAGGCTGTAATCGTATAGTCGCTATTTCTTGAAACAACGAAGCCAGTACCATCAATATCGTTGGCAATTGCTTCCTTTGGAAATGCTAATGCGACATTGGCCACAGATGTGGACGGAACCTTTTTAAATTCATTGAAAAATGGATAATCAGCAAATATTGTCGGTAATATTTGATGTGGTACGGTTGCGACAATGCTTTCTGCTAATAACAGCTCACCGCTGTTCAAGCTTATTTCATAACCAGTTTGGGTTTTCTTTACTTTTTCCACCCTCTGCCCTTTTAAAACCGTTCCTGGCCCCAGTCTCTCTTCAATCGCATCAACAAAGCTTTGCAGACCAGCTTTAGGAGTTAAGAACATTCCTTTCTTACTGCCTTTTGACTGTGGGCTTTTCTTTGGAGCTGGCGTCGCCTTTTTCATCCCTAACACAAGGCTTCGATACTTCTGTTCTACCTCATAAAACTGTGGAAAAGTGGACATCAAACTCATTTGATCAATATCACCAGCATAAATCCCTGACAATAATGGCTCAATTAAGTTTTCCACCACTTCATCTCCTAGCCTGCGTCTAAAAAAATAACCAAGCGATTGATCTTGTGCAGGATCAGATTTAGGCATAACAAAATCGGCCGCTGCCCGCATTTTTCCTGTTAGAGAAAACAATCCAGTTGTAATAAATGGTCCGATTTGCGTTGGGATCCCCATAATGGAACCACCTGGCATTGGATGGAGCCGTTCTTTCACTAATACATATGATTTTCCTGCAGTGTTGCTTACGAGTGTATCCCCAATTCCTACTTCCTCTGCAAGTCTGGAAGCACTTTTCTTTCGTGCTAAAAATGAATCTGGACCCCTTTCAATCACATATCCATCTTTCACGACCGTTTGAATCTTCCCACCTAATCGATGTGATGCTTCAACTAAAATAATCTCTAGTGGTAGGTTTTTCTCCCGTGCTTCTTTCTGTAAATAGAAAGCAGTTGTGAGTCCCGTAATACCTCCCCCAAGTATTACAACCCTTCTCTTTTTCTCTGACACAGTAAATCGCCTTCTTTTCATTTGATAGATTACTCAGTTTGCTGTATCAATGACACATAATAAAGTTCTTTTGCCAATCATTGTGACTGTTTTGATGGTCAAATAGTGTTCGTCACATTGTTGAGCTCCATGTTTTTATATGTTTAAAGATTGCTCTGAAAGGATGAAACACAAGGAGTTCAAGCTCATTTCACCCTGTCAGAACGGAATCATTTGCTCTGACATTTATTTTAATAACTTAAGCACTGCTGAAGCCATTGCGTCAATAAATAATGGATCTGTATTTGGCATTTCTGGGCGATAGTAGCTTACTCCAAGCTCGTCCGTAATCACCTTACATTCATAGTCATTATCGTACAGGACTTCTAAATGCTCTGCTACAAACCCAACTGGTGTATATACAAATGCCTTGAAGTGATGTTCGTCATACAATTCCCTCGTTAGATCTTGAACATCAGGTCCCAACCAAGGCTCTGGAGTATTCCCAGCACTTTGCCAACCTACATAATAATTTTTTACACCAGCACCTTCAGCGATTAAATCTGCTGTTTCCTGAAGCTGGTTCGGATAAGGATCACCAAGTTGCAGAATTTTTTCTGGTAAGCTGTGAGCGGAAACGATTAAAGCTGCATTATTTCGCTCATCCTCTGTCATGCTGTGAAAAGCTGCTTTCACCTTTTCGATCCAAAATTGAATGAATTTTGGCTCCTTGTACCAGCTATCTACTGATTGAATCGTGAGACCGCCTAGTTTCTCTGCCTCTTCCTTGGCACGTCCATTATAGGACTTGATGCTGAAAGTTGAGAAATGAGGGGCCAAAACAATACTTAATGCCTCTGTTATACCATCCTCATGCATTTGCTTCACAGCGTCCTCAATGAAAGGCTCGATATGCTTTAAACCGATATACAGCTTAAATTCTACTTCATCCTGAATTTTATTTAAGTGTTGTTGAAGCGCTGCTGCCTGATCATTTGTTGTCTGTGCTAATGGAGATAATCCTCCAATCGCTTCATAGCGTCCTTTTAAATCTAACAACATCTCATCTGATGGTCTTCGTCCATGGCGAATATGCGTATAATAGCGCTCAATATCTTCTTCTTTATATGGGGTTCCGTATGCCATTACAAGCAGACCCATTTGTTTTTTTGTCATTTTTTTCTATTCACCTCATGTTTACGTCTCTAAGCCATTATCTTGCCAAAAATTATATTGAAATATCAACTTTTATACCTATCTATTTGTGTAATTTGCTGGCTGAATACTCATGTATAAAAGTAGTTAGCTTCTTTAATGTTTCTGGATTCACTTGCGGGAATACCCCATGCCCAAGATTAAAGATAAACCCTTGCTGCTTCATTCCTTGATCCAAAATTGCCTTTGCTCTTTCCTCAATCACTTCCCAAGGTGCAAGAAGGATTGCCGGATCTAAATTTCCTTGAACTGTTTTCGTGATTCCCTTCATGCGAGCCTCTTCAATCGGTAAACGCCAATCCAAGCCAACAACATCCAACGGTAAATCGTGCCATTCAAGAGCAAGATGACTTGCTCCAACACCGAACATAATTAGCGGAACATTCTCTGAGCGAAGTTCTGAAAAAATGCGTGTCATGATAGGCTTGATAAAGGTACGGTAATCTGCCACATTCAATGCTCCAACCCAAGAATCAAAAATTTGTATTGCTTTTGCTCCTGCCCTTATCTGTGATTTTACATATGTAATCGTAGTACTCCCAAGTTTGTCCATTAAAGCAAACCATGCATCCGGCTGAGAATACATAAAGGCTTTCGTTTTATTATAATTTTTCGAAGGTCCCCCTTCGATCATATAGCTTGCTAATGTAAATGGTGCACCGGCAAAGCCAATTAATGGTACGGAAAGCTGCTCTTCCGTCAAAAGTTTAATCGTATTTAATACATATGGAACATCTGCTTCAGGATTAATTTCTCCAAGCTGCTCCACATCAGCGAAAGTACGAACCGGGTTTGCAATAACCGGGCCAATCCCTGACTTAATTTCAACCTCTACTCCGAGTGCAGGCAGCGGCGTCATAATATCCTTATATAATATCGCGGCATCCACATCATATTGCTCAACCGGAAGCCTCGTTACATAGGCACAAAGCTCTGGTTGATGCGTGATTTCAAAAAGTGAATACTTTTCCTTGATCGCCCTATATTCAGGCTGTGAACGACCTGCTTGTCTCATATACCATACAGGCACATAGTCCGTTTTTTCTCCCCTTGCTGCTTTCAAAAATGTTTCATTTATTTCTTTGACCATGAAATGAAGTCCACCTTTCAAAACTATCTATTCTAAAATAAGAGAATAGACTATTTTATACTCATTCTAATATAGCGTTTTCTACTACTGTTGTATACATTAGTGATTGAACTGTCAAAAAATAGACGTTTTTACCGTTATAGCACTTCAAATTGGTTGCGATACGACTCATAATAAAAACCCTTCTCTGCCATTAGCTTTTGATGCGAACCTCTTTCTATAATCTCTCCATTCCGTATCACCAATATGACATCGGCATTCTCAATTGTTTTAAGTCGATGGGCAATAACAAAGCTTGTCCTGCCCTTCATTAAATTTGCCAGGCCAGTTTGAATCTCAATCTCTGTTTTCGTGTCAATACTGGAAGTTGCTTCATCCAAAATTAAAATACTGGCATCTGCTAAAATCGCCCGGGCGATCGCAATCAATTGTTTTTGACCTTGACTTAAATTATTTCCTCCTGAAGACAAGAGAGTTTCGTAGCGATTCGGTAAATGTTTAATAAATTGATGGGCAGAAGCTGTTTTCGCAGCAAGAATAACCTCTTCATCACTCGCCTGTAAATTGCCGTAGCGAATATTTTCCATTATCGTACCTGAAAATAAAAATGTTTCCTGTAAGACAAGACCGATATTTTTACGAACATCCTTCAAGCGATAGTCTTTAATATCTTGTCCGTCGATCATCACACTTCCAGCATCTGCATCATAAAAGCGTGCCAGAAGGTTTATAATTGTTGTTTTTCCTGAACCCGTTGGACCGATAATAGCGATTGTTTGTCCTGCTTTGGCATGAATGGAAATATCTTTGAGAATTAATTGTTCTTTTGAATATCCGAAATAAACATGTGAAAGCTGGACATCGCCACGAAAGCTTCGAACTGGAATCGCAGCTTCATTTTCTTTTATTTCAGGAACTTCATCCAAAATTTCAAATGCCCTCTCGGCGCCAGCAATAGCTGCTTGGAAAGTATTGAGAAGACTTGACATTTGATTAATTGGACGGAAAAATTGCCGGGAATATGTTACAAACGCAGCAATAATGCCAACCGTGGCCAAATTATTCAATGTTAAGAGAGCACCTGAAGCGATGATAAAAACGAGTCCAAGATTGTTAATAAAGTTATTGACCGGACCTAAAAAACCAGACACCATTTCAGCCTTTTCCGAGGATTGTCTGAGTCGTTCATTAACACTAGAAAACTTTTTAAAAACATTATCTTCTTTTCCGAAAAGCTGAATGACCTCAAGGCCTGTAATCGACTCTTCGACAATTCCATTAAGCTCCCCTAAATCTCGCTGTCTCTTAATAAAATTGCTACTGCTATATTTAATCATTTTCTTGGTTGAAAAAAACATCACCGGAATGACACAAAGTGTAATCAATGCCATCATCCAATTGAGAGAGACCATCGCGATGATAACGCCCACCACTGTTAATACGGTGGACATTATTTGAATAACGCTCTGACTTATAGCATTATTCAATTGGTCGATATCGTTGGTGACTCTACTCATAAGCTCCCCTTGACTTCTCTTATCAAAAAATCTTAAAGACAAACTTTGCAATTGTTCAAAAAGCTCCTGTCTTAACTTTCGGATTGTTTTCAGGGAGATATTGATCATGAAGTAAGATTGAAGCCACGTAAATATCGAAAAAACAAGGTAAACAATCGCTAGAATGCTTACCATTTTGATTGTTCCGGCAATATTTTTGGCAATAATATATTGATCAATAATGATTCCGATCATATATGGGCCAACTAATCCTAATAAGGTTGTGGCAATAACAAGAACAATAACAAAGAAAAGATAAAGCTTCTCATTCTTCATGTACTGCCAAATTCTCTTTAAAGTCCCTTTACTATCCTTTGCCTTTTCAAATGGCCCTCTCATTTTTCCTCTTGTTCCTGTCTGACCTCTAGGGGAAAAACTAGTGGCTTGCTGTTTCATGGTAGCCATCCCCCTTTCCACCCTGTGTATAATAAATTTCCTGATATACGGAATTTTCTTTCAGCAATTCACGATGTGTGCCGTTGCCGACTACTTTTCCATCCTCCAGAACTAAAATTCGGTCAGCGCTCATGATAGAGGATATTTTCGAAGAAATAATAAATGTTGTTGCTGTCATAAAGTTTGTATTCAACGCATGCAAAATCTTTTTCTCTGATAATGCGTCAACTGCTGAAGTCGAATCGTCCAAAATTAAAATCGGCGGTTTTCGAACTAATGCCCTCGCTATCGATAATCTCTGTTTTTGACCACCGGAAAGATTATTCCCTCCTTGTGTTAACGGTTGCTCATAGCGTTTATCCAGTTTTTCTATAAATTCCGAAGCATTGGCAGATTTTGATGCGTCAGCAATCTCTTTAAGATCCGCATCCTCTTTGCCGTACTGTAAATTTTCCAATATTGTCCCAGAGAAAAGAGTTGCTCTTTGCGGGATAAACCCAATTGCTTTTCGCAACTGCTCAAGGGAATAATCTTTTATGTTTTTCCCATCAATGAAAATGTCTCCTGAATCAACGTCATATAGACGAGGCAATAATTTCACTAAAGTTGATTTACCACTGCCAATCGTTCCAATAATCCCCACTTTCTCGCCGGCTTTTACCTGAAAGGAAATGTTTCGAAGGACATATTCACCATTTTTACTGTAGCTAAATTTGACATCCCGAAATTCAATAGCGCCTTTAATGGTTGAAGGAGCATTATTTTCGTAATTTGAAATTTCCAACTCTACATCAAGTACGTCTTTGATTCGTTCTGCTGAAGGTACGGCTCTCGAGATAGACATCAGGACATGGCTGCTGCCTATAAGCGCATTCAAAGTAATCGTCAAATAGTTGATAAAAGCAAGAATAACCCCTACATTGCTTGTTCCTTCATCAACTTTAATGACACCAAGCCAAAGAGCAGCAACAATTCCAATATTAATAAGAAACAGCATAACCGGCATAAGCCCCATCATCATTTGACTGGCTGACAAATTCATTTTCGTCAGTTCATCATTAATACGAGAAAAACTCTTTTTCTCATAATTCTGTCTCCCGAATGCTTTGATTACGCGAATGCCCGCGAGATTCTCCTGCAACTTCGTATTTATTTTATCAACAGCTTCCTGAACTTTACGAAAAAGCGTCCCAGCCCGCTTCATAAAATACCAATTAACAAGTGCCAGTATTGGGATTAATATGAGTAAAATCGAAAAAAACTCTCTTGCTGAAACATATACGATAACAACACTTCCAATAAATAAGAGAGGACTTCTTACAAGAATTCTTAATGTCATCATCGTCGCTGCTTGAACAGACGTCACGTCATTCGTCGCAATTGTGATCAGCTTTCCAGTACCAAAGTGATCCTTATCTCTAGCAGAAAACTGTTCCATCTTCTTAAAAAGATCTTGACGAATATCTGTGGCAAAATTGACAGCGGCTTTTGTACTATAAATCGAACAGCCAAGCCCGCCAATTAAACCGATTACCGCTACAACCAGCATAAGCAGACTCATTTTAAACACATAAGAGTGATTCTGTTCAGCGATTCCATTATCGATAATATGCTGCATGATCATTGGTTGTAATAGATCCATCGCCACCTCGATGCACATAAAAAGGGGGCCAATAACAGCAAAGAAAAGATATGGTTTTAAGTATTTTAATAGATTAAAAAATGCTTGCATTTGACTAGCCTCGTTTACGACAATAGTAGAATATACAACGGATATATTATAAGCTTCATTTATTTGAAAAACAATTTAGGACATTGAATGCACTTAATGAAACCATGCTTCAATGTCCTAATTTACCTAGTGCTTATTTGTTTTTATCACTCCATTACGATTGGCATAAACTGCGGCCTGTGTACGATCAGCAACATCCAGCTTGCTTAAAATATTGCTTACATGCGTTTTCACCGTTTTTATCCCAATGAAAAGCTCGGCGCTAATTTCTTGATTATTCATCCCTTCGCCAATACACATCAGAACCTCAAGCTCTCTTTCAGTTAAATCATGATGAGGTTTTTTCTCCTGTTTCCGCAATCGATTCATCATCCGGTTCGCAACCTTTGGCTCAATAATAGGCTCTCCTGCTACTGCCTTTCGGATCGCCCTTACGACCTCATCAGCAGTCGCCGTTTTTAGCATGTAACTGAATGCCCCCGCCTCTATTGCCGGGAAAACTTGTTCATCATCATAAAAACTAGTGATAATAATAATTTTGCAATTCGGCTCATGCTGCAAGATTTCCCTTGTAGCCTCTATCCCATTGCCATCCTCCATTAATAAATCCATCAATACAACTTCAGGCCTTTTTTCAAGCACCAGCTTTATCGCTTCATTTCCACTTTTCGCTTCACCCACGACGTCAATTTCTGGCTCTGTAACTAAATAGGAGATAATTCCTTTTCTAACCATTTCATGATCATCAACGACGGCTACTTTAATCATTTGTTATTCCCCCCTAGTAGTTGGTATGCGAATATCGATATATGTTCCTTCTCTCTCTTTAGAACGAATATTGAAAACTCCTCCTACCTCTTCACATCTTTCCCGCATCGTTTTTAAACCGTAAGAGGCAACCCTTTCAATTGTCGGATTAAAACCTTTTCCATTATCAGAGATAAACAAATAAATATAACGCTCTTCCTCCGTCAATGAAATACTGATTTTTGACGCTTCAGCATGACGTAGAACATTTGATAAAGCCTCCTGAATAATGCGAAACAAATGCTCTTCTGCCGCTTTCGATATATGAACAATTTCATCAATACTCGCTTGAAATTCTATATTCGTTTTCCCTTTTAAATCTTGAATAAGCTTAATGACCCCGTCACACAGACGATCATCACTTAATTGAATCGGGCGTAAATGGAGAAGCAATGCCCTCATCTCACCTTGCGCATGTGCAGCAATTTTTGAGATTTCTTCTAACTGTTCCTTCGCTTTTTCATGATCAATTTCAAATAAGCGCAATGTTGCTGAAGACATCATACTTAAAGCAAAAAGCTGCTGACTGACGACATCATGAAGATCACGGGCCAGTCTTTGTCTTTCCTCCATCACCACTGCAGCATGTGCCGATTGCGCTAAAGAGGTTTTTGTATCAGCCAATCTTTGCAGCGAATGCTTTTGCTCCTCGATAAACTCAGCAAGTTGATTTAATTCCTCTGAAATCATTCCGATTTCATCGTTATCATTTACTTCAATGCGCCCGGGTAAATTGCCACTTCGCAAAGAGGAAACATACAGGAGGAGATCCGTTAACCTCCCCTTTAAAAGAGAGCTTGACCGATAGCCAAAATAAGCGCCCACAAATAAAAACACAATGAAGGCAATCATAGAAAACCAAAAGGTATTCTCAATTGTTAGCGTTATTGAACGATTAACCAATAATAGCTGAAAGCCAATAAACAGAATTAACGTGCTGATAAAGGCCATCATCAAATAGTTTTGTAAAAACCAATATCGGATGCTATTTAATTTTTTCAAAATTTTCGCTCCTATACCTTATCGATTCGAATTGAACCTATCTTAACGTTAATGGTTATTTTTAATTTTCTCGTCGCTTCATCATAACCTTGAGTCTTATAAAAGACGGTTCTATTCAATGTATTTCCCTTTATATCAAAAATTCGCACATCCCCTATTTTTGAATTAGCAGTAATGTTTACAGGAATATTTTCAGGAATTATCATTTTTATATCCGCGATACTCCCGTTGATTATTATTGGGGTTTCTCTCTCCGGGATGAAAGCTTTGCTTAAATCCAAAAAATAGTCACCAATTGAATTGTTTAGCACCATCGGCTCCAGCGCCCAATTGCTATCATTATAACTGACTTCACCAATCAAGCCGCTAACTATCTTTTTCTCATCCTGATCACTGTCGCTGAACGCAGGTTTTTTTGTAGAAAAATCAATATCAATCTGCCATTTGCTTTTTTTGAATAAGAGTGAGAGGGCCAGCAGGATAATCAATATCGGCCATAGCTTCCAAACATCTGCAAATTTAAAAACAATGACCTCAAATCTGTCCAAAATTAATAGACAGGAAAATAACAGTAACAATAGGCTGAAAGTGTATTTTTTTCTTTCCTTCCTCAATAAATTGCTAATAAACAAGCTCAATCCAATCCCCAAAAGGAAAAAGGGATATAAAACGACAAATAGTTCTTTCATTTCCAAGGAAATGACACCTATATTTATTAGCAGGAGAACAATTCCTAAAGCCAGCAAAAATAATGCAAATAAAGTTTGATTAATGGATTTCTGCTTCACAAAATTCCCCTTTCTTTCTAGTTCCATAGAGAGTAATTTATTCTGTCCATTTTCTGCTCCTGAATAAATAATCTCACTTGTTTAATAGTTTACTATTTTTTTCATAAATAGAAACAATCAATCGATGGTTTTTTCTCCGTCTCAAGACGGAGGAAGCTTTTTCACATTGTCCGCCTCTCGCACTCATTTTCTTTTCCAACATATTCTGTAAACACATATAGGGCAAATACCCTTTTAACCTAATTTAGGAGGAATGAAAATGGGCGTTGAGTTAACAGCGCTACATTGGCTTTACGTCTTGATCATATTTATCATCATTGGCTTTATGATCATGCGACGTGATACAACTTTCATTTGTATTGTCGGCATCTTTCTTATCGCAATAACCGCAACCGGTTCTTTAAGCGCCTCTGTAAGCAGTATTTTTACAAGTTTCATTTATGCAATTACAGAGCTTCTATCCACTATTCTTGTAATTTCCATTATTGTTGCAATGAGTAAGACCTTAACCTCAACAGGAATTAATGACGTAATGATCTCACCTTTTGCTAAATTGATTCGAACCCCGGCACTAGCTTATTGGACAATCGGGATTTTAATGATGATAATTTCTTGGTTTTTTTGGCCCTCTCCGGCAGTTGCCCTTTTAGGTGCCGTACTTCTCCCAGTAGCTTTAAGAGTGGGACTTCCCGCTTTAGGTGTAGCTATGGCTATGAATTTATTTGGCCATGGGATCGCCTTATCAGGTGACTTTATCATTCAAGCTGCGCCAAAGCTAACAGCAGATGCAGCTGGGTTGCCTGTTAATGAAGTGATTCAAGCGAGTATCCCACTAGTCGTGGTCATGGGACTGACAACCACTATCGCTGCCTTTCTTTTCTTAAAAAGGGATATGGAGCGTGGAAAATTAAGCATCGACAAGAACACCGTTTTTTCAAAAACGGACCCTCAAAATAAAAAAGAAAGCTTACTAACCATTACTCAAAAACGCTTTTTCGCCATTTTGGTACCGCTGCTATTTCTTTTAGACGTCTTAGCCATGGTTGTCCTTGATCTGACTGGTGGGGATGCAACAGCTCTCGTTGGTGGAACTGCGATATTGATTCTGTTAATCATTACACTAGCTAGTCATAAAAAAAAGGGGTTAGAAAAAACAACAGCATTTCTAATTGAAGGGTTTCAATTTGGCTTTAAAGTTTTCGTCCCTGTCATCCCTATTGCTGCTTTTTTCTACTTAGGCGACGCGGGTTTTTACAGCATCGTTGGGGAATACTTGCCAGACCATTCACAAGGCATTGTGAATGATTTAGGGATTGCGCTGGCAGCCGTTGTTCCTTTGAGCAAAGAAATTGGGGCCATTACATTAACGATTGTTGGAGCGATTACCGGCTTAGATGGTTCCGGCTTTTCAGGAATATCACTGGCTGGATCAATCGCCACTCTATTTGCCCATTCGATCGGTGCTGGAGCTGCAACCTTAACTGCTCTTGGGCAAATTGCCGCAATTTGGGTTGGCGGAGGCACTCTTATACCTTGGGCATTAATTCCCGCCGCTGCAATCTGTAATGTTGATCCATTTGAACTAGCTAGAAGAAACCTATTACCTGTAACAATCGGTCTTTTCGTGACAACAATTGTTGCCATGTTTTTAATTTAAAACGAAATGTCGGGGCCTTAGTTTTTTAGGCCCCGATTTCTTTACATAGGGTAAAGCTTTTGGAAGGCTCATAAATGCTCCACTCCCTTGACAATATGGATAATACAAATTACTGTACGTATCATTGATGTTTTAGTACACTGATGGTGGTTACAGCAGTATGTTATGAACGTATAAGGAAAAGATATGAATGCGATTAATAAGGCGATGGAGGAATTTATAATGACAAAATATACTGGTTTTATTGGTACTTATACAAAAGGGGATAGTAAAGGAATTTATTCATTTACCTTGGATACAGTTCTGGAAAAAATCACAGATGTACGGCTAGCAGCTGAGTTGGAAAATCCAACTTATTTAACTGTAAGTAGTGATAATCAGTATGTATACTCAGTTGTAAAAGATGGAGCTGCTGGTGGAGTTACAGCCTTCTCTCTTGATCACCATACAGGCGATCTCACCCACTTAAATAGAGTATTAGCAGATGGTGCACCTCCATGTCACGTGAGTGTAGGTAAGAAAAATAAAAACGTCTTTTCTGCCAATTATCACAAAGGAACGATCGATTCCTACTTAGTCAATGACGACGGAACACTACTTCCTGCCTCTTCAATTGTGAAGCACCATGGTTCAGGGCCAGACCCTCGTCAGGAAAAACCACACACCCATTATTCTGCTTTTACTCCAGATGAAAAATATGTAATTGCAGTGGAATTGGGAAGCGATAAAATTTATACATATGAAGTTTCAAACGGAGTCTTACAAGAGAAAAATCAGCTATCTGTAAAAGCTGGAAGTGGTCCTCGCCACATTGTCTTTCATCCAAATCAAAAATATGCCTATGTGATGACAGAATTTAGCTCGGAAGTTATTGTCCTTGGTTATAATGAACATGATGGTAGTTTTAATGAAGTTCAATACATTTCAACTCTCCCTAGAGACTTTCATGAAAATAACCAAGGAAGCGCCATTCATATTTCCTCTGACGGACAATTTGTTTATGCGGGCAATCGTGGTCATAATAGCATCGCAATTTTCAAAGTTGACGAAACGAAGAGCACGCTCACTTTTGTCGAGCACATTGCTACAGAAGGAAACTGGCCAAGGGATTTTGCCATTGATCCGTCAGAGAATTTTATCGTTGCTTCCAATCAGGAATCAAGCAATTTGGTGCTGTTCTCAAGAAATCCAGACACAGGTAAACTAACGCTACTACAATCCGATATTACTGTACCAGATCCGGTTTGTGTGAAGTTCTTACACGCATGATCGTAGCTTAGCTTTTTGACACTCATTTTTTGTTTCATTTAAAATGGTCTGTATGCCATCCAGCACTTGGCTGAAAAATAGCGAATTTCAAAAGGAAGTTAAACACCGCTTCCTTTTTTTCGTGTCTCAAAATAAATCATAAGTCTTCTTAGCAAACTTCTGTTATAATTATCAAAAAAGACTAAATCTTTTTATAATAAGGAGTGTTGATTATGCTCGAAAAGTTATATTCAAAGCTAGAAGGCTATTACGACGAAATGGTATCAATCAGACGCTATTTACATCAAAATCCAGAACTATCTTTTCAAGAAGTTAATACAGCCAACTACATTAAAAGCTTTTATGAAAATTTAGGAATTGAAGTAAGGGGAAATGTTGGCGGTAATGGCGTTGTTGCCAAAATTCACGGTGGCAAACCAGGACAAACGATCGCCCTTCGTGCCGATTTCGATGCCCTTCCAATTCAAGAAGAAAATGATGTACCGTATAAATCTCTTAATCCCGGAGTCATGCATGCCTGTGGTCACGATGGACATACAGCTACACTACTTGTTCTTGCTAAAGTACTGCATGAGCTAAAAGATGAATTAGAAGGTACATATGTAATGATTCATCAGCATGCGGAGGAGTATGCACCAGGTGGAGCCATTTCCATGATTAAAGACGGTTGTTTAGATGGAGTTGATGTTATTTTCGGAACCCATCTTTGGGCAAGTGAACCGACCGGAAAAATCCAATACCGCACCGGTCCGATTATGGCTGCCGCAGACCGCTTTGAAATCGAGATCCAGGGTCAAGGTGGACATGGGGCACAACCACACAGAACGAAAGATTCAGTTGTCATCGCCTCTCAACTCGTTCTTAATCTACAGCAAATTGTCAGTCGAAGAGTGAATCCAATTGATTCTGCCGTTATCTCTGTCGGCTCCTTTGTTGCTGAGAATGCCTTCAATGTAATCGCTGATAAAGCGAAGCTTGTTGGAACCGTAAGAACATTTAATGAAGAGGTTCGCTCCTTTATCGAACATGAAATTGAACGAATTGTAAAAGGAACATGCCTTGCTGCTAACTGTGACTATTCCTACGAATACAACAGAGGCTACCCTGCTGTCGTCAATCATGCGGAGGAAACGGATTTCCTTGTGGATTGTGTTAAAAGCGTCCCTTCTGTCCAAACGGTGGAAGAAGCCGAACTACAAATGGGCGGAGAAGATTTTGCCTACTACTTACAGCATGTGAAGGGCACCTTCTTCTTTACAGGAGCGAAACCAGAAGGGGTAACCATTGCCTATCCTCATCATCATCCAAAATTTGATATCGATGAAAAAGCGCTATTAGTGGCCGCAAAAGCATTGGGGTCTGCTGCACTCACCTATAAAGTGCAAATGGAAGAGGTTTCACTGTAATAGAGCTGGACAAAAGTTCTGAAGTCAAATTATAACAGAGAAGAGAAACGTATAAGTTAAATTAACGTAAAAGGCTAATGCCATAATTCCAAACTCATATGCGCTTAATCGAAGCCCCAGCAATGAGAATTGGTCAAATTAAGGGCAATAGTTTCTGCAATTTTATACTCGAAATCCACCTGAGCTCGTCCTCATAAACCCTTTATGAGAACGAGCTCAATTTGTGGATACTTTGTCCGCATGAGCTCTTTATGAGAATAAGGTTTCTTGGATCTATGTGATCTTTGTCCTCATGAACCCTATCAAAAAGTCTTTCTTTTTTGGGAGCTTCCAAGCTAGAGTATTAGTGGGCTCCCAAAAGTTATACTTTATACTGCCTCTCAAAAATTTAAAGGAAAACGAATTTCTGAACAGCCGCAATACTTTTTGGATAGCCCCCTTTGTTACTTGTAAAAATATCCACTTCTTTTTTTAAAATCTATTTTATTTTTCAATTTCTATTACAATTGGTTCAAGTTCAAAAACCTCATCAGGGGCTGAACTGTTTTCTTCACGATACACATTACCCCTTTCATCTGTTCCATCAGCTGCTAAGAGTCTCACTATCGGTATTACAATTAGTTTCGATGCACCAGGGTTCAGTTTTTCTAAAGTATAAGTATAATGGAAAATATCACCTTCACTATACCCACCGTCCCAACTACTCACATATACATTCCCTAAATCATCTTTTACTTCTTTAATATCAATAAATTCGAAGTCCCACTTTTCATCTACTTCTTTACTGATTGATACATCGTAATTGACGATAAACGACATAGGCGTATACGTGATCCTAGTAACATTAAAAGTAATGCCCTTTTGTTCTCTTACAAGATTCACTACTTGCTCGTGATGTTTTGTGGTTTTTAAATCAAACTCAAAATCCCAGTTTCCGCTAATCTGTTCTCCATCAATTGCAGAGTCAATCTTAAATCCTTCTATATTTAATTCAAAGTTACCTTCTGATAATCCTTTTCCATTAATAAGAAGTCTGCTAGTCATCATACCAACGTACTGATGATCTCCCGTCTTTTTTATCTCATATTTTCCTGCATGAAAGAAAGTGTGACTCCCTTTAATTTCAGGAAAACCAATAATTTCAGGTGATGGACCAAGATCTTTTTCACTTTCAATCTCATATGTTACATATAAAGCACGCCCATCAAACACCGCTTCATTGAGGGTTACTTTTATCCCTTGACCTTCCTTCACAAGATTGAGCTTATTCGCATTCGCATCATACTCCTTATACAAGCCATTTTCATTAAAGAGCTTGAAAATTCCGCCTATTATAGGAATCTCTTCTGCGAAAGTCGTAAATGATAAGCCAAATAGAGAAGCTGAGGAAATCCCAATAGCTATAGAGGCAGCAGTCATTGTTTTTTTCCATTTCGAAGGTTTATTCATGTGAATTTTCTTTTTTAATTCCTTTTTAACTTGCTCTCTTTCATGTTTGCTTACTTCTACATGCTCGAATTCATTTATATCAATGTCAACATCGTTTAAAAGTTCATAAATGTCCTTCATATAAATAGTTCCCACCTTTACTAGAGATTTCATGTTTAAGCTTCTTTTTCCCACGATGAATTCTGTTATTAACCGCTGACTTCGTCATTGCTAGCTGTTCAGCAATTTCCTCTGAGTTAAAATCCATCAAATACCTCATCATAAATATCTTTTGATCGGTCGGTTCCAGCTGGCTGAGCAATTCCATCAGATCATCCTCGCGCTCAACCTCCATCGAGGGTGAAGGCGGTACTCTTATATGCTCCAAAGAGAGTTCCTGCTTTTTGACTCCCCTTCTGTAATAATCAATCGCACGATATTTAGCAATGGCACAAATCCATTTCTTAAAATCTGTCTCACCATTGCCGCGAAATTTCTCGGCCTTTTGCCAGATGGATAGAAAAATATCATTTACACATTCCCCCACCATCTCTTCCTGACGAAGTGGTCCGATAACTTTATGCACAATTCCTTTTATAAGAGGCAGATAGCAATCAATAATATATTCAAGAGCATCTTCCTTTCCAGCTTGGAGACGTGTGATAAAGTTCGATTCATTGGATTTCATAAATTTTCTCCTTCACTTTTTTGTAAAAGCTTTTACACTATTAATAACGAAAGAAATAAAAATATTTTCTCATAGATTATTAAATTATTTTAAATTTCCTAATTATTTTACATTATGAAAAGTTCATGCGAAGATAGGAAATAAAAACCAAAAAAGAATGGAGCGATGGCATGGCTTCCCACATAAGAGTTAGAGCTTGTGCACTTATTATCGAAAATAATTCTATTTTGTTAGTAGAATTCAATGACCATCGAGGCTTACATTATAATCTTCCAGCTGGTGGCGTGGAAGCTAATGAATCAGTTATTGAGGCAGTTATGAGAGAAGCGAAAGAAGAGGCATCCATTGATGTGGAAGTAGGACCATTGGCGCTCGTTTATGAATATGCTCCGCACTTGAATAACGATAAATATGGGGGTGTTCAATCGTTGCAACTCATGTTTGATTGTAAAATCATAAATGGTACCACTCCCCAACTGCCAGCTAATCCTGACCCTAACCAAACCGGGGTGAAGTGGATTAAATTGAATGATTTATATTCCATAGAGCTTTATCCAAATATTCAAGAACAAATTATCCTGTATTCAAAAACAAAGGAAACGATTACCTACATAGAAGAACAGAAATTAGAACGATATGTAAAAATAGACGACTGATTCAATAGATCGCTCTGTTACTAGGAGGTCTTTTCAATAAAGATTTTGGTGTTGATTTTTTGCTCATTTTTTCTCTGATTCCATGGAAAGAAAGGTAAAAACGAGTTTTCACCTTTCTTTCCATGGAATCAGAAGACCTTTCAGCATAGCTGAAAGACGTGTGAAACTAAGGTTTCACACGAAATGAGCCAAAAATCATTTGGCAACAATATTAATATCGTTGTTTAACAAAGCCTTATGAAAAAGATAATCAGGCTCTCTTTATTACTTATATGGATCAGTGCTGCTCTCGTCATTTGCGCACTCATTTTCACCACAATGATAGTACGCAAACTTAAATCCTAAAAAAAAACGCCATCGACATTACATCAACAGCGTTTTATCTGGATTAATTTTAGTAAAGCCTTGGCGCATTTGCTAAAATTCGAATACGATAGGCATTTTTGGCAACCTCTCCTAAATGCTCCATTAAGTTGTAATTTGCATATGCTCCAACAACAGCCCCGATTCCTGGCAGGAGCTGCAGCATTTTGACAAAGTCAATATAATCACGATACTCCTGCTGGAATTGCTGCCAATCCATATCAATAATTTCCTTTATCCGCTCCTCCCAATTCTCAACGATTTGGAGCGTCTCTTTTCTTTTTTCATCGCTTGAAAAAGCGAGTTGAAAAATATGAAGGATAAACAGCCTTTCCTCATACTCCTTCGTATCAAAACCATACACTGCTGCCGCTTCAAAAAGAAATTTCATCTTAATGGACAAGAGCAATGGAAAGTCGGCTAAACCGAGCAAAATTCCTCCAGCACCTGTACCAGCACCTTCAACTGTTGCTGTTTTTTGATAAACAGCAATTTTTTCCACAAGTTTTTTTTCTCGCTCTTC
The DNA here is from genome assembly GCF_005502275.1 of Robertmurraya siralis. Taxonomy (GTDB): domain Bacteria; phylum Bacillota; class Bacilli; order Bacillales; family Cytobacillaceae; genus Robertmurraya; species Robertmurraya siralis. The sequence goes on from NZ_SWLZ01000006.1 coordinate 82,110, forward strand.
CAACGATAAATTTCTTGCCATCTCCATTTTCGTTGTAAAACTGGAACCTGCTACCGTCATTTTTACCATATTTTTAATGCTATCCGTAATGACACTATGGACTTTCTCCGGAATCTTTTCGTTTATTTTATCCTGAGCTTTTTTTGATACTCGCTTAATTAAATTGGAGCGTTTCAAAAGCTTTCTTTTCCATGCTTGAACTTCCTCGTAAGCTTTTTGCTCGTAATCGTTCATCGTGGATACATCCTTTAACAACGTGATAATATAGCATACGACTATCCATCAAAATGGTTTCAAATAAATATCCACTATCTTTCCCATGAGGATTCAATTATATGTTTTCTTTCTAAACAATCGACTTTTTTCTATAAAAATTCACAAAAACATAACTAAAAGCAAGACCTGCACCAATCGCTATCAAAGCAGTAATCCATTCAGCTTTTAAAAACAGGGGCACTGATAACAATATTGTCTGAATCATTAAAATCTTCGTCAAAAATTTCTTGAACGAGCTGCTCTTCAATGATTCCGCTACTGGGTACAATTGAAGCCAGATTTTATTTTGGTGATGGTTCCATAAAGGGAATAATTGAAAACCAGTAAGAAATAGAAATAACAAAACGAACAATATTTGTCCATTTCCAAAGGTAATGAAATAAAGAGCGAGTATTCCGATGATTGTTAAGCGCATGAATATCCCTAAATAATCCCCACCGCGAATGAATGTCTGTATATACAAATGTGTATACACATTCTCATGCTGATACTTCAACATTCGCAAAAGCCAGTCCAACCATTTTCTCCTTTTCACTTGATCCCTTAATTTTGGAACATCAGTAAACATATTCGCCAATCGATAGAAAGACATCATGCGCTTTTCTTCCTGCTCAATTAAATAATCCCATTTAAGCCCCATATGCTTTGTCTGTGAAAAATAAAAAGCACAGAGTAGGGCATAGATCACGATAATCGGCATAAAAAACCAAAGCGAGGCATGTGAAAATAACAAATACAGAAATGCACCGTTTACAAAATAACGGACCATCGAATCCATTCGATGCACATTTACATCGACATATAATTGAACTCTCCAGCGAATGATAATATTTAATCCTTTTAACAAGCTCATGAGCACAAAAAATAAAAAGAAACCACTGTAGCTGCCTTCATTTACATGAGCATAGAGCGGCATGAAAATGCCTAACCCAATGAATAATAAATACACCTGCACAAAAAAGCTTACAATCATCGAACGTTGAAAATAAGGTTTAAGCTTCTCTTCAAGAGGAATGAGAAAAATCCGGTCAGCTTCCAATAAAAATGTAAAAATAGGACTGAAGGTAGCCACCAATGCTAAAATAATCGCCATTATGAGCGCTACAGGAAAATCATCGCTCAACGTACGAATCCATTCCTGATAATAATAAGCGGCAGTTCCAATTAAAAACACGAGGATAATAACGACATGGCCGTTAAAAATATAGCGAAAATACTTGCCAAGTTCTTTAACTGTATTTCCAAACCTTTGCTTCCATAGAACCTTTTCATCAAACATAGTCTTCTTCCTTTGTTAACTGAATATAAAGATCATCCAAAGTAGCATTCGGCATCGAAAATTGCTTTCTTAACTCTTCTAATGTTCCTTTTGCTCTCACATGTCCTTCGTGTAAAATGACAAAGCGATCACAGTAGCGTTCCGCCGTTGCCAAAATATGCGTCGACATTAAAATCCCCGCACCTTCATCCTTCATTTTTTTCATTAAATCAAGAAGTGATTGAATCCCTAATGGATCTAGCCCTACAAATGGCTCATCTACTATGTAAAGATTCGGTTGAACCAAAAAGGCACACATAATCATCACTTTTTGCTTCATTCCCTTTGAAAAATGGGCCGGAAACCACTTTAAGCGCTTATTCATGCGGAATTCCTTCAGTAATTGCTCTTTTCTCTCTGTAAAAATATTTTTCTCCAGCCCATAAGCCATCGCTGTCATTGACAAATGCTCATCTAATGTTAATTCATCATAAAGAATCGGGGTTTCAGGTACGAAAGTGAACTGTCTTCGATAAGATTCCATATTATCCTGAATTGATTTTCCATTTATGAGAATCTCCCCTTTTTGCGGCTCCATTAAGCCAATAACATGCTTAATCGTCGTACTTTTCCCGGCTCCATTTAAGCCAATTAATCCGACTATTTCCTTTTGATTGACTTCAAAAGAGACATTTTTTAAAACAGGGTTTCGAGTATAGCCACCTGTTACATCATTGATTTGCAGCAATGTCATCTTCAACAACTCCTACACTTAGTTAGCATCATTTTATCAAATTATTTTACTAAAAAATAGAAATAGCCCTTTTCTAATTGTTGTAAATGCTAACAGCAGCTACCTTTTCTCCCTTCATATACTACATGCATAATTCAATGAGCATGGGGCATGATAATATTCGAAGGGGAAAGTAATATGATGATGTAAAAATCATCAAAACTTTATAGTGATGTCTGTTAAGGCATATAACACTTAAGTTAAGCTTCCTAAGTTCAATAAGGGGATGGTTGTAGTGGACAATCAGTTCATGTAAACCAAAAGATCTAACGTTACACACATTTATAAAAATGGGGTGTTGGCGAAAGACTATCTACCTGCTTTATACGTTGAGAAACATATAAAGAAATAAGGGGATGGTACGCTTGAACTACAGATCGATTTCTCACTAGATAACAATCATGTAAAAATGAGGTGTTTATCAAAGAGAAATTACCCGATTTGCAGAACAAAAGGAATAAATTTCCCCTTCAACCGGCGGACGGGATTCCAAGTGAATCCTGTCCGTTCTTCTTTTTGTTTACGTTATTCCTGTGGTAAAATATACTAAAATATATGAAAAGGGGCTTTGAGAATGAATGATTGTATTTTTTGCAAAATTGTTGCTGGGGAAATCCCTGCAGCAAAAGTATTTGAAAATGAGCATGTAATAGCATTTCTAGATATTAGTCAAGTAACAAAAGGACATACGCTCGTCATTCCGAAAATACATAAAGAAAACTTATATGAACTAACGCCAGAAATAGCAGCCCATCTTTTTGAGATAGTTCCGAACATTGCAAATGCCATAAAAGGAGCATACGAACCAATTGGCTTAAATCTTCTTAATAATAACGGTGAAAAGGCTGGGCAATCCGTTTTCCATTATCACTTACATTTAATTCCCCGCTATGGCGAAGGTGACGGCTTTGGAGCTGTTTGGAAGTCACACCAAAACGAATATAAACCGGAAGACTATCAACAAATTGCAAGTGAAATCAAAGCGAATTTGTAAATCTTTGCACTGACTAAGGATGAGTTTCCATCACCTCCTTGGTCAGGTGCGTTAAAATCCCCCAAAAATCTCGTAATTTAACAAACACACATTCACACCTCTATAAAATGCATCTTTAGATATTTTATGACAATTTTGAAAATGACCATTTACACTCCCATTTATATTCTGTAGAATTTATCACATAAAAACTTTGATTCTTTAAAGCGATATTGTAAAAAAACTTGCCGGTGGAGGTTCATAAAATGACTCGAGCACTCAATTTTAATGCAGGGCCTGCTGCGTTACCTGAAGCAGTTCTTCAAGAAGCACAAAAACACTTATTGAATTTCAATGGGACAGGAATGTCTGTCATGGAATTAAGTCATCGTAGTAAAGATTATGAAGAGGTTCATGTTGGTGCCCAACAACAACTAAGGAAGCTATTAGCCATTTCTGAAAAATATGAAATCCTCCTTCTTCAGGGTGGAGCTAGTCTGCAATTTTCCATGATTCCGTTAAATTTATTAACGAAAGGAAAAATTGGCCACTATGTTTTAACAGGTTCATGGTCTGAAAAAGCACTTAAAGAAGCCAAAAAAGTCGGTCCTACTTCCATCCTTGCTTCGTCAAAGGAAGATCAGTATCGTTCCATCCCTTCCATTAAGACAGAACAGCTCGAAGGGGATGGTGCCTATCTGCATATTACAAGCAATAATACCATTTATGGGACCGAGTGGAAAACGTATCCCTCCAGCTCTATCCCACTCATCGCTGATATGTCCAGTGATATTTTAAGCAAACGCATCAATGTTGACCAATTTGGACTCATTTATGCTGGCGCCCAGAAAAATCTTGGCCCTTCTGGCTTAACAGTTGTCATTATGAAGAAAGACTTGATTTCAACTCCTCCTGACCATTTACCAACAATGCTGAGCTATGAAACGTACAGCAAGAATCAATCTCTTTATAATACTCCGCCAACTTTTGCCATCTATTTGTTAAAGCTCGTCCTTGATTGGGTAGAGAGTGAGGGCGGCGTAGAGGTGATAGAAAAAAGAAATCAAGAAAAAGCAAAACTCCTTTACGATGTTATTGACGAAAGTGATAGCTTCTATTCAGGTCATGCAAAACCTGATAGTCGCTCCAATATGAATGTTACCTTCACCTTACCGTCTGAAGAAAAAACAAAAGAATTTTTACATTTAGCACAGGAAAAAGGCTTTGTTGGTTTAAATGGACACCGCTCTGTTGGCGGATGTCGGGCCTCTATTTACAATGCTGTACCTGTGGACCATGTTGCCCAGTTAGCCGAGTTTATGAAATGGTTTCAAGTTCGTTCTTAATGCTTCTGGACGAAACGAATGTTTATGATATAATAGTAGAAAGCTTTTCGCTACAGGCAATGAGTGCACTGTAGGAGGGGCAAAGTTTGATTAGTCGAGATGAGGAGAGATGAGATAATGAAGACGAAAAACCTTGTTGCACTTGCCCTATTAGTTGGGATGGGTGCTGTATTGCATGCGGTGATGCCAGGCATCGTATTCGGAATGAAGCCAGATATGATGTTGGCCATGATGTTTTTAGGGATCGTTTTATTTCCTGACAGTAAGAGCGTCCTGCTCTTAAGTATTGTCACCGGGGTTATTTCTGGTCTAACAACGACATTCCCTGGGGGACTGATTCCAAATATCATCGACAAACCGATTACTGCCTTTGCAATCTTTGGACTATTTTTAGCCCTTAAAAATTTCCGTTCAAATATTGTCAGTATTGCCATTTTAACAGCATTAGGTACGATCATTTCAGGAATTGCATTTTTAGGCTCTGCCTATTTAATTGTAGGCTTGCCAGGTCCATTTGCAGCTCTCTTTGCAGGTGTTGTACTGCCGGCAACTGCCGCCAATACAATTGCCATGATTGTCCTTTACCCAGTTGCCCTAACAATTGTAAAGAGAACAAAGCTTACAACCGGGCAAACAGTCAACAGCTAAAAATTTTGTGAATACAAATTGGGAACCCAGACAATGGGTTCCTTTTTTTGTGTCATCGCAACGCTGTCACAAACATCCCCAGCAGCAAGAAAATGAGCCCAGCAAGAGCCAAGACGAAAGCTCGTCTCTTTAAAACTTGTTTAGGCGGATAAAAACCAGGCCTTTTAATGGACATTGTGTTATAAATGGCCCCGAAGATGAGGACCATACTTAAAGTAAATAATCCAAAAATGACACCGTCCAATTCCGCTCACCCCTTTTTCTCTCCAACTATATATCCCGGGCTTTTATTTTCTATCGTCCTCTAAAAAAAGGTATAATACATATATATGCAAAGTTTCTTTCGCTATGAGGCGAATGTCAAAGCTCTTTTACTCCTTTGTTGTCAATTGGCCAAGCTATACATATTTGTCATCAAGGACGATACCTATTTTTTAATTTAACTACTTATCAAGTTTGAACGCCCTGCGTTTAGAGCATTGATAGGAACAACAATTACATAATAAAAATTAATTGAGGTGAAGGCAATTGAACAAAAAATCATTCATGCTCGGGTTATTAATTGGAGGGATCTCTGCAGGAGTTGCAGCCTTACTGTCTGCCCCTGCTTCAGGGAAGGAATCAAGAATATTCATAAAGGAAAATACGCATATATGGAAACAGCAATTATTTGAGTTAGCACATGATCTTGAGAAAATAAAAACTTCCATTTCTGCCCTTACTAAAGAAGGAAAAGACACTCTTTCTTCCTTTATAAAAGATGTAAAAATCCTCCTTGAAACATGGCAGATTGAAATGAAGCCCCATGAAGAGCAGTTAAAGAATGAACTTCATTCCATTCAAAAGACCATTCAGGAACTGGAATCATCCCTTAAATAAGCAAAGGTTTTGAATACAATCCTTCTTTTTCATGTATTTTTTATATTCAACACCATCCTATAAAAAAACTTATAAAAAAAGAAGGATTTTTTTATTTGAGGCAGAAAAGTAATATATTATAAAAATGATCAGTTTGTAATGAAACATTTTCTTCTATTAATCGTATTTTATTTATAGCTTCCGTATAAATAGACATCAGTAAATATTTCCAGTCCATTGTTTTGACTATATAAAAAATGAGGAAAAACGCCATATCATCTTACTTGTTTTACATAATTACAAGCTTATTTAAAATCTATAAAAAAATTTCTAAAAATTTAGTATATTTTTTCTTTATTTCTGATTGTTTTCTTGGCATAATGAAATAAAGAATATTAAAGCGGGTGAATTTGGGGATGACAGAGAAAAATTATACAATGAAAGAAGCGATGATTTTCAGTCAAAGAATTGCACAGTTAAGTAAGGCCTTATGGAAGTCTATTGAGAAAGATTGGCAGCAGTGGATCAAGCCGGCAGATTTAAACATCAATGAGCACCACATCTTATGGATAGCGTATCATTTAAACGGCTCCTCTATTTCTGATGTTGCTAAGTTTGGAGTAATGCATGTATCCACAGCCTTTAACTTTTCAAAAAAGCTTGAAGAAAGAGGATTGCTCAAATTCTCCAAAAAAGAAAGCGATAAGCGCAACACGTATATAAAATTGACAGAAAAAGGCGAGGAAGTTTTATTAAGTCTGATGGAAACCTACGACCCTGATAAAAATTCTGTTTTCTCAGGCGCTATGCCTTTAAAGAATTTATACGGGAAATTTCCAGAAATTGTGGAAATGATGGCGATTGTACGCAACGTATATGGGGATGACTTTATGGAAATTTTTGAAAGATCCTTTGAAAACATTGAAAATGAATTCGATGATAAAGATGGCTATTTAACAAAAAAGGATCCCTCAAAAGAACTTGTAATAAAGGATTAATCTGCAAATTTTTGAAGTTGTAACATGAGTGGCAAATATAATTGTTGACGGAGACAAGCTTCAATCGTCTCTTTTGGTTCAAGGCTTGGGTGCAAATCTATTTTGAATCTTTTATAAAGTGATTCAAAATAGACAAACCCCTCCGCTTGTTGCTCTTCAAGTGCAGCCGTTAATTCTTCGCAAATCGAGTAAAAATGTTCAACGTCTTTTTTACTCAATGATTTTTCGACAATTAATTTATAAAATTGATCATCGCTTTTGGATATCATCTTCAATAATATTGATTGATGATATTCAAGGCGATTGATTTTTTCTAGCAATGTATCAAGGTCCATAAAACAACCTCTTTCGGGTATATTATTAAAAGTTAGACAAATGTTAATCCTATGTCCGCTCTTATTTTACAGAAACAAACCTAAAAATGAAATAAGAAACCTATTGATTTTTTTATTCTTTGATCGTAAAGTATCAGAAGTGGATCTTGATTTGCACATTTATATCGATACCATGAATCCCTAACTTACTCCTTGTGGAGGATGATACTTTTGAATTGTTGGAAAACGATAAACTTTACTAAGCAATATGGACCTCAAAGATTGTTTATCATATCATTGATGACGATGTTAGTAGCATTTATTATTTTATATATGGCAATGTCTCATCTGCTCGTTCCGACTACCTTATATGATAATCATTTTGCCGTACTAGTATGCGGAGTGATTCTTATGTATCCACTTCATAAATTTTTGCATTTTTTGCCGATTGCTCATTTAGGAGCAATAGTAAAAAAGAAAATTGAGTGGAAATTTGGAATTTATCCCATTTTAGAGATAAAAGTTCATGAACCAATTACCAAAACATTATTTTTAGTTGCATTGCTCATGCCATTATTTGTCATAACGACCCTTTTAAGCCTATCATACTTTTTATTTGAACATTATGTTCACTATATTACGATTTTAATGGCTTATCAGATTGGTTTATCTGTTCCAGATATTCTCCATGCAATCAATATTAGAAAAGCTCCGAAAAATGCTTATATTGAGGAAAATGAAGATGGCTTTGAAATTTTAGTAACAAAGCATCAATAATAGCCTTACTGATGATTATGCCTAAAGGAGGGATTTTGTGATCATCTCCATTTTTATCGTTTTTGCTATATTTATATTGTTTAATATTAATAAACTGACAAATTCCCTTTGTTTGCAAAAAGAAATCCCTGAAGAAAAGCAAGCGAAGGTGTTTAGAACGATAAATGTATTAATTACCATCTTGTTAATATCTTCATACATCGAAATATTATACACATAAGCAACTGCAAAAAGAAGAACATGGCTTAATCCATGTTCTTCTTTTTACTAAAAGTTCAATAAAACTTTGTGTATCTTTGATAAAGCTTCACAAGCTTATAATAAAGGATATTATTTAAAAATGGTTTTTTATATCCTTAGCAATACTTTCGCCGATTTTTCCGTCCTTCTGCACGCCTTTAAAGTCTTTCTAATTTTAGTTATTTACTCAGCCTTTGTTCAAATCGTCCTTCTTTTCTTATAGCCATGCTGCTCCAACAATGACTAATAGAATGAACAACACAACGATTAAAGCAAAACCTCCACCGTATCCTGCTGCACCCATCATAACACCTCCTTCCAAGATAAGATCGTCTAAATAATCCCCCTACCGAACTGGCAAGTTATCTGTTTTTAATTGGTTCCATGGCCGCCTTGTCAATACATGGAACATGAAAATGATTGGATTCCCTCTCATCTTGTTGAAGAGGAGCTTATCGCTCTTACACTTTATCCTATGTATAAGTCCTTATTTTGGAATAGGTAGAGTGCCTATTTTTGTGGACAAAAAATGGAGATAGATATGGTTTTGTTCTTTTTCCAAATTATGATATAGTATACTTTGTGGTAACCAGTGATACATTTTCAAATAGGTTTTTTATTAAAATTACAAACGAATAAAAAATAGGCTTTGTTATATGTCGGTGTTGATTTTTTGTTCATTTCGTGTGAAACTAAAGTTTCACACGAAATGAACAAAAATCGTTGCATCAATAATATTGTTTAACAAAGCTAAAAAATAAGGGAATGGTTTTCTTTATCCTATGAAATGTAGTCACAATCAAGAAATTTAATTATAGGAGTTGTTTTAATGAAAAAGTGGGTCCTTTCCCTATTATTACTTGTGGGAATCGTTACGTTAGCTGCATGTAACAACGGGGGTAATTCTGAGACAGTCGCAGAAACAAAAGCAGGCAATATTACAAAGGACGAGCTTTATGAAGCAATGAAAAAGTCCTATGGACAAAATGTCCTTCAACAACTTGTGTATGAAAAAATCTTATCTGAAAAATATGAAGTAACGGATGAAGAGCTTGACGCAAAATTCAATGAAGTGAAAGAGCAGTTAGGGGCAAACTTCGAAATGGCCTTAATGCAATACAATATGACAGAGGAAAGCTTTAAAGATAGCCTAAAGCTTGACCTTCTCGTTGAAAAAGCGGCTACTGCCGATATGGAAGTAACAGATGAAGAAGTTCAGGAATACTATGATAACTACAAGCCGCAAATTAAGGCTCGTCATATTTTAGTTGAGGACGAAGCAACAGCAAAAGAAGTGAAAGCGAAGCTTGATGATGGTGGAGATTTTGCAGAATTAGCAAAAGAATACTCACAAGATCCTGGCTCTGCTGAAGAAGGCGGCGAATTAGGCTGGTTTGGTCCAGGAATGATGGTTCAGCCATTCGAAGAAGCGGCTTATGCACTGGATGTGAATGAAATTAGCGAACCTGTCAAATCTGACAACGGTTTCCATATCATCCAAGTAACCGAAAAAGAAGAGAAGAAACCTCTAGAAGACATGAGAGCTGAGATTGAGTATGAAGTAAAAGTATCAAAAATCGATAACACTATGATGAGTGAAACACTTCAGAAAGAATTGAAAGAGGCTAATGTGAAAATCAGTGATAAAGAATTAAGCGGCTTTATACAGTCTGACGAAGGTGCAGAGGGTACAGAAGCTGAAAAAAATACTGAATCTGATGAAAAATAATACTTTATACAAAAACAGTCTGAACATCTCTTGATGTTCAGACTGTTTCTATTTAAGCTACCATTGGAAATTAGCCAAATGAACGGCTCTCCGTTTTTTCTTCTTTCGCTTTTTCCAACCGCTCCATATAAATTTCTCCCTCTTTTTCAATCAGTTCTCTTTCTTTTTCTCTTTCTTCTCTGCCTGTTTTAACAGCCATAAAGGCGCTTATGACAATACCACCAACAATCACTATTACCCAAATAGGCACACCCATATTTTCTTCCTCCACATATATAGATTTGTACAAGCCTTATTGGTTCCATTGTATGCATAAGTCTTTAAAATATGAACGTAGCAATAGAGATTATTGCTGAGTTCGACTGGTGGCAGAAGATTCATGTCAACAGTATTTCTCCTTCATGCGATATTTTCAGGTAAAATCGCTTTTTCTCAGCTACTATTATCATTTTTTAAGCTGACTACTTAAAGAGCCTACTTTTGGCAGCACGAACGATAAATGCGATACTATTCCCTGAATGACTTACCGTAGCGAAGGGTATTTGAAGTTTACTAAACTTTTACTATTTGGGCCAGACGTAGATATACTTTATATTTGCTCTAAACGATAAGAAAAACGGTAGCCATGCTCGAGCTTGCTCGCATACGGCTACCATTTTTTTAGTTATGAAAAGTAGGCTTGTAAAAGGCGCGATTATCCAATGCAAATACTCTGTCCGTAAACTCTCCTGGTTTGACACGCTCAAGCGCCCGGTCAAGCATGTTCATTTTCGCATCAATATTATCAATGTAATGGAGAATTTCCGCCTCTTTAATCAATGGCGGCTTCGGACTTCCCCACTCGGCTTTGCCGTGGTGGGACAACACTAAATGTTGCAGTATAACTACTTCTTCACCGGAAATCCCAAGCTCATTTGCCGCATGGACAATTTCAGATGCCATAATATTAATGTGGCCAAGTAAATTCCCTTCAACTGTATAAGTTGTGGAAATCGGACCTGAAAGCTCCGTTACCTTGCCTAAATCGTGGAGCAATACACCTGCATACAGCAGGTCTTTATCAAGACTTGGATATAACCCTGCTATAGCCTTTGCCAAATCCAGCATGCTGACGACATGATAAGCTAAACCGGAAACAAATTCATGATGATTTTTAGTCGCTGCTGGAAACTCTAAGAAATCATCCTGATATTTTTTTAGCAAATGCCTCGTAATTCTTTGTATATTTGGATTCTTCATTTCGAAGATATATTGTGTGATTTTGCTTAGCATTTCTTCCTTACTGACAGGTGCCGTTAATAAAAAGTCTGAAAGATTAACTCCATCCGTCGGAGTTGCGGGACGAATTTGCCGAAGTCTTAATTGATTTCTCCCTCGATAATTCTGGATATCACCCAACACCTTCACAATCTTCTCCGCACTATAGTTCTTTTCATCCGCCTCAGATGCGTCCCAAAGCTTCGCTTCTATTTCACCGCTTTGATCCTGCAAAATTAGAGTTAAAAATGGTTTTCCGTTGCTGGCTGTACCTTTTACAGAACTTTTTATAAGTAGAAACTTCTCAACTTGCTCCCCGACATCATGCTGGAGAATACCCTTACTCATATGAATAGACGCCCCTTTCTATGAAACTATTATAGCATACGCATGGAGGATCGTTGTAAAAAGCGAACCAGCTTAATTCAAGGCAAATTTATTTTAGGCCGTTAATTTTTACTTCATTTTGACTTCCTTACACCGCTGGAAAATGAACAAAATAAAGTCTAAAAAATAGAAATGCTACTATGTTTACTTATAAGATTGTCCATGCTCATGACTTCCTCTTTTTCAAAATAACTTAGTAAATGTTGGTGACATGTAAAGAAAAGAATTTGATTATCTTTTATACTCTGTAATAATTCAATTACATTTGACGTTCGTACGTGGTCAAAATTAACAAAACTATCATCTATTATAATGGGAAAAGGATACTTTTTATAGATTGTTGTCGCAAGGGCTAAGCGCAGCGAAAAATAAATCTGCTCCATCGTTGCCTGACTTAATTCATTCGCTTCAAAAAGAACATGATCCGCCCTTTCTATCAGAAATCCATTTGCCTCCGCTTTGGGAAGGATTCTTAAATAATTTCCATTTGTTAAAAATGCTAGATATTGTTCTGCCTTTTTTAACATTGATGGCAGACGTTCTTCTTTAAAACGATTGACAGTCTTCTGCAACATTTCTTTTGCAACCATGCGCTTCGCCCATTCCTTTGCTATTCCATCTAACTCAGACTGGAGTTGCCTATACCTATGAAGAAGTTCACCATATGCCCCGCCCTCCTCAAGCAGGGAAATTTGATGCTTTACTTCTGCCAAGGATTGCTGGAGCACTTGAATATCATCTTTGACAGCATGCAATGCCCTAACCGTCATTTCTCTTTCAATTTGTGGTTCTATCCCTTCCATTGCATCAATCTCTAAAAGAGATAATTTGAGTTGCCTTGATAACTCCTCTGCTTTTAATGCTAATTGCTGTCTCCTTTCAGCCTCCTTGCCTTTTAAGCGGTATGCTTCTTCTGAATCGACTTGCGCCATCGCAAATAATGTGCTCTTTTCCTGCTCAAGATGCTCAAACTCTCTTGTTACATGTTCTAGCTGTTCAGCTAATTCTGTCTGTTTCTCCATCAACGCTTCATACTTTTGTTTGTTGACAAATTCCTTCTTTAACTGTTCTCTTAATATATAAATCTTATCTCCAATCGAACTTGAAGACGGAGCGAAAAACCTCGTCCATATACGCTCAATTCTTTCCTCAAAATTTTTCACATCCGCTTCCTTTTTCAGCAATTGCGAATCAAGATTGCGATCTTCCCTTTTTAATTCCTTTAGCTTTGAAATCAACAGAAACGCTTCGTGAACATGATTTAAAGCCAATTCCTTCGATAAGCAAAGTTCTCGACCAAGCTGAAGTAAAAACTCTTCATGCTGTTTCATTTCTTGCTCCCAAGCTTCAAAGGCATGAAGTACTTTTTCATATTGATTGTTCTGCTGCTCCCATTTAATTTTCATGACTGTTAATTGCTCTCTTAGAGCTTGATCCCGCTTTAATTGCTCCGTTATGAAAGAAACATCTGCATCAGAAAAATCATTCATTTCTGTTTTTAGTGAAACTTCTTCTTCTTTTAAGCGCTGTAGTTCAACTTCAAACTCTTTTTGCCGAGTTTTCCTCCTTACAAACAGCTTATACCCAGAAAAACTAATCCCGATAGCACCAATAACAACAAGACCCCATTGTGCCTGAAAGAGTCCCCAAATCGCCAATATCACAAAAAGACCCACCAAAAAAAGAGAGTGTATTTGATTGGAGCGAAGCTGCTCCTTCTCTTTCTGGTTATTCATTTTTAGAAGATGTATTTTATCGCCAATACTATGTAGTTCCCTCTCTATTAAATCCTTCCGCTTCCAACGTTGCAGTCTATTTTCGTTCTCTTCTCGAACAGCTTCAGGCAGTAACTCCTCTTGTAGCTGCTCAATTTGATGTTCCAGCCTTTCTAATTCCTCTTGTTCTTTTATAAATTGTTGATCAAGCTCGAGTTTTTGCTCCTGCAGTCGAATTTGTTTTTTCTCAGCATGGGCCGCTTTATCCTTCATGAAAATACTTGTATTTACATGATTCAGCCTGTCTTCATCCATAGATAAATGGAGCATGCTCTCTATGTCTTCAATTTTCTCAGTCAGTTGCTCGCGTTTAAACCGCCACTGCTCTATCTCCTCTTTCATCTGTTGATAAAGGGTGACCTGTTCAACAATCTGTTGTATCTCAGTTTCTGCCTCAATAAACTGGCGGTTTGGTTCAAGAAGCTTTAATTCTTCTTCCATTTGCTTATTGCGCTCACTCAAAGACTTCATTTGCCCTTCTAACGGCTTTAATAGCTGCTGTAGCTGTTCAAGTCGGGGAAGCCCATCTGTCGGAAAAGAAACGTCTTCAGACTGTTGCAATTGGCTTTGAAGCAATCGTCTTTCTTTTACAATTGGCAACAGCTTTTCCCATTCTTCCAATTGCTGCAACTTCTTCTGAAGACCGTACATTTCTTTTTGTTTCATTTGAATGGTTTCCTCGATTTGACTCTTTTGCTTTAGAAGCTCCCCGTATTGTTCATTTTGTTGTTCTGCCCGTTTTAGCTCTTTATGAACACCATTTATCTCCCTTAACTTTTCATTAATAGCAGGTTTCTTCCCATTTGGTTTGAACCAACTATCAATCTCTTTAAGAAGTTCAGTTTCAGCTATTAATAAACGCTCTGTACCTACTGTTCCAGTAGAAAATAAAAACCTTCCTAAATCCTCCCCTTTCAGTTGATGCACATTTTGCAAACCATGTATATTAAAAGAAAAGATTGACTGATATAACCCTTTATCGATCCGCCATAAAAGCTCATTAAGCAATTCTTCGCCGCCGCTTCTGCCGTCTGACAATAGAACAGTGACATCACCGACTGCTTTTCCCCTCACACGTTCGATTGTTGCCTTTCCTTCTTTCAGCTCAAGTACAAGCTGACCACCATATTTCGCACCTTTCTTTGGTTCATAGCGCAGTTCATTTTGCTGCTTTGTAGGAAAACCGAAGAGAATGCTATGAATAAATGACATAATCGTTGATTTTCCCGCTTCGTTTTCCCCGTAAAAAACATTTAAATCTTGGATTTTTTTAATGGTTACATTTTCCAATTTGCCATAACCGTAAATATGGAGTTCTCTTATTTTCAAACATCTCACCCCCTACTGCTTTAGTAGCTTCTTCATTAATAAAGCCTCAGCATCTGTCGCTATTTCCTGTACATCGCTCTCAGAAAGCGGCGCTAAATATTTTCTTGCACCAGGATGCTTATAGAGTGGTGCTATCGCTTCCTCTATTTCTGTAAAACTCTTCACCGTTTGAAAAAGCTCTCCATAAAAATCAGATTCCTTCGCCAATTCCGTTTGATTCCAAGAAAATTTCTCTTCAGCTATTATTCGAACAACCCATACAAATGACTGTTCATCCTTTTCTTCTTCCTGCAAAATTTCTAATAATTCATCTAGCAGAGCAGAATCAAACCTTTGCAAGCCGATGATTTTCAGGGTTGTAAAAATACCGCGTTCTTCTACTCTAACTTCCTCCATTTTTTCAAGACACAGACGATATAATTGGTCAAAGGTGGAAATGTTGGCAGCATCAATTGTTATTTCATCCCAAATTATCTCGCTCGTTTCAACAAAATCAAATGTTGCAGCAGCTTCCTTCAACTCAACCAAATAACAGCCTTTCTGACCTTGTTCCTTTCTATGTCTTCCTTGCGTATTCCCTGGATAAACAATGGGTGGATTCTCATGAAGAACTGTTCTCTGATGAATATGACCTAATGCCCAATAATGAAACTCCTTTTCAAGCAAATCTTTTATTTGGAAAGGAGCATAATTTCCATGATCTGAGCTTCCCTCCGCATTGCCATGGAGAATTCCAATATGAAAATCTGCCCCAGCCTTTCGTTTGTAGCTGTGAATTTTTCGTTCAAATACATGTCTTTCTGGATAGCTAAAGCCATATAAATAAACCTTTGTTCCGTTTTTAGCAGTAAATTCCTTTATTTCGACTTCCTCTTTAAAAACATGTACATTAGCAGGAAGTCTTATTTCCGTCCACTTTCCGCCTAAATGATCATGATTACCGTGAACAATAAAAACATCAATCTTTTCCTTCTCTAATCGTTCCAGTTGTTTAGCAAGGAACACTTGAGCCCGCACACTTCTGTCTTCTAGATCAAATAAATCTCCAGCTAAAACGACAAAATCAACATGGTGGAAAATGGCCGCATTCACTAAATTCTCAGCCGCTCGAAAGGTACTTTCCAAAATTCTTTTAAAAATGGCGTCCGGCAATGCTTGTAAGCCAAGCATCGGACTATCAATATGTAAATCTGCCCCATGGATAAATCTTATTTTCTTCATAACTGCTTCCTCACATTAGCTTTTCTAATATCTTACCATAAAATCGAATATACGTTCTAGCAAGTACCATGAACAAGCGTAAGACTCCTTCAGAACCATGAATATCCGAATTGTTCCTGTCATGATAAATCTAAGTCAGTTTCCTTCATACTTTTATCCGTACAACTATATTTTGGAGATAAAGGAAATTGCGGAGCAATTACTTAAGAGGATCTGAAGTTTGTGAGACTAATTCACGCATTTTGTAAACGACAAAAAAGCAGACCCATAAATGAGTCTGCTCTGAAAGTTCGAATTAATTAAGCTTTGTTAACGTTAGCTGCTTGAGGTCCACGAGCACCTTGTTCTACGTCAAAAGTTACTGATTGACCTTCTTCAAGAGTTTTGAAACCTTCGCCTTGGATAGCTGAGAAATGAACGAATACATCTTCTCCACCTTCACGCTCGATAAATCCGAAACCTTTTTCTGCGTTAAACCATTTTACTTTACCATTTTCCATGTATGTTGCCTCCTATGTGCATTAAACGCACAAATGTATTACTATTCTTGCTCTTCCAGGCGAAAATATATTATTCTTCCCTTAAATTCTGAACAAAAATAATTCTTACTAAGCATAACAGAATAAATTGGAAAAGGCAAGTAAACTTATTAATTCCCATAAAATAACTTTTCAAGTATTGATTATTTCTCTGACTTCGTCATCTGAAGGGCCTTCTTAATATCTTTAAAGGAGCTTGTTTTACCGTACATAAGTACTCCTCCTTTATAAACCCTCGCTCCAAATATCGCAAGTAAGATAATCGAAACAAGCAGGATTGCAATCCCGAGAATTGGCTCCCAAGCTGGTAAGGTTAGCATTCCGACGCGCATAAACATCAGCATTGGCGTAAAGAACGGAATGTACGAAGTAACTGCGACAAATGGGGCATCGGGATTCCCAAGACCAAACATGGCGAGCATAAAGCCGGCAACAACCAACAATGTCATTGGCGTAATCATTTGTTGAACATCCTCTATTCTGCTAACAAGCGATCCTAAGAACGCAGCTAAAGTTGCATAAAGGAAATAGCCTAGAATAAAGAATATGACAGCATACACGATCGTCGATACGGAAACTGCACCAAATCCAAAAACGCTGAAAAATCCGCCTTCCATCGAATCGAGATTTTGCTTAATTGAAAAATATCCAACTCCTAGCAACAAAATTAGCTGTGTTAAACTTAAAAGTCCAATCCCTAATATTTTTGCAAACATTTGCTTAATTGGAGAGACACTTGAAATTAAAATCTCCATCACACGGGAAGATTTTTCAGTCGCGACTTCCATGGCAATCATATTTGCATACATGATAACAGCAAAGTAAATAACAAATAATAACACATAAACAAGTCCTCTTGCCTGACTAAGCTCTTCTTCAGTTTTTGCATTTTCCTCTAAAGCAACTCTTTCGACTGAAACCGGCTCATAAAGAGCGGCAAGTTGTTCCTGGGTTAAATTAATTTGATTTGCTGCCATTTGTGTTTTGACTTGCTGTAGTCCTGATTGAAGGACGGTATACGATTCCACATCTGAAATGCTCATCGATTTGTAAGTGGCGACTGGTAAATTAGCTTCATCAACGTCCAAAATTAATAATCCACTATATTCCCCTTCTTCCACAGCTTTTTCAGCTTCTTTAGCCCCTGCCTCGTAATTTTCTAAAATCAGTTCACTGTCCGTTAACTTTAATTGTTCTTGAAGCGGTGACAAAAGCTCGCTCGTTTCATCGATTACAGCAATTTTTTCTGAGCTATTTTTATTAAAAAAACCAATGATATTCGTCATATTGGAGAGACCGATAACGATCGCTAATGTCAAAATAGTCGTCACCACAAATGACTTGGTTTTTACTTTACTCATATACGTGTGTGATAAAATAATCCAGAAATTATTCATATGAAGCACCTACCTTCTCGATAAAAATATCATTCAAAGAAGGCTCCTCAAGCACAAATCTTCGAACAAACCCTTTTCCGACAATATCCTTTAAAATCTTCTCTGCGACATGCTCTCCTTCAATTTGCAAATGCACACCTTCTGGCGTTCTCTTCATTTTTGTAACACCAGGGTAGTTCTCAAAAGCAGATAAATCAAAGTCAGCATGTATGATTAAGTTCTTTTTTCCAAAAGCTCTTTTAATTTCCTTTAGCGAGCCATGAACAACTGGACGTCCCCGATGCATAATACATAAATGCTCACACATCTCTTCTACATGCTCCATCCGGTGGCTAGAAAAGACGATCGTCGTTCCATTCTCCTTAATTTCTAGAACGGCTTCTTTCAACTGCTCCACATTAACTGGGTCAAGTCCACTGAACGGTTCATCAAGGATAAGCAGCTTAGGTTTATGTAAAACAGCAGCAATAAATTGAATCTTTTGCTGATTACCTTTTGAAAGCTCCTCTACCCGTTTATCTAAATACTCAGGAACCTTAAAACGATCAAGCCATTTTTTTAACTCTTCTAATGCCTCCTCTTTTTTCATTCCTCTTAGTCGAGCTAAATACACCAGTTGATCCTTTACCTTCAGCTTTGGATATAATCCTCTCTCTTCTGGAAGATATCCGATAACAGGACTTGTCTCATATGTAATTGGCTGTCCATTCCAGGTTACGTTTCCCTCAGTAGCATCCAAAAGACCTAATATCATTCTGAAGGTTGTCGTTTTCCCAGCACCATTTGCACCCAAAAAACCAAACATTTCCTTTTCAGGTATTGCAATTGATAAATTATCCACTGCGGTAAAACTGCCAAAGCGTTTCGAGACATCTTCTAACTTTAGAACCATATTGCATCCTCCTCTTCTTACTTAGTGTATACGAAATAAAAAGAAAAAAGGTTCATTTTCTCTTATTTTTTCTTTTTACAAAGCTTTGTTAAACATAATTATTGATAATGAACCTTTGGTTTGGCACGAAATGGGCCGAAAAATCAACACGATAAAAATTGAAACTTTTTGCAAAATTTAAATGATTATGTGAAAATTATCATTGAAACTTGATGTAACCGTTCTACTACGCAATTTAATTTACTAAATAAAGGGGAATCTTTTCGATGAAAATCTATAAACTGACTGCATTTGAATCGAATGGAGAAAAAATTCTGGACGAAGCATTTGAAGCGAAAAGCGATGATGAAGCAAAGCAAATAGGGGAAAAGCGCTTAAATGAAATAGGAGCACTTGATAAAACGCATCGTTGCACCTCACCAACCGGCCAGTTACTATTGTTTCATATGTAGCTTCCACGCAACAAAAAACAAAGCGCAAAAGAACCACTGAAATCAACTGGCCCACCTGAGCTTTTTATGGGCTCAGGTGGGCTTCCCATTCGTTAAACAAAAAATTTACTTTAAACTACTGGAGATAAACATTGAAGCATCTTGATTCATAAAGATATTTTTACCATGGTGGAATGTTCTAAGCTTAGTTCCTTTAAATCCAACCTCCGCCAAAATTTCTTTCAGCTCTTCATGTACAAACCCATTATGAACTTTCGGATGAAATACTTCATCGTTTTTGTCAAAATCCACAATGATTAACTTACCACCCGCATTTAAAATATGGAATAACTCTTGAAGGATTTTTTTAGTATCTGAGATATGGAGAAGTACTAGTGACATTAAAACAATATCTGCCTTATGTTCTGATGCAGTTTTAGTAAAATCAGAATAAAGCACTTGCGCGTTGGTGATTCCTTTTCGGGAAATTTTCGCCTTCGCAAGCTCCAACATTTGTTTTGCTGAATCTACTAGTAAAATGGAATCTAATACATCACATAGTTCCAAGCTAACTAAACCTGTGCCACTGCCATAATCCATTAAAGTTTTTGACTGACTATCTTGCAATTCAGCTCTTACTTCAGCTGCGATTACTTTCGCTAATTCTATCCTATGTTCCGTATCATATTTAGTTGCGATCTGTTCGAATAGATTATCATCCATCATTTTACTCTCCATTTTGATTTTAGCCTTTGTTAAACAATCCTGTTGATAAAAATCAACATAGACATAAAACAAAGCCTGGTTTTATTATTGACGTCTGGCAATTGAATTACTTGTATCGTTCGTCCCAATCTTTTGGATCAAAACTAATGATATTTTATGGTCATTATACATAAATCCTACTTTTTTTTCGACTTATCACGCTCAAACATAGCCATTCGTCCACAACCCATTATTCACAAATTTTGTATATGCAACGATGAAGGCTTCGTTTTTTCTTAAACCGGGTTTTATATTTCATGATGCTGAAAAATAGCTCTAATCCAATGAATTCGAGGTGAGGTTCGCCTTTCATCGAATTAGAGCCTAAATCATTATGATCGTTTAATTCCGGTTTGTTTTAAATGAAACATTACTTCTTTTAACACAGCCAAGCCTTCATCAAGCTGATCATCTGTAATCACTAACGGGCTTAAAATGCGAATAATATTGCCATATAACCCTGCGCTCATTAAAATTAAACCACGGCGATGGGCCTCCTGAAGAATCTGCATTGTCAACTCCTTATCCGGCTCTTTTTCAGTTCTGTTCTTCACAATTTCAATCGCTGTCATTGCACCTAGTGTGCGAACTTCACCAATAAATGCAATGTCCTCTTGAAGCTGCTTGAAAAAATGAACGATCGACTCCCCTATTTTGTTTGCACGCTCTGTAAGATTTTCCTTTTCAATCATTTTTATGACCTCTAACGCGGCGACACAACCTAAAGGACTCCCGCCATATGTTCCACCAATTTCACCGCTTGAAGGTGCATCCATTATCTCCGCTCTTCCTGTGACCGCACTGAGTGGGAGTCCTGCGGCAATCGATTTTGACATCGTCATTAAATCAGGAATGACTTCAGAATGCTCCATCGCAAACATTTTCCCTGTTCTTGCAAAACCTGTTTGGACCTCATCCGCAATAAAGAGTATTCCGTTTTCTTCACATATTTTCTTTATTCTTTGGACAAAGGATTTAGAAGGAACGATAAATCCCCCTTCTCCTTGAACCGGCTCCATAATTACGGCAGCAACGTCTTCAGCCGGCACTTCACTCAAGAAAAAGTTGTGAAATTGTTTAATTATCTGTTCATCAACATCTTCCCTCGTCATCCCTTCAGGCGCACGATAATAATAAGGGTACGGCATTTTATACGTGTCTGGGGCAAAGGGACCAAAGCCATTTTTATATGGCTTCACTTTACTTGTTAAAGACATTGCCATATATGTTCTACCATGAAACCCCCGTTCAAAAGAGATAATTGCTCTTCTGCCTGTATATTTCCGCGCAATTTTGATGGCGTTTTCAACAGCTTCAGCACCACTGCTTAGAAAAAAAGTTTTTTTATTATGAGTACCTGGCGTAATTCGATTTAATTTCTCTGCCAACTCTATATATGGTTCATACATCATCACATGAAAACAAGGATGTAAATATTTTTCCAATTGTGTTTTTAACGACTCAACTACCGCTGGTGGACAATGCCCAGCATTTAAAGACCCGATCGCCCCTGCAAAATCAATAAATGTATTTCCATCGACATCGGTAACTAATGCACCAGTACCTTTTTCAATAAAGGTATGAACGGTATTAAATGGACCTCTCGGGACATGTTGCTCTCTTCTTTTTAGCAGCTCTGCCGCTTTTGGTCCAGGAATTTCAGTGACGAGGTTAATCGACTCTGTTTTCATTGTCATTACAGCAGCCTCCTTATTTAGTTTTCACTTAAGCTAGCATTTGCTATTTCACACCATTCGAGCAAGGTTAAAGCAATGATCTCCGCTGCGATAAATATTTTCTCTATTTCGATATACTCATCAGAGTGGTGAGCCAGTTCTGTCACACCAGGACCGAAAACAATCGTCGGTGTGTCACCAATGGCAGTTAACAGTCCACCATCAGTTCCCCAAGGAGAGGCTTCAATAACTGGCTCTTCGTCTAACACATCTTGAAATTTTTTGACTAGAATGTTCATCAGCTTGTGTTCCTGCTCAATTGCACCTGGTAGCCATCTAGCTCCAAACCATTCTAATTGAGGGGGATATTCTTCAAACCAGGGATCGATCTCTTTTAGTCGCTCGATCCATTTAGCCATTTCCTCTTTTGCTTCATCCATCGTTTCTTCGGGAGATACGCCGATCCGCCCCTCAATTTGAACGAAATCAGCCACCGATGATGGCCAATCGCCACCAGAAATTTTACCAATATTTATAGGAAAAGGAATTGGAATCTGATTGTAAAGTGGATCCTGCACCCGCTCATTACGAATTTTTTCTAATTGTAAAATATGGTTCATAACAGACATGCTCTTTTCGATGGCACTCACACCTTCATAGCGGGTTCCACCATGAGCGGACTGTCCCTTCACATAAATGCGGAACCACATCGAGCCTTGCTGTTTCGGAAATATCTTTAAATTTGTCGGCTCAGGAATAAGTGCTGCATCCGCTCGATATCCCCTTAAAATCGCAGCAAGCGTCCCTGCCCCACCACTTTCTTCCTCAATCACACTTTCAAATAGGACATCTCCTTTTAATCGAATACCCAATGCTTGAATTGCTTGCATAGCTAAGAGAAGAGACACATTGCCCCCCTTCATATCTGTCGTACCGCGCCCATATATTTTTCCATCAACTAATTTTCCACTGTATGGTTGATAGTTCCATTTTTGTAAATCCCCTTCTGGAACTACATCCACATGCCCGTTCAAAATAATAGAGCGGCCACCCCCAGTTCCTTTTAGCACGCCAACCACATTTGGACTTCCTGAAAATTCCTTTCTTGGCGATGCAAAAAAAGGATGCTCCGCTAATCGTCTGCCATCAGGCTCCCACACATCTACCTCAAGTCCCATCCGTTGAAGCTCTTCTCTCACTAATTGTTGTACACCTTTTTCATTCCCCTGTGTACTTTTTGCTTGCACGAATTGTTGCAATAGCTTAATGCCTCTTTCTTGATTGTCTGTCAACCATTGCTTAAGCTGCTCTTTAATTGCAGTACTCACTTTTTGCCCCCCTCTCTAACCAATAATCTGGCACCGGTCATCTCCCTTACATCCTTCTCAGTAAAAGGCTCCATTACTTCCTTTAACAGTAATCCCTTCTCACTTACTTCAATTACTGCCATATCAGTAATAATTAAATCTACACATCGTCTTGCAGTTAAAGGTAAAGTACATTCCTGTAAAATTTTAGGTTCCCCATGCTTATTGACATGACTCATTAACACGATGACTTTTTTCGCCTTCTCAGCTAACTCCATCCCTCCGCCGATTCCTGGAATCCTTTTTCCCGGAATGACCCAATTGGCTAAATCTCCTTTTTCACTAACTTCCAGTCCTCCTAGTATCGTCATATCCAGATAACCTCCACGGATCATGGCAAAAGCCGTAGCACTGTCAAAGTAAGACGCACCGGGAATAACAGTAACCGGAAATCCCCCTGCATTGCATAGCATTGCATCCTCCTCCCCTTTTGACGGAGAAGGACCCATGCCAAGGACACCGTTTTCTGCATGAAATAACACTTCCGTCTCGGGAGCAAGAAAATTTGGGACAAGAGAAGGAATTCCGATTCCTAAATTCACGACCATCCCAGCTTTTATTTCCTTTGCTGCCCGACTAGCCATTCGATTGCGCACCTCTATTCCCATGCCCATTTCCAATTAACCCCCTCGCTTTCGACAATCATATCGACATAAATTCCTGGCGTAATAATCGATTCTGGGTCAAGCATACCGGGCGCAACAATCTCCTCAGCTTCAACAATCGTTACCCTGCCTGCTGTTGCAACTAATGGATTTGTATTTCTTGCACTCTTGTCATAGATGAGATTCCCAAAATAATCAGCTTTTTTAGCATGAACAATCGCCACATCCGCTTGTAAAGCTGACTCAATCAAGTATGTTTTCCCTCCCATTTCCACCTTTTGCTTTCCAACCTCAATCATGCTCCCCATTCCAATATCAGACAGAACACCTCCTAGTCCAGCTCCGCCGGCTCGAATTCTCTCAGCTAAAATTCCTTGTGGACAAAACTCAACCTCCATCTTACCCTCAACCATTAATTTCCCTGCTATTGGATTTGAACCAATATGCGTAGTTATTAGTTTGCTTACTCTTTCCGCACTCACAATTTTCCCGATACCAATCTCCGGAAAACCCGCATCATTTCCAATCAAGGTCAAGTCCTTGGTCCCTTTTTGAAGAATCCCCTTAATTAAGGTGGGAGGATTGCCAACACCGCCAAAGCCGCCAAACATTAATACGCAACCGTCATTAATGAAAGATAATGCATTTTCTAATGTGGTCACCTTAGACTGCATCTCCATTTTCGATTCCCCCCGTTCTCTCAACTGATCGAATCATAACTGTCATCGACCATGACTCCATTTTGAATATCGAGAAGTGTCTCTTTAAATATTTTTATCAATTGATCAATCTCTTGTTTATTTATAGTCAAGGGCGGAGAAATAATGACTGCGTCTCCATCGCCTCCTTCTATTCCTGCAGAAGCTGGATAGATTAATAGTCCCTTATCCCTCGCCAATGCGACAACTGAATTAGTTAGATCAAGATCTTTACGAAACGGGAACTTGCTAAAGTAATTCGCCACAAATTCCACTCCAACAAGGAGTCCTTTCCCCCTTACATCCCCGATAATAGGAATTTGCTGGGCCATTTTTTGCAGTTCATTTAAGAGGTATTGTCCATTCTCCTCTGCCTTTGCTACTAGTTGATGTTGTTCAATATACTCTAGCACTGCTAACGATACGGCAGCGGATTGAGGGTTTGCACTGTATGTGTGCCCACTCATAATCATCTTTGACCCTTGGCGAATCGGAGCAAGCACTTTTTCACTTACAAGGGTAGCCGCGATTGGTGTATAACCTGCGCTCATCCCTTTTCCAAGTGTAATGATATCTGGCCTTACTCCCCAATGTTCCATCGCCAGCATTTTTCCAGTACGTCCAATTCCAGTCATCACTTCATCAGCAATAAATAAAATGCTGTGCTTTTCGCAAATTTCTTTAATGTACTTATAATATCCCTCAGGTGGTACTATCACTGCTCCGGCTGCACCGATAATTGGTTCAGCTATAAACGCGGCAATATGCTCTGCACCGATTCGTTGAATTGCGCTCTCAAGCTCTGATGCGCATTGTAATTGACAGCTTGGATAAGTTGCATGAAATGGACAACGATAGCAATAAGGCGCTGAAATCGTTGGCAAATCATCCAATAATGAAACAAACCTTCTACGCCGTTCTGAATGTCCTGATAAGGATAATGAACCAATCGTAATTCCATGATAACTAGTCCATCTTGAAATCACTTTATTTTTTGTTGTCTTTCCCTGTTCCTGCCAATATTGAATTGCAATTTTCATTGCCGTTTCTGTTGCTTCAGAGCCACTATTTACAAAGAAGGAACTGTAGTCGCCAGCTTTAATAAAATCAATCCTGCTTAATTTAGCCGCCAATCTTTCCGCTTCTTCAGTTGTGAATTGTGAGCGGTACACAAATGAGATTTTTTGAGCTTGCTTGATCATCGCTTCGATAATTTCAGGAACAGCATGACCTATACTTGCTGTTACTGCTCCAGAAGAACCATCAATATATTGCTTATTCGTGTCATCATAAATATAAATCCCCTTCCCATACTTGGCAGTAGGATAATGACCATCTAATAAGGGTTTTATTAAAAATGTTTGTTCGCTCATTGTACTCGCCTCCTTATTAAGGGATTTAAAATTATTGTTTTTTTCTGATAATTACATCTTATTTCAAGAAATACACAATTGATATTCGTCAAACCAATGAAAATTAGTGGCTTTTTATTATACAATATGTATAAGAATGTCCATGAAATGATAGATTGGTGGGATTTAAAATGAGTATAAGTGTTCAGGAAGCCATTTCCCTTCCAGTAATGAAAGAAGCGAAAATACGCGGCGGAGCAGGGGGAATTGATAACCAGATAAAATGGGTCACCATTGTCGAAATCATTGAGGATATTAACCGTTTCCAAGAGGGGGAATTTCTCATTACAACAGGCTATGGTTTAAATGAAGACAGTGCAAATTTTAAAAAATTGCTAACGATGAAACAGCTATCAGGAGTCGCCATCTACAGCGGCTTTTATTTACAAGACATTCCTCAAGCTTTTATTGAAATCGCTAATCAATACCAATTGCCGCTAATCGAGCTTCCAACCCATATTAATTTTTCTTCTATTACGAAAAGTATTCTGCAGCAAATTTTAAATAAGCAAATGGAGGTTACGTCCTTTTCGCTAGAAACTCATAAACAATTAACAAGCCTTGTCTTAAAAAATGAACAAGAAAATAAGATTTCAACTACTTTAGCCGAATTAATTAATTCTTCCATTTTTGTCTTAAACGAATCCGATGAATTTGCTTATTACGCCTACAAGCATCATTCTTTACTTTATAGCAATAATGCGATCTTCATCAATAATCGCTCCATTCCATTCATTCCCTTAGTGCAGAAATGCCGCAGTCGAAAACAGCCATCAGAACTAGAATGGGATATTTTCAAAGTGTATGTTCATCCGATTATTGCCAATGAGCACTATCATGGCACATTAATTGTTATTACCGAAATCGAAAAATGGCAAGACGTTTATATTACAACAATTGAACATGCAGCTACTGTATATGCCATTGAATTTTTAAAAGAAGAGGCAGTGAAACAAACACAAATTCGATTACAGGGAGAATTTCTGGAGGAAATCATTAACGGCAGCTTTCAATCGACGTCACTGATTATCGATAGAGGAAAAAAGCTTGGATACGATCTTTCTCTCCATCATGCAGTCCTGCAAATTAAACTGGAGAAATATGAAGAAAACGAATTCTTTAAGCACCAAGTTGAACTGCTGTATAATCATGTCCTTACCTACTTGGATAGGTCAAATAGGCAATTTATGCTGAGAACGAGGTTAGATGGCCTGATTATTCTTACAGAAGTCAAAGTTACCAAGAAAGAAGAGAATGCTATTGAAGACAGCATTAGACTCGCTAAAAATCTATTAAATCATTGGCAGCAGCGGAACCGGGGGATCCCCATTATCATTGGAGTAGGAAGCGCATATAAAAATGTTAATCAATTAAGTGATAGTGCCAATGAAGCAAAATATGCAGTTGATTTATCCAATCTTTTATTAGTAAAAAAAGAAATTATTCATTACAACGACTTAGCAACCTTCCATTTATTATTACAGATGAAGGAATTAGGAATAAGCTTGGCGGAATTTTACGAGGAACAAATAGGCAGTTTACTAGAAGGGAGTAAACATGGGATTGATTACGTCCATACTCTTGAGCTTTATTTCAAACATAATCTCAATATACAAGCAACTGCAGCAGAGCTTTTCATCCATCGACATACATTAAAATATCGCCTCAGGCAAATTGAAAGTCGCAGTGGGTCCGATCTAAATTCCGCTGATGCGAGGTTGACCCTCCAATTGGCAATAGCCGCCTACAAATTGGAACAATATTTTAACAGTTAACCAAAATATGATTAAAGATTGTTTTTTCTCGGCTTTACACCCCGAAAAAACAAGGGACGTCTTTTAAAAAAATCTGGAATGAAATGAACGTATAAGCGTCATTTCATTCCAGACTAATTATTTTCCAGTGAACTTCGGTCTTCTTTTTTCAAGAAAGGCAGCGATCCCTTCTTGATGGTCTTTCGTTTGGCGCATCGCATATTGCCCATTTTTCTCTAATTCCAAGATTTTCAGGAGCTGTGGACGATTTTTTTCAGCAAGGATTTTTTTGGTTTTAATCATAGCCTTTATCGGTTTATTTAACCAATCCTCTATTTTGGCCTCAAGCGCCTCTTTATAATTCGCTGCGACTTCATGAACGAGATTCAATTTATACGCCTCTTCAGCAGATAATGACTTACCTTCCCAAATTAACTGTTTCGCCTTATTTTCCCCCATTCTTTTCTCTAAGAAAAAATGCGCTCCTCCATCAGGGATAAGGCCGATCCCAATAAAATTCATCGCAAGCTTACTGTTCTCATCAGCAATTATGTAATCCGTAGCCAGCGCAAGACTAAGCCCCAGTCCTGCAGCAGCCCCCGAAATTGCACTAATTGTCAGCATCGGCAGACTATGAATTGTAACCACCAATTCATTAATGCTATCCATGACGGAAGAGAAATCGTTTTCATTCACTTTCTGATTGAGCATTGTTTTAATGTCTCCCCCAGAGGAAAATGACCGTTCATTTCCAGTGAAAACTACAATATCAATTACATCAGAGTTGCTGATTTCCTTTAAATTACTAGCTAGTTCCTTAATCATTTCAATGTTTATCGAATTCAAGCTTTCAGGACGATTAAATTGAATTGTGGCTACTCGCCCAGCCACATTGACATTCACCGTATTCGTAAGAAACTCAGTTGTCATAACCATTCCCCCTCCTTTACTTCCTTCACCTCCATTATAAAGGCAATAGCTGGAAAGGATAAGTATTTTTTATAATATTTTAAAATTACTTTTTATTTCGATTAGAACAAAAATACTTCGGATTAGTTAAAAGCAGTCAGAAGCGGACAAAAACCCTTTAATGTGACTCGAATCGCGATATTTAATAGGTTATAAACAGCTTGCGCTAATATTTCTTAAATTAATTGTTTAGGCGAGACATACTGCTGATTCTTCATCAAGGTTTAAATCTGACTCGATGAGCTAAGAGAAAACTTGTTTTCCCATATTTCACCGAGTCAGAACTGAAGGCTTAGCGAAAAATATATCTGAACTCCCTCATAATATTTCAGAAAGAAAATTTGCTTTCACGAGTTGCCCGTTTTAATTCTTTTGCAATTCCTCTTGAACTTTATCGCGTAAAGCACGCTTAAGAAACTTGCCAACTGATGTTTTAGGAATTTCCTGCAAAAATAAAACATCATCAGGTAACCACCATTTTGCAAACTGCGGTTTGAGAAAATCTATTAATTCTTCTTTTGTTATTTCTGCTTTCTCTTTTAACACAACACATGCTACCGGTCTTTCCTGCCATTGTTCATGTGGAACTGCAACAACTGCTGCCTCGAATACAGCTTCATGAGCCATCAGAGCGTTTTCTAGATCGACAGAGGAAATCCACTCTCCGCCACTTTTGATTAAGTCCTTTGTTCGATCAATTATTTTAATAAAACCTTCTTCATCTACGGTGACCACATCTCCCGTAAATAACCAACCATCTGAGAATGCTTCACCCGTTCTTTCATCATGATAATATTCCGATGCAATCCACGGGCCGCGGAGGGCAAGTTCTCCCATTTCCTTTCCATCCCATGCAATTTCTCCAGAGTGTCCTACTACTTTCATCTCCAGTCCAGGCACGAGTATCCCCTGTTTCGCACGAATATTTAATCTCTCTTCATAAGGCAGTTCTTCCTGGTAACTCTTTAACGTTGAAATAACGGCAAGTGGACTTGTTTCCGTCATTCCATATCCATGCATAAAAGGAATATTATATTTCTGTTCAAACGCTCTAATCACCGATTTAGGGGCAGCTGAACCACCGCAAAGAACGGCTCTTAAGCTGCTAACATCATATTTCTTCTCTTCCAATTCTTTCAGTAAACCTAACCAAACGGTCGGAACTCCGGCTGCAAAAGTTACCTTTTCCTGTTCAATCAGCTCAGCCAATATTTTAGGTGTAAAATAAGGACCAGGCATGACTAAAGTTGTCCCAAACCAAACACCTGCAAACGGTAGCCCCCATGCATTGGCATGAAACATCGGAACAATGGCCATCGCCACATCACGTTCACTAATGGCTGCACTATCAGCCATCCCTAGTGCCATGCTGTGTAAAACTGTACTTCTATGTGTATAAACAACTCCTTTCGGATTTCCTGTCGTTGCCGATGTATAACACATCCCAGCAGGGTCATTTTCTTCAATATCTTCTGGATATTCAAAATCATTGCGGCCATTTTCGATTAATTCTTCATAATGGTAGACAGGTGAAAGGCTTGTTTCAGGTAACTCTTCTTCATCTGTCATGATAACAAAGGCTTTTACCGTTGGAATTTCATGTTGGCATTTCTCAATTAGTGGGACGATATCTGCATCAATGAGTAGGACTTTATCTTCTGCATGATTAATAATGTAGGAAATATGATGAGGTGCTAATCGTATGTTAATTGTGTGGAGTACTGCTCCGCAACATGGTATCGCGAAATAGGTTTCTAAATGACGATGAGTGTTCCAGGCAAGTGTCCCAACTTTATCCCCCTTTTGCATGCCAAGTTTTTGGAGACTATCGGCTAACCTTCTCGTTCGTTCCGCCATTTCTTTGTAAGTTAACCTTGTAATTCCCTTTGCAGTCCGTGAGATGACTTGTTTTTTTGGAAAAAACGTTTCTGCCCGCTTAATCATTTGCGTGATTGTTAAAGGTGTTTGCATCATCAATTTTATCTTCCTCCTTTTGAAAATAAAACGCTTACATTTTTTCTGCTTATAAATAATTATGAAGCCTTTTCTAAAAGATTCTCTCTTTAAGAAAAAAATCCTTTTTTATGTTTAAAGATTTTATCATTTTTAATCCAACCGCTTTTTCAATAAAAACAAAGATGGCAAAGCTAATCTTGATTTCAGCTCACTTGCTTGACCCCTGTCCAAATTAGCAGAACAGCGGATTCCTCAGGAGCTTGCTCTTTTAGAAAGTTTGGCGCCCACCCCATCACAGGCATCCACTCCCACAACAGAGACTATGCTTAATAAATGGCTTCTTTTTAAGATGTAGTAAGAACAACAGTTAAGCTACTTTAAATACATTAAAACTGCTAACAAAACTCATTTTCCTTCCGAGCTTATCAGCAGTTTTTTGAATTTATTTAGTTAACACATTTTTGTTAAAAATCTCATTTAGGATAGCGATCTTCTTATTTGTGTATTCTTCAAAACTGTCGTTGTAGGTTTTTGGGTCTTTTGGGTTGGCAAAATGATTGATCTTCCCATCTTGGTCAATAAACTTACTAGCCGCTCCACAGCCGAGGCCGATGATGGTTTGCTGTTCCTCCATAATCATGATGTTATAAATACTTTCCTGATTTGGAAGGGAGTAGCCGACATTTTCCAGATTCCCTAAAATGTTCTTCTGTCTGTATAAATAGTATGGAGCATAGCCATGTTCCTTCGTCCACTTCTCTCCTAAATCCATCATTTCAACTATCTCTTCTCTGCTTGCCACTTTGTAACGAGATTTATTTCTCGTCATTTCCGAAGCACGTTTGAAGGACAATGTATGAATGGTTAAGGACTCCGGCATGAGCTTTTCCGTTTCATCAAGGGAATGTTGAAATTCCGCAACCCCCTCACCAGGCAAACCAATGATTAAATCCATATTAATATTGTTCATTCCCATTTGCCGCGCGAGGTCAAATTTATTGATCGTTTCCTCCACTGTGTGGTGACGACCGATCGCTTTTAATGTCTCTTGTGTGTACGATTGAGGATTGACACTGATTCGATCAATCTTCCATTTTTTTAATACTGATAGCTTTTCTGGGGTAATCGTATCTGGTCTTCCTGCCTCTACAGTGATTTCACGAATATTTTCCACATCTGGAAAGGATGTGTACATTTCCTCATAGAGCATATCCATTTCTTCTGCAGTAATACTCGTCGGAGTGCCTCCGCCATAATAAACAGTAGTAATTTTCACATTATTTTCCTTAAGCCATTCGCCGAGCTTTCTCATTTCAAAATGGAGACCACCAAGAAAGGAGTTGACTGAACCTTGTCGTCCGTTTATCGCATAAGCCGGAAAAGTGCAGTAGGCACATTTCGTTGGGCAGAAAGGAATACCGATATAAATACTTACTTCTTTCCCCAATTCATAAAGGTCTGGTACAACGGCTAATTGACGATCGACAATGGCCTGCATCAATTCAATTTTTTCGTCGGTGATTAAGTAATCAGACTTTAGCTTTTGATGAGCTGCTTCTTTTGTCAATCCTTGTTGAAGCGATTTATGCAATAGCTTTGTCGGTCTTATACCTGTTAGGATTCCCCACTTTTGTACCATTTTTGTGCAGTCCTGTAAGACGGATAAATACACATGGGCCACGGCATTTTTGATAACTTTAAATTGTTCTTTTTCCGTAAGACCATCAGAAAGAGCTTTTTCATAAAAAGCTTTATAGCTTTGCTCATTTTGTTGCAATACAGCTTGAACTTCTACTTTTGCTCCAATCTGTAGCTCAAAATCAATTTTTATATTGGCTTTGCCCATTTCTTCTTCGAGAGAAATCGAGGTTTCTTCAAAAAACAGGTTCGCTATTAATTGGAGCGGCCTTGCAAATCGTTCATCCTTTAAGCCATTTATGTGAATATACAAAAGTATCTCTCCTTGCTCTTTCATTAAAGACAAAATTACTTCTAGTGTACAGAATAGAGCAATCGAGGTCAATTGGAAGACAGCTCTCTATTCCTAAAAAATGGATTGCACGAATGGCAATCCACTTTACTATCCTATTAACGAATAATATTCATTTTTCTTAAAAACTCAATCGGCTGTTGTTTGCGAAAATGCTCCTTCACCATATAACCTACCCCCTGCTGATTATTCGAGCGGGTAATCCAATCTGCCGCCTTTTTTACTTCTATTGGTGCATTCCCCATCGCAACACCAAGCCCAACTGCTTCAATCATTTCTAAATCATCAATGGCATCGCCAATTGCAACGATCTCATTTCGTTTAATGCCCAACTGCTGACCTAAAAAGAGGAGGCCAGTGAGCTTGGAAACGCCACGTGGTACAATTTCCATTCTATAATCTGTTAACTTTAACAGATCAACCTCAGAAAACATTCCTTCAATCGCTTTCTTTGCATCTTCAAGGTCATTTTTTTGTTCGAAATATACTTCTACTTTTGGTGGCGAGATCGGTTCATCCATTATGGTATCGCTGATAGAATCCACAAACTGATGGGGATAATGAAGCGGGTCCCCAGAATTCACGACCGTCTTTGCCAGAAGATTGTTATTTATTTTCAGTTTATTGGCAAGGGAATATTTTTCATGGACAAGTCTGATTTGGCACTGGAAGCCTTCCAAAAGTCTAACAATTTCAAAGGTAATGTCCTCAGAAATCCTTCTTTCCAAAACAGGCCTCTCGAGTTCCTTCGCCACATATCCTCCGCGATGGGTGATGAGAACAGAATCTATTTTTAATGCTTTGGCAACTTTTTTTGCTGATTGAAAGCTTCTTGAAGTCACCAATGTAACGTAAATACCCTTTTCTCTGACGTATTCAACAGCCTCTTTAGTAGACTTATGTAACCTTCCATTTGACTGTAAAAGTGTGCCATCGATATTTAAAGCTAATAGCCTATAAATCACTTATAATGCCCCCTTGTTCTTAGATGTCGTTGCCAGCACTAAATACGAAAATTTCTCTTACTACACTTTTATGAAAAATGATTAGAAAATAGAACAAGCAAGGGGGATATATTTCCCTAACTCTTGGCAACTTTTCGCAAAAATAAATATGAAGTGTAACCAAGAAAAAATTACCATATTTCATCTATGAATAATTAAAAGAAATTGATACATAACTAGAAATGTAGCACAAAAAATAAAACACCAAGGAGATGATTAACATGGCAAGAAACAACAATTCAAACCAGCTTCTAGTATCAGGAGTACAACAAGCAATTGAACAAATGAAATTTGAAATTGCATCAGAATTTGGTGTAAATCTTGGTCCAGAAACATCTTCACGAGCAAATGGTTCAGTTGGTGGAGAAATCACGAAGCGTCTAGTACAAATGGCAGAACAGCAACTAGGTGGCAAATTTTAAGAAATGGCTTAAGGGGCATGAAGCAAATCGCTCATGCCCCAAATCAATTTATTTTCTCCATTCAAAAATGACTGCCCATCTTTTCTCCATACCCAAGCAGCACTGTTTTCTTATTCTTATGGCTTTATAATATATCGGTTTTAGTTTTTGACTCATTTTCTCCATTTTTTCAACATCTTGAAAGAGGTGTGAAACTAAGATTTCACACGAAATGAGCCAAAATTCTTTTGAGCAACAATATCGTTTAATAAAGCCACTTCTTTATGATCGGTTTTGTTTCTTGGCATTCTTTCAAGTAGTGGACATAAAAAATCCCCGCTAATTTTAGTAGCAGGGATTGATTCTTATTGACCAGCTCCGTATAATTCTTCCAGAGGCTTCATAATAATTTGATTTAATTCATTGATAATAACACTCATGCGTTGTTCCGCTTCCATGAGCTTTCCAATCATTTCATGCTGCTGTACAAGAGCAACTGTCTTTTGGGCCTGCACAACTTCATCTTGAGTAATTTCTTCACCCATCATTTGCTTTTGTTGCAACGTTAATTGAATGTTACGGAAATTCTCAAACATATTTCGCGCCGATTCATCCGCATTAACGTTGTCATACATTTTCTTTAAATCACTAAATTCATCACTATTACGTATTGCTCTTTCTAAATCGTATGCTACATCATGTAAATTAACTGTCATTTTAAACGTACACTCCTTTTTTTGGAACCCAGTCCTAATTCTCCCATAGATTTTCCACTATGAAAGTTAATCCATACCACTATAACAAACTATGATGGAAATTGCACATATGTGTTGTTATTCTTGGGTTATCCAGTGATGAGGACAAAGATTCCTTGAAGAAGTCCGATTGCGCCACCAAGCAATGCCCCTAAATATGTGATCATTTTTAATTCGCGACTAGTGATCAGTAAGACCATTTCTTCTATCCTTTCAACAGAAAAGGATTCCACTTGCTCACGGACGATATCTGCTAAATGCAATCGTTCCATCATCTCTTCGATCTTATTAGAAAGCCAGCCACCCAGCATTAACACTATTTGAGGAGCCATTTTTTCAATTGCTTTCTCCTTATAAGGTTCAGCTAAAACAGAAATAGGGGTTGCAAAGATTCGATCGACACGGATAATCTTTTTAACCGTTCTCGTGATTGTATCTACCAGTTGCTCTCTTCCAAACTGCTCTTCGATTTTTTCAGCCTGCCATTCTAATACTTTTTCCCATTCTTTTCTGAGTAAAGTCGTAATTAATTCTTCCGTTCCCTCATTATTTAAAAATTTCAGTAGTTCTTTTTGAAGAATACCAGTTAGGTTCACATTTCCCAAAAACATTTGCATCATATTTCCAAGCATTCCACTGCGTTCTTTCACAAAATCATTGACCATTCTCTCAATGCGAAGCTCCCCTTCGACACTGGAAAAATATTCGGCTCCCTTTTGTAAAATATAGCGACTAATTTGTGGAATTTTCGAGTCCATTTTTTCTAAAAGCTCATCTGACAATATGGATTTAATAGGAATCTCTCGATATTTTTCTATAAGTTGATCATACTTGCTCTCTAAAAAATGCTCGAAATTTTTCTCAATCCACTCTTGTCTATTTTCATATCCAAGCTTTGTAAACAATTGCTCAAGACTTTCTTCATTGCTTAGAAGTTGTTCCAGTTCTTTTTGAGCCAATTTTGTCATTTCCTGCTGAAAGCTTTCATTCATGAATTTTTTTTGAATCGTCTCTGGAGTAAGAAGATGCTCTACGACCATTACCCCGAGCTGAGTAGCTAACTCATCCCGCCGCTTCGGGATGAGCCCTGGCGTGAATGGCACTCTCCAACTGCCAATATAAATGGGTTTATACGGGCGGAATAACATTTTTATTGCTAAAGAGTTTGTAACCCCTCCAATAATTGCACCAATGACAACCATAAACAAAATGATAAAAACAGTATTCATATTCATCTACCTTCCATCCTCATTTAACAGAGCTCCTCTTTGCCTAAAGTAGGCACAAATAAACGTTTTTTTCATACGATACTCATAATCAGCTTTCGCCTATATGAAGTACATGAACATATATCCAACATTGCTATTATATATGGTGCTACAAACACGAGCAAATGAGGAATGCTTATGTCATTAACTTCTTATCTACCTATTACGATTGTACCGACAAAAACGTTTCAAAATCAGAACAAGACAATTTTTTTAAGCAGTTCTTTACTCAGTCATTGGGGAATGGAGCCTGGTGATAAGATAACGCTTTGCATCGGCACAAAATCATTACACGTCTCTGTTGATGCCAAAGCGTTAGAAAAGGAGCAAATTCTTATGAATGAATGGCTCTACTCTCAATTTCCATTACCGCTTAAAAGCCTTTCATTTCTTAGTCAATACGATAAAAAACAAAAGCATTTGTTCATTGGCCCAATATTCGCACTTGTTACGGAAGTACATGAAGGCGAAGAGTCCGGACCGAGCTTTCGTTCCATTCATTCTTTTGCGGAGGAGCTACATTATACGGCTCATACAGCAGGAGGTTTAGTGTATATTTTTCATATTAAAGATTTCTCGCTTGAAGGGGTTAATGGCTTTTATTACGAAGACGATCATTGGAGAAAAAGCGAACTTGTTTTGCCGAATGTAATTTATAATCGCATTCATTCACGGAAATTAGAAGCGAGTTCCTTTTTCCGAGACAAAACTGCGCAAATGAACGTTAAAAAAATACCCATTTTTAACGAACGATTTCTGTCCAAATGGGAGGTCCACAACTTATTATATCAAGAACCCCATTTACATCCTTTCTTACCTGAGACAGCTTTGTATGATAAAGACAAACTTGCAGAGCTTCTTAATAAATACAAAACCATTTTTATAAAACCATTGGAAGGCAGTCAAGGACGCAATATTATTAAAGTTTTGCTTGAAGACGGCGCTATCATTGTTAAAACTACTTCTACGAGAGAAGATGGGCAAATAAAACTATTTGCCACTTTGGAAGAATTTCTAGAATGGTTTCAAAAGCGGGGCAAGCAAATTCCTTTTGTAATGCAACAAGGCATCCCTTTGGCAACTTATCATAATCGCCCGCTTGATTTCCGAGTTCTCTGCCATAAAGATTACAGCAATTCCTGGAGAGTCACTTCGATTGTAGCAAGAGTTTCCGCCAAAACCGAATTTGTCTCTAACCTGGCCCGCGGGGGAGAAATGATGAAAGCGAGCAAACCTTTAACACAGCTTTTTGACCTGCAAACTGCCCGCTCTCATATTTCATTCATGAAAGAGCTATCCCTTGAGATTTCGAAAATTATTAGCCAATCCGTACAAGGGATAGTCGGTGAGCTCGGAATTGATATCGGGATTGATTCGAACGGGGGAATTTGGATCATCGAAGTCAATTCGAAGCCTTCAAAAAATATGGAAGAACAGCAAACAGAAATTCGGCCATCGACAAAAGCAATCTATGAGTATGGAACGGCACTTGCCTTTCAACATTTAAAAGAACTTGTTAAATGAAGATGTTTTTCTATGGTTCAGTAAACATTCCTAGCATTTTGAAAGGGAATGAGCAGCCTTCCAATCTCATGTGAAGCTTACAGATGAGCCAGCAAATATTAACAAGCATTGACTGGGGGATAAACATGCTTACTCTTGGAATCATGACGTTAAATTTGGAAAATGAACAAGGTTATTTTACAGAGATGGCAAAACGTGCCGAAAAATATAACATTACTTGCTTTCGATTTATTCCATCCGATATCAATCCCCAATCTGAAATGATTCGAGGGGAAGAATTTGACTGTAACCAAGAAATATGGAAACACAAGCTATTTCCACTGCCAAGCATTTTATACGATCGTTGTTTTTACGGAGAGGATTTTCATTCGAAGCAATGCAAAGCAATCGTTGATT
The DNA here is from genome assembly GCF_005502275.1 of Robertmurraya siralis. Taxonomy (GTDB): domain Bacteria; phylum Bacillota; class Bacilli; order Bacillales; family Cytobacillaceae; genus Robertmurraya; species Robertmurraya siralis. The sequence continues at coordinate 120,088 of NZ_SWLZ01000006.1, forward strand.
GGCTAAAAACAAAAAAATCCGTTCAGTTTCTCGGTTACGGTTTACCAAATAAACATAAGCTCTACGAGGCGTTAAGTCGCACATCCCTTGCCCCCTATTTGCCAAAAACCGTAAAAATAACTTCATCTGAAATGGTTCAGCAACTGTGTCAAAAAATGAAGCGAGTTATTTTAAAACCAATCAATGGCTCACAAGGGAATGGGATATATCTCATCGAGAAAACAGATAAATTTTGGAAAGTAAAAACGGATAAGACAGAATATCAGGCAACCCGTTCCTTTGCCAACGAGATGCAACTTATCAATTGGCTCGACAGACTTCTTCATAAAAAAGAATTCCTTCTACAGCCATATTTGCCCTTAATCAATGAGTTCAATCAACCTTTTGATATTCGCTCTCTATTACAAAAAACTGAACTTGAAGAGTGGTCAATTGTCGGAAAAGGAATTCGCACTGGCAAAATAAATGGAATCATTTCCAATTTAAGTGCCGGTGCGTCGGTAAGCGATTTCGACTCATGGATTAAAACGATTCCTTTTCAAAAAAGAGCCTTTATTAACGATGAAATCAATGATATTCTTGAAAATCTCCCTTTAATTCTTGAACAATTTTTCCCTCCACTTTTTGAACTTGGAGTCGATATTGGCATGGCGGAAGACTATTCTCTTTGGATTCTCGATATAAATTCCAAGCCAGGACGTAAAGTAGTATTGCATAGCTTACCTGAATTAAGTGATTATCTTTACGAAAGTCCCTTACTTTACGCAAACACTTTACTGAAAAGGAGCCAGCTGACACATGAGAAAACATTATCAGATTGAAATAGCGGAGAATGCGAAAAACTTACTTTATATTCCTGCAGAAGTTCAAGGAAATGTAAAAAGGATCGCATATGGCACTTTAGCAGTTGAGTTGCATGGGATAACCCATCCTAAAGGAAAGAATATCCTTCTCATTAGTGAAGATATCGCAGCTAAATTAAGACTGCCTAACCTCAAAACACCACTCCATCTATTTTTGCACGAGCAGACCCTATATTTAGGTCCACTCGTCGGAATCTTTACATCAGGATTTACTCCATTTCCATTAAGACCAATTGGAGAAAGATCATTATTTTTCTCAAAGCTATTGTCCGTTGAAAAGCTTGTTGGGGCCCATGCTTTTATCTTCGGTGAAGAGCATATCGATTGGGAAAATGGCACCATCGACGGTTTATTTTACCTTGAGCGCGGATGGCAAAAAATTACCGTTCCTTTTCCAAATGTGATATATGACCGGCTGCCAAACCGACGCAGTGAAAAAAAGGTAAATAACTTAAACGTAAAGGAACGGTTGCAGAAGGAATATTTAATCCCTTGGTATAACCCCGGATTCTTTAACAAAATGGATGTCTACGAACGACTTCAACAGGATCCTGCGAGTGCAGTTTATTTACCCGAAACCCATCCCTTTACCTCTTTTTCAATGATTGAAAAAATGCTTACCAATTATGGTCATGTTTTTATCAAACCGATTAATGGAAGCCTTGGTTTTGGCATTCACCAAATTATATTTGACCGTGAATCTCAAGCTTATTTCTGTCGCTATCGGGAAAGGGATGGAGAAAACAAACTGAGGAAATACCAAACTCTTGAAGCTCTATTTAAACATGTATTTAAAAGTCGCAGTTTACCCCATATGCTTGTGCAGCAAGGAATCCATTCATTGCGTGTCAACAAGCAAACGGTCGATTTCAGAATTCACACTAACAAGGATAATGAAGGAAATTGGCAAATAACGGCTATTGCTGCTAAAGTCGCCAGTCCTGGCAGTGTGACAACCCATATTAATAACGGTGGAATGATAAAAACGATGCAGGAAGTTTTTAATTCCCCTGAACAGGAAGAAGAAGCAGTAAAAAAATTAAAAAAGGCATGTCTCACGCTTAGTCATGCTTTGGAAACCTACATGGAAGGGATTATCGGCGAGATTGGTTTTGATATGGGAATTGATCGGGACGGAAATGTCTGGCTGTTCGAAGCAAATTCTAAACCAGGGCGCTCAATCTTTAAACATCCCCATTTAAAAGCGTTTGACTTGTTAACACGCCGACTCTCCTTAGACTTCTCAATCTTTTTGACAGAGCAAACCATTATCAATCCTGAGGAAGTTTTCAAATGATTGTTTATTATGATGCAAGAACTGAGTCATGGTTCCACACATTTCAACATCAAAAGTTCACATTGGGAGTTGAAGAGATTCCATTACTTTTTAGGCCCACGCCCTCTCCCAGCTCCATTCCTTTCTCAGTTCAGACCCATCAGCTCAATCTCGGTCCCCTTGTAGGTATTCTGGCAGGCCGGAAAGGAAAAGAATCCGTCGTAGGAAATGGATCTCTTTTTAAAAAGCTGCAAAAAAGCATCGAAGAACATAGTGGAATAGCGCTTATTTTTACATTAGAGGATATTAAAAAAAACGGAATAAGAGGTCACATTTATATTCCAGAAAAGGAGGGCTGGCTCAAAATTTATAGTCCCTTCCCTCATATTGTTTATAATCGCCTTCCTTTTCGAGCACTTGAGCAGTCGGATCAATATCAATCTGCAATCAGGCTCTTTCAAGAAAAAAAAGTCTGTTTTTTTAATCCTTCTTTTATTGATAAATATCAACTGTATACCATTCTAAAAAGAGAGCCACTATTAACTAGCTTTTTACCGGAAACAATTCTTATTGACGAAAAAAGTCAATTAATGGATTTTCTAAAGAAGCATACACAAATCTATGTCAAGCCTGCAAACTCTGCAAAAGGGAAAGGGATTTTTAAATTAGGCAAAGACAATGAAGACTCGATCACGGTGACAGGGTATTCTCATCAGCAAACCTACCCACACTACGACACTTTTTGGTCAAAATATAAAGAAATTTTTTTTAGTCAACCACATATTGCTCAAGCAGAGGTTACACCACTTTTATATAAGGGGAATCGTTTTGATTTTCGTATCCTTGCCCATTTTAATGGGCAATCCTATCAAGTTACTGGCGTTGGTGTACGTCAATCAGGGCAACAAAATTTAACAACCCATGTGCTGAACGGAGGGAAAATTATTGAGTTTGATGAAGTAAAAAGAGCGGAGGATGAGTTTTTTATAGAGGAAATTGTCAACCGCTGCGGACAAATCCTTTCTGACGAGTTGGGTTTTTTTGGTGAATTTTCAATTGATGTCGGATTGACCGAGAAAGGTGAATACGTTATTTATGAGGTCAATTCCAAACCCATGAGCTTCGATGAAGAACATATTGAGAAAAACAGAATCGACTCGTTGATTGTCTTATTCCAGCAATTTTTTAAAAAACAGCTGTTTACGCTTTAGAAAATAGCTGTTTTTTAGTCGAGCAATGCTCTCCATGATAAAATATAAATAAGACACTGCTAAAAACGGAGGATTTTATGATTACACATTTTCAGCACAAACCTTTATATGACAATCAAAACATGGCCGGATGGAGATTTTCCTTTTATTTCAATAAAGAAAAACACACTGGGATCTATCAGGCTAATGGAATAATCGAATGGACATCTTCAATAAAAATAGCAGACAAAGAGGCGCTCATAAAGCAAGTCCATGAACTTATGGCCTTCCATGTATATGATCAATAATGGAAGAATTCATATACTCACATTAACCGTTTTTTTTTATAAGGTCGAATAGGTTGCTTATCGGCTTCCCCTCGATTATGCATCTTATTTGACCTCTTCCCCTTCCATGTCTACCACATTTGGTGCATAGCTGCTTATTTGAACCCCTCTCACCTTTTACTTCACTATCCCCGTCAAATTGAGCATTTAGTTCGGAATCATTTCCGACTTGGCTTTCGGTCAATTACACCTCTCACGACTCTCCCATAAAATAGACCGACTCGCTCATCCACTTTTGTTACCGACCATTAGTCGCCTAAACTGACGTGCAATACACACCATTGCATGCATTTCATAAAAACTTGTCAGGGCCTGCTTTCGTTTACTCCTGTATAAACACAACTTTATCAATACCACATTGTGGACATTGCAAAAGGTGGGGGCATTGCTCACTTTTATAATCGTTGGAATAGCCATCCTCTAGCTTCAGTAAATCAATCGGCATGTAGGGACTATAGTCGTCATAAAAATCCATTACTTTCCCAGCATCGACAAGTGCCGTACCACAAATATTACATTTTTGTTCTACACTTTGAAAACCATTGCATAATGGACATATTCCCATTTTTTATCCCTCAACTTTCTTTAACCGCATAAAACCCTCTTTATTTTATGTTGTTTTCGTTCTTGTATAAGTGATTGAGCTGTTTTCAAAGAGGAAAAAATTCCCGCAATATTTGATGGAATAAAACGATTTAAAAATTCCATACTAAAAGTAAACACCGCAGCAGCGGTAAACATACTGGGTTAAACCAAGTATAGGTGGCAGGTAAACTCGCAAAATGGCTAGTGACTTGCTTGCTGGTGCAATTCCAGCTAACCCAACCATTAGACAAAAATTCTGAAGGAGAGTGTACATCAATGGCAAACAACAGTTCTTCAAACCAACTTTTAGTACCTGGAGTATCTCAAGCATTAGACCAAATGAAGTATGAAATTGCTAACGAGTTTGGTGTTAATTTAGGAGCTGACACTACATCTCGCGCAAACGGTTCTGTTGGTGGAGAAATCACTAAGCGCTTAGTTCAAATGGCTGAGCAACAATTAGGCGGTAGCTTCTAATCATTAGTATCGGCATAAATATAACAATTTAATAAATATGGCTAAGCCCCCTTTTTAAAAAAGGGGGCTTTCAACTTAAAACATTTTTATTTTTCAGCACTTGTTATTGCGTTTCCGATATAGTAAACAAGTACTATTAAGCTTGCAATCGCTAATGTAACACTTAATTCCTCCATTTTCTCTCCCCCTCTATTATGTGCTTCTTTGTTTATAAAGTAACATAGCAAAGAGGAAGGTCTTCTTGATATTTCGCACTATTTTGTGTCTATATTTTGTATTTTTGTTGAACATTTTTAAAATTCGCTGTGATTTTTATTACCCAACTTTAGCTGATTGCCCTTGCTGCAGTTGATACATTTGGTGATATTTCCCTTTTAATGCCATTAATTCATCATGGGTTCCTCGCTCAACAATTTGTCCCTTGTCTAAAACAATAATTTGATCGGCGTTTCGAATCGTCGATAAACGATGAGCAATGATAAAAGTTGTTCTACCTTCCTTCAATACATCCATTGCTTCCTGAATAATGACCTCCGTTTCAGTATCAATGCTGGAAGTTGCTTCATCCAAAATTAAGATAGCTGGATCAAAAGCAAGCGCCCGAGCAAAAGAAATTAACTGCCTTTGCCCGCTTGAAAGGGTGCTGCCTTTTTCAAGAACAGGCTCATCAAAGCCTTGTTCTAAATTGCGAAATACTTTATCGGCCCCTACATTCTTTAATGCTTTCTCGACTTTTTCTCTAGAAATCGCCGGATCATCTAAACTTACATTCGATGCGATTGTTCCCGAGAATAAATACGGGTCTTGCAGAACAATCCCCATATGCTTGCGAAGTGTTTGATGAGGAATATCTTGAATATTAATCCCATCAATAGAAATTGAACCTTTCTGACAATCATAAAAACGAAACAGCAGGTTGATGATGGAGCTTTTTCCAGATCCTGTGTGTCCGACAAGAGCAACCGTTTCCCCTTGCCTTGCCTCAAAATCAATATCCTTTAACACATACTCGTTTTCCTTGTAGCCGAAAAAAACATGCTGGAAGGACACATTCCCTTTATATCTTGGGATCATTTGATCACTCACATCAATTCCCTTTTCATCTAAAAGTTTAAAAACCCTCTCACCTGCCACAAGAGCCTGTTCTAAATTAGCAAGCTGATTAACAATTCCTTGGACTGGCTGGAAAAGCCGGGTTACGTAATCAACAAACGCGTAAAGCATCCCAAGGGAAATGACGGACGAAGCACTGAGTGATTCGCCTCCAAAATACCAAATAAATGCGACAAACACGATATTACGCAGTACACCTGCCAAATTGTGAGACGTTAACGAGTTTAAATTAAGAAGCTTATTTTGAAATCTGAAGTGTTCATGATTCAATTTTTCAAAATCGGACTGAATTTCCTTTTCGCGATTAAACGCTTGAATCACATTCATCCCTTGAATGGATTCATTGACCATTCCATTAATATCACTATTTCGCGAACGTATTACTCGATTGTATTGTGAAGCATACTTGCGATAAAGAATAATCCAAGCGTATAAAATCGGGATGAGAAGCAAGCAAATAAGCGCTAATTTTACATTTAAAATGAAGAGAGCCACATAAATACCAGTTATATAAATCATGCTTGTAAAAAAGGTTGAAAGCACCGTAACATACAACTCTCTGATTGCTTCTGTATCATTGGTTATCCGCGCCACTACTTTTCCTGCTGGAAGATTGTCAAAATAATGAATTCTCAGCCTTTGAATTTGTGCAAATACATCCTCCCTCATCTTTTGAATAATACGATTAGCTGTTTTCTGCAATACATATCGCTGACCGTATTGAAAGAAAGCTGCTATGATAAGCAATCCAAAAAAGAAAGCTAATAATTTCAACATCCTTGGCACTTCAGGCATGTAGAATTGCAGCAGTTCAGCTCCACTGAGCACCAGTGCGTCATATGTTGCCGTTTTCTCACCACTAGTGATAGTAAGCATCCCATCGTGAAAAGAACGTTCCCCATCGAATTCAATGTCTCCCTCAATAAAGACAAAATTTCGATTAACCTGAAGGATGCGAGCACTTTCAAGCTTCGTTTCATTTCCCTCCAAATAATCTTCTCTTTTATAGAAATGTCCCTTATACTCGACTGTGTCTTTCCCACTATCCGTTTGAATCCAACTTGATTCGATTCCAAGTACATGATTATCGATTAAATGTTTAGCAATAAAGGGACCCGACAAATCTGCTACAACTGCTACTGTTAGCATTAATAAAGCAGCAACAATCATTTTTTTATACAAGAGGGCATAGTCGAATAATCGTCTACCTGTTGTTTTCATGATGAAACCACCTCCCCTTCTATTGCCGATTGCACAAGCTGTCTGTCATGTTGTTCTTTATACCAACCATTTAACGCTAGTAATTGTTCGTGTGTCCCTTCTTCAATGATTTTTCCGTTATCAAGAACAATAATTCTATCTGCATGCTGAACCGCCGACATTCGATGTGTACTTATAATGGTCGTTTTTCCAGTGCGATCCTGGCGAATATTTTCGATAATTTTTTGCTCTGTTTTTGCATCAACCGCAGACAATGAATCATCAAGAATCAAAATTTCTGGATCTTTAATTAGTGCTCGAGCAATAGAAATCCTTTGCTTTTGTCCACCAGATAAAGCGACTCCCTTTTCACCTACTAAAGTATTTAGCCCTTCTGGCAGAATTTCTAAGTCCTTCTTAAAATCGGCCAATTCTATCGCTCTCTTCAGCTCTTCCTCTGTGGCCTCCATTTTTCCAAAAAGAATATTTTCTTTTACTGACTTAGAAAACAGGAAATTATCTTGCGGAACATAACCGATCCATTCCCTTGTATTTTCTAATCTTTGCTTTTCCAAAGAAATTCCTGTTACAGATAACTCACCTGTACCACTTGGATATTCTCGCAAAAGCTGCTTTATAAATGTCGTTTTTCCGCTTCCGGTTTTCCCGACGATACCCAGAGTCTCTCCCTGATTCAGATTCACTTGAATATGAGACAGATTTGCAAATTTTGAGGACGGATATTGAAATGTTACATTTTTAAAATCAATCGTTTTTGGCTCTTCTACTTCTGCAGGATTCTTTGGATTCTTTACATCCTGCTCATAAGCTAATGTTTCCTCCACTCGATCCAACGAGGCATTCCCTCTTTGCATCACATTAATCAACTCACCAATGGCAAACATTGGCCAGATAAGCATTCCTAAATAAACATTAAAAGAAACAAGCTCACCTAACGTAATCGTTTGATGAAAAACGAGATAAGCGCCATATCCAAGCCCAATAATATAACTCAAACCGACTAAAATATGAATTGTCGGATCAATTAAAGAATCAATCTTGGCAACTTTAATATTTTTTTGATAAACATCTTCTGTTAATGAGTGGAACCTTTTTTCATCTGCTCTTTCCTGCACATATGCCCTAATCACTCTCACACCTGCTACAGATTCCAAAACGCGATCATTAAGTTCACCAAAAGCATCCTGGGCTTCCGTAAATCTTTTATGAATTCGATCACCGTATATTTTCATCAACCAAGCCATAATTGGTAGGGGGAGTATCGCTGCCAAAGTTAATTTCCAGCTCACCAAAATTGCCATCGTACATAAAATCGTAAGCATAAAAATACTGGAATCAATTAAGGTTAAAATACCAAACCCTGCTGTTATCGAGATAGCCTTTAGATCGTTAGTTGCTCTCGCCATTAAATCGCCAGTTCGATTCTTTTCAAAAAAAGTCGGCGTCATCTTTAATAAATGGTTCATAAATCGAGAACGCAGCTTTCTCTCAACAAGGTAAGCACCGCCAAAGAGCTGATACATCCAAATGTAAGTTACACCATAGGATACTGCTGTGATTAAAACAAAGATGGCGATGTATTGAAAAATCTTTTCTCCGGTCATACTTCCAACATGCATATCATCAATTGCCATCCCCACAAGTCGCGGCGGCATAACATCCAAAATTCCGACGAAAATAAGCAATGTGATTGCGACTGTATATCTCTTCCAATTTTCTTTAAAAAACCAGCTTAATTTCTTGAGTATAGAGAACAAAAAAGCACTCTCCTTTCATCTGTCTGTTTTTTACTAACCACCTTCAAGCTCCACCGTTGATACCATTCTGATAATTTGTAACATGTTCATTCCTCCTTATTTTTGGGCCATGTTATATGTTGGAGTTGATTTTTAGTTCCTTTCCTCTCTGATTAGATGAAAATAACCTAAAATCATTTTATCCCCAACATTATTTAACAAAGCCATTTTTTAAATTTATAGAAAACGAGTTTCCTCGTTCACTATCGAAAAATCTGTTGAACATCACTGTCGATGTTTTAAAAAAAAGCATGCTCTGCAAACTCCGACCACCTTTTATAGGTAAAGGAGCAGCATTAGATCGCCGATTGATCAAAAAAAGGCATATCGATCTAGTGCGACATGCCTTTTCTCATATAAGCGCACACGCTACAGGAAAACGTAGACCAGTGCCTTTCATTTTAGGAGCGATAAATTAAAAGTTTAAATGCTGGGGGTGGTTACGTTATGGTTGTATTTAGTTTCAGCTAGTGGTTTAATCATTGTCATCATTTTCGTAACCCTCAATCTTTTCATATTTTTTCCACTTTGTTAGATTATCATCTCAAATATTAAAAGTCAATTCCCATTTTTCAAAAAAGTTATGTTCCTACTCAACATAAACGGCTGTTCCATATGCAATGATCTCAGAAGCATTTTGCATCACACTGGAGCTCTCTAAACGCATAGCAATTACAGCATTTGCCCCTTTTGCTTTCGCGTCTTCAACCATGCGGCCTATTGCTTTTTGACGGGCTTCATCCATCATTTGTGTATATTCTCCAATCTCTCCACCGACGATTGTTTTTAATCCAGCCAAAATATCTTTCCCAATATGCTTTGATTGAATCGTATTGCCACGCACAAATCCCTTAAGTTCCTTTATTTCTTTTCCTGGTACAAAATCAGTAGTTACGATAATCATTTTCATCGTCCTCCTCTTTCTCTTTTAATCTTTCGACAATTAATAGGATAAAAATAGCCAAAATCGATACGCCATACAAAATAAAAATGAGGACAGCGACTACTACATTAAAAAAAAGCATGACGATTCCAAGAAGCTGCCCGACGACCGTAATCAATAATAATAATTGCTTAAGCCTGCCCATTTTTATCAGTCCCTTAGCTTTCGTTGAGAAAGGCTCTTTTCACATTCAATCATGAGTTGATTGTTCACGAACTTGTGAAAAATGCCGTTAAATTAGAAGCACCTGTATACGATGTTTTGTAAGACATATACAAAAGTAAACGTCCTAAGATAGTCTCCATCATTACATACGATCATAATGAAAGAATAGCTTCAAATTTCAAAAAAAAAATCCTACATTAGGATTTTTTTAAACACCGCTTTCCTTTGCCTCGGTAATCACGTCGCTTTGTTCATTCTCACTTGAATATTTCGGCAAAGTACATAAATAAAAAATACCAACGATGATGAGACAACTTCCAACTAGCCAATATAAAGCTTCAATCGATAACAGCTTTGGAAAGGTAACCGTAATAAAACCTAAAGTTAACGACTGGGATAACATCATTAGTGGTGTAATCATTCCTTGCACCCTTCCCATCATTTTCGGATCAACAATGCTTGGCATCCAACCTCCAATTCCAATATTGATAAGAGGTAGGCTTACAGATGAAATAAAAATAATGACCATAAACCAGAAAAGATTATTGGGAACAGAGGAACAGATAACGAACCCACCTGTAACGATTAATCCATAAATTATTAACTGATAGAGCTTTATCTTTTGACTCAGAAGAGAAGCAATAAAGCTTCCAATTAAGATGCCTGTACCAAAGACAACACCAATGACGATCGAAAATTGTTCATACATCTCCGGAGCAAGTTTATATTTAAGCATGAAGACAGGCATAACGGAAAAACCACCGTTTACAACACCAAAGACAAAAAAGCCGATTAATAGCGTTCTTAAAAGCTTATTCTTCAATATATAAAAGAAACCAGATTTGAAATCATCCAGCATCATCTTCCTGCTTAAGTCCTTGATACGATGCTTTCCGTTAGGCATTCTGACCATATCGTCTATTTTACAAGCCCGAATTAACAACGCGCTGATCAAAAAAGATAACACATCAACAACTAGGGCCCCATAGATACCAACGGTCCAGTAGGCAAAAATTCCGAAACCATTGCCAAATAACATAAATAGGCTCATCACAAGCTGGTTTAACCCAGCAGCTGTAGTATAATCATCTTTTTTCAGAATACCTTGCACCATTCCATGCTCTGCTGGAAAAAAGAACTTCTGGACTGCACTTCGCAAAAATAGGACAGCAAAAATAAGCGGCATCCAACCTACATAAATGGCAACCATTAATGTTAACGATAAAATGGCGCTAATCCAATCACAGTAATAAGCTATTTTCTGTCGATCCATGCGATCAGCTAAAACCCCGACAATAAAGAAAACAGCTAATGTAGGCAACGAATACATAAGTTCCGTTATGGACGCATAGGCAGGCTGATCGGAAAATCGATCCAATAAATAAAACATAAAAGCCGTTAATCCAATTGTGCTTCCAAGTTGTGAAGTGAAATTTGCCAAAAACAATCGTAAGTAATTTCGATTTTGAAAGATCTCTTTAAATTTTTTCATTTTGTTCTCCCATTCGCATTATTTATATTTCTATACTACGGGAGAGTTTTCGCACTCTTAAGAGTCCACTGATGGTTTCATTCTCAGCCTTGAGACTGAATGATTATTCCTTCGCCAATTCATTAAATCTTTCTAAAGATGCCGCTTCATCCATACTGCTGAAAATGCGAAAATACTCGTCATCTAGAATTCGATAATGCTGGCTAAGAATATTTTGCTGGAGGATGAAGCCATTTTTTGTGGCAACTTCTCTCCACCAAATTTTTCCTCCTAAAGTTTTTTCCTTGCGATAATCGATTCCATCACGTGCAACCGTCTCTAATACTTCAAGGGGTTCGTTGCCAAACAAATATTGCACTGTTTCAGTTTCTCTGAAAAGCGCCGATATCGTCACAACCGTTGGCCAATTGGCATACACTCGCCCCTTCTCGATTTGAACTAATGTTTTTTTTGATACACCGATAATTTCTGCCATTTTATCTTGTGTATATCCTGCCTCTGTGCGAATAAGCCTCAATTTCTCAGATACTTTTAAAATGATCTCTTCACGTGTCACCTATCGTCATTCCCTCATGTATAAATTGGTGTAATTTTACACTTTATACATATATTATAAAGATGATGGAGCCGCTATTCAAGGAAAACTATTGCTAAATTACTATTTATTAGTACCTTCGCAGCATGATTCACTTGAACAAGTCTCCTTAATCTCACAACTTGCACATTTCCCTCGCTTCGCTCTATTAATAAATTTCCAAAGCGCCCAGAATGCATATCCAAAAATAAAGCCGCCAATAATAAAATTTACCATCATGGTTCCGCCTTCCTAGTATGGATTGATTGACCTCTCATTAAATTTCCGGTGAAGCGCTTTATAAAATATGTCAGTGTTGATTTTGGCTCTTTATCTCTCCGACCCTTTCAGGATTACTGAAGGGTGTGCGAACCAAGGTTTCCTTGAAAAGAGCCAAAATTGTTTTATCTACAATTCAGTTAGCTAAGCCTAGTGAATAAATGAGCAATGTCTCTTATCTAGAAGCCCAATAGAGTGCCAAATTGGTAAATTAGAAATGAGAGCAAGTAAGCGATTAGCAATGCATATCCCATTGAAAAACATGTCCATTTATAAGAGCCAGTTTCTTTTTTTATTGTTGCAACAGTTGCCAAACAAGGAATATAAAGAAGAATAAATACCATAAAGCTGTATGCTGCAACAGGTGAAAAACTATTGATTAGCAGCCCTTGCAAGCTTGCCTCATCAGGAACAAAATATATAATATTCATCGTTGATATAATTGCTTCCTTTGCTAAAAAACCAGTTAATAGTGACGCGCCCGCTTGCCAAGTTCCAAATCCTAATGGCGCTAACAGTGGTGCAAAAACACCGCCAATCATTGCCAAAAAGCTATCGTCCATCTCCACGTTCAGACCTTGTGGTCCTGCATAAGACAGCAGCCAAATGAGAACTGAACCAGCAAAAATAAAGGTACCTGCTTTCTTAACAAATCCCTTCCCTTTTTCCCATGTGCTCTTCCAGAGCGCCTTTCCTTGGGGAATCCGATATGGCGGAAGTTCAATCACGAAAAATGAAGTTTCTCCCTTTAAAATCGTGGTTGAAAATACTTTAGCTAAGATAAGTGCTACAACAATACCAAGAATATAAAGTGATAATACGATCAGTGCTTTATGGGAGACAAAAAAAGCACCAACAAATAAAGCGTAAACTGGCAAACGAGCTGAACAGGACATCAGTGGTGTGAGCAATACAGTAAGCATTCGTTCTCTAGGAGTTTCGATCGTTCTTGCAGCCATAACACCTGGTACATTGCAGCCGAATCCAATCATCATTGGGATAAAAGCTTTTCCATTCAATCCAACATGCTCCATTAACCGATCCATAACTAAAGCAACACGAGCCATATAGCCAGAATCCTCTAATAACGAAATAAAAAAGAAGAGGATAAATATTTGTGGCACGAAAACAAGGACTCCCCCCACCCCAGCGACAATACCATCAAGCACTAGAGCATGAATAAACGAAGAGGCACCTATAAAGGATAAAAAGCCCTCTAATCCACCCGTAATCGGTCCTGATATAATTCCATCTAAAATGTCGGAAAGAGGAAATCCGAGCCAATCAAAAGTAAGCATGAATAAAAAATACATAATGACAAAGAAAATAGGGAGCCCCAACCATTTGTTTGTTATAACAGCGTCGATTTTTTCCGATAACGGCTGTTTATTTTCTTCCTCCGTATACGTCGAGTTTCTTAAAAGCTCTCCGATCGCTTCTTGTCTTTTGTGATAAATAAAGTGGTCGATTGTTTTTTCTTCATAATTTGAAAGGATTGCTTTTGAAGTATCAAGTATAAAGGTTTCTAACTCTTCCCTGCCTATAAAGCTTTGTAAATATGCCTTCACATAATGATTTCCTTCTAATAATTGAAGGGTTAACCATCTAACAGAATGGTGCACTTTCCCTTCAAGCATTCTCGCTAATCGCTCAATTGCTCCATCCATTTCTTCCCCATACGAAACAGTAAAGCTGCTGATCGATGGTGATTCAATCGTCGTAACAAATTCAGCTAGCTCATCACAACCTCTTCCAGATCGGGCAATAACAGGTACGACTTTCGTTCCTAATTGAGAAGCTAACCTATCGACATCAATTTCAATTCCTCGTTTAGATGCTACGTCCACCATGTTAAGTGCAATAATTAAAGGTCGACCGAATTCAAGAAGTTGAATTGTTAAATGTAAATTTCGTTCTAATTGGGATGCGTCTATAATGTTGAGCATTCGATCAAAAGAATCGTGGAGCAAAAAATTGGTTACGACACCCTCATCTTTCGAAAGCGGATTTAATGAATACACACCAGGCAAATCGATAAGAGAGGCTGTCCCTTTTTTTAAAAGACCAACTTTTTTCTCAACAGTTACCCCGCTCCAATTTCCCACGTATTCATATGAACCAGTCAAATTATTAAACATTGAGGTTTTTCCTGTGTTCGGGTTACCTAATAGTGCAATATCCATTATAATTCTTCCACCTTTATTGTTTGTGCTTCGCGTCGACGAATACCAACGCATTGCCCACAGGATTCAAGCATAAATGGTCCGCCAAAAGGCATTTTACATTTAATACAAACTTCCGACCCTTCTGTAATTCCCAGATCAAGTAGACGTCTTCGCACTAATCGATCAGCTCCTGACGTATCAATTATTTTTGCACGTTTGCCAATCCTTAAACCTGCTAGCATTTTTCATCACCTAATTTCAATTAATTGAGAATGATTCTCTTTCGTTATAGCACGATTCATCTGTTTCAACAGTGTGAAAAATCACAGTGATAACAGAAAAAAAAACGGCATTGTTAAACCATAATGTTGAACAAACGTTTTTTGGTTCATTTCGTATAAAATTTTGGTTTCACACACCCTTTAATTAGCAAAAAGATCCACTGATCCCATGAGCTCACATCGCTTTATGGAATCGGAGGGACAGTGGGCCAAAATCAACGCCGTCATATAAAGCAAATAATTAAGTCCTTTTACACATATCTATAAAACCTTTCTCATAAAGCTAATATGTAAATTTCTTGAACTTTTATCCTTCAAAAATTTTTCTTTTCAAAAAACCAGATTTGATAGTCATACAAAAGGAGGAAAAGTATGTTTACAATGAAAATTGACAGCGAAATTGAACTACAATTGCTTCAATCTCAACATGCAGAGGAGTTTTTTCACCTAATTAATCAAAATAGAACATTCTTAAAAAAATGGCTCCCTTGGGTTAATGAAATTCTATCTCCTATACAAACTCAAGGACTTATCTCCTTCTGGCTCATACAATTAAGTGGACATAATGGATTTAGCTTTGGGATTCGATACAAAGGGCGATTAGTAGGCAATATCGGCTCACAGTATATTGACTGGTATAATCGTCAAACATCAATCGGCTACTTTTTGGCAGAAGATGCTGTAGGAAAAGGAATTATGACACGCTCTGTTCAAGCAGTCCTCAATTATATCTTCTTTGAATTGGGGCTTAATCGAATTGAAATCCGCTGTGGTGAAAAGAATTTAAAAAGCCGCGCGATTCCAGAAAGGCTTGGCTTTACCTATGAAGGTTTCGTTCGAGACGGCGAAAACTTAAACGGTCAATTTCACCATTTACTAATGTACAGCATGCTTGCAAGAGAGTGGATGGGAAAATAATGCTTTTTCATATTGTTTTTTGATTTCTCTTACTCTGTTAAACTATTTAACAGATCAGACTGTCGACAAAATCCACCGAAAGGGCTCCCTATCGATGGATTTTGTCATTTTTGGATTGGAATTGCGCTAAAAACGTTGATTTCCTCTCCAGACGCTTGCTTTCCGGGGGGCGTGCGCCGAGCCTCCTCCTCGTGGATGCTCGTGCGGGGTCTCGGCTGTCACGCTATTCCCCCAGGAGTCAAGCGCCTTCCGCTCCAATCAACGAGTTTGGCACTCACTCAAGCAGGTTGCCAAGTCCAAGTGGCCATTTTCTTTAAGTTCATGGCAGCAAACGTAAGCATCGCCTGCATAGATTTGTTTTTAAGACCTCGTCAGGTTGTCCATCGCACACCATGCTTTTCCTTCGCATCCGCAAAGGCACGTTCAATCGTCTCCTTGCGTTTCGCGTATATCTGTTTGATTTCATCGTTGTGACGTAGATGTTCTGCCTCTTCTATGTAAGCTTCCCAAATATGACGCAGTATAAGTTTTTGATGGTTTTTACTTTCCGTACACTGGGATAGAAACGGACATTCTGCACAAATGGATGAATTTGATTTATATTGCCGATATCCTTCTTTGTCGTCGTGTACTTGAAGACCTGCACTTGCAGGCAGAGATAACAATCATCATACTCATCATACACATAATCATGCTTTCGGAAGAAACCATCTTTTGTTTTTGGACGAGTGTAAGAAAGGACAGGGAACATTTGATTCTCTAATAGAAAGTTCGCAATCGCTGGGGTTTTATAAGCTGCATCAGCAGCTACTGCAAGTGATAATTGTGCTCTATCATTTGATTGATTTCTCCTCATCATTGTAAGTCACCTTAAAAATTTCTTTATTCTATATTCAAAAAGATAAAGTGGATTGGAGCGGAGGGTGGCGACTCCTGCGGGAAAAGCGGGAAAGTCGAGACCCTGGACTGAGCGCAGCAAGGGAGGCGGCTCGGCCCCGCCCGCGGAAAGCGCCACCCGGAGTGGAAATCAACCTGCGCTATTTAATTAATTCTATTTTAAAAGAAAAAAGAGTGTAGACAAACTCGAAGATTTTCGAGTTTGTCTACACTCTGCTCTGTAAAACTATTTAACAGATTTTTTTGTATTTTCAAACGTTTTTAAAAGAATCGTTCATATTCCTTTCAATTTATAATAAACTAAAGGTAACTTATTTTTTGACAACCGCAACGTTTGACTGTATGGTTTTGTATCACTTATAATTATATATTATAGAAATAGATTGAGGTGATATGATGGGGCATTGTATCGCATTGGCGAACTAGCAAGTTTAGCAAATGTATCAAAAAGAACGATTGATTATTATACAAGTATTGGACTCTTGAAAGCTCAACGCTCAAAATCTAATTATCGAATTTACACAGAACAAGCTTTGGAGGATTTAAGATTTATTGAGGAATGCAAAAATCTTTATATTCCACTTGAAGAGATTAAGAGAAAACTAGAGATTAAAAAAATAAAAGAAGTGCAAGAAGGGGAACTAAAAAAACATATTCTCTCTGTCACCCAACAAATGAAACAGCTTCAAATCGATTTAAACGTTCTCATACCATTGATCGAAAATCTTGAAGCTGACCAAGCCGAGAATTACTCCAAGTTACTCAATACAGAAGGAGAAGTGTTATTAAAGTCCCTTTCCGAATTAACAGGCTAGACTATATTTTTGAATTTATTGGGAGGTGACTCCTTACTCGTTTGTGACGGGATAAGGAAATTTATTTGGACATATTTAACTTGGTTTTATTAGCCATTTTGATTGCTTTAACGGCATTTTTTGTCGCTTCAGAATTTGCGATCATTAGGATAAGGAGCTCAAGAGTAGAACAGTTAATTGAAGAAGGAAGCAAAAGTGCAATCGCTGCCAAAAAAGTCATCACGCATCTTGATGAATACTTATCGGCCTGTCAGCTTGGGATCACTGTTACAGCTTTAGGAATTGGTTGGTTGGGAGAACCAACAATTGCTAAAATGCTAACTCCATTATTTATGGAATTCAATATTCCTTCTCCTCTATCCCATGCTGTTTCTATCGCGATAGCTTTCTTGTTTATTACGTTTCTCCATGTAGTAGTTGGTGAGCTTGCTCCAAAAACCGTAGCGATCCGTAAAGCCGAAAAAATCACGTTAGTTGTGGCTAGACCACTTATTTGGTTTTACCGCCTGTTCTATCCATTTATTTGGACTTTAAACGGAGCAGCGCGAATCATTGTCGGTTGGTTTGGATTAAAGCCTGCTAAGGAAAACGAAGAGGCGCATTCTGAGGAAGAACTAAGACTAATTCTGTCTGAAAGTTATAAAAGTGGTGAGATTAACCAATCTGAGTTTAAGTATGTAAATAAAATTTTTGAATTTGACGATCGTATTGCAAAAGAAATCATGGTTCCCCGAACCGAAATCGTATCATTATCAAAAGATGATACGATAAAAACATTCTTGGAAGTCATGTATATAGAAAAGTTCACGCGCTACCCTATCATTGATGGTGATAAAGACCATATTATTGGATTAGTGAACTTAAAAGAAATCATGACTGATTTATTAAATCACCCTGAAATAGCTTCCCAAACATTGGAATCTTATATTCGCCCAATTATCCGCGTGATTGATACGGTTCCAATCGGTGATTTATTAATCAAAATGCAAAAAGAGCGGATCCATATGGCCATTCTAATGGATGAATATGGAGGGACATCGGGTCTCGTTACAGTAGAAGATATCATCGAAGAAATTGTTGGAGAAATTCGCGACGAATTCGATATGGATGAAGTATCTGAAGTGCGTAAAATAAATGATGACCATTACATCCTTGATTCCAAAGTGCTCGTAAGTGAAGTGAATGAATTATTTAACCTTAATATTAATGATGAAGATGTAGATACCATTGGAGGCTGGATCTTAACAGAAAATTATGAAGCCCAGGAAGGTGACATCATTGAGATTGATTCCTATTCCTTTAAAATCATCGAAATGGAAGACCATCACATCAAATATATTGAAGTTACACGAAAAATAGAGAAACAGGGGAATATTGAACAATTTCCCTTAACCAATTCCTCCATCGTCTCATAGATTTATAGAGATACAGTCGAGGACTTGTTGATAAGGAAAAGCCATTTCTAGCCCTGCTAAAAATGGCTTTTCCCTTTTTATAGAAAGAAAGCTCCGTCAAAAAGACGAAAGTGACCAGCTTTTTGACGGAGCCATTTTACTCTTATTTAAAAATCATCGCTGCTTTTACTGCTTTCTTCCAGCCATCATATAGCTCTGCACGATTTTCCTCTTCCATCGTTGGTTCAAACTTTCGATCTACTGCCCATTGTTTTGCAATTTCTTCTTGGCTTTCCCAATAACCAACAGCTAGCCCCGCCAAGTAAGCTGCTCCAAGAGCAGTAGTTTCATTGACAATAGGCCTCTCAACTGAAACATTTAACAGGTCACTTTGGAAATCCATTAAGAAATTATTTTTTACCGCGCCCCCATCAACACGAAGCTTCTTCAAGACGATCCCTGAATCTGCTTCCATTGCCGACAGTACATCTTTTGTTTGATAAGCAAGTGACTCTAATGTCGCCCTTACAAAATGCTCTTTAGACGTGCCGCGAGTTAAACCAAATACCGCGCCGCGAACATCGCTATCCCAATACGGAGTTCCTAATCCAACAAATGCCGGCACCACATATACTCCATCCGTTGAGGCAACCTTTGTTGCATACTCTTCACTATCCTTAGCATTCTTTAACATTCTCAAACCATCACGAAGCCATTGAATCGCTGAACCAGCAACAAAAATACTTCCTTCTAAAGCATATTCCACTTTTCCATTTAATCCCCATGCAATCGTTGTTAAAAGACCATGTTCAGATTGAACGGCTTTTTCACCTGTGTTCATAAGCATGAAACAACCTGTTCCATACGTGTTTTTGGCCATTCCTGATTCAAAGCATGCTTGACCGAATAAGGCAGCTTGCTGATCTCCTGCTGCTCCAGCAATCGGCACTTCTTTTCCAAAGAAATGATAATCAATGGTATAACCGTAAACTTCCGAGGATGGGCGCACTTCGGGAAGCATTGCTTTCGGAACATCAAGGATTTCTAACAACTCCTCATCCCATTTTAATTCATGAATATTATACATTAATGTTCTCGATGCATTCGAATAATCGGTAACATGAGCTCTACCACCAGATAATTTCCAAATTAACCATGTATCTATTGTCCCAAATAAAAGTTCTCCACGCTCTGCTCGTTCACGGGCTCCTTCTACATGGTCCAAAATCCATTTGACCTTTGTTCCCGAAAAATATGCATCAATGAGCAATCCTGTTTTTTGGCGGAATAAATCAACATAGCCCTTTTCTTTTAAGTCCTCGCAAATATCGCTCGTTTGTCTTGATTGCCAAACAATTGCATTATATATTGGCGTCCCCGTCTCTTTATCACATACAACCGTTGTTTCACGCTGATTCGTGATCCCAATCCCTGCAATCTGTTCCGGTTTAACATTGGACTCGGAAAGAGCTCCAGCAATAACAGCTAAAATAGATCCCCAAATTTCATTCGCATCATGTTCTACCCAACCAGGGTTTGGAAAATGCTGCGTAAATTCCTTTTGTGAAGTGTAATGGATTTCACCATTTTTATTAAATAAAATAGCACGAGAGCTTGTAGTTCCTTGGTCTAAAGATAAGATAAATTTTTCCATTGTAAATTCCCCCATTTGATTTAGGCTACTTGATTCGTTTCATTCATAACACTAGATTGTTTCTTGCTTACAAAATAAGCAATAATTAGAACAACTGCGGAAATGGCCAAAACCATCCATAAAGCCATGGTTACTTTTTCCAAGAAAACGGCTTGATAAAACACGGCTCCGATACTTCCCCCTAATAGTGGACCAACGACTGGAATCCATGAATATTTCCAGTTTGAATCACCTTTTCCTGGGATAGGGAGTATGGCATGGGCAATTCTGGGACCAAGATCACGAGCTGGATTGATCGCATAACCCGTTGTGCCGCCTAAGGACATTCCGATTACAACGATGAGTAAGCCTACTACTAGTGGATTTAATCCTTCAGTAAAATTATTTGCTCCTATAAATAATAAACCAAGAACAAGCATGAATGTACCAATCATCTCACTTAACAAGTTGGAAAAAGTATGCGGAATTGCCGGTGAAGTCGCAAATACTCCTAATTTTGTTCCTGGATCTTTTGTCTCTTTCCAATGTGGTAAGTAGTGTAAAAATACAAGTGTTGCACCTAATATCGCTCCAATAAATTGGGCAATGATATAACCGGGAACATCCGCCCATGGGAAATCTCCAGTTATGGCCAAACCTACCGTCACAGCAGGGTTTAAATGGGCTCCGCTGACTGAACCAACTGCAAACACACCCATTGTGACAGCGAGTCCCCATGCAAGTGTTGTTACAATCCACCCTGCATTTTTTGAATAGGACTTTTCTAAAGAAGAACCTGCCCCTATTCCGGCACCTAAAGCAATTAAAATCATGGTACCAACAATCTCTCCAACAAACTGTGTCATCTTTTTCTCTCCTCATCTATCAAATTGTAATCGGTTTACTTCGACGAAGAAAAAAAAGGAGCCACACCAGTACATCCTATCATAAAATAGGGGCTGTGTGAGTCTCCTTATCTCCGTCACAATTGCATTAACTTGTAACTAAAGTATAAAGAATAAGTGAAAGCGTTGTCAACAATTCCATTTCGTAATTTAATGCTATAATGTGACAATTTTTCAACAAAGAATATATACAACTTGTTTACCTATTTAATTCAATTCACTGCTTTTTCATCCTTTTTGAGAATAAAAAAAAGCCAAATCTTCGATAAATAAGAAGATTTGACCCTTTTTCCAGCTCCTCACTTTGTTATTTTGGAGAAGCATGCACGCTTTCCTCGAGATTTTTCACATAAGATTGCGCGAGTACTTGCATTGGATGTTTGACATTTTTTGTCGTAAGTTGTTCTAATTGATTTCTGCACATGCCGCATTCAGTTACTGTATAATCGGCATCTGCGTCAGCAATTGCTTCAGACATTGATTTTCCTATTTTCATTGAAATCTCATATTTCTCTTCTTTAAATCCAAAAGTGCCGCATTGGCCACAGCAGCCTGCTGCTACATCTTGAATCTCATAGCCAGGAATAAGTCCAAGGATATCCATGGCTGGATTACCAATCCCCTGGCCCTTCATATGGCAAGGGGCATAATAACCTGCCTTGTCGTTCATTGGTGCAAGGTTTGAATTGAATTCACCCGCTTCTTTAAGCATACGCAAATACTCGTCAGCATCATAGACATGCTTCGCTAGCTCGTGTGCATCTGCTGATTGTAAATAATTTATATATTCCTTTTTAAAAGCAAAGGTGCAGCTCGTGCAAGTTAAAACAATATCATAACCTTGCCTTGTATACTCTAATAAACTTTCGATATTATACTTGGCATTCTTAAGGCCCTGCTCCATCTTACCGTTTGCAAACATTGGTACACCGCAGCATTTCTGTTTTGGAACTGCAACTTCAATACCGTTATGCTTCATTACCTCGACAAATGAGTCCGCCACTTCAGGGGCATTATAAGTAGCATAGCAGCCAACAAAATAGGCTACCTTTCTCTTAGTCTCTGAAGTTGTTTTTCTATATTTACGTTTAAAATTGTTAAAACGATACTGTGGAAATTTTCGTTCAGCAGGAATGCCCAGCACAATTTGCATTACTTGACGAACAGGCTTCATTGTCATCGCAGCATTGGTAATGGGTGCAAAGGCTGATGCAGCCACACCAACTAATTCAGCATTGCTTAAAACATGATCGCGAAGCTTTGTTCCTTCAATATCCGCATGAATCGCCTTCGCATACGCTGTTAGAGTAGAAACATGGACATTCTCCGGACAGGATATATCACAATTTCCACAAAGGGTGCATAATTCAATTCGCTTATCATCAATAACCTGTTGATTATCCGTAAGTCTTTTTAATTCTGGGCCTAAATGCTTTGGTCCGCCAAACTCAAGGGAAACATTTGAAACCGGACAAGTTGCTGTACAAGCATGGCACTTGAGGCAAGCATCAAATGAACGGTCTAGGAAGTTATAATTTTGCATGCTGGAGCCCTCCTAACTTCATATGCTGTTTACGTGCTGTAAACGTTTGATAACATGATAAAATGGAATAGACACCGCCAGTTATTCCGTATTGTGTCACGTTCATTCCGTTACTCGCGCCAACTAGCCATACATTTTCTGGACAGCTCATGTAGCAGCCATGATGATCAAGGTCAAGTCCCAATACTTTATCCTTATAGCCCGTAGCTGTTTTCTCTATTCCACCGCCTAACATCCCACCGGCTGCAATAATATAACTCTCTGACTTTATTTCTAAATTCGCACTTGTGATTACTGCTTGAACTTTATTGTCCTCGATTTTTGCACCGATGATGGTCGTGTTTTCATAAAATCTTACCCCAAGCTTTATGGCTTCTTTTTTTAATTTATCATGCAAGCGAATTGCTGTCGCATTGGGCGGCATTCCCGGTGCTTCCGTTATCGCAGCCTGCAATTGGATCGTTGCTTGTTCCAATACTTTCCGCCACTTATTAAACCCTAATGCGGCCGGAAAAATAAATAGCTCCGGCTTTGCTATTTTTTTAGCCGCCATTTTTATCTTGATTTGATCAAGAACATGCTGGCACACTTTTTCCTGATCTAGCAGATGTGCTGCATCAAGCTGCGACATTGTTCTTGAAGAACCTTTTCCAAGTGATACTGTCATCGTATCTACGTGTAAACTTGGCCTGCTTTTTTGTAAATTCCCTTTTACATACTTTGGAAGAAAATCCACTACCTCCTCAAAACCAACGATAACCACATGCCCTTGCTCAGGAATCGGTTTAATCGTATCTGGATAAAATGCCGTTTCCTTAAGATTACCCGATCCGGTAATTATTGTTATAGGTGCCTCTATATTTCCTTGATAGGGGTAACCAATTCGTTCCGTTAACTGAAAGTATTTTTTCGCAGCTTCATATATCGTTAATCGTGAACATGTATTTAACTTGTATTTCTCCATTAAATCTGCAAATCTGCTATCTTCCCCTGGAAGTATATCCAACACGCCTGCTGATTGAAAAATCTTGCCCAAACCAGTAGACACTAAAGCAACCTGCTTTCCTTCTTCACGACTCCAAATGGCTGTTAATAATCCAGTTAGCCCCTGTCCTACAATAATTTCATCATACATGTTGATTTGCCCCCTCCTTTAGACGTAATGAAACGTTGTAAATCGCCTCCATTAACTGTGCTTGTTTAGCCGTTTCACCTGTTGCGACAACGGTCATCCCCTTTTTACGTTCATTGAGAGCATCGTTTAATGCCCATGCTGCTTGTTCCGAAGTAGCTGCATCTTTTTCCACCGCTACCGCTGCTGCACGGTAACTGCAAAACGTCCCTTGACAAGGTCCCATTCCTAATCGTGTTCTTCTGCGAATATCCCCTAAATTAAAGGGACTATCCTCGGTCAACGTCGATTCTATTTCGGCCCATGTCACTTGCTCACATTCACAAATAACAGTCCGATCAATCGGACGTTGTTTTAATGACTGCTCAATCTTTTCTGCTTTTGTTCCTGCCCAATGAAATAATTTATGTTTCGCTGCGGGAGCCATATCGACTTCTTTAAAAAAACTTTGTGCTTCTCGATGAGGAACGATCTCCTCATCTGTCGTACAGCGAGCAGCAATATTCAGTTTTTCACAAACGATATCGACTGTTTTTTCAGCCATATAGCGAAAGGTTGTCAGCTTTCCGCCAGTAATGGTAATAAAGCCATCGACACCATCCCTCTGTTTATGATCCAGCAAGGCGATACCTCTCGTAACTGAGCGGCCACTTGTATCAGCGACTGTTGATTCTTGATAAAGAGGCCTGCTACCACTGAATGCTCGAATGAGGCGCATGTTCAACAAATCAGGAATTAACGCTGCACCTTCCTCCAACATCATTTCCAACTCTTGTCGATCTAAGCTAAAATCGTTCGGATCATCGACATTAACGCCTGTTGTTCCAAAGATCGTTACGTTATGGGCTGGAACAAAAATATCTGCATCGCCGGGTATTCTTAAACGATTGATTACCTGTCTGTTAAATCGATGATTAAGAACAGCAAGCATTCCTTTATTATTGATTAGATGCAAGGATATTCCTGCCATTTCAGCCAAGTTAGCCCCCCACGGTCCTGCAGCATTAATCACAATATCTCCACGAACTTCGATTTCTTCACCAGTATAACGATTCCGGACGAGTACTCCACTTACCCCGTTTGTTTCACGTATTATCTCAATCACTTCATGATAAGTTAATGCTCTAGCTCCTCTTGTTACTGCATCAGCAACAACATCAACGACTAGCGTAAAACAATCCACTGAACCATCTGGAACTGAATAAACAGCTTGTATCTTTTTACTTAAATAAGGTTCATCCTTAAACGCCTGTTCAAGAGGAATGTTCTTGACAGGAATGCCGACTTTTTCACATGCAGACACCCATTTTTGCACATAATCATCATCATCTTCTGGTACCTTCACAAATAAGCCGCCAGTTTGCTCGATTGAACCAGGAACTGTCTTTTTTAGGATAATATTCTCCCGATAACTTTCAATCGCCGCTTCTTCATCTCTTACCGCATACCTGCCACCTGAATGAAGGAGCCCGTGATTTCTTGAGGAAGTTCCATGACCAAGATCACGCTGTTCGACGAGGATTGCTTTAATTCCACGGACTGCCAGATCCCGAAGTACCCCCGCACCTGTTACACCGCCGCCAATTACAATCACTTGCGTTTCTATCTTTCTTCTCATGCCATTTCCTCCTATTGATTTCATAAAGCCAGCGTAATAAATGTTTTTGATTAAAAAAAGAAACCGCAAAAAACCTGATGGGCAGACCGAACCCAGACAGTTTTTTGCGGCTTCTCCAATTCTCCAGCCAACTATTATATTTTCACTATAAGAATACTATAAGATTTAGCGATGATACGATGGATTTCATGTCAATATTGTGAAAGGGAACATTAACGAGAATTAAATTTACTCCCTTTTTGGCAAAAACCGAATAACTCTCATAATTTTACATATTTTGGTTATCATAAATTTCGTGGTTCATTTAAATTTAAATAAAGGAGAAAATGTATGATGAAAAAAATAACAATGCTAGCAGCGATCCTTATTGTTGCTTTGACATGTAACCTATCATCTACTCTTGTTCATGCATCCCCTGAAAAGGACCATAAACATGGACATCATCATAGGTTGATTGAGCGTGAAAAAGCGGAACAATTAAAGGAACAGGGATACTCGAAACAAGAAATCTTCATGGCAGCAATATTAAGCAAAAAAGCGGATAAGAACATTCATGATGTTCTTGACTTATACAATAAAACGAAATCTTGGGAAAAAACAGCTCAACAGCTCGGAATTGATATGGAAGAATTTAAACGTATTGACGCTATGCGGAAGTGGGAAACCTTCGTTAAAAATAATGAAAAAGAGGTGCAGAAATACTTAGCGGAGTACGCCAATAAAACAGACGAGGAAATCGATAAATATATCAAAGATGGATTTCATTTGCGTTTTTTAATTGGAGCAGCAGCCCTCGCTAAGCTTAGTGAAAAGCCACTAGAAGAAATCATTGCTTACAAGAAAGAAAAAAAATCATTTCATGATGTGATGGAAACACTTGATATAAGCAAAGAAGAACTTCAGCAAGAACTCCAGCAATTTAAAAAAGATGTAAAAAAAACGCTTAAACAAGAGAGTCGTGATTCATAGTACCTTATTTATTGCCAACAGTATGTTTAATAGTCTCCCTATTGCTTCTGCATCAAAGCAATCTTTTTGCAAAAGCTGTACAGAACAGGGGACAGCTAAAAGCGTTCCTTATTAATAAAAAAGAGGCAAGTCGAAAGGTGGTAACCAGCTGCTCTTTCAACTTAGCCTCTCCATTTTATATGAAAGATCTTTCATTTTTTCCGAAAGATCTATTATTGGTACATCAACTTGCTTGAATATTGTTCGACAAGGTTATTTTTTCCTTGATTAGCTTCCCTTCTCTGTAAATCTCCAGTTTTACCTCATCGCCAATTTTCGCCTCTGTATACAAATATTTTCTTAATTCACTGGCAGTTTCCACTTTCTGTTCATTAATTGAAACTATGATATCCTGTGCCTTAATACCAGCTTCAGCAGCTGCCGAATTGGGGTCCACGTATG
Organism: Robertmurraya siralis; assembly: GCF_005502275.1. GTDB lineage: Bacteria > Bacillota > Bacilli > Bacillales > Cytobacillaceae > Robertmurraya > Robertmurraya siralis. Next base: position 147,120 of record NZ_SWLZ01000006.1, read on the forward strand.
TCACCATTACACCCCCGGTCACATCATCAGGGAGATTTTGGTAATAAGCTGGAGGAATTTCATTTAAGCTGGCAAGACTAACTCCCATATACGGGCGGCTAATTTTTCCTGATTCAATGATTTCATTTACAATTGGAACGACATCATTGCTTGGAATCGCAAATCCCAATCCCTCAACTCCACTTTCAGATATTTTTAAACTATTTATGCCAATTACTTGTCCTTGTGAATTAATAAGAGCTCCCCCGCTATTGCCTGGGTTAATAGCTGCATCTGTTTGGATAACATTTAACTCCCATTCTCCAGCAGAAGTTGAAACGGCGATATTTCGATCTACGGCACTGACAATTCCTTGTGTGACTGTTCTTGAAAATTCCAATCCAAGAGGATTACCGATCGCTAGCACTTGGTCACCTGCTCTTAAAGTAGAAGAATCTCCAAATGAAAGTACATTATCTGCGTACTTTGCATCAATTTTCAAGACTGCTAAATCGGTGAGTGCATCAGCACCAATTAATTGAGCCGTCACTTTCTCACCATTATGAAGCGAAACTTCAATTTCTGATGCCCCTTCAATCACATGGTTGTTCGTCACAATGTAGGCAACATCATCTGTTTTCTTAAAAATCACACCCGAACCAGAACCGCTTTCCACCACCTCTGATGTTCTCGAAAAAGGATTGTTCTGCTGTTGTCTGTTTACAATCCCTACAATCGCAGAGGCCGTTTGGTCAACAATATCTGCAACTGAAGCCGATGAATTGTTTGTAGATGTCGGCATGATATTTACTTCATTTCCTTGTGTCGCAGCACCTTCAACATTTTCACTTCCTTCTGCAACTGGCTGATAGTAATCACGAAAAAAGTCAGTTTGCGGTATAACTGTCATCGTTAAAACTGAACCAACCACTCCCGCAGCTACCATACTGAGAAAACCTTTTAGTTTTGACTTCGTTTCTTTATCTTTAGGAGCAGCCGATTGCTCCACTATTTGGATCTCATTCTTGTTCAAATCATCCATCTTCAATTCCTCCTACCTCTCAAACTCTTTAAACAAATTTTATCCCTTAATTATGAACAAATAGTGACGAAACTTTTAAGAAGAACTGAATAAATCGAGAAAAATCTAGTCCTTTTTCTCTTTTGATACATAATCCTTCTAAATGTGTCGGATAAACTTCTGATTTGCTTTGAGTCCACTAATGCCAATAGAGGAATGCAAAAAGCACTCGTCGCGATATCGCACCGAATGCTCAAAACGATTTACTCCATATTAATAATTTTATATTGCTTATTTGAATCGATTTCATAATGTACCATCGCTAATTAAAAAACGAACAATATACGTTTTATAATCATTTATGTCCGCATTTACTCTTTAAAATAATGTAAAAGTCAAATGGACGTTCGTTTTTTAACTTGAAGTGCGCAGTTATGAAGTGGACTCATTTGTAAGGAATTTTAATAACAAATTTTGTTCCTTCTCCTTTTTCACTGAATACTTCAACAGAGCCATGATGAAGATGAATTAATTGTTTTACAATTGAGAGCCCTAAGCCAAACTCGCCGTATGGATTATTGGTTCGAGAAATTTCTGCTTTATAAAATCGATGCCAGATTTTTTCAATTTCCATCGTATCGATACCGATTCCCGTATCTTCTATTTCGATCACAGTATGATTATTTTCCATTCTTCCTTTTAAGCAAATACGGCCATTTTCGGTAAATTGTATGCTATTTTTCGTAATATTAATTAAAATTTGAATGAGTCGATCATAATCAGCAAGAATTCGGACATCTTCCTCGACTTTAATCTCAATCTGATTATTTTTCTCAGCTGCTTGTAACGTAAGCTGTTCCTGAATAATTTCAAAAACCTCTTGTAATTGTACGTCTTCTTTTTTTAATTTAATTTGATTGGACCTTATTTTATCATAATCAAGGTTTTCGTTAACTAAACGAATCAATCTCTTTGTTTCCTGACTGACTAGATTGATCCCTTTTTCTTTTTCTTCTTCCGCAATCATACCGTTTTTCAAACCTTCAATTACACCGCTTATCGTTGTTAAAGGAGTCCTTAACTCATGGGAAACATCTGACATAAAGTTCCTTCTGCGGTTTTCTAAGCTTTCAATTTCCTCAGCGGCGGTGTTAAGCTTCTTTACCATATGGTTAAAATCCTGCGCAAGTTCTCCAATTTCATCAAAATTTGATGGGGGGAGATTGACAGAGTAATCTCCTTTAGATACCATCGAAGTTGCTTCCTGAAGCCGTTTTATCCGATTTACGTGAACCTTCGATAGTAGCCAACTTGGTAAAATCGCCAGCGCAAATGCCAACAGAGCGGTAAAAAATAGGTATTGATTAATTTGACTAATCATTTCTCTTGAGCCACTTATTGGAGCCGTTAACAGGATTACCCCAATTAAAGTGTCATTCATGATATAAGGTAGAGCCACTAAAGTAACTTCTTGGTTGGAATGCTTAATTCTATTTCTTACAACATGAGGTTTCCCTTCAGCGATCTGATCGAGAACTTCATCTACAAGTCGTAAATTTCCACTTGGATATAGAAGGCTTCCTTCTTGATCAAAAATACTGAAGCTTATATTTCTCCCTTTCAAAACCAAACTATACTCATTCACAATATTTGAGACAGAGCGTGAGCCTCTCGTAATATCGTTAAGAATATTTTCTCCATAAGAAACGAGCTCATCAACCGTATTTTGGTACACTAATCGTTCAACATAGTGGGCAAAAACAATACTCATGATGAGGAAGGCAACTAAAAGAACGCCCATATGACTGATGAGCTGTTGATATAAATACTTAATTTTCACTGGTTTGGATCGTTTCATCAAATTTATACCCTACTCCCCAAACAGTATGAAAAAATGGTTGGTGATCTGTGCCTAATTTTTTCCTTAGTCTCTTAATATGGACATCAACAGTTCGCTCGTCCCCATAAAATTGATAACCCCAAACACGATCTAAGAGCTGTTCTCTTGTGAAAACTTGCTTTGGATGTTGAACAAAGTAGTATAGGAGGTCAAATTCTTTCGGTGTTAAATTTGTAATTGCCTCACCATCCAAATAAACTTCTCTTTTTTCCTTACTGATTTGAAAATGTTTCGTCACTAATAAGCCTTTCTCTATCTTCTCCATTGGACCCGAATGAACTCTGCGCGTAATTGCACGAATTCTGGCCATTAATGCCAAAGGACTAAATGGCTTTGTTACGTAATCATCCGCTCCCATCTCTAATCCAAGAACTTGGTCAGATTCACTGTCTTTTGCAGTCAACATAATAATAGGGATCGAATCTCCTTCTCCTCTTATTTTTCTACAGATTGAAACACCGTCCATTCCCGGAAGCATCCAATCAATAATTAAAAGATCCCACTCCCCTTCCTTATATCGTTCAAACCCTTTTAGTCCGTCATGGACATATTCGCCTTTTATACCCTCTTTCGAAAAAAACATATCAATCATAGAACAAACACTTTCATTATCCTCTATTACTAAAACATTCATCTTTTCCACTCCCGTAAAAACTGAATCTACTGCAAATTCCTTTCAAATTTAACATAAGACTATTTAATTATTTTAGCAACTCTTTGCAAATATTTTCTTCTATTTTATATTTATTTCTTTACAAACACCCATAGTTTTCACTACCAATACGAAGCATATAGTATATTTCTTAAAAATGAGGTTTAAAAAAGGAGCAAATACATGTTTATTGAAATAGATAAGTAACAAAGTTTATTATAAAATGCGCGAACATAAACTGCATTATATACCTTAAACAAGTTTAAAAAGAGTAAAAACCGTGAATATAACAATATCGATATGATAAATAGAAAGGAGGACCGTTTATGGTAAAAACAGACATCGATCAACTGCTTGAAGAAACAGAGGACCTGGCTATGGATGTTAGTCACCTTATTATAAAGAATGTTGAAATTGATCGATTATTGGACAGCACCCAAGATTGAGCAAAAAAGAAGGCTACTCATAGAGTGCTCTCTAGTTTTTGACCAGCATGAACAATGGAAATTACCCAGGATCATCTGTAAAGATTAATTGGAAGATCCCTTTGTAGTGTGAACTATAATCGTAAATAGCTCTCCTTATACTCTGCCATTTTGAAGAATGTGTTGAGGACGCATATTCAACTCAATCCCCTCATTGGTCATAATGATTAAATAATTCCAGTATGTAAATTTAAAAACTCACGAACAGAGCTCAGCTATTTTTGTTAATTTTTCCTCAGAGTCTGCTGACGGTATTATGAAGAAAAACATTCTCATCGATGCATCCCAGCAATTTTCTGAAGGACAAGCATTCCTATAAATATTCACGCTTTATTTTTACTTTTTTTACAAAAGTTCAGCTTTAAGCATAAAAAACCGCTCGAATTCAAACTGCTCTTGTTTCATAATAAGAGCAGCCTTTCGAACGGCTTTCTTTTGATAATGAAAGTTGACTCCTACATCATCGGTCAGCTCATTGATTTTCGATATTGATACTGTTGCCATTGAAAACGAATATAACATCCAATACAAAAACCAAGAATTGCAATAAACGCTGCCAATGCAACAATAGTTGTAAAGATCCAAGCGATAATTGTCCAGTCAAATACATACCCTGTGTAACCAAGCCCTAAGCAGACAACAGATATTGCTTGATTAAACTGTTGTTGATCAAAATCTTCAGGTATATATGCAGAGGGCGCTTTTCTTAAAAATTTCCTTCCTGCTGCGATAATCGGATTAACTTTAAAAATAAGCCCAATAAGACCAAAAATGAACGGGAACAACAAGATCATTTCTTGTTGAGTAATCCAAGTTAAGAGAACACTCAGAACAATAACCCATTGATTTAACCTCACCAATGGTCTTGGAATTGATTTAGGTTTGCCCTTCATGCAAAACCCACCTATCATATAAGAATTATATGTTATTGTGAGTATACTCGATCTAGAGCAATTTGTGAAGTATAAGTGATAGTAAATATAAAGAAAAAGGATGCTCTAGCACTGACTAGAACATCCTTTTAAGGAAGCGGGTGATGGGAATCGAACCCACGACAACAGCTTGGAAGGCTGTGGTTTTACCATTAAACTACACCCGCATTTTTATTGTAATTATACTAAATTCTTTCTTCCCCTGTTCGGGCCTTACATGCCTCCAACTCTTCTCGCCTTTTCTTTGTAGCACTGTCGTCGAGGCAACTCGGCGCCCATTCATTGATGCTTTGCTCGTGGCTGTGGTTTTACCATTAAACTACACCCGCATTTTTATTGTAATTATACTAAATTCTTTCTTCCCCTGTTCGGGCCTTACATGCCTCCAACTCTTCTCGCCTTTTCTTTGTAGCACTGTCGTCGAGGCAACTCGGCGCCCATTCATTGATGCTTTGCTCGTGGCTGTGGTTTTACCATTAAACTACACCCGCATTTTTTTTATACTCTTATTTTTTTTTCGTTTCCCCGGCTCTGGCCTTACATGCCTCCAACTCTTCTCGCTGTTTCTTTGTAGCATTATCGTCGAGGCAACTCGGCGCCCATTCATTGATGCTTTGCTCGTGGCTGTGGTTTTACCATTAAACTACACCCGCAATTTAATTAAAATCTTTATTAATTTTTGTCTTCCTGAATCCGGCATTACAGGATTTTGAAATATAAATGGGGCGATCGATGGGAATCGAACCCACGAGTGTCGGAGCCACAATCCGATGCGTTAACCACTTCGCCACGACCGCCATGATTCTATTATTAAAGTATGCCTTTGCTCGTTTTGCTCTATACTAGCACTATTACGAAAATTATTAATAAATGCTATTTTACTTCGCTGCGTTTCGTTCAAAGTAACATCTCTTATTTTCACTAAGGTGAAAATGTCTGGTGGAGGGGGACGGATTCGAACCGCCGAACCCGAAGGAGCGGATTTACAGTCCGCCGCGTTTAGCCACTTCGCTACCCCTCCAACTAAAAAATGGCTCAGGACGGAATCGAACCGCCGACACAAGGATTTTCAGTCCTTTGCTCTACCGACTGAGCTACTGAGCCATAATAATATTCTATTCCTACAGCAAATCTTTCCGTTGTCCTTCGTCCTCATCTCAGTTAGCTTATTCAAGTTGATGCTCGATGAGTACGCTGTTGCCTTTTCTTGAAGTTTATTCACCGTGCTCTACCGACTGAGCTACTGAGCCAAAATAATATTCTATTCCTACAGCAAATCTTTCCGTTGTCCTTCGTCCTCATCTCAGTTAGCTTATTCAAGTTGATACTCGATGAGTACGCTGTTGCCTTTTCTTGAAGTTTATTCACCGTGCTCTACCGACTGAGCTACTGAGCCATAATAATATTCTATTCCTACAGCAAATCTTTCCGTTGTCCTTCGTCCTCATCTCAGTTAGCTTATTCAAGTTGATGCTCGATGAGTACGCTGTTGCCTTTTCTTGAAGTTTATTCACCGTGCTCTACCGACTGAGCTACTGAGCCATAATACTATTCTATTCCTACAGCAAATCTTTCCGTTGTCCTTCGTCCTCATCTCAGTTAGCTTACCCAAGTTGATGCTCGATGAGTACGCTGTTGCCTTTTCTTGAAGTTTATTCACCGTGCTCTACCGACTGAGCTACTGAGCCATAATACTATTCTATTCCTACAGCAAATCTTTCCGTTGTCCTTCGTCCTCATCTCAGTTAGCTTATTCAAGGGGATGCTCGATGAGTACGCTGTTGCTTTTTCTTGAAGCTTTTTCACCGTGCTCTACCGACTGAGCTACTGAGCCATAATACTATTCTTTTCCTAGTCAACAAACTTATTCAAGTTGTGGTTCGGTGAATATATTAAATAACGGTCCGGACGGGACTCGAACCCGCGACCTCCTGCGTGACAGGCAGGCATTCTAACCAACTGAACTACCGGACCCTCCTGCATTTTCTAAATCAAATAAAGGCCTTTAATTCAGAGAAGCTCAGAACATAAAAAATCATACATTTATTTACTAGCAGATTTTTAAAAATACGGAGGAAGAGGGATTCGAACCCCCGCGCGGTTTAACCCGCCTGTCGGTTTTCAAGACCGATCCCTTCAGCCAGACTTGGGTATTCCTCCATGTTAATATAGAATGGTAGCGGCGGAGGGGATCGAACCCCCGACCTTACGGGTATGAACCGTACGCTCTAGCCAGCTGAGCTACACCGCCATAATATAATGCTTTACTTTTATAAAGCAAATTATTTTCGCCTTCATCATTCAATACGTTGAAAAAATGTATATGACCCGTACGGGATTCGAACCCGTGTTACCGCCGTGAAAGGGCGGTGTCTTAACCGCTTGACCAACGGGCCAAAATCTTTCAAACATTTTTTGAAAACAGCTATATCAATATAACACCCCGAAAAGGATGCCGTCAATGCTTTTTTTCAAAATTTTCCCCGAGTTAAAAGTAAAGACCATTTTAAAGTTTTCTCAGCTATTCGAATAAACTAAAATGTCGTTGTACTTTGATAGATAAATCCGTTCTTCTTTGTACAATCATCTCAATACAGGAGAAATAAAAAATGAAATACGCCAATTATCTTTGTTATTTTAATCAGTAAATATGCATTTAACAGTGATTGCTGTCTGGGTATACACAATGTTTTACTCAGTGCAATCTTCTTCGTAAAATGCACGATATTATTTAAAGTAACAAGATCATGCATAAAACAGATGAATTTAGAGTGGAATCGGATTTATTGGAAAGCTGATTGTAAAAAACAACATCCTCACCTTGCCGATACAACTAACACCTCTAAAAAATCGTCAGCAAGGACAAAAAAAGAACTACCTTTAATAGTAGCTCTTTAGTAAGATGAATCTATAATTTTAACGTCTTTAATATTTACCAGTTGGACATCGTAAGTAAGATTTGAATTTCGAATTTCGATCATGCCATTATGATAATTAAAGATGATAGTGTATCGCTCTTCATTATATAAGACGTCTTTACCTAACACTTGTCACAACTCCATCTCTATCAAAAAATAGCATTCACATCGCTCACTCTCAGTGCATAACTCCAGGCTCAGGCTCATTAATGGTAATTGGTGCATCAGGGGCATGGTATGTTCCGAAAAACGCAATCAAAACAATCAGTAAACTACTTAGAAATCTTTTCATTTCTCCAACCTCCTTTTTACAAAAATTTTATCATGTAAAAAGAAAGGGTGAATTTGGCGAATTTCCTGATATAATAAGGATAAAGGGTTGTTTTCTTAAAATTTCAGATGTTTTTGGCCTTCATAATAAATATAGTTATATTCGGAGTGATTTATATGGCAAGATATTTAGGTCAACGAATTAAAGAAGCTAGGGAACGCCTTGGATTGTCCCAATTTGAAACAAGCAAAGATATATGCACGCAAGCATACATTAGCAAAATTGAGAGCGGCAATGTTTTTCCAACTGCTGATATTTTGCTGAAACTAGCGGATCGATTTAGTGTCGATATTTCGTACCTCCTTGATATCTCTAGCATTCCCAGACATGATTATGTTATTGACACTTTCTCTGAAATCCGCGAAGCCATCAACAATCGTGATTATGAATTAGTGCGAAGAATCATTATTTCCGAATCCGATAACGAGTTATTTAAAGAGAAAAAATTATATCAATTCCTAAAATGGCATGAAGGAATTTGTTATTTTCAATTAGATCATGATCTTCATAATTCCATCCAATGTTTTGACGAGGCGCTTAGCCTCACAGCTTCTAATAAAAAACTCTACTCTGAACGTGAAATTGAAATCCTCATTAGTAAAGCAAATATTTATAGCCAATGTCAAATGTATGACGAGGCCATCGAAATATACAATGAAGCCATAAATCATCTAAATAAACTGACAGATATTATTAATAAACATGTCCCGGTAAGATTAAATTACAATTATGCCAGAGTACTGCGGTTGCACTCAAGAAATGCCGAATCTATCCAAATTTGTGAAAAAGGGCTAAAACTTACCGAGAAATATCAACTTATGTATTTAAAAGGTGATTTATATTTTCAAAAAGCACTGAGTCATAAAGCCTTAAATGAAAATGAAAAGGCGATTGAATCCTTTAATTTAGCAGAGATGGTTTACATATTGGAGCATAATGATACATCACTGCGTATGGTAAAATATCACGTTACGGAAGTAAACAAAGCTCTCACTGTTCATGACCGTCATGAGCCGCTTTTTTTGTAATACACCCTACCCGGAGTAAATTATACCCCGGGTACCTTTATTGAATGAAACCATATTATTGATAAAACGTTTTTTTGTTCATTTTGTCTGAACCTTGGTTTCACACGCCCTTTAGTAAGTAAAAATCAATACTTACAGATAATTAACAAAGTCAATTTCAAAGATATTTTCGATGAACGCCTTTTCCATCATACGTAAAAAGCATATTCCGGTCCTCGATAATCGTTTCAATATGAACGCCTCTGCCCCAAAGCTGATAAATATAAGGAAGCACCTTTTCTAAATATTTCAAGTCAAGTTCAATTCCTTCATACCAATGTTTAATGTAGAGTTCACCATTTTTCAAATAATCTCCATCAGTGACAGTTAAATAAGGGAAACCGCCATTCACTCGCATATTAACGAGTTGATCTCTCACTTCCTGCCAATCTTTATCGACAATTTTGTAATCTCGACCTTGTTTTTGAAATAAATACATGTCTTCACGCATAACAAGATCCTTCGTTAAGTAATTTCTTAAAAATGAGATATCCGATTCAATTTCGCGTACTTCGAACATTTTTTCTCTTCCGGAATTTTCCTTTACTCCGCGCTCTTTCATTTCTTCAGTCGGATGATTATAGCGTTCCTCTATATCTTCAAAAATTTTCAGCCCTAAATAGTACGGATTGACTCCTGTCCTTGACGGCTGAACAACCCCTGCATTAAGTTTGGCAAATTCTAGCGCTTCATCAGAAGAAAGATCCATCTCTCGCAAAATTCTTTGATGCCAAAACGAAGCCCAGCCTTCATTCATAATTTTTGTCTCTAATTGAGGCCAAAAATAAAGCATTTCCTCCCTCATCATCGTCAAAATATCCCGTTGCCATTCCGTTAATTCACGGCTATAGTTCTCTATAAATAACAGAATGTCTTTTTCAGGTTGCGGCGGAAATTTTCGCTTTTTCTTTTTCTTAACACTTTTCTCTCCATCTTTCTTATCTAAATTCCATAGATCATCATAAGGACTTGCTTTTATCTCTTCTTCTTCAAATTCCTCATCGTCCAACGTCCAAGAGAGCTTCGGCCGCATTAAAGAAGGATCAATATGCTCTTCAATCGCCAACACCGCATCAAGAAATTCCTCCACTTCCTTTTTACCATGCTCGATCTCATATTGGCGAATTCTTTCGGCAGTCGCAGACATGCTTTCAACCATATCTCGTTTCGTATTTTGAAAACGAACATTATTTTTGAAGAAATCACAATGTGCCAACACATGGGCAACAATCAATTTATTTTGGATTAGTGAATTTGAATCCAGTAAAAAAGCGTAGCAAGGATTTGAGTTAATGACGAGCTCATATATTTTAGAAAGTCCTAAATCGTAATGAAGTTTCATTTTATGAAATTGTTTTCCAAAGCTCCAATGTGAGAATCGGGTCGGCATACCATATGCACCAAATGTATATATAATATCAGCCGGGCAAATTTCATACCTCATTGGGTAAAAATCCAGCCCGAATCCTGAAGCAATTTCCGTAATTTCATCGATCGCGTATTCCAGTTTTTTACGCTCTTCCTCTTTCATTTGTTTTCCTCCTTCATGGTCTTATCACCAATGTATGAGACAAAAACAAAAATGATGAGATTGATTTTTACCTTCACGCTTTTATCGTAACGTTGACTTTCTTATAAAAGAAGAGCGAAATTCTTCATTCATAGCTGTTTGCATTTTCAGCGTTTTTTACACAGGTAAATGCTGTTCTTTCCAATTAACAAGATGACCAACATTTACAGAGAAAGTTTATAAGTTCTCAGCACAGACTATAATCAACTCCTTAAAAAAGGAGATGAGGAAAAATGGATTCAGTTGATTATGACCGGGCATTGTATTATACCCATCGTTCCGAGTGGGACAATTTACTAATTTTAATGGTGCGCACAAAGGATCATTTTTTAGCAAAGAAAATTGAACATTTCTTACATGCCTATAATTTTGAAAAAGACTATATGGTAATTGAGCAACACTTATATTCTTTATTAAGATACATCGACCATGCAAACAGCCACCTTGAAGAACAACAAGAGTTAAGCGCGAACTGGATGTAATCAGAATTCCACCACAAAAAAGACACGGTCCGCGACCGTGTCTTTTAAAACGAATCATTCATTTTTTTATGAACAACATTCATAAAGCTCTCTTCTAATGCCTTTAGTTTTATTTGACTTTCCTCTAAGGTATCGCCTTTAACACTGAAATAAAATTTGATTTTCGGCTCTGTACCTGAAGGTCTCAAACAAACCCACGATCCATCTTCAAGAAAGTATTTCAATACATTTGATCTTGGCAAATCAATTTTCTCTTTCCCTGTTTCCGTAGTCCGTATGCTTTCTAAGTAGTCCTCCTGTTTGATTACCCTTTGTCCACCGATCTCCAGTAACGGAATCTTTCTAAAAGAAGCCAGTAAACGTTCGATCCTTTCTGCTCCAGACTTTCCCTTTAATGTTAAGGATTGAAGTCCTTCTTGATAAAAGCCATATTTTTTATAAAGAGACAATAACGCCTCGTATAATGACAATCCTTTTTCCTTATAAAAAGCACATACTTCTGTCGCTAAAAGTGCTGCCTGCACAGCATCTTTATCTCGAGCGAATGCTCCAATTAAATACCCATAGCTCTCCTCATATCCGAACAAAAACTGGTATTTCCCAGATGCCTCAAATTGCTTTATTTTTTCAGCAATAAATTTAAACCCCGTCAGAACATCGATCGTTTCGACTCCATATGATGAGGCAACAGCTCTTCCAAGCTCTGATGTAACAATGGTTTTCAACATTACACCATTTTTCGGAAGCGTGTCTTTCTCCACCTTTTCCGCAAGTAAATAATGAAGCAATAATGCTCCAGTTTGATTTCCAGTAAGTATTTGATATTCACCGCTTAAATTCTTGACTGCAATTCCAAGACGATCTGCATCAGGATCGGTAGCAATTAACAAATCTGCATTTATCTCCAAGCCCTTTTCAATCGCAAGTGTGAATGCTTCATGCTCCTCAGGATTTGGACTCTTAACGGTTGAAAATTGAGGATCAGGTTGTTCTTGTTCTTTCACAACGGTAACATTTGTATAGTTCAATAACTCTAGACCTTTTTGAACCAACTTATTAGCTGTTCCATGCAACGGAGTAAAGACAATTTTAATTGCTGATTTTTGGCCAAGATCATTTTCAGAAATTGTCACAAGTTTCTCCAAATAAGCTCGATCAACTTCCTCACCTATTATTTTAATCAAACCTAGTTGCTTTAACTCTTTTTCTGTATCGACTTGAATGCGGAGCTCATCTTCAATTTCATTGACTTTAGCAATGACAATATCCGCCTCTTTTGGGGTTAGCTGAGCCCCATCTTCCCCGTACACTTTATACCCGTTATATTCTGGCGGATTATGACTGGCAGTAATAACAATACCTGAAAAAGCCTGTAAATAACGAACGGCAAAAGATAACTCCGGAGTAGGTCTTAATTCATTAAATATGTAGGTTTGAATGCCTCTTGTCGCTAATGTCTTGGCTGCTTCCATCGCAAATTCTTGCGACTTATAGCGTGAATCATAGGCGATTACAACACCTCTTCTTTTCGCATCTGCTCCAAATGAATCAATAAAGGACGCTAATCCTGCCGACGCTTTCCGAATGGTGTAAAGATTCATACGATTTATGCCTGCGCCAATTTCGCCGCGCATGCCTCCGGTGCCGAATTCTAAATTTTTATAAAATGCCTCTTCTAATTCCGTTTCGTTCAAAGAAAGTAACTGAGTCTTCAATTCAGAATCTAGATCATGGTATTGAAACCATCTTTCCACATCTTTTTTCCAACCCATACTATCCCCCCAGACCTCAAAAATGGAATCTCTATCCATTATAGCTCACTCTTTCATTCTATGGACAAATTTTTAAAATATCTCTTCTCTAACTTCATAAATACTACTTAAAGTTAAAAATTTTGCCAATAAACTTAATATTGTTCATTCTTTCGTTAGCAAATTGTACATGATACCTAAAAAAGTTTTAAAAATTTTCATAATCTCTTAATCGTTTAATTTGAAAAACAACTGTTAACAGCATAAAATAATGGGGACTAACTTTAAAGGAATTGGTGTAATGAGCGAAAAAAAAGATCAAAGGGAATCACTTATCTTTATTGCTTGGGCCGCATCTGTTATTGCTATGTTTGGAAGCTTGTATTTTTCTGAGGTTCGCCAGTATGAACCATGCGAATTGTGTTGGTATCAAAGGATCATTATGTACCCCTTCGTCGTTATTTTAGGGATTGCCACAGTAAAGAAGGATTATAAAATCTCCTTATATACGATGGTATTATCAGCTATAGGAGGGATGATATCCCTGTATCATTACGGTATTCAAAAGCTCTCCTTTTTAGCTGATGCAGCACCTGCATGTGGTCGTATTCCATGTACTGCCGCATACATAAACTGGTTTGGATTTATTACGATTCCATTCCTTGCGCTTACCGCTTTTGTTATTATTTTTATTTGTAGTCTTCTCATCTGGAAAAAAACAAAGGAGGTTTCCTAATTGAAAAAAGTAATTATTTTTCTTGCCATTATTGTTGTTCTATTCGCTGGTGTAGCCCTATTAACGAAAATGCAAAATGAGGAAAAAGTGTCCGAGGATAATAAATATCAAAAGGATTCTTTACATCCGGAAACGATCGCACAGTTGGATGATCCAAACTATCAAAACCTTATCCTACCTGAAGAGTTAAAAGAAAAATTGGATAATAAAGAAGACGTCACGGTTTATTTTTATAGTCCCACATGCTCACATTGTCAACGGACAACCCCAGTCGTTGCACCTCTCGCAGAGGAGATGGGAATTGATTTAGTGCAGTATAACCTATTAGAATTTGAAAACGGCTGGGATCAATACGGCATTTCAGAAACTCCAACTATTGTTCAATATCGAAATGGGGAAGAGACAGAACGTATTGTCGGTTATAAGGAAAAAGAAATTTTCGAAGAATGGTTTAATCAAAACAGTAAATAGCGAACTGAAGCCTTAGGTCCCATCAAAAATGATATCGACTTTAGCAAAAAAACGAAAACGAATCTTAGATCGTTTTCGTTTTTTCATGATAGCAGTTTATATTAATAATTCATTTGCAGCCTTCGTATAAACACTAAAGGAGCCATTATCGTTTTCCTTATCCAGATCAGCTTCGAAAAACTGCTCAAAGTCAAACGGAAAAAACAATCCGTACTCCTTCAAAATTGCGACATTCCTTTGAAACATGGATTTATGTTTTACTAAAAGCGTGGTCGATTCTAAAATGGATATAAGAGTTTGTAAGCTTGTAATGACTTGATAAGCTTCCTTTAATGTGCCAAAATACTCAAAATGCCTTGTTGAGGTATGTAATACCTTTAAATCTTCAAATTTTTCGATTTCTTTGTCAGAATAATAAAGAGGAAATACATCTTGATAAAAAGTTTTTACAAGTTCTTTAATCTTTTCTTCTTGGTCTGGTGTTGACGCAAATACAACTTTCACCTGTAACCCACCTTTAATGAAACATGTAATCAATTTTTTATATACGCTTAGGATAACATACGCAAGTAAGCTAAAAGCGTGGTAATTATCGCCAAAGTTTAAGGCAAACGCTAAATTGGCGGCTTTTTTACAGTGAAAATTCTTTTACTTATTGTCTTTAAGATTGCATACGAAAGGAGTTCAACATGATTGCATCTTCTAAAAAAGGGCAATGGTTTGAATTAATTGCTCCGATGGAATGGCAAGGAATTACAAGTGAGCAATTATTTTCAAAGGTCTGGCAAGCACCAAAAAAACTTACGCATTTGTTAAAAATGAATAAAGAAGTGATGATTAATGGTAAACCTGTCGTTTGGACAAATCCATTAAAAATGGGGGATCGTCTGCAAATTAAATTATTTTCAGATGTTGATTTTGGACTGATACCTCAATATATGAATGTAAATATTGTATATGAGGACGAGCACTTATTAATTGCCGAAAAACCTCCCGGTACCAATACTCATCCAAATGAGCCAGGGCAAACAAATACATTGGCAAACGGTATTGCCTATCATTTGCAAGCAAAAGGAGAGTTCCGTCAGGTTAAACATATCCATCGGTTAGACCGTGACACTTCAGGAGTGATTCTCTTTGCAAAACATGCTTTTATCGGGGCTCTTCTTGATAAAATGCTCGAAGAAAGGCAAATCAAACGATCCTACTCGGCACTTGTCTGTGGAAAAATATTAAACAAAAAAGGGACGATCGATGCTCCAATAGGGAGAGATCGACATCATCCAACTAAGCGGAGAGTTTCTCCAAAAGGACAGAGAGCCGTTACCCATTATGAGGTTGTCAATGTTAAAAAAAATGCAACATTAATCAGGTGTAGCCTAGATACTGGCCGTACTCATCAAATTCGAGTTCATCTCAGTCATATCGGCCATCCCATTGTCGGCGATAAACTATACGGAAACAGCCCTAAAGAAACGAGGCTTCATTTGCACGCCGTTGAACTTAAATTTGTACACCCACTAACCTTCGAACAAATCCAAGTCACTTCACCAATAGATTGGGATTAATTGACTATGCTCATCAAAAGGGCGTCCGTCACTGGACGCCCCATTTATATAAAACGGCTGCTTGCCGTAGTTTTGTGATGTTAATTATCTCTTCCCCTGAAAAATTCGTCCTAAACCAACAGTTAATGCCCCTTTTTAGAAAATAAAATAACCTTAGAGATAAGGGTCTCTAAGGTTATTTTTAATTTATTTATTGAGGTAGTTCTGGTTTTTCTACCATCGGAATATCGCCACTCATGCTCTCCAAGAAAGCAACCAAATAGCTGACTTCTTCTTGAGTTAAGTTTAATGGTTTCATCAGTTCACTCTTATTAGGGTGAGCACCGCCGCCCGTATTGTAGTAATTAACTACATCCTCTAGTGTCGCAAGGCTTCCATCATGCATATATGGTGCTGTATCCGCTATTCCACGTAGACCAGAAGTTCTGAACTTGCCTTTATCCGTCTCATTTCCAGTTACAGCAAACCTTCCATCGTCCCCTTCCATCCCGAGGTTATGATAGTTGTGGTCAGATAAAAGCGGGCCAGCATGGCATGAAATACAGCTTGCTTTTCCTACAAATAATTTCATTCCTTCTTTTGCTTCATCTGAAATAGCATCGTCATCACCAGCTAAATATTTGTCAAAGGCTGTGTCTTTGACAACAATTGTTCTTTCGAATGTAGCGATCGCCTTGGCGATGTTATCCGCTGTTATTTTGTCATTGAAGACTTTATTAAATTCATCAACATAGCCAGGAACTGCATTTAATTCTTCAATTAATTCATCAAGATTTTGGTTCATTTCACCTTCTGCTTGAATTGGACCTAACGCTTGCTCTTCCAAGCCGCCTGCCCGTCCATCCCAGAAGTTCTCTTTATAATAACCTGAATTGATAATGGTAGGGCTATTTCGATGTCCTTCGAAACCTTCAAATCCTATGAAAGTTGCAAGGCCATCGCCATAACCTGCGCCAGGAGCGTGACATGATGCACAGCTTAATTTATTATTCCCAGAAAGTCTTTCATCAAAGTATAACATTTGTCCTAATGCAATTTTCTCTTCTGTCATTTCATTGTCTTCTGGGACAGGGATTTCACCAAGTGGTTCGAATTTTGCTTTAGCTGCTTCTAATTCTTCATCTACTTCTGTTGTTGCCGGTTCTTCTCCCCCAGTTGCATCATTGTCTGCTGGTCCATCAGCTTCGTTACTGCTATTACAAGCAGCCAACAACAACAAAGCGAGAAGAAGAGTTAAGAGTAGCTTCATTCTTTTCATTGTAAATACCCCCAAAAAATTTTATTGGCTGAAACTATATTGTCGCGACTTCCATTAATTCCATCCAATTACATTTATTATATAATTAGATTAATTATCATTTTCGACTTATTTTTGAATAAAATGTGAAATATATCACAAATTAATATAAACACGTTATTACTGTTGTTTAACTATAAAAACAATGGCAACTGAATTCTTTCGACAAAATGAATCGTTTTTCGAGTTTATCTATTCCCAATTCGAGATTTTTCATATAAAATTAATTCGTTTGGCACTATATGTTTAATTACAACAATTTCGTGGTGGGTTCTTTATTTTTTCAATATAAGCTCATTTCATATTTTTGGAGGTAATAGCTACATGGTATTTAAAAAACAGGATCAGTTTGCAATCTTGTTAAAAAATATTTCAACCAACTTAAAAGAAGGTGCTTATTTTTTTGCAGATTACAAATTAAACAATGTCAGTGATCTAAAAGTCTTTTTTGAAGAAATTAAGGCTTTGGAAACAAAAGGAGATTCATTTGTACATGAAACCATACAAGAACTAAACAAAGTATTTATTACACCAATTGAACGGGAGGATATTCTCCAATTGGCAATGAGTATGGATGATGTTCTAGATGGAATTGAGGCATGTTCCGCTTTATTTGAAATGTACTCTATCACTCAAGCTGATGAATATATGGTTAAATTTGTTAATGCCATTCGTGCTTGTTCAGACGAAATTGATGAATCCATTGATCTGTTAACAAACAAAAAGCTCCCTCTAATTCGGGAGCATGCAATAAAAATAAAAGACTACGAATCCAAATGTGATGGTATTCTGCGCCAATCCATAAAGCACCTTTTTTCTGTTGAAAAGGACCCAATTCGCATTATTCAATATAAAGAAATTTATGAAACGTTAGAGGAAATTGCTGATCATTGTCAAGGGGTTGCGAACACCTTGGAAACAATCATTATGAAAAATGCATAAGGAGCCCACAAGATGGATGTCATTTTTATTCTTACTGTATTAATTGTTATTGGGGCACTGGCATTTGATTTCATCAATGGATTTCATGATACAGCAAATGCGATCGCTACTTCTGTATCGACGAAAGCATTGAAACCAAGGCATGCAATTATTTTAGCAGCTGTGATGAATTTTATTGGAGCGATGTCATTTACAGGTGTTGCCAAAACAATTACGAAAGATATCGTAAACCCTTTTACATTAGAAAACGGTTCAGTTGTCATTTTATCCGCTCTCATCGCAGCTATTGCATGGAATCTGATTACTTGGTATTACGGAATTCCCTCAAGCTCGTCCCATGCGATAATTGGTTCTATAGCCGGGGCAGCTATTGCAGCAGCAGGGTTCCATTCCTTAAATTACAGCGGATTTCTAAAAATTATTCAAGCGCTAATTTTGTCGCCAATTATTGCTTTTGCCTTAGGATTTATCATATACAGTATCTTCAAAATCGTATTTAAAAACTATAATCTTACAAAAACAAATCGAAATTTCCGTTTGTTTCAAATTGCTACAGCTTCCATTCAAGCATTTACGCATGGAACAAACGATGCGCAAAAGGCAATGGGGATAATCACAATGGCACTTATCGCCAATAACTATGTGGCAACTGACGAAATCCCCTTCTGGGTCCAGTTCTCTTGTGCCCTCGCAATGGGGCTGGGCACTTCAGTAGGTGGTTGGAAGATCATTAAAACGGTTGGTGGTAAAATTATGAAAATTCGCCCCGTGAATGGCGTTGCTGCCGATCTCACAGGAGCCTTGATTATCTTTGGAGCGACATATATTCATTTGCCAGTTAGTACAACCCATGTTATTTCTTCCTCTATCCTTGGTGTAGGTGCATCGCATCGGGTTAAAGGAGTCAAATGGGGCACAGCGCAAAGGATGCTTATTACGTGGGTCATCACCCTACCAATATCGGCTGCCCTTGCAGCACTCTGTTATTTGTTCATCAGTTTAATTTTTTAAATTTTTTTGGCCGAGTTTTAACTCGGTCATTTTCTGTTTTTATGCTTCAATTTTATTTCTTTGCTTCTTCCGTTTACCTAGGGAATGGACTTTTTGCAAAAGTACTCTACTGTGCCCTCCATCACTTGGAAAGAGCATAACAAAAAATATGAATTTTTTGGCAATAAACGCTACTAAACGCACAATTAAACGTAATTTATTTCGAACATTTATGAAATAATATTAAAATCAACCTTGAATTCTATTCTTAAAACGAATATTATAGAGAATGTGTTTTTATAATGTTCGTCATTTGGAGGTCAATATGTTTAAATTAAAAGAACATCAAACAAATGTGAAAACAGAACTTTTAGCAGGCGTGACAACATTTTTGACAATGGTATATATCGTAGTTGTTAACCCAATTATCTTAGCAGATGCAGGAGTGCCATTCGATCAAGTGTTTACAGCAACGATTATTTCTGCAGTCGTAGGCACCTTGTGGATTGGATTATTTGCCAACTATCCAATCGCTATTGCTCCTGGTATGGGCTTGAATGCGTATTTTGCCTATTCTGTCGTTGGCAGCCATGGAAATATTGACTATATTACAGCTTTTGCTGCTGTTTTTATCGCAGGGATTATTTTTATCATTTTATCATTAACTCCTTTAAGAAATATGCTTATAGAGGCAATCCCTGAAAATCTGAAATTTGGAATTAGCGCAGGTATCGGACTATTTATTGCCTTTATCGGACTACGTCTTACAGGAATTATTACTGCCCATGAAACAAACCTGGTAGCTTTGGGCAATTTACGCGAGCCATCCGCCTATTTAACACTTATTGGACTGGCTGTCACATTAATTTTAATGTCTCTCCGCATTCACGGAGCACTGTTTTTTGGGATGATTGTTACTGGAGTAATTGCATTTTTCATTGGAGAACTTTCATTCACACAAGGATTTATGGCTCTTCCAAGCTTACCGGAAGGATTGATTGTTTTAAATCCAATTGATGCACTCGGCGAAGTATTCTCTCACAGCCTTTATGCGGTTGTCTTTTCTTTTTTACTTGTGACAATTTTTGATACTACCGGGACGATGGTCGGAGTCGCACAGCAAGCCGGGCTCATGAAAGGAAACAAATTGCCCCAAGCAAAAAAAGCATTGCTGGCAGATTCAATTGGTACAACTGTTGGATCCATGTTTGGAACAAGTCCAACAACCGCATATATAGAATCCTCTGCCGGTGTCGCAGCTGGAGGCCGTACAGGCTTAACATCCGTAACCGTTGGGGTACTATTTATTTTAGCTGCATTCTTTGGACCACTCGTAAGCGCAGTTTCTGGATTATCAGCAATCACAGCACCAGCTTTAATCATTGTAGGTAGCTTAATGATGGGTTCCATCGCAAAAATTAAATGGAATGAGCTTGACGAAGCTTTTCCTGCATTTCTAACGATCTTAGCAATGCCTCTCACTTCCAGTATCGCAACAGGAATCGCTTTAGGATTTATCTCTTATCCTCTATTAAAAATCGTCAAAGGGAAATGGCGTGAAGTTCATCCAGTTATTTACGTATTTGCTGTTCTGTTTTTCTATCAGTTAGCATTTTTGCCACATTAAAAAAGTGAAGATATCATAATAAAAAAAGAAATGCTGATACTGGTTTTTCAGCTCGGTGAGGAAGGAACAAAAGGCACACTTTTGTTCCTCCTTTTTAATTTCTTGCAAAACCATTTGCATACCTTTCCATTTTTCGATAATGTTAGCAATAAGACTAGTATCTATAAACCTTTTAAAATATGGAGGTAGGAGAAATGGGATTTTTGCAAATTTCCAAAGAAAATATCGAATTTGAGCATATATGCTGCGCATTAGGTGCAAAGCAATATGAACAGGCGGTAATAGAAAAAAAGAGATGGCTGACAGAACGGATGGACGAAGGATTAGTTTTTTATCGTTTAGATGAACGAGCCAAGGTATTTATTGAATACATACCTGCTGAAAAAGCATGGGTTCCTATACACGCCCCTAATTATATGTACATTAATTGTTTATGGGTTTCAGGAAGATACAAAAATGGCGGCAATGCGAAGCAATTGCTAAACAAATGTAAAGAGGATGCTGTTAAGCGGGGAATGGACGGGATTGTACATATTGTTGGCAAGAAAAATTATCCTTTTTTAAGTGATAAGCGATTCTTTGAACATATGGGATTTAAAATAGTAGATGAAGCAGAGCCATATTTTCAATTAGCCGCATTAACATGGAATGACGATGCTGTATTGCCTACTTTTAAAAAGCAAACATTAGCACCTTTAGAAAGTAAAGGAATCTCTATTTATTACACAGCCCAGTGCCCTTTTGCCGTTGGCACATTGGCAGAATTAAAGAAAATTGCAGAGAATAAAAATGTCCCTTTTCAAATAACGAGAATCTCAACTAGAGAAGAAGCGCAAAATTCGCCAATCATATGGACAACCTTTGCTCTATTTTATAATGGGGAATTTATTACACATGAGATGATGAGTGCAAACAAATTTGAGAAATTACTGATCAAATTATTGGAAATGTAGAACGAGTCTGAACAAAAATACGTTCAGACTCGTTCTAAAAAGATTTCTTTTTAGGCTACATCTTTTCCTGTTGAAGCAATCCAAATTTTAAACCATTGCTGACGTGTCAAAGCTATTTGCAACGATTCTGCAGCCGCCTTAATCCGCTCCATTTTTCCAGAACCAATTATCGGCATAATCTTTGCTGGATGAAGCAGGAGCCATGCAAGCATGATTTTATCAATTTCCGCAATACCGAGTTCTTCTCCAACCTCTTGCAAAGCTTTCTTTATTCGGACTGGTTTTTCATCTTCACCTGAAAAGATTGCTCCTCCTGCAAGAGGTGACCACGCCATTGGAGCTACACGTTTTTGCAAGCATTGGTCAATTGTTCCATCTTGAAACGGTTGCAACTGGCTTACCGATATTTCTATTTGATTTGTGACAAGCGGAAACGGGAGATAGCTATTTAGCATTTCAAATTGTGAAGGTGTAAAATTAGACACACCGAAATGTTTCACTTTTCCTGCCTCATTTAATCGCGTAAATGCCTCTGCTACTTCACCAGGATCAATAAATGGATCGGGACGATGAATAAGCAGCACATCAAGATAATCCGCTTCAAGATTTCTCAAAGAGTTTTCAACACTCATCATGATATGTTCTTTGCTCGTATCATAATGCTTAATCTTATGCTCTGGTCGCGCTTTTGATACAAGTTTAATGCCGCATTTCGTAACAAGCTCGATTTTTTCCCTGATGGAAGGCTTCAGCGCCAAAGCTTTACCAAATAAAGCCTCATTTTGGTAGCCACCATAAATATCCGCATGATCAAACGTTGTAATTCCTAATTCAAGACATTTCTCAATTAATGAAAGAAGCCCCTCATCTGAAAGCGGCCATTCATTAAGACGCCAAAGTCCTTGAATGATTCTCGAAAAAGATAAATCTTGATTTATTTGAACTCTTTCCACTTTTGTCACCTTTTCTTATATAATTTCTCCGGAGCATCAAGCTTTTAACGTCTTAATTCTCTCAGTACATTGCTCCATGGCCTTTAAAACAGCCGCGCGAAAGCCGTGTTCCTCCAAAGCAGACACAGCTTCAATCGTTGCTCCTCCCGGTGTACATACTTGATCCTTAAGCTCCCCTGGGTGAAGTCCTGTTTCGAGGACCATTTTTGCTGCACCTAACACCGCTTGTGCAGCGAATTTATACGCTTGCTCTCTTGGAATTCCATTCTTTACTCCCCCATCTGCTAAAGCCTCTATAAACATAAAGACATATGCCGGAGAAGAACCGCTTACTGCCGGAATACTGTCCATTAGCTCTTCTTGAATAATCTCTGCTTGTCCGAAAGAACGAAAAATCGCAAGAACATTGTCCTGCTCCTCATTGCTAACCCTTGAATTAACGCTAAGTGCACTCATACCTTCGCCAACAAAAGAAGGAGTATTCGGCATGGAACGAACGGCTTTGACTTGCTGGTCAAACTCGCTCTCCAACCATTGTAGCGTAATTCCCGCTGCGATAGTAATAATGACTGCATCATCTTTTATGTCATCTTTAATTTCTTGAATAACCTCTCGATGTATGTCTGGTTTTACAGCGAGAAAAAGAAAATCAGACCAGCAGGCAACTTCTTTATTATTCATAGTCGTTTTGATCGGAAAATGATTGTTTACTGTTTTTAAAGTTTGTTCCGTTTTCGCACTAACCATTATTTGCTCCGCAGAAATTGTGCCTGATGACAAAATCCCTTTCATTATCGCCTGTGCCATTTTACCGCTGCCTATAAATCCTATCTTCTGCTTCATTTTTTAACTCCTTAAGCTTTTGGCTATGTTACATGTCGGTGTTGATTTTTGACCTATTTTCACATGCAATGAGCCCAAAATCATTTTAACAACAATTCTATTTAACAAAGCTAACCTTTTAAATAAATATTAACCTTGTGTAGACAAAATTCCATTATCATTCTCTTTAAAAAAATCTCAAAAAACCACTTCAAGATTGTGATTCTCTTTAACACTATACAAAAAAATCTCTGAAAACTCCAGAGACTTCATGAGCGTGTATGGGACACGAACAATTTAAGTACGCTACTGAGATGAAATAATTGAACTTTTCGACCCTTTAAAAATTATTGGGCGAATTAATACAATTCTCTCTTACTGCTAATGGTTACATTATAATGGAAAAACGCTCTACCGGAGAATTGCCTGTATTTGATTTTTTGGTAGTTATTATTGTTCAACACTGGTCCTTAAGTGTGGGAAGACAGAGGGTATCGCCTATCGTCAACTGTTTAGGATCCCGATGCTTGTTAACCATGAAGATGGACATAATGGGGATATTCAATTCTCTGGCGATGGAACAAACGGTATCCCCTCTTTTAATTTTGTATACCTTTAATCCTCCTTGAGAATTTGTGTTATTTTCCAAAATGATCACCACCATAGCTTAAAGTTACTCAATACATACCCTCCAATTAAATCTTTAAACGTGGATAAGCCTAAACTTCTGTGCGACAAATTTTTGGATTGTGTCATGGCTTAATAAAATGAGGCTGTTTAGCTTTTAGGGGCAAATTCCCTCTATGTGCATAGTTAATTTCCACTTCAGGCTGGGCCGCTTTTCACGCAGAAGTCACCGCCTTCCGTTCCAATTTTTATTTGCGTTGCTCATAATTTGAAAAAGTGGGAAACCTCAATAAGTAAAGAACATGGCTTATAAGCAAAAAAAGGAGTCCCCCCCTTCTATTCACCATAAAATAATCAAAGGACCCAAAAACTTATACAGAAGAAAAAGCTGATATCAAAAAGACGTTTCAACGACCTTTTGACACAGCTTCTATTTCTATCATTAACAAACGATTTGGGTTCATTTTTTACTTTTCCGACAAAATGCTCGGGGAACAAAGCGGTCTTTCAGCTTTCTAATAGGTGGAACAAACGAGGATTTTCAAGCATAATGTTAAACCGAAAACAGCATATAGTACAATTAGTTAACTAGGAACTTATTCATATCTTAACGCTTCAATCGGATCAAGCTTAGAAGCTTTGTTCGCCGGCAATAAACCAAAAATTATTCCAATAACCATAGAGAAGACAATGCCACCAACAACCACTTGCCATGAGATAAGCGACGGCCACCCTGCAAAAGAGGCAACGATTCCCGAGACACCCCAGCCGAGAAGAATTCCAATCATACCTCCAATTAAAGTTAAAATAATCGCTTCAATTAAAAACTGTGTAAGCACCTGGGTTCTTGTTGCTCCAAGCGCCATCCGTATTCCAATTTCCCTCGTCCGTTCAGTAACGGATACTAGCATAATATTCATCACGCCGATTCCGCCGACAAATAAAGAAATTCCGGCAATACTACCAATGATGATCGTCATAATTCTTGTAATTTGCCCGATCCCTTCTGCCATTTCCTCCATATTGATGACCATATAGGAATCCTCTGTGTTGTGAAGCTGATTCAATTGAAAAGTTGCTTTTTCGGCGACTGCTTGAATATGATCAGCAGATGTCGCTTGAAGGGTCATTTGCGTAACATCATCTTTGCCGAAAACCATTTTCCAAGTATTAAAAGGAAGGTAGATATCCATGGAGCCAAAGGCAAAAAGACCTGTTGGCTTTGCAAGTACACCGATAATTTCAACCGGCTGATTACCGATGCGAATAACTTCCCCGATCGGGCTTTGTCCTTCGAAAAATTTCTCTTGCAAAGAGTAACTAATTAAAGCTGCCCTTCTCCCACTCCTAAAATCTGCTTCAGAAAATCCTTGACCCTCTTCAATCTCCAAATTATTCAAATCCATATATGCCTGATTGATTCCAAATACCGAGCTGTCCCCCGTTTGTTCCCGATAACGGATTGAGGAATATTCGGAGCTTGAAGCAACTACCTGCTTCACTTCTGGAATTGTCTCAAGCATTCGTATATCCTCACTGGTGAAAGCTGCTTCGTACAGCACGCTTGGATTTGCCTGCAATTCTTCTTCACTTGGCTGGTAGAACAGTTCAACTGTATTTCCAGCACCTGTAATCTGCGACTTTAGAACCGCTTCACCACCTTGGCCGATAGCCACAACAATAATTACCGCACCAACACCGATAATAATGCCAAGCATTGTTAAAACAGAGCGGAGCTTATGAGCTTTTAAAGAGCTTAAAGCCATTTTAATATTTTCCATTAAACTCATTGCTCCTACCTCCTCCCGTCGTTGGCAACAATTTCACCATCACGAACAGTGATCGTACGATTCGTATAGTCGGCAATTTCTGGTTCATGCGTTACTAATACAACGGTGGTACCTTCCTCATTTAATTTCACAAATTGCTCCATGATCGAGATACTCGTCTTCGTATCAAGAGCTCCTGTCGGCTCATCTGCTAGAATAATTTGCGGTTGATTGACAATCGCTCGAGCAATTGCCACACGTTGCTTTTGTCCCCCTGATAAAGCATTAGGTAAATGCTCCATCCTGTCGCTAAGACCGACTTTTCGAAGAGCCTCTGCTGCTCGTTCAAGCCTTTCTCTTTTCCCAATCCCATTATAGATCATGGGTAGTTCTACATTACGAAGTGCAGTTAATCTTGGTAATAATTGAAACTGTTGAAACACAAAACCGATAGATTGATTTCGAACGCGTGCCAAAGCGGTATCCTCATAATCGGAGATATTTTCACCGTTAAGCAAATATTGTCCACTCGTTTGCTTATCGAGACAGCCGATAATATTCATTAAGGTGGACTTTCCAGAGCCTGATGGACCCATAATTGCAGTGAATTCTCCCTCTTCAATTGTAAGTCGGATTGATTTCAAAACATCGATTTGTTCCTTCCCGACCGTATACGTTTTTCTTATATCCCTTAACTCAATCATTCGACAGCCACTTCCATCCCATCACCTACTTTATCTGACGGGTTCAATACAATCATGTCTTCATCGCTAAGACCCTCAACGATTTCCATTCGCTCACCAGAAGTAATACCAATTTCAACCTCTTGTTTATGGGCAATGCCATCATTTACGAGATAAACAAAGGCTTTATCATTCTCATAAATAATCGCTTCAGAGGAAATGACCAATCCTTCCTTTTCTTCTGTCTCAATTTCCATAATCAGTTGAAAGCCAGGTTTGAGTTCTATCCCTCCGTCGATCTGAACGATAATTGGAAACTGTACTGCTTGATTCTCCAGCGGATTTCCCAGACCTGTACTCTGTGGAACACTTGCAACATCTATGACTTCTCCCTGCCATTCTTCATTTGGGAGAACATCTGATTTTACGATCACCTTTTGTCCCTTGCTCACCTTTAACACATCATATTCCGATAAAAAACCAGTGGCGATCATACTATGTAAGCTGCCGACTTGAACAAGCGGCATTTGAACTTCTGTTACAAGTTCTGTCGTTTTCTCATTTACTGCTAGAACAATCCCCTCTACCAAACTAGTAAGTTCAAAATCTTTTTCTCTCTCTTCAAGAGCTTCTTTTTGTAAAAGGGTTTGCTTCAATTCTAAATTTGCAAGTTTTATTTCCATTTCAATTTGGTCATATTCAGGAGCCAATTGCTTTTCCGCTTCTTTTTTACCGACTTGCTCGGAGAGCTCCTTTTTCCTACTATCAAGATGTTCTTTTTGCTTTTGTAATTGATTGATCCGTAAGTATCCGGTTTCAATGGATATTTTATTCTGTTCGATTTCAAAACTGAGTTGAGAATCATCAAATCTAACCAGTACATCGCCTTTTTTAACCTGTTGCCCTACTTCTACGAGAATTTCTTCAACCTGCCCAAGCTCAGGAGAAGGAAACACAAGCTGTTCCTCCTGAAGCTCTAAAGTCCCTGGCACCATTAATGAGGACGAAATTTTTTCTTGTTTTACTTCCATTACCTCGACAGCAAGCGGCTTAGCAAAAGCTGTTCGATAAACACTTACTCCTACCATTAAGATGATTAAAGTGGCAACACCTATGCCAATCCAGATTTTCTTTTTCATTATAATCCAGCTATCCCTTCAAGAACTCCTCCAAATAGGGCAAAACCTAACGAAATAACAAAGAAGATAACGGCGATAAGCGATGAAGCAGTTTTCGACAATTGACCTACTTTATGCAGTCCAATAGCAGTCAAAATTAAAGTCCAGATTGAAAATACTTCAAATGATGCAAGAACAGTGGAATCACTATTAAATAAACTTCCTAAACTTGTCACATAAATACTAGTATCTCCACCAATGCTTATTTGAATAAGGGTATTCAAAAGCATTCCTACTGCTCCAATCAACGCAATATACGTATTCATCGAGAAGATCTGCTTAAATGTCACATTTTTCCCAGCAATTTTAACAATGATTAATTGAATTACAGCTGAGATAAGTATCCCTACTAAGGCAACTATAAATACTGATACAACCGTTATCGTTTTTGTGAAGCCGAGGATTTGTTCCGCGTCTGCTAACGAAATAGTCCCTGATACAACAAGATCTTCGGCTGTGATGTTCGATGCCAAAATTGTCGAACCAATAATGTAAAGAAGTACGATAATTCCTAAAGCTCCCCAAATGCGAGGGTTTTCACGTATTTTTTCAAGCTGCTCCCCGGGGCTCCAAAACATTCCTAGTAGAGAAGGCTTTCCGTCCTTACCTGTAGTAATCTCTTTTTCCATAATGAAACACCCCTAAAAATTATTTGTTCTTAATAACTTTTACGGGGTGCTTTGGAAAAAGTTTCATATATTATTTTAAATCACTAGGGTAAACGACTCCCATTTGCTTTCTAGCTTCATCGAGAATTTCCATCACCAATTGTGATGTCTCAAATGTATTAATGTTTGATTCATATTTCCTATTTTTAAGAAGCTCAATAAATTCTTTCGTTTCATAATACATTGGATGATTCGTTTGCTCAACGGCAATATCTTCTACCCGTCCATCACGATAGCGAATTTCCACATCCTCTGGAGGATTTAATTTATCTAGTACAATGCTTCCTTCTTCTCCTTGTATTTCAGAAGGCAAATAAGAATTCGTTATTTTTGAAAAAAGGACAACGACATCCTTATCATCGTATTGTAAAAGTAGGCTTCCTTCTGCATCCACACCACTCTCGAGTAAGAATCCACTCGCCTTTACTTCATTCGGCTTTCCAAACAAATAAACGGCAGGGTAGAGACAATAGATCCCAATATCCACGAGAGAACCATTTGAAAATTCTGGCTTAAATGCATTAAGGATTGTTCCTTCTTTATAGGCGTCATAGCGAGAAGAGTATTGGCAATAGCTTGCGACATATCGCCTTACTGGCCCGATCTTATGTAAATTCTTCTTAACCTCTTGAAAATTCGGCAAGAAGGTCGTCTTTAATGCTTCCATTAACAGCACATTATGTTTTCTGGCTGTTGCGATCATCTTTTCGACCTCGCGTACATTTGACGCCAATGGTTTTTCACAAAGAACATGCTTCTTTTTTTCCATCAATACAATTGCCTGCTCCGCATGGAGGGAATTTGGACTTGCAATATAGACGGCATCAAGTTCATCACTATTTGCCATATCCTCAAGTCTCGTAAACGTAAGCTCCACTCCATATTTTTCGGCGAACTCCCTTGCCCTTTCTTCCGTCCTTGAATAGACAGCCACAAGCTTAAAATCCGGATGTTCACTTGCTGCACTTATAAATGAATCTGTAATCCAATTCGTTCCAATCACACCAAAACGGATCATTAATAAGCCCTCCTCGTATTCTTTTTAACTAAAGTGAATGAGATCGTTACCCGTATATTGTAACTGAAAAGAGGAATATGAGAAAATAAATATATTCTAACTTATTTAGGAGGAAGGAAAATGGTTAAAAACATTCAGAGCACAGTTACCCTACATAATGGTGTCGAAATGCCTTGGTTTGGCTTGGGAGTTTATAAGGTGACAGATGAATCTGAAATTGTAGATGTCGTTGCTGCTGCTCTAAATTACGGCTATAGACATATCGATACCGCTTCTTTCTATCAAAATGAAGAGGGAGTCGGCAAAGGAATTCGAAAATCAGAGGTACCACGGGAAGACATTTTTGTCACTTCAAAGGTCTGGAATGATGAACAGGGCTACGACGAAACACTTGAAGCCTTTGAAAACAGTTTAAGAAGGCTTGAAACAACCTATTTAGACCTTTATCTCGTCCATTGGCCTGTAGCAAAAAAATACACGGAAACATGGAGAGCACTTGAAAAACTTTATACGGAAGGTCGAGTGAGAGCAATTGGAGTAAGTAATTTTCATGTTCACCATCTCCAGCATTTAATGAAAAATGCCAATATTAAACCAATGGTCAACCAAATCGAGTATCACCCCCACTTGACCCAAGGAGAGGTCCATGCTTTTTGTAAAAATGAAGGAATTCAATTGGAGGCCTGGTCCCCCCTTAAGCGTGGCATCTTATTAAATGAACCTGTTCTTATTGAAATTGGGAAAAAGTACGGGAAAACACCTGCCCAAATTATTTTAAGATGGGATCTTCAAACAGAAGTCATTACGATCCCAAAATCCTCGAATCTAGGGCGGTTAGTTGAAAATGCGGATATCTTTGATTTTGAGTTAACTTCCGAAGACCTAAAACAAATTAACGCTTTAAACAAAAATAAGCGGGTTGGAATGAATCCAGATGATTTGGATCAAAAATAAACCTTAGCAAACTCGCTAAGGTTCTCATTTATTTCTTAACTGTTAATAATTTACGTCCACAAGCACAAATACTAGAATGTTTTAGCTGAACCATTTCTTGTTGACAAGTTTCACAGATTTTCTTAACCATCATGTTCAACTCCTTTGAACCGAATATTCTATATAAAATTTAGTTATTTTTTATCTCTTATTAGAATTATATCAACCTAGAAATTAAAGTCAATATTTATTTAAAATAATTATAAATAAGAGAGTGGCTTAACTGAGCTACTCTCTTATTAATGTCAAAAAATGAGTTAGGATTCTCGCCGTTAATCCCCATATAACCTTGTCTTCAAAATAATAAAAACACTCCTCCATCCCTTTCGCTTGCCAATTATATTTTTTTCCACCAACAATTTTTTCATATGGGAATGATTGATCAGGAACTGGCTTGAAGTGAATTTGATGAATATCAGGCTTTACCTGCTGAAGAAAAGATAATGGAACCGTAAATACCTCTGCAACTTCTGCTTTATTGATTGAAAACGAGGCACTGTCTTTAATTAAACCTACAAACGGGTATATGATGCTTCCAAATGGATTAACTAAAAAGTCTAAAGGAAAAACATGTTCAATACAATCTTTTGTAATTCCGAGCTCTTCAATAGTTTCACGAATCGCCGTTTCTTTTTCTGTTGCATCGCTTTGGTCGACCCTTCCCCCTGGAAAGCAGATTTCCCCGGGCTGCCTCCGCAACTCATAAGCACGCACTTCAAATAAAATATGAGGCTCGTTATGTTGCTCAATGATGGGGAGCAATACGGCATAGTTAGAATATTTATCCCTTCCTAATATCCCAGGCTTACGATCTTGGAAAATTTCTTTAAGTTTGTATTTATCCATAAATCCCCCTTAGTAAATTCCGATATTATTTCTATTATATCCTCAACTGCAATTGTTCTTAAAGCCTGTTTTTTCGCAACATAAAAAGACTACAGTCTCATGCAGTCTTTTTATGCTTGAAGTTTGAGTTCAAGGTAACTGCTCGGCTTGTATTTAGAACAGACCTTGGACAATATTGCTTTTTCCAACCAGCTTTCTATTTAACCTTACAATGAGAATTCGTTTTTAAGATCCATTAATCAGTGATAATTTTTCCATAAAAGATTTCATCCATCTCTGTCACAAGCTTTTCAGTTATTTCTTCCTCTTCTTCTGCCGATAAATCTGCTTTAGATTGGTGAAACAAATAATTAGCCAGATCAAATTCTTTTAATTTACATTTCGTATGAAAAATATTTTCTTGATACACATTGACATCAATCATATGATAGAGCTTCTTTACTTCATCTGGAATATAATTTTGAATGGAATTAATTTCATGATCAATAAATAATTTATGGCCAGTGATATCTCTTGTAAAACCTCTTACCCGATAATCCATCGTCATCACATCTGTTTCGAAGGAATGAATCAGATAATTTAACGCCTTCAATGGAGATATTTCACCGCAGGTCGAAACATCAATATCTGCACGAAAAGTGCTAATCCCCTCATCAGGATGCGACTCAGGATATGTATGAACAGTAATATGACTTTTATCCATTTGAGCGACGACTGAACCAGGAATCGGACCCGGAGATTCTTCAAATGCTTCAGTTTCTGCCTCATCAACAGGACCTTCTGAAACAAGGATTGTCACGCTAGCTCCTTGCGGAATATAATCCTGCTTCGCAACATTTAAAATATGGGCGCCAATAATATCGGCTACATTTGACAAAATATTCGTTAACCGTTCAGCATTGTAAACCTCATCAATATATTCTAAATAAGCTTCCCTCTCCTCTCTCGTCTTCGTATAGCAAATGTCATACATGTTAAAGCTTAACGATTTCGTTAAATTGTTAAATCCGTGTAGCTGGACAATTTGTCTCGGTGTTAGGTTCATGACTAAATCCCCTTTATATTTATGAAAAGCCCATGTTCTTATATTTTTTTGAAATCATAATATTATTCATAAAAAAATGAGAAAACCATTTTCAATTATGCTCATCTAAACTGCAAGTAGTTAAAATATAGATTCTGTTATATGTCGGTGTTGATTTTTGGCTCATTTTCTTTCTGATATACTGAAAGCCATGTGAAACTTTGGTTTCACATGAAATGAGCCAAAAATCATTTTAACAACAATTCTATTTAACAAAGCCAAAATATAACGACCATAGAATAAGGGAGAGAAGCGATGATATAATGGAAACAAAGTAAAATAACTATCTGATAACAAGAAAAATGGGAATGAAAAAAGAGATTGATCTCGCGACAGAAAAGAAAAGAGCTAGCTTCTGATCCATGTAAAGGGAGCAGGAGCTAGCTCTTTTCTTTATAGCCATTCTCTATTAAAACAAGAACCCTTTTACCTTTTTACACAAAGAGCCATCCATTGATCTATTTGGTGAGATTGAACTTTCCCAGCGCTTATTTGAATTAAAAAATATTCTTTAAACTCTTCCGGTGCATTCAACAATAATTGTTCAACATCATTCCGCTGCTGCTGATTTTCAGTAGTACGCGCGACCCAATCGGAAAACAGAAACTTTTTCTTTCTTTGCTCAGATCTAACTTCATCAAGGCCATGAGCCTGAAAAAGCATTCTCCACTCCAAAATAGAAAGGCACCGGACATGGCTCGCATCCCTCAATTTTTCCACTTGATTCATAAATGTCCCTTTTTCAGAGTCAGCCGGAGCAATATTATCAATTAATAAAAATTTTCCTCCTGGCTTAAGCACCCTGTATACTTCACTAATAAAATCATTTGGGTTAGGAAAATGATGGGGCGCAATTCGACAAGTGACAGCATCAAATGTATTGTCTAGAAAAGGCATTGATTCTGCATCAGCGACAACATAATGGATATTTTTAAATTGTGCTTTTAAATGTGCTGCCGTGTTGGTCAACATTTCCTTCGTCAAATCGGTCGCAAAAACTGCAGAAACTTTCGCAGCCAATGTCCTCGCCACATGCCCTCCACCTGTTGCAACGTC
This sequence comes from Robertmurraya siralis, assembly GCF_005502275.1. Lineage (GTDB taxonomy): Bacteria > Bacillota > Bacilli > Bacillales > Cytobacillaceae > Robertmurraya > Robertmurraya siralis. The sequence goes on from NZ_SWLZ01000006.1 coordinate 180,489, forward strand.
CAAGACAACCGAATCATCTTTAGGATTCAACCATTCCGTTATTAACGGAAGGTCATCCCCTTGTGCATGAGATGTACTCGTCACATATTTCTCGGCGTTTTTTCCAAAAATACTTTTCACCATTTCTTTTGCTTCATGATCTTTCAGTGATACCAGTCCCTTCTGTCCATTAAATTGCTAACACGCAGTTCTAACACTTCGAGACTGATTTGCAGGATTCCTGCTTGACGAAAAGATGTTTACGATAAATTTTAAACACAATTGACAAAAGATCAGCATCGAGCTGACCTTTTAAGCATACATTTTATCTTCCTGCTCCTTTTTAAAGAAGCTTCGCATGGCATGGAATACATCGGCTTTTTGCTTGAGGATATAATAACGGAAGTCTTCATTTTTGATGTTTTTGTACGCAGACATGAGGGTTGAATGGCGGTTGTATTGATTTACTTCTCCATATCCAAACATATTGGATACCTTCATGATTTGTTCAACAAGTTTGACACATCTCGCATTATCAGAGGTTAAATTATCCCCATCTGAAAAATGAAATGGATAAATGTTATATCTAGTTGGGTTATATTTCGATTCAATTAACTCCAGTGCTTTTCTATAAGCAGATGAACAAATCGTTCCTCCACTTTCTCCTTTAGAAAAAAAATCTTCCTCGCTGACGACTTTCGCTTCAGTATGATGAGCAATAAATTCAATTTCCACAGTTTCGTACTTCGTTCGTAAAAATCGGGTCATCCAGAAAAAAAAGCTGCGCGCCATATACTTTTCCCATATCCCCATCGAACCACTAGTATCCATCATGGCAAGGACTACCGCTTTTGATTCGGGTTTCACGACCTCATTCCAGGTTTTAAATTTTAAATCCTCGCGATAAATTGGATGAAAGCTCGCCTTTCCAGTCATTGCATTGCGTTTGAATGCAGCCATCATCGTTCTTTTCTTATCAATATTCCCCATTAACCCTGTTTTGCGAATATCATTAAATTCAATATGCTCTACAACAATATTATCCTGCTCTTTTCTTTGCAAATTAGGAAGTTCAAGCTCTTTAAACAAGGCTTCTTCAATGTCCATTAACGAAACTTCTGCTTCAAAGTAATCTTCACCCGCTTGATCTCCCGCACCTTGGCCTTTCCCAGGTCCTTTTTGGCCACTTGAACCATCTCTTGCAACCACATCACCTACTTGGCTGTCCCCATCACCTTGACCAACATGCTTGTTCTTATCATAGTTGTAGCGAATTTTATATTCATCCAATGAGCGAATCGGTATTTTAACCACTTCCCGTCCATTTGACATCACGATATTTTCTTCAGTTATCAGGTCTGGTAAATTATTGCGAATCGCTTCTTGGACTTTTTCCTGATGACGTGTTTGATCATCGTGGCCTTTGCGGTGGAGGGACCAATCTTCCTTCGAAATCACAAATTGATGGTTATTAGCATCAGTCATTCTAACCCCTCCTTATTTTTTGTTCTTATAATTTCACCTTTAACTACTTGGCATTTTTTCAAGAAGAGTAGCAAAAAAATAAATTCACACATTTCCACTTTCATGCATACAATATCTCGGGCGTTTCATGCTAAATGGAAAAATGGTGATTACTCTATCCTATGCAGTAATCATAAATAATTTACAAATTATTTCGACAAATAATCAATTCGCCTATAAAAATGGACAACTTTCTTTGTAGTTTTAGCAACCAAAGAATAATAACAAAACCCAAGTAAGACGTTGAACACTTAAATATACTTATACAAAAAGGTCCTGCTTATATGGATGATCATTACTCTTTTAGCTCTTTGCAGTCGAATAGTATGTCTATTCGGACTCAGCTTACTTACTATAAGCTCTTTGCAGTCGAATAGTATGTCTATTCGGACTCAACTTACTTCCTTTAAGCTCTTTGCAGTCGAATAGTATGTCTATTCGGACTCAGCTTACTTACTATAAGCTCTTTGCGGTCGAATAGTATGTCTATTCGGACTCAACTCACTTCCTTTAAGCTCTTTGCAGTCGAATAGTATGTCTATTCGGACTCAACTCACTTCCTTTAAGCTCTTTGCAGTCGAATAGTCCGTCTATTCGGACTCAGCTTACTTCCTTTAAGCTCTTTGCGGTCGAATAGTATGTCTATTCGGACTCAACTCACTTCCTTTAAGCTCTTTGCAGTCGAATGGATCGTAACTTCACTGCGTTATTGTCAAGCCATTACTGCAATTCCGATCCTAATTTATAAAGAAGAAATAGGCCGGCATGAGTTCGGTTTAATACCGCATCATACCAGCCAATTAGTCTTTAGTATTAAAATTCCATCAAGACTTAACGATTTAGTAGACTTCCCACATAGCGTAAAAGCTCATTGGCGGAAGTGGAGTTGTAGCCGTGCTCATCAATTAAGCGCGCTACTACTTCATTGACCTTTTTCAATTGCTGTTCATCTGGAGTTTTCGTTGAGGTTGTAATTTTTACAACATCCTTCAGGTCTGCAAATAGTTTTTTCTGAATGGCCTCACGCAATCGATCGTGGGAGTTATAATCAAACCTCTTGCCTTTGCGGGCATATGCGGAAATTCGGATTAGGATTTCTTCACGGAATGCTTTTTTGGCATTTTCTGAAATTCCAATTTGCTCTTCAATCGAGCGCATAAGCTTTTCATCTGGATTAATCTCTTCGCCTGTTAATGGATCGCGAAGCTTTATTTTATTGCAATACGCTTCAACATTATCTAAGTAATTATCCATTAATGTTTTCGCCGATTCCTCATACGAATAGACAAATGCTTTTTGTACTTCTTTTTTGGCAATATCATCAAATTCTTTCCGAGCAACAGAAATAAAGTTTAAATAGCGTTCTTTTAATTCATCTGTTATCGATGGGTGCTGATCAAGTCCTTCTTTTAATGAACGTAAAACATCCAAAGCATTAATGGATGTCATTTCTTTACGAATTATCGTTGATGAAATGCGGTTAATGACATAGCGAGGATCGATCCCACTCATGCCTTCATCATTATATTCCTTTTTAAGTTCCTCTACGTCAGCAGAATTGAAACCCTCGACATTTTGACCATCGTAAAGCCTCATTTTCTTAACGAGGTCGATGTCACCTTTCTTCGGCTCCTTCAAGCGCGTTAATATCGTAAACATTGCTGCAACCTTTAACGTATGTGGAGCAATGTGCACATTCGAAACATCACTTTCTCGAATCATTTTTTCATAAATTTTTTCTTCCTGACTAACCTTTAGGTTATACGGAACCGGCATGACAATAATCCTTGAATGCAATGCTTCGTTTTTCTTATTCGAAATAAACGAACGATACTCTGTTTCATTTGTATGAGCAACGATAAGCTCATCCGCTGAAATTAATGCAAATCGCCCAGCTTTAAAATTCCCTTCCTGGGTTAATGAAAGCAAGTGCCATAAAAATTTCTCATCACATTTGAGCATTTCTTGAAATTCCATCATCCCTCGATTCGCTTTGTTAAGCTCCCCGTCAAAGCGATAGGCTCTTGGGTCCGATTCGGAACCATATTCAGCAATGGTAGAAAAGTCAATGCTTCCCGTTAAATCAGCAATGTCCTGAGATTTTGGATCAGAAGGACTGAATGTTCCAATCCCGACTCGTTTGTCCTCGGAAAAGAAAATTCTTTCCACAATTACATCTTCAATCCGACCGCCATACTCTTTGTCTAAACGCATCGTATTAAGGGGAGAAAGGTTTCCCTCGATTCGAATTCCATATTCATCAAAGAAATCCTGACGGAGATGATGTGGAATTAAATGCAACGGATCTTCGTGCATAGGACATCCTTTAATAGCATAAATAGCTCCACGATCTGTTCGCGAGTATGCCTCCAAGCCTCTTTTCAACATTGCAACTAGCGTCGATTTACCGCCGCTAACAGGCCCCATTAATAAAAGGATTCTTTTTCGGACATCGAGTCGTTTTGCCGCCGGATGAAAATATTCCTCCACCAGTTTTTCCAATGCTTCTTCCAAGCCAAACAGCTGATTGCTAAAAAATTGATATTGATTCTTCCCATCAACTTTTTCTACTCCTGCATCTTTTATCATATTGTAAACGCGTGAATGTGCTGATTGGGCTACCCATGGCTTTTCTTTAATAATCTCTAGGTACTCTGCAAAAGTCCCTTCCCATTTCAACTTTTCTTCTTCATGTCTTTGCATCTCAATTTTTTTTAAAATATCCATAAGGACCCTCCCCTGTAGCTTGATCAGAGACGATTAATATAATCTATGCGAGCTACTGAGCGAACATGCGAAAACAAGAAGGAGTTTTATGAACCCTCAATGGAAAGTCCTTCACAGTACAGAAAAAATCGGCTGTCAAAAAAAATCCATACTTAACATTCACACTTTTAAGCGGATAGGCTATAATAAGCTTATATGTTATTTTTGCATTCGTTTTTTATGGATAGGCTTTGTTAAACTATATTGTTGATAAAATCAGCACCGACATATAACAAAACCTATGAATAAAATCTAATTTTTAAGGGGGCATACATACGTGAAACTAATTCTAATTCTTGGAGTTATGGTTGCATTCCTATCAGCTATCTTCACAGCTGGCTATAATGATAAGCCAGGTACGAATAAATAATTTTGCTGTATATAAAAGCTGCTGAGTCACTCAGCAGCTTTTATTATCTTAATTTCAATTTTTGCCCTTCAACAAAATCTTTCATATACATACGTGATTGTTTTTCAAGCATTTTTCCCATTTGCTCTGTCCAAGTGTCACTTCTTTTTCCACCAGTTCTATCTAAATAATATTTTTTTATGATTTCATTATATTCCTTCAACTCATCTATAAGGGTTTGAGTATTTTCTTCATATGTATTTTCGTGGTACAGATGCTTGAAAGGCAGTCTTGGTTTTTGAGCAGATAAATTCTCCGGATACCCTACAGCCAATCCAAATAAAGGAATTACTCTTTGTGGTGTTTTTAGTAAATTCACAACCTCATCAAGATGATTGCGAATTCCTCCAATATAGCAAATTCCCAATCCCATCGATTCAGCGGCAATAGCAGCATTTTGGGCAGCCAAAGCAGCATCAATGAGAGCAACCATAAATTTCTCCGTACTTTCAATCGAAGGTTCAATATCTTTCCCTTCCAATTCGCCAATGAGCGTATGACGATATAAATCAGCACAGAACACAAAGAAATGACCGTTCTTTTCCACATAGGGCTGCTGTCCGGCAAGCTCTGCTAATTTCTTTTTCTTCTCCTTATCCGTCACACCAATAATCGAATAAGCTTGAATAAAGCTTGATGTCGAAGCAGCCTGAGCACTACCCACAATAGCTTCAATTTGTTCTTTTGACAACGGCTTATCCTCAAATTTACGGATTGAACGATGATTTAAGATCGTCTCAATTACCTTGTTCATTTCAATTCCCTCTCTTTCAACTTAACTTAATATCATTCAATCAAATATAGTCAGCAGATACAAATTTTACGATTTCAGAAGAATCAATCACTTTCCAGCTAAGTAAGCAGAACGACAAGAAATTCATTGCTTCAACACTGCGGAAATCATCATTAATGTGTAAATAACTTTGATGTTGTCTATATTTGTATTAAATAAATCTTTGGAGGAGAAATTTTTGGCTCGGAATTTATGGTCAGGTATCTTTTTCGGACTTGGTTTGGTTGCTTTTCTTGATGAAGCTGTTTTTCACCAAATCTTACATTGGCACCATTTTTATGATAAAAGTACATTAAGCATTGGCTTGATATCTGATGGACTTTTCCACGCATTTAGTTGGTTTTCGACCATTGGAGGATTGTTCCTGCTTGCCGACTTACGACGACGAAACGAATTAAGATTGAAAGGTTGGATAGGAGCAGTATTACTCGGGGGTGGGACATTCCAACTGTATGATGGATTAATTCAGCATAAAATAATGAAAATCCATCAAATTCGCTATGTGGAAAATGTCATCATTTATGACCTCATTTGGAATTTTATTGCCATCATCATGATTTTGTCTGGACTTCTTCTCATTATAAAAACAGAGAAATCAAGCAGAGGAGCGACCGATCATGCACAATGAACACATCGTGCAAAAATTCAACTTTGACTTGCTTCTTGCTGCACCGTTTATACTATTATTGCTCGCCTATATTTTCGCTGTCTTTCGCTCCAACAAGCATTATAAGCATTGGCCGCTTTACCGCATAATTACTTGGAAAATAGGTGTCATCTGTATAATGGCCGTCGTTTTAGGTCCTTTAGCAGAACGGATTCACACCGATTTTGTTGCACATATGATGGGACACCTGCTTCTTGGGATGATTGCTCCACTTCTAATCGTCCTTTCAGCACCGATGACACTTTTGCTGCGCTGCATCCCTGTAAATCAAGGACGGCAAATAACTAAAATTTTAAAAAGACTGCCCATTCAACTCTTGACGAATCCCATAATCGCATCACTTCTCAACATGGGTGGATTATGGTTACTCTATAGCACGGAGCTCTTTTCATTGATGCATCAAAATTTAGTTTTGTATATATTTATTCATATCCATGTTTTTATCGCTGGGTATTTGTTTACGGCCTCGATAATTTATATTGATCCGACCCCTCACAGAAAAAGTTATCTCTATCGAGCGGTTATCTTCATTCTCGCTTCTGCCAGTCATGGGATTCTGGCAAAACATATTTATGTTCATCCACCTTCCTCTGTCCTAGCGTCCGAAGCAGAGAATGGAGCTATGCTTATGTACTATGGAGGGGATGCTGTGGATATTATCATCATCCTCATCTTCTGTTTTCAGTGGTACAAAGCTAGCAAACGCAAATCATGGCTGCCAAAAAAGGCGGTAAATATTTAAATTAGAAAAAGCGGTCAAAGTATCTACTTTGATCGCTTTTCGCAAATAACAATATCTCACTCTATTTAAGGTGCAAATATTCCTGCTGTCTTAACGCCTCATACACTAAAATAGCTGCCGTATTAGATAAATTTAATGAACGAACATTTTCATTCATCGGAATACGGAGGCAACGCTCTGGATTTGCCGCAATTAAATCTTTAGGGAGTCCCGTTGTTTCCTTTCCAAAAAGAAAATAATAATCTTGTTCCTTTTGACTGTAATCATATGCAGAATGGGGCTTCGTTCCGAATTTCGTTAAATAGAAAAATTCTCCACCAGCATTTTTTTCAAAAAATTCATCTAAAGAATCATAATAAACAATGTCTACATATTCCCAATAATCCAGTCCTGCTCGCTTCAACATTTTATCATCTGTTGAAAACCCCAACGGACGGATCAAATGCAAAGTTGTGTCCGTTGCTGCACAGGTCCGGGCAATATTCCCTGTGTTAGCTGGTATCTCTGGTTGGTATAAAACTACATGCACTGCCACCAAAATTCACTTCCTCATACTATTTCTCTATTTCCCCTAGAAAAAATCTGGCCAACTCTTTCTTAACGAGAGCAGGAAAGCAGCTATACGAAAATAGCTTTATAAACTCTCCACCCAGCTATTATAGCATCTTTTTTCTAATGAAGAAATTCAACTGTAATCATCAATAATATGAAGAAACTTATATTGAATATTAGGCGTATATGCTGTTGAATCCTCATAAGCCCAGTATCTCATTCGACTATTTGCCGTGTTTGCATTAACGAGAGGCATTCCATCTTTATCCTTTGCCGTCACAATGGTTGTATGATCAAATCTGCCATCCCCTTGAAAATCATAACAAATTACGTCTCCTCGTTTTAATTCCATAGGATCTTTTACCTCTTTTGCCCTTAAACCAGATTTTGCATTTGGCAAATACCATCGAAATGCATTAGCTACCGTCCAGCTGTAGCTCCAATTTTGACTTTGCATCCACCAACCCTTACTTCGATTTGGGTATCCTGTCATTGGCGCTTCTCCAGCATGTAAACATTGAGAGATGTAGTTAGTACAATTGACTTCAAATGATTTGAAGCGCGGATTATACTCATTCCACCACCGTTCTGCATATTTAACAGCTTTTAATCGATCATATCGAAAATACACCCGTTCATTACTATTAGTAAGTTCAGCAATGGTGAACGCCTCCCCCTCATTTGTCTGCGCAACAGCGGCTTCACGATCTTCTATTAGAATTCCCTTATAAAACTCCGCTACCCGTTTCTCCACTTCCTCTTCAAGATAAATTTGATCTTTATGGTTAATCACATATTGGAAATGAACTTGATAAAATACTTTTGAATACTCAAGCTCTTCCGATTGGTGATTAATTTTTCCTGTTGCACGAGCCTTAACAATTTCACCTTTTCTTTTAGAAAGGCTTTCTTTTTTTCTTTCTATTTTCTCACAGGAAATATGCCTAGAATTTGATACACATTGTTTTACACGTTTCATGAGGTGTGCCTGCAGTTGCTCTTTCAATTCGAACACTCCTTTCATATCATATATATGAATACAGATATAAAAAGAGAAATTAAAAAAGGAACTCATGACGAATGAGTTCCAAAATTTCCTTAATCTTATTTTATTGCATAGCAACCCATACACTTTTCACTTCTGTGTAATTGTTAAGGGCGTAGGATCCCATTTCACGACCTATCCCCGATTGCTTATAACCACCAAATGGGGAAGCTGCATCAAATGCGTTATAGCAATTAACCCAAACAGTTCCAGCACGCAATTTATTAGAAATATAGTGGGCTTTTGCTACATCTCGTGTCCAAACACCAGCCGCTAATCCATATTCACTATTGTTGGCACGATTTATTAATTCATCTAAATCGTCATATGGCATAGCTGAAATAACTGGCCCAAAGATTTCTTCCTTGGCAATAGTCATCTCATCTCGTACATCGGCAAAAATCGTTGGAGAAACAAAATAGCCCTGTTCCTGTGGTTTATTCCCACCAGTAACAAGCTGAGCCCCTTCATTAAGCCCTTTTTCTATATAATTTAATACTCGATTTTGCTGTTCACTTGAAACAAGCGGCCCGATTTCTGTATCTGCATGAATACCTGCACCTTGCTTTATCTTCTCAGCATGTGAGGCCATATCAGCTACAACATTATCGAAGTCCTTCTTCTGAATAAAAACTCTGGAGCCGGCGCAGCATACTTGACCTTGATTAAACATGACTCCATTAAGTGCACCAGGAATTGCTTTTGTTAAATCGGCATCAGGCAAAATAATATTCGGTGATTTTCCACCTAATTCCAAAGTAACACGCTTTAATGTTTTCGATGCATGCGACATAATTAACTTTCCAACCTCGGTTGAGCCTGTGAAAGCAATTTTATCGACTAAAGGATGATCTACCAGCGGTTGTCCTGCCGTTTCTCCAAAACCTGGAACAATATTGATAACTCCTGCCGGAAAGCCAGCTTTATCAATTAGCTCTGCTAAGTAAAGAGCTGATAGCGGAGTTTGCTCAGCTGGTTTAAGCACAACTGTACAGCCAGTTGCCAGGGCCGCTCCAAGCTTCCACATTGCCATAAGAAGCGGAAAGTTCCATGGAATAATTTGTCCTACTACACCAACTGCTTCGTGACGTGTATAATTGAAATACGGTCCGTTAACAGGGATTGTCTGCCCGACAATTTTTGTCGACCATCCAGCATAATAACGCATATGCTCGATAGCCAGTGGAATATCTGCATTTGTCGTTTCACGGATAGGCTTACCATTATCCAAAGTTTCTAATTGGGCAAGCTCTTCACTGTTCTCTTCCATTAAATCAGCAAGCTTATACATAAGTCGGCTACGTTCGGCAGCACTCATATTAGACCATGGTCCCTCATCAAATGCGCGCCGCGCAGCTTTCACCGCAAGATCAATATCTTCAGCTTCTGCTTCAAAGACACAAGCTAGTACTTCTCCCGTAGCTGGATTGTAGGAATCAAAAGTCTTTTGCGACTTGCTCTCAACAAATTCACCATTGATATAAAGCTTCTTTTTTCCTTGCAAAAACTTCTCTACTTTTTCTTTTACCCCTACTGCAAGTTGACTCATAAAATTCCTCCTCTAAAATTTAATATTTTATGTAACACTGGCTGTAAAATATCAAATCTATTAATGTCAACGCTTACAATAAGATCGTAACACTACTAATCTTGCAAAATCAATGTTTAAAAATCGAAAAATTCTGATATTTAACGACATAAAATTCGCTTTTCTACTTTAGTATTCAATAATTCAACTTCTAACATAAAACTAACATCTTTGTATTTAAGTTCACCTCCCATAAATACAAGAATAGGTATAAAAAAGTAATGCCCCGTATAAAAGAGCATTACTTCTACAAAGCTATTACAAGTTCATTTAAAAATTATTCAGGCTTGTTTCCTTGTTGTTTCTTCTTCTTTTTTTAACTCATCAAACCAACGGCCATGATGATGTTCTGCATAATCTTCCGTTACATCACCCTTGAAGATGCCACGCAAAGATGGTTTTGCTAGTGCCACGGACATATAAATATGGCCGATCGCTACCGCCGCAGCAAGACCCAGTCCAATATTATGAATAGGGTAGGCCCACATGATGATTCCCTTTGCGAAATATTGCGGGAACCACATGACAAGACCCGAACAAATCAACATAATCGTCGTAATGATCATGAGCCAAGAATTAAGCTTTTCTCCTGCATTAAAGAAATCCTGTTTTGGAGTATTCGACTTCATTCCGAAGAACTCTTTTCCAAACTGGGGGAAAAACTGAAAATCGTGTTTCTTCCAAGTGAAAATATTTTTGCTCCATGTTCTTAAGCCATGGCGATCAAAAAGTAATAAAATTGGAAGTGGCAGCATAAAAGCTACTGCTGCAATTCTATGAATTAAACGTGCCCCTTCTGGACCACCAAGTATTGGATAGAGCCAATTGAAAAAGTCTGTATACATCGGCAGTGCAGAGATATAGAGAACAAAGAACGCACCAGCATTTACCCAGTGAGCAATAATAAAACCTAAATTGAATCGTTTAACCATTTTTTGATTCCCATGATTACTCATGATCCTGGCCTCCTTTATGCTCCCCTTTCTCTCTGTTCATCGCATGGGCAATGACTGAGCCGACCACTGCCATCGTTGTGACGCCGAACATTGCTTTTCCTAGCGGTTGAGCATAGTCCTTCCATACGATTTGTGATAGTGGCACCTTCGGATTTTCCGGAAGTCCGTATACTGACGGCTTATCTGCAAGCAAGTAGACTGTCGTTGTCCCCTTGATTCCTTGCGGATTATAAATATTCGCGTTCGGGAAGCGTTCCTTAATTTTTGCTAAACGCTGTTCAGCCTCGGATAACACTTTTTCCTTTTCATCATAGATAAGGCAATCTGTATGACAAGCTGTTACACACGCTGGCTCCAGCCCTTGCTCAAGGCGATCTGTACAAAGAGTGCATTTTTGCGCTCTGCGATATTCTTTCCCATGTTTGTCCTTATAGGTAGCCAACTCAACCACGTCAAACGTACAGTTTTGCACACAGTATCCACAGCCAACACATTTATCATGATCAATGACGACAGAACCAAATTCTGTATGACTAATCGCATCCTCTGGACATGCTTTTTCACAAGCAGCTTCGACGCAATGTAAGCATGATTGATGTCTAAATAACCACTCAAAACCACCATTTGCCGTTTCATGCTCATTATAAGTAATCACATTCCATGTATGAGCATTTACCTTCGCATGTGATTGAATGGAGCCGGAATATTCTTCCGTTACGGTAGGAAGATCATTCCAGTTTTTACAAGCAACCATACATGCACGACAACCGTCACATTTCGTTACATCTACAAATTTAATATAATCGGCCATCATTGCACCCTCCTTACATCGCATAGGAAGACTTTATATTCAGGTATAGTAGAATTCGCATCCCCTACATGAGGCGTTAGACGATTAGCTGTAGCACCTTTAGCAATTCCTTTGTAACCAAAATGCCACGGCATACCGACATGGTGAACATTTTTACCTCTTAATTTATATGGTTTAAAACGCTTCGTAATCATCGCGTATGCTTCAATTTCACCTCTTGCAGATGAAACGAGAACTTTTTCACGATTCTTAATGCCTTTTTCCTTTGCCAATTCCTCACTTATTTCAACATACATATGCGGCATTAGCTCTGAAAGCCATGGTTGATTTCTGGTCATTGCTCCTGATTGCCAATGTTCACTCACTCTAAACGTCGTGGCGATAATTGGAAATTTATTCGAGTCACCTTTTGGATTAAAATCTTGATCACCAAACTGGACAACAGGGTTAAGTTGAATACTTGAGAGTCCATTCAATACCGGAGATTCAAATGGTTCATAATGCTCCGAAAAAGGTCCATCATTTGTTGATGTAGAAAAAATTCCTGCCACACCATCAGCAAGCATAATAAAAGCGTTGGTACCATTTTGATCATCTGGAGATGTCGTTTTTCCAAAATCCGGAATATCATTCCCTACCCATTCTGATTTCACAGAGTCCCAATATATGCTTACTTTTTCTTGAGACCATGGCTTACCACTCGAATCACAAGAAGCTCTATTATAAAGATTCCTTCTATTCATAGGCCAAGCATAGGACCAATTCAAGTAATTGCCCATCCCCGTATCCTTATTATCACGACGTTTCGCTAAGTTTTTTCCTTTTTCTGGGTAGTAACCACAATAAATCCAATTGCCACTACATGTTGAACCATCATCTGCTAATCCTGCAAATCCAGATACTAATTGATTCGTCTTCATATCATAACCATTGATTTCTCTACATACTAAGTCAATTTCCGGGTGGTCTCCTTCTCCATAGTTCCACGATAAAGCAGATATAGACTGCGCTACTGGAGTAAAATTTCCTTTATATAATTTTTTCAATCGTCGAGCCAGCAAGTGAATGATCTCTAGATCTGCTTTTGACTTCCCTTTTGGTTTAATTGCCCTCCAACGATATTGCATCCAACGTCCACTGTTTGTAATCGAACCTTCTTTTTCAAACGAAGAACAGGCTGGCAAAAAAAACACTTCAGTGTCGATCGAAGAAGGGTCACTTCCAGCCTCATTCTGCCAAAATGAGGAAGTCTCTGTTTCCCATAAATCTACAGCAACCATCCATTTTAGTTTTCCAAGTGCCTCTTTTTCTTTACCAGAGTTTGGACCACCTACAACTGGGTTTTGCCCAAAAAGAAACAGCCCCTCTAATTCTCCTCTTCCCATCGCTTCAAAAAGTCTGAGGTGCGAATAATTTCTTTCTGCCGTAATTTTTGGCAAAAAATGAAATCCAAAGTCATTTTCCTTTGTCGCTTCTTCTCCGTAATATGCTTTCAATAAACTAACGACAAATTTGGGATTATTTACCTTGTATCCAGATTTTGGTGTTATGCGCTTTAAATAAGCGGAAAGCGTGGCGTCATCTGTTGTCGGAACTTCCAAATAGCCATTAATAGAGTCAAATAATAAACCAAAATCAGTGGATCCTTGCACATTCGACTCTCCACGCATAGCATTGACGCCACCTCCTGGAACCCCAATATTTCCTAGAATTAATTGAAGAATCGCAAAGGAACGCACATTTTGAACACCCACTGTGTGTTGCGTTGTACCCATGGCATATAAAATTGTTCCACTTTTTTCAGGTTTACCTGTCGCACCATACATTTCACAAATCTCGATAAATCTTTCTTTACTAGCACCCGTAATCGATACAACTGTATCAACATCATAACGAGAATAATGTTTTTTCAGCAATTGAAAAACACACCGAGGATTTTTCAAAGTTGGATCCTTGATGATTTCACCATTCTCATCTTTTTTAAACTGCCACTTTGTTTTGTCATATTTTCGATTTTCTTCATCGTATCCGCTAAAAATACCATCATTAAAATCAAATTCATCCCCCACAATAAAAGTAGCATTTGTATAGGTTTTCAAATATTCTTCATGAAAAAGCTGATTTTCAAGGATAAAATTAATCATCCCACCTAAAAATGCGATGTCGCTTCCAGATCTCATAGGTGAATAAAGGTCCGCCTGTGCAGACGTACGCGTATAACGTGGGTCTACTGAAATTATTTTTGCGCCCCTTTCCTTAGCTTTAAGTAACCATCTAAAACTAATTGGATGATTTTCAGCTGGATTTCCCCCCATAATCAATGCGCAATCTGTATGTTGCAAATCAATCCAGTGATTTGTCATTGCTCCACGACCAAATGATGGAGATAATCCAGGAACTGTGGAACTGTGACAAATTCTTGCCTGATGTTCAATAAAAGTTAACCCTAATCCACCCCGCATAAGTTTTGAAAGAAGATAGTCTTCCTCATTATCTAAGGCTGCTCCACCCATACAAGCAATGGACTCGACCTTATTGACAATAGCCCCACCCTCTGATTCTATAAAAGTACGATCACGAGTATCCTTAATTTTCTCAGCAATCTTATTTAACATCCAATTCCAATCTTTTTCCTCCCATTTATTACTGCCAGGAGCCCGATACATTGGTTTTTCAATCCGCCGATCAGATGTGAACACTTGACGTAATGTTGTACCTTTGCTACATAAAGTTCCTTCATTAATTGGATGATCTGGATCTCCTTCTGTAAAAATAACATCATTGTCCTTCGAGTAAACTAGAATCCCACATCCTACAGCACAGTAAGGGCATATCGTAGGAGTTGGTTTTACCCCAAATATTTTAATATTTTTTGAATCAGCATATATTTTTTTTTCATCAAATCCTAGCTCAATAATGGCTAATGTGGCTGCCATTGCACCAGAAAGCTTGAGAAATTGTCTTCTTGAAACAACCGTCATTTTGTTGATCCTCCTAAACTGCTTATTTCGTTCACATAATGTTGAAGCTGTATTAACTTCAACAAACAGCTTAGTACAACAAAACCTATATCTTTATTTTCCATCATTAAAAGTTAAAATATTTATACTGAACTAATTCCCAAGTCATCAATAAAGATCGATCCACATTTAACATTTTCAAAAGGACTGCTCATGTAGTTAGTATGTTATTGCAGACGGTTCTGTGTATAAGAAGCCTTGAACGCAAACGTTTTCAAATGAATTAATTTAAATCTTATTAACTTAACTATCATTTGCTTGCCATTTTTGTTATTAATTACGTGACATATATAATCATTATTCGGTTCAATTTCAGTAGGGGTCCCACCAATATTATTCATAGTATTAGTATACTGAATATTCTTCAAAACACCTTTGAAAAATTTACTTCCGAATGTAGGTGCCAGACCGGCAACCTTTTCCTTATGTCAGTTTCGCACTTCACTAGCAAAAAGCGCTTTTCTAAGGACGCATACCAAACTCGATATTAAATATGCGATTACTTTTTTACATCCTTTCAAACTTTTATCATGCATTTTTATAATATCGATGGTTATCCCCTCCCTTCCAACTGAATGAAAATGTATGATTAAATCCCAAATTTTAAGGATGGCCCCCATTATTAAGTTTAAGAGAATATAAATCATGGTTATATTACCGAAAATCATTTGAATTAACAGTGATTTTAATCACCAAACGTTTCATTTTATCAGGAGGTTCTCATCACATTCAAAAGTCAATTCTATTTTTTGTCACATTTCTAAGAGAACCTACTTTTAATTCGAACAAACTAATTAGAAAAGCTGGTCCCTAGAAGGACTTAAAAGTACTTTAGGGATCAGCTTTTGTTTTTTTATTATTTATCATTATTCGTAATCCTTTTTCAATTTCCAATAATACTGCTGAATCCGTTTCTTTTGCCATTGCTTCAAGTAATTCCTGTTCGGCCTTGTCGCCACCAATTTTTCCAAGAGCCCAAGCAGCTGTTCCTCTCATAACCGGCCTCGCATCTTCTTTTAACACAGAGACTAAATCCTTTACCGCTGTCTCATCTTTAAAATGGGCAAGGGCGATAATCGCATTGCGTTGAATTGGCTTTTTACCTCGCCATGAACCGGATAGCCTTCCAAAATTCTCTTTAAAACTCCGATTGCTAAGGTATAAGAGTGGTTTTAACAGTGGTTTTACCACTTCCGGATCTGCCTTCATTTCCTCATGAAAATGATAGTTCTTCCCTTTATTTTCTGGACAAGCTGTTTGACAAGAGTCGCAACCATATAAGCGATTGCCAATTTTTTCTCTAAACTCATCTGGAATAAATTCCTTTGTCTGAGTCAAAAAGGCAATGCAGCGTTGAGCATTAATTTGACCTCCCTGCACTAACGCACCAGTGGGGCATGCCTCAATACATTTATTACAATCTCCACAGCGATCCTCCATCGGTTTATCAGGAGCAAAAGGAAGGTTTGTAATCATTTCACCTAAATAAACATAGGAACCAAATTCAGGTGTAATAATCGAACAATTTTTTCCACTCCAGCCGATCCCAGCTCTTTCTGCAACGGCACGATCAACTAATTCACCAGTATCAACCATCGCTTTACAATTTGCGTCAGGCATTTTTTCCTTTATAAAGTCCTCCAACTTCTGCAATCTTTCTCGCAAAATTACATGGTAATCGAGTCCCCAAGACGCGCGACAAAAAAGACCACGTCTTTCCCCTTTCTTGCTTACCACTTGTTCACCCATTTTTGCAGGATAGGCTAATGCAATGGAAATAATCGAACGTGGCTGATTCATCAATAATGCTGGATTGACCCTTTTTTCAATATCCGGTTCTTCAAATCCAGATTGATAACCTAATTCTTGCTGTCGAAGCAAGCGATTTTTCAACTCATCAAAGGTGGAAGCAGTGGTAAAACCGATTTTATCAATTCCAATCGTTTTACTATAGGCAATAATTTCTTTTTTCAATTGATCGTAGTTCATTTCAACTCCCTCCCTTCGTTAGATGCTCCATATATTAAGTAACTCTTTATTGTGAAAAACTATATCCACTATGATAAACTATTTTCATTAGTTTTTGGAGGTGGAATGCATGGAAATTAATCTATCCCCCCAGTTATACACACTTATCCCTGATTTTAAAATTGCGGTCATCCATTATCATAATATTGAAGTAGGTCCCTCTCCGCAAATGTTGAAAGGAAGATTGCAGCTATTTCAGGAAGCGATTTTTTTTGATTTAGAAGAGAAAAATGTTGCAGACATATCAGAGATTAATGAGTGGCGTACGATTTTTAAAAAGACTGGAAAAGATCCGAATCGCTATCGCCATTCAGCCGAGGCACTTTATCGCAGAATAAAAAAACAGCATTATCTTCAGTCTGTTAATAGTGCAATCGATTTAAATAACTTCTTTTCCTTGCAATATAAAATTCCTTTAGGAATCTATGATCTCAAATCAGTACGTGATAGTGTAACAATGCGTATTGGGAAAGAAGGGGAAGAATATGAAGGTCTTAATGGTAGATTAAATCATTTAAAAGATATGATCGTGACTGCGGACGAGAAAGGTCCCTTTGGCAGCCCATATGTTGATTCAATCAGAACTTCCGTATCGGAAAAGACAACAGATGCGCTACAAATCATCTATTTATGCCCTTCTATGCAAGTCGCTGATGCAAAGGAGCTTGCGAAATCTCTTCAAAAAATGTTTCTGCAAATCCATGGCGGGACCGGAAGTTTAGAAATAGTAAGCAGAGTGTAAGCTGGTTTTTCGCCTAAAATAGGTCGGAGCCAACAGCACTTGCTGTTGGCTCCATTTTTATAATAAAGGGGCAAAGCTGATGGTTGATTCTCCCAAAGAGAATGTTCTCATTTAATTAGACGAATGCTTTGACAAAAAGTTTCACCCTTTTTAATAAATAAAATAACAAATTTAATTTAAACAAAATCATCAACAGAAATAGAGCTTAATCATTAGGCAGGAAAGATCCGAGTTGTTTTAAAGCAAAGGAGCCGTCTTTTCGACAAATCCATGTTCACGAACACTAATTTACATAGCTTTCGATAACAGAATGAACGTTCCAAATACGCAATATGCAAATTACTATTCACTGCGAGAAGAACAGCAGCCAAATGATGCTCATCTGCACTTGATATTCCTAAAGCATAATAAAAACGCAATACTTCGTTCTTATTGAAACGAAATACTGCGTTACATATGTATTGGAGCGGGTGATGGGAATCGAACCCACGACAACAGCTTGGAAGGCTGTGGTTTTACCATTAAACTACACCCGCATTTTTATTTATAATCTTATTTTTTTCGTTTCCCCGGCTCTGGCCTTACATGCCTCCAACTCTTCTCGCTGTTTCTTCGTAGCACTGTCGTCGAGGCAACTCGTCGCCCATTCATTGATGCTTTGCTCGTGGCTGTGGTTTTACCATTAAACTACACCCGCATTTTTTTTATACTCTTATTTTTTTTTCGTTTCCCCGGCTCTGGCCTTACATGCCTCCAACTCTTCTCGCTGTTTCTTCGTAGCACTGTCGTCGAGGCAACTCGTCGTTCATTCATTGATGCTTTGCTCGTGGCTGTGGTTTTACCATTAAACTACACCCGCATTTTTATTTATAATTTTATTTTTTTCGTTTCCCCGGCTCTGGCCTTACATGCCTCCAACTCTTCTCGCTGTTTCTTTGTAGCACTGTCGTCGAGGCAACTCGTCGCCCATTCATTGATGCTTTGCTCGTGGCTGTGGTTTTACCATTAAACTACACCCGTATTTTTATTGTAATTATACTAAATTCTTTCTTCCCCTGTTCGGACCTTACATGCCTCCAACTCTTCTCGCTGTTTCTTTGTAGCACTGTCGTCGAGGCAACTCGTCACCCATCCATTGATGCTTTGCTCGTGGCTGTGGTTTTACCATTAAACTACACTCGCATCGTACAGCTTACTTAATTTTATTTCAAAAATAATAACATAGAACAATATATCATTGTTTTTTTTTGTCGTCAATAGAATTTACAGAAGAAATGTCGAAAAATGATAGGTTTTTTGCTTATTTCTATGATTATTGAAAATATTGTGACAATATTTTAAAATAAGAATTAGTAGCATTGACACAGGTCTAACGGAGGATTCGATACATGACTTTGCTTAAAGGCTTGTTCATAAATCTTCTCGTCATTCTAGTTCTAGTTTTATTTTATAATATGGTGGTAGTAAATCAACAAAAAAGGATTTCACCCCGTTTCCAAAAGTCGGTTCTTGCATTTTTTTCTTCCATATTAATTATTCTAAGCCTGCTATTAGCAATTGCGATTGAAGAAAACTTTGTTTATGACCTAAGATTTATTCCTTTCCTATTAGGAAGCCTTTATGGCGGTAAAAAGGTAACACTCTGGCTAGGAGCACTCCTTATTACAGCTCGCATTCCAATTGGTGGGGATGGAATTTGGCTAACAGCCTTGCTTGTCATATGCTTTAGTCTTATTTTCTTCTGCCTCTCTTCTCGGTTCGAAGAAAAACCAATAAAATGGAGATTATTTTTCACTACGTTTCCCGCATTTCTATATTCCATTTTGGCATTATTAATTCCATCATTCTACTATGGTTTTCATACCATTGAGACATTTTTCATTTATTCCCTTGTACTCACTGCTGCAACCTTTTTTGTCACCTATCTTACTGAACTACTGCGAACAACATGTACATTACAGCAAAAAACAATCAAAAACGGAAAAATGGAAATGGTCAGCCATCTAGCTGCCAGTATAAGTCATGAAGTTCGCAACCCGTTAACATCAATAATAGGCTTTCTTCAATTAATTTTAGAACAGAGGGACGTTCCAGATAAATGCAAAATCAATGCCTCACTTGCTTTAGATGAAGCATCTCGGACGGCGGTCATCATTGATGACTACCTTACTTTTGCCAATCCTCATCCAGAAAAGCTTCACGCGCTTGAAATTGATAAGGAAATTTTGCAATGCAGAGACCTGATTTCCCCGCTTGCATTGAAACATTCAGTTGATATGAAAATTGTTTTTTTCCATACTGATAAAATCAAAGGTGAGCCTCATAAATTTCGTCAGGCTTTACTGAATATATGTAAAAATTCAATTGAGGCTATGCCCACTGGAGGGACACTTACGATTGTCACCGCTACCAAATACAATGAAACATTCATCCATATCAACGATACTGGTCAAGGGATGAGTCCCGCCCATCTAGCTCGCTTGGGAGAACCATATTTTTCTTTAAAAGAGCAGAAAGGAACTGGACTCGGGTTGATGGTAGTCTTTCGAATTGTTGAAGAAATGGGTGGCAATATTAAAGTAAATAGTGAGGAACAGATTGGAACTTCTATTACATTAAGCTTTCCATCCTTTGCTTGAAATACCGACAAAATGCCTCAAAACATATAGTTCTCTGGCAAGTTTTGAACATTTTTTCAGGATGCTGTTAAGAATCCGTTGTACAAAAAAGGACAACCTCTTGGATACCCTTCTCCAACGTCTGTCCCTCATAGAAGGACAGCATCCTTATTTTTTATTGCCTCGGGGCAAATAATATCACCATCACACCTACGATACAAATCGCTCCTCCCAGCCAATCGTATAAGTCTGGTGTTTTCCGATCAATTCCCCATCCCCAAAGAATCGAAAGAATAATAAAAACACCGCCATATGCCGCATATACCCTACCAAAAGTAGGGAAATTCTGAAAAGTAGCTATTACTCCGTATAAAGCAAGTGCCAGTCCACCTAAAATGCCCAAATAAAAAGATTTGCCTTCTCGCAGCCATAACCATATTAAATAACCTCCACCAATTTCTGCTAAACCTGCCAATAGAAATAAAATAAAAGCCATTTTTTAACCCTCTCCCTATCTTTGAATATCGACTTCTCCATTATGACAGATATGTGAAAGATGGAAAACGTATTGATCTTTTCACAAATTGATTATATGATATGTACAGAGTATAAATTGTGTATACAATTTATACTCTGTACAATTATTGATAAGAGGAGCGCGAAAATCATGATCAAAACTGCATTTTCCTTTGCTGGTGGATTTGTTCTTGTATTTCTTGAAGCATATATTGTGTTGGTTTTTAAAGGCTATCATTCTATCGAGTTCGGAGGTATGCGACCTTTTTTGAATGTATGGATCATGAATTTTTTTCTCCTCTTCTCCATTTTCACCCATATTGAAATGTGGAGAAATGAGCAAGGTAAAACCCAAAGAACTACTCGATAGGCTTGATTAATAAATACGTACCACTAGAAATATTTTCAAAAAAGTATATAGTTAAAGAAAGATGTTTATAAAAGACTTATCATTAAACTATGTATCTTATTAGAAAAATGTGGTGATAACATGAAACTTGGTAGAGCTGCTAATAAGAAGAAACAAATGGAAGAAAGAATCTATGAAGCAGGAATGACACTTTTTCAAGAAAAAGGCGTAGCAAATACAACACTGCAAGAAATTTGTGAATTAGCTGGTGTATCCAAAGGAACTATTTTCAATTATTTTTCATCAAAGGAAGATATTGTTGCAAAATTTGGTCAAAATCAAATAAAGGTATTACGAGAATTTGCCGAACAACTCCCCGTTTCACTGAACACAAAGGAAAAAATTATTGCTGTTCTTATGGAAGATATACGTGGTGTTAAGGAATCTGCCTTCAGTGCCAAAGCCGCCTTAAAGGGGATCTCTGAAGGTGGAGAAAAGGTTTACGAGTTAGAATCTAAAAATCGCCGTGACTTAGCAAATATTTATGAAAATATTTTAAAAGAAGGTAAAAAGGCAAATAGTGACTTAAACACTGCTTTGGTGGCAGACTTAATCGTCAGCATTTACTTTCATGTCCTAAATAAACACTTTTACCACAATGATCAACGTGATAAACTTGAAACAACGATCATTGCTTCACTTGAAGTCATCTTTGATGGCATTAACTCACATATAAAAGAATAAAGTTATCGATTCCTCTTATGTTGACCATCTAATTAGCTCCGAGGTTTTGCGCCCTAGTACCCGAATTCACATGAAAAACAGAGCAACGTTTGGGGCGCAGTATTCGCATTATTTAAATTTACACTCCCCACCCCTTTTGAATCATTTGAATGTGGCTTATTTAACATTGCAAGTGTGCGCAAGAAATGATTAGCGTTAGAACGATGATATCTTGCCTAACATATTCTCGTTTTCTAACTCTTCCTCAGTCTCCATTTTTCTCTAACAATGATCCACAATTTATCCGTATAGTTCATCGCTATTCCCATAAAATAACTTCATACTGATTAAATTAAACATCAATTGGAGGTAAGTATTTTGGGAGCTTCTAAAAAAAAGCAACAATTAACCACTGCGGAAATATCAGCACTTTGGTTGCAGTATGTGGGAGATAGTATGGCGATTTGTATGTATAAATACTTTTTGAGAATTGTTGAAGATAATGAGATTAAATCGATAATAAAATGGTCTTTGCGTTTGGCTGAAAAACATATAATAAATATTGAAGAATTTTTAAAAAATGCCGACTTCCAAATTCCCATTGGATTTACTGAAAATGATGTCAATTTAAAAGCTCCACGCTTATTCTCAGATCAATTTCTCTTATTTTATTCATATATTATGACTATTCACGGCTTAACTGCTTACAGTTTAGCTATAACCAATTCGCAACGAACGGATATTCAAAATTATTATTTCGAATGTCTAGAGTCATCTAAAGATCTCTTTCAAAAGATCATAAAATTAGCTGAAACATACCCAAAATATTCCCCAGTTCCGATTGTCCCTTCTCCTAACGGAACTGAATTTACCAGTTCCACCGGTTTTTTATCAAATTTAATTGGCGATAAAAGACCGCTCAATATTACGGAAATAAGCAATCTTTTCTTTAATTCAAAAAAAACCGGATTTGTGCGAACTTTAAGTCTGGCCTTCAGTCAAGTGGCAAAAACAGAGGACGTTCGCGATTTTATGTTAAAAAATGTAAAGCTGGCAAACAAAGACACTGAGAGCTTTAATACGATATTAGAGCAGGATCATCTCCCAATTCCTGAAAAATGGGATGCTGAAATTACTAGCTCCACTGAAAGCCCATTTTCTGATAAATTAATGATGTTCCATGCCGCATTTCTCGTAAATACCGCACTCTCCTACTACGGTGCTTCATTAGGCGCTAGCCTTAGAACAGATATTATCTTAAATTATAAAAAAGTTTTTAACCACGCCATGCAGGCTGGAACTATCTGCTATAACATTATGGTGAAGCACGGCTGGCTTGAAAAACTACCTGAGGCAATTGATCGCGACTTTTTAGCAAATAGCAAAAAAATTTAAGATAACCAATCACTATTAAAAGGCGACCACATCTAATCGAGTAGTCGCCTTTATATCATTATTCATATAATCCATAAGTTTTATTTACATCCTGAATAAAGATAACACCATTTCCTGGTTCATCAATTTTAAGTTTATTTTGAATGGAAGAAACGATTGCATCTGTACTTTCCTTTTTTGACAAAATTAATACCATCTCTTTTTCAGGTTCAATATCCATTGAAAATAATTTACTCGTTTCATGAATACCAGAACCTCTAGCATTAATAATGGTGCCTCCTTTAGAACCTGCTTCGGTTGCGGCGTCAATAACATCTCCTGCATTTCCTTTTTCCACTATAACGGTAATAGCATGATACATACTTTCTTCTGCACCTCTACCTTCATTTAATTGAGCACTCTTGCAGCTTCTTGCACCAATAACGCGACCAACAGAGGTTGTAAATGCAATGCCTTGATTCGTCTTTGTCAATTTGAATTTATGGGCCAGTTGTTCAATAGCTTGATTTACTGTTATTTTATCAGCTACCAGAATCACAATCTCTTTTCTTATATCGTTTATCGCTAACATTTCCAAGAGGCGGTTCTTGATTGTCCCTTTGCCCAATAAAACAGTTCCTCCTGAAATCCCATGCTTCTTTGCTGTTTGCAAAATCTTGCTTCCCTTGCCAAAGTCGACAATGATACAAACCTGTTCAAAGATGTTCATTTCAGAATTACTGGACATTTTTCACCACACCTCTCTTCACTGATTTTAATTTAAAAATAACTCCAACAATTTGTAAAGTAATTAAAGGCGTTAACGCAACCATAGCTATCATCCCAAATCCATCGACAAGAACATTGGCTCCTTCCATCGCCTCTGCTGCACCTTGGACAAATGCCAATATGAAAGTTGCGGTCATTGGTCCTGATGCCACTCCGCCAGAATCAAAAGCAATTCCTACAAATAACTTTGGAACAAAATAGGTCATTCCGATCGCTAAAATATATCCTGGGAGAAGATAATGCCAAAGCTGAAGCTCAGGAATAAGGATCCTTAACATTGATAAAGCTACAGCAGCTCCTACGCCAATACAAAGTGAAAACAGTACCACTTTTCTCCTTACATATCCACTTGTTACATCTTCTATTTGATGCGTTAATACATGGACTGCTGGCTCGGCCAAGATTGTAACGAATCCTAATACAAATGCGACAATAATAAGATATGCTTTACTATCCAAAGAGGCAATAGACTGCCCAATCGCTCTCCCTACATCCATAAAACCAGCATTCACACCAACTAAAAAGAAAACAAGACCAATAAAAGTGAATACTAATCCGGTGACAATTTTCCTTACCTCTTTTCTCGACATTTTAAAAGAAAATTTCTGGAATAAAAGAAAAATAATCAGAATCGGAAGCAAAGCAATAATAATCTCTTGTGCTATGATCGGAAATTCATGTGAAAATGGCCCTAGTATTGAAAAGGATTGCTCACCATGTTCTTCCAAACTGCCTGTAATTTTATCCGACTTCGATATAATATTCATAATCATAACGGAAATGATTGCCCCTGTTGATGCAATAGCTACAAGGCCAAAACTATCTTGTTCAGACGCTTTGCTATCCTTTTTCATAACAGATACCCCTAGGGCAAGAGCTAAAATAAATGGTACTGTAAGCGCACCAGTTGTTGCGCCGGAAGCATCAAAGGAGATCGCTAAAAATTCGGGAGTTGTAAAAAATGACAAAATAAGAATGATTATGTATAAAATCGTTAGTAGTTTATATAAGGGGAAATTATAAACAATTCTGACAAGCCCTGTAGCAATAAGAACACCTATTCCTATAGAGACAATAATGACGATGCTCATTTTTGTAATAAGGCCTGCAGTAACAAAATCGACCTGCCCAGCTAAAATATGTAAGTCTGGCTCGGCAATTGAAATAAAAAAACCGAGCAGCAAACCGACAATCATGACAATCCATACTTTGTTTGTCTTTGTTAATGATTTCCCCATTAGCTGACCAATTGGAGTTATCCCAATATCGACGCCAAATAAAAAGATTGATAAACCGATAATAATCAACATCACACCAATTGTAAATCGAATAATTAATAGTGCATTATCAAGAGGGGTTAATGTAAAGTTCAGGATCAACACAATTACTGTGATCGGAAGAACCGCATATAAAACTTCCTTAAACTTGGAGATTAGAACATTCAAATAGAGTTCATTCCTTTCATGCATTAATTAAGTAACAACAGTGAGTAATGAAGGTCGATTCACATTGCGGAAAAAGTATTCTTTCCAAAATACAAACAAAAAAGTTTCTACCGGCGATTTAAATATATAAGTCTACCAAACTGACAGATTTCATAAAAGATTCATTCAACTATGAAAAAAATAATCCATCTTTATTATCGCATAAAGATGGATTATTTTAGTAATATTATGTCTCTATTTACATCCATGACCACTTACAAAAAGCATACATTTTAATAGGTTTCTGGCAATTGTAAAATCCAGTTCACCCAGCCCATAACGGTCGATGCTCTTCTGAAATATGTACTTTCTTTATGAACATTGTATAAAGGATAATTTTTCATTAATTCTACAACACAAGATTTCGCAGGTGGTGCTCCTTTATCGAAATATTCTGCTAATACCAACTTAAAAGGTTCATGAGCTAAAATGCATTTTGACAGTTCCAAAAATTTTTCTCTTGTTTTTAGTCCCATGATTTCTCGTCCGGCCTTGGTCAACCTAAACATCACTCGCTTATTCTCGCCTTTATACTTCTCAATTAAACCAAGATACATCCCGGCACTGGTATAATAACCCGTCTGTCGTTGAGAAAAATCATAATTTAATGTAATCTGGTCTCTACTCAAATTATTCTCAACTAATTGACCTAAAAGATCCACTATCCTAGTAAATGAATCAGCTTGTGGAAATGGAATCTCTGGTTCTCTTACTATATGACTTGTATTGAAAATCTCAATAATATCATCAAGTTCAATTCCTTCTTGTGCTATAACAAAATCCTTCTGTTCGATAAGTCTTAAAGAATTGTAATAATTAGAATCCTCAAATTCATAAATAAAAAAACTAAAAATATCATTGGAGTAAGTAAAAAATACTGGTATTACACTTTTGGGAGTCTTTCTCTGCCAAAAACGGTAAGAATAATACAGTCGTTTTATTAAAAAGTCATCAACGGTCTCATTCTTAGCATCAATTATCATGAATTGATTTTGGCTCTCATATCCATCAATATTTATTAGAGAATTTTTGTTTTGAAGAATAGTAAATCCTTTTTTAGTTCTGATACCAAATTCGAACTCCTCTGTAACCATTCTTCCTGAGATTGTAGGGTAAACCTCTTCTCCAAGCACTCTCTCCATCATACCAGTTAAATAAGCACAATGGAGAGCAGCACTTTTCGAATATAGATTAGTTGGTTGAATAGTTGTAATAATTTCACTTGGAAAATCGACTGGAATTGGTTTCAATCTACTATTGTAATTCAGTTGGTTATAAACATTAAACACTCCGATGGCATAGCTAGTTCGGGAAATCGGTAAAATCGATAGATTATTTTCTTTAAACACTTTTGGCAAATGACTAGAGTGCTCAAAGTTCACCATTAATCTTGCTGGTTTTACTGATTCGATTTCTTTTGCTTGGATCACAAAAATACCTTTCTTATGAACATTTTGTATAATCTTATGGCGCTCAAATAAAATTTTCCAAGCTTTATCTATTCGAATTTGCTTCATAGTTCATCACCACTACTTCATCTATTTTTCCACGTTTAGATGCAATTGAGTTTATATTTCTAGTGGCCGAAACAATTTCAACATGGAATCCTTTTTCATTGTAAATCCCTTTTATATATTCAGTCGCAGAATTACTTAACAGGAATTTGCAACCCTTTTTATCTAATTTAACACATAAATCCCTTAATCTTAATTGATCATCTCGACTAAACCCATTTAAGCTATATCCTGTGAACGATGAAGTATCGGAAATCGGGTCATAGGGAGGGTCAAAATAGACAAAGTCTCCTTTTTTGGCAGGTTCAACAGCCTCTTCAAAATCAACATTTAATATTGATACTTCATTTGCTCTTAAATAATTATGAACACCTTTAAGTACTAATTCATTCACAATTTGCGGATTTTTATACTTTCCAAAAGGAACGTTAAACTGTCCTTGGCTATTTACTCTAAATAAACCATTAAAACAAGTCTTGTTCAAATATATCATTCTTGCAGCCTTTTCAATAGAGGAAAGACTATCATATCTTCTTTGAACTCGATCCAAATCACGTATTTCATAGAAATATTCACTATTATTATTTTCTTCATGCATTTTTAATTCAGTAATTAATTCTTCAAAATGATCCTTTACTACATGATAAACATTAGCTAACTCAGAATTGACATCATTTATAATTGCTTTTTTAGGCTGTAAATCAAAAAGTACTGCTCCAGCTCCAATAAATGGTTCATAGTACGTCCCTATCTTTTTAGGAATTTTATTTCTAATGTATGGAAGCAACTGCCGTTTCCCTCCAGCCCACTTTAGAAAAGGCTTTGTCAATTTATTTTTTGTTTTTACCACGATACTACAACTCCTAAAAAATCAAACTATAATATGAAAAAATTTACTTATTATATCATATCATGTTCGCTTGGACAAATAAATGAGGGATTCTCCATCATTTTTGCAAAATTATATTGTATAACCACGATCTATTTATGGTTTAATAAGTTTAGGCTCATGGAGGTGATGAAATTGAACCAGCCAAACACCACTACAGTAAAAGAATTGTGTACCGAGCAGGATTGGGTGGATGCCTTTCCTGTCATGAATCAGCTTAGAACTCATTTAGATTTAGAGACCTATCTTCAACTTATTGGTGAGGCAAAAGATAAGGAAAACTATCGCATGTTTGCGCTTCTTGAAGATGAAACAATTGTAGCTGTCACGGGGTTCATGCCGATGATTACTCTCTATAACGGAAAATTCATCTGGGTATGTGATTTAGTCACCGATTCCAATCATCGCTCAAAAGGATACGGTGAAACTCTCCTCAATCTTGTACATCATTGGGCAAAAGACAATGGTTATGATGTTGTTTCACTTTCTTCCGGCTTACAACGATTGGATGCTCATCGTTTTTATGAAGAGAAAATGGGCTATCGCAAGGTAAGCTATGTTTTTTCTAAGGACAACATTCAATAATAAAAAATAGTAAATTAATGACGCTCGATTGTTAATACTTGTTGTCTGGTTTTTATTCTGCTATGCTTTCTTTAATTGAATAGGATTTCCTTCGGGGTCGGGTGCAATTCCCAACCGGCGGTGATGAGGGGTACCTCTTAGTCCGTGACCCGTTTTCACATATATGGAAACGGTGGATTTGGTGAAATTCCAAAGCCGACAGTAATAGTCTGGATGGGAGAAGGAATATGTTAAATGCTCAAAAAAAAGCTGGTTTTGACGTTTATTTGTGCTGCTATTTTTCTCCCTTACTATCATTTAGTAAGGGATCTTTTCGTTTCAATGGAGAATTTTTTATAGAAAGGGGCAACTTTACTTTAAAATGAATGATTGTGAATATATGAACATAGCACTTTCTTTAGCTCGTGCTACTTTGGGTCAAACAAGTCCCAATCCTAGTGTCGGTGCCGTGTTGGTGAAGGATGGAAGATTAGTAGGCACCGGTGTACACCTAAAAGCTGGTACTCCTCATGCAGAGGTTCATGCAATACATTCTGCAGGCAACGATGCAAAAGGAGCAGTCATGTATGTTACTCTTGAGCCTTGTAGCCACTATGGGAAAACCGCACCGTGTGCTGATCTGATCATTCAAACAGGGATTAAAAAAGTATTTATTGCAACGCTAGACCCAAATCCTCTTGTTTCAGGCAAAGGAATTGAGAAGCTTATTCAGGCTGGAATTGAGGTAGAAGTCGGTTTATGCGAGGAAAAAGCGCTACAACTTAACGAGAAATTTTTTCACTTTATCCAAACGAACACTCCATTCGTAACGATTAAAGCAGGCATTTCATTTGATGGAAAAACAGCAACTAAAACAGGAGATAGCAAATGGATAACCTCTCCTGAATCACGTCAAGATGTCCATCAGCTTCGCCATGAGCACGATGGAATTTTAGTAGGAATCAACACGATCCTACAAGATAACCCTCTTTTAACCACCAGACGACCCCAAGGTGGAAAAAATCCCATTCGAATTGTTTTAGACTCTGAACTAAAAATACCCATGTCAGCACAGGTTATACAAGATCGTTCAGCAAGGACATTCATTTTTACAGGAAAGCAAATTAATATCGAGCGAAAAAAAGAGCTCGAAGATCAAGGAATCACTATTTTTACACAAAATAATGCTCAAGTTTCCATTAAAGAAGTTTTGACTACATTAGGTGAATTAAACATCATGTCCGTTTTAGTAGAAGGCGGCTCAGAAGTTCATGCCTCCTTTTTGTCAAAAAATGCTTTTCAGCAAGTTGTAGCTTATATCGCTCCGAAAATCATTGGCGGCAGAAATGCGATTCCTTTTATTAGTGGTGTTGGTACAGAGCTAGTAGAGAATGGAATGCAGCTTCAGTTCACTGCCGTCGATCAGCTTGGATCAGATATCAAAATCACAGCAAAACCTCTTACAAAGGAGGAACCTGTCTTATGTTTACCGGAATCATAGAAGAATTGGGAAGGATTGAAAGCATTCAATCTAAAGGAAATACTCTCATTCTTGCCATTCAAGGAAAAAGGGTGCTTGAAGGCTTAAACATCGGGGATAGTATTTCCGTAAATGGCGTCTGTTTAACCGTCACAAATTTTAGCCAGACTTCCTTTTTTGTTGATGTCATGCCTGAAACATTTAAAAGCACCTCTTTATCTATGTTGCAAAGAGGCTCTTTAGTGAATCTAGAACGTGCACTTGCAGCAAACGGACGATTCGGAGGACATTTTGTGACTGGACATGTAGATACCGTTGGACAAATTTCGAAAAGAGAACAAAAGGAAAACGCCATTTACATTGAGCTTACTTTCCCAAATCAATTCAACCATCTCGTTTTATATAAAGGTTCAGTTGCTCTTGACGGTACATCATTAACGATATTTGGGAATGAGCATAATCGATTAACAGTTTCTCTTATCCCTCATACAGTTAAGGAAAGTGTAGTTGGGCTTAAAAAAATCGGTGATCAGGTCAATATTGAATTCGATATGATTGGAAAATATTTATTTTCATTTTTTCAATCAAAAGAAATAAAGCGGGTTTCCATTGATTTACTAAAGGAAAATGGTTTTATGTAGCTTTGCCATGAAAGGAGGAATAAATTGATGTTCCATTCAATCGAGGATGCATTAGTAGATTTAAAGGAAGGAAAAATGATTATTGTTTGTGATGATGAAGATCGCGAAAATGAAGGAGATTTACTTGGTTTAGCAGAATTTGCAACACCGGAAATGATTAATTTCATGGCAAAGGAAGGACGCGGACTCATATGTGTTCCCCTTGCAGAATCCACTGCGAAGAAGCTTAAACTTCAGCCAATGGTTGAAAATAACACTGATAATCATGAGACCGCCTTTACCGTCAGTGTTGATCATATAAATACAACAACAGGAATCAGTGCCTATGAACGAGCATTGACAGTGAAAAAACTAATTGATGACAACTCCCTTCCACATGATTTCAGAAGGCCAGGTCATATTTTTCCCCTTATCGCCAAGGAGGGAGGAGTTTTGTGTCGAGCTGGACATACAGAAGCAGCTATTGATTTAGCTAGATTAGCAAATTCTAAACAAGCAGGCATCATTTGTGAAGTGATGAATAATGACGGAACAATGGCACGAGTTGACGATCTAATGCTATTGGCGGATAAATTCGACTTGAAAATAATTACAATAAAAGAATTGATAAAGTATCGACTTGAACACGATTCAGTAATCGAACGTCATGTTGAAATACATCTCCCTACCAAATTTGGAGAATTTGAAGCAATTGGCTTTACAAGTAAAACAGATAACAAGGAACATGTCGCCCTGATAAAAGGGAATATTCGGGAAGATGAATCAATTCTTGTAAGAGTGCATTCAGAATGTTTAACAGGTGACGTATTTGGGTCAAATCGCTGTGATTGTGGTCCGCAACTACATGCTGCTCTGGAACAAATTGAGAAGGAAGGCCGCGGAATTCTACTTTATATGAGACAGGAAGGCAGAGGCATTGGACTCATAAATAAATTAAGAGCTTACAAACTTCAAGAACAAGGTTATGACACCGTCGAAGCTAATCAGAAACTGGGTTTCCAAGCTGATTTAAGAAATTATGGAACCAGTGCGCAAATCTTGCGAAATCTCGGTGTTCGAAAGCTGCGTTTATTAACAAATAACCCACGAAAGATCGCAGGTCTTGCAGGTTTAGGTTTAGAAGTAGTGGAACAAATTCCCCTGCAAATGCCAACAAAAAAAGAAAATGTAAGCTACTTAAAAACGAAGCAAGAAAAACTTGGACATTTACTATCCATTGATTAACTTGAACACATATTTTAAATTTTTATAGGAGTGAATCGATCATGGCAAAAATACTTGAAGGAAATTTAGTCGGTACTGGATTGAAAATTGGAATCGTTGTATCTCGTTTCAATGAATTTATTACGAGTAAACTATTGGCTGGAGCCGAGGATGGATTAATAAGGCATGGTGTTAAGGATGAAGATATTACCGTAATGTGGGTACCTGGAGCCTTTGAAATCCCTCTCGCTGCTAAAAAATTAGCTGACCAAAGAATCTTTGATGCGATTATCACCCTTGGAACAGTCATTAGAGGAGCAACACCTCACTTCGAATATGTCAGCAGTGAAGTCGCAAAAGGTGTTGCCGCTACTGGAATGCAAAGTGGTACACCGATTATCTTTGGTGTCCTTACTACAGATTCAATTGAACAAGCGATCGAAAGAGCCGGAACAAAAGCGGGTAACAAAGGCTATGAAGCAGCTGTTGGAGCCATTGAAATGGGAAATCTTTATCAGCATTTCAATTAAACGATTTTCAGCTTTCGAGAAAGATGCCATCGAATAAGTATAGCTATGGTATTTAACAAGAAATTTATGGGGATTTTAAAGTCGATTGTGGAGCTCCACGTAAAAACACGGACTTGACGTTCAAATGAGCTGTTTATTATCAGTTTTATTCGAGTACCTTTTATTGTTGCAGTGCTTTGTGAATAATTGCGGCTCTCCCTTATATCGCCTTAGCTCAAAAAGAAAGTGGAGAGAAAGAAATCTTTTATCTCCACTTTCTTTTACTATATTGAATGAAGGCTTCTCAATTCGTGCCTTCGAATTTAAACTCATATCATTTGATTACTTAAAAAGTTTTAACAAACGAGCCCAGAATCCTTGTGGTTCTTCCTCCAATTCTTCAACCTTTTCAGGTTCCTCATATTTAATGCTTTCTGTTTTTAAAACAAATTGGACAGAATTGATGTTTTCATTTTCCCCTGACATGAAAGATACGGCTTCAAAGTCAGACTTATCGTATTCAGCCATCATTTGCTCAACTTCTTCCTTCATTTGCTCTGGAATATTACTTGTCGCATCTTTTAGATCCCCAGTACCGTCGTGGAGCCCACTGACACCACTTTCTAATTCGCCGGTCCCAGTTGACAAATCAGCAATACCACTATTGAGCATGCCGTATGAGCTTGATAATTGACTTACCCCACCTGCATAACCGACTAATCCAGAGTGGAATTTTTTATAATTCGCTGAAAGATCGCTAATTCCTTTTTGTAATAGAACAAATGAATCTGCCATATCGTTATTTTCTAGGGAAGAAGAAATTCCTTTTGCCATTGTTTCAAGATGCGTCGTTATCTCTAGAAGACCTCCACTAACCTGTTCTAATGTAGAATTCACCCCATCAAAAGCAGCTTTGACAGCTGCATAAGTGCCTTTTGCTTTAAGTGCGGCAGAATAGGTATCCAGCAATCGGTCTAATACATCGGGATCAGCACCGCTACCATATAGCTCTTGGATTTGTGCTTCGGAAATTTCTTGTGCTGGAATAGCATTCATCGCACCATCTAAAGTTTGGTATGAAATAGCGTAATTTTTCTTTAGCGTAGCTAAACCTGTTGACGTTTTTTTTAATCTTCCCGCTATTTGGTGCAGTCCATCTTGAAGCTTTTTCAATTCCCCAAGGTCCATCTCTTCTGAATTACTGCTTAACGATCGATTCAACATTACAAGAGCTTCATTAATTTGCTTTGACGCATCAATTAATGAAGAGGATGAAGCGGCGACTGCCTTCATTCCATCTTGATATTGTTCAGAACCCGTACGGAGCTCTTTCACTCCTGAATTTATTTGTGAGACACCTGTATCAAGTTCTCCAACTCCATTATGGAGCTCTTCAATTGCATCTGTTAGGGATTCCATGTCACCGACCATTTCATCGATATCTGGGGAATCAATGGCCATTGATGATGGAACTGCTGATATATCGATGCCTTCTAGTTCAAAGCCTTGAACATCAGCTTCAACGAGGAAGTCCCCTTCTTTTTCAGGCATCACTGTAAAGGTGATTTGCTTGTTTTTTCCCGCATTTGCAATCATCCCATCTTGTGCCACAATATTTCGATACATCTCTAAATCTAAAGAAAGTGAAACCTGCAATAAATAGTTTTGGAAAAATATAGGGTCTACTTCCTCATTGGCATTTGTCTGAACCCTGATTTGAACATGCCCGTCTTTTCCGGCAAGCTCATCAGGGGAAATCATTTTTCCATCTAACAGATAAGACACGGAAACATTCCATGGTAAGGATTGTTCATCAATATTTCCTTGATAGTAAAATTTTCCCTTAGGGGCAACAAATTCAACTGCACCATTTTGCTGTTCGAGCTCGGCTAAATCCGTTAAATTTTTCAAATGAGAATAACGCCCAAAATCAACTACTTTCCCCGCCTGTTCTACATCCAAAATATTGACGACATAAATCTCTTGTCTTTCACCCGTAGCACTTAGCTTTGCATAAACAACTTCATCCTTTGAAGAGACAGTGCCCTCCCTTGAAGAAACATCGTCTTCCGACTTACTTGAATTTGCAGCAGCCGTTACAAGAAATGAAGGAAGCAATAAAAGAAGCGCTACAAAGACAAATAAAATTTTCTTTATTTTCCTCATCATCATTGCTCCTTATGAAAATTTGCTTTCCAAGTGGTTTTTATAATCAATTTGTCAAAAAGCACCAGCATCGCAGGTAAGAAAAATACAACTAAAATAAACGCAAGCAATGCTCCTCGACCTAACAATAGCCCAATGGAAGCAACAATTGGATTAGTCGACGTAATCCATAAAATGAAGCCTACACTTGATAAAATCGAAGCGGAAACTCCAATCGAGAATATTTTATCATCAATTGTTTTTCTGACCGCTTGAAAGACGTTCATTTCCTTTCGATAATCTCTATACGCATCTGTTAACAAAATGGCATAATCAATCGTTGCTGCTAACTGAATAATACTAATAAGTAAATATCCCACATACTGAAGTGGTGAATCTGTAAAATATGGAACCGATAAATTAATCCATACAGATGTCTGAATCGTGAGAAGCAATATTACTGGAATCGAAATTGAACGGAATGTGACAAATAAAACCAAAGCAACAGTTCCAATCGTTAATAGATTAACTAACTTATTGTCCTTTTCGACTGTCGTTTTGATGTCATACAAGGTCACGCTTTCCCCAACAAGATAGACATCTTCTTCATAATGCTCATCGGCTGCCTGTTGTACTTTTTCAATTAGCTGAAACGCTTCTTTTCCTTCATTTTTTGTTTCGGTTTGCAAGATGATTCGACTATAATTCTCGGAATAAAATTGTTCCGTAATAGCTGGATCTAAGTACTCAGGAGGAATCGCCGCACTGACTGTGTTGACATAAGCAAGAACACTTGTTACATGCTTGAGTTCCTCTAAATCATGTACAAGCTCTTCTTCTTTGACAACGTCCCCTTTTGGAACGAGTAAAACAATCGGCGTACTCTCGCCAAACTCTTCTTTAATTTTCACAATATCGGCACCCGTCCTGGTTGTCTTCGGTTGCTCTCCAATGCCGTATGTAAAATCTGTTTTACTTTGTGCTAAGAAGGCTGGGACAATCAATAAAAGAACAAAAATAAAACTTACTAGCCTAACTTTAACAACCCCATTTCCCATTTTTTTAAAGCTAGGGAGTAAAGGTTTGTGCTGTGTTTTATCAATCCATTTATAAAAAAGAAGCGTAAGCGCTGGTAAAAATACCATAACACTTATGAAGCTTAAAAGAATTCCTTTGACTAAATTAATTCCTAAGTCTGAGCCGATTTCGAATTCCATAAAGGACAGTGCTATAAACCCAAAAAAGGTAGTGGCCGCACTGGCAGCAATGGCAGAAAAGGATTTTTTCATCGCAAGCTCCATCGCTTCGTCCGGATCGGCAACTTTTTTCCGATAATCTGAAAAACTATGAAGTAGGAAAATCGCATAATCCAGTGAAACAGCTAATTGTAAAATGGGGGCCACTGACTGGGTAACGAAAGAAACTTCCCCAAGAAAAAAGTTGGTTCCCATATTAATTAAGACTGATATACCGATTGCCGTTAAGAAAAACAGTGGCTCTATCCATGAAGTGGTCGATACAACCAAAATGATAATGATAATTGGAACTAATAACATGGCTGCAAACATCGATTCTTTTCCTGCCATCGTTTGTTGGGTTGCAGTATTCACCGATTCACCGGCAAGAGCATTTTCTTCCCCGATAAGGTCGTAAATGGCTTGCGTCACCTGGACTTCATCACCTGGACGGATACTGAATAAATATATCGCTGTATCATTTTTATAATATGTTTCCACTGTTTTAGGCTCAGCCATTTCGAGCGGTGATTTAATATCAACCGCATCATCCAACCAAGTCACATCAGAGACACCATCAATTGCAGACAGCTGTTTTTTAAAAGTAAGCGCTTCTTGGAGCGTTACGTCTTTCACCATGACCCGATTGGATGGAACACCACCCTCGAATTCCTGCTCCATAATGTCCAACGCGATTGTTGAGCCAGCATCCTTTGGCAAATAATCCTTCATATCGTAATTAACCGATACTGTAAAAAGTGCAAAGGTAGATATTATGGTCAGGATCATAAAAGTAATCGCAACGGATTTTTTATGTTTAATAACTCGTGCTGCAATGTTTATCATCCCTCACCTCTCTTGCCATTTTTTTATATTCACCATATCATTATAGAAACAGGGTGTTGCCTATTCAATAATCAGTTTAACAACATCTGTAATTTTTCCAACACATTTAATAATTGTGTTGGGAAAATCAAAAATTCAAGGAGAGTTCACTCATGAATTCCAAATTAGATCGACGCAAAAAGTATACACGCATGGCCTTAAAGCAAAGTTTGATCAAGTTATTAAAAGAAAAATCAATTTCTTCCATTACCGTAAAAGAAATTTGTGAGCTTGCTGATATTAATCGCTCAACTTTTTATGCCCATTACCTCGATCATTTCGATCTCCTCGATAAAATTGAGGAAGAAATTATTCAAGATATGGCTGGTTACCTTAACCAATGCACCTATGATAAAGACGAGGGCGATCTTCAATTGATAGAGAGATTGCTAGAATACTTCACCTCTAAGCAAGAAGTTTGCCAAGTACTTCTAGACGAAAATACGGACACCAACTTCCAGAAAAAAGTGATCACTTTTGCTCACCAAGCCTTCATGCAAAATTGGAAAGCAGTACATACGCTTGACCCCAAGCTTTCTGTTTATATAAGTACCTTTATCATAAGCGGGAGCATCGATGTCATCAGAAAATGGCTCAATAACGGAATGGATAAACCACCGAAAGAAATGGCAGAAGTGATAACTAAGCTGATAAAAAGTGGATTTTCCGGCTGTTTATGAAAATATACGTTAATGCCTTCTAATTTATTAATTTTCCGCACCTCTGAGGTTGGTGTAATTGACAAAATAAAATGCCCATCGTCTTTTAATAGCTCCCAATTTGGCTATTCTTCTTGAAAACTTCCAGTTCCATAGGCTATATCTAAAATATCGTGACCTTGTTCAACGCCCAACAATTTTTCCGTGGAAGGTCTAATCACATCGATTACTTTCTTCGCCATATAATCATCCCAATACTCGGCATTATCTTCCCATCTGTTTTTCGAGTCTTCATTAAGCTCTTTCCAGATAGTACGATTAGCTAATAAACAGGAGAATCCAAGGAAATTGTCAAATATAAAAAGAGAGTAACCGTCGGTTACCCTCTTTAGCTATAAGCTGCATCTACTTAATTTTGCGAATCCGTCCACTTTGAGGTAATGGTTTTGACGTTTAAAGCCGCTTTCGACAAATTATCTTTTCTTTCATTCAACCAAAAAATTAAATCACTTTGTTCCTTTTGTCTCACTTCAATCGTTTTTTCCATCCTCGTTGGACTTGGTCCACCTTCTAAACTGCGTATTTGTACAAAATACTCAGGGCTTAAACATTGTTTTAATTCTTCCTCCGATAAGCTGGATTGTTTGCCTACTATTTTCATAAATTGCTTGTTTAACAGCTCCAACGTTAAAGAATGTAATGTAATTTGACCACTTCTCATCAATTCTTTAACAGTGGAACTAACAACATGATGCGCCTGCCTGAAAGACAAACCGTCTTTTCTAACAATCGTGTCAGCTAACTCTGTTACATTTGCAAAGCTCTCTTGCGCCCTCTTTAAAAGAACTTCCTTGTTTACTTCCATTGTCAATAATACAGAGGTCAACAATTCATAAATGCCGCCCAATTTCTCAACAGCTTTCCAAATATAGGGCTGCATATCGTCTTCCGTATCTACAATATCGCCAAATGGAGTATTATGAACCATTAACAAGACTGTTTGGCAATCTCCCGCCACGCTTGATAACAATGCTCTCATATGTTCCATCGAAACAGGGTTTCTTTTTTGTGGCATAATAGAGCTAATTTGCACATATGGAGCAGAAAGGAGAAAAGCACCGTACTCTTGCGTTCCCCATAGTAGAAAATCCTGCATCGACCTTCCTAAATTCAATGCTGATAGTTGAACCGATGTTGCAGTTTCAGCAATATAATCGGCTCCAGCTACTGCATCCCATGCATTATCAATCACCTCTTCGAACCCTAACAGCTCCTTCATCCGTTCCCGATTAATGGCAAAGCCTGATGTTGTAAGTGCGGCCGCCCCCATACTGCTGCGATTAACTGTCCTAAAAGCTGCCTGCATTCGCTGAATATCTCGTGTCAGTACATCTGTCATGGCATTTAAATAGTGACTTAACGTGGTTGGCTGCGCTTGCTGTGTATGGGTATAGCCAATCATTACCGTTTCCTTATGCTCCGCCGTTAATTCAATAAGTGCTTCACGCAGTTTTATCGCCTTTTCAATTAAAACTAGTAATTTTGTTCGTAACGTCATTCTATAAATCGCGATTCCCATGTCATTTCGACTTCTAGCAATATGGAGATTACCCGCAATATCTCCTGCTTCTTCAATTAAAGAATGCTCTACTTCAAAAAATAAATCTTCAAATTCTCCCGTGTAACTGCTCAACTTTATCGTTTCAACATCTAGCTTCTGTACAGCTTTCGCAATCTTCTTCGCTTCGGCATCTTCAATAATTCCTTGCTCAACTAACATAATTAAATGTGCATAGTGAATTTCTAACATAGAGTCAATAAATTGTGTCTTCGCCTCATCATAAGCTGGTTCAAGTACCATTGACATATACGTTTTTGAAGGAAAGACTGCTCCTTCCTTATTGATGACCTGTTCCCTTAGCACTGATTTCATTATAGTCAATCCCTTCTTGTCTACTATTAGTAAAGCCAATTTTTAATTAACTCGTTTAAATTAGTGCTAGCTTTATGGACAATTTTTCTTCCCTTGTCTTCACTTATTTGTTGAATTAAACCAGTATAACCATCCCATGAAACAGGGGTTCCCTCAACTAAAATATAGGGATGATCCGAAAGCGGAGTTTGTTCCTTAAACTCCTCGTCCCCTTGCTCCACTTCCACTAAATCTGGACGAAAGGCTTTAACTGCTGACATTTCAAAAGGACCGCCATGTCCCCGTCCTTTTGTTCCCTCAAATCCTATTTCTTTCGCATCATCAACGGCCACCATCTGCCACCAATTCACCAATAATATACTTGCATCAGTATGTTGCCCAGTCACATACTCTGCTACCGTTCGCGATAAGCCCATATTGCCATCATGGGCATTTAACAGAATAACTTTCTTAATTCCCTGCTCAAGGATTCCAACAACAATATCTATTAAATACTCCTGCATGACACTGGGACGAATCGTCAACGTCCCTTTGTACTTATTCGTTTTTCCAGGACACGCCGTGTAAGGTACTGTTGGATAAATGGCTCCACCTAAGCTAGGATCAATCAAATCTGCAAACCCTTCTGCTAATACAATATCAGTCCCTAATGGAGAATGAGGGCCATGGTATTCAAAGCTACCCAATGGGACAACAGCAAAAGGTGCCTGCTCAAGCCGATAAAGATCTCTTCCGTGAATATCACTTGCTTTCATAAACTTCTCTCCTTTTTATATGGCAGCTCCTGCTTTTCCGTCGGTTAACTTTTGTGAGATAAAGAGAACGAGAATGATTAACACAATTTGTAGTACCCCGTATGCACATGCAGTTCCAAATTGAAATGCGTACATTTTCTGGAATATGGCAACTGATAATGGCATGGTAGAGGTACTGTAAATTAAGATAGAAGCAACAAATTCACCAATTCCCTGAACAAGAGCGAGCAATGTTCCTGCTAGAATTCCAGAAAAAGCCATTGGCATGACAACCCGCCTAAAGGTGTACCACCAATTTGCTCCTAAGCTGCGAGCTGCTTCTTCGACTGATTCGTCCATTTGCATTAATGCAGCAGACGTGGAGCGGAATATTAACGGCAGGTGCCGGACAAAGTATGCTAATGGCAAAATCCAAAATGTCCCAATTAAAACTTGGTTAAAGCTAAAAACATTAGGTTCACTGAAAGCAGCGATTAAATTAACAGCAACAACAGTACCCGGAAGGGCCCATGGAACCATAATTAAAATATCAAGAAACACTTTCCCTTTAAATCTCATTCGTACAAGTGCATATGCTGCGGCAACACCGAAAAGAATATTGCCTGCCGTTGCGACAAAGCTCATCTGCAGACTATTCCATATCGGACGCCAGGTGCGCTCATCTGTAAATAGATCAATATAATGCTGCAATGTATAGCTTGTCGGGATAATTTGAACAGTCCATTCTCCATCAACTGAAAAAGAGATCAACACAAGCACTAGAATTGGAAGCATTAAGATAATGACACCGATAAAAGAAAAAGCCATCGATAAGTATTTTGCCAACTGTGAACGCAATTCGGTTCGATGAACGCCGATGCCCTTACTCTGATTCTGAAAATTACGTCTGCCCTGATACCATCTCATCAGAATCAAAAAGGAAATCGAAACAATCGAAAGAATGGTAGATTGAGTAGCTGCCATATCAAGATTTCCATTCGTCCTCGACAAGTAAATTTGCATCGTCATTGTTCTATCAACACCAAACATTAATGGTGCAGTGTACGAAGCCATGGATATCATAAAGACAAGTAAGGAAGAAGCCACAAGTGATGGCGTCAACATTGGTAAAATTACTTTAAGCCAAATGCGAATTCTCCCTGAGCCTAAGCTTGTTGCTGCTTCTTCTAAGGAGGGATCCAATCCTTTAATCGCTGCTGCTGCAGTTAAATAAAAATACGTATACATGGTGAACGTATGAACAACGATCACTCCTACAACACCTTTTAAAGCAAATGGCACACTATCAAGATTAAACAATGCTTGAAAAAACCTTGGAATAATACCACTTTCTCCATATAAAAAGGTGAAAGATAAAACACCCACCAGTGGCGGCAATGCCATCGGCACTAAAATTAAAACTGATAAAATCCTTCTGCCGGGGAACTCATAACGTTCCATTAAAAAGGCCATCGTTACCCCAACAATGGCACAGGTAATAACACTAATGACCGAAATATATATACTTGTCCAAAGCGCTTCAAGATTGGCAGTACTAGTTAAGCCAAAAAAGCGTTGGTAATTTTCGAAAGTCGCACCTTCCTCAGTCATAACACTTTGGAGAAAAGTCTGATAAAAAGGATAAATTACATATGCTAAAAGCACCAAAAAAATAGGTGAAATTAAAACATAAACAAAATATTTGGATCGGGTTAACCGACTCCACCAATTTTCTTTCATAACTACATCCTGATTTCCACTCATTTTTTCACCTCCTATTCACCAATCAAGTAAATTCCGTTTACCGGAACATGGAGAGTAATCGAATCACCTCTATTAAGAATTCGGTTACCTTTATTAATAATCATTACTTTCATGATATTGGAGCCGACTTTAACAACATAATTAATACTTACTCCAGTAAATTCAACCAATTGAATCGTGCCGTGTAATTCATTCACTCCTGGACCTTCAAACACTGCCTCCGGACGAATTGAACATTTTATCTTCTCTCCAATTGTAAGATTTTTTCCATTTGCTGACTGATCGATAGAACCTTGAACAAAAATATGATCTTCGAGCTTTACTTTCACCGAGTTTTCAATAATTTCAACCACTTCTCCATTCAGTACATTTGATTCTCCAATGAAAGAAGCAACAAAATGATTGGTTGGTTTATTATAGATCTCTTGCGGAGTTCCAATTTGTTGAACAACACCTTCTTTCATAACCATAATCCGATCGGACATGGTCATTGCTTCAGTTTGATCATGGGTAACATAGATCGTCGTTACCCCTAACTCAACCTGAAGTCTCTTAATCTCAACTCTCGTTTCCTCGCGCAATTTTGCATCTAAATTGGAAAGTGGTTCATCAAGCAAAAGAATATCTGGCTCGATTACAAGAGCACGAGCTAACGCAACACGTTGTTGTTGCCCACCTGATAGCTCATTTATTTTACGTGCACCGTATTTTTCTAGATGAA
Organism: Robertmurraya siralis; assembly: GCF_005502275.1. Taxonomy (GTDB): domain Bacteria; phylum Bacillota; class Bacilli; order Bacillales; family Cytobacillaceae; genus Robertmurraya; species Robertmurraya siralis. The sequence continues at coordinate 222,840 of NZ_SWLZ01000006.1, forward strand.
CCAGTTTTTGTGCTCGTTCCACTTTCTCCTTGATTACTGCTTTGGACATTTTGCGTACTTCAAGACCAAATGCAATATTTTCAAAAACAGTCATATGTGGAAAAAGTGCATAATTTTGAAAGACCATCCCAATATTTCGTTTATTTGGCTGAAGAGTTGTTACATCACGATTATCAAAATAAATTTTTCCTTTTGTCGGAAAATAAAAACCAGCAATCATCCGTAATGTAGTTGTTTTTCCACATCCTGATGGTCCTAAAAAGGTAAAAAACTCTCCAGGTTTAACATCTATATCTACATTCTCAACGCCAACAGCTGAACCAAACATTTTACTAACAGTTTCTAGTCTTACATTTTTCAATACGAACACCTCGCTGTAATTTAGAAAGAGCAAGCACCTTCAGGAACGATCGAAAGAACACAATTTTTACTAGAACATCTTGTGTGCAATCGTTGTAAAAATGTTTTCTTCAAGGAAAAAATTTTTTGTCATTAATCTTGCAGCGATCGCTTGATTAAAATCAGTAAAATTCATAAAAAGGGCAAAGGAAATTTCTTCACCCTTTTTAAAAGGAACCACAGTTCGCTTAGTTCTTACCTTTTATATTTTCATCCCAATATTGCATCCATTCTGCCTCTTTTTCGGACATAACTTCCCAGTCAAGCTCTAAAGATTTCAACTCAAGTTCTTGATACCAATCAGGCATTGCAGATTTATCAATATCAGTACGAGTTGGAATTTGATATAAATCCTCTGCTAACGTTGTTCGTGTTTCTGGCTCAAACAAGAACTCATAAAATAACTTTGCATTTTCAAGATTTTTTGCATCTTTGACTAGACCAACTGCATCAACTAAAATAGGTGCACCACTTTGAGGATAGATGTAATCAAACGGCTGATTATGCTGATTCTTTTGAATAAGGATATCTTGAAGATTCCAAAGAGAAATTGAGCCTTCTTGACGAGCAAGCTTCAAATATAAATTTGTTGGATCTTGTGCATACTCCTTCGTGTTGGCATCTAATTTTTTAAGCCATTCATAACCTGCTTCAGGATTATCAGCACCTTGCTCATGAATCATCGCTGAGTAAATGGTTCTCATCGTTCCGGACGCTAATACACCACGAATGATGAGCTGGTCATCCCACTTTGGATCTAATAAATCATCCCAATCCTGTGGAGCTTCCTCTTTGGAAAGCATATCTGAGTTGTACATGATAACTTCCGGTAGAAGCATCTCGCCATACCAACGGCCTTCTGCATCCTTATGTTCTGCTAGAATACTAGCATCGAAGCTTGGCTTAAATGGTTCTAATAAATCTTCGTTTGCTGCAGTCATAAAGGCAGATTGAGTACCACCCCACCAAAAGTCAGCCTGTGGATTTGCCTTTTCACCACGTACACGCTCAAGAATCTCCTGTGCTCCCATCGTTAAGACGTCAACTCTTACATCAGGGTATTTCGCATTAAACATCTCAACAACTTGATCAACGATCGTCTGATCCCGCGCTGTATAAATAACAAGATTTCCACTCGCAGATTCTTCTGCATCCCCACCTTGATTATTCGATGGAGATTCTTCACCTGAAGAACCGCTTGAACATGCAGAAACAAACAACATCATCAACCCCAGTAAAAGAACTAAAAAACTCTTCTTTTTAAACATTTGAATCCCCCTAGCTTCTTTATTTATTCTTGAAGTAGATCAATAATCTACTAAGAACCATTTTTATACATAGCTTTGTTAGATGTCAGTGTTGTTTTTGGGCCCATTTCCGTCTGAATCATGAAACGAAAGGAGAAAACGAGTCGTGGAATCAGAGTACCCTTCAGTTCTAAAAAAGGACGTGAAACCAAGATTTCATATAAGATGAGCCCAAAATTTTTGTTTAACAAGGAATAAATAGGAGACACGGATGTCACAAGTTAGGTGCATTTAAAATACTGTCATATTCTCTTAAAAACAGAGAGATTGCTCCTAATACTCCTGCATTTTCGCCAAGCTCTGATTGATGTATTCCCACTGAACTAGGTAAGTATGGCTGCACAATTTTTTGCAATCTTGGAAGAATGAAGTCAGCCGATTTCATTACTCCCCCATCTAAAATTACAACCTCAGGATTTAAAAGAGATGCGGCATTAATAATTCCATAAGCTAAATGTTCTATTGCATTCTCAACAATTTTTAATGCTACCTTGTCTCCATCCGAAGCTAACAGAAAAGCTTGTTTACCTGTCAACTCAGAAGCAATCGCCTCTTTATATAAAGGGTGGTTGCGCTCTTCCCTGATTGCCATTGTTAATTTCTCACCGATGGCTTTTCCACCTGCAACACTTTCCAGATAACCATATCGATGAAAAATTGGTTTAAACTCTTTTTTCATATCATTCTTGTCTGTTACTAAATAACCTATTTCACCGGCGGCATAAGACGCCCCTCGGTACAGTTGGTTATGAATGATAATGCCACTACCTATTCCAGTTCCGACAGCGATGAACAGAATGTTCTCCTTTTTCTGAGCACTTCCCAACCATTGTTCTCCAAGAACGGCAACGTTAACGTCGTTATCAACATAGACTGGGAAGGAAAAATATCTCTCAGACTCTGTCAAAAACGGATAACGAATCCAGTTTAAACTTGGTGCCTCAAGCACTACCCCAGTTTCCGTTTCAACTATCCCCGGTACGCCAACTCCCATTCCTAGCACCAACTCTTCTGCTATTTGGCTTTGCTGGAGCATGTCAAAAACTTCCGTATAAAGCATTCTCATTAATTGCTTTAGATGCTTCTTTGTACTGAATGTCCTTGAACAGATAATATTCCCAGTCAAATCGGAGATAGCTGCTTTTACTTTCGTACCGCCAATATCTACTCCAACTACATACGCGGCTTTTTCATTAAAATAAAGCTGTATCGGTCTTCTTCCACCTTGTGAAGAGGACTCTCCTATCCCTCTTTCATGTATCCAGTTCTCTTGAACTAATTCATCCACAAGAATGGAAACTGTCGGTTTGCTAAAATTTAGCTTTCCTGCTATTTCAGCTCTAGAAATAGGTTGATAGGTTCTTATACATTGCAAAACAAGTTTTTTGTTAAAAAGTTTTGATTGTTCATTTGGAGATTTTCTAATCACAGATATCACAGCCCTACATTTGTTAGTTAGTTAGCCTAATTAATTTATATAATAAAATGAAAGTGTTTACAATATTTAATTTAAAAAATTTAGATTATTTTGAATCAGAAATTAAAGTAACCATGAATTTAGCCCTTGTTCTATCTACCTACTTTTTGTGTCAAATAGTCATTTAGTGATGTTTACAATATTCTGAATAATTATATAATATGACTTGAGAGTATAATTTATTCTTATTAGTTAGTTAATTTTACTAACTAAAATAATAAAGAAAGGAGTATTGAAGAATACTTATCCTAATTATGAAAGGGGTTTCTCTCATTGAAAAAACTTAGTTATTTAATTGTGACCATTCTGTTTTTTGCCTCTCTTTTGCCTCCGATTAGTTTTGCACAAACTAAAAATGAGCCTGATGTTGAACTGTGGAATGCTGTCAAACCGCTTGATACAACAGTTTCATTCTTAAATACAGGAGCGCATCCAGATGATGAGCGCAGCGATCTGCTTGCCTATTTATCACGAGGCTTAGGAGTCAAAACAGCTAGCCTCATTGCCAACAGAGGAGAAGGTGGTCAAAATGCCATCGGGAATGAGCTAGGAAATGCCCTCGGGATCATTCGCTCCAACGAGATGATTGAAGCTGCTAAAGTTAATGGAGTTAAAGCCTACCATCTAAGTGAAACAACATCAGATCCTATCTACGATTTTGGCTTTTCTAAATCACCCGATGAAACACTCGAAAAATGGGGTGAAGAACTAACCTATGAGCGTTTAATCAAATTTATTAGAATTTACCAACCGGACATTGTTATGCCTTCTTTCCTAAATGTCGACAGTCAACACGGACACCATAGAGCCATAACTGTTTTATCACAAAAAGCTTTTGAAGATGCTGCAGATCCAGAAGTTTTTCCTGAGCACTTTAAAGAGGGATTACATCCTTGGCAAATCAAGAAACTTTACCTGCCTGCGTCATCAGCCGATTCTGCCACCACTTCGATCGAAATTGGAGACTACGACCCTATTTATGGGATGAGCTACCCTCAGCTCGGTGAAGCTTCACGCTATTTACACAAGAGCCAAGGAATGGGCAATGATATTCCAGTCGCTCCAAGACAGGCGCATTTAGATTTAGTCAAGTCGGCCGTACAATCCTCTTCCAAAGAAATTTTTGCAGGAATTCCATACGATTTCCACGAATGGGCACAAATAATTCCTGCAAATAACGTTCAAAAGCGCCTCAATGCATTGCAGGATAAACTGGAGGAGATGATCAGCCTATACCCTAAACGCGAAGCAATTTTACCGAAATCTCAAAATGCTTTAAAAGAAGTTAAAAAAATAATATCTCTTATTAAATCAAGCACCTTGAATAGCAGTGTTAAAAATGATTTAATCCATAAACTTGAAGTGAAAGCTGAGCAACTTCAAGAATTAAGCTTTATTTCTTCCAACCTCTCAGTAGATATTGGGATCGATTCATATGTGTTAACACAAGGAGAAAAAACAAAAGTACAAGTAACTGTTTCAAATAAAGGAAAAACAAAGATTCAACATATCAAAACAGCTCTGATTACCCCTAAGAATTGGCGACATGAAAAACCTTCAGAACTCAAACATCTGAAGCCTGGGGAGTCAAAAACAGTTACTTATAATGTGACCGTTCCTAAGAAAGCCGAATATTTCCACCCCTACGACGAAGCCATGCTACAGGCTCAAATTTCATTTAAAGAAAACGGGGTCGAAACAAGTAAAAGTCTTGATTTGAATAATACAGTCAGTGTTCTTCCTGATTTAAGTGTAACTGCCACACCTGCCAATATAACCGTGAACACAGCAGACGTACAAGATAAAATACCTGTAAATGTAAAAGTCAAAAACTATGCAAAAGAAAAGAAGAGTGCAAAGGTTTCATTAAATCTGCCAGATGGTTGGGCAAGTCAGCCTGCAGTAGCAAATGTCTCCCTAACAGAACGATTTGAGGAAAAGGATGTTGCCTTTACATTAATACCTCCTTCAAACGTAGATGAGGGAAGTTTTACAATTGAAACAATTGCTGTTGCAGAGGGAAAAATCTACAATGCAACTGTTCAGGAGATTAAATATGAGCATATTAAAGACTCGTACTTCCTCTATCCAGCAGCAATCAATGGCGTGGCATTCGAACTGTTAAAGCCAGACCATCTAAAAATTGGTTATATTGAAAGCGGGTTTGATACTATCGCCGACTCACTAATAAATGCCGGATTTGATATTACCAAACTAACTTCCGATGATTTAGCTACTAGTGATCTTAGTCAATACGATACAATTGTTACTGGAATTCGGGTAACTCTCGCTAGAGAAGACTTTTTACAACATAACGAGCGATTACTGGAATACGTAGAAAATGGCGGTCATTTAGTCGTCCAATACATGACTTCTGGCGACCCTTGGAATTCCGTTTTGACACCTCCATACCCATTAACAATCGGAAGCCCATCAATTCGTTGGCGAGTTACCGACGAAAATGCTGAAGTAACAATGACGCAACCAGAACACCCATTATTTAATTTTCCTAATAAAATTACAAGCAATGACTGGGATAACTGGGTTCAAGAAAGAGGTCTCTACTTCCCAATGGCATGGGATGACCGTTACGAAACCTTTGTTTCGATGGCTGATCCGAATGAAGAGCCCTTTACAAGCGGAATTCTCATGGCGAATTATGGTAAAGGGACCTACCTTTATACGAGCCTTGTTTTCTATCGGCAAATTGATGCCCAAGTCCCAGGAGGATATCGAATCTTTACCAATTTATTAAGCTTTGGCGCTTATAACAACTAAATTTCAGCGCTGATTGGATATGAAAACCGGGCAAAACGCCCGGTCTTTTTTTGTTTTGATGACATCACTAATACTAAATGAAGCTCTTTTCTGGATATCGGTCTTTAAAAAAGTATTTCGGTCTTTATTTCATTTTATCGGTCTAAATCGAAATATTTCGGTCTTTATACTGTTATTGTCCCTATATAGTAGACAGTTTTAGAAAAACAGTCACTCTCGAATTCATGATATAGT
>NZ_SWLZ01000007.1 GCF_005502275.1 Robertmurraya siralis
ATTACTACAATAATAAGCGTATAAAAGTAAAATTGGCTGGTTTAAGTCCAATACAATACCGAACTCAAACCAGCCAATCAGCTGCTTAATAAAAACTCTAACTTTGTGGGGTCACCACCAACCCCTTAGGTTTTTTTATCGTTTGTATGGCGATGATCAGTAAAGTATTTCTCTCCTTTTTCACTAATAAGTTATGTTCCTCAACTTCACGATAATGTAAGAATTTTCGTCACGAAATCGTAAGAAGTGATTGCTATACTTACTTTTAACAAGTGGTGATAGAAATTGGAGGAGAGTAGAAATGAGTATTTTAGCAACCAATAAGCTCAGAAAGATTTACGGAGAAGGAGATAGCGAAGTTCGGGCCCTTGATGGAGTTTCTATCAGCATAGACGAAGGGGAATTTGTGGCAATCATCGGAACGTCTGGAAGTGGGAAGTCGACATTATTAAATATGTTGGGCGGTCTTGATCGTCCTACTTCTGGTCATGTTATGTTCAGGAACAGGGACATTTATACAATGAAAGATGAGGAACTAACCATTTTTCGCCGACGTAACATTGGATTTGTCTTTCAAAATTATAATTTGGTTCCAATTCTCAATGTATATGAAAATATTGTTTTGCCTATCGAGCTTGATGGTGCGAACCCAGATAAACGCTTTATTAATGAAATTATCGAGACTCTAGGTCTTGAAAATAAGTTGACCGCAATGCCAAATAATCTTTCTGGAGGACAGCAACAAAGGGTGGCGATTGCAAGAGCTTTAGCAGCTAAACCGGCAATTATTCTTGCCGATGAGCCTACTGGTAATTTGGATAGTAAAACGAGTCTTGATGTATTATTGCTGATGCAAACGATAAGTCGGCGCTATCACCAAACGACAGTGATGATCACGCATGATGAAGAAATTGCCCAAATGGCAGAGCGAATGATTCGAATTGAAGACGGAAAAGTTGCCAAGGAGACGAAGGAGCATGCATAAAAATAATAATCAAACAGCAATTAAACGTCTTTCCAAACGCTCCATTCAAAAAAACCGAACAAGAAACATGTTTGCTGTTATGGCAATCATTTTAACTACTTATATGATTGCTACTGTATTTAGTATTGGCATAAGCTTTGCGAAGAATTATTCCACCATGACAATAAGAGCGGCTGGAACAACGGCTTCTATCTTTCTCGATCATCCTACAGAGGAACAATATTATAAAATTAAACAGCTTGACTATATAGAAGCGGCTGGAATTCAAGTGAAAGCTGGGACAATTGAGCAGTATAAAGAAGATAACGCAAATGTTGCGATTCCTATGATTTTCTATGATGAAAGTCAGTGGGAAAGTATGTATACTCCTGCCATTAGTCATATAAACGGAGACTATCCTGTTCGGAAAAATGAAATGATGTTATCTGTAGAAGCATTGAGCCTGCTCGGAATAGAGAATCCTAAATTGGATATGACAATTCCTCTTTCCTATGTTACCCAAAATGGTGAAATGTCAGAGAGTTTTCGACTTTCTGGCTGGTTTACAAATTACAAAGACTATGGAAATGGTGGAGTAGGGATAGCTCTTGTCTCTCAACAATATATAAAAAACAGCGGCTTTACGTTGGAGGAGAATGGGATCTTATCGATTTCAACAAAAATAGGAGCACAGAAGGAAGAGGCTTATTCAAAAATAGAAAAAGATATAGCGTTAAAACCTGGACAAGAGCTTTATAGAGCTTTTGATACAAGTGAAGAAAGCTCAAATATTACAATGACCGCAATAGCAGTAATATGTTCAATCTCCCTTTTTATTGTATTAAGTGGCTATTTGCTTATTTACAATGTGGTCTACATATCTGTTGCAAAGGATATTCGCTTTTATGGAATGTTAAAAGTTATTGGTGCTTCGCCAAAACAAATTAGAAAGGTTGTACGTAATCAAGTATACCGTCTATCATTTGTCGCCATTCCGTTAGGGTTAGCTTTAAGCTTTATAACTTCTTTTGGTGTTGTGCCAATGGCGATGAAAATATTTCAGGATGACAGCATGTACAGTGCGATGCCAAATGATCTTTCTTTTCATCCGATTATTTTTGTTGGAACAGCCTTGTTTGCTTTTTTCACAATCTTTCTTAGTTGTCGTAAACCTGCAAAAATGGCTGGAAGTGTTTCACCAATAGAGGCGTTGCGGTATACAGGTGTTGTGAGCAAGAAAAAAAATAGAAGTTCTACAAAAGGTAGCAAACTTCATCGCATGGCACTTCATAATGTTTTTCGAGTGAAGAAAAGGGCATTTCTTGTATTTGCCTCTTTAACACTGGGAATTCTCACTTTGCTTAGCGTAAACGGCTTTCTGGATAGTTTGAAAGTGGAAAACTATCTTGATACTTACTACCCTGATGACTTTGTCTATCAAAGTACAGCAGTGGATAAAGAGGTATTTGATGATCATTTTTTAGCAAAGCTATCCAAAATGGACGAGATTTCAGAGATGGAGATCATTACATCTGTACGTTCAGGTGTTGTGTATGATGATGTGCTGTTAACGCCCATTTTAAAAGGAGTATATTATCATGATCCGTATTTTAAGGGACAGGAACAATTTACATCATATAAAGAATTTCTCTCACATGTAGAAAGTCTTGAGGATTATGGAACGAGACTGATTGCCGTTGGTGACGATTATGTCGAATCTTATAACAAGACCCATCATCAGCAAATAGATTTAAGGGCATTCAAAAAAGGAGAAACGGTCATCATTAGCAATTCCATGAACTATGAAAATATGGAAAATATGATTGGAAAAAAAGTTGTTTTAAAAGAAAAGGATACGAACAAAGAAACTTCGGTTATGATTGGTGGAGTTTTTAATTCGAAAGAAAGTGAATACGAGCTCTATTCTTATAGGTTTGGTGAAATACCAGCTATCTATGTTAGTGAGACGTTTATGAATAAATTTACCAATAATGCCACAGCATTTTTTATAAAAATGAATGTTGATGATTCAAGAGAACCAGCTGTGAAAAACAGGTTAAAAAATATAAATACACAAGTTTCGTCTGGAGAATATGTATTTGAAGCTAAATCCGACGTGACAGCCGCTTTTGATTCAACGATAACGAGCATGAATATATTAGCAGATAGTATCTCGATACTTCTTATTTTCATTGGATTGTTAAACTTTGTTAATGTTATGGTAACAGGTGTGCATAGTCGACTTAAGGAATTGGCTGTATTGGAGAGTATTGGAATGACCAAGAAACAAGTTCATCGAATGCTTACTTACGAAGGCTTCTATTATGCGTTCATTACATTGATAATAATGATGACACTTGGGAATGCAGTGATTTATGCAATGTCTGTTGTCACTCCAAAAATTGCTGATTATGCTACTTTTGACTATCCTTTCATTCTGATGAGTACATTGATTGTAATCATTTTTATGATTTGTCTGCTAGTACCGAATATTATTTACAGGCTAATTGTAAAAGATAGCGTCACCGAAAGACTTCGTGAAACGGAAACTAACTAGCGAGAAACTTAGGATATATATAAATCGTCCTAATATGATAGAGAAGTCTTTCTCACTATACGATTTAAGGTAGGTGAAAATCATGGCAACGATTCTTCTATTAGAAGATGACAGGCTCTTAAACAGAGGAATTCAACTTGCATTAGAAAAGGACAAGCATGAAGTAGTTGTCGCTTATAATTTTTTTGAAGGGGTTGAAAATTACTCAAAACAACATTTTGACCTATTTTTATTAGATATATGTTTACCTGATGGCAATGGTTTAATGTTCTGTAAAAAAATCCGTGAAAACAGTAGCTGTCCTATTATTTTCTTAACAGCCAATGATACGGAGCGAGATATGTTAGAGGGGTTTCATGCTGGGTGTGATGATTATATGGCTAAACCATTTTCCATTGAGGTGCTCAGGCATAAAGTAAAGGCTATTCTCCGGTGCTTTCAAAACAATAACGAGGAACAGAAACGATTCCAATACAAGGATTTAGAGGTTAACTTTGAGCGTATGCTTGTCAAAAAAAATAAGGTAGAGTGTAAATTAACAGCAAAAGAGTATAAATTACTTGAATACATGATTATAAATAGAGGTAAGGTTCTAACTCGTTCTATGCTTTTAGAACGAGTTTGGGACGTTGATGGGGATTATATTGATGAGAATACGTTAAGTGTTCATATTCGTCGTTTGCGACAAAAACTGGAGGACGATGTGAAAAATCCTCGATATATTATTACTGTATTTGGTATTGGTTATACCTTCGGAGCGTAATGATGAAAAAAACAGAACAATTACGAAAAGGGATCTATCTAATTTCCATTGTCATTGCGTTGGCGATTCCGATTATTGCATGGTTAATCAATGAAAGAGCATCAATCATTTTTTTATGTGGGGTAGGAACCTTTACATTGTTTTTGGCATTAATATTTATGGATAACCTCTATAAATCTCATATAGACAGGATGCTCATTGACCTTTCAAATCTTATTGATAGAATGATTGACTTAGAAGAGCGGCAAGTTTTTTCAGATGTAGAAGATACCTTGCTTTCAAAGCTACAATATCAGGTGATCAAACTAAGCGGTATCTTAAGAGCGCAAAATAAGGCAATGAATCAGGAAAAAAACGAAATCAAATCCCTGATTTCGGATATTTCGCATCAAATAAAAACACCCGTTGCCTCTTTAAAAATGTTTAGTGATTTGTTGCAGGAGCCGAATTTAACAGCAGAGCAGCATCGAGAGTATTATCAAATGTATAGTCAATCACTTGAAAGACTTGCCTTTTTAGTAGATAACTTGATAAAAATGTCCCGCCTTGAAGGTGGAATTATTGAATTAAAGATGCAGATGGAAAGTGTAAATGATGTTATTCTTCAGGCGGTAAAACAAGTATATGAGAAAGCAAAGAAAAAAAATATTGATCTTTTATTTGAAGAGAATAAAGAAACGATGATTATTTTGGATAAAAAGTGGACCATTGAGGCCATTTTTAATGTATTGGATAACGCTGTGAAATATACTCATGCGGGAGGCAAGGTCGCTATTTCGGTGATGAGCTATGAATTTTTTGTTCGCATAGACATTTCTGATAATGGCATAGGCATTAGGGAGCAAGAACTAGCAAAAATTTTCAAGCGGTTTTATCGCGGGCAAAATACAGTTGATGTGGAAGGGATAGGAATTGGTCTTTATATTTCTCGGAAAATTATTACCGAACAAGGTGGTTATATAAAAGTACAATCTTGTAAAAATGGCAGTATTTTTTCGGTGTTCTTACCTCTAAATAGATAAGCATGTATAATGAAGAGATAGAATGTACATGCTTATCTCCAGTAATTATTATGCTTATATTTTTAAATTTGATCATGTCCAAAACGAATACTTTAATTTTTCTTACTCTTCATTTTATACAGATTGAAAGAGCAGTGGGAAAAGAGGTAATAAGTAATTTAAGAGTACTGTTAGTAGAGTGTATTTTGTAAAAATGTGAGAGTTGGTGAGGAATATGGAAGTTTTTTTAAAAAGATTATCCCAACATAGAGATAAATTAAGTCAATTAGAAAAACAGGTGATGGAATATATTTTGGAGAATCCTGAACGTATTGCTCATTCCAATTTAAAGGACTTATCCAGGGAATTATTTGTCTCTACTGCAACGATTAGCAGAACATGCAAGCAGCTCGGATATGATGGATTTCAAGATCTTAAATATACATTAAGTAAATATATGACTCGGGAGAGGGAAGAAGAAATGACTACTTCTCCTAATGGTTTATCCTCTCATATTCACCGAGTAAAAAAGGAATTGGAATTAACATTACAGCAAATTGATGAAAAACAGATGATGAAAGCAGCCCAGTATATAAAAGAAAGTAATTATGTAGAATTTTTTGGGGTGGGTGCGTCTCTGCCAGTTTGTGTTGATGCAGCAAGGAAGCTTACATTTTCAGGGAAAATATGCAATGCACGTGAGGATTGGGATGAACTTCGAAGTGTTGCTAATAGTATGGGAGAGAATGATTTAGCGATTTTGGTTTCGTATAGCGGAGAGACGTTACATATTTTAGAGTTTTCCAATATTTTAAAAGAAAGAAAGGTCAAAACAATTGCATTAGTAGGTAGAAAAAATAGTCGCTTAAAGGAGGAAGTGGACCTAACTTTCCATGCTTATATTACGAGCTGTTATGATGGAGAGCTCGATATGAGTTCAAGATTTCCATTGGCCGTCCTTTTAGATTTCATTATCCTTACCTATTTAAACAAGCTTTGATCAAGCTAACATTTTTTACTTTGTGATATGCACTCCTTTTCACTTAAGAAAAAGACTTAATGTAAGCGCTGTACAAAAAATGTATCGCCGTACAATCATCTTGAAAACGCTTGCTGTAGCCTGTAGCGGGAGTTATTCTAGCGATAGAGTATGGAGATAAAGGAGATGCAGATATGGGAAAGGACAGAAGTGTAAGGTCAAAGTTTTGGGAGTTTTTTCAGGGACTAGGCAAAACGTTCATGCTGCCTGTAGCATTGCTAGCTTTCATGGGGTTAATGCTAGGGATTGGCAGTTCGTTTACGAGTTCTTCAACCATTGAAACAATACCGTTTTTAGGAAATTCTGTTTTACAAACGATTTTTAGCTTTTTGTCGACAATCGGCGGATTTGCATTTACGTATTTACCCGTTTTATTTGCTATGGCTATCCCGTTAGGGCTTGTTCGTTATGAAAAAGGAGTTGCTGCTTTTTCTGGATTTGTCGGATTCGTTATTATGCATTTATCGATTAATTTTTATTTAACCGAAACAAATCAATTAGCAGAGGCAGATAAATTACGAGAAGCCGGTCAAGGAATGGTAATGGGCATTCAAACATTAGAAATGGGTGTTCTTGGCGGCATTATTGTCGGAATTATTGTTTATTTATTGCACAATCGTTTTTATGATATTCAATTGCCTAACTCATTTGCTTTCTTTGGCGGGGCTCGTTTTGTCCCCATTATTACAGCATTCACATTAGCGATAGTCGGAATCGTATTACCGATGATTTGGCCAATTTTCGCCATGGCTATCACTGGAATTGGAAATACGATTCAAAAGGCGGGCGTATTCGGGCCATTTTTGTTTGGTGCAGGGGAACGTTTACTACTTCCATTTGGGCTCCATCATATACTTGTTGCCATGATTCGCTTTACAGAGGCAGGGGGTACACAAATTGTTGATGGTCAAACGATTTCTGGAGCATTAAATATTTTTTATGCACAACTGCAAAGTGGTGCTCCTATTAGTCCATCAGCAACAGCATTTCTCTCTCAAGGAAAAATGCCAACCTTTATGTTCGGACTGCCAGCAGTTGCTCTAGCAATCTATCATACTGCACGTCCTGAAAACCGCAAAAAAATTAAAGGTTTATTAATCTCTGGTTTTATTGCTACATTTGTGACAGGGATTACGGAGCCAATTGAGTTTTTATTCTTATTTATTGCTCCAGTATTATATGGAATTCATGTCATCTTGACAGGACTAGGCTTTATGGTCATGGCTCTGCTTGGTGTTGTGATTGGCAATACAGATGGCGGTATTTTAGATTTCCTTATTTTTGGAGTGTTACAAGGAATGGATACGAAATGGTATCTTGTTCTAGTTGTTGGTGTGATTTGGTTTGCAATCTATTATATCGTTTTCCGCTATGCTATTTTGAAATTCAATTTAAAAACACCAGGTCGTGAGGAAATTGCTGAAGATGTGAGCACGAAAGAGGTAGCTTATAAGAAAAATGGAAAATATGACGTCGAGCGTATTTTAGCAGCCTTAGGAGGAAAAGAGAACCTCGATTCACTTGATAATTGTGTGACACGTTTACGTATAGTGGTTGATGATATGAACAAAGTCAATCAAGAAGAGTTAAAAAGCTGCGGCGCACTTGGAGTAGTGGTTCTTGATGAACACAATGTACAGGTCATTATTGGAACGCAAGTAGCAGCAGTGAAAACGGAGCTTGAAAAAATGATTTAAAAGAATAGCGGAAACGGTTTGTTTTGCATGTTAGAGAAGGAAAAATGAAAAGTCATAATTCCTCCTTTATAATAGCAAGCTTACCGTTAGAGCTAGAACAACGAGGTTAGAACAATGACATTTTCTTTTGATCAAGTGATAAATAGAGTAGGATCTTACTGTACACAATGGGATTACATCGAGGATAGGTTTGGAGAAAAAGATCTGTTGCCATTTTCTATCTCGGATACAGATTTTAAATGCCCGGAAAATATGCTTCAAGCGCTGCATAAGCGCTTGAAGCATGGGATTTTTGGCTATACTAGATGGAATCATGATGATTTTAAAGGGGCAATTGCGGCATGGTATAGCGAAAGATTTTTAACTGAAATCGAAAAAAAATGGATTGTTTACAGTCCGACAGTCATTTATACCATTTCTAAAATGATTGAATTGCTAACAGATGAAGGAGATTACGTTATCACGCAAACACCTGCATACGATGCCTTTTTCAAAGTAGTTAAAGATAATAAGCGAATTTTGTCTGCGAATAAATTAAAACAGCATAACGGCAAGTATGAGATTGATTTTGAGGACTTGGAAGAGAAACTATCGCATGCAAAAGCGAAAGTATTGCTTTTATGCAGCCCCCATAATCCAACAGGTCGTGTGTGGACAAAACAAGAATTAGAACTAGTAATGGCATTGTGCAAAAAGCATAAAGTATTTATAATTTCCGATGAAATTCATATGGATATTGTGCGCAAGCCTTATCACCATATCCCGATCCTGAATGGAGGACAGGACTTAGAAAACATCTGTATTTGTACATCGGCAAGCAAAACTTTTAATACTCCAGGATTAGGTGGTTCATATGCATTAATTCCTAATTTAAGGCTGAGGGAGAAATTTTTGCTAACTTTAAAAAATAAAGATGGTCTCTCTTCAGCAAGTACTTTAGGTGCTCTTGGAATCATGACTGGATACAATGAATGCGCCTCATGGGTGGATGAGTTAAATGGATATATTGAAGGAAACATGATCGTGATCAAAGAGTATTTAGAGGAATATTTACCGCAGGCATCTTTCCATATTCCTGAAGCAACCTACTTAGCATGGATTGACATGACGAATTTCTCATATACAAATGAAGAACTGCAAGAAGCTCTTGTGCATCATGGTAAAGTTGCTATTATGTCTGGTGAAACTTATGGGGAAGGTGGAAAGGGCTATTTGCGCATGAATGTTGGCTGTCCCCGTTCAAAAGTAATCGAAGGATTAAAGAGGTTGCGAAATACGATCGAGTATTTAGAAAGCAGAAGTTGAATGTTACGAGAGACGCCCACTGTAGAATAAATGCAAGAGCATCCATTAGGCTGCTCTTTTTTGTTGCGTTTAGAAATGGTCGATCTCGTTGCTGTCGCAAAACCGCTGCCTTCGCATATTTACGTCCGGCGCAGAAGTAGATTAAATATTTAATCCCGTTTGTACGGCAATGTGCATGCCAAAAAGCGCACGCAAAGGGACAGTTTAAATTGTGGAGAATCTCTCTCTGGGCTTTTCTGCTTCTGTGTTCATTTGAGTTCCATCGTCCTCAACAGCCTTATAATTCAGTGAGGAAGTCGGATAAATTTGAAAGCGAGCGCTAATCTGGTCGGGGACCGAAACGGAACTCAGGATCATTTTGCAATCTTATGGAGCGCTTTAGGTTGACAGGAGCTTATTATTTTGAAATAAAATGAGTGTATTGAATCCATTTCATAAAGCTCCCTATAAAGGGCTGCCATATCATGCTTCGTTTTTTTAATTCATTTTACTAAAATCGATTCACTCTAAAAAAGTGCTTATTATTTTGTGGGTAGTGAACTACTTAGATGTTTAGGTTTCTTATAGGTGGAATGGCCACGCAATCGCTCTTGACAAACACGCCAATGGTTTGTGTGTGGGGTAACAAGGGCAAAGGGGGCAAAAAGAAGGCATACCAAATAGCTCTTGGTTATTTCCATTTTAAACCATTGGCAAGCTCAGTTTGTCAAGAGTTCGCTCCGCCGATTGCTGAACAGCTCAAAAACTCAAGGGCTCTGCTAAACAAAAAGTGAGGCAAACCTCTGTTGGATAATCCATTGTTGAGCGAACTCAATGAGTTTTGTCCATCGGGCTGGGTATGGTTGGCAAGGCTGATAACTCTGGATGAACAACAGGTACTTTCCCTTCTAGGGATGCATGAGGACAAAGAAAGCCAAAAATAAACAAAGTGTTTCCTCATAAAGGGTTCATGGGGACAAGGAAAGCTGAAAAAAAGCAAAGCGTGTCCTCATAGAGGTTCATGGGGACAAAGAACGCTGAAAAAAAGCAAACCTTGTCCTCATTCGGTGATCAAAATATTAGAAGGGAATTTATTTTTACCCCTGACGGCGCCAAAGTAATTGTGATTTAGCATTTGATGAGAGAAGCTATGGTCAAAATGGGAATATTCCAGTTAAAAGCTTGAGGGTCTTTTTAAAACTGTTTTTTCTCCTTTGAGGACAGGGCATTTAACTTCCTTTGAATAGTAAGAACAGGCATTATTTTAAATATGTGAAAATCTTCTCGTTCCTTGATCTTATCAAGCCTTTTGGCACAGTTAAAATAGCCACTTTAGAAAAACAGTTCTTATCCCTGAAAAGACAGGCACACCTTACATTGAAATTGTCCTTTGGCTCCATTATTGGCATAAAGAAAGTCCGATGGAGCACCACACTGGGGCAGACCATGGATTTTGAGACCCTTATTTCTGTATTTCTATGTCTTCGAACTGGTTTCAATGGTTTGCTCCGCGAGAAGTCAAGTTTTTCGGGGACGACAATGACGGGAAGTTCGTCTACCTGAAGCTTTCGAAAAGGTTTATTTACGGGAGTTTCTACAGATTTATCGAACATACTCTTCCCCACAAGAAGGGTAAGCAATGTTCGAATGCTTTGTTCTTGATAGTTTATAAAAGTTAATAGATAGGTTATAATTTGAGGGTACAACTTGTCACTTCCTATTTTAGGGATTTTGGTGTCGTGTGGTAACCTCATCAAACCTTAGAATTCAGAAGATGGCAATTTTTTTTGTTTACAAAGCCCTCTAACTAGGTCATTTATAACCTATTTCTTATAAAAGTTTTGATAATACGATTTTTTGGAGGGAGGTGGAAAAATGATCTATGTTGGACTAACTGGCTGGGGAGACCATGATAGCCTTTATGAGCTTGAAGCATCGAAGAAAAATAAATTGGCCATCTATGCTTCATATTTTCCAACAGTGGAAGTAGATTCAAGTTTTTATGCGGTTCAGCCACTAAAAAATGCTCAAAAATGGGTGGAGGAGACTCCGGCGAGTTTTCAATTTATCGTCAAGGCGTATCAAGGAATGACGGGGCACCAGCGGGGGGAAATTCCTTTCGACAGTAAAAAGGAGATGTTTCAATCTTTTAAAGATTCTCTTACTCCTTATATAGAGGCCGGCAAGCTTGCTATGGTATTGTTTCAATTTCCTCCTTGGTTTGACTGTAAAAAAGAGAACGTGCAATACTTGAGATGGTGCAGGCAAGAAATGGGTGATATTCCGTCTGCGTTAGAATTCAGACATCAATCTTGGTTTTGGCCGGCTTATTATGAGCGCACACTTCAATTCATGGAACAAGAGCAATGGATCCATAGCATTTGTGATGAACCACAAGCTGGTGAGGGCTCAATACCGATCGTTTTAAAAACGACAAGAAAAGATAAGGTACTTGTCAGATTTCATGGTAGAAATATACATGGCTGGCAGAAGCGAACAGATGTCAATTGGAGAGAGGTTCGCTATTTGTATCGTTATAATGAAGAGGAATTGCGGGAATGGGTTAATCGCTTAAAGATGCTGCAAAATGAATGTCGAAACGTATATGTTGTTTTCAATAATAACTCTGGGGGAGATGCTGCAGATAATGGCAAAGAGTTGATTGAGTTAATGAAAATTGAATATGAAAATCTTGCACCAAGACAGTTAGATTTATTTTAACATTACTCTGGGAGTTATCGATTGATTTATTATCAATAGGGCAAGTACCAGGTACGATCGGCTCTTTTGGCGGGTTAGGCGGCGGGGGAGTGAGCATCGTCCCAGCATTGTTAGTTTTTTTAGTACATATACAGACTATTTCTCTTTAATTATATGTGGGCATATCAATTGGCAATATGCGCTTCTTTAATTCCTGATAGTTGGTTCGGACCATTATGAATTTGAATGGCCAGCAAAACGGTTGTACATATTCTTAGATTCATCTTAAATTTAATCGGCTTCCCGTTAATCTATCAAGGATTTACAGAAAACGGGAGCCTAATATTTTACACGCTTTTCCTACTCCTTGCATAGATTATGAAAGAGAGGAAGGGAGCGTTGAAAATGATTGATTTATCACCGATTAAAATTGGAGATCATACATTTTTAAGCGTGTCTGTTGTTCTACCTAAAACCAATTTGCTTGTTGTAACGAGTGATAAAGGCTATATTATGTGCGGTGCATTGGACGTTGCGTTATTAAATGAAAAGCTTAAGGATAGGAAAGTAATCGCTGGTCGTGCGGTCGGAGTGAAAACGATCGAGCAGCTACTAGAAGCGCCGCTTGAATCGGTTACTTATGAAGCGGAAGCACTAGGCATTCGCAAAGGTATGAGCGGAAAAGATGCATTATTAAAAATGGTGTAATGATTTTTTTAAAACCCATGATTAAGGACGCCATATCAAAATGTCAGCGGTTGGCAGAGAGTACTAGCATCCGATTGTCAACAGATAAAAACCATCCGTTCATGAGCAGGATGGTTTTTACCATTTCTCACACATTTTGACAAATTACGTGAAAAAACAGTGCTATAGTCTGATGAGCGACTATAAATGAAAGGATATGGTAGAATAAAGGCAAACAAAAAAAGTACCAGAAATGGAGTTTGACATGAGATATGTAGCAACAACGTCTGTGGAACCTGGGGCCATCCTTGCGCGATCCATATATAATGACAAAGGGCAAATTCTATTAAGCGAAGGTGTTCAGTTGCAAGAAAGCCTGATCCAGCGGTTATTAGATATCGGGATTCCATATATTTATGTAAAAGATGCACAGACAGGTGATATTGATTATAAAGACGTTATTCCAAGAGAGTTAAAAACAAAAGCAATTTCGTCCATTCAAGAAACATTTCAGCAAATAAGAGCAGTAAAAACTTTACCTGGTTCAGTTGTGATTGAAAAAGCTTCACAAATCTTGACAGGTATTATTCGTGAATTATATGCCCAAATTGAGAATGATGAAAACCTATTGTCACTGTTATCTGATGTCTACACTTATGATGATTATATTTTTACCCACTCCTTTAATGTAACATTATATTCCTTAGCTATTGGGAAGGAGCTCGGTTTATCAACGAAAGACCTTGAAGTTCTTGGGTTGGGAGCAATTTTACACGATGTTGGAAAAATGAAAATACCAACAGAGGTTTTGTTTAAGCCAGGAAAGTTAACAGCGGAGGAATTTAAACAAATTAAGAAGCACGCCGAAGATGGCTTTGATATGTTGCGCAATGTTAAAACCGTCTCATTATTAGTCGCCCACTGTGCTTATCAGCACCACGAAAGACTAAATGGCTCCGGCTATCCCCGTGGAATAAAAGCCGATGAAATTCATCTTTATGCTAAGATTATTGCAGTGGCAGATGTGTTTGATGCCGTTACATCCGATCGTATTTATCGAGGGGCGATGCTTCCACATAATGGATTGGAGATTCTATTTGCTGGAGCTGGCACCCTTTTTGATGAAGAAATCGTGAAGGCATTTCGCCGTTCTATTGCCATTTATCCAGTCGGACTAACGGTAACACTAAGTGATGGTTGCATAGGGGTTGTAGCGAAACAGAACGCCCATGTTAGTGATCGTCCAATTATAAGAATCATTGAAGAACAGGGAAGAAGCGTTTCACCTTATGAAATCAATCTGGAAGATGAGCTCTCGTTAGTCATTACAGGCTGTGATACAACATTTCATGTAAAAGATTCAGCAAATTGAGATAGTCCTTCTTTTTACAGCATACATATAGCTTGTAAAGGGGGGATTTTTTTTGGCTAAGTTTCGCGGTCGGCTACCCCGAAGAGGTCCGTTGCCGTTCAAATATGTGCTCCTTCTAACGGTTGTTTTTTTTACTATTTCAACAGTAGCGGGGCTGTGGATCATTAATAAAGGATTGAAGCCAACGCTTATGTCTTATGCAGAATCGCAAACAAGGCAGATTGCTTCACTGATTATTAATGAAGCGTTGTTGGAAAGATCCGTTGTCGATATTAATGATGTTATTACAAAAGACACGGAGACGTCTCTTACGAATTTTGATACGGCGAAAATTTATTCGATGTTACGAGATACGACTCGCTTAATTTTGAATAATATTAAAAAAGCGGAGGAAGGAGATTTAGAAGAGCTGCAGAGGATTTCAGAATTTGAATTTGAACAAGTTGAAACGAGTAATGGCAAAGGTATTGTTTACTACGTACCATTAGGGCAAGCGACAAATAATGCTCTGTTAGGGAATTTGGGTCCACGAATCCCTATCCAATTTACGGCAATTGGTGATATGGAATCCAATATTGAAACAGAATTTAAGGAAGTCGGAATCAATAATGTTTATATTGAAGTGATTATAAGGTTGAAGGTTAATGTTCAAGTCATCATCCCGTTTGCTACCGAAGTGGCAACATTAGAACAACGGATTCCGATTGCGTTAGGAATTTTAGAAGGAGACGTACCGCTGTATTATAATAATGGTGGGCAAGGTGCTCTTCCTTCCATAGAATTACCAGTAGACGAGTAAGGGATGGAATGTTATATTAGAAACATAATTTCATAGACCTTATCATTTCGGTGGGGTAGAGGTGCATAATTTAAGAGTAGGCTATGTGAGGATGACAACATTGAGCATAGGTGAAAGGAGATTGTGCCGAAGTAATATGACGTGTCACCGTTTTATTACTGGGGTTACTTTGAATAAGGGTAACACTGTCATTATGGGATATCCATAATGGGGAGCTACAGGTCGGATGGAGAAACGAATTACTACAGCAAAGAGTAATGATAGAGTTTTTCTATCATTACTCTTTTTTTGTTATAGGATGAACCATCTGGGTCAATTCCACGGAGCTGGAATTAAGTACTAAATGACATTATCTTAGGCTCCCTCCATTTAACAGAGGAGGAACAAACATGTCAAACACATTTTTTTCATTATTACCCCCAATTGTAGCAATAATAATGGTTATTTTAACAAGAAAGGTACTGCTCTCGTTAGGGGTAGGGATTGTTGCTGCCGCATTTTTGCTGGCGGAATTTAAGATTGGTGAAACTTTGCTGATTATTCTTGAGGCCATAAAGGGAATATTTATTGATAATGGGGCTCTTAATACTTGGAACGTCTATATTATTTTTTTCCTGCTTATTCTTGGAATGATTACGGCATTCATATCTATTTCTGGTGGAAGCCGTGCTTTTGGAGAATGGGCAATGAAGCGCGTACGTACAAGAACTGGAGCTCAGCTAGTTGGAGTTGTTTTAGGAATTATTATTTTCATTGATGATTATTTTAATGCTCTGGCTGTAGGGCAAATCTCGAGACCAATTACAGATGGTCAGAAGGTCTCTAGGGCAAAACTTGCTTATTTAATTGATTCGACATCTGCACCGGTTTGTGTTGTTTCGCCTATTTCAAGCTGGGGAGCTTATATTATTGCGATTATCGGATCTATTTTTGCTACACATCAGATTACGGAATACACTGCATTCTCCGCTTTTATTCAAATGATTCCAATGAATTTATACGTTTGGGCTACATTTGCAATAGTTTTCCTTGTGATGTTTCGAAATATCAATTTGGGACAGATGAAGCTTCACGAAGAGAGAGCAATTACAGCAGGACAATTATATGATCCGGAAAAAACCATTCCTGGAGAGTTGAAAGAAGATTTACCAGTTAGCACTAACGGTACGGTTGGCGATCTTGTATGGCCAATTATTGCATTAATTGTTGGAACAGTAGGAGCTATGCTCTGGACAGGAGCAAATGCAGTGGAGGGAAAAGCAGCTCTTCTCGCCATATTTGAAAACACAGATGTGGCTGCGTCCCTATTATATGGTGGTCTAATTGGATTATCCGTTACGATGCTTTTGTATATCCGTCAAGTGACTGTGAAAAAAGGAATCTCGGGAAGTACCTTTTCAATTGGTGTTGTAGAAGGAATAAAGTCAATGCTGCCAGCAGTCTATATTCTTCTATTTGCGTGGTTGATTATTGATCTTGTCGGCCAAATGGAAACAGGTAAATATTTAGCTGGAATTGTTGAAAATTCGCAAATGAACACTGCCTTTCTACCAGTTATTCTTTATGTTATTGCTGGTATCATGGCATTTGCTACTGGAACATCATGGGGCTCCTTCGGGATTCTGTTGCCAATAGCTGGTGAAATTGCAGTTTCTACTGATGTAACACTTTTATTGCCGGCAATGGCAGCCGTTTTGGCTGGTGCAGTATTTGGAGATCATTGTTCTCCTATTTCTGATACGACTATTCTGTCATCTACGGGAGCTGGTTCAAATCATATGGATCATGTGTTAACTCAGTTGCCGTATGCAATCATATCAGCAGTTATAGCTGCATGTGGATATCTTTTCATCGGCTTTACAGGAAGTACACTTGTTGCACTTGTAGTCGTCGCGATTCTTTTAGGGGTATTTTATTTTCTATTTGGCAATCAAAACAAGGAAGTGTTGAAATAGATAGAAAGAAGTGAAAGGGAAGATGAGTGGATTCGTCTTCCTTTTTGCTGGATTCGAAAGGCTGCTTAAAATTGCGTGCTCCGTAACATAACTTTACGAATGGAAGAATAGAGATTTATTGGAGAAATCAGTTTGTTTACGATAATAATCAAAAGAAAGAAATACTTTATTAGAAGAATTATTACTTTTTCTAAAATAATGTTTTGACAGATAGAAAAAAACTAGCTATACTAATTTTAGTTAAAGTGAATAGTCTGAAAATATAAAAAGTTTCCATTCTTCATTGAATTAAGGAAAAAGGATGGATTCGTCATGGGAGGGAGAAAGGACTATGGAAAATCGTCCGCAATGGGGGACAAGAGCAGGTTTCGTTTTAGCCGCAATTGGCTCTGCTGTTGGCTTAGGGAATATTTGGCGATTCCCGGCAGTTGCATATGAAAATGGAGGAGGGGCATTTTTCCTGCCGTATTTGTTTGCCTTACTGACAGCTGGGATTCCTCTACTCATCATGGAATTTACTCTGGGCCATAAATATCGCGGTTCGGCCCCATTAACATTTGCACGTTTGAATAAAAAGTTTGAATGGTTGGGCTGGTGGCAGGTCGCTATCTCATTTGTGATTGCCACATATTATTCGGTTATTATTGCATGGGCGCTTTCTTTCACTGTATTTTCTTTTGATTTAAAGTGGGGAAGTGACACCGAAGGATTTTTGTTTGGAGAATATTTACAGTATAGTGATCCAGGGACAGTTGGAGGGATTGTTCCAGGCGTATTTATTCCATTAATACTTGTTTGGATCATTACATTAGGTATTTTATTTAAGGGAGTCAAAAAAGGAATTGAAGTAGCAAACAAAGTAATGATTCCAGCACTTGTTATATTATTTTTAATCGTAGTAATTCGTTCGGTTACATTAGAAGGAGCTGCCGTAGGGCTAGAAGCTTTTTTCAAGCCAAATTGGAGTCAAATTGCCAATCCTCAGGTATGGGTAGCGGCATATGGACAAATCTTCTTTAGTTTATCTATTGCTTTTGCTATTATGATTACGTATTCTAGCTATCTTCCGAAGAAAACAGATATAACTAATAACGCATTTATTACCGGTTTTGCCAACTCAAGTGTTGAATTGCTAGCAGGTATTGGGGTATTTGCTGCTCTTGGATTTATGGCTACTCAAGCAGGCGTTAGTATCGATGAAGTGGTCGCCGGTGGTGTGGGATTGGCGTTTGTCGTATTCCCGCAGATTATTAATGAATTCCCAGCATTAAATGGATTCTTTGGCTCTCTATTCTTTATTTGTTTATCTCTTGCAGGATTAACATCATTAATTTCAATCGTTGAAACTTTTGTTGCGGGAGTAGAAGATAAGTTTAAAGTATCTCGAATAAAGTCGGTGGCTATTGGTGGTGGATTAGCAGCGCTCATTTCCATACTTTATGCGACAAGAGGCGGACTAAACTTCTTAGATGCGGCTGATTACTTTATTAACCAGTTTGGTGTTGCACTTGCAGGTCTTGTTGAAGTTATTGTAGTTGCTTGGTTCTTAAAAGAACTTAAGAATATCCGGGATCATGCAAACAACATTTCCGATATTCGCATTAGTACATGGTGGAATATAAGTTTAGGCATTATCACACCAATTGTACTAGGATTTATGATGGTTCAAAATATTATTACGAATATTAAAGAAAATTATGAAGGTTATCCAACTAGCTTCCTTCTCTATTCTGGATGGGGAGTCGCAGTTGCAGCAGTGATATTAGGGATTGTATTTTCAACATTTAAGTGGCAAAAAAATATGCAATCTGTACCTGAACAAAAGGGGGTCTCTAAATAATGTCGGTAAGTTCAATTGTCATGATGGTTGTCGGTATGGTCATTATTTGGGGAGGCTTAGGGGCAAGTATACTTCATGCCGTGAAAAAAGCAAGACAGGCTAAATAAATCGATTAAATAGGAACGGGCAAAAGGTTATGCAGCCTTTTGCCTGTTTTTTGGTTTTTCTGTTCATTCCTACCGAAATGTAAATCATCGTTATTTTCTAGCCTTTTGCCGTTCTTGTCTTTCCCAAAGTCTTAAGTGTGGATATGGATCAAACGACCATTCTGTATAGCCATTATCCTTATACATTCCATAATGGAGGTGAGGCGGAAATTTCCCTGATGTTCCTGGTGGGCCATAACCAGAACTGCCCACACCACCAATTGGCATGCCAGGTTCAACAATTTGTCCGAGCTTTAAGTCTTTAGTAAATCCGCTTAAGTGAGCGAAATAATGATAGTTATTATGAATGTCACGAATACCTACTCTCCAACCTCCGTAGCGGTTCCATCCCTTCATTTCAATTATCCCGTAGGATGTCGCCCGTACTGGAACCCCATAATCGGCAAAGATATCTGTACCTTCATGAATTCTTCGACCGCCCCAGCCTCGTGCATCTCCCCATGTATTTTTATAGCTATGATTGCTTCTTAAAGGAACGGGGAAGGCATGGCCTTCCAGATCAATTCTGCCAAAATGCTTATAAATTTTCGCCTTGTCAATGATGATTCCGACCGTTTTATCCCGCTTATAGTAATCCCATAATGCGATTTTTATATTGTCATGATTAACTCCGTATGTCAGAAGGTATTGAGCAAAAGCATGGATGACATCTTCATCATCGTTCATATCAGCTTTCCCATCACCGTTTCCATCATAGCCCATTCCGTTAAAAAATTTGATTGAGGTAAGATTTTGATCCTCCAGGTTTGGGTTTAATATTCCGACCCACTCTTCAGGTTTAAAATAAATACCGATAACTCCATCTGTGTCAGGGAGATCACGCCTTGCGTTGCGAATATTGCGCTCATACTGATCGACAGCAGCCATATAGTACCACGGAATATTGGTAACTGCTTCTACACTTTTATAGAGATTCATTCTTTGAGTATATACATTCTCTTCCTCTTTTGCTTGAACGGGGCTGAAGCTAATTAACAGGAAAAATATGAATATGGGCAAAATTAATCGAAAATAGCGCACAAGAATCCTCCTTTAAAAATGGTCTATCCTAAATAAGTAAGGAGTTAGGAATAATTTCAAAGCCGCTTTCTTTTAAGTGATTCACATAACTTAGTTTGTGACATTGATTGGAATAAATAAATATCAATAAATGGTAATAGAGGACAATAAAAACAACTTTCTTGTCTGATGCTTTTCAGTATGATAAAGTGACATGAGTAGTATTTTGGTACATATAAACACTGATCATTAAAGGGATGGTGTAGAAATTGAGTCAGAAGCAGGAGCAATTACGTAAACCTGAGTGGTTAAAAATAAAGCTGAACACAAACGAGAATTATACAGGTCTGAAAAAAATGATGCGTGAAAAAAGCCTTCATACAGTTTGTGAAGAAGCGAAATGTCCTAATATTCATGAATGCTGGGCTGTAAGACGAACAGCAACTTTCATGATTTTAGGTGATACATGTACAAGAGCTTGTCGGTTCTGCGCTGTAAAAACGGGACTGCCAACAGAGCTCGATTGGCAAGAGCCAGAAAGAGTCGCTGATTCTGTTGCACTTATGAATTTAAAGCACGTTGTAGTAACTGCGGTTGCACGTGATGATTTAAAGGATGGAGGAGCGGCTGTTTTCGCTGA
Source organism: Robertmurraya siralis (assembly GCF_005502275.1). Lineage (GTDB taxonomy): Bacteria > Bacillota > Bacilli > Bacillales > Cytobacillaceae > Robertmurraya > Robertmurraya siralis. The sequence continues at coordinate 20,465 of NZ_SWLZ01000007.1, forward strand.
AACTGTCAGAGCGATACGCAGAAAAAGTCCTTTTACCAGCATTGAAGTCCTTCCATCGGATATGGGCGGAGTGTATGAAAATCTGGAAACATTAATGAATGCAAAACCAGATATCCTCAACCACAATATTGAAACAGTTAGAAGGTTAACCCCAAGAGTTCGTGCCAGAGCAAAGTATGAGCGTTCTTTAGAATTTTTAAAGCGTGCAAAAGAAATGAATCCAGACATCCCGACAAAATCAAGCTTAATGATTGGTTTAGGGGAAACGAAGGAAGAAATTATTGAAACAATGGATGATCTACGTGCAAATGACGTCGATATCATGACGATTGGACAATATTTACAGCCAACAAAGAAGCATTTGCCAGTAATCAAATATTATCACCCAGATGAGTTCCAAGAGCTAAAAGAAATTGCCTTAAGTAAAGGATTTAGCCATTGTGAAGCAGGTCCACTTGTTCGTTCATCATACCATGCAGATGAGCAAGTAAATGAAGCAGCGAAGCATAAGCAAATGCTTGCAGAGCAACAAGCAAATGAAGCATAAATAAAAAGAGTTCGGCTTTGAAGCTGAACTCTTTTTATTGTTTTAAGAAACGAGCAATTTCGTTGGTTTTGCATGGTAATTTTTATTTTAGGGCAAGTCGTGATCACTCTGACGAGCCACTAGAAGTGCTGTGACCATTGTTTGCTATTATCGTGCTTCATCTAAGATAGTTTGAAAAGTATTTCATACGCTTTTTGTTGTTGCTACTGTCCTTGAGGTGATTTCTTTATTTCTTTAATTAGTTGATCAATGGCATACTCGGCTTTTCGACTATCAGAGTCCATCGTAGCAAAGCTTTCAACATTTTTTCTTAAAGCAGTATTATCGGTGACAAAAATGTCAAACCAACGTGGAACGACAGACATTGCTGTTTTTTTAACTTGATCGGCTTTTTCCTTGCGATTATCAGAATCGGTTGCATAAACAATGATCACTTCTTCTCCTGTTACAAGGGTAGAGACATCATCTACATTAGGAATATCCGTACATAGCTTGCTTATGATATCAGCAGTCTTTTCTCGATCCATCGCTGCATAGTGATCATTTGCGACATTTGTCCCGGTTACCGGTGCTTTTTGATGGCGAACATAGCCGAAATCTTCCGGTTCATTTTTTCCATTTTTATTATAAATATCTGCACGCTGGTCATTAACATTAATCGTATTTCCACTTTCATTATAAAGCCCTTCCACTGCTGAGTCGTTATTGCATGCAGCTAATAAAAGCAGGAAACCGATACTAACGATAAGAGAACGTTTATTCATCATCTACACCTCCACATTTGTAGTATGAACAAATTTAGAAATTTTTCACTTAGTAAATTAATCAAGTTCAAATTTATGCCCTTATTGTGAAAAAGGCGGTAGACAGTATATAATGAGAACATAGTGTGTCAAAAAGAGGTGATGGGTTTGATCTGCATCAATAATATATGCTACGAGATCATTGAGGAAAGAGGAGAAGGTTTTAACGAAGAGGCTTTTCAAGGCAGATATAGCGATATTTTAAGTAAATACGATTATATAGTAGGTGATTGGGGCTATGGTCAACTTCGCCTAAAAGGGTTTTATGATGATAAAAATCAAAAAGCAACTTTTGATACAAAAATCAGCACATTGACGGAATATATTTATGAATTTTGTAACTTTGGCTGTTCTTATTTTGTTGTAAGGAAAGTACAGGGGTAAAGAGCGCACCAGTGAAGACACACTGGTCGCTCTTTTTTCTATTCATCCTTTTTATCGTGGATAGGATGGGAACCCTCCATTTGTCGTGGAGTATCCTCATGTAGTGTTCGATTTTCATACGTAAAACCACTGTTAGAGCGTTGCCCTTTTTGCCAGTCACCATCTTTATTTTGCACTGGTTTTTGCTGAGCAATCGGCGATCCGAAAGGCCCTTCAGGGAACTCTTCCGCATTTATAACTTCCCGTTGTTTCTCGACATTGGAAAAATCCTGGTATTGTTCATTTCTCTTGTGCGCCACCTTAAATCACTCTCCTTTCTCGTAGTATTAACTAATTATTTGTAAAAAGGAAAGGTAACTTTTGCTGTTCTTAGTGTTGTAATGTGGGAGTTCCAAGAAAAAAAGAGGCTGCCTTTTTTGACAACCCCATGAATGTTAAATCACTTCATATAAAAACTGCCTTAATTCTTCCGCATCTTCCTCGGATAATTGGAATGCATACTCTAAATAGCCTTCTTCTTTTAAGTCATCTGGACCGATGATAGCATAGCGGCTTCCCTGCATATCAAGGACGATTTGTTTTCCATAATGACGATCAGATTGAATAATCGCTAAATCGAATCGATTGTTTTCTCCCATAAAACTTACAAACCGAGTTTTTGTATCGACTAAATCGTTATATAAGTAAAATCTTTCTGACATAATACCCCTCCTTTGCTTCGCTTATTAAGTAAACATGAGTAAGTGTGGTTTACTCTCAAGATGATGATGCGTTTTAATGTATCTAACCGTTTTTGTTTTACTGCGCATCACAATAGAGTCAGTTTCAGCTAAATCGCCACCAAGAAAACGCACTCCATTTAATAGCTCTCCATTAGAAACTCCAGTTGCTGCAAAGATTGCGTCATCCCCTGAGACTAAGTCGTGTAATAATAATAATTGTCGAGGTTCTTGCAAACCCATCTTTATGCATCTCAGTTCTTCTTCAGGAGAATGAGGCACTAATCGTGCCTGCATATCTCCGCCGAGTGCTTTTATGGCAGCGGCGGAAATTACTCCTTCAGGTGCTCCGCCAATTCCGACGAATAAATCGACTCCGGTTTGTGGCAATGCCGTGGCGATTGCAGCTCCAACGTCACCGTCACCAAAAAGCTTGACCCGAGAGCCTTTCGCTCTTATTCGTTCGATCAATTGCTCATGGCGTTCTCGTTCTTGAATGATAACAGTGAGATCTTGAACACGTTTGTTATTTGCTTTTGCTACTATATCAATCGTTTTTTCGATCGGATCAAGCAAGCTAATTTTCCCTGCCGCTTGTTTGCCAACTGCAATTTTTTCCATATACATATCTGGTGCATGGAGCAATGTTCCTTTATCAGCAATCGCTATTACAGCCATTGCGTTATTATGACCCTTTGCTACAATACTTGTTCCTTCTAACGGATCAACCGCGATATCCACCTTTGGCCCTGTCATTGTCCCTAGTCGTTCTCCAATATAGAGCATCGGAGCTTCGTCCAATTCTCCTTCACCAATGACGACGGTTCCATCCATATTAACAGAATCGAACATTTTTCTCATGGCATTTGTTGCTGCTTCGTCGGCCTCGTTTTTCTTTCCTCTCCCCATCCAGCCGGCAGATGCCAATGCTGCCGCTTCGGTTACTCGGACAATTTCCAATGCTAGCTCACGTTCCAAAACCTTTCCTCCATTCAACTATTTTCCAGTAATATGTCAGCACTTCACATTTTATCCACAATCGTATATTGTGATTTTATTTCACTTCTCTATCTTAACAAAAAAAAGGCCATTCAACATTGCTATTCTTGACAAATGATTCACAACTTTTAAATGCTTTTGTTTTGTAAAAATAGTAGACTTTCACAAAGAAGGGAAATATACGCAATACTAAAATTGTGCTACAATATCGTTAGCATCGATGTGAACACTTGAGAGGACTGATCCCATTGGCTCAACTTAAAGATATTGGTACAAATGTACTGAAGTGGACAAGAATTGTTTTGCCATTTAAGAGACTGCGTTATTTTCCCCCACAGTTTATCGTTAGAAATCCTGTTGTTGAAGGGGTCAAATTGGCTTTTAAGCAAGGATGCGAAGTTGCTATATTAGTGTTCAACATCAACAATTTGAAGGAGTTGCATGGTCTGTTAGGAGAAGACTATTATCGAGCTTTTATAAAAGAGTTGAAGCTCTCCTTTCGTACGGTCGTTCAACTAGAGCTATGTGATGAGGATGTGTTAGTCCTCCACGATCACTATAGTGATGGATTTACACTGTTTTTAAAAGTTGACCAGAATTGGGGCTGTGTTTTTGAAATTGACGCAGCATTGAGTAAAGTGATAAAGGAAGTTAAGCAGAAGCTGTCTCTTTCATTTCCTTGCGCACAACCAGAATTTGAATCTGGTTACATGTTTATTGAAAAGAAACACTATTCGATTCAGGAAGCGATTTACAAGGCTCATCAGCAGGCATTAGCAATGGCTGAGAAACGAATCGACTCCGAGTTTAATGAAATGTTATATATGATCCGAAAAATTGTCTCTAAAAAAGAAATCAGGCTTTTGGCGCAGCCCATTATAGATGTAGAGTCAAAGGTTGTGAGAGCATGGGAAATGTTAACGCGTGGACCAAGGGATACTGCTTATGAAAGCCCGCTGACCTTGTTTTCGGTAGCTAGACAGACTGACTATTTATATGACTTAGAAATGATCGTACTCGAAAAAACATTTGAACAAATCCAAAAAACAGCGTGTAAACATGCTATTTTTGTTAATTTCACTCCACTTTCCTTGGGCAATAAAACTTTTATTCGCGACTTGAATAAATTGCTGGAGCGTTATAAAAATATACCTCCGAGTCAATTTACGATAGAGATAACCGAACGTGATTCAATTGAAGGAATTGAATTGTTATTAGACAACATTAAGGCATTGCGGTGCATCGGTTTTCAAATCGCAGTAGATGATACGGGTTCAGGCTATGCCAGTTTGAATACAATAAGTGCGATCATGCCAGATATTATCAAAATTGATCGCTCTGTTATTCAAGATATTGATAAGAATCCAGTCAAGGAATCAATGCTAAAGGGATTGTTATTAGTAGCGAAAGAAACAGGTTCCCTTGTTGTGGCAGAAGGAATTGAAAACGCAGAAGAGGCGTCGGTATTATCACGTAATAATGTTGACCTTGCTCAAGGCTATTTCTTTGCAAGGCCAGAATCCCTACAAAAGAGCTTAGCATCGAGTTAATTTTGCTTATTGATGAAAGGATTGAAACAGATGTATTTTGTCGACCGAGAAAAAATCGAAAGCATATTGGCATTTGTTGATCAACAATTATTGCTTTTTGAAGAAAAGAGAGAATGGAAGACTGCCGTTGAAAAAGCAGCCCTTGAACGATTGTGCCATACAATTATTGAAGGGATATTGGACGTTGGAAATGCAATGATTGATGGTTTTATTATGCGGGATCCAGGGAGTTATGACGATATTATTGATATATTAGAGGATGAAAAAGTCATCTCAGTTGAAATGAGCAAAGGGTTAAAAGCGATTATTTCATATCGTAAAATGCTCGTACAAAATTATACAGAGATTGTCCATGAAGACCTTCAAAGGGAATTTCAGCACGAGCTAGAGATTTTGAAAAAATTCAGTTTACATGTACAGCAGTATTTGCTCAATGAACTTGGGCCAGTTTCGGCATTTCGAAATTAAGGCGGATGATAGAGGCGCTCTAGCAGGAGCGTTTTTGCGTTTTTTAGAATCGGATGGGACAATGAAAAGAATACTTCTTAGAGGTGAAATAAGTTGAGAAAATATAACGGCTATTTAATCGATTTAGACGGAACGATGTATAAAGGAACGGAGCTAATTCATGAAGCTGCTGAGTTTGTGAAGCAGCTCAGAAATTTAAATATCCCATACTTGTTTGTCACGAATAATTCTTCTCGAAAGCCTGCCCAAGTCGCTGAAAAGCTGAGGGCGTTTTCCATTCCGACGGAGGATGAGCAAGTTTTTACAACCAGTCAAGCTACGGCTAATTATATTTATGATCTTAATAAGGATGCATCCATATATGTGATTGGTGAAGAAGGGATTCGGACTGCGATTGCTGAAAAAGGGTTTCGTTTAGCTGAAGAAAATGCTGATGTTGTCGTAGTGGGAATTGATCGTGAGATTAGCTATGAAAAGTTGGCTGTCGCTTGCTTGGCCGTTCGAAATGGTGCTACATTCATATCGACAAACGGTGATATTGCAATCCCGACAGAAAGAGGTCTGCTTCCTGGTAATGGCTCGCTTACCTCAGTTATCGCTGTATCGACACAAACACGACCAATTTTCATTGGGAAGCCTGAATCGATCATAATGGAGCAGGCACTTGCTGTCCTTGGTACTACTAATGAGGAGACGATTATGGTAGGAGACAACTACGATACCGACATATTAGCTGGAATAAATGCTGAAATGGATACATTATTAGTTCATACAGGGGTAACGAAAAAGGAACATCTTCCTTCTATTAAAGTAAAGCCTACTTATATTGTTGATTCTCTCGCAGAATGGGATTTTAAATAAGAAGAGTGTTATCCAATCTTGAAGTTCATTTTGAAATAACGGGATAACTAAAATATCCCGGCGAAAAATCGAAATATATCAGCTAAAATTGAAATATATCGGCGGAAAATCCAATATATCGGCGAAAATCGAAATATATCGGCGAAAATCGAAATATATCAGCGAAAACCGAAATATATCAGCGAAAACCGAAATTTATCGGCGAAAATCGAAATATATCAGCGGAAAATCCAATATATCGGCAGAAAACGAAATATATCAGCGAAAACCAAAAAGGCGGGCAGTCCCCGCCTTTTTCTGTACATTCATTCTGTATTGGCAGCACGATGGGCCAAACGACTTGAGGCAGCGGCTGCAATAGCTCCAACGATATCATCGAGGAAAGTATGGCATTTTCCTGTAGATTTATCATTGAGTTTACCTAGTATGCCAGGTTTCATTTTGTCAATGAAGCCGTAATTAGTAAAACCAATTGAACCGTATACATTCACAATCGAAAAAGCCAAAATTTCATCGACACCATAAAGGCTTTCATCTGTTGCAAGTATGGACTGAAGAGGTTCTTCTAATAAACCTTTATCTGCTAACATATCTAGCTGGATTCCAGTTATGATTGCATTTTGGACCTCTCTTTTTGAGAGTACCCTTTCTACATTTTCAATGCAATCCTCCATTTGCAAATTAGGGTGATATTTTTCTTGGAGGTAAAAAACGAGATCCGCGATGTCCTGAATTTTTACTCCTCTTTCTAGTAACCACCTTCTTGCCGTTTTTTCAACAATATCAACATTTTTCTCTTCAGACATTTGATTCACCCTTTTTAAAAATATTATGTGGTTTAGTACTCGAATGTTCGATGTGGAAGGCGCGTGCAGTTGCTTTTCAAGTTATTTACGTGATCCTTATTAAATTAGGATATGCACTATTTTAGGATTTATCATCGGGCCTTCTGTAATGAAGGACGAAATACAGCGACATATACTAATGATAGCATTTCATCATCTGTTTTGCATAAATCAAGTTAAAGCAAACAAAAAAACAATATTCCCAGAGTGTAGTCATATACATTTTATAAGGACATAAGAGGCGGTAGGTGAAAAAGATGCTTCAACGGATTATTCAACAGTATTATGGAATTAGTATACAAGAACAATTCAAACTGGGTCCATATGATGCCTGTAGGGATCAACAAAATCTGTATTTCCTTGTACCAGTTACAAATATGGAAGAAGCAAGCTTGGTGGAACTTGAACAATTAGCCCTACATCTTGTGAATTATGGTGATTCCTCAGTTTGTCAATTTCTTAAAACGAATGACGGCCAATCATTTGTTGATTTAGAAAATCAGCGCTATTGTATATTACGAGCAGGTGCAATGGATAAAAGAATGAGACGTGCCGGAAGAAAATTAGCTAAATTTCATTATCGCGGCAGGGCAGTCCCATTTGAAGTAAAGGGCATTAGCCGGATCGGAATGTGGAAATCCTTTTGGGAGCAGAGATTGGATCAGATGGAACGAGTCTGGAATGAGCAGTTGTTTCAATCTCCTGAAAATGAATTTGTGAGAATGTTTATTGAATCTTTCCCCTATTATATGGGACTTGCGGAAAATGCGATTCAATATTTAAGTGATACTGAGCAAGATGATGAGCCGCTTGCAGTTGATAGCGGCACTGTTTGTCATCTTCATTTTTCTCCAAGAACATGGGGAGAAAATGGGGCGCTGAGAAATCCTTTTGATTGGGTATTTGATCATTGTGCTAGAGATTTAGCCGAATGGACGAGGGAACGGTATTTCCAAAATATTAAAACATATGAACCCGATGTACGTCAGTTCTATCAAGATTATGCCAGCGTATCAACCCTTTCTTCATTTTCCTGGAGACTGCTTTTTTCCAGACTTTTATTCCCCCTTCATTATATGGATTGTGTCGAGGAATATTATATTACTCCATCCGAGCAAGTAAAGCTTGTACAAGAGGAAAGATTAAGGAAAATTTTAGCACAATCACAAGATTATGAAGAGTTCCTACGGGATTTTTATCCACTTGCAGGAGCGCCCATTCGACGTTACCAGATCCCAATAGTGGAGTGGTTAGCGAAATAATTCGTTCTCTTTTCGTAAATTCTTATCAGAACTTTTTTATAGGAATACTTGGAGTAGTTCTGGTTAAAAAAGTATAATAAGGCTAGAGATTTTTTTCTAGAGGGTGAAAAAAACTTTTAGAAGATAAACAAGAGGGAAAAGGAGCAGCAGATGAAACCATATGTTTTTATAACAAGAAAATTACCAGATGAAGCAGTAGAAAAATTACGGGCAAAATATGATGTGAAAATGTGGGAGAAAGAGGATGTGGGAGTTCCGCGCTCCCTCTTATTAGAAGAAGCTGGGAGAGCAGATGCTTTATTAACAATGTTGTCAGATCAAATTGATGAAGAGTTGCTGAGCGCAGGAACCCGCTTAAAGGTAGTCACAAACTTGGCAGTAGGCTATGATAATGTGGATGTCGAGGCGGCAACTAAGCATGGTATCGCAATTTGTAATACTCCTGATGTTTTAACGGCTGCAACTGCTGATTTAACGTTTGCATTATTGATGGCAACTGCACGGAGAATCGTTGAAGGGGCAGAGTTTATTAAAGCCGGTCAATGGAAAAGCTGGAGTCCGCTTCTTCTTGCTGGACATGATATTCATCATAAAACGATAGGAATTGTAGGAATGGGGGGCATTGGCTCAGCTGTGGCGAAAAGAGCAACTGGTTTTGAAATGGAGATTTTATACCATAATCGCTCAAGAAAAAATGATGTTGAAATGGAGTTAGGTGCTACATATTGTTCGTTTGAACAACTGATCGAACGTTCGGATTTTGTCGTCTGCTTAACGCCACTGACAGAAGAAACGAAAAATTTGTTTACCCGTGACGTTTTTCGCCGCATGAAAAAAACGGCTATTTTTATTAATGCATCGCGCGGACCTGTGGTAAATGAAGAGGATCTCTATGCTGCGCTAATGGACGGAGACATTGCAGCAGCAGGATTGGATGTATTTGCAAAAGAACCAATTGATCAAACGCATCCATTATTAACTTTGTCAAATGTAGTCGCAATTCCCCATATTGGCAGTGCAACGGTAGAGACAAGATTGAATATGATTCAACTTTGCCTTGATAATATTGATGCAATTCTTTCAGGTAAAGAGCCAAAAACACTTGTTAATAAAGAGTGGAACAAATAAATAACTGTAGTACGTCAATGGATTTGAGTTCAGACTGCATGCACCCGATGAAATCGAGTTTGCATGCAGTCTTTTTTTTGGATAGATCCGTTCGTAAACTACAAAATTAATTCGCACGGAAGCCGAAGCGTTGCTTGATGATGGATATGTGGTTGAAACAGGAGAGTGTGTGTTAAATTTTTCTTAAAAAGATTGAGAAAATTATGTAAATCAAGAAAATTTGGAGTATACTAGGTTTTAAGATTTTATCATCGTTATTTTTCTTGTTTAATAATTGATTAAAAATTATATTGTAAAATAGCTCAACTCCCTCTATAATGTCTACTATATAAATACAATTGTTTTCTTGGAATGAACACAGCGGGAAGGGGATCGAAATGGAACCAATAGCGATTGGATTATTAGGTCTTGGAACAGTCGGCTCTGGTGTGGTGCAAATTATTGAAAATCATCAGGAAAAGCTAATGCATCAAATTGGTCGGCCGATTCAAATTAAAAAAGTCCTTGTAAAGGATTTGAAAAAGGAAAGGGCAATAACCATTGAGCCTACACTTTTGACAACAAATATTGAGGATATTATTAACAGCCCCGAAATTGATGTCGTAATTGAAGTGATGGGAGGCATCGAAGAAACAAAAAACTCTCTTATTCAAGCTCTTAAAAACAAGAAACATGTTGTGACTGCAAATAAAGATTTAATGGCTCTTCACGGTTCGGAACTGCTATCGATTGCTATGGAGAACGGTTGTGATCTTTTCTATGAAGCAAGCGTAGCGGGTGGAATTCCTATTTTGCGAAGTTTGGTAGATGGATTATCCTCTGACCATATTACGAAGATGATGGGAATTGTCAACGGAACAACAAACTTTATTTTGACGAAAATGAGCAAGCAGGGCAGTGCATATGAAGATGTATTAAAAGAGGCTCAGCAATTAGGCTATGCTGAAGCAGATCCGACCTCGGATGTGGAAGGATTAGATGCCGCTAGAAAAATGGCCATTTTGGCAACGCTTGGCTTTTCTATGAAAATTGATTTAGATGATGTTAAAGTTCAAGGGATTACGACGATTACGGAAAGAGATCTTCAATATGCCAAACAGCTTGGTTACACAATGAAATTGATTGGGATTGCTCAAATAGAAGATGATAAGGTTGAGGTTAGTGTGCAACCGACTTTGCTGGCAGATACCCATCCTTTATCATCTGTGAATGATGAGTATAATGCCGTTTATGTTTATGGTGAAGCGGTCGGTGAAACGATGTTTTATGGACCTGGTGCCGGAAGTCTTCCAACGGCGACATCGATTGTTTCCGATTTAGTTGTCGTCTTGAAGAACATGGTGCTGGGTGTGAATGGGAAAAGTATTATCTCACCGCAATATGAAAAGAAATTAAAAGCTCCGCATGAAATTCTATCAAAGTATTTTTTACGATTCCATGTTACTGATAAAGTCGGGGTGCTTGCGAATATTACGGCAATCTTTTCAGAACGCGGCGTAAGCTTTGAGAAAATTTTGCAACTGCCGGTGAAGGAAAAAGGCTTGTCAGAAATCGTCATCGTGACGCATTCAACCTCCCTTGAGGATTTTGAAGGCATCTTGGCTCAATTAGAAATGTTACCATCAGTTCACGAAATCAAGAGTTCATATCGAGTAGAAGGGAATGGCCATTCATGAGGTGGAGAGGTTTAATAGAAGAATATCAAGAGTTTTTACCAGTTAACGAACAAACACCAAAATTGACCTTGAACGAAGGAAATACACCTCTTATCAAGCTTGATAGACTTTCAGCCGAGTGGGGAGTCGAATTATATGTAAAAACGGAGGGAACGAATCCAACCGGTTCTTTTAAGGATCGAGGAATGGTGATGGCAGTTGCAAAAGCAAAAGAAGAGGGAAGTGACACGGTGATTTGTGCCTCCACGGGGAATACATCAGCAGCTGCGGCTGCTTATGCTGCAAGAGCAGGAATGAGATGCATCGTTGTCATTCCAGAGGGAAAGATTGCGATGGGGAAACTTGCGCAAGCAGTCATGTATGGGGCAGAAATAATTTCTATTGAGGGCAACTTTGATGAAGCATTGAAAATGGTGCGCAATATTAGCGAAAAGGAACCAGTCACCCTTGTTAATTCAGTCAATCCATACCGTTTAGAAGGACAAAAAACAGGTGCGTTTGAAATATGTGATCAGCTTGGTGGCACAGCCCCTGATATTCTAGCAATCCCAGTAGGTAATGCAGGCAATATTAGCGCGTACTGGAAGGGTTTTAAAGAATATCATGCAGTTAAAAAGACAGGATTGCCAAAAATGCATGGTTTTGAAGCAGCAGGGGCTGCGGCGATCGTTCACAATCGAATCTTTGAAAACCCTGAAACGATTGCAACCGCCATTCGCATTGGAAATCCAGCAAGCTGGCACCTTGCCACTGCTGCGGCGGAAGAATCAGCTGGAGTGATCGATGAGGTTAGTGACGAGGAAATTATTGCAGCATATAAGAAAATTGCCAGTACGGAAGGTGTTTTTGTTGAACCTGGCTCATGTGCATCATTAGCAGGAGTGTATAAGCATATTGAAAACGGCAAAATTGCTAAAGGAAGCAAGATCGTGGCCATTTTGACAGGGAATGGATTAAAGGACCCAAATACAGCGATTGAATACAGCACGATTAAGCCTGTTCTACTTCCAAATGATGAGGAGGCTGTGGCACGCCACATTCGGGGAGTGGTCCATTCATGAATGAATATGACATGGTCCAGATCCGAGTGCCTGGAAGCACGGCTAATCTTGGGCCAGGCTTTGATTCGCTAGGAGTGGCATTAAATTTATATTTGTCATTAGAGGTTGAACGATCAGAGAGTTGGGAAATCATAATGGAATCAGAGGATTTAAACATTTTTCCAACTGATGAAAGCAATTATATTATTCAAATCGCCCTACAGACAGCCGAGCTTTTTCAAAAAAGTTTACCCAGCTGTAAGGTGAGAATGGCTAGTGAAATTCCATTAGCGCGGGGGTTAGGTTCAAGTGCTGCAGCCATTATTGCAGGGATTGAGCTGGCTAATGCCATGGGTAAGTTAGGTTTGACCGAGGATGAAAAATTTAGACTGGCAACTGAAATTGAGGGTCACCCTGATAATGTTGGAGCTTCTCTTTTCGGAGGCCTCGTGATTGGAAGTCAAATGGATGATGAAGTTGTCGCCATCGTTGAACACGCGATTGAACTAGAGATGATTGCTGTCATTCCCAAAATAGAGCTTCTAACGAAAGATTCACGTAACGTTCTTCCAGCACAACTGTCCTATTCTGAGGCAGTACGGGCTGGAGCGATTGGTAACGTTCTGGTAGCGGCACTTCTAAAAAAAGACTTCGCGTTAGCAGGAAAGATGATGCAAAGGGATCTGTATCACCAGCCTTATCGGAGAAAGCTTGTTCCTCATTTGAGTGAGATTGAGGAAATCGCGCTTGCTTCCGGTGCATTTGGGGTAGCTTTGAGTGGAGCTGGTCCGACTGTTATTTGTTTTTCTGAAAAAGGCAAAAGTGAGAAACTTCTTGATGTTTTTCAGAAGTGGGATTCAAATATGAACTACCGCAGGCTGAAAATCGATCAGGAAGGCAGCAGAGTAAAGGTTCAAAAATGCGTGTAATGTAAAAAAGCGATCTCGGACTAGAGATCGCTTTTTTTGCATGTGATTTTAGAATACTTGTTCAACTTCTAATACACCAGGCACTTCCTCTAAAAGTGCACGTTCAATACCAGCTTTTAAAGTGATTGTAGAACTTGGGCAAGAACCACACGCACCTAATAAACGTAATTTCACAATGCCATCTTCTACATCTACTAATTCACAGTCCCCACCGTCACGAAGAAGGAATGGACGTAATTTATCTAATACATCTTGAACTTGTTCAAACATTTGCTCTGCCATCTTAATCGCTCCTTTCTTAATACTTATTATAATCTCTCTTTCATAAAAAATCTATTGAAAAAGGATGAAATCCAATATTCAGCATTTCTAAAAAAAGCTCATTCTCATTGTATTCTCTGTTAGAGCGGCAACATTCTCAATAGTAGCCAGTCTTCTTTGAACATGACGGATCAGCCGTTGAGTAGTGGAAATTTACTAACAGAACTCCTTATTGTAGAATATTCTTAAGTAACAAGGGGGGAACTGACATGGTTAAAAAAAATGTTGACATCGTCGTATACGGAGCGGAACAGCTTTGCCCAAGCTGTGTGAATCTGCCATCATCAAGGGAAACGTTTGAATGGTTGGAAGCGGCCGTAAGCAGAAAATTTCCTAATCAGGAATTTCAAATCTCATATGTTGATATTTATAATCCACCAGAGGATGAAGTGAGAAAGGAATTCGCACAAAGGGTAGTAAACGAGGACATGTTTTACCCAGTTGTTTTGATTGAAGATGAGGTTGTGGGTGAAGGGAATCCACGTTTAAAAACGATATTTGCAACAATGGAGAAATATGGATATCGGGAAGAAGCAAGTTCTTAAGCATAGATAAAAGGCACTGTTCTTTTCGAGAACAGTGCCTTTAAAGACTTATCCTTTATGGTATTTATACATCCATAGAATTCCTGATTTTAATAGTCGTGCTACTCTCCCTGTAATAGGGCGATCAGCAACCAAACCAAATCCGTGTTTTTTACCGAGAGAACCAAGGACACCTTTTAGCTTGATAGTTGGCAGTTCGTCAGGGAGTTCTTGGTTATTCCAACGTTTTAATAAAATGTCGACGATTTGTTCTGCTTGACCTTCTGCAAGCTGTGCGCTTGGTGCGTGTGGGAGGCTGGCGCAATCACCAACGACATAGACATGCTCATTTCCAGGAATATTATGATGAGGAGTTAGGATAATGCGACCTTGACGATCTTTTTCGACGTTTATATTCTGGACAATTTTGTTTGGCTGAATGCCCGCAGTCCACACGATAATGTCACTTTGAATCGGCTCGTGATGATTATACAGAATCCCTTCTTCAACTCTTGTGATGTTGGAATTATTGACGATTTCAACATTATGGTTATCAAACCAATTTTCAACGTATGTGCTTAAACGAACAGGAAATGCGGAAAGAATATGATTTCCTCGATCAAAAAGTTTAATCTTTAAATCTGGCCGACTTTCATTGAGTTCACTAGCTAATTCAACTCCGCTTAAACCTGCACCGACAATGCTAACGACTGAACCTGGTGCTAGATTGTTAAGAGCCTGATATGTTTGGCGAGATTTTTCAATTGTTTGAATGCTGTAGGTGTACTCTTGTGCTCCAGGTACATTGTGATATTTATCCTCACAGCCTAACCCAATAACTAAATCATCATAAGAAATCGCTTCGCCGTCTTTTAGAAGAACCTTATTTTCCTGAAGATTGATTTCAGTAACCTCTCCATATTGAATGTTTAATCTTGGGTGTTCAGGGAAAGGAACGCGAATGTGTTGATCTGAGATGGTCCCTGCTGCAAGAGCATAATACTCTGTTTTAAGGCAGTGATACGGTGTGCGATCGATTAAGGTGATGGATATGTTTTCTGGCAGTTCATTTGGCAAGAGACGAGAAAGGATTCTCATACCCCCGTAACCTCCACCTAAAATCATTAGATTTTTCATTTTGAATATCCCCTTTATGCAACTCTATTGTTGAATTCTTGTTGAAGCCAAAATAAGTGCTAATTGAATGATCCATTTGATGTCAAACCTATTTGTCTATTAAAATCGAAGTTTCGATGTTAATAATAAGGAAACACTCAGGCTGTTGACAAACGCTCGCTTTCTTTGTTGCTCGCCTTGTCCGGTGCTCATTTCCGCTCCTCTCAAGGCTTCGCTCCTCGAAAAACAAACGTTTTCAATCAGCCTGAAGGTGACTGATTTTATTTATTGACTTTGTCTATACTCTGGTAAACACTATAAAGTTCATTCAAAGTATAACGAAATTGTGACAAAATCACAACATATTCATGGCAAAATTTCGAATATTTTACTAAAATAATGATAGAAATAGTAATAAGGTTATCTAATAGATCGAATTAGTATGACACAAAAAAGTCAAAATGAGAGGAATTCCATGTGTTGGCAGGAATTTTGAGGTGAAATGATTGATTAGACCAATGATTGAATTTTGTATTAGCAATCTCGCGAGTGGTTCTCAAAAAGCAAGAGAGCTCCTGGAAAAGGACTCTAATTTAGATATTATCGAATATGGTTGTCTAAATTATTGTGGAAAATGTGCAGCTTTCCACTATGCGTTAGTTGAGGGTACAGTCGTCACAGGGGAAACACCGGAACAACTGGTGGAGAATATTTATCAATATTTAGAAGAACAGATGCTGATCTAAATAATCATATATAAGGGAGCAAGGCCCTTGTTAATTGAAGAGAAGAACTGGGATATCGCGAAATTAATGATGTTTACAGCGTTTAATGAGGACTACACTCTATGTTCTCCAAAAGATGAATGAAGGGGAGCTTTAGCAGGGATGGTATGATCCTCATTGAACACTTGTTGAAAAACTAACCCAGAGAATGCCTGAGGCTCTATTTTTATCGTAAATTTTTAAACATTGTCTGCTTTTTGCATTTCGCGTATTTCGTGCCAGCGTTCTTTCGCCATTTCGACAGTGGTTGCTTCAGTTGTATTTTTCTGGTTCTCAATCACTTTTGAAAAATACTTGGTGGCTTGGTCAATATTATTAGTACGTCTTGATAATTCTCCTATTAAATAGAACATGCGCACTTCTGTTACCTGTGTTCCTTTATAATCATCTGTTGTGTAGGATTCCACATATTCGTTTAAAGCCAAGTTCGTAAATCGCAATTCTTGTTCATTATTTTCTAATTCACGATAGAGCCACGCAAGTCTCATATATAACCCAGCAAGATTAATATGCTTTTCTTTTTTTAACGTGCCACAGTATGATGCAAGCTTAAGTGTGTGGATCGCTTGTTGTACATTACGTTCACCGCCAAAATCCTGCGAAACCCATTCATTGCACACTTTTTCCGTTATTACTTCTTTGCTTCCAGGTGCAAAAAACGGAAGAAAGTCATCGGAGAATGAAAATCCGCAATGTGGGCAAACCTTTACATAGTAATACAACGGATTGACGCCATCAGTTGAATAGATCGGCCGAAAGTCAGTGTCGTATTTTACCATCCTAACAAAACGGGAGCGAGCTTTCTTTGAGGTAAAACTATTGTTACACATAAGGCATTCGTAATTTTTATCATATAATGGAAGTAATTCTGCTGTCAAAGCCCTTCACCCTTTCTACATGTGAAAATTCTAACATGTCTACATTATATCGTATTTTTTATTGATGAATGCACTGAAATCTATACTACTTTCTACTCAATTTCGCCATCAGCTTCCATAAAAAAACAGTGATTAAGCAAGCAGGCTAGTTGAGGAACGGTGAAATGCTGTATATACTAAGTAGTAAGAAGGGCAAGAATGAAAGTATTACTTGCTAACTTTTTTATCCAAAAGAATAGGAGGGAAATTGATGGATGTAGTAACTATTACAGAAGCTGCTGCTTTGCAAATAAAGGATATGATGAAAGAAAATGAGGAAGAAGGAGCTTATCTCCGCGTTGCTATCCAAGGTGGCGGTTGCAGTGGTTTGTCGTATGGCATGGGTTTTGCCCATGAAGTTGAAGAGGGGGACACTCAATTTGAACAGCATGGAATTCAGATTTTAGTTGACAAAGAGAGTGCTCCAGCTTTAAAAGGGACGAAAATTGATTATAAGCAATCGTTAATGGGTGGAGGCTTCACGATTGACAATCCAAACGCGATTGCTTCTTGTGGATGTGGCTCATCGTTCAGAACAGCTACGAATACAGGTACTCCGGAGAATTGTTAAGCTTTATTGAATAAAGACTGTCCACAATTGACCTTCTCAATCAAGATTTCGTTAATGAGAAGGTTTTTTTATTTTAAGGCTTTGTTAAATGTCCGTTTTGATTTTTGGCTCATTTTCTCATTATATTACCTTGGTTTCACATGAAATGAACTAAAAATTGTTGGATTCACAATATTTTTTACGATTAGCTGCAAAGCTGAGTAAAAGTGAGTGGCATGTATTAAAACTTGCATGGAATGGTTGTTTTATTAAACAATGGGAAAACTCAATAAAAAAGCAAAGTCTCTCAAAGGAAGACCTTGCTCTTTTTAAATTATTTAAACATAGATGAACTATGAAGTGGTTGTGTTTTTGCTTTAGGGTCGATATAGGTTTTTGCATTGTTAATGGCAGTAGGTGCTTCGCCAAAGCCGCTTGCAATTAACTTAACTTTTCCGTCATATGTGCAGATGTCCCCTGCGGCATATATTCCAGGTATGTTTGTTTCCATTTTTGAATTGACAACAATTGAGTTCTTTTCGATTTCAAGCCCCCATTCTTTAATTGGGCCTAAGGAAGAAACAAAGCCGTAATTACAGATGACTGCATCGACATCTAAAGTTACTTTTTCGTCTCCATTTGCTTCTTGAAGAACTACTTGTTTAATGCCGCTTACATCCCCGATTAACTCGGCAGGTACATAAGGAGTTTTAATATCAACCTTCGAATTATGTAGATTTTCAACGCTATGCTCATGGGCTCGAAATTTATCACGTCTGTGTACAATTGATACTTTTTCTGCTATTGGTTCTAACATTAAAGCCCAGTCGACTGCAGAATCGCCGCCTCCGAAAACAACGACTTTTTTTCCTGCAAATTGGTTGAGATCATCAATAAAATAATGAAGATTTTTCCCTTCATACTCGGTAGCGTTTTCAAGCTCGAGTCGACGAGGTTGGAAAGCACCATTACCAGCTGTGATAATAACCGTTTTCGTATAATGAATTTCTTTGTTTGTTGTAAGCTTAAAAACATCGTCATCTTGTTTTTCGATTTTTTCAACAGACTGCTCTAGGATGATGGTTTGATCAAATTTAGACATTTGTTCTTTTAAGTTATCAACTAACTCTTGTGCGCGAACTTTTGGAAAACCAGCAACATCATATATGTATTTTTCAGGATATAAAGCAGAAAGCTGTCCACCAAGTTGAGGTAGGCTTTCGATTATTTTAACAGTTGCTTGTCTCATACCCCCGTAGAAAGCTGTGAATAATCCAATGGGTCCACCACCGATGATCGTTATATCATAAATTTTTTGATCCTCTTTCATTCCAAATCCCCCCAGGTTGAATAGTACGATTACCAACTTATATATTACCATAAATAAATTGAAACTTACATCTGTCTCTGTCATTCTCGCAGTTTCATGGGAAAATTAACGTGGTGTATACGAAAAAAGTCTCGGATGAGAAGGTTTTTTTTATGATTTTTCCGAAGATTTATAACATAAGGACTATAAATATATCTTCTTTTTAAGCATATTTAACTTGAAAAACAAAATAAAAAAGAATATCATGTAATTTAGATAATATGTTAACATTCTGTGACAATTTTTTAACATTTTTTTGTCTACATTCGTGAAGAATATCACAATCTTTTTTCTTGATATATACTATTATAATTAGCGAATGTGGTGAAGATATATAAGAGTATGCAGAGAAGAGAGAAAAAAATTCTAACAAAAAGGTGGAAGTGATCACTTTGAAAAAGCAAAAAATCGTTATTTTAGGCGCCGGATATGGCGGATTAATGACCGCAACGAAATTACAAAAGGCGGTTGGAGTGAATGAAGTCGATATTCAACTTGTGAACAAGCATGATTATCATTATGAAACGACTTGGTTGCATGAAGCATCTGCTGGAACATTGCACCATGACCGAGTTCGTTATGATATTAAAGATGTCATTGATCGCAATAAAGTAGAATTTATTAAAGGTACAGTTGAACAAATAAATACTGCTGAGAAAAAGGTTATTTTACAAGAAGGAGAGCTGCCGTACGATTATTTGGTCATCGCGGTTGGTTCTGAGGCAGAAACTTTTGGAATTAAAGGTTTGAAGGAACATGCATTTTCGATCGTCAATGTGAACGCAGCACGTCAAATTCGAGAGCATATTGAATACCAATTTGCGACATATAATAATGAAAAAGAGAAAAAAGACGAGCGTTTAACGATTGTAGTTGGCGGAGCTGGATTCACAGGCATTGAGTTTCTTGGAGAACTAGCTAATCGTGTGCCGGAATTATGCCGTGAATACGATATCGATCCTCATAAAGTAAAAATTATTTGTGTAGAGGCTGCTCCAACTGTTTTACCAGGCTTTGACCCAGAGCTTGTAAATTATGCAGTTGCACAGTTGGAGAAAAAAGGTGTTACCTTCATGATCGGTACTGCTGTTAAGGAAGCTACTGAGAATGGAATTATTGTTGGGAAAGGCGAAGATGAGGTCGAAGAAATTAAAGCTGGAACGGTTGTATGGGCTGCTGGAGTTAGAGGAAACTCACTTATTGAAAAATCCGGCTTCGAAGCGATGCGTGGCCGTGTAAAGGTGCAGCCAGATTTACGGGCACCAGGTCATGATGATGTCTTTATCATTGGCGATTCATCTTTAGTTATTAATGAAGAAATCAATCGCCCATATCCTCCGACAGCGCAAATTGCGATGCAGCAAGGTGTGACATGTGCGAAGAACCTTGTCGCACTCATTCGTGGCAAGGAAGAACTTGAGACATTTACACCAGACATTAAAGGAACGGTTTGTTCATTAGGGGAAGATGATGCAATTGGTGTAGCCTTTGGTAAGAAAATGACTGGCGGCACTGCTTCATTTATGAAAAAAGTGATCGATAATCGTTCTCTCTACATGATTGGCGGACCTTCTTTAGTGTTGAAAAAAGGAAAATTTAATATTCTTTAATAAATGAAAAAATCATAAAAAAGCAATGAGACAGCTGCAGACAAGCTCTATGAAAAGAGTTCATGTCTACAGCTGTTTTTGTTTGAGCACTTTTTAATTGTTGGAGCATGGTTGTATCGTTTTGGAACTTCCGCTAAAGCACTTTTTGCTCATAATCATCTTTTTCATTGACGGGCAAAAGGACATTCAGTACACTTATGTTGATATTAAGGAGGCTTGTATTCAATGCAAATTACGATTGTTACTTTGCCGATTTCCATGCTGTTATTTTTTGTTTTATTTTTTGGAATCGGTTTTATTTTGAATATGCTTTTACGAATGACTTGGATTATGGCTGTAGTTTATCCCGTCATTACGATATTTATCGTTGATGATGTGCGATTTATCGAATATTTTACTAATAGTAAAACAGCTTTCAGTGAATTAATGACTGGATTTGCTAACCTTGCTTTATCTGATTTATTAATTTTGGGTAGTGGACTAGCAGGTGCCATTGTAGCTGGTATCGTCATCCGGATTTTACGTAAAAAAGGCTATCAGATGTTTTAAAGTCTTTCGAGTGTCAAGTGAAATGCCAATAAGTTCGAAATAGTATTTAAGTAGTAACATGCTCCCCTTAAAGTAGACAGGTTTAAAAATCTGTCCTCTTATGGGGAGCATCTTTCGTAAATGACGTTAGAGAGAAGAACAGTTACTGTAGCTTAAAACAAAAAAATGATTCTCTCCACATGCAACTGCAATTAAAAACCGTGATTTTGAAAAGTGATTGATCAAAATGACGGTTTTTTGTTTCGATAAATTAGAAATTTTTATCGTAAAGCTTGATCATTTTATCTTGAACAAAGGGGCCATTAGTTCAAAATAAAAAGGGATGTTTATTGCATAATCGCTCCTAATATTTTTGGAACTAATTTGACAGTTTATTCAATACCTGTTACAATTCATTCCAATAAAAGCATACAAATTCGTTGATGAGAAAGAGTAGCGTTTCGTCTAGATCCAAAGAGAGCTGACATTTTGGTGCAAGTCAGTGTTCGAGCGATACGTGAATATCCTCTCTGAGAAGCTAGACCGAATTTTAAAGTAAGTCTAGCCGGGGGTCTACCGTTAAAAGGAACACGTATGATTGTACGTTGCTAAGTGCTATTGATTGGATCAATAGAATTAGGGTGGTATCGCGGCTAACCCCGTCCCTTACTTGGGACGGGTTTTTTGTATGTTTTTAATTTCATTTTTGTAAAGGAGCGATATCTATGAAGGCTAATGAGACTAAGGAAACGGTTGTAGAGCGTGAAGAACATATACGCAATTATTGGACAAAAGAAAACACATTTAAACAATCTGTTCAATTAAGAGAAGGAAAGATCCCTTTTGTTTTTTATGAAGGACCACCAACTGCAAATGGTCTTCCCCATGTTGGCCATGCCTTTGGACGAACAATTAAAGATGTTGTAGCACGTTACAAGACGATGCAAGGTTTTCAAGTAGAGAGAAAGGCTGGATGGGATACACATGGTCTTCCTGTCGAGCTTGGCGTTGAGAAACAACTAGGTATTTCAGGGAAAAAAGACATCGAACGTTATGGCGTGGAGCCTTTTATTAATAAATGTAAGGAGAGTGTATTTACCTACGAGAAGAAATGGCGTTCATTTACCGAAAGATTAGGTTATTGGGTAGATATGGACAGTCCATATTTGACCTTAAGTAATGATTATATCGAGAGTGTTTGGAATATTTTAAGTAAGATTCACAAAGATGGCTTATTGTATAAAGGACATCGTGTATCTCCATATTGCCCTAGCTGCCAAACCACTTTAAGTTCCCACGAAGTGGCACAGGGCTACAAAGATGTAAAAGATTTATCAGCTACCGTAAAATTTAAGCGTTTTGATGCGGACAATGAATATTTCTTAGGTTGGACAACAACACCTTGGACTTTACCCGCCAATGTTGCACTTGCTGTAAATCCAACAATAACGTATGTTCGAGTTCAAAAAGAAAATGAGGTGTATATTGTTGCAAAATCTTTAGTGAGAAAAATTCTTGGTGATCAGGTAACTATTTTAAGTGAACATAAGGGTCGTGAACTTGAAGGAATTAAGTATACCCCACCGTTCGATTATGTGACTGTTGAAAAGGGATATTATATCGTATTAGCAGATTATGTTACAGAGGATAGTGGAACAGGTATTGTCCATATTGCCCCAGCTTACGGTGAAGATGACTATAAAACTGTTCAGCAGAATGGTTTATCCTTTATCAATCTAGTCGATCTAGAAGGCCGATATACTACGGATGTAACAGAACTTACTGGAAGGTTTGTTAAAAATTGCGATGTGGACATTATTAAATTGCTTTCTGAACAGGATACACTGTTTCACAAGGAGAAATATGAACATAGCTACCCGTATTGCTGGAGATGTGACTCCCCTTTGCTTTACTACGCAACGGATAGCTGGTTTATTAAGATGTCCTCTTTAAAGAATAAGATGCTTGTGAACAATGCAACTGTTAATTGGTATCCTGAGCATATTAAAGATGGACGCTTTGGTAATTTTCTTGAAAATCTTATGGATTGGAATATAAGTAGAAACCGATACTGGGGTACACCACTAAATGTTTGGATATGTTCTACCTGTAAACATGAAGAAGCTCTTAGTAGTGTCAAGGAATTACAAAGATTAGCGACGACTCAAATATCTAATGATATCGAGTTGCATAAACCATACATTGATGAGGTACAGTGTACCTGTCCGAAATGTAAGGGTGTTATGCATCGAACTTCTGAAGTTATTGATGTTTGGTTTGATAGTGGATCGATGCCATTTGCTCAGTATCACTATCCATTCAGAAATAAAGAAACATTCGAATCACAATTTCCTGCAGATATCGTGATTGAAGGAATTGACCAGACGAGAGGATTTTTCTATAGCCTACTCGCTGTTTCTACCCTACTTACAGGAAAAGCTCCTTATAAAAATGTCTTGTCGCTTGGCCATGTACTCGATGAAAACGGTCAAAAAATGTCGAAGAGCAAAGGAAATGCTTTAGATCCAGTTGAACTAATAGAGGAATTTGGTGCAGATGCACTTCGCTGGGCATTTTTAGTCGATAGTTCACCTTGGAATCCGAAACGTTTTTCAAAAAAGATTGTGCAAGATGCAAAATCAAAATTAATTGACACGTTGGATAATACCTATAAATTTTATGCTATGTACGCTAAAATAGATGGCTTTGTGTATAATGGACAACAAACGGGTAAGAAAACAATATTAGATAAATGGATACTTTCTCGTCTGCACAGTACAGTTAAACTTGTTAATGGCTACATGGATCGATATCAATTTACTCAAGCAACACGAGAAATTGCATCTTTAGTAGATGAATTAAGCAATTGGTATGTGCGCCGTTCAAGAAATCGTTTTTGGGCTTCTGGGCTTTCAAAAGATAAACGAGCAGCTTATTCAACTCTATTTGAAACACTTACAACTATATCTCGCTTGTTAGCGCCTTTTGTACCATATGTGGCTGAGGATATCTATTTGAAATTGAATCAATATAGTGTTCACTTGCAGGACTATCCAAAGGCTAATGATTCAATGATTAATCTAGATTTAGAAGCAGACATGAAAATGATCTTGAAAATCGTCGAACTTGGTCGTAGTATTCGTAATGCAAAAAATTTAAAGATTAAGCAACCTTTGCAACAAATAATTGTATGGCGTAAGGAAGGGAGACGGTTTTTAACCTCATATTCAGGCATCATTAAGGATGAGCTAAATGTTAAGGATATTGTTTATACAGAGGATTTATCAAAATTTGAATCAACTATATTTAAATTAAATTTTAAAACTGCAGGTACTGCATTTGGCAAACTGGTTAATGTAGTAAAGGAATATGTTGAACATATCCCCGATACCGACAAAAAGTCATTATTAGATAATGGTAAATTACAAATAAAGTTAAAAGGACAAACGGTAACAGTTGAGAAGGAACATATAAATGTCGAATATCAAGTTGCTTCTGGTTTTGAAATGGCTGGAGATGAGCAATTAAAAGTGATATTAGATGTTACACTTACACCTCAACTAGTAGAAGAAGGGCAAGTTAGAGAATTAATTAGAGCCATTCAGGATACTCGAAAAAAATTAGATTTACCTGTCGAAAAATATATATCAATCGAAATTTCAACAATGGATGATGTTAAAGAAAAAATTCAACGTTTTGAGGAACTAATTAAAGAAAATATACTTGTTCACAACATAAGCTATAAAGATTTGAACAATTCTAAACAGAAAATTGAAGTAAGATTCGGAGATGAGATAGTTAAGATCTCATTGAGATATTAAATTTCATAAGAAAGCACTGCCCACAACCATATTTTGAAAGTTATTGGGAGTGCTTTTTTACTTTGTTGAAATGGAATTTATACAAGAGTTATGAAACAAGCAATTGCATTATGAGAGGCTTTCTATTCCTTTTTTGCCCACTCCGGCCGCTGTAGGCTGCAAAGAACCTCCAGCTCTTTTTCTCGTATATTACAATACGAACTAACCGTATGTAAGTCGTTATCGACATACCCTGGATGACACATGACTTCAATTGAATCACTCTTACTTTCTTTGAGTCGTTCAAAAATATCTTTAGAGACTCCAGGACCATAAAAATCTAAGTACAGTTCATTTGTTAAAAGGATATCCTTATGGACAGATAAAGTGTCAACTTTTCTAACTGGTACCTGGAACTCATTTGCCAGTTTAACGACAACATCCTTAAGTGGCTCCCAGCTGTGGATATGATGGTGACTATCGATGTGATGAAGCTCAAGTCCTGTGTTTAAAAATGCTTCAATCTGCGTTTTCCATTCAAGCTCAACTTGATCTACATTCGGTGCCTCAGATTGTGCATACGTATTACGATATTTGAAAAAACCATCCTTGTTTATTAAGTCAGGAACCTCTGTACTTAATGGCTTTCCCCAAGTGAGTACAAGGTGGATTCCTACCTTCAAAGAAGGAGTTTTTTTCGCAGCAAGAACGGCATGCTCTACTGCCAATCCATTCATCATTAAAGTCGTAGAATCGACAAGACCATCTATATGGCTTTTGATGATTCCGTCATTGATTCCTTTTGTTAAACCAAAATCGTCTGCATTAAATAATACTTTCATTTGGATCCCCCCATTTTTGTGGAACAGAATTTGAACAAACGATTTTTGGCTCATTTCGTATCTGGCTTTGGTTTCACACGCCCTTTACGTATAACTGAAAGGTCAGCGAGGAAATGAACCAAAAATTAATTCCAACATAGAACAAGGTTCAAAATATAATCATTTAATTTTGAGGGTAGAAACGCTCAATCACAAAGTTTGTTTTATCTCCTCGAAAATAGGATCGTGAATATTCAACTTTTTCGCCTTTTTCATTCTCTGCAATGGTTTCAATGTAAAAACACGGAGAATCAGGCTGGCATTTTAAATGAGCACAAGTACGTTCATCGGCAAGTGTGATTTCCATTTGTTCTGTCGTTTTTGCAATATGAACGCCGAATACATCTTTAAAAGCTCCATATAATGAAGTTTCAGCATGCTCTTTCGTGATGCCCGGTGCTACCGTCCATGGAATATAGGCAATTTCAAATTGTGTTGGTTCTCCATCGACCTTCCTCACTCTTTCAATTCGTTGAATCGGATCATTTAGTTCTACCTCCAGCTTGTTCAAAAGTAACTCATTTGCCGGTATTACATTGATAGTAACGAGTGTGATTTCAGCTTTCTTTCCTTGTACAGCGACTTGATCTTTGTATTTTTTAAAGGTATGTGACAATGTTTGACTAACTTTTTGATCAGCAACATAGGTACCTTTTCCTTGATGTCGTTCTAGATAGCCTTCTAATGTCAGTTGATTAAGGGCAGTTCGTACAGTGGTTCTACTGACATTAAATTCTTCGCATAATTCAAGTTCCGTAGGGATTTGTTCTCCCTTCTTGTATTTTTCCGACTTGATTCGATCAAGCAGTTCATCTTTTATGTAGGCGTGTAATGACTGATTTTTATCCATATGGTAAACCCCTTCAAGTATTCTATGGTTTGAGTTTACAAGATAATACAATCATTCGCAATTGTTAATACAAATTTTGAACTTATATTAATTGTATGATGGTGAGCTTCGCTTATTAATACATGAAAGCGCAGTATTCTCAATTTTATATGTACCGACAATATATGATAAGATATAACAAATTTTTATTTAAATAAAAAGGTTATATACAAATTCTAAATTGTATGATATATTTTTGTAAAAGATCCTATTTTTAAAAATTCACTCAACATTAAATTAAAGTCAAATACAGATAAGGAGCTCGTCGTTATGTCTCTAAAGTTAGTTGTTGTTGGTGGAGGTTCGAGCTATACACCGGAAATAATAGAAGGGATTATCCGTCGTCATGAAACATTCCCTGTTAGCGAAATTGTTCTAGTTGATATAGAAATGGGAAAGAAAAAGCTTGAGGTTGTCGGGAATTTGGCATTGAGAATGATTGAGAAGTCGGCTAAACCTATTCAATTGTCATGGACATTAAATCAAAAAGAGGCGCTTGAAAATGCTGATTTTGTCTCAACTCAAATCCGTGTAGGCGGATTGGAAGCGAGAGCGAAGGATGAACGGATTCCTTTAAGTCATGGCTTTATCGGACAAGAAACAAATGGAGCAGGAGGCATATTTAAAGCATTTCGTACAATTCCGGTCTTAATGGAGCTTGCGCAAAATGTCCATACCATCTGTCCAGAAGCGTGGATCATTAATTTTACAAACCCGGCCGGCATTGTAACAGAAGCTTTATTAAAGCATTCCCCTCATAAGAAAGTTATTGGAGTTTGTAATATTCCGTATAATATGCGGCATTCAACAGCGGAAATTTTGAACTCCTCACCACAAGAAGTTCAAATCGAATTTGTTGGCATGAATCATTTTGTGTTTGGAAAAAAAGTTCTTGTAGAGGGAATTGATCGGACAGAAGAGATACTGAAGATAATTTGTCATGATGATTTTGGTTATTCTCCAGCGAATATTGTCAATCTTGGTTGGACTAAAACATTTATCGAATCATTAAAGATGCTTCCAAATCCCTATCATCAATATTATTTTCAAACAAAAGAGGTTTTAGAAAAGGATATCAACGCATTTAAAGAACATGGAACAAGAGCAGAAACAGTTCAAAGGCTAGAAGAATCGCTGTTGAATTTATATAGTGATCCCCATTTACGTGACAAGCCGAAGGAGCTTGAAAAAAGAGGCGGTGCTTTTTACAGTGATGTGGCATGTAGCTTAATGGAATCCATTTACAACAATCGAGGTGACATTCAGACTGTGAATACGTTCAATCAGGGTGCCATACCAGATCTACCCCCTGATGCAGTAATTGAAGTAAATAGTGTCATTACTAGAGAAGGACCGAAACCTCTTGCGATCGGAGTTTTACCTCCTGCGATTAAAGGGATCATTCATTATATGAAAGCTTTTGAAGAACAGGTGATTCGAGCTGCTTTGTCAGGCGATTATCATGAAGCGTATATTGCATTAGTGATGAATCCGTTAGTTTCAGACGAAAAAATGGCAAAAGTGCTCCTTGATGAACTATTGGATGCCCACAAAGCTTTTTTACCACAATTTCAATAGAAAATAAAATTATGTAAATCCAAGTTTTATAGATTTCTAATTAAATCCTTCCTAAATGAAGGATCTCCTTTATGAAACTTTTGTAAGCGGTTTAATTATTGAGTTTCGTACATTTGAACTGATTAAGGGCCTTTTGGCAGCTTGAAGGGGGAGATGCGATGAATCATAAAATAAGCAAGACGTAAATGAACATCTCTGCTTTTACACCGTATATGGAGTGAACCCGATTTTTAAAAATTCCTTATAGGGAGGTATTTTAATGCAATTTTTGATAGCATGGTTAGAAAAATATTTTCTACCACTTGCCGGCAAAATAGGGGGTCAGAAGCATCTTATTGCTTTGAGGGATGCTTTTATTGGAACACTTCCGGCAACGATGGCTGGTTCTGTCGCAGTTATGCTTAACGCTCTTTTAAGAGATTTGCCTCCGCTAGCTTTCGAAGGATATGATGGGAACAGTATACCTGTCATTAGAGAAATTATTGCGGTTAACGGTTATGTCTGGAATGGAACACTTGCGATTGCCGGTTTGATCTTTGTGTTCTCATGGGGTTACAACATTGCCAAAGCATATGGGGTCAACGAGTTATCCGGAGGAATTGTTTCCACAGCCGCTTCCATTGCTGGGATTACCTTTTCCTTCTCCGGTGGAATTACCGGATTGAATTTAGACGCGGCCACTGTGGAGGCAATAAATGCAGCAGGCTGGTCCGCGACTACTGAAGGGATTACCGCGGCAGGCTGGGGCTGGCTCCCATTGAATAATTTGGATGCCAATTTTTTCTTTACGGCGATGATTATTGGCTTTATCGCTACAATGATCTATGTGAAATTGATGTTAAAGGATATTACCATTAAGTTGCCAGATTCTGTTCCACCAGCCATTTCGAAAGCCTTTGCCTCGATCATTCCGGCAACTGTAGCTTTATATGTTGTTGCTATTTTCTATTTTGTATTCTCCAAGTTCGTACCGGATATGACGTTTTTACAATGGCTGCAAAAAACAGTTGCGCTGCCACTACTTGGTCTGTCTCAAGGATTCGGGGCCGTTGTCCTCGTTGCCCTTTTCGTGCAATTGTTCTGGTTCTTCGGGATCCATGGACCGAACGTGCTTGCGCCAATTCTAGAGGGTGTTTTCGGTGTAGCTCAATTGGAAAACGTCAACTTATTCCAACAAGGTGGAGTTGATTTGGTACTCGAGGAAGGATATATGTGGGTTCGCGGCTCCTTTGACGCCTATGCATGGTATGGCGGTTCAGGAGGAACGATTGTTTTAATTATCGCACTTCTTCTTTTCTCGAAACGGAAGGATTATCGGACCGTTGCCAATTTATCTGTCGGACCAGGAATTTTCAACATTAATGAGCCAATCATGTTTGGATTGCCAATTGTATTGAATCCGTTAATGTTCATTCCATTCTTACTTACACCAGTTGTGTCGGTTTCGATTGGGTACTTTGCAACATTGTGGGGACTGGTTAATCCGGTATCTCAACAAGTGGTATGGGTTACTCCGCCATTCTTACTGTCCTTCTTGGCAACAGGGGCGGACTGGCGCGCTCCAATTGTTACATTGGTTGCGATGCTCGTATCATTTCTCATTTGGATCCCGTTTGTCATTGCAGCAAATAAGATGGCTCCTGATGCAGGACAGGATGATAAAATTATTGCAGATTTAGAGCATGATAACAAATCTGTATAAAAGTGAAAAAATTATGAGGGGCTGCTTCCATAGTGAAGTGGCTCATCCCTCTTTTCATCATAAGGAAAGGAATAAAAAAAATGATTGAGATTAGTGCAGGTGTACATCAAGATAAAATTATCGAACTACTAAACAATTATAATGAGGATGGAATTCAATTTACCTTTAATGAAAAAAAGGGGATCAACTTATATTTCTCCACAAACATAGAAGATTTGGAAAAGGCAGCAAGTGTAGCGAAGTCGGTTATTAAAAAGCAACCGTGGGGCTCAGTGCTTTATTTCCGTTCTTCTCCTCTTTCATAAAAAAATGTTCATTTTATATTATAATGGAACAAAGCAATGTCAGTATTCACAAATGAAAAAATGTAAGGTTGCAGAGGAAAATGCCGGAGGAGTTTTGCTATGAAAACTACGATTTTATAAAAAGGATGATTGACGTGGTGAAAAGAGGGCTATTTCTTCTCAGTGTTGGTTGCCTCCTATTTTTATTTAGCGCAAATGCTAAAACGGGGGAGTACGAAATTCTTAATTTGACTACTGCACTCGTTTTAGTAATAGTCGGTGCAATTATGGCTGTACAGGGAAAGAAGAGAAATAATACTCAAAAAGATTAGGTGAATCTGATGGAATTAGTAAAAAAAATGAATGTACCAGTTGAGTTTCTTTACGAGACGATTTTAAAATCGGTTTTATCAGATATCCATTCTCAAACGGGAAAAAAATTATCGGAAAAACAATTACAAGGATTCGAATACGAAAAGACATTTTCAAAACATGCAAAGGCTACCATTCGGATCGAAGAAATCATAAAAAATGAATTTTATCAGTATCGTACAACCAGTAATAAACAAGATTTTTTAGTCACCTATAAGCTTCGACCTTTAGAAAATGGTAGTTGTGAATTACACTATATCGAAAAAATGGAGTCTTTCGGCTATCTACAGAAATTAAATGATGTCCTTATCGGCCTCATCTGGTCTCCGTTAAAAAAAAGAAGATTTAAAGAAATGCTCAACCAAATAGAAGCTACCCATGTAAAAGAGAGCACTGGGGCGTGAAGAGGTTATTTTTATAGCTTTTTTAGTTAGGCTGTTGTTTTTTGGCCCATTGAATAATTAATCGATGTCTGAAACAAAGTCTTCACACGAGAAAGCCAAAAAACGTTTGTGCAACAAGATTATCAATGCTTCTAGTTAAAGGGAGAATGGCGGGAATTTAAGCTAAGACCGATAGGAGGAGAGAAACGATGAAAACGATTATGTTGGTTTGTTCAGCGGGGATGAGTACAAGTCTGTTAGTAACAAAAATGCAAAAGGCGGCAGAGTCTCAAAATATTGAAGCAGATATCTTTGCTGTTTCAGCTTCCGAAGTTGATGAGAATTTAGCTAAGAAAAACGTGGATGTTTTATTATTAGGACCACAAGTCCGTTATATGAAAGCTCAATTTGAAAAAAAGCTTCAGGATAAAAATATCCCGGTTGATTCAATTAATATGCAATATTATGGGATGATGAACGGTGAAAAGGTTCTAGAGGAAGCACTGAATTTAATAAAAAATAAATGAGACGATTTTTTATGGAGAAATTTATCCGTTTTCAAAAAAATAAGGAGCTATTGATATTCGTTTACAAGCTAAAATTTTGAAAATCCGTCGAGTGAACATGACCCTATGGTTTGTACCTGACTTTAAGATATTAGATTAATCTATCGCTTTTACATTGCAACTTGAAGGGTGTGTCAAGAAAATGGTCGATGAAACGTTAGAAATGATTGCTTTCCAGATTATTAGTAATGTCGGTTCAGCAAAAAGTATTGCCATGGAAGCTCTTTATGCAGCGAAGGAAGGGGATTTTGTTCTAGCTGAAGAAAAATTAGTGGAATCAAAAAAATATTTAGTTGAAGGACATAAAATTCACACTTCCTTAATTCAAAGAGAAGCTGCAGGAAACAAGGTTGAGTTTTCTATGCTTTTTATGCATGCTGAAGACCAATTAATGAGTACTGAAACCATTTCTGAATTAGTTAAAGAAATGATTGAAATGTATAAAAGGTTCGGTAAATAATGCTGACAGCTCTTATGGAAGATAATAACTTGATGCTTTACTGAAAAGTCGAGAAAAGGACCTTCTCTTTTTAAAGGGAGGTCTTTTTTTGTGTTGTTTTTTTAAGGACCTATCTTGCTTAGCCCGTTCAGACCGAATAGGTTTCTCATTCCAATTAGGAGCCAATTACGCTTAGCCCTTTCAGTCCGAATACACCTCTCATTCACTCGGGAATAAAGGAAGAAATGAAATGTAACAGCAATTTAGCCTAAGATTACGTTGTTGCTGAGTTATTGGAAAATAAGTGGATATTTAGATTGAATATTCTAATATTTTAACAAGAACCACTCTTTCTCATGAATAATTCATTCCAACTTGGGAAATGAATAGATTTGGGAGGAGTGAAAAAATAGAATGTTACATTTTAAAAAATGGACAAGAAGAAGTTTGATGACAATATTATTTTGTGCAGCAATAATGACAACATATCAGGGAATTTCTGGAGTTGAAGCTAGAGCTTTACCAACATATTTCAATGGTGAAGACGAGCATTATGAAGAAACAAGCTCTCATACAGAACATAAATTAAAGCCAATGGAGGTTGCTTTTAAATTTCTTAAAAGAGTAACCAATCTGGATTTAAAGATTTCATCGAGTGAAAAGGTATCAGGGACAGTGCCCACGTTAGAGGAAGCAATCGATTGGACTCAATATCCAAGTAAAGAAGTAGTAGCTACTGGATACACTGCCGGATATGAATCGACAGGAAAAGGACCCGATCATCCCCAGTTTGGAATTACGTATTCTGGTGTAAAAGTAACTCGTGATTTATATTCAACAGTCGCTGCTGATTTAAATGTGTTTCCAATTGGTACAATTCTTTTTATTCCCGGATACGGCTATGGGGTCGTGGCAGATAAAGGTGGTGCCATAAAGGGAAACAAGGTTGATTTGTACTACGAAACGGTAGAAGATGTTTACCGCGAGTGGGGGAAAAAGAAAGTTGAAGTTTACGTGATCGAAAAAGGAAATGGAAAGCTGACAGAGGAAGAATTAAGAGCACTAAATGAAAATGAGTCGATGCAAGTATTCCGTCAACAATTTAACCAATCAAAAAGTCAATAAATGAGGGCAGCGCACGAGGCCGAAAAAGAATCGAAATGTATTGAACCCCCAGGAATCACCACTTTAAATGGTGGTGATTCCTGGGGGTTCTTTTTTGAGTTATTTCGTCATCAAAGATGGATTAAGTAGTGTAAAATTAATGTAAGGATGATCCCTGTCAATCCTCCAAAAAAGACTTCAATTGGTTTATGCCCAAGTAATTCCTTCAGTTCTTTACGTTTCTCTTGATCGGGCTTATGGGGCCAATCCTTGGCTTCCTCAATAAATCTGTTGAAATCAGCAACAAGCTGGTTTAGCACGATTGCTTGTTCTCCAGCTTGTCTGCGTACACCTGTTGCATCGAACATTGTGATAATGGCAAAAATGGCTGAAACAGCAAATACGGAAGATTGCATTCCCGCTTCAAGTGCCACTCCAGTAGATAATGCAGTAACGGCTGCAGAGTGGGAGCTAGGCATACCACCAGTGCTTGTCAGCAAAGACCAGTCTAATTTTTTTGTGACAGCAAAATGAATTGGCACTTTGACAAATTGTGCGAATAGGATTGCTGCTAATGCAGCCCAAAATGAGAAATTGACAAATAGCTCCATGCTGTAACCACCTTTGTTGATCATAATAAGGTCTATTGTTTACTATTATAAGTCTGCTCCATACAATTTTTTTGTAAGCTATAAAATGAGAGGAGTATGTATGTTGAAAGAGTATCCACTTGAGTATTATCAGTTTTTTGTACACTTTAACGAAGGTGATTACTATACCTGTCATGATTTACTCGAAGAAATGTGGATGACAGAGAAATCAAATTTATTCTTAAAAGGGTTATTACAAATGAGTGTCGCCATTTATCATTATGAGTATGGAAACGTCAAAGGTGCTCGTTTAATGATGATGGCTGCTCATGAATATTTACAGCGTTACCGTCCAAAATATTGGGGCCTTGACCTTGAAAAAGTATATCAGTTTATAGAGGAGTGTCTCATTATTATACCACAACATATCGATCGAGTTTCATTTTCTAATGTGGATTCCTTACCTGCGTTGCCTGAGCTTCTGTTGTACCTGGAGGAAGATGAATACCAATAAGTCGAAAGAAAAAGTGATATCGATTATAATGAATACATATTCTTGGAGGTGACCACATGTTTGAGGTAAAAAATGAATTACAATTTCAAGATTCGTTTGAGTGTATAGTTATTGGAGTTATAGATAAACCTGAAAAATTTTCAGGCTCGTTGTCTAAGTTAGATGAGTTATTCGCAGGACAATTAACAGAGCTAGTGAAGAGTGGCGACATATCAGCGAAAAAGAAAAGCATTTCAAAGATACATACATTTGGAAAAATTGGTGCAAAAAGATTAATCTTCGTCGGGCTAGGTAAAGAGAAAGAGCTAACATTGGAATTGCTGCGAGAGTCGTTCGGAAAAGCATTTAAGGAAATCCAAGCTTCGAAATTGGCTGAGGCGGCGATTTATCTCGATACATTTGTTACAGAAGCGATCGAATCTGTAGATGCTGTCCATGTTTTAAGTGAAGCATTGCCGTTAGCAATTTATGAATTCGAAGGATATAAACAAAAGTCGAATGAACCAAAGAAAGAAATAGAGAAGGTCATCATCTTGAGTGAGGACGATGCTGATGAAATTCAGGCGGCTGCAACCGTTGGTTATGTGTACGGGAAAGGCACCAATTCAGCTCGCACATTAGTAAATACACCGGGTAATTTATTGACGGCAACCGATATGGCCAATTACGCTAAAGAGCTTGGTGAAAAATATCATTTCGAAGTAGAGATATTAGAAAAAGAGGATATGCTAAAGCTTGGAATGGGAGCCCTTTTAGCCGTTAATCAAGGCTCTGATGAACCGCCTAAAATGATTGTTTTAAAGTATCAAGGCAAGGATGAGTGGTCAGATGTGATCGGCCTTGTAGGAAAAGGGATAACATTTGATACTGGCGGCTACTCCATTAAACCGAAGGATGGTATTGTCGGAATGAAATCAGATATGGGTGGAGCGGCCGCTGTTTTAGGTGCGATGGAAATTATCGGAGAATTGCGTCCAGAACAAAACGTCGTTGCTGTCATTCCATCCACTGACAATATGATCAGCGGCAAAGCTTTTAAGCCGGATGATGTGATTACCTCAATGAGCGGGAAAACGATTGAGGTATTAAACACAGATGCTGAAGGCCGACTTGTTCTTGCTGACGCTATCACTTACGCGAAGCATCATGGAGCCGAATATTTAGTCGATGTGGCCACATTAACAGGTGGCGTTATTGTCGCTCTGGGAGTGAACACAACAGGTGCATTGACAAATGATGAAGCTTGGTTTGAACAAGTGCTTGAAGCGTCATACGAAGCAGGTGAACCGATCTGGCGCTTACCGTTATTTGCAAAAGATATTGAGAGAGTTCGCGATAGTAAAATTGCCGATTTGAATAATTCACCCGGACGTGAAGGACATGCAATCATGGGCGGTGCTTTTGTTGGTGAATTTGCAGAAGGAACACCTTGGGTCCATCTAGATATTGCTGGAACGGCGACAACAAGAAATCCGTCTGATGTAGGACCAGCAGGCGCTACAGGTGTGATGGTACGTACGCTGGCACTTCTTGTTGAAAGATTTGAAAAAAATTAAACAAATTTCGGCAGGAAATTTTCTCTCGTATTCAGGCTGTAGACAAACTCGAAAAAGTCGTGTGATTGTCTACGGTCTTTTTGTCGTTTAGGAAGTTTTCACTAATGCCTAGCTTTAAGCAGTCAAAATTCCCATTTCTCCGCTAAGTCAAAATCGATGGACATATATTGATTTCACCTACGCAGGAGCAATTCGAACTGAAGTGTGCGAAAAGGCTTGACACTTTTTTGCAAAAAAGTATTGTAAAAAAATTTGACACCTATAATCTACTATGCTATTTTATTACATGTATTTTAATTCTCTACCAATTTATCGTACTAAAGCATCGAGGGGAGAACATGTAATGAATGCGGTAGTGTTGGCAGTTTCCATTATGTTAATTTTAAGTTTAGTAAGGGTCAACGTCGTTTTAGCGCTCACTATTGGCGCACTCGTTGGAGGGCTAGCGGGAGGGCTGACTTTAAATGAAACGATAGAAGTGTTCTCCGGTGGGCTTGGGGGAAGTGCAGAGGTAGCACTTAGCTATGCGTTATTAGGCGGTTTTGCGGTGGCCCTATCGAGCACTGGACTTCCAAACTTATTGGTGGATCGGGTGCTAGGAATCATCAAAAAAGGCGGAGACTCTGGAAAAAAATATTCTAAAGTGTTGATTGTTATTTTGATTTTAGTGCTGGCATGTTTATCACAAAACCTAGTTCCAATTCATATCGCTTTTATTCCAATCCTTATACCGTCTCTCTTAAAAATAATGAATGAATTAAAAATAGATAGAAGATTAATTGCTTCGGTTTTAACTTTTGGTTTAACTGCTCCATATATTTTACTTCCAATTGGTTTCGGAAAAATATTTCAGGATATCATTGCCGTGAATATGGCCGATAGTGGTATGGCGGTCAATTTAAGTGATATTCCTGTTGCTATGCTAATACCGACAACAGGGCTTGTTGCTGGCTTGCTTTTCGCTATATTTGTTTCATATCGTAAGGAAAGAGTTTATGAAACAAAGGAGGTGGAAGTAACTGCAGAAGGTTCTTATTCAAAAAGCGGTATTGTGTTTGCGCTCATTTCCATCGTGGGAGCATTAGTCGTGCAGTTATTCCTCGATTCAATGATCTTTGGTGCATTAGCAGGGATTCTCATTTTATATATAAGTGGTGCCATGAAGTGGAAAGAAGCAGATCACCTTTTAACAGAAGGAATGAAAATGATGGCATTTATCGGCTTTGTAATGCTTTCAGCATTTGGGTTTGCCGACGTGCTGAAGGAAACGGGTCATGTTGCTGCTTTAGTGCATCAAGCCGCCCAATTAATTGGTGGGAGCCAGGCACTAGCGGCACTTTTAATGCTAGTCGTTGGATTACTTGTAACGATGGGGATCGGTTCATCCTTTTCAACGATCCCGATCATTGCTACTATTTTTGTTCCGCTTGCGATGGAATTAGGGTTTAGTCCAATGGCCACGATTGCTCTAGTTGGGACAGCAGCTGCATTGGGTGATGCCGGTTCCCCAGCTTCGGATAGCACATTAGGACCAACAGCAGGACTAAATGTAGATGGTGGGCATAATCATATTTGGGATACTTGTGTCCCTACCTTCGTGCATTATAATATCCCTTTAATCATTTTTGGCTGGATTGCTGTAATGATATTATAAAAATGAAAATCTTTTTAAATTCAAGCAAGTGAAAAGCTCACTTGCTTTTCTAATTTTTAATTGAAAATAGAAAGTTAAAAAGCTGAATTTTGCACGAGCATTATTTTTCTCATCCACTTAATCATTATTCCCGAGCTTTTTTTCGAGTTCATCCTATTCATATTTAACTTTCATAGGCAAGCGTTATGGTTAA
This sequence comes from Robertmurraya siralis, assembly GCF_005502275.1. Taxonomy (GTDB): domain Bacteria; phylum Bacillota; class Bacilli; order Bacillales; family Cytobacillaceae; genus Robertmurraya; species Robertmurraya siralis. The sequence goes on from NZ_SWLZ01000007.1 coordinate 57,901, forward strand.
GTATGCCTAAAGCCCACTCTTAATAGGGGATATTTGCATATGAAGTAGTGTAGGGAAGTTGTAATTTGAAGGAGGGAGTCGAATGTATCATTACTATAGAAATCCAGTCGCAAACGATCAGCGGTTTTTCTTTTTCGGTGCTCCATTTGTTGGAGGGTTGTTAGGAGGATTGGCTGGAGGATTGATTGGTGGAGCCTTCTATCCTCGTCCAAGACCATATCCTGTCCCATATGCCCCTGTGCCATATGGCTATGGCGGATTTGGAGGCTATGGAGGCTTTGGTGGATATTATGGTGGGCCACCGATTTATTAAGATTGAATAGGATCTGAAAGCTCTCTTTTGAAAAAGAGGGCCTTTTTCTTATGTTTCCGGAATTGTAGGGTGAAATTCCGGAATTAATGCAATTTTCCCGGAATTATATCTGCTTTTTCCGGAATTAAGCAGAAAAATTTCGGAATTAATCCCGATTTTTCCGGAATGCATCTTCGTTTAAGTAGTGTAAGTACACACGATTTTTTGCTTGTTCTTATTACAGTTGATCAAAAGCTCCTCTGTTGGAGAAGCTTTTAGGGACAAAATTAGTAGTGATTAAGAAAGTGCTCTTTCCTGTTCACGAATAGATGCGGGTACATCCGTGAATTTTTCAACTTTTTTCTTAATTGATAGCTTTGTTTAACAATATTGTTGATGAACCGACTCTTGGCTCATTTCGTTTGAAAGCAAGGTTTCATAAGCTTTTTTTATAGCTGAAAGCTCATCTGATAAAACAATAGAAAAAAGGAGCCAAAAATTGATAAAAATAAATTACATCCACTTTAAAGAAAGGTTAAGGTGGCAGCAATTAACATGATCAACGTCCGTTTTGAAGTCAAGCTTTAATCCGTCTGGAGTATAGGATACAGAAGGCGATGATTGAATCCCAGTCTCTTTTAATATTTCATTTACTTTTGTTTTATTAGAGCTTTGAGCGGCAGTCATCAAATCAAATGCGAATTGATGAGAATTTGCCATTTTAGCTAATATAAGGCTTGCGTCTTTCATTAGGGTCTGCATATGCTGAGCAGAACTCATGAACATATCAGGATTTACTGTAGGAAATTGTCTGCTTTTTATATAAGGTATAAATTGAATTGGTACTGAATATTGTCCGTAATAATGGGGGAGAGGAGGGTAAGTATGTGCATGGAAGGCGGAATGATAATATGGATACATCGAACTCATCCCCTTTCCTTTTTAGTTATATATATGTAAGGAGAGGTTAGTGAATGCATATTATATTGCTTGTTCTCCATTCATGCTCGCCTGATTTGAATATTGGGCAAAATTACAGACGTTTATATGTATAATTGGTATAATTTGATGAAGAGCACATGTTTAAAATAAAAGCCTGAAGATATTAGGAAGAGATGAATGTTCTATTTGGCATTGAGAAAGAGGCGTACAAGATATGGAACTTGATTTTATTTTGGACCTCATTGAAAGTAGCGGATATTTAGGGCTTTTTTTATGGCTTTGGTTGGGTGTATTTGGTGCGCCATTGCCAAACGAACTGATCGTGATGACAATTGGAATTGCCGCTTCGCAGGCAGTATTAAATCCAATTGCTGCTTTTTTAGTGACATTTGGAGGAATTGTAGCGGCTTTAACGACTGCTTATTTACTAGGCCGGTTTGTTGGCAGCCCATTGTTGCCTTTTTTAAAGAAAAGAAAGCGCTTTTCTAAAGTGATAGAAAGATCTCTTAATGTGATGAATAAATACCATTCATATTCTTTAACAATGAGTTATTTTATTCCTGGTTTAAGAAACTTTGTTCCCTTTTTATATGGCGTTAGTAAACTATCGTTTAAAACCTTTATGCTCTTTGCTTATTCAGGTGCGTTTGTATGGCTGATCATTATGTTTAGTTTAGGTTACTGGTTTGGGGACCACAAGGAAAGAATTTTTCAGATGGAGACAGAGCTTCTTCTTATAGTCGCGGTTCTTACCACCAGCTATTTTATTTTGAAACTGATCAAAAGGAAAAGAAAACAAAAAATTAAGTCGATGACATAATAAAATCATTTTTTTTGGAAATTTAATCGAATTGATATGGAGGAAAAAGTATGGATCTAAAAAAAACGCTTATTCATGCTCTTGGAATTGAAGTGATTAAAGTTGAAAGGGGGTTGGTGGTTGCAACAATGCCTGTAGACGAGAGAACACACCAGCCGTGGGGGTTGCTGCATGGTGGCGCCTCAGTAGCATTAGCAGAAACAGTTGCCTCTGTTGGAGCTTTTGAGCTCGTTGACAAGTCGAGTGAAGTGGTAGTAGGGCTAGAAATTAATGCGAATCATGTTAGAGGGAAAAAAGATGGTATTGTTACAGCGACAGGGACTGTCTTGCATCAAGGGAAAAAAACGATGGTTTGGGATATTAAAATTACAGACGAGGAAGAGCGGTTAATTTGTGTTTCTAGGTGCACCATGGCTGTTATAAAAAGAAGGTAAAAACAAATTCGCTTTTACCCTCTATTTTCCTCTAATGAAAAGACGTTTCGTAATTTATGTTCATGAATGGCAGCGGGTGTGATGCTTAGCATTTTATTACGGATAGAGCAAAGAAAAGGAATGTCAATTTGAGCTACTTTTCCAAAGATGCGGGAGTCCTGAGTAATTTTCCGCGTTCTTTCGATTCGAAGCTCTTCAAACTTTTTAAAAGCTAAATGTAACTCATTCTCGCTTTCTAGACTTTTACTTAGAAAATAGGCATCTTCAATAGCTTGACAGGCTCCTTGACCTAAATTTGGTGTAATTGCATGGGCAGCATCACCTGTAAGGATGATGCGATCGTATGTAAATTGATGTAAAGGGTCAAGGTCGTAAATATCATGCTGGACGACATGACAGTCTAGAGTTTTATCAATTAATTGAGGAATCGGATCATGATAGTACAAAAAATTATACAATAGTTCCTTAGTCGTCCAAGACGAGAGTTCTGGATCATGTGGTGGACAGTTTTTTAAGGCATACCAATAGAGCCGATTTCCTGATAAAGGCATGATCCCAAAGCGACCTTTTGGCCCCCAAGTTTCGGAAAACCTTCTTTTAATATAGTCGGGACAATTGTGGAAAATACCTCTCCAGCATGTATAGCCAGCATAGCGTAGTTTTTTCATCGGCTGAATCTGCTTACGAATGTTGGAATTGATACCGTCACTGGCAATAAGGTATTCGGTAGCAACCTGTTTGCCATTTTCGAAATACAGATCGATTCCATCAGGAGTGTACATAAAGTCACTTAGCTTTTCATTAAAGTAAATCATATCATGCTGAATTTTTTGTGACAGAATTTGAATTAAATCTTGTCGATGTATAAAAGTATAGGTGGGGTAGTCTTTGGAAAGCTGATAAATTTCGGTGAGTTCTTTTCCTGTGTCTGATAAAATCGTCCAAGAATCGGTTGAGAAGCCGTGCTTTTTTATGTCTGCCATGATGCCTAATTCGTTCAATGCATGAAGAGCATTGGCACCTAATAGAACTCCTGTTTCTGGCGAGCTAAAATCTGCGTTTTTTTCATAAATTTTCACATGAAACCCTTTATTTTTTAAAGCGATCGCTGTGCTTAAACCACTGATTCCGCCTCCGATAATAGAAATTAAATTTTTCAAAAGAAACACCTCCCCACAAAATCATTCTATTATTACTATAAACTACCAATTGAAGATAGAGGTATGGATAAATATTGAACATTTCCCAGTTGAAGGCATCCGTTGGATTCTTGTCACAAAAAGGACGGCAACTGATGGAAGATGAGCAATAACATCCAGAAACTATTTTCGTTCTTAAAAAATAGAGTATAAAGCTTTGTGGAGCGTGAACATATTGACAAAATCAAGTTAAACGCACCATTGGTTAAAAGATCAGTGCCGGCTGTGCTGGAGGCAGATTCTTAAGTGTAGATGTATCCAATAAAGAAACTCATTAGGAGCGCTGCAAAGGCAATGAAAATTTCATTAGTCAAACAACTGAGAAAGTACAACAACATTTTCGAAAAGTTAAAAAGCAAGTGGAGTTACAAGCCTCTGCAGTCTCCACTTGCTATATTTGATTTATTCCGTTTCTTTAGGTTCAGCGATTTGTTTCGCCTTTTTTAGATCGTCATGGACGCTGCGATCCGACATTTTAACGCCAGAATAATAAGCGGATCGGCTAATAAGATGGCCGGCTACTGGAGAGGTCATGAATACGAAGGCAATTCCCAGAATAAGACGTGAATTAAAATGCCCTTCTAAAAAGTAGAAATAGAGAAAGGTACCAAATAAAATAGACATGACACCTAGTGTAGCCGATTTAGAAGCGGCATGATTGCGCATATATACGTCAGGAAGCCTAAGGACACCAAAGGTTGCAACTAGACTGAGAAATGCTCCAACTAAAATAAAGAAGGCGATAAAATAACTAGCGATCTCGTTCACGTTCGAAAATAACCCCCTTCTCTAAATACTTTGAAAAAGCAACTGTTCCAATAAAAGCAAGGATTCCGATTAGAAGGATTACCTCTAAAAAGGCATTTGTCTTAAGGACCATTGAGGTAAGTGCGACAATGGCAATTAAATTAATCCCAATAGCATCAAGAGCAATGACCCGATCCGGAATCGAAGGTCCTTTAATGACTCGATAGATGAGACCGATCATGGAGAGAGCTAAACAAAATAACGCGACATGAAAAACCATATCTAACATTATTGACTCACCTCCAAAATGGCTTTTTCAAATGTATGTTTAATACTCTTAACTGCTTCGTCTACATCAGCAATATCTATTGCGTGAATGTACAATGTTTGATTATCATCGGATACATCAATGACTAATGTACCAGGTGTAAGTGTAATAAGGTTAGAGAGCAATGTAATCTGCCAATCCTTTGTCAACATTGTTCGATAGGCAAAGATACCAGGCTGCATGTCTAACTTTGGCTTTAAAACCATTTTTAGGACGGCAATATTTGAAAGGATTAGCTCCTTTAAAAAGAGGAGAAGCAGCTTGAGCGCAGCAATTATTTTTGCCAAATAAAAACGGGAACCGAAGAATCGTCTAAACACAAAAATAATGATGAGTCCAAAGAAATAACCTTTTATGAAACTGGAAACATCAAATGAAACTTTTATAAACATCCATATGAAGGCTAGAAATACATTAAGTAGAATTTGAAAGGCCATTCCCATCACTCCTTTAAGACAGCATCAATATATAGACTTGGATCTGCTAAAGTCTCTGCTGCCTGAGAAATATACGGTAAAATGGCTTCAGTACCAATACCGTACACTGCTGAAAGTATTACCAGTATGACTGGAGAAATTAATAACCATTTAACAGGTGCTTTATCTTCATTCGCATAGTTTTGGTCATCGCCCCAAAAACCATTTATAAAAATTTTCATTACTGAAAACAAGACGAGCAAGCTTGAGATTAAGACAACGGCTGCACCTAAATAACTTTCTCCTGCAAATCCACCTTGTACAATCAGTACTTTTCCAATAAATCCGCTTAAAGGTGGAATTCCGGCAAGAGCAAGTGCCGCTATAAAGTAAGTCCAGCCTAGACCGGGATATCGTTTAATTAGACCACTCATATTTCGGAGATTACTTGTCCCAGTAATGGCAATGGCAATTCCTACAAGGAGGAATAAAGCTGCTTTAATAATCATGTCGTGAATTAAATAATAAATTGAACCAGTAAAGGCATCGATGTTCATAACGGAAATACCAAATAAAATGACACCAACTGCGACAATGATGTTATAGATGATAATTTTTTTTACATCCCAATAGGCTATGGCTCCGATAACCCCAATAATGATGGTTAGAATGGCTAATACTTGTAATAGTACATGGGTAAAGCCTGCATCGTGATAGAAAAATAAGGTATACGTTCTTGTAATGGAGTAAACCCCGACTTTTGTTAGTAATGCACCGAATAAAGCTAATACAGGTATGGGAGGGGCATTATAAGAACCTGGCATCCAGAAATATAGCGGAAAAATAGCCCCTTTTAATCCAAATACGATTAAGAATAAGACCGCAATAACGGATAAAATGGCAGGTTGTCCGATTTCCGATACTCTTGCGGAAATATGTGCCATATTTAACGTTCCTACAATCGAATATAAATAGGCGACCGTAATAACAAAAAGAGCCGATGAGATAACATTAACAAGCAAATATTTAATTGATTCTCTTAATTGAATTTTTGTTCCACCAAGAACTAATAGCACGTAGGAGGACATAAGCATCACTTCAAAAAATACAAATAGGTTGAAAATATCACCTGTTGAAAAGGCACCGTTCACACCAACGATTAAGAAATTGAAAACCGGATAGTAATAATGATTTTCACGTTCTTTTCCAATCGATTTGAATGAATAAATGAGACAGGTAAAGGAAACAATGCTTGTTGTTAATATGAGTAAAGCTGAGAACATATCGGAAACAAGAGTAATTCCGAAAGGAGCTTCCCAACTCGAAATATTAAGAGACTGAATCCCATTTGTGTGTACTTTTTGTACTAAAAATAAAGCAACGACGATGGTGGCAACAGATCCTAGGGCAGAAATCCATCTTTGCGCCATGATTTTTTTTGGTAAAAAAATCAAGATCGCTGCAGCAAGAAACGGGATTAATATGGGCAATATGATTAAATTATTCATTGCTTTCTGTTCCTCTCATTTGTTCAATGTTATCTGTTCCTAGCTCTTTATATGCCCTATATGCTAAAACTAAGAAAAAGGCTGTAACCCCGAAGCTAATAACAATCGCCGTTAAGATTAGTGCCTGAGGCAAAGGGTCAGTGTAGCTTTCAGCATTTTCTCCTAATAAAGGAGCAGCACCTCTTTTTAAACCACCCATTGTTAAAATAAGTAAATGAGCACCGTGGCTGAGAAGACCAGTTCCCACGATAATTCGTAATAAACTTTTTGAAAGCATCAAGTATGTCGCTGTCATAAATAATACGCCAACGACTATGGACATTAATATTTCCACTATTCATCCTCTCCTATCGTTTGAATAATGGTCATTGAAACCCCAACAACTACTAAATAGACTCCTAGGTCAAAGATCGTTGCAGTGTGAAGGGAAATTTCCCCAAGTATTGGTAAATCAATGTGGCCAAATGCATGAGTTAAAAATGGGACATTAAAAAATATCGCTCCGGCACTCGTTCCAATGGCAAATAACAAGCCAATTCCTGTCATGATTCGGTAGTTAAACGGTAAAATCATTGAAACAGTTTTGATGTCGTAGGCGATTAGCAGGAGAACGAGTGCTCCGGCAGTCATTAAACCACCGATAAATCCCCCACCAGGATAATAATGTCCTGCAAAGAATATATAGACAGAGAAGAGGACAATGATAAAGAGAATCACTTTAATCGCTGTTTCCAGAATGATATTATTTGATCTCAATCCTCTTCCCTCCTAGCAAGTCGTAATTTAATCATACCGTATATTCCTAGTGATGCAATTGCGAGAACGGTTATTTCAAAAAGGGTATCGAATCCACGGAAGTCTACTAGTATGACGTTGACCATATTTTTACCCGCAGCTTTTTCGTACGTATTTTCGATATAATACTGTGAAATCGAAGAGAAAAATTTATTGCTGTGCGCTGATAGAGCAATTAATGTCACAATTGCCCCCACTCCGACAGATATAATAGCATTTGTGAGCTTAAATCGGATGCGCGTTTCTTCCCGACGTAACTTCGGTAAATGATAGAAACAAACTAAAAATAAAGCTACTGAAACACTTTCGATCACTAGTTGTGTCAGGGCCAAGTCAGGTGCTCTAAATAGAACGTAAAAGAGTGAAACCGTATAACCTACGGAACCAAGTAAAATAATTTGTGACAATCTTGTTTTCGCAAACAAGATGCTAACTGCGCCAATCATGATGAGAAGGGCAAGCAACACTTCGTAAACGCCAATGGAGGCAAGGTTGGTCGTGTCCACTTTAAAGGCATTTTTATAAAAAAGTGCTGTTGCTAAAATCACGATAAAGAATGTGAAAATATAGACTAAGTAAGAACGGATGGAACCATTCATAAATGATTTTGTGAATTTAAAAGAACCTGTTTGGGCTCTGTTGACTGCCCCATCATAAAAACGATTTAGCGTAAGATTTTCAGGGAATAGATCATATACTCTTCTCCACTTTGGAAGTGTTAAATAAAGAAGTACTCCAACAGCAATAACTCCCAATGTCATAAATAGTTCAGGGTTAAATCCATGCCATTGATAAATATGAACCATAAATCCTTCCTCGTCTGTTAATAGGCTAGGGAGGATGGAAGAAAGCGCCGGCGAAATAAGATTGTCGGATAACAAAGAATTTGGAAAGAAGAAAATAATAATCACTAAAGAAGCAAGGATGATTGGTGAAATCAGCATACCTAAAGGTGCTTCATGCGGTTTCTTCTCCAACTTTTCTGGTTGATATTTACCTGTAAAGGTTTTGAAAACAAGAATCATACTATAGATAAATGTAAATACACTTGCTACCCAAGCGAGAATTGGGAACAGAATCGCAAAGGAATCAAAACTAAAGAAATCCATTTCGAGGACACGAAGCATGCCTGTAAAGAACATTTCTTTACTTAGGAATCCGTTAAACGGTGGTAGTCCAGCCATGGAAAATGCCCCGATCATCGCCAAGGTAAAAGTGATCGGCATAAAATGAAGCAATCCACCAAGTTTGCGTATATCTCTTGTGCCTGTTTCATGGTCAACAATTCCAACAACCATGAACAAGCTTCCTTTGAAGGTTGCATGGTTAATCAAATGAAAGATGGCAGCCGTTGTAGCAACAACATAAAGATTATCATCCAATCCAACATAATGAAGGGATGCTGCTCCAACACCAAGCAGAGACATAATTAAACCTAGCTGACTTACGGTAGAAAAGGCAAGTATACTTTTCAGGTCCGTTTGCTTTACTGCTGAGAAAGAACCCCAGAATAATGTGAAGATCCCAAAGCTCGCAACTAACCATAACCATAAACCGTCAACGGCAAATACAGGAGTTAATCTTGCTACTAAATAGATCCCTGCTTTCACCATCGTTGCCGAGTGCAAATAAGCACTGACAGGAGTTGGTGCTTCCATTGCGTCTGGTAGCCAAATATGGAAAGGGAATTGAGCGGATTTTGTAAATGCTCCAAGCAATATACAAATTAGAGCAGGTATAAATAATGGGCTTGTTACAATGACATCCGCTTGTGTAATGATTTCTGAAATGCTAAAGCTTCCCGTCATGAGGTATAGCAGGATGATACCACCAAGCATGGACAGGCCGCCAAAAACGGTAATAAGCATTGATTTTTGTGCGCCATAACGGGACTTTTCGCGATGATACCAATATCCAATTAATAAGAAGGAGGAAAAGCTTGTTAATTCCCAAAAAGCATACATAACAATCAAATTATCCGATAAAACTACCCCGAGCATAGCACCCATAAAGAGTAGTAAATAGACATAGAAATTGTGCAGCTTTTCTTTTCCCTTTGACAAATAATAAATAGAATAGAGCACTACAAGAGCGCCAATGCCTGTAATTAATAAGGCAAATAACAGCCCGAGACCATCTACCTTAGCTGTGAAATTGATTCCGAGTGTTGGGATCCAATCCAAGGTTTTCATAACTACTTCTTTACTCTTAGTAGTGGAAATAAAGGAAAAGAAGTAAATAAATAAGAGAATAGGTAATGGCAAGACAAACCATCCGGTATGTATTCGACGGAAGCTTTTATAGAAAAATGGAACCAAAATGGCGAAGATTAGTGGTGCAACAATGGCTAAATGCAATAATGACAAAACGAACCCCCCTTAAAAATCATATCCACTTCAAGAAGTGGCAAATAAATCGGTTTTAAAATTGTAAATATGAGGTAAAGCCTAACATACATCTCCATTAAAAAAATGAACGCTTTAACTGTTCATTTTAAATTAAAGACGCAATAAAATTAGTCTAATGTTTCCCCATTGATATATGCAGAATTCTATTCTCTTTGTATTTCATGATAAAACGTATTTAAGAAAGGCTTCTCAAGTAGCGGTGACTTCTCTCATAAAATCGAATGAATCTCGTTGCTTTTCATCACATAAATTAAATTATACATGAAAAAGTATACAGTTGCATGCCTTTAAAGCATGTGGCTAAAGGGACGCTTTAAATATTATAAATAGGTAGAAATGCGTAAATTATAGAGAAAAATTTTTTGTTTTGGACAAATTTTGTTCTTGTTTTTAAGCGAGCATGTTCATGTGTATGTATAAAATTTTGTTTTTTTCTGCACACTACTCATTGATGGGGGTGTGTCATGAAAAGGAAAATTATCGCATCCATTTCAATATTTTTCCTTATGTTTTCCTTAGCTTGGTTATGGGATCATCAAAATGCCCGGGAATTTTTCAACCCAGGGTTGGCTGATGGTGACGATGAAGTGGTTGAAATTATGCCCATTTCCAACCCAGCTAGTATGCCAAGAAAATACGAGGTATTTAAAGCAAGAGAATACGTTCGTATCGAAAAGCTGTGAAAATGACATGTGCGGATAAATAACTAACATCAGCAAGCTCAGAGTTACGGCTCTTGAGCTTTAGTTGCGTTGCCACTTTATATTGATTTCGTTTGGTTCCAATCTATTCATGGAATTAGATCATTTTAACCTTAAAGTTCATTCTCTAGTTGATGAGAGGAGACGGATCGAACTATACTATAGAGGCAGTTATAAAAAGCAATTTTTGGAGAAATATAATGAAAAATACATATTTTACTAGTTATTTTCCGTTACTTGCCATTCTTTTATTTAGTCTATCGCTATCTATTCGTGTTGAGATGACAGTCATTGAACTGTTAAAAAATGCTGGAATATATGAAGGAATGAAGGAATTTTTTTCAGATGGCGGAATTCAATTGGCTTTAATTGTACTATTGCTTGTTCTGTTTTTTATGGTGTTTGCAGCACTTAAATTAATTGCCAATACGATTAACGAACTGTCTTTGCTTTTTTTCTCTAAAGAATCAGAGGGTGACAGCTTAAAACAGATTCGAAGTGGCTCAAGCATCTACTTTATAGGGGGGGCGTTATCGTTATTAAGCTTGTATAGCTTCATCGGAATTGCCGCGATTTTTCTAGGGGCAACGATTACTTACTTCGTGTACTTTGTCTTCAAAATCAGTTCATCCATGTCTTTTATTGGTACAGTAGGAGTTATCTTATTTCAAGTAATCGTCTGGTCTTCCATGGTGATTGGTGTTTGCTACATCGCCTTGAAGGTTTATAACAGTATTATGGCTAGCTTGCCAATTTGAGCGGATGCCCGTAAATAAGGGCATCTTTTTAATGACCAGGATTTGTAATATGCTTGTGTTGATTTTTGGCTCATTTCGTGTGAAACCTTAGTTTCACGCGAAATGAGCCAAAAATCGTTTAATCAACAATATTGTTTAACAAAGCTTATGACAAAAAAGTTACGGTTTGGAGTATTTCACGTTATGCGATTTCCTAGGTGTGACAAAAGTAACTGCTTGGTCCTATTTATAATCTTTATAATTAAATACAAAGTATAAAATACATTAGGAATCAGGTGAATAGCATGCATGGAACAGGACACCCACACGGGAAAGGGCATCCCCATGGTATGGGGAAAATGATAGATTATAATGAGAATCCATTTATTGCAATCTGGGAGGTTACAAGAGCCTGTCAGCTAAAATGTGTACATTGCCGCGCAGATGCACAAACGAAACCGCATCCAAATGAACTTACACATGAAGAAGGGATTAAGCTCATTGATCAAATTTATGAAATGAACAATCCGATGCTTGTATTTACTGGTGGAGACTGTATGATGAGAGAGGATCTTTTTGAATTAGCAGACTATGCCGTAAAAAAAGGAATGCGAGTTTCCATGACTCCGAGTGCCACAGCAAATGTAACGAAGGAAAAGATGGAAAGAGCGAAAAACGTCGGACTTTCAAGATGGGGATTCAGTTTAGATGGTCCTACTCCAGAAATCCACGACCATTTTAGAGGAACCCCAGGCTCTTTTGACTTAACTTTGGAAAAAATCAAGTACTTGAATGAGCTGAATATGCCGCTGCAAATTAATACAGTTATTTCCCGTTATAATTATGAACACTTAGAACAAATGGTCGAGTTAGTAAAGGAACTTAAAGCGATTATGTGGTATATTTTTCTGCTAGTTCCTACTGGAAGAGGTCAAGAGGATGCATGTATCACTCCTGCCGAGCATGAGAAAGTGTTTAAATGGTTATATGAGCTAAGTAAAACGGCACCGTTTGATATAAAAACAACTGCAGCCCAGCATTATCGAAGAGTGGTACTGCAGCAAAAGGCAAGAGAGCATAAAATAGATGGGGCGGATATTCGTTATGAAGATACGATTACAACTGACCATGCTTCTGTAATTGATGGCTTAAAGCGGGCACCAAAAGGTGTAAATGATGGCAATGGATTTATCTTTATCTCTCATGTAGGAGATGTCCTTCCAAGTGGGCTTCTTCCCATAAAAGTTGGGAATGTGAGAGAGAAACCATTAAAGGAAATTTATCGAGAATCTCCGGTACTACAGGAGCTTCGCAATCCTGATTTATATAAAGGAAAGTGTGGAGTTTGTGAGTATCGCTTTGTTTGCGGGGGATCGCGTTCTAGAACCTATGCAGTTACGGGTGATTATCTCGAGAGTGAGCCATATTGTGTGTATGTCCCAATGACGATGAGAGATAAAAAGAAAAGAATGGAAGCATAATAAGTGGATTCTAGTAAAAAGGAAGAGGTCTTGCCAAAACATATTGGTGTGACCTCTTCCTTTTACTTTATTCTAGAAACGATGTCCTTCCAAATGCGTTGATGAGGTGCCGTCGCTTCTACATATTTGATATCGGAGGGAGTATCCTTCCCAATCCAGACACCAGCCGTTGTTGTATCGGTTAATCCAATGAACCAAAAGTCATAATAATCATTGGTTGTACCTGTCTTTCCTCCAATATATGAACTTTGGAAATTTGCTTTTTTTCCCGTACCTGATGTGACAACCTTATTTAAGGCTGTGCGCATTTTCGCTATTGTTGTAAGATTCCAGACTTGAACGGGTGTGTCTTCCCAGTGATAGAGGACGTTCCCATTTAAATCTGTAACCTGTCGGATTGCTCTCGCTGGTTGAAAAAACCCTTCCGTCGCAAAGACAGTATAGGCATTTGTTAATTCTAAGGGAGTCATTCCATAAGTAAATCCGCCAATCGCTGACGGCAAGCGATAATCTTCATCTGTAATCCGTTTAAATTGAAATTTATTCAAGTCATTAAAGGCATTTTCAATACCGGTTTTATTCAAAATCCGTACCGCTGGTGTATTGTAAGAGCGCATAAGTGCCTGTTCTAATGAAACCTTTCCATATGTTCCACCGCCATAATTTTTCGGGCAATAACCCTTTACGCAAAAATCGTCGGCACTGATTTTTTCATCAAGTGAAGCGTTCGTTTGATTGATATAAGGTGCGTATACTAGAAGCGGCTTAATTGCTGAGCCTGGTTGCCGATAAGCTTGGAATGCCCGGTTAAAATCGTATTTTTGATAATTTTTTCCGCCAACAAGGGCAATGACTTCATGTGCTTGGTGATCAATAACGGTGGCAGAGCCTTCAATATCCTTATAAGGGAGATTGTTTTTAACAGCTTGGACAGCTCTTTTCTGGACAGCTGGATCCAATGCAGTCTCAATTATCACTCCTGAGGCAAGCACTTCCTCCATTCTTAACTTTAAATCACGCTTTAGGTTCTCTTGTTGGCTGGGGTTAGCTCGTTCGATTTTACTTTGAAAGCCTTCTGTAGTTGAGATCAGTTCTTTTAATTCAGCTTCTACATAAGTTATATAATCGGGGTATTCATCTGTTCTGTTTCGCAAATGTATCTCGATCGTTTCTGCTTTCATCGCAACCGCTTCTTCGTTGTTGATTACCCCTTCTCGTTCCATCAAATCTATTAATCGTTCTTGTCGAGCTTTTGTACGATCGAAATATTTAATAGGATTGTAGAATGATGGATTGTTTGGGATGGAAGCTAAAAAGGCTTGCTCTGCAGCAGTTAACTCTTCCGTCTTTTTTTGAAAATATGTATTGGCAGCAGCTTCAATGCCATAGGCACCATTTTGAAAATAGACAGTATTTAAATAAAGCTCTAAAATGGCTTCTTTCGTATAAGTGCGTTCGAGTTGATAGGCATATAAAACCTCACTCAGCTTGCGATTATAAGATTGCTCATAATTTAAGTATAAATTCCGTGCAAGTTGCTGTGTAATCGTACTTGCACCTTCTTCAATCTCATTGGCTGATATATTGACAGCCAACGCTCTTCCCATTGCCGTTAAATCAAAGCCAGGATGTTCGTAAAAATGTTGATCTTCCGACAGAATAAATAAATTTTTGGTGAATTCGGGTATGCGTTCAGAGCTTATGTAAATACGGTTCATCGGCTTATAGATTTCTGAAACGATGTCATTATTGCGATCTTTAATATAGCTAGTTTGCGTTAATTTGGTCTCGGCAATATTGATTCGTTCATCTAATATGCGATGGAAGCTTTGAACTTGCCCTGCCTCAGTGGTAACAAGCATGATAAGGAAAATAAAAAAAGGCAAGAGCAATATTATGAAAAAATAGCCGGTGAACATTCGCACCATGTTAATCCATTCCTTTTCAAAAACTTCGGATTCTTTAAATTCAAGTTCCAAATTCTAGGACTTACATCATTATATGTCATCTTTATCGAATGTACAATCTAAGAACAAGCTTCTGTAGAAAAGATGTAAAGAGATGTTTTAAAACTTTAGCCTAATTCGTTATCGTACAGAATAAGATCATTATATGAAGATAGGGATAATAAAAATGTTATCGAAAAGAGTCTCCTTTTTACAGAAAAGTTAAAAAACTAGATTCGAAAAATGCTATAATAAAAAGATAATCATATGCGAAAGGGAGGGGAAATATGTGGTCGATCATCAATATTTGTTTATTGATTTTGAATTTACAATGCCTGAGCGCAGTGTAAAATATAAGGGATTTTATCCGGAAATTATCGAGGTGGGAATTGTAGCTGTTCGAGGCAACCAAGTATATGAAGAGTATTCTTCCTATGTTTTACCAGAGCGATTTCCAATTTTATCTGAACGGTGCAAGTCCTTTTTAGGTATTTCGCAAGAACAAGTCGACGCAGGAATTCCGTTTGCAGAATTAGTGAAGAAATTTGAAGACATTACCGCTGATATTAAAAAAAATACGATTGTTACCTGGGGAAATATGGACATGAAAGTTTTTCGCAATAGTTGTCAAAAAGGGAGCTATTCATTTCCATTGAAGGGACAAGAAATTGATTTATCGATGGAATATAAACGCTTCTTCGGCGATCAAAATCAAACAGGATTGTGGAAGGCAGTTGAGGAATACGGAAAAGAAGGGGTTGGAAAGCATCATAGAGCTTTGGATGACGCTCTTACAACCTATCATATTTTTAAATTAGTTGAAAAGGACAAGAGGTACTTAAAGAAGCATGAACCAACAACAATTGGTGACAGAGTTGATTTCTCAAAACTTTTTAATAATCTCGCATAATAAGCCAAATCACTTATAAAAGATTTGGCTTATAAACATTTGCTCCCTATAAGATGAGAAGTTTATTTGAAATAGTCCTTTTCAAGAGCTTCAAGATTTTTAATACTCTTTTGAGCCCATAAAGAATCTTCAGCTTTTAATTCCTCCTTCATCTTCATGACCGCTTCTTTTAAAGACGTAACATATTCTGGTATTTCTCCAGCATAAGGTTTGACCATTTTTATAGGTATATTGGCTTGCTCCCTATAGGCAAGCGCACGCCGTTCATGGAATAACGGCACGTCTATCTCCTTGCCTGAATGGATATCTCCCTGCATTGGGTGCTTAGCTACTGCTAATACCCTCACTAAATATTTATCCCCACGAATATCGGTGATTTCTCCAATATACTTCCCTGTTTTATAAAAGGCTGTCACGGAATCGCCAATTTTGAGTTCAGTCATATACTTGCTCCTTTCCAAATGGTTTAACAATGATTTATCATAATTATGACGGAATGAAGTCAATATCACAATATTTGTGCTAAAAGCATCAATAGATAGATATTTTGTATGGAGGGAATTCAATGAAGAAAGGGCATTATCTAGTTATTGTTCTAGTAGCCGTTCTCTTGTTTGGAACTTATTTTTATTTATTAAAAAGTGGGCAAGATGAAGGTGTTGAGAAAGAAAATGAAACTTTTCCACAGTTGACAACAGAGGTTCTTCCTGGAGAGCGTCTTGTGGAGCTGGAAACATCTATGGGGATAATTAAAATCAAGTTGTTCCCGGAACAGGCGCCAAAAACAGTAGAGAACTTTATCACTCATAGCGAAAATGGCTATTACGATGGCCTTACTTTTCATCGCATTTTGAATGATTTTATGATTCAAGGTGGAGATCCGCTTGGTACAGGCGCAGGTGGTGAAAGCATTTATGGTGAGTTTTTTGAAGATGAAATATCACCGCAGCTTTATAACTTGCGCGGTGCGTTATCGATGGCCAATATGGGGGTGAAAAATACGAATTCAAGTCAGTTTTTCATTGTTCAACGCAAACATGTTGATGAGAATCAAGTAAAAGATTTGGAAAAAGCAAACTATCCACAGAAAATAATAGAAGCGTATAAGGCAAATGGGGGCACACCTTGGTTAGATCAGGCACATACTGTGTTTGGACAGGTAATTGAAGGAATGGATGTGGTTGATAAAATAGCATCTGTACCTGTTGACTCTCAAGGGAAACCTAATGAGGACGTCTTAATTAAGAAAATAACCGTTTTACAATAGTGGAACAGCACTTAAAGGCAACTTATTGTGAATTAAGCTGAAATAATGGTGTGGCCGGAACCGAACTGCTATAATATTTGAATGGAAGAGGATGGTTGAAAAACTGGATCAGAGAGGAAGAATGTCATGTTTGACTGGACGATTTTATCGCTCTTTTTATATTTTCCTGAGGATAAAACAGAGTATATCCCGGCGGCGATCACATCTGTCATTTTTCTTATTGCTGCTATACTGACGATGCGGTTTATCATGAAAAAGTCGAAACAAGAAGAGGAAAAAACGAAAGCTCTTGAGGAGAAGATGCTTCAGTATTCGCAAGAAGAAAAGAAAGAATGAGGGATAAAAGGAAGCCAACCTCAGCATTGAGGAGCAGCTTCCTTTTATGGTGCTTTATATTGAGACCTTTTATCTCAATTTAAGTGAAGGCAGTTTTCAAACGTTTCAGTCCTTCAACTAGGGTGTCGTGTGTACAAGCTATGTTCATTCGCACGAAGCCTTCTCCGCCATGTCCATATTTTGGTCCAGGCTCAAGTCCGAGTTTTCCTTTTTTGATGAGGCGTTCTTTCAGTTCTTCGTCTGACAGACCAAGCTTGCGACAATCGATCCAAAGTAGGTAAGTTCCATCAGGCTGCATCACAGTAAGATTTGGTAATTCGTTCTCAATGAAGCTCGTTGCTGTTGCTACGTTTTTCTGCAAATAAACTAGAAGCTCCTCTAACCAAACATCACCATATTTATAAGCAGCCTCCATTGCGATAATCCCAAAAGTATTTAAACTGAAAAATCCAAGCTTATTTTGCACATCTTTAAAGAGGCTGCGGATTTCTTTGTTTGGAATAATTGCAGCCGAAGCTTGCAAACCGGCTAAATTAAACGTTTTGCTTGGTGCAATACAAGTAATAATCTGCTCTTTGTACCTCTCATCTAATGAGGCAATTGGTAGATGCCTATTCGGTTTGAACATAAGATCAGAATGGATTTCATCGGATAAAATATAACAGTTATATTGAATGCAAAGCTCTGCTATTCTTGTTAATTCATCCCTATTCCATGCGCGTCCACTCGGATTATGGGGATTACAAAGCAGAAACAGCTTTACACCTTCCTTGAGCTTTTCCTCAAAATCGGCAAAATCAATTTCATAGCGATTGTTTTTCCATTTCAAAGGAGAATTGACGACAATTCGTTCATTTTTTTCAATCATATTGAAAAAAGGTGTATAGACCGGAGATTGAAGCATAACTTTATCGCCACGATCCGTAAGTGCTTGAATAGCCATTCCGATCGATGGAACAACGCCTGGGCTATAAAGAATCGCTGAATGGTCAATTTCCCAATCATGACGTTTTTTTACCCATGCTTGAATAGTTTGTGAGACGCTGTCAGGAACATAGGTATAGCCATAAATTCCATGGTCTATTCTATTTTTTAAGGCCTCGGTGACCTCAAGTGGTGGTTCAAAGTCCATATCAGCTACCCACATTGGTAGAACTTCTTCTGTTCCGAAAACAACTCGATTCATTCCCCATTTAACAGAGGCTGTGTTAAGGCGATCAATTTTCTTATGAAAGTCATAAATTCCCATTGCGGCACCCCGTTTCAATAAATATTAAGTTCATTATCCTTATGATAGAATATTAACCGTAAAATAGAAACTAATTGAGATTGTCTCTTTAAAACAAATACAAATTATTTTAGGTGATTGAATTGGAAATGATAGAAACAAACATAAAGCTCGTTAAAATTTTGAAGGATTGGGATCCATTTGGTTATGGTGAAGAGTCATATGATCCGGAAATTGCTGATTCGATTGCCGCGGTTCATGCTCTTAATGATGAAGAGATGCTTGCTGAAAAAATCCAAGCAATTTATGAGTTTTCCTTTGAGGAGCTAATTCCGCTCGAACAATGTCAAAAAATCGCTCGAGCCTTGCTTACTATTAAGAATGAGGGAGCTTGTTCCATTTAGAGGTGTCTCAATCGACACCTCTAAACCAGCCCTTGTTTGTGGGAATTTCCCCCTGAGCAAAAAGTTCAACAAAGGTCAGTGAAGTTCATTTGCTTTAATCGTTGCATCTTCATCATTCACAATAAAATTCCTGATATGTAGAAAAACTTCTTCTGGCCGTTCTTCAGGAACTAAGTGACCAGTTTCCTCGAATACAATTAAATTAGAATGCTTTAAATCGTGATGAAGTCGTTTACCGATCTGAAGCGGGACGACTTTGTCCTGCTCACCCCAAATTAATAAGCATGGAGTATTAATTTGATGGAGTTTTTCCTTGGGGAGATCACCTTCCCGATGACGAATTAACCGCGTCAGCCCTTTAAAAATATCATCCGCTAAAAATGGCCGCATATACCCATGGAACATTTCTTCATCAATTAAAGATTGATTGTAGACGACATTTTGGAGATTCTTCAATACGCCAGAGCGGGCTAAATGTCTTTTGACAATTAAATGAAAGAATGGCAAATAACTTGCTAAAATTAAGGATTGCTTTGAACGTTCTAAATATCCTGAACTGCAGAGCAGTACCGCTCTTTTGACGAGATCAGGCTGCAAATAGGCAATGTTTAAAGAAATTTGGCCACCCATGGAATGACCGATAACGACAAATTCTTTTACTCCCAATTTTTGTGTAAGTTCAATGATCGATTTAGCCATATTCTCATATGAATAAATAAATTGTGTTGATTTTCCACTATTTCCAAAGGGAGGAAGATCGACAGAAACGACATTATACTCTTCTTTTAGCAATGGAATTAATCGGCGGAAGCTAAAAGAGGAAGATAAGAATCCATGTATTAAAACAAGCGTAATCGTTGAGGCTTCGTTTTTATAGTATTCATAGTAGAGGTCATTTCCATTAATTTGCTGATGACCTTTATAATGAGGGCTCTCCAACTGAAACTTCCTCCTTCCAATTTAAAGGTCGTGCTTCCATTCTGCTGCAATAGTGCTTAAATATCAAAATAACGCTGATGATTTTTGCTCATTTTATGGGAAAACTAGGTCAGTTTGTTCAAGGTTCCTTATAGATCGAACGTGCAACAACGTTATATGGCAGACCTTTTTCCCCATTGCTCAATCTGAAATTGATCAACTTATGGATATTTTGCTATAATTTAGTTATTTTATGACGTTTGTATTTAATTTTTATTAATTTGAGTACGAATGTAAATTGCTAGCTATTTTGATATTAAAGGTGGGTCATGGATGAAGCTAACTGAAAAAGAATTAGAGATCGTAGAAATTCTTGAACAAGATGCTCGAACAAAAGTTGTTGATATCGCTAAAATGGTAAACATCAGTGTAAATGAAGCAGAGGCATTAATCAAGAAATTAGAGGAGAACAATGTGATCGTCCAGTATTCTTCTATTGTTGATTGGTCAAAAATATCTGGACATGAAGGTGTTACAGCGATGATCGATGTCAAGGTTACTCCGAAACGTGGGGTAGGCTTCGATGAAATAGCAGAAAGGATTTATCGTTTTAAAGAAGTAAAAGCTTTGTATTTGATGTCTGGAGCGTATGATTTATCAGTTATTGTTGAAGGAAAATCGATGAATGAAGTAGCAAACTTTGTTTCTCAAAAATTGTCCACATTAGATTCAGTGCTTTCTACCACCACTCATTTTATTTTAAAAAAATATAAGCATGACGGCACCATTTTTGAAAAGGGCGAAAAAGATAAACGAATTGTGGTGTCACCTTAATGAAACAAACAAAAACATATTTATCAAAAACTGTGGAAGAACTAAAACCTTCTGGAATCCGCCGTTTTTTCGATCTTGCAGCGGGAATGGAAGGCGTTATTTCTCTTGGTGTTGGAGAACCTGACTTTGTAACATCATGGTCTGTCAGAGAAGCGGCCATTCTTTCTCTCGAACAAGGCTATACATCGTATACAGCAAATGCAGGCTTGCTTGAATTAAGAGAAGAAATCGCTGCCTATATGGAGAACAGCTTTGGCCTCCAGTACTCGGCAAGCAATGAAATGATTGTGACGGTGGGTGCCAGTCAGGCGCTAGATATAGCATTGAGAGCAGTGGTAGATCCGGGAGATGAGGTCATTGTCATTGAACCAAGCTTTGTTTCCTATATCCCACTTGTCAATTTGGCCGGTGGCAAAGGTGTTGCTGTACAGACGAAAAAGGAAAATGATTTTAAGGTTACACCAGCAGAGTTAGAGGAAGTAATCACGCATCGGACGAAGGCCATCATTCTTTGTTCTCCTAATAATCCTACTGGCACTATGCTTAATGAGCAGGATCTTGAGGCAATTGCTACCGTGGCGAAGAATCATGATTTAGTGATCATTTCTGACGAGATTTACGCTGAGCTTTCATATGATGAAAAATTTGTCAGCTTTGCCGCAATTGAAGAGATGAGAGAGAGAACGATCTTGATTTCTGGTTTCTCGAAAGGATTTGCAATGACGGGGTGGCGTTTAGGCTTCGTTTGTGCACCAAAGGAATTGACCGAGGCAATGCTAAAAATTCATCAATATGCGATGATGTGTGCACCGACAATGGCTCAATTTGCCGCAATTGAAGCGTTAAAGCATGGCAATGAAGATGTAAACGGGATGAGAAAAAGCTACCGAAGAAGAAGAAATTATTTTGTGCAGTCATTAAATGAGATTGGTCTTGAATGCCATACGCCTGGAGGAGCATTTTATGCATTTCCATCTATCGAACGCACAGGGCTAACGTCAGAACAGTTTGCTGAAAGATTATTAGTGGAGGAAAAAGTAGCTGTTGTTCCCGGAAATGTATTTGGTCAAAGCGGTGAGGGGCATATACGTTGTTCCTATGCGTCTTCAATGGAACAATTGCAGGAGTCCATTAAAAGAATGAAGCGTTTTTTAGAGAGACAATTTTAAATTTTTTAGAGATGCTGTCATGTCAGCGTCTCTTTTTTTGTCGGTTTTTGGCGTTTCGCCGATATATTTGAAAAAACGCCGATATAATCCGATTTTCGCCGATATATTTAAATAATCGCCGATATATCCAAAAGCATTGGATTTAGCGCCTCAGGTTTAAAACTAAATGGGGGAATAAAAAGGCGAAGCTCTCCCAAGTGTGTATCAAAATACTTTTGGGACAGCTTCGTTAAATGGTTTGTTACGCTGATGGAGCCTTTTCTTTTGTAGGCCAAATAAAATTTGAAATTGCAATGAGAAGATCTACAACTAAAACGATCGACCAGATTTGGATAATCCCATTGAACGCTTCTGTTTTTGAAGGAGTATCTATCCAAAAGATCAATCCTACTAATAAGCCGGCCCCAATGAGATAGGCGATTAAATGTTTGACCCAGCCTCTTATATAATGCTTAGCATAATCGATTCCGTATCGTTTCTTCGGTTTTTCCCCCTGTTTTGTTACGTAATATTGAAAGCGTTGATCTGCCCATTCAATCATACTTTTACCAAATGCAATGGAGACCCCAATATAAACAGCAGCAATACCATGTGCCGTGGACGCGACTGCACCCCGATATAAATCAATGCCTGCTGTAATCAACAATATTAAATCAATTAGTGGGGTAAGAGCCAAAAAAAACATCCCTAATCGTTTTAGCTTAAAAATATAACGTGCTACTAATCCAAGAATAATGACAATCCAAAATGCGATCTCACAAAAAACGATCATCCAACCAACAGTACTCAAATAGGTCACTCCTTTATAATACATTTGTATTATTTAAAACAAAGTATAGCATCATAATTAAAATAATACAATCGTATTATAAAAGTGATTTTTTTTTGATACAATAGAGTTATGCCAAAAATAGTTGATCACGAATTAAGAAAAAAGCAAATTGCCGAAGCCTCATGGAGAGTCATTCAAGAACAGGGAATGGAAGGGGCGACAGTTAGGAATATAGCAAAAGAGGCTGGTCTCTCATTAGGTGCTTTACGTCATTATTTTTCTACTCAAGATGAGTTGCTAGAATTTGCTATGAATCTTGTCATTGAAAGAGTTACAAAACGAATTAAAAAAATAGCCCTGAAAGAATTACCTCCAAAAGAAAAAGTCTTACAAATCCTGCTTGAGATTGTCCCAACAGATACTGAATCGATGGCGGAAATGGAAGTATGGTTTTCTTTTATTGCTTATGCAAGATATAAAAAAGAAGGTTTTGATGCACAGCAGGATGGAATTTATGATGGGATTCGCAACTTAATCCTCTATCTGGACCAAGAGAAGATATTGCGGAAAAATCTTAATAAAGAAATTGAAATGGAAAGATTATATTCGTTATTAGACGGTACTGCTATGCATGCGTTGCTGGAACCAAAGAGGTTGGGAAAAGACAAGATCTATGAGTTATTTGTTTATCATTTAGATTCGCTCTGTGTTGATGAAGTCTAAAAAACGAGAGAACAGACCAAATTTTCGGCCTGTTCTTTGTTTGATTTTTTTGTTGAAATCAATTATCAGCTCATCCCCTAAGTTTGCAAAAAAAGGATGAGCCAATAATCACATTATGAAGCATGCTTATTTCAAGCTGCTAATAGAAGGTGAGAGAGCTTCGCCAAAAAAAGAAATGGTATTATACTTGCTCGAACATTGTACCATTCATTTCATCATTATTTTGTAGTAGTTCTGCTGCTGGTACGTCCAGCACAGTTGAGATTTTCAAAAGTGTCGCTTTTGTAGGAATGTGCTGCCCAGTTTCATATTTTTCAATTCTGGATGTACCAACACGAATTTTAACTGCGAGCTCCTCTTGGGACATATTGGCCCTTTCCCGGTATAGCTTAATGTTATCACCGATGGAACCCATATTTTCACCATCCTTTCCATGACACTTCTATCTATTTATAGTGTACCATGCCAAAGGTTGGTCGACTGTTTTCTTTCGTGAATAATTCTTTACATATTAGTTATGTTATATGATTCTGTTGATTTTTGGCTTATGGCTATCAATTTAGTTGGCAGCCATCTATTCTTTAAAAGATTCCGATTGAATTCAAGAAGACAAAAATGATGCCGACAGGGACAATGTAACGAATGGTGAAGTACCAAATATCGAAGAGGGTACCTAATCCGTTTGTGCCGAGATTGAGCTCTTCTTTGACCATTTGTCTCGGCATGCGATAACCGATGAATAAAGAGATAAAGAAGGCACCAAGCGGTAAGCTAATGTTACTGACGAGAAAATCGGCGAAATCAAAAATATTTTTATTAAAAATGCTTATATCAGCTAGGCTGCCAAAAGAAAGTGCACTCGGTACGCCAACAATAAAGATAAGAATACCAGCAAGCCATGTTGCTTTTTTTCTTTTGCCAATTTCATTTTTAACACTTGCTGCCACGACAATCTCAAGGATTGAAAAAGCAGATGTTAAGGTCGCGAACAGCAATAAAATTAAGAAAATCGTTAAGATTAATCCGCCATATGCGATCTTGTTAAAGACAGCTGGAAGAACGACGAAAACAAGCCCTGGTCCTTCACCAGGCTCAAATCCAAGAGCAAATACCGCTGGGAAGATAACCAGTCCGGCTAATAATGAAATCAAAATATTTAATCCGACAACGGAAAATGCTGACTTCATCATATTTTCCGTTTTTGCTAAGTAGGAAGCATATGTGACCATAACAGATATCCCTACGCTTAAAGCAAAAAAGGATTGACCTAAAGCAAGGAGAAATGTCTCCCCAGTAACACTGCTAAAGTCCGGCTTTAATAAGAAAGAGACTCCCTCCAATGCTCCTTCCAAGGTGATGGAGCGGATCGCAAGAACGATAAAAAGGATGAACAATGCTGGCATCAAATATTTATTAGCTTTTTCAATTCCTTTTTGAATGCCACCTTGAACGACCCAAATTGTAATGAGAAGAAAGATAAATTGGGCAATGATGACTTCGGTTGTATTTCCAATTGTATGGTTAAAAAGGTCGACATATCCGGTTGGCGATAATCCAGAAAATGCTCCCGTTATACTTCTCCATAAGTAAGATAAAATCCATCCTCCAACAACACTATAAAAGGATAATAAAATAATGGAAGCGACTACTCCTAAGTATCCGAGTAATTGCCAGGCCGAACCGGGAGCAAGTTGACGATAGGAGCTGACCGCATCTTTTTGTGTACTTCTGCCGATGACAAATTCCGCAATTAAAATGGGCGTTCCAATCAATACGGTAAAAACAATAAAAATTAGGAAAAACACGGCGCCTCCATTAGTTCCCGCTACATATGGGAATTTCCAAATTGCTCCTAGTCCAATTGCAGACCCAGCGGCAGCTAAAATAAATCCTAGCTTTGATGTCCATTGTTCCTGTTTCATGTTAGACAAATCTCCTTCAATCAATTCATATTTTTCCATGTTACTATGAATTGTCGAAAAAGGGTAGTTTAAAAAAATACATTTCGTGTATATTATGTGATTTTTGCTATTTTGCCGAATTTTTACCTTCTCCTCCCTCTGGGAAGTTAAAGTTTTATTAAAGAATGGGAGAAAATCACAAAAAACACTTGTATCGTTCCTTATAAAGGTGTTATAGTTCTTTATATAGAATTTATTCGTTATAAAGAATCGGCCAATGCTGATTTTATTAGGTATTTTTAGGGGAATAACTAATTTTTCCGTGTGCGATTTTTTTACTTTTATCGTTCTTTATAAAGAACTATTTCGGATTCGGCGATGTCTTCTTGCCAATATCAATGAAGGCACTCGATCATGCTGTGGGTTGGATCAACCTTAGACGCAAGTCGTCGATAGTGTGATGTGAGGGTGGGTTAGATGCCCAATCTGTTTTGATTTAGGAATTTATAAATTTTATTTGTTCATTTTAATGAGTATATCTAGTTTTTTGCAAGCAGCCAAAGACTAACAAAAATCGGTATTTGCATTTTTACAACCTTCGATAAGGAAAGAACAGACCCTTGATCGTTTGAACAGCAAGAAGGAAACAACTTTGAATAATCATCGCAGGAATAAACTTTAATTGTTCCGAAGGCGCCCCGCGCTTTTGTTCTTTGGTTGTGAATGATCGAAGTGGCTGATGTGACCGATTGCAAACTTCTTTCCGTATGCAAGCGGTTAAATTTGTTTAACATGGCCATTTTTGAGAAAGGGGTATAGGAGTGGAATATCGAAAAAGATTGTCGGTTTTTTTCTTTACTGACTCTATTATTGTCATCACAGCGTTTTTAATAGGAAGTCATTTAGTTGATTCGAATCTTAATGATAGATCGGCAACATTTTTGCTAAGTATAGGTATTTTACTTATTTGCCATCATTTCTTTAGCTATTTATACAAACTTTATAAAAAAGCGTGGATGTATGCGAGCATTGGTGAATTAATGATCGTCTTTAAAACGATCACAAATACATTTCTATTTGTTTCCTGTTTACAGTTTATTATGTTCCAAACGATCGATTATCGATTGCTGGTTGTTACCTGGATGCTCCATATGCTGTTGATTGGTGGTTCACGATTTTGTTGGAGGATCATCAGTAATTCTCATAAACAGGAGGTGGATGATAAAAAACGCACTCTTATTGTTGGAGCTGGCTCTGCAGGAACAATGGTGGCCAGACAATTGCTAAATAATCATTATTGTGAGTTGAAGCCAGTCGCATTTATAGATGACGATGAAAAAAAACACCAGCTTGATATACTAGGAATTCCAGTATTGGGTGGTAGGGAAATAATTGAGAAAGCAGTGAAAAATTTGGCGATAGAAACGATTGTGATTGCGATCCCTTCACTCGGAAAAAAGGAACTTAATAAAATTGTTCAGGCATGTGTGAATACGGGAAAAAAGACGCAAACGATTCCGAAATTAGAAGACATCATGACTGGGAAAGTATCAGTCAATCATTTTAGAGATGTTCAAGTAGAAGATTTATTAGGAAGAGAGCCTGTACAATTAGATACGGAAAAAATATCTGAATTTATTAAGGGGAAAATTGTCTTAATCACCGGTGCTGGAGGCTCAATTGGTTCCGAAATTTGCCGCCAAATTTGCAAATTCACTCCCAAAAAGCTGATTTTACTTGGACATGGTGAAAATAGCATTTACACAAT
This sequence comes from Robertmurraya siralis, assembly GCF_005502275.1. Lineage (GTDB taxonomy): Bacteria > Bacillota > Bacilli > Bacillales > Cytobacillaceae > Robertmurraya > Robertmurraya siralis. Next base: position 84,885 of record NZ_SWLZ01000007.1, read on the forward strand.
TTTGCTGGAATTGAAGGAAATGTATAGGTATAAAGAGATAGAGTTCGTGGCGGAAATTGCAGATATTCAAGACGGGGATAAAATGCTGACGATTATGAGTAAGCATCACCCGAATGTAGTCTATCATGCAGCTGCACATAAACATGTTCCATTAATGGAAAGTAATCCCGAAGAAGCTGTGAAGAACAATATCATTGGAACATTGAATGTAGCGAATGCAGCAAAATGGAGCCATGTTGATGAATTTGTCATGATCTCAACAGACAAAGCTGTTAATCCAACAAGCGTAATGGGGGCAAGTAAGCGTCTCGCAGAAATTCTTATTCAAAACCTTAATTTGGAAAGTGAGACAAAATTTGTCGCTGTTCGATTTGGAAATGTCTTAGGAAGTAGAGGAAGTGTCATTCCCCTATTTAAAAGGCAAATCCAGCAAGGGGGACCTGTGACCGTAACGCATCCAGAAATGGTCCGCTATTTTATGACGATTCCAGAAGCGTCTAGGTTGGTTATTCAGGCTGGTGCATTGGCAAATGGTGGCGAAATCTTTGTGTTAGATATGGGAGAACCAGTGAAAATTGTCGAATTGGCGATGAACTTAATTAGGCTATCGGGAAACTCAGTGGAAGAAATAGGGATTGAATTCACAGGAATGAGGCCTGGGGAGAAATTATATGAAGAATTACTAAATCCAAACGAATATAACGAGATTCAAGTATTTCCAAAGATCTATACGGGGAAAACAACTAATTACAATGTTGAGGAGATTATACAACTCATTAATGAATATCCGCTATTAGATGAACCTACATTAAAGGAACGATTGCTGGAGCTGAGTAATAAGCAAGAAAATAGCAGTAAAAGATTAGCAGTATTATAGATAGGTGACCGAGGATGAGATTTAGAAAAACGATTATTCCAGCTGCAGGGCTTGGTCCGAAATTTTTGCGAGCGTCAAAATTCCAGCCGAATGGGAAGCTTCCAATTGTCGAAAACCAACGCCAATATATCGCTGAGGAAGAGGATATGATTATTGTCACAGGACGTGGAAAACGAGCTACCTGAGGATCATTTTGCTAAATCGCATGAACTGGAAGAAACACTGCTAAAAAAATATTAATATGACATGCTTTTCTAATATGGCGAATCTCAACTATATTAGAAAAAAGGAAGCGAACGGATTAGGAGATGCCCATTACTGCGCTTGCCGATTTAATGGTGTAAAAACAAAAAGTACTGAACCTGAGTTGATTCTTAACTGGAATTAGACTGGGCAAAGTACTTTTTGTTTTTAAGGGATGGAAATTTCCGTTTGTGTGCAGCGAGTTTCAGCTATCTTAAATCGAACTTTAATTGTTCCGAACGCGCCGCTAGCGCTTTAATTCTTATTCATTAATTTGGAGGTGAAAAGCAATTGGCCATTCTTGTAACAGGTGGAGCCGGCTATATAGGAAGCCATACATGTGTTGAGCTTTTGAATGAAGGGTACGATGTCATTGTCATCGATAACTTTGCCAATAGTCATTTTGCAGCCCTTGAAAGGATTCATATGATTACGGGCAAGAACATTAAACTATATACGGCGGATTTAACAGTTCAACATCAAGTAGAAGCTGTGTTTATGGAGAATGAAATCGATGCTGTTATCCATTTTGCCGGTTTAAAAGCAGTGGGAGATTCTGTTAAGGTTCCTCTGCGCTATTATGAGAACAATGTGACGGGGACGATCATCCTTTGTAATTTGATGAAAAAATATCATGTGAAAAAGATGGTATTCAGTTCATCAGCTACAGTATACGGTGCTCCAGATACAGTTCCCATTAAGGAAAACTCCAAACTGAAGCCAACTAACCCGTACGGGCGGACGAAAATGGTGATTGAGGGAATTTTACAGGATTTATGTAGTTCAGACGAAGAATGGAGCATTTCTATTTTACGCTATTTTAATCCGATAGGAGCTCATGAAAGTGGCTTAATTGGTGAAGCTCCGAATGGTATTCCCAATAATATCATGCCGGCCATCTCACAAGTGGCAGTAGGAAAATTACCTTATTTACAGGTTTTTGGGAATCAATATCCTACGGTGGATGGGACTGGTGTACGTGATTACATACATGTCGTCGATTTGGCTAAAGGGCATCTTAAGGCGTTGGCGCAAACGATTAAAGATAATGGGATTGAAGCATACAATTTAGGCACGGGTAAGGGATTCAGTGTGCTCGAGTTGGTATTCGCTTTTCAATCGGTTTCAGGAGTGGAAATTCCTTATCAAGTCGTTGAACCTAGACCAGGGGACATAGCGATCTGTTATGCAGATCCGAATAAGGCTAAACAAAATTTACATTGGTCTGCTGAGAGGGGAATAAGAGAAATGTGTGAAGATGCCTGGAGATGGCAGTCGAATAACCCAGGGGGGTATTCAATTTTCAATGAATTGGAGCCATTGACCTTCTTACCATATGTTTATGAAAAATAGCCAAGAAAGGCATGATAGTTTGCGAATATCACTTTTGCTAAAGCTAGAAAGAAATGTAGAAGAAATAATGGAAGTGAAATGATGAAAAGAATAGTAGATTTATCGATAGCTTTACCGCTAGTGATCGTTGCTGCTCCACTGATGCTAGTGATCTCGCTTATTATTAGATGGAAGTTAGGGACGCCCATTCTTTTTAAGCAGCAAAGACCCGGTTTAAATGGAAAACCGTTTCAACTCTATAAATTTCGTTCAATGACTAATGAAAATGACCAGAATGGCCAGTTACTGCCTGATCAACAAAGGATTACGCCGTTTGGCATGTTTCTCAGAAAGTATAGCCTTGATGAACTGCCACAGCTATTCAATGTGATAAAAGGTGAGGTAAGTCTTGTTGGCCCGAGACCATTGCTAATGGAGTATCTCCCTTTGTACTCTGAGAGACAGGCAAAAAGACATTTGGTCAAACCGGGGATAACAGGGTGGGCCCAAGTTAATGGCAGAAATGCGATCACTTGGGAAGAAAAATTTGAACTTGATGTCTGGTATGTGGAAAACCGTAGCTTTTTCCTGGATATGCGCATTTTATTACTGACATTGTTAAAAGTTATTTCCACAGAAAATGTAAGCCTTGATGAAATAGACTTCGAAGGGAGCGCTGATAAGGAAATATCAACGAAGTCAATGTAAGAAAAGAAATTATAAGTAAAGGGAGGATTCACTTTGCCAAAAGCAAAGGTAGGAAAAAGAATTCATTTATCTCCACCCCATATGAGCGGAGAAGAATGGAAATATATCAGTGAAGCGTTCCAAAGCAATTGGGTTGCGCCATTAGGAAAAAATGTAGATGAATTTGAAAACGAAATAGCGGCGTACATTGGAGTAAAGGGAGCAGTTGCAGTAAGTTCAGGGACTGCTGCGCTTCATCTGGCTCTTTCCTTATTACATGTAAAAGCCGGGGATACGGTGTTCTGTTCGAGCTTAACCTTTGTTGCATCAGCAAATCCGATTTTATATCAAGGAGCGACGCCTATTTTTATCGATTCTGAGCCAGAAACGTGGAATATGTCGCCTCAGGCTTTAGAACAAGCTTTACTTGAAGCCTCTCGCGAAGGAAAGCTGCCAAAGGCTGTGATCATTGTCCATATTTATGGGCAATCAGCAAGGATGGAGGAGTTGACAGCGATTTGCTCCAAATACGGAGTTCCGATTATCGAAGATGCTGCAGAATCATTAGGTGCATCTTATAAAGGAAAAATGAGTGGCAGCTTTGGTGAATTTGCGATTTTTTCCTTTAATGGCAACAAAATTATCACGACCTCAGGAGGAGGCATGCTTGTATCCAACAATGTTGAGGCATTAGAAAAGGCGCGATTTTTGGCAACTCAAGCAAGAGAGCCTGCCAGCCACTATCAGCATAAGGAAATGGGCTACAATTATCGATTGAGTAATGTATTAGCAGGAATCGGCAGGGGACAAATGGAGGTATTGGAGAAGCGTATACAAAAGAAGCGAGAAATTTTTGCAAAGTACAAACAGGAGCTTAGCCAACTTCCAGAAATCCGATTTATGCCAGAGTTAGAAAACACATGTTCAAATCGCTGGCTAACAGTTTGCTTAATTGAGCAAAATGCAATTGAAAAAAACAGGGATCACCTCCTTAAAGTGTTAACGAATGAAAATATAGAAGCAAGGCCGGTGTGGAAACCGCTCCATATGCAACCCCTTTTTAGTAGAAACAGATTTTATCCTCATGTTCAAGATCATGTCATTTCAGAGCAATTATTTTTAAACGGACTTTGCTTGCCTTCGGGAACAAGTATGACTTTAGAGGAGCAAATGAGAGTCATTAATTGTATAAAGAATGAATGCTCCGGCATTTAGTTTGAAGAATTGCTGATCTACTTTTTAAATTAAATTTATCTTAAAGAGGTAAAAATATGATCGGAAAAAATATCGCAAAAATAAGGAAAAAAAGAGGTTATAACCTGTCTGAGTTAGCTGAATTGTCGAATATCTCGAAGTCATACTTGAGCAATATTGAACGCAATATTAATAATAACCCCTCTGTAGAAGTACTGCAGAGAATCGCCAAAGTCTTAAATGTGGATTTTATGATGTTAATAGAACCTGATTTAAATATAGAGTCGCATTTATATAGAGAACAAGAGTGGAGCGCTCTCCTTAAGGAGCTAAAGGAACTGGGGATTGAAAAGAATGATATTCGTGAATATCAAACCCTAGTCGAATTTATTAAATGGCAAAATAGCAGATGACGTTCCTCTAAATTAATCAAGGAGGTAAGACTAGACTGTTTGTCTACTAAATTGGAGGTTACAATGGAGAATTCAATTAGTATGAAGGAGCTTCTTGGAATATGGATAAAACGCTGGAAATTGATTGTCATTCTGACTTTTTTAATGGGAGTAGTGAGCGGAACTGTAACTTATTTTTTGCTCACTCCGAAATATGAAGCATCAACACAAATTCTGGTCAATCAGAAGGATACAATGGCCCAATTTGATCCGTCGCAAATGCGAGGGAATGTGGAATTAATTAATACGTACAGTGTAATTATTAAAAGCCCCGTTATTTTGGAGAAAGTGATTGAAAAGCTAAAACTTAGTCAAAATGTAGAAGAGTTAAATCGAAATATTGTTGTAAACAGCGAAGCGGAGTCACAAGTATTTTCCATCACTGTTTCTGATAGTAAACCAGAACGAGCTGTGAAAATAGTGAATACGATTTCAGACACATTTCAACAAGATATAAAAAGCATTATGAATGTGGATAATGTAAATATTTTGGCGAAGGCAGAATTAAAGGAAGACCCGATTCCAGTTAGTCCTAAGCCACTTATTAATATTGCGATCGGAATCATTTTTGGCATGATGGTGGGAGTAGGTTTAGCTCTCCTCATTGAATATTTGGACAATTCTTTGGAAAGTGTTGATGAAATTGAGGCCTATTTGGGGCTGCCTGTGCTTGGCTCGATTCAGAAAATACCGAAGAAAAAGGGGCGGCCAAGAGCTAAATCTAAAAGAACGGGAGTTGATATTATTGAGCCGCAAGTCAAGGGTTAGGGAAAAAAAGAGCGGGATTCCGTTAGTTGCCTATAATTACCCTAGAGAAGTTATTTCTGAGCAATATCGATTAATCAGAACGAACATTTTGTTTGCATCAGTAGATGAAGAAGTAAAATCGATTATGATTACCTCTTCTGAACCAGGGGATGGGAAATCAACTACTGCGGCGAATTTAGCCATTGTCCTCGCGCAGCAAGGAAAAAAAGTATTGCTTGTAGATGCAGATTTAAGGAAGCCTAGCATCCACTATTCTTTCCAATTGAGCAATATATTCGGCTTGACAAGCATATTAACGAAGGATATTGACATTGATGGTGCAGTTTCAAATTCCTATATCGGAAATCTTCAAATATTAAATAGCGGCCCGATCCCACCCAATCCGTCAGAACTATTAAATTCTAAAGCAATGGAAAATTTAATGAAGGAATTAAATACTTTTTATGATTATGTAATCTATGATACGCCCCCATTGCTGGTAGTCGCAGATCCGCAAATTATTGCCAACAGGTGTGACGGAACCGTTTTGGTGATTGCAAGTGGCAAAACGCAAAAAGACCGGGCCTTGAAAGCGAAGGAGCTATTAGTGAAAGCAAAATCAAAAATTTTAGGAGTTGTCGTTAATGGCGTGGAATCGATGAAGGATGAGTATTATGGCCGATAGCCAAAGAAACGGGGAGGCATTCATCAGTGATAGATTTACATTGTCATATTATTCCGGATGTTGATGATGGTCCATCACATATCTCACAGTTTTTAGAAATGGCTCGCATTGCTGTGGAGCAGGGAGTGACTCATCTATTTGCAACTCCCCATCATTTAAATGGAAGCTATGAAAATCCTAAAAATAAAATCTTGCAAATGACACGTCAATATTCCAATTATCTGATCGAAGAGAAGATTCCATTGGTGTTGCATCCAGGGCAAGAATTGGGAGTTCATCGTGAGATTTTTCAAACTATTGAAGCAGATGAAATGTTAACACTTGATAATCAGGGAAAATATGTATTACTGGAGCTACCTAGCACGAATGTACCCAATTATCTTCATGAAGTGGTATATGAATTAAGGTTACGGGGGATAACGCCTATTATTCCACACCCCGAACGAAATGTAAAAATTGTGGAAGAGCCGGAATTACTGTACGATTTGCTTTCAGATGGGGCATTAACGCAATTAACTGCTGGAAGTATTATTGGACAGTTCGGGAAAAAAATAAAGCTCTTCTCGGAAAAATTAATCGAGCATCAATGGACTCATTTTATAGCATCGGATGCCCATAATACGCACTCACGAGGCTTTTTTCTCCAGCAAGCGTTTGAAGCGATAACAAAAAAATTCGGCGTGGATGCGATTTTTTATTACAAGGAAAATGCAGAACTGCTTTTACGTGGACAAAATATTGTAGCCGAAGAAGCGAAACCGATGCGAAGAAAACTTTTTGGCTTTATTTAGCGGAATTTTGGTGGAAAATCTACGTTAATCAATCAAGGAGAAATAAATGAAATGAGGAAAATTTTATTCACGGCCACGATAGATGAGCATATATGGTCTTTTCATCTCCCTTATCTTAAATGGTTTAAAGAAAATGGGTTTGAAGTTCATATTGCTAGCAGCGGCAAAACAACCATTCCCTTTTGCGACCAAAAGTTTCATATTCCTTTTCAGCGCTCTCCTTTTAATTGGTCAAATTGGCAAGCGTATAAACAATTAAAAAAGCTTATACACTCTCAGCATTATTCGCTTATCCATTGCCATACACCGATGGGGGGTGCGTTAACAAGATGGGCGGCAAAGGAAAAAAGAAAGGAAGGGACAGCAGTTGTCTATACAGCGCACGGGTTCCATTTTTACAAAGGAGCACCGTGGATGAACTGGGCGATCTATTATCCTGTTGAAAAATGGCTTTCCCGATATACAGATTGTTTGGTTACGATTAATAGCGAGGACTATGTACAAGGGCAAAGATTTTTTGCGAATCAGGTGAGATTGGTAAATGGTGTAGGCCTTGACTTAAAAAAATTTACTCCGCCGACAAAGACGCAAAAAAGTCAGTTGAGAGCGCAATATCATTACTCGGAAAACGACTTTATCTTAATATTTGTGGCGGAGCTTAATGAAAATAAACAGCAAGATCTTTTAATACGGATGATCGATAAATTAAAAGATAAAATTCCCACAATCAAGCTTCTGCTTGTAGGAGACGGGTTACTGCGAGAAAAATATCGAATGCTTGTTGAAAAACATGGGCTTAGGCAGCATGTTTTTTTTCTTGGCTACCGAAGTGATATCGCCGAGCTTCTCTCGCTTTCAGATGTTGCCCTTTCATCTTCAAAAAGAGAAGGACTGCCTGTGAATATCATGGAAGCCATGGCAGTAGGGCTCCCGGTTGTAGCAACGGATTGCCGTGGTAACCGGGATTTAGTGAAGGATGGAGAGACCGGTTTTTTAATGGCTGTCGATGATGTTGAGCAATGTTCTTCCTATGTTGAAGAGCTCTATCACGCTCCTCTTCTTCGAAAAGAAATGGGCGACAAAGGAATGCAGTACATGAAGAAGTATTCTTTGCAAGCAGTTGAGAAAGAAATGGCTTCACTCTATGTCGCTTTGCTGCAAATGGATAGGGAACAGACTCCAGCAATCTTCGGAGAGGTGATTAATAAATAATGCGAGTACTGCATTTACTTTCAAGTAATAGTTTTTCTGGCGCAGAAAATGTGGTGTGCCAGATTATGAGATTGTTTAAGGGAGAGATTGATATGGTCTATTGTTCTCCCGATGGTCCGATTAGGGCGACACTTCAACAGAAGAAGATGAAATACATCCCACTCGAGCGTCTAACTATTGGGAGATTAAAAAAGGTCATTGACGAATACAAGCCAGATATGATTCACGCTCATGATGTTAGAGCGAGTGTCATTGCTTCTCAGTTTTCAAGAAGGGTGATGGTTATATCCCATCTCCACTGTAGATTTGCCGAAATGTCCAAAATTACAGTGAAGTCGCTCTTGTATCAGCTTTGTTTACCGAAATTTAATCATGTTTTTACCGTTTCCAATAGTATTCGAACAGAGTATGTCTTTTCAAAAGCTTTAGGGCATAAATCATCTGTTTTATACAATGCGGTTGATGAAAAAGGCATTAAAGAAATGGCTGAGCATGAGAAAATTGCTGGTTATGATGGTGTTTTTTTAGGAAGGTTTTCTTGGCAGAAGAATCCGCAAAGGCTGATTAAAATAATTGGAGAAATTGTAAAAAAGCTCCCTGATGCTCGATTTGTCCTAATTGGAAAAGGGAATCTATTAGGGGAAGCGAAGGCATTGGCTGAGGAATTGCATATTCAGGATAATATTACTTTTACCGGATGTTTGTCAAATCCCTTTCCGTATTTGCGAGCATCACGGTTTATGCTGATGACCTCCCGTTTAGAAGGAACACCGATGTGTATTTTAGAGGCGATGACATTGGGGCTCCCGGTTGTTTCTACCGGAGTGGACGGCATAAAGGAATTGATACAAAACGGAGTTGATGGCTTTTATTCAGATGAGGACGCTGAACTGGTCGAGTATGCTTGTCAACTTATTGTAAACGATCGCTTGCGCCATCGTCTTTCGCAAAATGCACTGGAAAAATCCCACGCTATTAATGATTTGGTTGATTATAAGAAAAAACTTCGGACAGTGTATCAGTCTCAAGCCTTTTTAGCTGAAAAAGAAAGAGAAAGTATGGTGAGACCGCTTGACTAAAATCAATCTCTCCATTGTGATTCCATCCTTGCAAACTGGCGGGGCAGAAAACATGGCTTTTCAGGTGGCAAAAGCGATTAATAAAGACCGCTTCAATTTACAATTTATCTGTCTCTATTCAAGCACCGGAACGACGTTTGAACAGGAGCTTCAGCGGATTGGAGTGAAGATTGTTTTTCTTGAAAAAGGACTTGGGCTCAATTTACTCACGTTTAGAAAAATGTGGAGGGCATTAGAAGAGCATCAAACTGAAATTGTTCATAGCCATCTTGGTGCTTGCTTGTACGCTGCTCCCTGGACATTGATTCGCGGCAAGAAATTGCTCCATACTGTTCACAACCTTCCCGTTAAGGAGCTGCCAGCCCTTCATAGAGTGGTCTTAAGAGGGATGTTTAAATTGAAAAAAGCCATTCCTGTTTCTATTTCAGATACGATTAGACAAGAAATAAGTCGTTTTTACAGCCTTCATGAGACAGCGATTCCGCTTGTTTATAATCCTGTTGATCTTCGCCTTTTTAAGAAAAAAGAGAAGAGGCAAGAAGACGATACCATTAAGTTTGTATGTGTAGCAAGGTTGGAGCCGCAAAAAAATCATAAAATGCTGTTAAAAGCTTTTGCAATTGTTCAAAGTGAAATGGAAAATACAAGATTAGTATTGGCTGGTGAAGGAACGCTAATGAATCAGCTAAAGCTGCTTTCTGAACAATTAAAAATTAGTGAACGAGTCGATTTTTTAGGCAATGTTGAAAATATCCCAGAGCTTATGAAAGCATCGGATATTTTTGTATTGGCTTCATCGTATGAAGGACTGCCGCTGACAATTCTAGAAGCAATGGGGGCGCGCCTTCCTGTTATCGCAACGCGTGTTGGTGGTGTTCCAGACATTGTGAGAGACAATGGTGTATTAATTGATCCAGATCAGCCTCATAAATTTGCTGAAGCTATGCTGAAGCTAGCAAAGCATAAAAAATTAAGAGAAATGATGGGAGAACAAGGGTTTTTGATGTCTTCCCAATATGATATCGAATCGATCTCCCTTGAATATGAGCAATTATATATTGCGTATCGTTCATCATCTTGAAAGATTGCTCCTTTTTCAAGTATCTGCATGTGAGTGAGAAACGATTTTGCGAAGCGAAAAAAGAGTTTAATATGAAGAGATAGTGTCAAAAGTTCTACGAAAACGACTTAGATGTTTAGGTTCCTTATTAGGTGGAAAGGCCACGCAATCGCTCTTGACAAACACGCCAATGGTTTGTGTGTGGGGGAACAAGGGTGAAGGGGACAAAAGAAGACATACCAAATCGCCCTTGGCTATTTCCATTTTAAACCATTGGCTAGCTCGGTCTGTCAAGAGTTCGCTGACGCCGATTGCTGAACAGCTCAAAAATTTAAGGGCTCTGCTAGTGAGGCAGCCTCTGTTGGGTAATCCATTGTTGAGCGAACCCAATGAGTTTAGTCGATCGGGCTGGCATCGTTGGCAAGGCTGATAACTCTGGATGAACAACAGGTACTTTTCCTTTTAGGGATGCATGGGGACGTAGGAAGCAAAAGCAATGCAAAGCGTGTCCTCATAGAGGGTTCATGAGGACAAAGAAAGCTGAAAAAAAGCAAAGTGTGTCCTCATAGAGGGTTCATGAGGACAAAGAAAGCCAAAAAAGAGTAGCCCGTGTCCTCATAAAAGGTTCATGAGGACAAAGAAGGCCGAAAATAAACAAAGTTTGTCCTCATAGAGTGTTCATGAGGACAAAGAACGCTGAAAAAAAAACAAAGTGTGTCCCCATAGAGGGTTCATGAGGACAAAGAAGGCCAAAAAAAGCAAAGTTTGTCCTCATAGGGGGTTCATGAGGACAAAGAAAGTCAAAAAAGAGCAAAGCGTGTCCTCATAGAGGGCTCATGAGGACACAGAATGTTAAAAAAAAGCAAAATGTGTCCTCATAGGGGGTTCATGGGGACAAAGAACGCTGAAAAAAAACAAAGTGTGTCCTCATAAAGGGTTCATGGGGACAAAGAAGGCCAAAAAAAAACAAAGCGTGTCCTCATAAAGGGTTCATGGGGACAAAGAAAGCCAAAAAAAAACAAAGTGTGTCCTCATAAAGGGTTCATGAGGACAAAGAAAGCTGAAAAAAAGCAAAGTGTGTCCCCATAGAGGGTTCATGAGGACAAAGAAAGCCAAAAAGAAGCAAAGCGTGTCCTCATAGAGGGTTCATGAGGACAAAGAACGCTGAAAATAAACAAAGCGTGTCTTCATAAAGGGTTCATGAGGACAGAGAACGCCAAAAAAGAGCAAAGCATGTCCTCATAGGGGTTTTATGAGGACGAAGAAAGCCAAAAAAAAGCAAAGTGTGTCCTTATAGGGGTTTTATGAGGACGAAGAAAGCCAAAAAAAAGCAAAGTGTGTCCTCATAGAGGGTTCATGAGGACAAAGAAAGCTGAAAATAAACAAAGCGTGTCCTCATAGAGGGTTCATGAGGACAAAGAACGCTGAAAAAAAAACAAAGTGTGTCCCCATAGAGGGTTCATGAGGACAAATACGTATGAAGAGGGAGGGTAGATTATAGATGAGAAAACGAAAAGTAGCTATAGTTGTGCCATCATTCGTTATTGGTGGTGCAGAGAAGATGGTATATCAGCTTGCGGCAGCATTAGATAGAAACGAATTTGTGCTTAAGCTAATTTCATTAAGCCCGCCTCAGTACACGTTTTTTGAAGAAGAATTGCAGAAACAAGGGCTCGATCTCGTATTTTTAAACAACCGTGGCAAATTGAGTTTAAAGACTGTTGCTCTGGTTTGGAGGGAGTTGAGTAAGTTTAAAGCGGATATCGTACATACTCATTTACATGCTTTCCTTTATGTTTTTCCCTGGGTTTGCACCCATTCAGCATCCATGCTGCAGACGATTCACAGCACGCCAAAAGTCGAGTTTTCTTCCAAGCTCATTTTTTTGATGGAGCGTCTTTATAAGTTGAAAAAAGCCATTCCAGTAGCTATTTCGAGCACAATTAGGAAGGAGGCATCTGAGCTATACAAGCTTCCTTTAGATGAGGTTGAATTAGTTTACAATCCTGTTCAACTTGTAAAATATCGAGAAACTAGCTTTAGCAACGAAGCAATTACTTATATTAATGTAGCAAGATTAGAACCTATTAAAAATCATAAGCTCTTGCTGCAGGCCTTTTCCATCATAAATAGAGAGTTGCCGCAAGCTTCATTGATTTTGGTTGGAGATGGGAAGGAGAAAAAGACGTTAGAAGAAAATGCTGTTGAACTAGGAATAAAAGATAAGGTGGTTTTTACTGGAAATGTGTCTAATGTGGAGGATTATTTGGCCCGTTCAGATATCTTTGTGCTTACTTCTATTTATGAAGGTTTGCCTTTAGCAATTTTAGAAGCAATGGCAAGTGGTCTTCCGATTATCGCAACGAATGTTGGCGGGATTGCAGACGTAATAAAGGGCAATGGTTTATTAGTAGAGAGCGGGGATCTGCTTGCCTTAAGTGATGGGATGTTAGAACTGGCGAGAGATAAGGAGAAAAGAGTGCAAATGTCGAAATGCTCAAAGGAAAACGTCAAAGCTTATGATGTGGCGATTGTGGCACAGAAGTACGGGGAGTTATACAAGAAATATGGATAATGTCATGACCGTTAATAGGGAAAAAGCCTTCCAGCAGAAGCGTTGGTCGAATGTATTCGGGAACGAAAACAAATATTTCGTCTTCTTTGCTGCCCTGATTTTTTTGACTGTACTCCTCCGCGATTATTTTGATGTACCAATTCATAAATATGTACTTTTAATGATTGTGGTAGTTGCTTTTATTTATTTGAGCGAGAGCTTTCTCATTGCCTACTTTGCTTTTCTTATTCCGTTCTTGCCAGGCTTACCAGGAAATTATATTGTGGCAGCTGCTATTTTCTTTCTTATATTGAAGCAAGGGAAAATTGTGCTTAATGGGTATATGTTCGCTGCCTATGCCTTTCTTCTTTTGCAACTTTTTCATCTTTTTTTGTATCAATCTTCTATTGGTGGCTTTGTCAAATTCAGTCTTTATATTATTTTAATAGCGCTCGTTTTGTTGAAAAAAGAAAAAAATGAGCGTCCGACGCTCGTATTATTATCTTTTGGAATGGGTGTTATCGCGGCCTTTACGATCATCCTTTTAAATACATTGAAATATATGCCCTTAAGCCTGCTTATTAAAAATGGCATCAGATTGGGGAATATTGCAACAGTGAATGCACAGTTCGATGTTACGGATATTACGTTAACATTAGATCAAAATACACTCGGCTATTTCTGTGCGATTGCACTTTCCCTTTTTCTCGTCTTATTGTTCTCAAAAAAGTTATCGCCTCCTTGGGCAGTTGTATGTATTGTTATTGCCTTTATTTATGGGAGTTTAACCCTTTCCAGAACGTTTATTGTCATTAGCGTCGGTGTGATTGCCTATTATTTCTTAATGAATTTGCGGATTAGCAAAAATTCTATTTTGGCCTCAACTTCTCTTGCTGCTTCAATCATGTCCATTTTCATTGTCATTCAAACGTTTTTTCCAACAACGTTTCAGTTTATTATCAAACGTTTTCAGGAGGCTGATCTTACAAACGGTCGGGCGGAGATTTGGAATCAATATCAAGAATTTATGCTGGCAAAATTAGATCGCCTTATTTTTGGCATCGGTATTCAGGAGATGCATGTAAAGGCAGGATTCTTCCATGTGCCACATAACGGATTTCAACAAATATTTGTTGCGGGAGGAATTGTCGGATTCCTCTTATTTATGATCTTCTTATTCGGACTCTATCGTTGTAATAAGGCCCGTTATAAGGATGGAAATGAGAGGATCTATTTATTGCCGATTATTACTTTGTTTGTTTATATTCAAGCATTACAATTCCTTTCTCCACATATTATGATGCTTCCGTTAATCGTTGTCTTTTGCGCACTGCGAATATCCGACGGAGCCGATTTAAAAAGGCATTAAGGGAAAATTTTTTACAAGAAGGAGATTGAAAATGAGCGTGCTCGTGAGTATTAATTGCATTACCTATAACCATGAAGCATATATTCGCTGTGCAATAGAAGGTTTTCTGATGCAACGGACAGAATTTGCTTTTGAAATTTTGATTGGAGAAGACTGTAGCACCGACAGAACGCGTGAGATTGTTGAAGCATATAGAAAACAGTATCCCGACAAGATTCGGATCATTACTTCTCAAAATAATGTTGGTTCAAGTGAAAATAGCTTAAGATTGCTTGAGGCTTCGCAAGGAAAGTATATCGCTCTTTGCGAGGGGGATGATTATTGGACAGATCCGTATAAATTACAGAAACAAGTCGACTATATGGAAAATCATTCGGACTGCACCCTCTGTTTTCATGGTGCTAAAATTTTTGATGAAGGAAAACAAAAAATGATTTCAGATATTAAACCGTACGTTAAAAGTAGGATTAGTCCAGTGGAAGATATTATTTTTGGAGGAGGTGGATTTTGCCCGACAGCTTCCTTGCTGTTCCGTAAACAGTCTGCGGAGCAACTGCCATTGTTTTTTCAAAAAGCTCATGTAGGTGATTACCCGCTCCAAATGTATTTAGCAAGTCAAGGCTATGCCTATTATTTGGATGGAATGATGGCGGTATACCGCTATGGTGCTGAAATGTCTTGGAACTATCAATTAAATTCCGGGGAGGATCGGCTTGAGAAAGCAATCAAATTAAAGGAAGCTGATAATCGTCTATTAGAGGAATTCCATCGTTTTACAAATGGACGTTATCAAATGGCGATTGAAAGTACAAAGAGGAAAAACGAATTTGCTATTTTGCTGCTCCAAAATCGAATGGGGGAGCTGAAAAAACAGCCCTATCGAACTTTTTACAAAGAATTAACCGTCAGTCATCGTATCAAATTGAGGGTGCGCTACCACTTGCCAAGGGTTTATCGATGGATACTCAAGCTGAAGAAGCTTCTGAAGAAACTGGCTATCGTACGTCTTGGTGTGAATAGATGAGAGATTACCAACAAGTAAAAGAAAGAACGATAAGTGGATTAATTTGGAGCTTTATTGATTTATTAGCAAGCCAAGGAATTCAATTTGTCGTCCTGCTTATTCTTGCTAGAATTTTAGCACCGGAGCATTTTGGTTTAATTGGAATGGTGGCGATCGTGATTGCGGTCTCGAATTCGATTATTGATAGTGGTTTCTCTCAAGCGCTTATTCGTGAGAAAGAAGTGTCCAGAGCAGAGTACTCTACTATTTTTTATTTCAATATTTTGATGTCGAGTCTGCTGTATACGGCTTTATATGTAGCGGCCCCTTATATTAGTGCTTTTTTTAATGAATCACAGTTAATGATCATGATTCGCTTCTTGTCTTTCGGAATCGTAGTCAATTCCTTTGCGATTATTCCGAGAGTCCTGCTTATTAAAAAGCTTCAGTTTCGAACGCAATCGCTCATTACAATGACTTCTTCGACTTTAGCTGGAATCTTCTCTGTCTATTTAGCGGCAAAGGGTTATGGAGTATGGAGTTTAGTCGTGCAGGCACTGATGACCCAAGCTTTACAAACTATTTTCCTTTGGACTGTTACGAAATGGCTGCCTGTATGGTCATTTAAAATAGCCTTTTTTCGAAGATTATTTCGTTTTGGTTCCAAGCTTCTGCTCTCAGGATTAATTGACACTTTCTATCAAAATATTTATTCACTTTTGATCGGAAGGCTTTATCCAGCAGCCATGCTCGGATATTATACGAATGCGGCGAAATTGACCGATGTTATTGCTAATTCGACAACCGCTGCACTTCAGAGAGTTACATATCCTGTATTGAGCGGCTTTCAAGATGATGCGCTGCAACTGCGGAATATGTATGAAAGATTGATCAGGCTTGCAGCATATATCATGTTTCCATTAATGATCGGATTTCTGACGGTGGCTGAATCGTTCATTCCTTTGCTGCTCGGGGAACAATGGATTCATTCGATTGGTTATTTTAAACTATTATGCTTAGCGGCGATGATTTACCCGTTGCATGCTTTAAATTTGAATATTCTTCAGGTGAAGGGAAGGGCAGATTTGTTTTTAAAGCTTGAGATTATAAAGAAATCATTGTTGACGCTACTAATTGGGGCGTCTTTATTGTTTTCCTTAGGGATATACGGCTTGATAACAGCGGCGGTTTTGTGTTCCTATCTTTCTTTGTTTATAAATACTTACTACTCCGCTAGGGAAATATCCTATTCTGTTCAAGAACAGCTGAAAGATTTAATCCCTTCGTTTTTTTTAGCACTGTTAATGGGAGGCTTCGTATTATTGGTTGGAATGTTGCTGCCAGAGCTATATTTCATCCGTATCCTTGTCCAAGGATTAAGTGGAGTTATTTTCTACTTTACTATGAGCAGGGTCTTAAAGCTATTTGAATTTGAGATTTTATATTCGGAACTGATGAGAATTTTTAATGGTCGCAAAGAAAAATTAATGAAGGCAAAAGGAGCATAAATATGAATGATGTTACAGTGCAAAAATACCAGCAACAATTTCAAGCACAAGGCTATCGTTTTGAACTACTTCCGTTAACAGAGGAAAATGTCGGGCGAATAAGTAGCATTTTTGAGGCTTTAAATTCTGAGTTTCTTTTTCCTGTTGAAGATAAAGAAGCGTTGACAACGTATGCCAATAAGCTGCTAAAAAACGGTTATAATTTTATCTTATCAACTGGGAAGGAGGATATCGCGATCACCTCTATTTATGCGAATGATTATCGAACAAAAATAGCATTTTGCAACAGCTTTGGAATCGTTCCTGCTTATCGGGGCAATCGGATTGTTGTCAAATTAGTCGAATTTAGTTTAGCGTTTGCGAAGGAGGTCGGGATGGAAAAATATCGAGCAGAGATAAATAAAAAAAATTCAAAATGGCTTCAGTTTTTATTGGGCTATCAATTTCAAATTGAAAAGGAGACAGACAATCATTCGTACTTGATTATTAAAGATTTGTAGATATATTTGAAAATCGATAAATGGAGGCTGATGGAAATGAGAGGCATCATCTTAGCAGGGGGGCGAGGAACTCGACTGTACCCGATTACACAGGCTATTTCGAAACAATTATTACCGATTTACGATAAACCGATGATATATTATCCTCTATCAGTTCTTATGCTAGCAGGAATTCGAGAAATTTTAATCATTACCACGCCGAGGGATCTTCCATCCTTTCAGCAATTGCTTGGGGACGGTTCACAATGGGGCATTGAGCTTGAATACGCAATACAGAAGCATCCACGCGGTTTAGCGGATGCTTTTATTATTGGGGAAAAATTTATCGGAGATGAAAAAGTCGCTCTGATTCTAGGAGATAACATTTTCTACGGTCAAGGATTCACCCCGATTTTAACAATCGCAGCAAATTTAAAAGAAGGGGCGATCATTTTTGGTTATCAAGTAAAAGATCCGAAACGTTTTGGTGTTGTCGAGGTGGACGCTCATCATAACGCAATTTCCATTGAGGAAAAACCGAAGGAGCCAAAATCTAATTATGCCGTCACAGGGCTCTATTTTTATGATAATGAAGTGGTGAAGATCGCAAAGAAGGTAAAGCCTTCCCCCCGTGGGGAACTGGAAATTACGGATATTAATCAGGAATATTTACGAAGAAAGCAATTGAAGGTCGGGTTATTAGGACGTGGCTTTGCCTGGCTTGACACAGGAACATTTGAGAGTTTTTTGGATGCCAGTCATTTTGTGGAAACGATAGAAAAACGACAAGGATACAAGATTGCTTGCTTAGAAGAAATTAGTCTTCGCAATAAGTGGATTTCTGAAGCGGAGGTTTTGACGAGTGCTTTAAATTATAAGAACGAATACGGGGCTTATCTTCACGACTTAGTGTTTAGGAGGGATTCCAATGATACCAGTCTCACAACCATTTCTACCTCCTAAAGAAGAATATGACCAGTATATTTCACAGCTTTGGGATACGAAATGGCTTACAAATCAAGGGATATATGTCCAGCAGCTTGAAAGTGAATTAAAGAAGTACTGCCAGTGTTCTTCCCTTTTTTATGTAAACAATGGTACATCAGCATTGCACCTTGCCATCAAAGGCCTGGGAATAAAAAATGAAGTGATTACTACTCCCTTTTCATTTGTGGCGACGACGACATCGATTCTTTGGGAGAACTGTACCCCTGTTTTTGTTGACATTGATCCGACGACATTTTGCATCGACGCAGAGAAAATCGAGGCGGCGATAACGGATAGAACAGAGGCTATTTTGGCAACCCATGTTTTCGGTATACCTTGTGAGGTTGAAAGAATTGAAGAAATTGCAAGGAAGCATAATCTATTGGTGATTTACGATGCTGCACATGCATTCGGTGTGCAATACAAAGGCCGCTCATTGCTGACATATGGAGATTTATCGGCGATTAGCTTTCATGCAACAAAGCTCTTCCATACGGTTGAAGGTGGAGCAATTATGAACAATACGGAAAATAGCGAACTTGACCAGACGATCCAATTAATGAGGAATTTTGGTTTTGTTGGAGAGAATTACGCGATGATCGGACTGAATGGTAAAAATTCGGAATTTCACGCGGCTATGGGTCTATGTAATTTGAAATATGTCGATGCATTGATTGAAAAGAGAAAAGAGCTATCTGAAGCTTATCGCAAACTTCTTGGAGACAAGCGAGAAACGCCCGATATAATGAAGTCAACGAAATATAATTATGCTTATTATCCAATTCTGTTCGAAACGGAGGGACTGTTATTGCAAGTGCAAAAAAATTTACGTGATAATCAGATTGCCTCAAGGCGATATTTTTATCCATCACTCAATACATTGCCTTATGTGACGAGCGCTCACAAATGTCCGGTTTCTGAGGATATTTCCAGAAGAATCCTTTGTTTGCCATTATACAGTGACCTCACTTTAGAGGAAGTCGAATGGATTGCTGCCATTGTAAAAGAAGGACAAAAAGCAGTCATCGTTTAGAGGCGGAAAAAGTAGTCGAAAAGGACGGTTGAAAAAGTCGCTTTTGGAAAGGAATGAGTTTTTAATATGGCGATTTGTGAAGGCCTAAGTATTATTTTCACCTTTCGTTTTGCCAATGCCTTTTGAAAGCCAGAGTAATTTACTGGAGTATGACTGATAAAGAAAAATAGGTGTGTGTCTAACGTAAGCTTCATAAATAAAGAGGTGGAGAGATCGGATGAATTTATTGGTTACGGGTGGGGCTGGTTTTATCGGTTCTAATTTTATTTCCTATATGCTGTCAAACGTTAGGAATGATCTTTATATTGTTAATTTGGATAAATTAACGTATGCCGGAAATCTTCGTAATGTGGAGGCGGTGGAGAATGACCCACGTTATTCCTTTGTTCACGGAGATATTTGTGATGAAAATCTTGTCGCAAAGATTTTTGAGAATTATAAAATTGACGGAGTGATCCATTTTGCTGCAGAATCTCATGTTGATAAATCAATCGAAAATCCAAGGCCTTTTTTGCAAAGTAATATTATCGGTACCTATACGTTATTAGAAGCGGCGCGAAATTATTGGATGGATGGAATCGGTGTTTATAAAAAAGGGTTTGCACATGCAAGATTTCATCATATTTCAACAGATGAGGTGTATGGAAGTCTTGGAAAAACAGGCCATTTTACAGAAGAAACGAAGTATGCGCCGAATAGCCCGTATTCAGCTAGCAAGGCTTCTGCCGATATGATCGTCCGCAGTTATTTTGAGACCTTTGGCTTGAATGTGGTTACGACTAATTGCTCGAACAATTTTGGTCCAAGACAGCATGATGAGAAGCTTATTCCGACGATTATCCGAAGGGCACTCGCATTAAAGCCGATTCCCATTTACGGAAATGGAGAAAATGTCCGGGATTGGCTTTTTGTTACTGAGCATTGCCGAGCAATAGAAAAAGTTTTTGTAAAGGGCAAAGCTGGTGAAACGTATGTAATTGGTGGTCATAATGAAAGGAAAAATATAGAGATTGCAACGATGATTTGTGAAGTTCTTGATCAAGTTCTGTCCGAGCAGCTCAAAAGTTACCATCTTACAAGTTATAAAGAATTAATACAGTATGTGAGCGATCGTCCAGGTCATGATTTTCGCTATGCGATTGATGATCGCAAACTTTGCGAAGAACTTGGCTTTGTTCACAAATATTCTTTGCAAGAGGGAATGGAACAGACTGTTTCTTATTACTTAAAAAAATATGTGGACGGACTGGAAGGAGCATGGATATGAGTGCTAATTCCTCCCTTCTCGAACAGCTTCATTTGCTTAGATCAGCAGATGATTGGAGCCCTTTTTTAGCTCGGTTCTCGAATCTTGATGTTTATTATACAAAAGAGTATGCAGAGTTATTTGCTGTTATTCAAAATGGCACACCGAACGCGATTTATTTTGAAAATGAAAATGGAAAGGTCTTTTATTCATTTATAAAAAGAGGCATTGATGGTACCGGGGAATTATATTTTGACCTTATTACACCATATGGATATGGTGGTCCGTTAGTTGAGGGGGATCCGACGATTATTCGCTCGTTTTATTCATTATTTACCGAGTATTGTCTCAAACAAAATATTGTTTCTGAGACAGTCACACTCCATCCACTCTTAAAAAATCATGAATATATAAAAGAAGTTATGAAGACGGATTATGTGCGGAAAACAACAGCTGTTGATTTGTCCCTTTCGCTGGACGAAATTAGAAGTCAATATTCAAAGAATGCGAAAAGAAATATTCGGAAGGCCGTTAAAAACGAGGTGACGATTTCCGTTGCGAACAGCAAAGAGGAAATTGATCAATTTACAAATATGTATTATGAAACGATGGATCGCCATAAAGCATCAAAATTTTATTATTTTGATCGTTCCTATTTTCATAAGCAATTAATGGACACAAATTTGAGCAAGTCAGTGCTTTTGCTAGCATGGAGTCATTCAGAGATGATCGCTGGAGTGCTGCTGTTAATAGGCAATCAATTTGCCCATTATCATCTCGGTGCATCGAGAGCAGAATTCTTGTCCTTACGACCGAATCATCTCTTATTTGACGCGATGATTGAATATGCAAAAATGTGCCATTCCAAGTTTCTTCATTTAGGAGGTGGGTATTTAGATGAGGATGAATTGTATCGCTTTAAAACCTCATTTACGAACAAAGCCTCTTTTGATTATTACCTAGGCAAACATATTATTAATGAAAAGAAATATAGCGAGCTTACAAAGCCAGCAATCAAGTCGAGTGAAAAAAGCTATTTTCCAGCGTATAGAATGGGACAAAACGATTGAATTGTTCTTTATAAAGAACTATAATGTATACAAATAAGAATCATTGTTGATTTTTCTGAGAAATGTTCGGTATAAAAAACGAGGATTGGACAGACAAAGTCAAAAATGGACGAAATATAAAGCTATTTTCTTAAAAAGGAGTCTTGAAATTGAAGGGAACGGCAAAGACCGCTTTTATGTTGCTTGTGCATAATCATCCTGAACAGTTGAATAAATTTTTAATGCAGCTAGTCGAAGAGGAGGCAGCGGATGTATTTATTCATATTGATGCGAAAAGCGATCCAAGCATGAGGGAAAGAATTATTCGGCATCCTCATATAACGATTTTAGAAGAAAGAGTGGCTGTAAGCTGGGGTGACATTAGTCAGGTTGACGCTACGCTTCTTTTATTAGAAGCTGTTTGCAATTCGGACGTTCACTATGATTTTGTTTGCTTAAGAAGCGGGCAGGATTTATTAGTGAGAAATGGTTTTAAACAATTTTTAGCAGAGCATAGAAATTCTCTCTTTTTAGCATATCGGACGCTACAAGAGAAAGATTTCGGGATGGTAAAAATACAATGGCCAAAAATCGTCCGAAATCGTTACGCTAATTATCATCCTTTACGCCTATTGCGCCGGTTATTGCTTTTGCTTTACAAACGAGGCGTACATATTCTGCCAAACAGAAGGTATTTCCCTGAGCATTTCACGCTTTACAAAGGGTCGCAATGGTTCACAATCCCGTTTGAGGCGGCTGTTTTTATCATTGACTTTCTGAATAAGAATCGCTGGTACTATCCTTTTTTTGAACATTCATTAGTACCAGATGAGAGTTTTTTTCATACGCTTCTTTTAAATTCCACTTACAAAGAAAAGGTCATTAATACTAACCTCTATTTTTTAAAATGGGGGGAATCGCTGAAAGAAAGAAATTCGCCGCAATGTTTGCATATCGGAGACAGAGCTTTAATTGAAAACTCTAATATGTTTTTTGCGCGGAAGTTTAATGAACAGTTCGACAAAGAGGTTGTGGAGTATTTTAAAGCCCGAGTGAAACTAGATCGAGCAAATGAATTGGTTGCACACAAATATTGAGGAGGCCTGTTTTGAAAAGCTCAGTACAAGATCGCAATTTAGTAATAGATTTGATGGGAAAGAACATGAATTATGAAATCGTTCAGTCTTTAGCAAAGAGCTGCGGAGGCGCTTTTTTTCTACTTGATCTCGATCAGTTGGAGAATAACTATCATAAAATCAATCAAGCATTTAAAAAGCAATATAACAATTTCATTATTGCTTATTCTTATAAAACCAATTATTTACCTGCTTTATGTAAAAAGTTAATTTCATTAGGTGCTTATTCAGAGGTTGTTTCAAGATTGGAGTATGATCTTGCTCTTCGATTAGGCGAGAACGGTAAGCATATTATTTTCAATGGACCGATAAAGAGTAAAGAAGATATTTATTTTGCTCTGCAGCAAGAAAGCATCATTAATTTAGATTCATTTTATGAAATAGACTACGTGAAACAGTATGCCTCTGAAAATCCGTCGCGCTCTATTTCGCTTGGGGTGAGGGTGAATTTTGCGTTAATGGAGGATGGCGAGAGTATTTTACAGGATGGCTATGATGTCAGTAGATTTGGGTTTTCAGTAGAAAATGGAGATTTAGAAAGGGCGATTTACGAGTTGAAAAAAATAGCGCAAGTAAAAATAATTGGCTTGCATGGGCATTTTTCAACAAGAACGCGCTCTCTGGCTTTTTTTCGTCACAAAACAGAAAGACTGTGTCAGCTTGCAAAAAAATACATTAATGAAACACTCCAGTTTATTGATATTGGCGGAGGAATATACGGAGAGCTGCCAAAGAGCTTTAATAGGACCGTTCCTTCCTTCGATGATTATGCTGCGGCAATTGGCTCAGTAATGAGAAATGAATTTGCTGGGGCGAGCAATAAGCCCAAATTAATATTGGAACCGGGTGTTTCGATGGTTGCGAATACGATGAGCTTCGCTTGCCAAGTAATGGAACATAAGCGCGTGCAGGGGACTAGTTTTATCCTTGTTGATGGAAGTGCCTACAATATTAAACCTACTATGCATAAAAGTAATCTTCCTTTTAAAATTGTTGCAAAAAATCATAACTCAAAGCTCGAGCATTTATTTCATATCGTTGGCTATACGTGCATGGAACGAGATTATTTAGCGCATAACGTACATGGAACTCTTCCACAGCAAGGGGACTATCTCATTTTTGAGCAGGTCGGAGCGTATACGCTCGTCTTGAATCCACTTTTTATTAAAGAGCGTCCTGCTGTAGTAGCAAGGGAAAAGGGACAGGCTTTTCTTATTAGAAAAAAAGAGACGCTTGCAGATGCCTTCAATGAAAATATTTATCGTTTTTAAATTGAGGAAAGAGGGAAAGCATGAAAGAAGAATTAAGAAGAACAGTCCCTATTAGCGAAAGAAAGTATCTTCTTGCAAATGTCCTCTATATTTTTGCGATCTTGGTGACATGCATCATTGCTGTTTACCTCGGTTTTCTGCAGTTTCGTGGACCGGAGGTGAAACCGCTTCAAGCTAACGCAGAGCAATTTTCAGCAGAGCGGGCCTTGCGATATTTGGAGAACTTTGCAATCAGCCCGCATCCTGTTGGCTCACCTGAACATGAAAGAGTCAGAGATTATTTAGTGAACGCTTTGGAGGGGCTAGGGCTCTCTCCGGAAATACAGACAGTTGCAGACTCTCTTTTTTCATGGGGTGAACCCTTTGATGGCATCGTTGAGAACATTTTAGCAAGAATACCGGGACAGAATTCCTCGCAAGCGATTATGCTAACAGCCCATTATGATTCGGAACATAATAGTCCTGGCGCTGCTGATGATGGAGCGGCTGTGGCGGCCATTTTGGAAACGGTTCGGATTTTGCAGGAAGGAGAACCATTAAAAAATGATGTTATTATTCTCCTTTCTGACGGTGAAGAATTGGGGTTACTGGGAGCGCAAGCGTTTGTTAACGAGCATCCGTGGGTGCACGATATAGGAATTGTCTTAAATTTTGAGGCGAGAGGAAGTGAAGGTCCTTCAGTTTTATTTGAAACGAATGAACATAATGAAAGATTAATAGAAGAGTTTGCGAAAGGGAGCTCCCATCCAATCGCTCATTCCTTTATTTCCGATTTATATAGAATGATGCCGAACGAAACAGATTTAACTTTATATAAATCACATGGAATGTATGGGTTGAATTTTGCCTTTTTTGAAGGCACATATGGCTACCATTCTCCCGAAGACTCTATTGAAAATTTAAGTATCAAAAGTCTCCAGCATCATGGTGAAAATATGCTTGAATTAGTTCATCATTTCGGAAACATGGAACTGGAGGCGAAAGAAGATGGCTCCAGCCTATTTTTCAACCTGTTTGCCGAAAAGGTCGTCTTTTATGGGAAGCAGTACGTCATTCCAATCATGATTGCGGCTATTTTTCTCTTTATTTTAACATGCGTGCATGGGATAAGAAAACAAGAGATGACCACAGCAAGAATCCTGTTTGGTTTTCTTTTCTGCGTTTTAAGTGTGGCTTTCTCTTATTTTGCAGCAGAAGGGTTATTAAAACTTTATTCAGCGTTGACCGGTTCCGATCTATGGTCAATCGGTGCTTATCCAAAATTGAGTAATCCTTTATTTATCTCAATTCTATTCATGATTGCTGCCCTTCTTACTGGTGCTTATTGTTTCATACTAGATGCTATAAAAGGGCTGAATTTTTTCATGGGATCATTATTAGGATGGTTAATTTTAATCGTCGTAAGCAGTTTTCTTTATCAAGATTCTAGTTATATCTTTGTTTGGCCATATTTATTTGCTCTGATTGGAGTCAATGTTTTCTTGAGGATAAAGAAAAGCATAATGAAAAAAGTAGTCTCTTTAATGATCGTTATTTTTTCATGCCTGTTTATCACCCCGATTATGTATTTAGTTTATGTGCTGCTCACCATCCATTATGTGGGAGTTCTTGCTGCTGCTTTTGCATTATCTCTGGTGTTCATAATTCCAGCGTTCAGTCAAATAAGTAGACGCTATTTATCTATATTCCCAGCGTTTTTATTACTGTCGGGGGTATTGACATTTTTATTAGTGTGGAGTCACTAAAAAGGAGAAAGCTATGAATATATTAATATGCAGTGTAGGAAGACGTGTTAAATTGATTGAATATTTCAAAAGGGAGTTAAATGAAATCAATGGCAAGGTTGTTGCCGTTGATTGTGATCCAACTGCACCAGCGCTGTACTTTGCTGATCAATTTGAAATTGTTCCTCGAATTGATCAGCATGACTATGTTCAGGAAATTAAGGCGTTATGCAAGAAGTATGAGATTTCGGCTGTTCTATCGTTGATCGATCCAGAGCTTTCATTGTTGGCTCGTTACAAGGAAAAATTTAAAGAAGATGGTGTCGCGGTGATTGTTTCAGACGAGCCGATAATAGAAATTTGTTTTGATAAATATTTGACTTCGACGTTTTTGCAGGAGCATGGGCTTCCTCACATTCCTACTTATACAAATATAGAGGAAGTGAGAAGCGCTTTAGGGAAAGGAATCCTGCGTTTTCCTTTAATCATTAAACCGAGAAACGGCAGTGCAAGCATGGGGATACAATATGTCACCACAATTACGCAGCTTCAATTCTTTTATAACCATGATGTTGTGATTCAGCCTTTTATTGAAGGTGAAGAATTTGGGGTCGATTGCTATATAGATTTGATTACAAAAGAAGCAACGAATATTTTTATGAAGAAAAAAATAAAAATGAGGGCTGGTGAAACAGACAAATCGGTTGCTGTCAAAGATCCAAGGCTAAGGGAGCTTATGACCGCATTATTGGAAGTTTTGCAGCCAGTCGGTCCAATTGATATTGATTGCTTTTATACGGAGCAGGGATATGTGATTTCCGAAATTAATCCAAGATTCGGTGGCGGCTATCTCCATGCTCATGCAATGGGGCAAAACTTTGTCAAAAATTTAGTCACTAACTTGCAAAATATCGCCAATGTCCGTGATGAAGTAAATTATCAAGAAGGAAAAATTCTTATAAAATATGACCATTATCTTGTTTTGTAATCGTGATCGTTCGTTTACTGCTATCGGCTTTTAAAAAATCTTCCAAAATGGTAAGGAGCAATCGCAATATAAGATAGAAATTAAATTTCCAGATGGAAAGAGGACGTTGTGATGAGGAAACATTTGAATTTAATTCAATTTTCAAGAGTCCTGGTCCCGTTTTTTGTCATTTTATTGCATGCCAAAGCTTTTCTAACTACTTACTTCCATTACGATTTTTTGCATCTATCTAATGTTGACCGTTCAGGAGGAGTGTACTATTTTTTCGCCCTCTCAGGCTTTATGGTGTATTACTTGTATCATCAAAGCTTTGGCGATCCTTCAAAATTAAAAGAGTATTTATACCACAGATTCATTAGAATCTATCCACTGTATTGGATGATCACGTTCATGATATTACCTATTTATTTCATCTATCCTAATCTTGGTTCCGGAAATGAACGAGAAATCGGGCATATACTCTCTTCCTTGCTGCTCTTTCCTGATGGGAGACCGCCGATATTAGGCGTGGCGTGGTCGTTGGTTCATACGGTCTTTTTTTATTTAATCATTGGTCTGCTCTTTTTTAAAAACAAATGGCTTTCCCTGTTTCTTCCCGTTCTATGGGCAATGCTATCTTTGTTTTTCAGTTTACATATATTGTCCAGTACAAATTATTTTATAAATTATTTGTTCAATTTTAATAATCTCATTTTTTTGCTCGGATTCTTATGCGCCTATGTTATTTTAAGAGTTGAAATTAGTGTGAAGATTTCAACGATTATGGTGATTATTGGACTTGCGGGCTTTCCTTTGGCATGGATCAATGAACAAAATCGTTTTCTTCCCATTGATTTGCCATATACTACGACAATTGCATCTGTTCTTCTTATTCTTGGTTTTTCGTCGCTGGATTTACAAAAGGAAATCCGCATTCCAAGGCTAGCTAAGTTATTAGGTGATGCTTCATTTTCGATTTATTTAACCCATTTCACCTCCATGTCTGCTATAAGTATTTTCTTTAGTACTGCTTCATCATTGGCTATTCCTAACATCATGTTAGCTATTTTGCTTATTACAGCTTCAATGATAGGTGGTGTATTTGTATATGCGTTTGTGGAAAAACCATTGTATCGAAGGCTGAGAAAAAGAACAAAGCGCATGGAAATTGTCGTCGTGCAAAGTTTCTTCTCTTTTTGGTTGTGTTAAAAAATATTGTTGATCATGCCATTATTTGCTCATTTTCGCTCTGACTCGATGAAACGAGGGAGAAAACAAGCTTTCTCACGAAATGAGCCAAAAATCAACAGAATCATATAGCATAGCCTTCGTTTTAAAATGCTGTTGATATTAGGTAAAAAACAGCGCTTTTGCAGTTATTGATAAAAAGTCGAGATGAAACAAAGGAGCATCTGTATTTTATGAAAACTTTGCTCAGGAAAAAATTATGGGCCATGATGATCATCTTGATGATCATGTGCGGATATATAATTTGGGAAAACAATCGGATTGTTGTTGTAGAGGAGTCCATTCCTATTCGAGAGCTTCCTGAAGACTTGGAAGGTTTCACAATTGTGCAAATAACAGATTTACATGAAAAAGTCTTTGGAAAAGAACAGAGTAAGCTGATAAATATGATTAATTCCATCAACTATGACGCGATTGTGTTTACCGGAGATATGCTTGTTTCACCAGAAAGCAACAATTATGCTCCGTTTTATACTTTGATTGAAGGAATAAGAAAGAAGAATATTGCCTATTTCGTACCAGGAAATACGGACCCACAAAGCTTTATCATTGGGGAAAAGGAAGTATATGAAAGAGACCGTTTTATTAAGGGAATGGAAGAGCGCGGTATAAAATTGTTAGACACAATTGAAAAAGTGAAAGTCGGTTCCTCCAACTTATATTTTACCTATTTTGAAAATTCCATCGCGTTATTAGAGCAGAGTGAGCAGGATAAAAAGCTCGATCCCTACATTGAGAGGTTGCTGATGTTAGAGCAGTATTTCGATTCAGAAGTGCTCATCGCCTTAAATCATTACCCCATCCCTGACGACAGAATCGATCTCTTAAAAGAAGAGGAACGTTTGTGGGCATATGATTTATTGATAGCTGGTCATTATCATGGAGGGCAGATTCGCCTGCCGTACATTGGTGCTGTGTTTATCCCCGAGCCTTATTATTTGTGGGACGGTTTTTTTCCACCTCAGGATCGGGTCAAGGGCTTGTGGAACTATAATGGAATTCAACAATATGTTAGTACAGGTTTAGGTAGCAGTGATGCAATTTCGTTTTTGAATTTTCGATTTTACAATCCACCGGAAGTAAATGTGCTCACATTAAAGAAAAAATAATCAAATACTGATGTCAGTTTATAGGTTAGTCAATTTCATGAATGTGCACTTCAAGTCTGTTTTTTCTATCCGTTTGCAGTACAAAGGACTTGAAGTCATTACTCTCTTGAATGTTCAACAATCGTATTGTTCGTCTTTAAGATGGCTGAGCATGTTTTGAAAAAAAAGCACCAACCAATAGGTTGGCGCATTAAGTATGCAAAATTAATTAATCTGCTCTCTCTTCTTCTAATTCTTCAATTATCTCGTGTTCCCCCAGATAAATAGGGCCGTTTGCATGGTCGATTCTAATCGGCCATTCATATGGAACGGCTAGCCGTTTTGCTACACCTCTCCAAAATTGACTTGATTCTGTTTCGAATTCCTGAAAATCTCTTAATAATTCTCGATATGAAGCACCTTCAAAATGGATATTCATGTCCTGCAATCTAATAAAAGCCATGTGTTTTATTTCAAGTTCAGCTGCTTTTTCCATTTCCTCTTCTGTAGCCTCACCAATAATGGTACCTGGTGGAGGTAAGATTGTATAAATATTATCTAGCTCCATTTCCGCTTCTTGTATGGCATTTATTTTATTTCGAATCCGTTTAAGCATATATTCATCTCCTATTTGTTATCATCTACTACTAAGTATATTGTCTATACTCGGACAATTCGATACGTTACTCCGTTTGTTAGATAAGTTTATCATAAATTTTCTTATCGTGTTTCTTTAATTTACAGATTTATTTTTTGCTAAGCTTTCTTATATGCCAGCGTTGATGAGTTTTATCAATAATATTGTTCAAAGTGTAAGGGTGGGATTATAAGATGTTTAAGAAATAATAAAATGAATGGATATTAAAATAGCATTGAGAGAACATGAAATAAAAGTTAATTAAAATCTTACAGTTACAGTTTTCCCTTTTTTGAAAAAAAAACTATGTTATGATATAATTTTATATTGCGTATAAAGTGATATCAATCTTAGGAAGTAATCATCATTTATATAAGAAGGACAAGTAGAATATGTGGACGGAATATTTGTCTCGTTTATGATTACTAAGGTTGGTTGTACTCTAAGGCAAATTCCCTAAAATTATAGGGTTATCGCCTATAGAGTAGGGTAAAGTATAAAAATATATCATAACTTAGGAGTGTTTACATGACTGAAAAGATTGAAGTAGGAAGTGTTGTTACTGGAAAGGTAACGGGAATCCAGCCGTACGGAGCGTTTGTTGCAATTGATGAAAATACACAAGGACTAGTTCATATATCTGAAGTTACTCACGGTTTTGTTAAAGATATTAACGAGCATTTAAAAGTAGGAGATGAAGTTTCTGTAAAAGTACTTTCCATTGACGAAGAAGCAGGAAAGATTGGTTTATCCATCCGTGCTACTCAAGAGGCTCCGGCTCAAACGGAAGCACCGAAGGAGAAAAGAGCACCTCGTCGTCGCCAAGCAGCTGCAGCATTCAAGCAAGAGGAAGCACCGCAAGGCTTCAATACTCTTAAAGATAAACTTCAAGAGTGGATCGAACAATCTCAACGTTAAATTTGTACAAAAGAACTGACTGTAAAGTCTAAGTCCAATTCAAAAAAGCGAGCGAAGATGAATAGCCATTTCATCCTCACTTGCTTTTTTTTGTCCATTAGTAGTTTAAATCGGCGTAATCTTGTATGTTTAGCTCCCGCTTTTTATTTTTCGCAATCTGTACTGGAGATTTTGTCGACTCATTCCCAGTGTTTTTGCTGTTTGTGAAATATTCCCATTGTGTTGTGCTAACGCCCTTTTTAAAAAAGAACGTTCGGCGTCGTGTAAAAATTGCTCGAGGGTGATTCCTTTCTGTAATGTGTTTAAGTCTGCTGAATAGGTGACAGCATCCTTTCTAAAGGGAGGCTTGTAACGGATATGGTTTGGAAGATGGGAGACTGTTAGCATCTGTTCCTCATGCACAAGATTCATGGCTCCTTCAATGAGATGCTCAAGTTCACGAACATTTCCAGGCCAATCGTATTCAAGAAAATGATCTAATAATGCTTTATCAATCCCAGTGATATTCATCCCAAACAAATGATTATATTTCTGGATGAAGAATTGTATAAGTTCTGGAATATCGCCTTTTCTTTCCCGCAGAGGGGGAATAAATAAGGACACAACACTGAGGCGATAAAATAAATCCTTTCTCATCCGGCCATTTGTGATTGCATCAATCGGGTCTTCGTTAATGGTGGCAATAATCCGAACATCAACCGGCCGATCTTTTGTATCACCGATTCTTCTGACTTTCTTTTCTTGAATGACTCTCAATAGCTTTGCTTGCAATGAGAGATCAAGCGAGTTAATTTCATCTAATAATAAGGTGCCACCTTCCGCTTGCTCAAACAGTCCAGGTCGTTCAACCGCACCTGTAAATGCGCCTTTTCTTGTACCGAATAATATAGCTTCCATTAAGGTTTCAGGAATCGCAGCGCAGTTTTGTGTAATCAGTGGACGTGATGCCCGAATGCTGCCTTGATGAATACTTTGAGCAAAGAGCTCCTTGCCTGTACCGGTTTCGCCGATGATAAGGATAGTTGAATTTGTTCGTGTTGCTCTTTTGCTGGACTCAATTACATCGGTGAATGCTTTATCAGAACCAATTAAGCTTTCAAAGGTAATTTTTGCTTCGCCTTTATTGAAAATATGATCCTGCAGTAACTTTTCAATTTTCGTTACATCTCTTGCAATTTCCATGGCACCGATTAAAGTCTCGCCCTTCATAATCGGATATGAATTATTAATGGTTGTGATTTCCTGTCCTTTATTATTAAAATAAGATTGTCTAATATTGGTAATTTTTTTCTTGTGTTGTAACACTTTTAGCAAAGTGCTTTCTCCGTTTTGATGGAAGGAGAAGACTTCTTGAAGCCTTTTCTCGATTACATCTTCAATTTTCATCCCTTCGATTTCACTCATTTTCTTATTGTATATAATTGTTTTACCGTTTGAATCAATAACATGTACTCCTATATCGATTGAGTCGAGAACGGTTTCATATATTTCATAGTTCTGGTCCATTTTTCTTCCTCCCTCCCAGCAATTCTTTTTCTTCATTTTATCTACTGCAAATAAATTTTGCAAAATTGAATATTGTAGCAAAAAAAATTTGCGTGCAAAATAACCAAATAGTCTCCATCGTAAGGATATTATAATGGCATAAAACTTGCATTAGATTAAGATAGTATTTATAAATGATAATAAAAAGGAGTGTTCATTCATGATCGTCGGAGACAAGTCCAAAGCGATAATCGAAAAAACAGATAAATACGGTGCAAATAATTATCATCCCCTTCCAATCGTTGTTTCAAAGGCTGAAGGAGTATGGGTTGAAGATCCTGAGGGGAATAAGTATATGGATATGCTCAGTGCCTATTCTGCTGTTAATCAGGGGCATCGCCATCCAGAAATTATTCAAGCATTAAAAGAACAAGCTGATAGGGTCACGCTCACTTCTCGTGCATTTCATAATGATCAGCTTGGACCTTGGTACGAATTGGTGTGTCAGCTAACAAAGAAGGAAATGGCTTTGCCGATGAACACGGGGGCAGAAGCAGTAGAAACGGCGGTGAAAGCAGCGCGACGTTGGGCGTATGATGTGAAAGGTGTTGTCGAAAATGAAGCAGAGATCATTGCCTGTATCGGCAATTTCCATGGAAGAACGATGACTGCTGTTTCCTTGTCCTCAGAGGATGAATATAAGCGCGGTTTCGGTCCAATGCTTCCGGGAATCAAGCTCATCCCATACGGAGATTTAGAGGCTTTGAAAAACGCCATTACGAGCAATACTGCTGCTTTTCTAATTGAGCCTATACAAGGGGAAGCTGGGATTGTCATTCCGCCCGAAGGCTTTTTGAAAAAGGCATATGAACTTTGTAAAGAAAATGAAGTCCTTTTTATTGCTGATGAAATTCAAGCTGGACTTGCCCGCTCAGGAAAAATGTTTGCTTGTGAATGGGAAGATGTACAGCCGGATATGTATATTTTAGGAAAGGCGCTGGGAGGAGGCGTTTTTCCAATCTCTTGTGTCGTCGCTGATAGAGATATTCTTGGTGTATTCAATCCAGGCTCCCACGGCTCGACATTTGGCGGAAATCCGATGGCTTGCGCTGTCTCCATTGCTTCTTTAAATGTTCTTGTCAAAGAAAACCTGGCTGAAAGATCGTTAAAGCTGGGTGAATATTTTAAAAGTAAGCTAAAGGAAATCGAGAATCCAATTATTAAAGAAGTACGTGGAAGAGGATTGTTCATTGGAGTGGAGCTTCATGAGGAAGCTCGTCCTTATTGTGAGAAATTAAAGGATGAAGGCTTATTATGTAAGGAAACGCATGATACTGTCATCCGCTTTGCTCCACCTTTAGTCATCAGCGAGGAAGACTTGGATTGGGCGATTGAACGTATTACGAAAGTGTTAAGTTAAGGAAGTAGAATAAAAACGGGAATATTTGTGAAAAATCCTTGCAAGGAGTATGCAAGGATTTTTTGCATATCATTTTTTGGGTGGAATGTACTTCATTAAACGTCTGTATGTTTGAACATTCTCCTCCTTGAATTTTAAACACAAATTTTTGCATTACCTACTAAGATGGAAGATAATATTATTGATAACGAAAGGAGACATGAACATGCAAAATTTTACATATTGGAACCCAACAAAGCTTATATTTGGTAAGGGTCAGCTTGTACAGTTGAAAGAGGAAGTTCCAAAATACGGTAGAAAAGTGTTGCTTATTTATGGAGGTGGCAGCATTAAAAAAAGCGGACTTTACGCTCAAGTCATAAACTTACTTCAAGAAATTAAAGCAGATATTTTTGAGCTTTCTGGTGTTGAACCGAATCCGCGCATCTCTACAGTTAGAAAAGGGGTAGACATTTGTAAATCAGAAGGAATCGAATTTATTTTAGCTGTCGGTGGTGGAAGTGTAATTGATTGTACGAAGGCGATAGCAGCCGGTGCGAAATACGATGGTGATGCGTGGGAGCTGGTGACGAAAAAGGCTGTTGCTCATGAAGCTCTTCCATTTGGAACAGTTTTAACCCTTGCGGCAACTGGTTCGGAAATGAATTCGGGTTCTGTTATTACAAATTGGGAGACGAACGAGAAATATGGCTGGGGAAGCGCAGTAACTTTTCCGACATTTTCAATATTAGATCCTGTTCATACGTATACGGTTCCAAAGGAGCAAACGATATATGGAATTGTTGATATGATGTCTCATGTATTTGAACATTATTTCCATCTACAAGAAAACACGTTATTGCAGGATAGAATGTGCGAATCTTTATTGATTACTGTAATGGAGACGGCTCCACAGCTTTTAGCTGATCTTGAAAATTATGATTTGCGCGCAACGATTTTATATAACGGGACAATGGCGCTGAACGGCATGCTGTCAATGGGTTATCAAGGAGATTGGGCAACGCATAATATTGAGCATGCAGTTTCCGCTGTTTATGATATTCCTCATGGGGGAGGGCTTGCAATCCTTTTTCCAAATTGGATGAAGCATAATTTAAAGGTAAAGCCAGAACGCTTTAAGCAGCTTGCTGTTCGCGTATTCGGAGTAGATCCAGAAGGGAAGAGCGCTGAAGAAGCTGGTCTAGAAGGTATTGAGAAGCTGCGTCAGTTCTGGAATAGCATTGGAGCTCCTTCTCGATTAGCTGATTATGATATTGATGACAGCAAACTAGAATTAATGGCGGACAAGGCGATGATCAACGGTGAATTTGGTCGCTTTAAGAAGCTCAATCGCGATGATGTTTTAGCCATTTACCGCGCTTCATTATAAAAGCTTGCTATATAATAAGGAAGAAAAGTGAAAAAACAGCTCAAAATGAAGTGTTTTTCTCACCATTTCTTGCTAACCGCGCGCGCTTTCGTTAAAGTATATATGAATATGTTAAAGATGGAGGACAACTATGGCACAAGTTCGTTTTGATTATTCCAAAGCACTAAGTTTTTTTGGAGAACATGAAATTACATACTTAAGAGATCTAGTAAAGGTGGCTCACCATTCTTTGCATGAAAAAACAGGAGCTGGTCATGATTTCTTAGGTTGGATTGATCTTCCTGTTGACTATGATAAGGAAGAATTTGCCCGCATTAAAAAATCTGCTGCTAAAATTAAGGCGGATTCAGATGTTTTACTTGTTATTGGCATTGGAGGTTCTTATTTAGGGGCAAGAGCGGCAATCGATATGCTCAAGCATAGTTTTTATAATGTCCTTGATAAAGAAAAGCGTCAAACACCGCAAATTATTTTTGTCGGTAACAACATCAGCTCTACTTATATGAGAGATGTTATGGATCTATTAGATGGAAAAGATTTTTCGATTAATGTCATTTCAAAATCTGGAACAACAACAGAGCCTGCGATTGCATTTCGTATTTTCCGTAAATTACTTGAAGAAAAATATGGAATTGATGAAGCAAGAAAACGTATTTATGCAACAACTGATAAAGCGCGTGGAGCCTTAAAAACGCTGGCTGCAGAAGAAGGCTATGAATCCTTTGTTATTCCAGATGATGTAGGAGGGCGTTATTCAGTATTAACTGCGGTCGGGCTACTTCCAATTGCAGTAAGTGGAGCCGATATTGATGCCATGATGAAAGGTGCTGCAGATGCCCGTGAAGAATATAGTTCATCTGAGCTTGAAAGTAATCAAGCGTATCAATATGCGGCAGTGCGTAATCTTCTTTATAACAAAGGAAAAACAATTGAAATGCTGATCAATTATGAGCCTTCGCTACAATATTTTTCAGAATGGTGGAAGCAATTGTTCGGCGAGAGCGAAGGGAAAGATCAAAAGGGAATTTTCCCATCATCAGCTAATTTCTCAACAGATTTACATTCACTAGGCCAATACGTTCAAGAAGGTCGACGTGATCTGTTTGAAACGATTATCAAAGTTGAAGAGCCTCGTCATGAGCTTACGATTGAGGAAGCGGAAAGCGATTTAGATGGACTCAACTATCTTGCTGGAAAAACAGTTGATTTTGTAAATAATAAAGCATTCGAAGGGACATTGCTTGCCCATACCGATGGCGGCGTTCCAAATCTAACGGTAACAATTCCAAAGCTTGACGAGTATTCATTCGGATACCTTGCTTACTTTTTTGAGAAAGCATGTGCCATGAGCGGCTATTTATTAGGGGTGAACCCTTTTGATCAACCTGGCGTTGAAGCCTATAAGGTAAATATGTTTGCTTTATTAGGTAAACCTGGCTTTGAGGAAAAGAAAGAAGAGCTTGAGAAACGATTATAAACAATAAAAAGGAAAAAATTAACAAAATAAACGAAATCCCCCTTGGAGAAACTAAGAAAAAGTTTCGAAGGGGGATTTTTTATGATCGAGGTGCCTTCGAGTATTGAAGGAAAAGAATACCACCTAGACGATTTGGAACGGCTGCTTAAACCAATCGGCTACTCGATAGGAGGGAACTGGGATTACGATCATGGCTTTTTTGATTATAAGATGGATGATAAGGAAGGTTATCAGTTTTTACGAGTACCGTTTCAAGTTGTTGAAGGGCAGTTAGATTCTTCCGTTTGTACGGTCAAATTAGGAAGACCCTTTTTACTTTCTCATCAATATGAAGGTGGAATTGATGAAGAAGCGGAGGTCGGCAATATTACCGCCACAATTAATCAATTCCAATCTCCAGAAAATAAGGATGCTCTATTTCCGAGACAGTTCCTTGAAATGGGGCAATTCCTCGTTTCAGA
The DNA here is from genome assembly GCF_005502275.1 of Robertmurraya siralis. GTDB lineage: Bacteria > Bacillota > Bacilli > Bacillales > Cytobacillaceae > Robertmurraya > Robertmurraya siralis. The sequence goes on from NZ_SWLZ01000007.1 coordinate 121,673, forward strand.
GCTTGAAAGCATACTGTAAATTTATGAAGTGGCCGAAATGACCAAAAGAATATCATTTTCTTTAAGAATAAAAGGATGGGGAGGATTAATGATTGTTTCTCCCCCTCTTTTAACCCCGAATAAAAGAGAACCGTCTTTAAGCAACTTTTCATTTGTTTCAATGAAGTTTTTTCCGATAAAAGCAGTTGGCGATTGAAAAACAAAACGACTGCCGTTAAATTGTTCAAGCAACATCATGAGAGCATCGACTTTTTCGCTGGAATGAAGACAGCTTGTCATGACAGTACTCGTGATTAAATTGGTTTTAATCAATTCATCTGCCCCCGCACGAAGTGCGTTAACTGCTTGTTCAGAGGTTAATATTTCAGCTACTGTGTAGACAGTTGGATTCAAGCCTTTTATGGCTAATAAGGTTAAAATTGTATCCATATCTGCTTGAAGTTCATCTTTACTTTGATCTGCTGTAATGAGAACTTTTTTCGCATTATATATATTTGCCTTTTTCAGAATTTGATCACTATTTGCCCTTCCTTTAATAAAATGAACATGGTAATCAGAAAATGGATTGGATTGAAGTGTTTGGTCGATTAAAACAATTAAACCGCTCTTTCCACTATGTAAAAGCTTTTCAATGATTGTTTTTGAGCGTTCATTCCAACCGATAATCATTTTATGATCTTTTCCTTTAAACATTATTTTTCCCTCGATATAGTCATTTTGCTGCTTTACAGTAGATGATGCCAACGTAACAAAATAGGAAGATACAAACCCTACACCTAATAAAATTAGTAAAATTCCTATTATTTTTCCTAAAATCGTTTTTGGTACAAAATCTCCATAACCTACTGTTGAAGCGGTAATGATTGCCCACCAAATTCCATCAAAAAGAGTTGTGAATGTTTCAGGCTCTAATAAATAGGCAAACAAGCCGAAGGTGAGGAGGACGAATATAGCAATAAAAAGAAGACGTAAAAAGAAAGGCATCCTAATAAAGTGCGAAAAAAAATTATGTGACATAAATTTTTTCATCCCCAAAACTTTGTGATTTCATCTTTAGTTTGACCATTTTTTTCCAATGATAAACAAACAAAAAACTGTAGATCGCTGAATGATCTACAGTTTCGCTTGCTTTTATTCACTTTTTGCTGCTTGCAGGTCTAATGAAATTTTGATTTTATCTCCTACAAGAACACCGCCAGTTTCAAGTGCAGCGTTCCATGTAAGCCCAAATTCACTACGATTAATGCTGCCTTCTACAGCAAAACCGACTTTTTCATTTCCCCATGGATCTTTACCAGTTCCTCCGTAAGTGACTGTAAACGTTTGTGGCTTTGTTGTCTCTTTAATCGTTAAGTCACCAGTTACATCATATTCTCCATCATCTGTCTTTGTAATCGACGTAGCCTTGAAAGTCATTTTTGGAAAGTTTTCTACATCAAAGAAATCAGCTGAACGAAGGTGTGCATCACGATCATTATTGCGTGTATCAACACTAGCTGTATTGATTGTAAATTCGATGGATGCAGTTGTTAAGTCAGCTGGATCGGCCTCAATTGAAGCATCGAATTCATTAAAGGAACCTTTTACGTTTGCAAACATCATATGTTTTACTGAAAAGTCTACACTGCTATGTGCAGTGTCTAATGCCCATTTTGTTTTTGTCATTGATAAATCTCTCCCTTTTTTTATTATCTCAAATTAATTTATCTCAAATTCAAGATATTTTAACTTAAGATAAATTATATAAGCGAACAACATGATTGTCAATAATAAGAAATAAAAAAACCGATGATTTCATCCGAGAAGGAGCATTCTAATTAGTGAAGAGAGATTGCGAAAGGAATGATATATGTATGAATCAATCGCTCGGCTATTTAAAGGAAATTCTCTCAAATTACACAGATCGCTCTGATCTTTGTAAAGAAATCTATGCCATGATAAAGCGAAATGATTTTATATCGGAAGAATCCTTTGTTCAGGAGCTTACAAGTGAACAAATTGACTATTTAAATAAAATTTTGCCAGATGAAATAAATCATGCGAGAGAAGTAAACGATTCAAAAAGAGTCGAACAATTAAATGAAATATTTGAATTGCTCTATTAATGGAGCTTGCTCTGTCCGAATGGGTGCAAGATTTGGCCATTCACCAAGAGTATTATGCGTTTATTGTCCGAATAGAGGAAGCATCCGGACAAACAAACAGTTTATCAAGCATGTACGGTTCGAATAGATATCTTCCATTCGGGCTCTCCTGTTAATTTCCCTATTTTCTCCTTTCTCGAATAATAGTCGAAAAAATCAAGTAAAGACGTATATACCTCTTTTTTTCGATTACAAGGAAAGGTGTAAAAGTAATAAACATAAAAACGGGACAATGTTACTTGTCCCGTTTTTCACTATCCTCAACATAAGGTTCATGTTCATAGGCAGGCAAATCTCCAAATGATGTCATGATGCCTTCTTCGTCTAGCATTTCTTCGTAGCGCTCATGCTGCGGATTTGGATAAACAGTGATATTTTTGCCTTCTATATCATTGCCGACAAAATTCTCATAGTCTTCAACATAGCCGATGTTCTCTTCAGACTCAACATAAACATCATTATAATGATCTTCCACTTTGACAAAATCGGATGGTGTTTCAGAAGTTCCCCAGCTCTCTACCTCTTGCCACGCATCTTCAGCATCGAATGCGACGGTTTCATCTTGTTCATCCATGTCAAACTTGCCGAATGGTGGCATCAAAACGCCTTCTTCAATGGGGCGCTCATGGGAGGTAATTTGGTCAGGTGAATGCTCGATGCAATAGGTGGTGGTTGGTAATGCTTCCAAACGCTGCAGGGCAATTTCCTTTCCGCAAATTTCACACCTGCCGTATGTACCATGCTCGATTGCTTGAAGTGCCTTCGAAATGTCGCTTAATTCATTTCGGTAATGCTCACTAAGTGCGATATCTTTTTCTCGTTCATACAGTTCAGAGCCTTCATCAGCGGGATGATTATCGTAACTAGAAAGTTCGCCAACCGATTCATGATAATGTCCGTCGCGTAAATTAAGGTGGTCATTTGCCTCGTATCTATTTTCGAGATCCTTTTTTTGCCGTTCCAATTGCGATTTAAATGTTAAAAGCTGTTCATTTGATAGCATTTATAAGCAACCCTTTCACTTGCAGATCTATTTTCATCTTAGTATGATTCAATTCATTCATGTTCATACAAAAGATGAAGAAGCGAATAAAAATACAATAATAACTAGCGGGGTATCAATCGTATAAAAGAGAGAATTTGTAAGATGATCTGACAAGGAAAATTAATGGTTCGAAAAAAAGTTTACAGAAAAATGAAATGAATTTTCATAAATATTAATGAATAATTAGTTAATATGATGTTTGCAAGGGAGAATAAAGATAAACGTAAAAATTATTAGAAATTAAAGAAATGAAATTGAGATTATATGTAAATTAACCATTTTTCGTATTTTTTACTATTGTAAGAAAACTTTTGCAATGCTGTAAAAATTAATTATTCCGAAAAATAAAATAATAAAAATTCCTTCGTCGCCCGAAATTTAATCGAAAATTACAATTACTTTCATTTTTCCCTATATTGCAAAAATTAAAACGTGATAGTATACTTTTGCTAATCATTGCTATTCAGTTATTTTTTCTCCCTCTTTTTGAGGTGAAATTAGTGCAAAAGTCTTGTAGCAAGTAGAGGAAACCTAAAGATAAAGAATGATTGTACTTGCTTTTGTTCTCACCGAACGACATTGCGAAGGTTTAATCGATACAAATAATCCAAAGCTAAATAACCGAGAAGATATTAAGTTGAGGTGCAGTTAATGACACAAAAAACGTTATTGGATGTTAAAGGGCTAAAGACTTATTTTTATTTAGAAGGAAAAAGAGTTGCAAAAGCAGTAGATGGTGTTAACTTTTCTGTAAATTCAGGTGAGACTGTTGCCCTTGTTGGTGAATCGGGGAGTGGCAAGAGTATAACTTCTCTCTCCATTATGAAATTGATTGGAAAGCCAGGAAAAATAGAAGAGGGACAAATTTTATTTGATGGTAAAGATTTGGTGAATTTTACGGATAAACAAATGACGCAGGTTCGTGGCAGGGAGATTGGGATGATCTTTCAAGAGCCAATGACTGCGTTAAACCCCGTTTTTACAATTGGCAATCAAATAACTGAAACGCTTATAAGACATAAGAAGGTGTCAAAAGCGGAGGCAGATAAAAAGGCGATTGACTTATTAAAGCTTGTTGGATTTCCTCGAGCGGAAGAGACAATGAAGGAATACCCGCATCAGCTTTCTGGAGGAATGAGGCAACGGGCAATGATCGCTATTGCGATCTCATGTGATCCTAAGCTTTTGATTGCTGACGAGCCAACAACTGCTCTTGATGTAACGATACAAGCGCAAATTCTCGACATTATGGATGCGATGAAGAAGAAATTTAATATGGCTGTATTGCTTATAACTCACGATTTAGGGGTGGTTGCTGAGTATGCGGATCGGGTCATGGTCATGTACGGAGGACAAATCGTAGAGCAAACTACGGTGGAAAACCTTTTCTTAAATCCGAAGCATCCATATACAAATGGTTTGCTTGAAAGTTTGCCAAGCCTTGAAAAAGAGGTTGATAGATTAGGTGCGATTAAAGGAATGGTACCGGCTGCGCATGAGTTTCCGGCTGGCTGCAGATTTTCTGATCGTTGCCCACATGTGATGGATAAGTGTAGAGCGGCAAATCCTGAACTAGTAACTGTTGAGTCGGGTCATAATGTCCGATGCTATCTGTATGAATAAGGGGGCTAACTGGTGTCAGTAATAGAAAAGGAACTAAAAATAGAGACAAAAAATGATTTTATAGTAGAAGCAAAAAATTTAAAAAAATACTTTCCGATTAAAGGCGGGGTTCTCAAACGGACAGTTGGACATGTCAAAGCAGTCGATGATATTACTTTAAGTATTATACGAGGCGAAACTTTAGGGGTTGTTGGAGAATCGGGTTCAGGGAAATCGACATTAGGTCGTGTAATTCTTCGGTTGATGGAACCAACCGAAGGTCAAATTTTGTTTGAAAATGAAGATATTTCTCGATTGTCGAACCGGCAGCTACGTCCGTTTAGAAAGGATATGCAAATTGTATTTCAGGATCCGTTTGCGTCCCTTAATCCAAAGATGAATGTTCAAGAACTAATTGAAGAACCGCTTTTAGTACAAACATCTTTAAATAAGAACGAGAGAAGAGAAAAAGCGATTAGCCTTTTAGAGAAGGTAGGTTTAAGACCCGACTCTCGCTTAAAATATCCCCATGAGTTTTCAGGAGGTCAAAGGCAAAGAATTAGCATTGCTAGAGCGCTGGCATTAAATCCAAAGTTTATTATATGCGATGAACCAGTTTCAGCTTTAGACGTATCGATTCAGGCTCAAGTATTAAATTTAATGGCTGATCTACAAGATGAGTTTAATTTAACCTATTTATTTATTGCTCATGATTTAAGTGTCGTTAAACATATCAGTGATCGGGTAGCGGTTATGTATCTTGGGAGAATAGCAGAAATAGCACCTAAGAAAAATCTCTATGAAACTCCCTTACATCCATATACAGAGGCTTTATTATCAGCAGTTCCTTCAACGGATGTGCTCAATAAGCGTGAAAAAATTATTTTGAAAGGTGATCTTCCAAGTCCTTCTAATCCTCCATCCGGTTGCGCATTTAGAACGCGATGTCCTAAGGCACATGAAAGATGTGCTCTTGAGCGGCCAGAACTAATTAATGTAAGTGAAGGACACTATGTTGCTTGCCATTTGTATGAACAGTAGTTTTAATCGCTTTTTCCATATAAGGAGGTGGTGTACCCTAGGATTAAGCCAGTCTGTTGATTTTCCAAAATTTAAAAGGGGTGAATGAATTTGAAGTTTAAAAGAAGTTGGTTAATTTTACTTAGCTTTGTTCTCATGCTAGGTATTCTTGCTGCTTGCTCAGGAGGCAGTGATAATACTTCTACGGAGGGTGAGAAAGAAAACGAAGAGAAAGAAACAGGTCCTCAAATGGGAGGAACGGTTGTCGGTGCAATGGATACTGCGCCGTCAGGAAGCTTCAATCCAATTTTCTATGAAGAAGCCTATGAGGCAAACATTATTGAATTTGTGTATGAAGGACTAGTTTCGCAAAATAATTCGTTGGAGTTTGTTCCAAATCTTGCGAAAGAATGGAAATATAATGAGGATCATTCTGAAATTACTTTTACATTGGAAGAAAATGTAAAATGGCATGATGGTGAACCATTTACGGCACATGATGTCGTCTTTACTTATAAAACAATGTCTGATCCTGATTATATTGAAGCAGGTGGGGTACGTGCATCTGAATATGCTTCAAGACTTTTAGGATATAAAGAATATAGCGAAGGTCAAACAGATGAATTCCAAGGGGTAGTAGCAGAGGATGATCATACTGTAACATTTAAATTTGCTGAGCCAAATGTTATTGCTCTTTCAGATGCTAGCTTCAGCATTATTCCTGAGCATATCTTCAAGGATATCCCAGTAGCTGATATACCTGCAGCACCTGAATCCCGTGAGCCAGGAAAAGTGATCGGGACAGGACCATTCAAATTTACGGAAATGGTACAAGGTGAGCAATATGTTTTAGAAAAAAATGCTGATTATTGGCAAGGTGAACCATATCTTGACAGCGTTGTTTGGAAGGTTGTAGACCAAGCGGTTATTCTTGGTTTATTGGAAAATGGAGAAATTGATTTTGTTGCGGATCCAAATGGCTTCCAAGCAGCAGATTATGAAGCAGTTGCAGCAATGCAAAATGTAGAAATTATTGAGCAGCCTGACTTTGGTTATCAAATTATGGGAATGATGCATAATCATCGTGCGGCTGGAGATATGACATTAGATCCAAGTAAGTGGACTGTTAATGAAAACTTGAAGGATCCAAGAGTACGCCAAGCGATAGCTTATGCTATTGACCGTCAAGCGATTATTGATGGATTGCTTTATGGTAGAGGAATTGTTCAAAACTCTCCTATTGCTACACAATTCTGGGCTTATGATGATCAAAATCCACCAGCATATGAACATGATCAAGATAAAGCAAATCAACTTTTAGATGAGGCTGGTTATGTCGACGTAGATGGAGATGGTTTCCGCGAAGATCCGAATGGTGAAAAATGGGTCTTAAATCTTAACTACCCATTAGGAAACCAAATTCGTGAGCGTTCTGCTCCAATTATCGAAGAGTTTCTTGAAGAAGTTGGCATAAACATTGACCTTCGTCAGCCGAAGGAAGCTGCAGCTTATTTCGAAGATCTTGAGAAAAATTCACAAGATTGGGATCTATACTTAGTTGGTTGGTCACTAAGCAGTGGCGATCCAAGTCCTGAAGGATTATGGGGTTCAAAAGATTTTTATAACTACTCCCGTTGGAATAATCCAGAAGCTGACAAATTGTTAGCAGAGGCAGTCAAGCCACCTGAAGCGTTTGAGCAGGATTATCGCAAAGAAATTTACAGTAAATGGCAAGTGGAATTCGGAGAAGACTTACCTGCGTTAATTTTATATGCCGCAAACAGCCTTTGGGCACATAACTCACGCATGAAAGGAATTGACGTCTTACCATATCAATTCCACAATAATCCACATCTATGGTATGTAACTGAGTAAATTGCTTTTGCAGAAATATAGAAAAGAGCGTTCGGTATGACGCCACGCTCTTTTCTATTTGCGAAAGATTTATAAAAGGATGTAAAAACAGCTCTAGAATGGAGGGGGTACATTGTTTCAATATATCATCAGACGAATCCTTGTTTTCATCCCAATGCTCTTTGTTTTAACAGTCATTGTATTTGCACTCATGCAAGCAGCTCCTGGTGATGCTTTTACAGGAAGGATTGATCCGACAGTTGATCCGGAAGTGTACGAACAGCGAAGAGAAGCGCTAGGTTTAAATGATCCAATCCATATTCAATATTGGAATTGGATAAAGGGAGCTGTAGTTGGAGATTTTGGAGAATCTCTAATTTATAAAGGCAGGGCAGTATCCGATTTAATTGCAGAGCGATTTAGTAATACTTTGAATTTAGGGGTTATGACCTTAATTATTACCATAGTGGTGTCGATCCCGATTGGTATTTATTCTGCGCGACACCCTTATACGCCTTTAGATTATGGAGCAACGGCATTTGGCTTTTTTGGACTAGCTACACCGAATTTCTTTTTTGGATTGGTGGCAATATACATTTTTTCCATTAAGCTCGGTTGGCTGCCTGCCCATGGAACGGTTTCAAAGCCAGGGATAGATGGATTTGAGTTATTTTTTGATAAAATAAGGCACCTTATTTTGCCGAGTATTACGCTAGGTCTAGCTGGTACGGCTTCTTATATGCGTTATATGCGTTCGGAAGTTCTTGATGTTTTGGGCAGTGACTATATTCGCACAGCGCGAGCAAAAGGAATGACGGAGAATACGGTTCTTTACAAACACACATTACGCAATGCATTGATACCGATTATTACACTACTTGGATTTGAAGTTGGGGTACTATTGGGTGGGGCTGTCATTACAGAAAGTGTCTTCCAATTTCCTGGACTTGGGACATTATTTATTACTTCTATAGGGAATCGTGATTATCCTGTGATTATGGCTATTAACTTAATGCTTGGTTTCTTTGTGTTACTTGGCAATTTATTAGCCGACATTTTCTATAGTATTGTTGACCCAAGAATCCGCTACGATTGAGGTGAAATCAATGGAACTTAAACCACAGGAAACGACAAGCACAGGCCCGGAATTGAATAAGAACACAGTGGAAAAAGGCATGAGTCCTCATCGAATTGCGTTGAAACGTTTCATGAAAAATAAGCTAGCTGTGGCGAGTGTTGTGATTCTGCTTATCATCATTATTGCTGTTCTTTGTGCGCCGCTTTTCACAGATCATAATCCAACAAAATCGAACTTGACCATGATTGAACGATCCCCGAGTGCTGAACATCCATTAGGGAATGACAGCTCCGGTCGAGATAACTTAGCTCGCCTATTATATGGAGGTCGCATTTCTTTAATAGTCGGCTTTAGTGCCATGGTTTTTACGCTAGTAATTGGAGTAACTTTAGGTTCTATTGCAGGATATTATGGTGGCAAAGTAGATGCAATTATTATGCGCGCTACGGATTTAATGCTGATGCTTCCTTTTTTAGTGCTCTGTCTTACAGTTGTCGCTATTCTTGAAAAGGTAACCGTTGGAATACTTGTTATGATCATTGCCTTCACCTCGTGGCCAAACTTAACAAGGATTATACGAGGGACGTTTTTAACACTAAGAGAACAGGAATTTATACTTGGTGCCAAGGCAATTGGTGTTAGTGATATTAGAATTATTTTTAAACATTTTATTCCAAACGCAATCGGTCCAATAGTGGTAAATGCAACGTTAATGATGGCAACGTATATTATTGTTGAGTCTGCTCTTAGCTTTATCGGATTTGGAATTCCACAGCCGACACCAAGCTGGGGCAACATGATATCTGAAGCGCAGAGCATCAGAATTTTGAGAAATAGTCCTGAAGCATGGATTCCACCGGGACTTGCAATTCTTATGACAGTGCTTTGCATAAACTTTATCGGAGACGGACTTCGCGATGCTTTTGATCCGAAAAGTAATAGACGTTGATAAAAATAACCTACTGACTAAAAAATCAGTAGGTTAAATTTATGCTTTGAAGCTAGTAATAGGTGATACAACATGCATATACGTTATTAAACGAGATTTGACCATTCAGAATATAAGCCGCTTCCGTTGCAGCCAGGGCAATCGTATGGATTGCTTAAATAAACAAACTCATTTGCAGGATAGATTAAGAAGCCTCTGCCATAACACTCCGGACATTTGTTTTCATCTTTCATTTTCGAAACGTGTTTTTCATAGCGAGAATTTTTCCACTCATTAAATGCCTCAAGCAGTCCCATTGTTTATCACCTCAATTCTTTAAAATTTCGCTATAAAGATGATGATTTTGACTTGTTTCCAGATAAAAAGCGATTATTTTGAGAACTGTCTCGTACAGGTTATTATGTTAGCTAGCTTCAGATTCTCTCATTTCGTTAAGCCAAATCTACACCTGTACACAAATGTCATCGAAAAAACCAACTTTTTCAATTTGTACAGTGGAAGCCACGGGAAAGATTCAAACATTAATGGTTTTGCAGATATAAACACCATTATTATGAAATAAGCTAAAAGTTTGTTTAATATAGCTTATGTTTTGTTATTTTGGTAAATTTTATACACACAACTTTTACAATTATTTTTTGTTATCGATTAGAGCAAACTGGGCAGTTTTTCAACAAACATTTTTAAAAGGTTGTGATAACGTCAAAAAAGGTGAATTTAGTTATACAATTGTACTATAACAGAAGTTGTATTTATATTTATTATATGAAAAAAAAGAGTAATCGGCACTATTTTTTGATTTTTTTATAAATTCTAAAAAGTCTTGATTATTAAATGCTACCATGATTTAATAGGAACAGATAAACATATCTGATATGTGATGTCTGAAAAGAGTAAAGGAAGAGAGGAGGATATTAAGATGAAAGTTGAGAAAATCTCCATAAAAAAGGTTTCAGAATCTGTTGTAGAACAAATAGAGGACATGATTGTAAACGGTTCTATTCGTTCTGGAGAAAAGCTTCCTTCTGTCAGGGAACTATGTGAGATGTTTGGCGTAGGGAGATCAGCGATTCGTGATGCGATTATTACATTGAAAGGAAAGGGGATTGTTGATGTAAAGCAAGGAGAAGGAACGTATATTTGCCATTTTGATTCGAAAAAATTATTTAACTTGTCTTTAATTCATCCAGAGTCAAATGATGTGCAGGAGCTGTTTCAAGTCCGTAAGCTGTTGGAGCCGGGAATTGCAGAAATGGCGGCACTTTATCGAACAAAACAGCAAATCGCCGAACTAGAGAAATTTTTCAATCAAAAGTCGTCATCTGGCTGGGAAGAGGACTATCAATTCCATATGACGATCGCAAAGGCATCTGCAAATCAAATAATCTATCAATTTATGCAATTTATCTCAACCACTACGAAAAGGCATATGAGTGACTTCCACCATTTTATACAACAAAACGACCTCATTAATGAAAGAATCACCCAACAGCATAAGGAAATTTTTACCGCTATAGACAATTCGGCCCCTCATGAAGCAAAAGAAAAAATGACTGAACATTTGGAATATGTGGAGAAAATAATGAAAAACAGTTTATGGAAAGATTAAAAAGATTATGCTCGGAGAAGGAGAGGGATGAATTGATTACTTCAAATCTACTAAATGATCTCCAAATGTTTGTAAGTAGTGAAAGGATTGTGAAAGCTCAAAATGGAGATGATTTTTTAGGAAACAGCGGAAGGATCGTTGTTAAGCCTGAATCAGAAGAAGAAATAACCAAGATATTACAATATGCGAATCTTCATAATCGAAAAATTTCGATCGTTGCCGGTGGAACGAAGCGTGGTTTTGGAGGTACAACAGAGGCAGAGGATATTGGTGTCTCACTCGAAAATTTTAAAGGAATTACTGAACACGCAGTTGGAGATATGACGTTAACCGTCAAATCAGGAACTCCTTTTAAAGAGCTTCAGGCCTATTTAGCGCAATATAATCAAAAAATTTCTTTGGATCCTTTTTATCCAGAGCGCGCAACAATTGGTGGTATTATTGCTGCAAATGACAGTGGACCGAAACGCTTAGGTTACGGTTCGGCAAGGGATGCAGTGATCGGATTTCGAATCGCTTACCCAGATGGATCGGTGATTCGCTCAGGGGGAAAAGTAGTAAAAAATGTGGCAGGCTATGATATGAATAAACTTTTTATCGGCTCTATGGGGACGATCGGTGTGTTAACAGAGGTAACATTAAAGCTGCGTCCACTTCCGCAATATGAAAGCGTTATCTTGCTTGCGTTTCCAGATGGCCATCATGAGTGGCTGAAGAGCTTTGCAGCTGAACTTCTTGACTCGATGATGGAGCCGATTGCTCTTGAATTATTAAGTCCAACCTTGTCCGAGGACCTTACAGGACACAGAAATTATACAGTTGCCATTAGTTTTGAAGATGTAGAAACATCCGTTCACTATCAAGAGGAATTTGTAAAGAAAATAAGCCCCCCATCTGTAAACGTCAGCATACTGGAAAAAGAAAAAGCTTGTCAGTTTTGGGAGCAGTTTTACAATATTGGTCCTAAAGTGACAGAAACAAAAGAGACTGAAGCAACACTAAAAATGGGTGTCGTCAACTTAGATGTTATCCGTGTGATTCAGGAATGTGAATATATGAGTGATGTCCATCATTTGAAAATTGAAGGGCATGGGGGATTAGGTCATGGTTTGTGTCATGTGCATTTGTCTGGAGCGGCTGAGGATGTAAAAACAGCGATTGGGCAATTACGGAAGCTAGCTACTGAATTAAATGGCTATGCTGTTTTGAAATATTTACCGTTAAAACTTCGTCAAGAAATCACTGTATGGGGAGAACGACCTTCCTATTTCTTTTGGTTAGAGGGCATAAAAGAAAAAATAGATCCTAAAAAAATACTGAATCCGGGCCGGTTTGTGGGAGGGATATAAATTGAGTTTAAGAGAAACTGAACTGAAAGGTGAGCCGACTTGTCATACGAACTCTTTAAGTAATTATTTATGGAGTGATCCACCAGATGAACATAAATGGGCTGATTGTGTCCATTGTGGCTTATGTTTAGAAGCATGCCCAACTTATGAACAGACTGGTCAGGAACAGCATTCACCACGAGGTCGAGTACATTTGATTAAATCAGTGGCGGAAGGAAAATTAGTGGTTGATGATGACTTTGCGGACCCTGTATTCGTTTGTTTGGATTGCCGTGCTTGTACAACAGCCTGCCCAGCTGATGTGGACGTAGGAGGCTTAATTGAAGAAGCAAGGGGACAGGTTCGTCAGGCGATGCCTTTAAAAGGCTGGAGAGGAATGACAAGCAAATTTTTATTAGAAGGGCTGTTCCCACACCAAAGTCGTCTCCACTCGTTGGGGAGTCTGCTCAAATTTTACCAGAAGAGTGGGGTGCAAAAGGTTGTCAGAAAAACAGGTTTAATCAATATTATGCCGAAGCATCTAGTAGAAATGGAAGCCATTATGCCAGCGATTGGCACACCTGTACAAAAAAAATATAAGGAGCAAAAGGTCATTAAGGCCAAAGGAGAGACAAAACGAGAAGTTGCGATGTTAACGGGCTGTATAATGGATGTCATGTTTAGTGATATTAATCAATCGACGATTAATGTGTTAACGAGAAATGGCAACGATGTGAGCATTCCAAAAAATCAAACATGCTGTGGAGCTCTTCATGTCCATGCAGGAGATCGTGAGACAGGGAGAAAGTTAGCAAAGCAAAATATAGAAGCTTTCAACGCTGCGGAGAAGGTGATTACGAATGCGGCGGGTTGTGGATGTATGCTAAAAGAATATCCTGAACTGTTTCGTGAAGAACCTGAATGGCGTGAAAAAGCGGAAGAATTTGCGCAAAAAGTAGAGGATATTTCAAAATATTTATACGATACAGGGTATGAGAAGCCAAAAGTGGAATTAAAAACGCGGATTACGTACCATGATGCGTGTCACCTTGCTCACGGTCAAGGTGTTCGTGAACAACCAAGGGATTTGTTAATCAATATTCCAGGAGTAGAAATGGTCCATATGCCGAATGCTGACCGCTGCTGTGGAAGTGCCGGGGTCTATAACATTACTAATCCTGAAATGGCGGGAGCGGTGTTAGAAAGTAAAATGGAACATGTTCCTGAGGATGTTGAAATGATTTCAATGGGAAATCCAGGTTGTATGCTGCAAATGGCAGTGGGAGTCGAGAAATACGGAAGAAACCAGAAAATTGTTCACACCGTTCAATTGCTCGACTTGGCCTACCAAAAAGAAGACGAGAAAGAGAGGGGAAACAATGGTGAAAAAGAGCATGCAAACGATTGACAAAGATATTATGAATCTAGCAAAAATAGTCGGTGAAAAAGAGATTTTATTTAAGCAAGCTGATTTGCTTGCTTATGATTGTGATGGCTTCACGATTCATAAGCATCTCCCAAAGGCAGTAGTTTTTCCAAACAGCACAAAAGAGGTTGCTGAAGTGGTCAAATATTGCAATGCGAATCAATTGCCTTTTCTAGCCCGTGGTGCAGGGACCGGTTTAAGTGGAGGAGCCATACCGTTAAATGGGGAAGTAATCATTAGTTTAGTTAAAATGAAACGGCTGTTAAGTGTGGACTTGGAAAACAGGCGCGCCGTTGTTGAACCTGGTTTTGTAAATCTTAAATTAACGAATTCAATAGCCGATAAAGGCTATTACTATGCACCGGACCCTTCTAGCCAATATGCCTGTACGATTGGCGGTAATGTTGCGGAAAATGCTGGTGGGGCCCATTGTTTAAAGTATGGCGTCACAACGAACCATATTTTGGGACTAGAGGTTGTCATGCCAAGCGGAGAAATTATTGATATTAGTACAAATGGTGTTCTTGATCTTCCTGGTTATGATCTATTGGGGCTTTTGACCGGTTCAGAAGGTACTCTAGGAATCGTCACAAAAATTACGGTTCGAATTTTGAAAAATCCAGAAGCAAAGCAAACGGTTCTTGCTTATTTTGATAAGGTCGAAGACGGGAGTCAAGCAGTATCTGATATTATTTCTTCAGGAATTGTCCCTGCTGCTCTTGAAATGATGGATAAGATTGCAATTGAAGGAGTGGAGTCGGCAGCGTTTCCAGTTGGTCACCCAAAGGATATAGAAGCTTTGTTATTAATTGAAGTAGATGGGATTTCGGTCGGAATCACGGAGCAGATCAAACAAATTCTTGAGGTTTGTAAGACACGTAATGTGCGGGAGGTAAAGGTGGCTCAAAGCGAAGAAGAACGGGGGAGATGGTGGGCGAATCGTAAAACAGGATTTGGTGCGATGGGAGCCATCTCTCCTGATTATCTTGTTCAGGATGGGGTCATTCCACGGAGCCGATTACCTGAGGTTCTTGCGCGAATTAATAAAATAAGTGAAGAGAGCGGATTAAGAATCGCTAATATTTTCCATGCCGGAGATGGAAATTTACACCCGCTCGTTCTTTTTGACGCAAGACAGCCTGGCCAAACAGAGAAAGCATTAGCTGCAGGAAGTGAGTGTCTGCGAGTTTGTGCTGATGTAGGTGGTACAATTACGGGGGAACATGGTGTCGGAATCGAAAAAAGAGAAGAAATGCGTTTTGTGTTTACGGAGCGGGAAATCGCGGCACAGACCGATATTCGAGATGTATTCAATCCTCATAATTTATTAAATGCCGGTAAATTGTTTCCATCTCCAGGTCGTTGTGCTGAGGTCAAAAAAGAAATGAAGAACGGAAGAGAGGCCTTTGCCTAATGGTAAAAATAATTTGTTCAGGGAGGTTTTTCGATGTGGAGAAGGTCGTTATTATGCGATTATGAATGCAACGTAGGCAAAGAGATAAAATTTTTAGAAAATTATTGAAAGATGTTTTTCCCCGTGATATTATTTTTTTAGAGAAAATATGAAACGATGTTTCGTAATAACAAACAAAAAAGGAGGATGTACAAATGTCTGAATATGTAAAAATTAGGAATCTAAAGGTTGCGCAAGTTCTTGCTAATTTCATTAATAAGGAAGCGCTGCCAGAAAGTCAGGTTGAGGAGGGCGCTTTTTGGGAAGGTTTCGAAAAGCTCATTATTGATTTGGCCCCAAGGAATAAAGAATTGCTTGCCAAACGTGAGGAAATTCAAGAAAAGCTCCATGCATGGCATAAAGAAAATCAAGAGTTTAAATTTGAACAATACAAAAGCTTTTTAGAGGAAATCGGTTATCTAGAACAAGAGGTCGAAGACTATAAAGTAACAACAAATCATGTAGATGATGAAGTTGCTTTGCAGCCTGGCCCACAATTAGTCGTTCCTGTCGATAATGCCCGATACGCCTTAAATGCTGCAAATGCCCGGTGGGGAAGCTTATATGACGCCCTTTATGGAACCGATGTCATTAGTGAGGAAGGCGGAGCTGAGCGCAGTGGGGGTTACAACCCGATTAGGGGGCAAAAGGTGATTCAGTTTGCGAGAAAATTCCTCGATAAAGCAGCATCTCTTTCTAATGCTTCGCATGAGGAGGTAGTGAAATATGCAGTGGTGGATGGCAGATTGGCTGTAACGCTGGAAGATGGAAGAACGACTGGATTAGTTGATCCGTCAAAGCTTGTTGGTTATCAAGGAAGCACTGAAGCACCGTCTGCTATCCTTTTAAAAAATAATCGACTTCATTTTGAAATCCAGATCGACCCTCAATCTCCAATCGGAAAGTCTGATAAAGCCGGTGTAAAAGATGTGCTTATGGAAGCAGCTTTAACGACGATTATGGACTGTGAGGACTCAGTGGCAGCAGTCGATGCAGAAGACAAGACGCATGTTTATCGCAACTGGCTTGGTTTAATGCGAGGGGATTTAACCGCTACGTTCAAAAAAGGTGAAAAAACCATCACTCGTTCTTTGAATCCAGATCGTTTTTATACTTCTCCAACTGGTGAGGAAATGGCATTAAATGGTCGCTCCATCATGTTTACAAGAAATGTTGGCCATCTTATGACGACAAATGCCATTTTGGGGCCCAGTGGCGAAGAGATCCCAGAAGGTATGATGGATACGGTTATTACAAGTTTAATAGGGAAGCATACGCTATTAGGCAATGGGAAGTATCAGAATAGTGCTAAAGGTTCCATCTATATCGTCAAGCCCAAAATGCATGGATCAGATGAAGTAGCATTCGCCAATGAGCTTTTTGATCGAGTTGAGGATCTGCTTGGACTTGAGCGAAATACATTAAAAATTGGTGTTATGGATGAGGAAAGAAGGACTTCCATTAATTTGAAGAACGCGATCAGTAAAGTCAAAGAACGAATTGTCTTCATTAATACTGGATTTCTTGATCGAACCGGAGACGAAATGCATACTTCTATGGAAGCAGGTGCAATGATTCGTAAAAATGATATGAAGTCAACGGCGTGGCTGCAGGGCTATGAGAATTCCAACGTAAATGTCGGATTATCGGTTGGTTTTCAAGGCCATGCACAAATTGGGAAAGGTATGTGGGCAATCCCTGATCTAATGGCAGAGATGATTAAGCAAAAGGTCGTACATCCTAAATCGGGTGCAAATACAGCGTGGGTTCCGTCCCCAACCGCAGCAACTTTGCATGCCCTTCATTATCATGAGGTTGATGTTATAGCTGTTCAAAACAAGCTCTTAAAAGAAGAAGCGGCAGATTATCGCAATGATATTTTACAAATTCCAGTCGTTGAAAATCCAGCATGGACACCAGAGGAAATTCAACAAGAGCTTGATAATAATGCACAAGGTATTTTAGGATATGTCGTCCGTTGGGTTGAGCAAGGAGTTGGCTGTTCAAAGGTTCCCGATATTAATAATATTGGGTTGATGGAGGATCGGGCGACATTGCGGATTTCAAGTCAGCATATGGCGAACTGGCTACATCATGGGATTGTAACAGAAGAACAGGTTTTAGAGACGCTGAAGCGTATGGCAAAAGTTGTTGATGAACAAAACGCTGGTGATGCGAACTATCGTCCAATGTCCGCTAACTATGATGATTCAGTCGCCTTCCAAGCAGCATGTGATTTGGTCTTTAAAGGATATGAACAGCCAAGCGGTTATACGGAGCCTATTTTACATCGCCGTCGTGCAGAATTTAAGGCAAAAATCAAAGTTGGAAGTTAAGTAATTGACTTTAAAGAGGGCATTCATCATTGAAAGGAATGCCTCTTTTTCTTAGGGAAAGGAGCTACTTTTAGCCGCTTTGGGTGAGACGTATGAAGAATCGATGCACAGCAATTTTTTGACAAAGAAAATCATCCGCCTGCATAAAAAATTGCAGCAGCACTTTTTTAACCTAGGATTTGTTATATGTCGGTGTTGGTTTTTGACTTATTTTCTCAACCTTTCAGGATGATTGAAAGACGTGTGAAACCAAGGTTTCCCACGAAAAGCGCCAAAAATCGTTTTCTCAACAATATGGTTTAACAAAACCTAAACTTAAAGTTTTACCGAGAGGAGTGGAACAATGAAATTTACACGCTTTACAGTGGACACTATTGAGTATAAAGGGGTGCTGGTTGAAGACGGCATAAGAGAAATAAAAGGAAATATATTTGCAGACTGGGAATATACAGGAAAGGTTTTTTCAATGGATGAAGTAAAGCTTTTAGCCCCACTCGCTCCCAATCAAATAATTGGGATTGGCGCCAATTATGTAGCAAGTCCTGATGAACGACCGAACGAACTGCCTGAAATTCCTGTTTTCTTTTTTAAACCAATTTCCTCAGTCATTGGTCCAGAGGATGAGATTATCATTCCAGCAGGCTGCGATACTGTAAAATTTGAATCTGAACTTGCCGCTGTGATCGGAAGAAAAGCTAAAAATATTTCAGAAGAACAGGTCTTTGATTATGTGTTTGGCTATACTGTTGGAAATGATGTCACAGCTCCTGCCTATTTTCATGAAACAGGTCATTGGACAATTGGAAAATCGTTTGACACCTTTACTCCATTGGGACCGTTCATTGAAACCGAAATCGATCCATTATCAATAAGAGTGAAATCGAGATTGAACGGGGAAGAAAAACAAAATAGCGGTCAAGAATTAATGATAATATCCACCGCAAAAATGATTTCTTATCTTTCTCATGTTATGACGCTGCAGCCTGGGGATGTGATTTTAACTGGCAGTCCTGTAGGAGCAGAGTTTGTTCGTGCTGGAGATGTGATAGAATGTGATATAGAGGGGATTGGCATATTGAGGAATTCTTTTGTGAAAGAAGCGGTGTCCGTCGATCGCTAAGTCATGTAATAATGGCTCTTTTTCCTTTTTGAAAAGGAGCCATCGTTACTTCCTTTGAAGTGGAGGTGTGAATGGATGGAAAGGGACAATATGGTTAAATCAGTGGGACGAGCACTGGATATTATTAATTTAGTAAGCTCGAAAAAAGGGGGGTTAGGTGTAACAGAAATCGCAAAGCAAGTCGACATTAACAAAAGCTCGGTTTACCGGATTCTTTCTACATTAGCTCAGTATGGCTATATTGAACAAGATGTTGATACTGGCCGTTATAAATTAGGCTATAAATTTCTTGATATTAGTTCGAAACTGTTGGAATCAATCGATATCAGAACAGAGGCAAAACCCTTTTTATTGGAGTTAGAACGGGAAACAAATGAAGTTATTCACTTAGCTGTATGGGATCAGGGCGAGGTTGTATACATTGAAAAACTGGAAGGAAATCAAACATTACGCATGCATTCAAAGGTCGGAAAGCGGGCTCCCATGCATTGCACTTCAGTTGGCAAAGCAATTCTTGCTTACCTACCATTAAATGTCGTAGAAGATATTATTGAACGGAAAGGGCTTCCGATCCATACAGAAGCAACGATTACTGAAAAAGAGGCATTTCTAAAAGAACTAGTTAAAATCAAGCAAAAAGGGTACGCTTTAGATTTGGAAGAGAATGAATATGGAATCACTTGCATTGCAGTTCCACTTTTTGATCATTTGGGGAAAGTCATAGCATCCGTAAGTATTTCCGGACCAACGATGAGGATGACGACCACAAGATTGGAACAATTGAAAATAAAAATGAAGGAAGCTGGAGCGAAAATATCAGGAAGATTAGGGTATGTAAATACCGTTTAAGGAATAAATGAAATTGATGTCAGTGCTGATTTTTTTGGCTCATTTTTTCGCTGATTTCATAAAAAGAAAGGAGAAAATTTGTTTTCTCCTTTCTTTTTATGAAATCACGGATCTTTCAGCATAGCTGAAAATCGTTTTCTCAATAATATGGTTTAACAATTCAATAAAAAATCTCGAAGCTTTGTTTCACAATGATGAAGCGATTGAACGTACAGGTAAAGAACGGTATAGATTGGAAAATGTACGTCTTTTAAAATTTACTTATGCTGAGTCCATTTCATAATTGCGCACTTCAAGTTAAAAACGAACGTTCATTTGACTTTTTCATTATTGTTAACAAGTGCAATTTGTTGTTGTCTCTATGTGAGAAATTTCATAAAAAAGATATTGCAAACAAATTTTTTTATTTCTCTTCAATACGAGTGCTGTAACTTGATTAACTGTAGAACTTTATAATTTAGAGTCAGAATATGGATTTTATTGTCGTAATAAAATGGAGTGAATTTTCTAAAAATTATTGAAACTATATTATAAGTGTGTATAATTTAGGTAGGTACAGACTGTTGTATAACAAAAAATATATTGTTATATAACTTTGTTGTCTACTATGCAACAATTGAAAACATTGTTTTTTATCACCAAACGGAAGGAGAAATGCTATGAATACAGGAATGCTTGCTTTTTTATCGCTATTGCCGATTATTGCGGTAGCCATTTTTCTTGTTGGATTAAGATGGCCAGCAAGTAAAGCAATGCCAATCTCTTATTTAGTTGCAATTGGACTTGCGCTATTTGTATGGGAGGTTCCCGGTGTGAATGTTGCAGCTGCTTCGTTGCACGGGTTATTTACAGCAGGGACACTATTGTACATCATTTTTGGGGCAATTTTACTATTAAACACGCTTCAGGAGAGTGGAGGAATCAAAACGATTCGTCAAGGTTTCATTGATATTTCGCCAGACCGACGTATTCAAGTGATCATTGTTGCTTGGTTGTTTGGCTCATTTATCGAAGGATCCGCAGGATTTGGAACACCTGCTGCCGTTGCAGTTCCATTGATGGTTGGTTTAGGATTTCCAGCAATGGCCGCTGTCGTCGCAGGGATGATTATTCAAAGTACACCGGTATCCTTCGGTGCAGTAGGTACCCCAATGCTTGTGGGGGTTCATTCAGGATTATCAGCAGATACAAGCCTAACCAATGATTTTTTAGCTTTAACTATTAATATAGCTGAAAAAGTGTCCATACTACATATGATTGCCGGGACACTTGTTCCATTAATCGTTGTTGCTTTTATGACGAGATTTTTCGGAAAAAACAAATCTTTTACCGAAGGGTTAAAAATTTGGAAGTTTGCTTTATTCTCTGCATTCGCTATGACAATTCCATATGTAATCGTTGCTAATACATTGGGTCCAGAATTTCCATCGATGGCTGGAGGATTAATTGGTTTAGCCATTGTCATTTACGCTGCCAAAAAGGGATTATTTATGCCTAAGGAAGATGAAATTTGGGATTTTGAAGAAAAGTCTAAATGGGACCCTGAATGGAGTGGAAAATTAGAAATTAAGGATATTGTCCATAAAAGTGGGAACATGAGTATGGTGAAAGCATGGACTCCATACATATTAATTGGTCTTTTTCTCGTATTGACTCGTTTGCAATCGCTTCCATTCATGGAATGGACGCAATCATGGACTTTAAAATGGGAGAATATTTTTGGTTCAGACATAACAACTAGCTTTCAGCCCCTATACTCTCCAGGATCTATCTTTATTCTTGTATCTGTAATCACTTACTTCCTTCATGGAATGAATGGAAAAGCTTATGGAAGGGCATGGTCACAATCGGGAAAAACAATGCTGTCAGCTTCAACAGCATTAATATTTACCGTTCCAATGGTCCAAGTTTTTTTGAATACAGGGGGTGGGGCAGCCGGTTATGACCGTATGCCGATTGAATTAGCCAATGCTGTTGCAGCGCTAACGGGTGATTTTTGGCCAATTTTTGCGACATTTATTGGTGGTTTAGGAGCATTTATTGCCGGTAGCAATACTGTTAGCAATATGATGTTCTCCTTGTTTCAATATGATGTTGGTTCGCAAATTGGTGTTGATCCGACATGGATCGTTGCACTACAGGCAGTAGGTGGAGCAGCAGGGAATATGGTCTGCGTTCATAATGTAGTTGCTGCTTCAGCAGTTGTCGGTCTCGTTGGCAAGGAAGGGACAGTTATACGAAAAACACTTCTGCCGTTTGCTTACTACTCCTTGTTTGCTGGTTCTCTCGGTTATGCGATCGTCTGGTTCTCCGAAAAGGGCTGGTTTAATACCGGTTCAATTATTGCAATGTTAATAGCAGCTGGTGCGATTTACATCATTACAACGAATCAGAGAAGAGCTAACCTACTAGTGAATAATTCAGGGATAAATACACCTAAATAGAAAATGGTAAAAAGCGACCTAGGAGTCCATTTACTTCTAGGCCGCAAAATGATTTAGAACACGAAATAGGAGGCTTTAGTGAAGCAAGGGGGGAGCATTTCATTTAATCGTAATGGCAAGCTTTGTATTTATTTGGGGCAGATATTCAATTTATTAAAAATTCTTCTTAAAACTGCTAAAGTTCAGTTTTTGATATTGAAGAACATATTGATCGAGCATCTGGCTTAATTGTATTGTATTTTTACTAGATAGACCTTCCTTAATTCCAGTTCGGATCATTTCTTTTCTTAGTGTTTCAATTTTGTAGAAAAGGCTTTCTTCTAAACAGGACCTAGACATGTAAATAACTCCTTAGTAAGTGAAAAATAGTGAAACGAATAAGGATGCCATCTCAAAGTTTGTAATCTCATGCATAATTAAAACCCCCTATTTCCTTGAGTTCAGGTAATAAAGGGGTCTATTCCATTTTAATACAGATTTTAACAGATTGCAGTGATATTTTCCACATCGAAATAAAAAAATTCGAGATATCTCGAATTTTTTTATGTTTCATAGCAATGTTCATGTTGAAAAACATATTATTTTGTCGTACTCTAAATATTTTTATCCCAAAATACAATATGCATCGTCTTTGTTAATTGGAGGATCTTTCTACAAGAAAATGTCTTTTCTTTTCGGATATAGGATAAAAAACGATAGACGGTTGTGTTATTCGGATGTCAGGGATTCCAAAAATAGATGAGACTGCCTGTGGATCATAGAAATTTTCCAAATCCACCAATTGTAATGCTTCTGTTGAACAGGCATCCACACAAGCGGGAAGTAGGCCCTGATCTTGTCTAGGATAACACATCTGACATTTGCTAACTTTATTCGTTTCATAATCGAATTGAGGGGCTTCGTAAGGGCATGCTGTTATGCATAGTCTACAGCCTGTACACAGATTGGAATCAATTAGGACAATTCCATCATGCCTCTTCATAAAAGCATTTTCAGGACAAACCCGAGAGCACTCAGGGCTATTGCAGTGATTACAGGATAAGGAGAGAAATCCTTCAGATGACTTAGAGACTTTGCGCCAACGAACATTTCTGTTTGTATGATTTTCATTTCGACAAGCAATTTCACAGGCTGTACATCCGATGCAATGGTCTGCATTAAATAAAAATCCCAATTGTTTAGACATATAATCAACTCATTTCTTCTATGGGTGTTTTAGGCTCTTAATGCTTACAAAGCAATCATAAAAATGAGTGCTTGATAGTTCCTCTTGTTTTTGCAGTTGGGAGCCAATTAATTGATTGATAGAGTTTTCGCCCGTTTGACTGACGAGAACCACACCATGTGGCAGATGCTGATTTTTGCACGCTTTGGCAATGATCGCTCCGTTTTCATTGTGAATTTTCACTTTTTCTCCATCGTTAATTCCCAATGACTCAGCTACCTTGTTGTTTATTTCAATAACGGTCTCATCTGGTTTAGGATTTAGCCAGGAGATGAGAGCAAACTGCGAATGTATTTTTAATAATGTTTGAGGGGAGAGCAGTCGAAACGGATATGGTGATGGCTCCCCCTTTGTTTCCAGCAGCAGTGAATGCAACATTGTTTTCACGTCATCTACTTGTATAAATGAAAAGTGCTTATTCTTTTTTTGATTAGCGAGTCGTGGTTTAGGCCCATCAACTAAACTGGTATACGATTTAAGTCCATACAAAGCTTGCACCTTTTCATTAAGTTCAAGCTCAATCCAATCTTTCGGCTCTAACTCATAAGGAAATGTGGAAAACCCGGGACGGAGCATGTTTAATTTTTTCGTTAACTCACGGGCAATCATTAAATCACTTTTTGTCTCGTAAAATGACGGTATTGCTTTTTGATTTATGGAGAGCCAGTGATGCCAGTATCCCACATTTAAGTCTTCTTCCTCAAAATGGCTTGCAGCAGGAAGAACAATGTCTGAGTGTTTAGCTGTATTCGTCATAAAAAGGTCAACTGTGACGATTAATTCCAATTCTTTAAATAATTCTTGCCAGACATTTATGTTCATATCCTGTGAAAGTGGACTTCGAGATGCAATCCATAATAGTTTAAGAGGAGGATCTTGTAAATTTTTTGCTTCCATCGCAAAGTTTGCACAATTGATCATTCTTGAACTTTTAATAGATGCATGCTTTTTTTCTGGAAAATTTAATAGATTCATTGGAAAATCTTCATAATTGGAATGTGTAAAATAGACACCCCCATTTGCTATATGGAGATTCCCAGAGAGGGCAGCTAAGGAATTAATAGCTTGAATACTGACACCGCCGTACTTATTCCGCTGGATTCCGAGCCCATTCCATGTTGTTACAGGTTTAATCTCTCCATAGAGGGCAGCAAGTTCTTGTATCGTCTCAATGCTAACTCCTGTCTTCTCAGCTACCGTAGCTAGATTGAGCCGTTTTAGTACTTGCTGATAGTCTTTCCATCCATTCCACTCTGCCGCTGTTTTTTCTATTTGGTCTAGCCCGAGTAAGCATTTGGCAATTCCAAGAGCCAATAGGGCGTCGGTACCTGGTTTTATTTGAATGTACAAGTCTGCTTTGGAGGCTGTTTCCGTATAAATAGGATCAATAACGACAAGCTTGCCACCGTTTTTTTTCGCTTTATAGATGAATTTCATTTGATGGATATTCGTAACTGCAGGATTAGCTCCCCAAATAAAAATCATTTTCGATTGGGCCATTTCCTCTGGAACAGGACTGTGCAGATTGCCGAACGATTCCTTTACCGCCTGTTCTCCCGTTGCTAAACAAAGATTTCCAAACGACTTCGTATGGGGACCGATGCTATTGAACATCCCTTCGACGGCATAATGAAGCAGTCCTAGATTTCCGGAAAATTTATTGTAGCCACTGGCCAAATTCGAGCCATAGCGGTCATATAGTTCAATTATTTTTTCGGCGATTATCCGATACGCTTCTTCCCAAGAAATTCTCACCCAGTTGCCGGACCCTCTTTTTGTTTGCATCATTGGGTATTTTAAGCGCAAAGGATTATAAACATATTGCGTATATGCGTAGCCTTTTGCACATAAATGGCCTTGGGTAAATCCATGCATTGGATCACCAGCAACTTTTATGAGCTTTCCATTTTCTGTATAAGAAAGCATACTGCATGTACCGTAACAATTTCTAGGACAAGTGTTGCGAAACATTTGCACGGTAATCTCCCCCTTTCAAAATCATTAAAATGCTCACTAATTCACATATTATGATGTAGTCATTTGCAAAACGGTTAGCAAAATCAAGCACATACATATTAAATTTTATGGAGCTGCTTGATTTTTAGAGCTGCTACAATATTTAAGCGATTATTAATATCGTCCAATTTAACCTCTAATATTTCTTCAATTTTTTTGATCCGGTATCTGAGCGTATTTCGATGTAAAAAAATCGCATCTGATGTTTGCTTTAAATCAAATTGATGCTTAGCCAAACTTTCAAGTGTAAACGTTAAATCTCCATCTTGGGTTTCATCATACTTTTGTAATGGTCCTAAAATATGGTAGTAGTATTCTTTTAAATCTTGCAGATCGTGCTTGTATAAAATTCTTTCAAGCCCTAAATCATTAAAATAAGGAATCTCAATTTTTAATAACTGCCCAATTTCAAATGCGACCTTTGCTTCTTGATAGCTGCGGAAAAGTTCACTCGGATTTTGATAAACTTGCCCGACACCGCATGCAGCTCTGTTACCGATAGGGCTGTTTTTCGCTTGTTTAATAATATAAGAAATGAAATCGCTCAGCTTCTCATTTTCGTTAAAGGTTGTCTTATCGTTGACAGGGAGGATTGCTACAACCTCACTCTGTTTGCGGATGACAATCGTTTCTAAACCATGTTGGGCTAAAGCTTTTTCTGTTATATAGAGCAGAGAATTAATCAACTGCCGATCCTCCGAATAGGGATTGTATTCAGTCATTGAGAGAACAATGATTGCGTGTGGTTGATTGAAATCCCATTTCCAGATCGCGCCATATGAAAGAATATCATCATTATTTTTAAAATTTCCATATAGAAGATCAAAGAGGAATGCATCCTTATAGCGTTGGCTCTCTTTTTTTATATCTTCCATTTGCTTCATAGTAATGGTGGTTAATGAAGCACCATAGCGAATTATCGCTTCATAGTCTTCGATGGGGAATACACCTTCTGTTTCTTGAAGCAAAAAAAGATATCCACAATTTTGTGAACTTAATTTTAATGGATAGCCATAGGCACTATAATCCTCTCCATCTATAGTTAATGTACATTTGAAAAACTCGCTATGTGTAGAGTTTTCAAAAAAAGTAGATACGATTATTTCTAGTGACTCTCTTTTATAGGAAGAAGCCAGCACATGATAGAGAGAATCCGTCATAATGATAGGTACAGATAAAACCTCGGATAATTTCATTGCGACTCCACTTAGCCCTTCATGAGAGGCTATAAGTAAATCATGAATTAATTCTGGAACGATAAACCTCTCTTCCAACTCGTTCATTCCTTTCTCAATCATAAATCGGTTCATATTCATCTTAAATCACCCTTAACTATCCAACAATCGAAGTCACAAGATCGTTAAAATTGATTGGTCACAGTAGACAAATTTCATCCACTTTTTTTGTATACGTGATACGTATCATTTATCTAATCCTGATTTTATAATAATAATGAAATAAACTTTGTGATTTGTTTCACATATTTTGCAAAAAAGGATGTGAGATTATGCTACGAAAAATTACGAGTGATAATGTGTATTTCATAAAAAATAAATCGTTTGCACAGTATGCTCAAATTTACACCAGTATTGAAAGTGAAACGATTCATCAAATCGAAACCTTTGGCCTTCCGTTTCAAAGAGAATCTGTGGTCTATGATAGAAAAACAAAGCTGAAAAATCTTGAACATGCAGGTGCATCTATTAGAAATAACAATAAAAGCGTATTCGTTAATAGAATTTCTAGTGCATGTGAAGCTTGCCAAACTGGCAGCAATAGTTATACGACTTATCCTTCATTAAAATGTCATAGAAATTGTTTCTTTTGCTTTAACCCAAACCAGGCTGATTATTTAATCTATAAAAATAAGCAAAAAGATATACAGAAGGAACTTCTTGATATATTGGCTCAAAGAATTGAGCTGAAACATTTGGCACTTACTGGGGGTGAGCCATTGTTGTTTAAAGATGAGGTAATCAAGTTTTTTGATACTGCTCATCGAAACTCACCTGAAACATACACAAGACTTTATACAACAGGGGATCTCCTCGATCAAGAATTGCTCCAGCAATTAAAAAATGCCCATTTGGATGAGATTCGTTTTAGTGTGAAAATGGACGACCCTATATCAAGAATTAACCATTTGCTTCAGAAAATTGAGCTTTCACGAGATTTTATCCCGAATATTCTCGTAGAGATGCCAGTTGTCCCCGGGACATTGAAGGATATGAAAGTTCTCCTCTTAAAACTTGATAGATTAAATATTTTTGGCATCAATTTATTGGAGCTTTGTTTTCCTTTAGGTAATGCTGAAGCCTTTAAAGAGAGAGGGCTTCAGTTAAAATATCCACCTTATGAAGTGTATTACAACTATTGGTATGCAGGAGGATTAGCTGTGGCAGACAGTGAAAAGGAATGTTTGGAGCTTGTCGATTTTGCTCTGGAAGAGGGACTAAAAATGGGTGTTCATTATTGTTCTCTTGAGAATAAGCATACCGGTCAAGTTTACCAGCAGAATCAACGGCAGTGTCCTGATCAAACCTATACTTTTTCCACTAAAGATTATTTTTTAAAAACGGCAAAAGTGTTTGGTAAAGAAATAAGGAAAGCGAAAGCGCTATTCGATCAGGCAAATATTTTTTATATAGAAAATACGAGCCATGACTTTATTCAATTTTCCGTTATGGATATTCATTATTTAAAAAATAGGGATGTGGAAATCTCGATCTCTTCAGTAGTGATTGAAGAGAACGAAGGAGAGCAGTACGTTCGTGAAGTTGGGTTGGATTGGACAACTTCTTCTCTGTTTGAATTAGAGGATATTTTTGAGAAAAAGTGTTAAAGGAGGATGATGAAAATGACTAAAAAAATAGCAATCTCAGATTTAATCGCTCTTCTCTATGGGAGAGATTATGCTTATGACATTTTAAGAAGATTTCTGATTGAAGAACCAACACAAGAATATTTGAAAATCTTCCTTCAGCAAAATCTCGAGCAATTTCCTTTTGCACAAGACTGTGATGGGATTTTAGAAGGAATTGAGGATATAAAAATTTATGTGAAAAAATATGATGTTCTTCATAATCAAAACCACTTTGAACAGTTGCATTGGGATTATACAAGAATGACAATTGGACCATTTGAATTGCCGGTACCACCGTGGGAATCAATCTATGTGCAAAAGGAGCCCATGCTTTTTCAAAGCTGTACAATTAATGTCCGCAAAACATATGAGAAATTTGGATTTGAAATGGCGAAGCAAAATGTTGAAGCGGAGGATCATATTGGTTTAGAGCTTGATTTTATTTATCGATTAAATCAATTAACGCTCGATTCGGCGAAAGCGGAGCACTTACAGGAAATCGACTACTTATTACGTGCTCAAGAACAATTTTTGCATGAGCATCTGCTAAAGTTTGCACCAGAGTTTTGTGAAAAGATGATATCAAACGCAGAAACTCAATTTTATCAAGGAATAGCGAAGATTTTGCTGCATTATTTAACCATGGATTCAGTTGTTCTTCAAGAACTATTGAATATAGAAGTGATAAAAAGTGAAGCCCTAACATAATTTGTTTATCTTTTCATGTGATGGATTTCACAATCACAAAAGAAAGAATACTAGAACGGAAGGAGATTGATATTAAGATGTTTGATTTATTAAAAAAAGCAAATGAGTTTAAGATGTCCAGAAGATCTTTCATTGGCTGGTCTTCTGCCATTGCGGCTACTGCTGCAATTCCTGTAAGTAGGGGACTCATTGCGAAAGCAGATACGAACATTGGCCTTGAGGATAGTTCTGGCGAAGGAGTTTGGAAAACTGCTGCGTGTTGGCATAACTGTGGAAGCCGTTGTTTGAACAAGGTGTTAATTAAAGATGGAGTTGTTGTTCGGCAAAAGACGGATGATACACATCCAGATAGTCCAGACTTTCCACAACAGCGGGGATGTTTAAGAGGTCGTTCCCAACGAAAACAAGTATTTAACGCAGACCGTTTAAAATATCCGATGAAAAGGAAGAATTGGGAGCCTGGAGGAGGCAAGAAAGAACTGCGAGGGAATGATCAGTGGGTTCGAATTTCTTGGGATGAGGCTTTTGAATTGATTGCAGCAGAAACAAAACGAATTACAGAGAAGTATGGTAATGAATCAGTCCTTGTAACAGGAGGAGACATTAATATTACAAATGTGATGGCTGAAATAGGCGGTTATTCTGCATGCTACGGTAGCTCGTCCTGGGGTGCCTGGAGATGGATCTATGAAAATATGGGTGTGGGCGAAGGGCTGGCTGTCAATGGAATAAATGACCGTCTTGATCTGCGCAATTCGCAATTGATTGTGCTTTGGGGAGCGAATCCGGCATGGAGCACGATGGGAAGTGTAACATACAACTATCTTCAAGCGAAAAAAGCTGGAGCACGATTTATTTCGATTGACCCGATGTATACCGACTCAGCTAATGTTTTTGACGCTGATTGGGTGCCAATTAGACCAGGAACTGACGATGCATTAGCCTTAGCGATGATGTATACATTGTTGGATGAGGATGATCCAAAGTCAAATCCGCTTGTAAAATGGGATTTCTTACACAAGTATACGATTGGCTTTGATAGGGAACATATGCCAGATGGCGCTGATCCAAAAGATAATTTTAAAGATTATCTTCTTGGAACATATGATGGGCAACCGAAAACGCCTGAATGGGCATCCGAAATTTGTGGAATCGAGCCAAGCAAGATCCGTGAATTAGCTAGAGAAATTGGCGGTACCGAACGAGTGGCATTGCTGACAGCCTGGGCACCTGCTCGGATAAGCAATGGAGAAGGATGGGTTCAAGCATTCTCGGCACTCGGTATGATGACCGGACATATGGGAAGTCCCGGTAATATGACGGGTGTTAGCTGTTGGGAATACGCAGGAAACATGGGACCGATGCTCTTAATTGCTGGTGGAGCAGGAACCGAACGTGTAGCGAATGCCGTTGACAATATGATTAATGAAAATGAAATTTGGGATGCCGTTTTAGATGGTAAGTTCCTTCAACGTTATGAAGGAGAAAGAAAGGCTAATATTCAATTTATTTATCATAACTACAACAACACATTACAAACAAGAAGTAATATTGCTAAAGGAATTGAAGCACATCGCAAGGTTGAGTTTGTCGTAACAAATGCCTATGCTCTCACGACAAATGCGAAGTATTCCGACATCGTTTTACCTGTGGCCACGCAATGGGAAACAGAAGGAGCTGTAAAAGGAGGAAATCGTGAAATCTTAATCACTTGGTCGAAAATTATGGATCCGTTATATGAATCGAAAACAGACCAAGAAATTGCCGAAGGGCTGCTTGCGGCACTTGGAAAAGATCCGAAGAACGTATTCCCATTTTCTGAGAAACAACAATATTTTAATCAGTTGGCCGGGAGCATGGTCGTAAAAGAAAACGGTGTTGATTATGAACCGTTATGTACGATTACGGCGAATGATATTAAAGAGTGGGGTGTTGAAGGCAGTCCACAACAGGGGAGAATCCCTTTAAAGGAATTTGTAGATCAAGGAATTTATCAAATTCCTAGAAAACCAGGTGATAACTTTGGTTTTATTGCCTACAAGGATTTTATTGATGATCCTGAAGGAAACCCTGTATCAAGTGAAAGTGGGAAATTCGAAATTTATTGTAAAGCCATTAATGAACTATCAAAAAAGGCTTATTCCGAAATTGCCCCAATACCGAAATACGAGCCAAAGGTTCATGGCTATGAGGCGACTTTTGAAGACTGGGACAAAAAGAAAAAAGGAAAATACCCTTATCAAGTGATTAATCCACATTATCTAAGACGTTCTCACAGTACATTTGACAATGTTCCACAATTGCGCGAAGCATGGCCAAATCCAGTCTATATCAGTCAAAAAGACGCCCAGGAAATAGGAATTAAAGATGGAGAAACAGTGTTAATGTCAAATGAATACGGTCAAGCCCTTCGTCCGGCCAAAATTACTGAGGGTATTATTCCTGGGACAATTGGATTACCTCATGGCGCCTGGGTTGATATCGATGAGAAAACAGGTATTGATCGAGCTGGAGCAGATAACTTATTTGTTGCGCATATTCCGAAAGGACTTGGTTCATCAGGATTTAATTCAGCCCGTTGTAACGTAGAAAAGTGGAACGGTGAGCCTTTAGAAGAGGATGTAAAATGGGAGCAACGAATAATCAAGTTTTAGAGAAGAAGGAGGGCATGAATGATGACTCAATTAGGTTTTTATATAAATGTAGCTGAATGTGTAGGATGTAAAACATGTACCGTAGCATGTAAAGATAAAAATGATTTAGAAGTTGGGCGTAATTTTCGTAGGGTTTATGATTTTGAGGAAGGCACTTTTCCAAAACCATCTTTTTCGCATGTCTCGCTCTCTTGTAATCATTGTGAGAAACCCGGGTGTGTGCAAGGTTGTCCAACAGGAGCAATGTACAAGCGTGATGAAGATGGAGTCGTTTTGGTTGATCATGAAAAATGTATTGGTTGTAAATATTGTGTCTGGAATTGTCCGTACGGAGCCCCACAATTTAGTGAGGAGCTTGGAAAAATGACAAAATGTGATACCTGTCTAGACTTAAGAGAAAAAGGAGAAGAGCCGGCCTGTGTTACTTCTTGTATAATGCGTGCGATTGAATTTGGCCCTATTGACGAATTGCGAAAGAAATATGGTAATAACGCAGATATTAAAGGAATTCCGTCATCTACAATAACAAAACCAAATCTTATCATTAACGCATAAACGGCTAAATGAGTTGGCCAAGATAGAACCTGCCAGTTAAAAAAATGTAAATGCTGAAAATAATTTGTCTTGAAAGAGGAGGTAATATCGATGCATGAATGGGCATTATTACTATTTACCGTGTGCCTGCAAATCGCTATCGGCGGGATGTTGACACTAGCGATTTTCTATAAAAAAATCAATCAGTGGGGTGAAGAAACGACATTCAAAGCGATGCGAATCCCCTTGATTGTCATTGCGGCTCTGTCCCTTGTCGGTTTAATCGCTTCATTTGCCCACTTAGGAACACCGTCACACGCTCTGAACTCGATTCGTAACTTAGGTTCGTCCTGGATGAGTCGTGAAATATTGGTGACAGGCTTGTTCATTGGAGCTGCATGCGTCACGGCCGGACTGGCCTTTGTCCAGAAAAAGGTTCATCATGGGCTGTTAATCTTATCCGCCCTTATTGGATTAATGGATATTTATTGTATGGCGATGATTTACGCGAATTCATTAGTGAGTGGCTGGAACTCGGTTCATACGTTCACATCCTTTTATGGCACAGCCTTCGTCTTGGGGCCGGTTCTCGTGGCGAGCTTACTAGCGCCACTGTTAAAGGATAAGGCGCAAAGTTTGATTAAAACTGCCTTCTATATTGCATTAGGAGGGATTGCCCTTCAATTAATCGGCGTCGCCCTATTCGGTTCGGTACTGCCTGAGGTCAATATGATTGAAGGAACGAATGCGTTAGCTTCTCTAGCCGATTATCAAACAACGGTAGCGATTCGCTGGATTATCGAGATCATGGGTGTAACATTCTTAGGCTATCTTTCGATGGCCAAGCAGGGAAAAGTATCGGTTTCCTTTGCCTATGTGGCTTTAGCTGTTTTGGTGTTTGCCGAAGGCATGAGCCGATATGTCTTTTATGTGTTAGGTGCTTGATTAAATAAAAGGAAGGGGCACTCTTCCTTTCGTTTGAGGAGTGTTGAAGATGGGTCTTTTTAGTAAATGGATTGAGAGCTTGGATTATCAATATGAGATACTGACAACTTGTTCTCGCTGCAAAAGTCCGCGTTCAACATGCTCCCGCTGTATTGAAGCATGTGAATTAAATGCAATCGAAATGAAAAATGGAGTACCTCAAATTAATTATAAAAATTGTAATGAATGTGGAAAGTGCTTGGTTTCTTGTCCTGTTCAGGCCATTGCAGGAATATTTCCAAAGCGAGAATTCCATCAAGGACGGCTTGTTGTAGATAAAAGTACTCCACCTACCGCTAAGGAGTTAGTAGTTTACGCTAAAAAGGGACTAAAAGGGATAGTGGGAGAGGATGAGTACAACGAGCAATGGGATCATGCTCTGAAAGAAGCAAATGAAATATTGCTGCAGCTAGAGGAGCCAATCTTAACCGTTGAGCAGTCGAAAATTGAACGTACAGAAGAAGTCGTATCAAGACGGGAGCTTTTCTTTTCATGGAAAGAAGGAACTCAATCCTTAATTAAGGAAATGGTTCCTGCCAAATGGCGTTTTAATCAGATGGCTCTTGAGCTTGCACGCTATTATCCTCAGCATCAATTTGCAATGATTGATTTAAATATTGAAAAATGTTCATTATGTCATGCATGTGAAAAATTATGCGATAAAAAATGCTTGGAAATAACGGATAAAGGATTTGTCATTTCAGCCCAAGCTTGTTCATTTTGTCAATTATGTGAGGATATCTGTCCTGAAAAAGCGATCACTGTTATTGAAAAAGTAATTCCTTACAAGCAAGTTGAACATCCTCTATTGACACATGTTTGCTCAACTTGTCAAAAAAGTTTTAAGACATTATCAGAAAATCAGCAACAATGTGTACCATGTATGAAAAAATCACAGTTTCAGATTACAAGATAAAAACGTTGTGATACAATGCATTTGGATAGATATGTAATGGAGTCAAGTGATTTAAAAGGAGTGAAAAATATGTTGTCAAATATTGGTGTTCCTGGATTAATATTAATTTTAGTTCTCGCTCTCATCATTTTTGGACCAAAAAAATTGCCTGAAATTGGTCGTGCCGTTGGACAATCCCTCAAAGAATTTAAGAACTCAACAAAAGGGATTATGGAAGATGATAAAATAGAAGATGAAAAAAAATCAACAGACGAGCCGAAAAAAATCGATTCATAATGAAAAAAAGCCGGTATCGAAAGCTCATTACATGACTTTCGGTACCGGCGTTTTTAATTTATGGTTATGTTAAACAAAATTGCTGATAACATGATTTTTGACAACAGTGCTGAAAACATTCATATATGAAGAAAGTAGAATTTTAAATGAATACAACATTAGGGTTTATGCTGATTGATGATCAGTATAAAGCCTTTTTTTTGTAAATGATGTTTAATGAAACCTTTTTACGGGGTAAAACGTCTATTAATAATGTGTAAAGGAAAAAGTTCATTTCTTCATAAAAAAATCATCGGTGCAAACATAGTACGGAACCATATAGCAGTAGTGAGATCAAGCATTCTACAAGATGTGCTCACTTGACATTTTTTGAAAAAGGAGTATATTAATATTTTGTGTTAAAGCAATAAATATTACAGGAATGTAAATTTTTGAGCGGATTTTCATAAATTGTTCATATTTAACAGTTAAGATAGTAAATGACGAGTCTGGGAGTAATCGCATATATAAATTATTCATGAAAAAAGTATAATAGTTTGCTAGAAGGTAGGTGCAACAAAGATGAATACTTTATTAAATAAACGATTTAATATTTCACAAAAATTTATCGGCTTTTTTCTTGTTGCCGTTGTACTCTTATGGTTGAAAACATATATTATTCAATTAAATCAATTTGAGCTAGGAATTGAAAATGGGATTCAAAAGTTTTTATTATTTTTGAATCCACTTGGATCATCATTATTATTTCTCGGTTTCGCCTTATTTTTCAAAGGAAGACGAAAATATAGTGCTCTAATGACGATTTATTTTATATTGTCATTCTTGCTATATGCAAACGTGGTTTATTATCGATTTTTTAACGACTTTATTACGCTGCCAACGATTTTTCAAACGCAAAATTTTGGTGATGTATCAAGCAGTGTTGTTTCCCTTTTAAGACCATACGATATTCTCTTTTTTGTTGATTTTCTAGTCTTGCTTGCGTTACTTTTATTTAAAGTTGTTAAAATAGAAGTAAAAGATATGGGGCGACGCAAAATTATTGCTGTTTTATCATTGGCTCTGGGCTTTTCAAGTTTGAACTTGGCCCTTGCTGAAGCAGATAGACCTGAATTATTAACAAGAGGCTTTGATCGCAATTACATTGTTAAGTATTTGGGAATGTATAATTACACAATTTATGATGCGGTGCAGAGCACAAAGGCTTCTGCTCAACGAGTAATGGCCGATAGTAGTGATGTAACCGAGGTAATCAACTTTACAAAATCTAACTATGCTGAACCAAATCCTGAATACTTTGGAATTGGTGAAGGCATGAATGTGATTTATCTTCACCTTGAATCGATTCAATCATTTTTAATGGATTATCAATTACATGGTGAAGAAGTGACACCGTTTTTAAACTCGATGATTAGAGATGAAAATACGATTTACTTTGATAATTTCTTCCATCAGACAGCGCAAGGAAAGACGGCTGATGCGGAATTTATGCTGGAAAATTCATTGTATGGCTTGCCACAAGGTTCAGCTTTTACAACGAAAGGGCTTAACACGTACCAGGCTGCTCCAGCCATTTTAGGACAGAAGGGCTATACTTCAGCTGTATTCCATGGTAACTCAGGTAGTTTCTGGAACCGTAATGAGATTTATAAATCTTTTGGCTTCGATAAGTTTTTTGATTTAAGCTATTACGATGCTGAGGCTGACCAAATGGCAGAGTATGGCTTAATGGATAAGCCATTCTTTGAACAGTCATTCTCGCTGTTACAGACATTACCACAGCCGTTTTATTCGAAGTTTATTACAGTAACACATCATTATCCGTATGCTATGAATCAGGATGAAGCAACAATTGCTCCGCATACTACTGGTGACAAATCGGTGGATAATTACTTCCAAACGGCACGTTACGCGGATGAAGCATTAGAGCAATTCATCACAGATTTAAAAGAATCCGGTTTATATGATAATTCCATTATCATTATGTATGGTGATCACTACGGCATCTCACAAAACCATAATAGAGCGATGGAAGAAGTGTTAGATAAAGAACTGTCCACATTTGATAGTGCAGCAGGTTTACAAAGAGTGCCGCTCTTTATCCGTGTTCCAGGAATGGAAGGGGGAATAAACCATGAGTACGGTGGACAAATAGATATTTTACCAACATTGCTTCATTTATTAGGGATTGACTCTAAAGAGTATATCCAGTTTGGTACTGATTTATTGTCCGAAGATCATGATTCCCTTGTTCCGTTCCGTAACGGAGACTTTGTCAGTCCGACCATTTCATCAGTTGGAGGAAAGTTCTATAACTCTGAGACCGGTGAATTAATTGACGAAGAACAAATGGAAAAGGCACAACAATTACAGGAAGTTGTAGAATATAAACTGCATCTTTCGGATAAAGTAGTCAATGGCGATTTATTACGCTTTTACACTCCAGCAGAATTCACGCCAATTGACCGTTCCATGTATGAATATAATAGTTCTGACGAAGAAGCTAAAGCTTCAATAGATGAATAAATAAAATGACGAGAGACTGTCCTACTGGGACGGTCTCTCAATTTGTCGACAAAGGCATCGAGAGTACCTCTCGGTGTCTTTTGGCATTTTTGGATGAAATTACGGTTAAAATATGTTGATTTCCGCTTCAGGTACTTGCTTTCTGAGAGGGCGGGCGGTTCGGAGCAGTGGCTCAATAGGAGGCGTAATCGGACAGAACGGACAAAGTGAAAAAGACTCCAGATCGAGCAAGCACCCCATTCGACTGACCGAAACAAATGAGGACTGCAAGAGTTCAATATGAATAGCAATATAAAACAAACTGCAGTAACCAAAGACGGTCTCTTTTTGATTGTTTAGAAATTTGTTGATTTGGGTGTTACATGGATTGCAAACTCTTCAGCAATAAGATAAGAAAAGTCGTTTTATCAATCATATTGTATTGTTTAATAAAGACTTCCGAAGTACTTTTTCTGACATATTTTTTGCTAAAGAGAAATTTGAGATAGATGTAACAAATTTTCGGCTAGTTATTTAGATGGAGGAAAACCAAAGGTGAATCATACTATTTTCCTAGTTTTCGTATGAAAAAATAGTACCTGGTACTATAAAATTGAAACATAACTGTAATATGATTATAATCTTGTTGTTATGATAGACTGCTATAGTACTAGGGGAGTAGAAAATTGTTAGTTTTAGATGTATTTTGTCATTATTGAGAATGAAAAGTATAAAATGAAAAAACTTGTAGACTTAATAGAGTCTGTATTAAGTACATAATTTATAAAACTTGTCGAAAACATGAAGGTCGGAGGAAATAAGAATGATGAAAAAGAAACTTGTAGCTCTGAATACCACTATCATCTTGGGAGTAGGAAGTTTAGTTACTATCCCGTCTGTGAGCGCAGATTATTCTTCACAAATTCAACAAGTAGAACAAAAAATCGATGAAACAGAAAATAAAATAGCGGCATTAGAAAAAAAGATTAAAAAAATGAATGAAGCGATTGCAGATAATAACAAGTTAATCGCAACTACAGAAAAAGAAATTGCAGTTACTCAAGAAGAAATTAAAAAATTAACGGAAGAGATAGCAGTATTAAACGATACGATTGAAAAAAGAACTGAAGTGCTGGCTAAACGTGCTCAGTCTTTTCAAGAATCTGGCGGTAAAGTTGGATACATAGAAGTGCTTTTAGGATCTGAAAATTTTAGTGATTTTATTGATCGTGTATTTGCAGTTACGCAAATTGCAAATGCTGACAGTGATTTGATTAAACAGCATGAATTAGACAAAGCAGCAGTTGAGGAAAAGCAAGCAGAGGTTGACCAAAAGCTTGCGGAATTAACTGATAAAAAAGAAGAGCTTGAAGGCATGAAGGCTCAAATGCTTGAGCAAAAGAAAGAAAATGATCAACTGAAAAGCTCATTAGAAGAAGCGCAGAAAGGAAATCTTGCAAAGCTAGATGAACTTGAAGAAAAAGCTCGTCAAGAAGAGGAAGCAAGACGCCAAGCGCAATTAGAAGCAGAGAGAGCATTGAGAGCACAAGCGCAAACTAGCAATAGCAATTCAAGTGCTTCTAACACTTCAAGCGAAGGTTCAAAAGTAGCTTATACACCACCAGCAAATGATGGTAGTCTTAATACCATTTTACAAGCTGGATATAAATACATAGGAAATTCAGTTTATGTATTCGGCGGCGGAAGAACAGCATATGATGTTGCAAATGGAAGATTCGATTGTTCTGGTTTTGTGAGCTGGGCATTTAGACAAGCTGGCATTAGCATTGGCTCAAGTACAAGTACTTTAAGAAACCAAGGTACTAAAGTATCTTATAGTGAAGCTCGTCCTGGTGACTTAGTATTTTTTGACACTTATAAAAAAGATGGACATGTTGGGATTTATCTTGGCGGTGGAAAATTCATCGGTTCACAATCTTCAACAGGTGTAGCAATTGCTAACATGAACTCTGGATACTATAAAAATACCTTTAAGGGACATGTAAGAAGAGTTGCAAACTTTTAATTGATAATAACTATTGGGTCTATCCTTTAGTATAGGGATAGGCCCTTTTATTTTTGTTTGGAACTATTTAAGACTCACACATATTTTATGAATGGAACCACCTTCATTGAGGATTAGCAACAGTTCTTCTAAATTTTTGTCGTTTTCTGTACTGAAATATCGTGCATCATTTCTACATAAATCTTATAGTTCTAAGAAAAAATAACTTAGACTTTTCTTACTTA
The DNA here is from genome assembly GCF_005502275.1 of Robertmurraya siralis. GTDB lineage: Bacteria > Bacillota > Bacilli > Bacillales > Cytobacillaceae > Robertmurraya > Robertmurraya siralis. Next base: position 160,861 of record NZ_SWLZ01000007.1, read on the forward strand.
TCATTATGAGTTAAAAGGGAGAAGGGAATAATAATGAAGAAAATTTCAAATGTATTTTGGATTTCAATTGCCCTTATTCTTGTGGCTGTCATATTTGGGGTGACAGCTCCTAAAACGTTTGAGGAAGCGACGGGCAATATACAACAATTTTTAACAACTGCTTTCGGCTGGTATTATTTAATTTTGGTGACGATTATTGTCGTTTTTTGTTTATTTCTTATCTTTAGTCCAGTAGGGGCAATTAAACTGGGCAAACCGGATGAGAAAGCAGAATTTTCTAGAGCGTCGTGGTTTGCAATGCTTTTTAGTGCAGGAATGGGAATCGGTCTTGTTTTCTGGGGAGCGGCTGAGCCTCTATCTCATTTTATTGACCCTCCTTTAGCAGAGGGAGGGACGGCTTCTGCGCATAAGGAAGCGATGCGTTATACTTTTTTTCACTGGGGAATTCATGCTTGGGCAATTTACGCCTTAGTTGCGTTAGCACTGGCCTATTTTCAGTTTAGAAAAGGTGAAGCAGGCCTCATTTCTTCGACTCTTAAGCCAGTATTAGGAAAATGGATGGATGGGATTTTAGGAATGATTGTGGATGTCTTAGCAGTTTTTGCTACAGTCGTTGGAGTAGCTACTACACTGGGGTTTGGGGCGGCACAAATTAACGGAGGGTTATCCTATTTATTTGGAATACCATCAAATTTTGTTACTCAGTTTATCATTATCTTCATCGTCACCGTCTTATTTATGATATCTGCAGGGACTGGTTTAAGTAAAGGAATTAAATATTTAAGTAATACAAACATGGTATTAGCAATTGCTTTATTATTATTAATGTTTATTGTAGGCCCAACCATTCTAATATTAGACATGTTCACTGACACGATCGGGGGATATATTCAAAATATTATTCAAATGAGCTTCCGCATTGCTCCCTTGAATGGTGAGCATCGGGAATGGATAAACGGTTGGACTATATTTTATTGGGCTTGGTGGATTTCATGGTCACCATTTGTAGGGATTTTTATTGCTCGTGTTTCAAGAGGACGGACTATTCGCGAGTTTATTATTGGAGTTCTTTTACTTCCAGCTCTAGTGAGTTTCTTTTGGTTTTCAGTATTTGGAAATTCATCGATATCGATTCAATCATCCGGTGCATTGGATCTGACACAGTTTTCCACAGAGGAAGTGTTATTTGCTGTCTTTAGCCAATTTCCATGGTCCATGTTCCTTTCCGTTGTAGCCATTTTGCTTATTGCCCTGTTCTTTATTACATCTGCAGATTCGGCAACATTTGTGCTCGGTATGCAAACGACATATGGTTCCTTGACACCACCGGGAAGGGTAAAATTCACTTGGGGAATTGCCCAATCCACAGTGGCTCTCATCCTCTTATATAGTGGTGGATTACAAGCATTACAGAATGCCCTAATTGCTGCGGCGTTTCCGTTCTCCTTTATAATGCTTTTGATGATGATTTCTTTGTTTAAATCATTAACAAAAGAGAAAAAAGAATTGGGATTATACCATAAACCTAAGCCGAGGAAAAAGCCAGAAGCTAAGGCTTAAATATTACGAGGTTCTATTCAATACAGGAAAAGGAACATAATTTCTTTTTTCACAACATAAAATGGACAAGGGGAGATGTCCGATAGGGGGGAACGCAATGAATGGCTTGTACGAAAATATGAGTGAACCTTTCGACTAAAGGTAATGAAGAAGATTTTTTTGGTTTATTCCTTCCTATTACTTGGTGCGATCATGCAAGGAATGGCGATGTCTATTTTTTTATTTCCACATTCCATTCCTTCTGGTGGTGCTGCAGGTATAGCCATTCTAGTTAACCACTGGTTTCACTTGCCTTTAGGATTTTCTTTGTGGTTATCTAATGTCGTATTTCTCGTCTTTGCTTTAAAGTATTTCGGCTATACGTGGACATTTAGAACGATTCTTGCGGTCGCAGCTACTTCCATGACAGTTACATTAATTTCGACCACTTTTAACAATATTCCCCATATTCATATTTTGCTCGATATTGCTGTAGGAAGTGTCCTCTTTGGTATTGGAGTTGGAATTCTCATTCGCACAGGTGCTTCGAGCGGAGGAATGGTGATTCCGGCATTGATGATTGCTACCTATAAAAATTGGAGTCCTGGGAAAGTTATGATGGGGATTAACTTACTGATCTTTCTCTTAACTTCTTTTGTGATTGATTATAAAATTGTTTTTTTTGCTGTCATTTGCCAACTTATTTCTACGAATGTGATTGATTTAATCTATCAATTAAAGATTTATTCCACTACTTTTTTAACACCTAGTTGGAGAAGAAAATAGATAAGAGAAGTGGCTAAGAGATAACAAAAACAAAATTTATCGGACAGTTTATAACCTGAAGGGTAAAGAGTACAATCTAATGGTAAATCAGGGAGAGTTTGTGCGCATGAACGAGCAAAGGAAGGCAACACGAGAGGCAACAGCTTAAGCAAGATGAAACAACAGCCCTATCTGCAAGCTTAAAGTGTTAACTAGAGGGTGTCCGAAAAGGCATAGCTGTTTGGACAACCTCTTTCTATACTTTTTAAAATGCGGATTTATTCTTTTGCTGCTACATGCAATCCACATTCGGTTTTCGTTTGACCTGCCCAACGGCCATCACGGAAGCTACCCGGTTGCGTGCATGGAGCACATCCGATGCTGGCATATCCTTGGTCGTGCAATGGATTATATGGAAGATTGTTTAATTTTATATATGTGATAACATCGTCCCATGTCCAATGAATAAGAGGGCATATTTTGATTTTCTTGAATTTCTCATCCTTATTGATGTACTGTGTGTTGCTCCTTGTTGGAGATTGGTCACGCCTTAAACCTGAAATCCAAGCTTTTGCTTCCTTCAATGCTATTTGCAGAGGAAGAACTTTTCTGATGTGGCAGCATAGATTGGGATTGTGCGTCCAAAGCTCTTCGCCATGTAGTTCTGCTTGCTGATTCAACGAAAGTTCAGGCTGAAGAATTTCTATTTGTAATGATGGATAACGCTTCTTAACTTTTTCAATCAAACCATATGTTTCGTTAAAATGGAGCCCAGTATCGAGAAAGGTAATTTTGCCTTTTTTGTTGACTTTATGAATGAGATCAATGAGAACGATTCCTTCTGCTCCGAAGCTGCAAGCATAGACAATTTCATCACCATATTCTTGATAGGCCCATTTCAGAACTTCTAAGTAATCTGATCGTTCATCAAATATAGGGTTACTCCAATTATCATAGGTTAACAGGGCAGACAAAAAAATCACTCCATTCCTAAATATCAACTGTGATGAATTCAAGTGAAATGCATTCGTTATTTTTTACTGTCATTTTATTCATAGCATTGATGTGGCCAAAGCGATGATAGGACCTTAACGCGCGTATCCAGGAGCCGTGGCCAAATACGAGTAAATGGGAAGCGTTATTGTACTTGTTTAAAAAATATATGATTCTTTTTTTTAGATTTGAAAGACTCTCGCCAAGTACGATTTTTTCCGGTTGTTCACTCCAAAGCTCACCGTATTCGGAGAGCAGTTCATCTTTCGGACGACCTTCAAAAGGCCCGAAGTCCAACTCATCTAATAATGCTTCTTGAACGGGCGTGTAGCCATAATGTTCTGCTGTTTGCTTCGTTCTTAAGAGACTGCTGCAAAGCACATGGTCAAAGGACTTTTCTGATAAAAGTTTTGCATTCTTTGCAATATGCATTTGCTCTTTTTCTGTGAGAGGAAGAATGGGAAAATCTCTTTTTCCTTGTAATCTTTGTATAATATTCCACTCTGTTGGTAGATGTCTTATAACGGTAATATCCATTCTTGTTCCTCCAAGTTAAAAGTTTCACTTCTTAAGCCACGACGTTGAGTCTCCAAAATTAAAACATCTGAAATTTTTACATTTCCTAAATTGACGTTAGAGCCAATACAATTGATAAAGAACATTTGATGTTTTGGCGATGGTGCTTCAAAAATCACTTTTTTCCAATCAACATCCTCGAGAAGTTCGAAAATTAACTCTGATTTAATGGTACCGTTGTTGTCGTAGATTCCGGCAGTGCCAGAATCTCTTCCTTCCGTAATCACATATTCGCAACCAGCATCAAGCAAGGCGTTAATTTCTGTTTTCCAGTCACAAATCGGCATCTCGTTAAAGGAATCTTTTGAGCCTACTTCGGCAATTACATGGAAATCTTGCTTTATGATTGAAATGATTTGCAGCCGTTCATGAAGGGGAATATTTAATGTACCATTCGAAACTTCAACCCATTCAATATTGAGTTCTTTAAGCCAGTTCAGATATTCAGTTATTTTATTTTGTTGATAACATTTCTCAAATAACGTTCCTCCACAGTAAGCTTTAATATTATAGTCTCGGTAAAGCTTTATTTTCTCTTTCAGATTAGGAAAAACATAAGCAGTACCGATACCTAATTTGGCAATATCAATAAGCTGGTGATAGTCCTCAAGGATATGTTGTAAATGGCCAATGGGCGTTCCAAAATCAACGATCGAAGTAAGCCCAAAGCTTCTAGTTCCTTTTGTTCTTGATGGTAATTGCAAAAAATCCATACGGATCGTTCCTCCTCATTTTTTGAACGCTGCCCTTTATTTAGAATTAGATTACAGAAAATTTGTGATTACTGTATAGTTCATCATTATCACAATCTTCACTTGTAAAATTAGCCTATTCAAAAACTGGGTGAATGTGTATATATTGGGCTCTTTTGACTGGATTTAGGCTTGGGCATGAGTGTATAAACTTTTATTTTGATTCAAACAATAAAGAAGTGTACTATCAAAAATCTTGATTTTCATCTAAGGGGGTGTTCGAGCATTGGTAAAGCAAAAACATAAAGGAATGACAATTTTTGCAATAGGCTCAATTCCGCTCATTCTTGTTTTAGGAAATTCGATGCTGATTCCAATTCTTCCAAAGATGAAAACAGAGTTGGATATTTCGCAATTCAAAGTAAGTCTGATCATTTCTGTGTTTTCCATTGCAGCGGCGATTTCTATTCCTGTACTAGGTTATCTCTCGGATCGCTTTTCACGTAAGGCTATTATCATACCTGCCCTTATCCTTTATGGGAGCGGTGGACTGCTTGCAGGAGCTGCTGCAGCTTGGTTTTCAAATGCTTATACGTGGATTATAGCTGGGAGAATCATGCAAGGGCTTGGAGCTGCTGGTACAGCCCCAATTGCGATGGCACTGACCGGAGATTTATTTAAAGGAGGGGAGCAAAGTAAAGTACTTGGTCTTGTCGAAGCTTCCAACGGATTTGGCAAAGTGATAAGTCCGATTATCGGTTCATTATTTGCGCTACTGTTTTGGTATGCAGCTTTTTTTGCTTTTCCCGTATTTTGTTTAATTTCGGTACTCCTAACCCTCTTCTTTATAAAAGAAAAAAAAGCACACAAAGAGCCGCCTCCTGTTGGAAAATATGTCAAAGGGCTTGTATCCGTTTTTAAAACAGAAGGGCGTTGGTTGTTCGTTGCCTATTTAACAGGTGCGACCTGCTTATTCACTTTATTCGGTATCCTGTTTTATATTTCCGATATTTTGGAGAAAGAGCATCAAATTGATGGTGTGTTAAAAGGAGGAATCCTAGCAATTCCTCTCCTATTTATGACAACAACTTCGTATATAACTGGGAGCAAAATTGGCAAAAAAATGAGATTGATGAAAGCACTTATCGTGTTAGGACTTCTTCTTATGACGATATCTTTTTCCACTCTTGTCTTTTTTGAAAAATTAATTCCTTTTTTCTCTGTTCTTGTGATCAGCAGTATTGGGACTGGATTAGTTCTCCCTTGTATAAATAGTTTTATTACGGGATCCGTTTCAACGGATAAGCGAGGTTTTGTTACCTCTCTATACGGTTCTGTTCGTTTTTTAGGAGTTGCGATTGGTCCTCCAGTGTATAGCACTTTAATGGAATGGTCTCGAACAGGGATGTTTTTAACGACAGCCGCATTAACTTTATTGGTCGCCTTACTATCACTCGTCTTTATTCATGTCCAAAAAAAGAAAACGTCAGAAGAAAACGATCAGGATTCACTGTTTGAAAAGTTGCAGTTTACTTAAGCCGTTTGCCATTTGGTGGTGCTCTTTTGTGAAATGGACGTAATTCACTTTGAATAACTGGTTTCTTTTTCAGCCCTTCCCTTTCATTGATACGGCAAAGGAGATGATACTGTGCAAATATATTTTTCACCTGAAGTGATGACAGCAGAGTTTCAAGTGTTGAATATTGTTAGTTCGGAAAATAAGGCGGTAGGGAATATTGCTTTTTTATTTGACGAAAAAAAGCTATACGTATATGGGATTTTGGAAGAGGAAGGAGTCAGAGAGGATTTTAAGGATTTGGTTAAACCATATGTAAAAGGGCTTGCGAAGGCAAAAGAAGGCTTAGAAATCTATTCTTGCCTCTATGTTGGCTGTAAAAAAATCGAATTAAAAGTTGAAGAGGATAAATAAGGTGGGTCCTTCAAGTTGGAGGCTCCCTTTTTTTATTTTTCGACCTTTGCGATCCTGGGAAGCAGCTATCGTTGGACAAACTTTTTCTTTATGTTACCATCGGAAGGTTATACGAACAATGTAGCCTTAATGATGACGAAGGCCTCTTGTTCTTTTAATTTTAAACATATGCTTTCTGAAGCCAAACAATGAATAGTTATTCTAAATTTGTCTAATAACAAGGCGAGTGGTACGATAACGATTGTGGACTTGCTTCCCGATAAAACGACAAAAATCGCTATATAAGTAGATTTTAAAGGAGAACATTATGGAACGTCCGAGTTTTGTCAAAATTACCGCCATTTTACTGTTTACACTTGTTTTGCTTGCCTATAATTTTTTATTAGTAAATTCATTAGAGGTTATTACTGTGATTATCATTTTTGCTGGTACGATTAGCATTTGGTCGTTTGTCGATCTTTATCAAAGAACAAGTGAAAAAGCGGCTTTGTACGATTTAATGAAGAAAGAGCTGGACTCTGTTAATGAAGAAAAACGGCTGATTGAGGTTGCTCTCGATACAGTTGAGGATATTGCAGTGTTTTCTTATAGTACCGAGACAGGGGATTTTTATATTTCCAAGGGAATTGAACATATATATGGTTATCCATATCAAAAGATTAGAAATGATAAAAATTTATGGAAACTTATTGTTCATCCCGAGGATATTGAAAAGATTGAGAAAAAGATTGGTCAATGGACGACAGGAACTGTCGCTTCGACAGAAGTTCGAATTATTCGTCCAGATGGAGAGGAACGCTGGATCATTTTTCGAGAGAGTTCCGTTAAAAATGATGTCGGCCATGTAGTGAATATCACAGGACAACTCATTGATATAACAGAAAGAAAAAAGCTGGAGATGAAGTTAAAACATCTTGCGTTTTTCGATGAATTAACTGATTTAGCAAACAGAACTCTTTTGGAGCGGCATTTAAAAAAGGCGCTTTCTCGCTCAAAGCGACTTTCTCAACCATTAGGGGTAATGTTTATCGATTTAGACGGATTCAAAAAAGTGAATGATACGATGGGGCATGAAACGGGAGATCTATTATTGAGAGAAGTAGCGGTTCGATTAAAAACTTCCGTTCGGTATGAGGATTTGATTGCGAGGTTAGGTGGCGATGAATTTATCATTTTATTTGAAGAAACAAAAAGAGAAGATATTCAGGATATCGCTGAGCGGATTTTGACAAATGTTTCTGTTCCTTATTTGCTTGGAGATAAACAGCCAAAAGTGACCCCTAGCATAGGAATTGCCATGTATCCAGACGACGGGGAAGATCAGGAAACATTATTAAACAATGCAGATAAGGCTATGTATTATGCGAAAAGCAAGGGGAAAAACAATATCCAATTTTATATGGAAGAAATACCTAATCTGCCGGTGAAAAAGAATGGTGTGCTTAAGAAAATATTTAAACAATTACAAATGAATTTTTCCAAGTGAATACAAGGCCCCGATTTTTAAGAAATCGGGGCTATCTTAACTAATTTAAGGTACGAGCTCATCAAACCTTTTGCGCATTGCATCCTCTAAAACTCTTTCCCCGCCAATAGCTTCAACAATTCCACCAAGGGATTGGATCCAATCCCCGGTAACGGCATGTCTTTGACCGTAAAAAAATGCTGATTCATCCTCGGTCACAAGTTGTTCAGAGAGACCAATCGCTTCCAATAATGTGCCAATTACTTGAATCCATACTCCTTGAACGATTTCAAGGGTGCCGGGCACTTGCTCTTCTAAATAGTATAATTTTGTTAATGCTGCAGCTTCTGCTAATCCTGCAAAGGCTTGGATCCAAACATTGGCGACAACTTGCTGTCTTAACCTTAAAATTCTTAACTCTTTCTCTTCTTCCGTTAATATGGGCATTTGTTCTTTTTGGATTTTGTCCACGCCACTCCTCACTCCTCAAGTCTCGATTCTTTATAACATATGCTTTAGAAGCTTTTTTTGTTGATGGAGATGGAAGAATGACTTTTGCAAAAGAAAAATATCCAGCTTTTGACTGGATATTTGAAAGGAATATTATGAGGGTAAATGAAAAGGCAAGCTTTTCTTAGTTTTTATTATAGCTGGTAAATATGAACAGACTATGAATAAATACGTAATAATTAATGAATGACATTAGTTTGGTGCCCGAGAAGGGATGTTAGCTTGGATAGAGCTTTACCCATCCATGTTCCTTCACTTTGTTTTTTAGTTCCTCCCAAAATGGCCTTTTTAAAAATGATCTCTTATTCACATTAAGTCAATATATCACTGGAATGTTTTCGCTGATGTTCGTTAAACACATAACCATGATGGATGTAACTTTGGTCGTGGGTCTGTTGCTTTTACTCATGGAGGTAGGGTGTGAATCGGTTTGTGTTCTGAAGTCTCCGGGAGTGGAAGCTCCTCTTTAAACAGTATTTTCTTTAATATATTTTTTGATGTGAAGCTAGTTTTTCCCATCATTTAGTAGATTTTTTATAACGTGATCTGTAGTTGTATTGAAGGAGATTTCTATTAAAGAATGTCATCTGCTATTTCAGTATAATAAAGCGAGAATTCTATTCCTTCTCCAATGTGGAGATTTATTTTTTGTACCGAGTCAAATCTTGTTACTGAATTATTGAATAATGCCTCAATTTTATTTGGGGAGGACTCAATTATTTCGATATAATTAGCATATGATACAGCGTAATGGAATTTTTATATTTCTTTCAACAGAGTTTCTTTTTTTAGTATATTTGCTTTAAGGCTCTCTTATTAATTATTGAAAAATAATAAATTCAACTAAGGAGAATCTTTCTCTTTTTACATATGATGTAGCGTAAGACAAATAGAAATAGAAAGGAGGAAATGCTATGAGTAGAAAAAATTGTGGATGTGAGAAATCACGTGGAAATGTTCAGGGTGATAAAACAATTGTTTCACCAACAGAAACAATTGTAAAGGTGCATACAACTAAACGCACGGTTAGACGAATCCACCCTACTGAAGTTATTAACGTTAACCGAACAGTTGTAAGAAATGAAAATTTCTACCCTGTTACCCAAAGACAGGTAAATGAAGTGGTAGAGGAAAATTACGATTGTGGAAGTGATGTTAATAATCCAAGATGTAGACGAGCTGGAGGAATGTTCAGCTTGTAATCGGCAAGCATAGGAGCACCTGCTTTTTAGTAGGTGCTTCTTTTTTAAGTAAATGGAATTGTTAAAAGCATAAAATGAATAAGATAAGATAAATAAAAAATAACTGTGCTATATACATAAAGAGCTTGAATCATCGAGCCTTAATAAATAGGCTCTGTTATATGTCGGTGTTGATTTTGGGATCATTTTAACAATAATTCTATTTAACAAAGCCAATAAATAAAATAAAGCCGTTGAAGATTGAAGTCATTTTTTATATTTGCGCTGAGGTAATGAAATTGAAATGGTGAATTAGCAGAAAAAGCTAATGTTACGAGGAGCACAATAGAATAATTATACACATTTAGGTTTGTTACGGCATAGCGTAACTATCGCTATTATGATTATTCAACGATTGAAAGAATACATTTTATTGAAGAGCGGAAAACTGAAAGTAGGACGCTCGATGAGATTAAAAAAGAGATTAACGAAAAATTTTCTGAAGTAATTGATGTATTAGAAATCCGTTTAAAAAATGCGAGGGTTAAAAAAGTGTGTGCAGTGATTGTATCTCAACTTGAGCAGACTGATGATAAGAAAAAAGAACTTCTGAAAGTTGATACAATCATTGTTGCTGCTTAGTTGAACTGAACAAGATGAATATAGCAAGTAAACGAACTTTACTAGGAGGTGTACGTCTTACTTTTGTGTAAGACCAATGATTGACAACTATTAATTTATTTTTAATTGTTTTATTAATTGCTTTAACAGCATTTTTTGTAGCAACTGAATTTGCGATTGTAAAGGTACGTGTTTCACGAATAGAACAGCTCATTTCAGAAGGAAAAAAAGGAGCAGTTTCGGCTAAAAAGGTAGTAACACATCTTGATGAATATTTGTCAGCATGTCAATTGGGGATCACGATAACAGCATTAGGGTTAGGTTGGCTAGGCGAGCCGACTGTTGAGAAATTATTACATCCGCTTTTTGAATATTTTCATTTAAATCAATCCCTTAACCACATATTATCATTTGCCATTGCTTTTGCTTTAGTTACTTTTTTACATGTTGTGATTGGGGAATTGGCACCTAAAACGGTTGCGATTCAAAAAGCTGAAGCAGTCGCACTTTTGTTTGCAGTTCCAATTATTTGGTTCTATAAAATCATGTTTCCGTTCATTTGGTTCTTAAATGGCTCAGCTCGAGTGCTTGTTGGTTTATTTGGTCTTAAACCAGCTTCTGAGCATGAGGTTGCTCATTCTGAGGAGGAACTTCGCATTTTGTTATCGGAAAGTTATAAGAGTGGGGAAATCAATAAAAATGAGTTAAAATACATGAATAATATTTTTGAATTTGACGAAAGAATTGCCAAAGAAATTATGGTTCCGAGAACAGATATTGTCTCTTTATCCATTGACAGCTCGTTGGAAGAAATGATCAATACGATTAAAAGAGAGAATTATACGCGATATCCAGTTGTGGACGGGGATAAGGATAATATTGTTGGAATCATTAATGTGAAGGAGTTTTTAACAGCCACTTTGCATCAGCAAAGAACAGAAGAAAAATTTAGGATTGCTGAATTTATCAACCCGGTTATTCGAGTTATTGAAACGATTCCTATTCATGATTTGCTCGTAAAAATGCAGAAGGAACGAATTCATATTGCTATTTTGATGGATGAATACGGGGGAACCTCGGGGCTAGTAACCGTTGAGGATATTTTGGAAGAAATTGTTGGCGAGATAAGAGATGAATTCGATGACGACGAAATTCCAGATATCAGAAAATTAAGTGAGAACCATTATATTTTGAACTCCCGTGTTTTGATTGAAGATGTAAGCGAGTTATTAGGCATTTATCTGCCTCATGAAGAGGTTGATACAATTGGCGGTTGGTTTCTAACGCAGAACATTGATGCTGAAATTGGTTCGGATATTGAATATAATGGCTACAATTTTAAAGTTCTAAGTAAAGAAGGGCACCAAATTCTTTATTTAGAAGTTGCTAAAATTTAATCTATAACAAATATAAAAAGCACTTGGATGTAATCCTTGTGCTTTTACATTTGATTATGTTAGGATATGACGCATACTTTTTCAAGGCCTTATCAAAATAATTTTTTCATTGCGGGGATTAGTTGGGAGAAATGAGGTTTTATGACAAAATCTTTCGCACCGAGCTTTAACGCTTCGATTATAAGTCTTTTTTGGCCCATTGCTGAATAAATAATGACATTTGCATTCGGATCAAATTGAATAATTTCCCGCAATGCATCTAATCCATTCAATATAGGCATGGTTAAGTCTAGCAAAACAATGTCAGCGCGTTTTTCCTGAAAGATAGTAACAGCGCTCCTTCCATCAGCAGCTTCAGCAATTACATGGAAACCATTCTCGCTGACAAGGCACTTGATTAAATTTCGGGAAAATTTGGAATCATCAGCAATTAATACCGTTTTACACATTTTCTTCACCTTTCGCTATTAGATAAGGCAAATTAGCGAAAAAAGTGTTTCTCATAAATACCCTGTTTTTGCAACCCGGCTGCCATAACTATTAAGTCTTAGGCCCGTGGCTTTGCGTCTCTTACTTTCGTAAAATTTGCCCGAAGGTAATGATAACATGGCAAAAAGAGATTTAGCAAACTAAATTAATATTAAGGAAAGATGCTTTTAGAAAAAAAGTATTATGGCGTTTAATCATGTTCAAAAGCGATGTTCAGGTTGTTGATGTGCAAAAGGATGGGTAAGCGGCTCGGTACGTGTTTGTTTTTTCTTGTTTTTATGACAGTTCTTATATGGACCAATATACGTGCTTGGCTGCACCGGTTGAACGGTCTTAATCCAGCTTGGTTCATCGATACAATACGTATGAGCGACGATATTTGCTGGAGTGAATTTGAGCAGATCAGAGCCTAAGATCACCTCGGGAGTAGGGGCATTAAAGATGGCAAGTAAATGGGTATTATCTGTTGTTGCCACCTCATAATGCCACCACGCTTGTGGGACATTTGCGACTTGACCAGGTGTTATTGGATAATTTTGAATTTGTTTTGTGAAGGGGTTAAGAATGGAGACGATTGCTGCTCCAGATATACAGTAAACAAGCTCGGCTGCATTTTGATGATAATGTGGTTCAATGACATTATTCGCGCTTAAAAATATATCGAGAAGGGATGTATTTTCCAATGTATTGAGCTGACGTATACCTAATATATTAATGAGGTTGTCATTGTCCTTTTTGAATAATGTACTTTTATTGACGTCAAAAGTGTACTGCAAGGATGGTGATGTGTAATCTAAGTAGGCAGTCATATTATTTTCACCTCTTTTTTCACATTTGAAAACTCTTAGGCATGTTATGCAATTGAGGTACTTTTCGTGTTTTGTACAATTGCAAGCAAGAATCGCTACTATGCCTTTGACGCTAACGTGGCGATAAAATATGATAAACATAAGAATCCCGTGTAAGGACGTGCTAGAATGAAAATTTTATTAGTTGAGGATGATAGGACGATTGCTGCTGGCTTAGAGTACTCCCTGCAGAAGGATGGGTTTGAAACAGTGCTGTATCACGATGCTAAATCAGCTGAAAGCTTTTTAACAAAGGGATTAAATGAAGTTGATTTGTGTTTGTTTGATTTATCCCTTCCAGATGGTAGTGGTTATGAGCTATGCCAAATTGTTAAAAAACACAGTGATAAGCCCGTTATTTTTTTAACTGCATTCGATGACGAGGTCAATGTTGTAATGGGGCTTGATATGGGGGCTGATGACTATATTACGAAGCCTTTCCGAATTCGTGAGCTTATATCTCGAATTAAATCTGTTCTTAGAAGATATAACCTGCATCTGCAAACGCAGCCCAAAACGGTCATTGAAATCGGAAATATCGGCATTAATACGTTAGAAGGAACAGTTTGGAAAAATGGGGAGGAGGTTCTTTTAACGGCATTGGAATATAAATTACTATTAATTTTTGCTAATCACCTTGGACAAGTTTTGACAAGAGTCCAGCTTTTAGAACGAATATGGGATGTCGCTGGTGATTTTGTCAATGATAATACGTTAACAGTTTACATAAAACGCCTAAGAGAAAAGCTAGAAGATGATCCGCAAAGCCCAACAATCATAAAAACCGTAAGAGGTATAGGCTATAAGGTTGGTGAATAGGGAATGCTTCGCAATCGTGAAATCCGTTTTTTCATGCTCGTACAATCTATGATCGCTGTTATAGCGGCAGTAATGACTGCAATCTTCTTTTCGATAAAAGTTGCCATTGCAGTGACGATCATTTCTGCTGTTTTTATCATTGTCTCTATCTCTTTCACTAAATGGCGTTATTCTGAATTAAAAAAGCTCTCTAGTTCCATTAGAAAAATTATAAGTGGAGATTATAGTCTTGATGTTCGTGATAATCATGAAGGGGAGTTAAGTATATTAAAAAATGATATTTATAAAGTGACATTCATGCTGTCTGAACAAAGCTCCTTATTGCAAAAAGATAAGCTGCGGTTAACGGATGCAATTTCAGATATATCGCACCAATTAAAAACACCGCTTACCTCGATGATCGTTATGTCTGATTTAATAAGTGATCCCGCTCTAGATGAAGACAAAAGAGCTGAGTTCACAAGAAATATGCGCATGCAATTAGAAAGAATTGAGTGGCTCGTTTCCTCATTGTTAAAATTGTCAAAAATTGATGCAGGCACAGTTCTATTTAAAAAGGATAGAATTCCTGTACATTCATTAGTTAAAAAAGCTGTTGAGTCTATTTTAATTCCCATCGATATTAAACGGCAGTCTTTAATAATATCTGGGGATGAAAATGCGATCTTTATCGGTGATCTTAATTGGACGGTAGAAGCGTTGATCAATATTTTAAAAAATTGTGTAGAGCATACCGATGAAGGTGGTCATATTGCTATTTCTTTTTTAGAAAATGCACTTTATACAGAAATTACGGTTCAGGATGATGGCAAAGGAATCGACAAAGAGGATTTGTTTAACATTTTTAAACGATTTTATAAAGGGAAAAATGCGGGAGAAGATAGCGTTGGAATAGGGCTTGCCCTATCGTACAGTATCATCACCAACCAGCAAGGAGATATTGAGGTAAGAAGTGAAGTTGGCAAGGGAACCACTTTCCAAATTAAATTTTATAAACAAGTGATTTAGTTGGTGTATAAATGACTAGATTGTCACTTTATAGTCACCTAAAAGTCATTTTAGACAGATATACTAAATAGCAATGACAAATGGTGGAGGTTTTTTGCATGGATATTTTAAAAATAGAAGATCTGTCTAAAGTGTATGGAAAAGGGGTTACAGAGGTAAAAGCGTTGGATCGGGTATCGTTTTCTGTAAAAAAAGGAGAATTCGTTGTGATCATCGGTCCTTCCGGTTCAGGGAAATCAACTTTGCTTCATTTATTAGGCGGAGTTGATCGACCGACAAGCGGGAATGTTTTTATCGATAATACAAATATTTATGAGCTGGACGAAACACAATTAGCTATTTTTAGGAGAAGGCAAATTGGTTTGATTTATCAATTTTATAATCTTATTCCGATCTTAACGGTTGAAGAAAATATAACATTACCGGTGTTGCTGGATGGGCATAAGGTAGATGGCAAACAATTAGATGAGATTGTGAGAATTCTTGGCTTGAAAGAGCGCTTAAGCCATTTGCCGAATCAATTATCTGGTGGTCAACAGCAGCGTGTTTCGATCGGACGGGCACTGATCAGCAATCCGGCTATTATTTTGGCTGATGAACCGACAGGAAATTTGGATAGTAAAAATAGCAGCGAAATTATGGAATTGCTCAAAATGTTCAATAAAACTTTTAATCAAACACTCATCGTTATCACCCATGATGAACGTATTGCTTTACAGGCCGACCGTGTTATTTCAATTGAGGATGGTAGGATTGCCAAAGATGAGGTGCTCCGTCCATGAATATTGTTAATAAACTAACGATTAGACATTTACGCAAGAATAGAAGAAGAACTCTTATAACGATTATCGGAGTTATTATTTCCGTTGCCATGATCATGGCAGTTTCGACTTTAGCAGTTTCCTTTCTTGATTTAATGAAAAGGCAATCGATCGCTTCTAATGGTGAATGGCATGTTCAATATTCAGATGTAACAAAAGAGCAACTGGAGACGATCGCAAAGGAAGAATCCACGAGCAAGTTAGTCGTTTCAAGAGATCGTGGCTATGCAAAGTTAGCAAATTCCCAAAATAAGAATAAACCATATTTGTTTGTAAAGGAACTTAGTGAGCCAGGATTTGAGCAATTTCCAATTGAGTTAAGTGAAGGACGGCTTCCACAAGCTGCTAATGAGATCGTTATTTCAGAGGAAATTAAAAATGATGCTGGTGTAAATTACAGGATTGGTCAAAAAGTCACTCTCGATTTTGGGAAGAGGGTTGTAGAAGGATACGATGATCAGTTGAGGCAAAATGATCCACTTGCCAAAGATGAGAACGGGGTAAAAGAAGAATTAGTAATTGAGGATTCGCAAACATTTACGATTGTTGGTGTCATTAAAAGACCAATATGGGAATCTACTTGGTCACCGGCTTATACAGTTATCAATTTAATCGAACCGAATTTACTGTCCAATGACGATGTGGTCGATGCTGTTGTCGTTGTCGATAAGATCAATCGTTCTCTTTATAAAACCGTTGAACAAGTAGCAAGTGAAAATAAGATAGAGACAATTAAATTTAATAAGGAACTTCTACGTTTTTATGGAGTAACAGATAATGATGAATTGCAACGAACATTGTATTCCCTTGCCTGTATCATCATGGTTGTAATCGTAATCGGTTCCGTATCTCTCATCTATAATGCCTTTGCTATTAGTGTATCGGAGCGGGCAAGACATTTAGGAATGCTTTCTAGTGTAGGGGCAACGAGGAAACAAAAACGCGATTCCGTATTCTTTGAGGGAGCAATCATTGCTTTAATAAGTATTCCCATTGGAATTGTTGCAGGATTAGGAGGCATTGCTGTCACCTTTTTGTTTATTAATTCCTTGATAGAAGGAGCACTTGGAGTTACCGAGAAATTAGAAGTAGTCGTGACACCGTTGTCGCTCTTGCTTGCATGTGTGGTTTCGCTGTTGACAATATTTATTTCCACCTTTTTACCCGCGAGAAAAGCGTCAAAAATTGCTGCGATCGATGCGATTCGACAAACTCAGGACATTAAACTATCTGGCAGAACAGTAAAAACATCAAAGCTAGTAAGAACAATTTTTGGAATTGAAGCAGAAATTGGTTTGAAAAACATGAAACGTAATAAAAGAAGATATAAAGCCACTGTATTTTCATTAGTCATTAGTATTGTTTTGTATTTATCGGTCTCTTTTTTTACAAGTAATATTAGTAAGTCCGCCCAATTGTCACAGGACGGAATCAATTTTGACATCCAAGTGGAAGTGAATGAGAACGATTTGACCAACGAGGAACTACAATCCCTCACAGGTTTGACGGGAATTACGGATTATAGCATTCAAAAGAAAATGCAGTTAATGGCACCAATAAAAAAAGAAGCGTGGCCAAAAGAGCTTCATGACATCATGGAGAATGAACAATCTCAAGGAGATACGTATGATTTTGTCATCAATCTATATGGACTTGATGAATCGAGTTTTCAAAGATATGTAGAGCAGATCGGCGCAAATAAAAATGACTTTGAAGACAACTCAACCATTAACGCTATTGTGATTGATGAGATTAAATATCAGGATTATCGTTTAGGTAAATTTGTTGAGACAAAGGCAATTGAGATGACACCAGGGGAAGTGTTGGATACGGTCGTAATGGATGATGACAGCGAAGAGGAAGTATCCCATCAGCAAATAAAGCTTGCAGCGTTAACGGACCAAGTTCCAATGGGAATAATGACATCAGGTGTAGGAGCATTAGAAGTGATCGTCCGAGAAGAGGTGCTCGAGCAAATAATAAAGGAGGATGTTTCCGATTCAGTGCAGACAAACTTATTTATAAATAGCTCTGATCCGATGGAGACACAGAAGGCGCTCGAGGCTCAGGTTTCCACTACTACTTATGTCTATAATGTTTCTTTGCAGAAACAGAAAGAGGAACAGTTTATTATGCTTTTATCTGTGTTCACTTACGGGTTCATTGCCTTAATTTCATTAATTTCTGTAGCCAATATATTTAATACGATTTCAACAAGTATATCTTTGCGTAAACGTGAGTTTGCGATGTTAAAATCAGTTGGAATGACGCCAAAAGGATTTAATAAGTTGATCAACTATGAAAGTGTTTTTTATGGTGTGAAAGCATTGCTTTATGGGCTACCTATTAGCGCAGTGGTAATGGCGCTTATACATTGGTCCTTACAAGGCCCCTTTTCCTACGGATTAATGGTGCCATGGATGAACATTGTTTATGTCATTATCGCTATTTTTATCATTGTAAGCTCGGTGATGCTGTATTCGATTCGGAAGATCAAAAAAGAAAATATCATTGATGGTTTAATACAGGAGAATATTTAGAAATCAATAAAGCATCATTTGCGCGGGGAGAATCGTTTTTTTCTTCTCAGCTTGTAAAAGGCACTTTCCCAATTATTTAGGAAAGTGTCTATTTACATTTTTTAATGCTCTCGAAGCTTGTTATAGCCTATTTGAAAGAGGTAAATCAACATAGATAACGCTTGTTGTATTAGAAATATACCAAAATAATTTATTTTATTAATATCGAAGATCCCAAATTTTTCATATAATCCCATGAATACAAAACAATAGACCAGATCGCTAACCAAATTAAGAATCCAGTATACCCAAAAATTTCCGAAAGTAAGGTACAAAAAAAACATCGGTAACGCAATGTACAATCCATACGTAGCTGGGGGAACATTTGTGAGAGGCACAATCGTTTCTTTTACTTTTACAATATCCCATCTTTCATAAATTTGAAATACGATCGTGATTAAAAGTGAGGAAAATAACCCTGCTGGTAAAAATTCACTCACCCGCTGTTTATCTAAAAAAAATAATAAGCCCCATGGGAGAATCAACATCGCCCATAAAATAATTTGATTTAACATAAGACAATTTCCCTTCATGTTTTATTATTAGTGTGTGCGGAAACCCTTATCTTTATTAGGAAATTGCTAAAATTAGATATGTGCAGATTTAGTTCAAATGAGATCTGTGGTTATGTAAATGCAACAACTTTAATCAAGAAGCATTTATACAACAGTGTTAAAATTTAGCCCGGATTGAAGAAAAGCAATCGTTCTCCTATTGATTTCTTGAGTAAAATCCGTTCTTCATTAGAGCGAAAAGGCAAGAAAAACGAAGGCTTTTCATCGAAATAAGGTACAAACAGTGCGGAAGAATTAAAAAGCAGGGGGGAATGAAGTCCTGCAGAATTTGTTGTGCTACAATAATTTAGAGAATATCTATGTTTTTTATGGCTTTGTTGAATGTCGGTGTTGATTTTTGGATTATCTTCCCTTTGACCTTCAAAAATACTTACTAGCAGACATGTGTAACCAAGGTTTCACACGCAATGAGTAACAGAGCGTTTGATCAACAAAATTCTGTTTAACAAAGCTTTAAATAATAGCGAAGTATAAGTACATACGAAAAAGGAATGAGTGACTGTTTATGAATGAAACAAGGATTCTTATTATTGAAGATGATGAACCGATTGCGGATTTATTATCTTATCGACTTACATCGGAAGGTTTTCAAACATGTATTGCAACAAGCGGATCGGAAGGAATGAGTAAATTGGCAGAGTTCAAACCTAATCTTCTTTTACTTGATTGGATGCTTCCTGATTGCAGCGGTTTAGATTTATGTAAAATGGTTACGGAGAACTATAATATTCCAATCCTGATGATTACGGCCAAATCTGATATCACGGATAAAGTACTAGGATTGGAATATGGCGCTGATGATTATATAACAAAACCATTTGATCTTCGAGAGATCGTGGCAAGAATTCGTACGATTCTTCGTCGTTTAAATCATGCGAATTCAAGCGAACAAGGAAATACGGAAAGCGAAATAATTCGCATTAAAAATCTTGTGATCATTCCAGAGGAGAGGCTGGTAAAGAAGGATGAGCAATTAGTAGAATTGACACCTAAAGAATTTGATTTACTCATGACCTTGATTGAATCACGTGGAAGAATTTACTCTCGTTCCGAACTGTTAAATCTTGTATGGGGATATGATTTCGTAGGGGACACCCGAACGGTCGATACTCATATTCAAAGGCTCCGTAAAAAGCTAAATGCAGGTGATTTGATTACTACTGTTTTTGGGATCGGATATAAGTTTGAGAAGCTGGGGGGATAAAGGATGTTTCGAACGATAAAGGCTAAGTTTATTATTGGCTTTTTTGTTATTTTTGTCCTTTCTTTTCTTGTGCTTAATCAAACGGTAAAAGAGACGATATGGTCAAACAATCAAAAAGTTGTTACTTCAGATTTAGTTGATCTTAAAAAAAATAGTATTGTTTATGTAAGACAAGCGTTTTTGATTAATCATTATAAAAGCAATGAACTTTATTTTAGTGATATGGCTACAGACATGGTAAATGATTTAACACATTCGACAGGCAGCAATGTTAGTGTCTATAGCGTAGATGGTGAATTGTTAGCATCGTCTGATGAAGCAGCATTTTTAAAGAAAAGTGATGAAGATCTAAAAGAGGCTATTAGTGGAAATACTGCTTATCATATTATTTATGATCGGAGTAAGGCAGAAGCTCTTTTTTCATATCCAGTTGTCATTGACGGAACGAAAGTAGGAATACTCCGCTTTTCCAAGGATTTTAGTCTCCTTTATAAACAGAGTGGAGAAATTGTCGATTTCATTTTTTATATTGCATTGGCAATATTTGCAGTCGCGTACCTTTTTTCTTACATTCTTTCCAGAAATATTACGATTCCACTGACAAAGCTGACGGAGGCATCATCAGATATTAAGAAAGGGAATTTGGATGTAGATATCAATTTTCATAGAAAAGATGAAATTGGTCAACTTGCTGTTAATTTTAATGAAATGATTTCCAGAATAAAAGATCAAATATCTACGATTGAAAAGGATCGTGATCAGTTAAAAGAACTGAATGAACAGGAAAAGCGCTTTTATGATAATATTACCCATGAGCTTAAAACACCGCTAACTTCCATACTGGGATATGCTGAAATGATAAAAGAAAAGGGTGAATCTGATCAGAAGTTTTTTAATAAAGGAATGAATCACATAATAGAAGAAAGTAGGCGTCTTCACAATTTGGTGTTAAAGCTTCTTGAAATATCACGGAGTTCTTCTATTAATCAAAAGTTTGACAGAGTGGATGCTGGGGGAATTTTAAAAGATGTTTGCGAGTCAATGTCGTTTCGGGCAGAACGATATAAGAAAAGAATTCAAGCTGAAATTGAAGAAAATTTATATGTGTATGGCCAAGCCGATAGATTACGCCAGTTATTTATTAATCTGCTTGATAATGCCATTAAGTACAGCTCCGCTAATTCAGAAATAATGGTTGAAGCTAAGGCAGTTGAAGAAAAAATTCATCTTATTTTTAAGAATCCTAGCCCGCCCTTCGAGGATGTCCAATATTCCAAGTTGTTTCAACCACACTATTCAGCCAGCAATCAAACTACAGAAAAGGGAAGTATGGGGCTGGGGTTAAGCATTGTAAAAGCGATCGTTGAGGAACACAAAGGTGCGATCAAAATGTTCTATGAGGAAAATCAGACCATTGTTGCGATGGAAATCAATCGTTTAGGAGAGGAGGAACCATCTTGAACAAGCAGTTTATTGGCTGGTTATCGATCGCATTGCTTATTGTCCTGTTCGTATCCGGTTGCAGTGGAGAAAGAGCGGAAACAATTGTGATTCCAGCACAGGAAGAAAACAATATTGAAAATCATAATTCCCATCCTTTTCTGGTAAAAAAGATTTATCCTCTCCCTGCTGTTGATAAATTATTTGGTTGGTCCTCAAAGAACTCTATTATTGGCATTTTTAAAAAGGAAGAGGTTGCCAAACGGGTACCTGATTATCTTCATACGCTTGCGTTCCCTTATGAAACGCCGGAGATGTTACAAGAATGGCATCAGTATACTTTCAATCTGTTAGTCTCACCAGATGGTAAGAAGATGGTTGAAATCATGATGTCTTCAACCTCAAATAAGGGAATCATAAACTTGATATCAGTTCAGGATGGCAGTAAAACGGAAATAGCTACCATTGATTATAATAAATTAATGTACGTACAAGGAGGAGCGTGGTCGAATAACAGCCGTTATATTTGCTATCTTGTACTTGCGGCAAAGAAAAAGCAGCCAGCGGAAGTTCATCTCTTCGATACAGACACGGGATCACTTAAAACATATCCATTAAAGGAGATAGAGAATGAATCCCCAACAGCTATAAGCATTTCTGATAATGGTGATAATTTGTTATTGACGATACTACCGAACTCAAAACGAGATTCCAGTATCATCATGGGAACCATTACTGATAATGGGATTAATCTTCAGTCCGAAAAGTTAAGAACACTTGGTGAACCTACATGGTTGAATAATGACCAGTTTGTATTTTTGGGACCAGAAAACACTCTTTATGAGTACGATCAGCGGAATGGTGAACTTTCAGCTCTACTTGAAAAAGTAACCAGTTTTAAATTTTCTCCTGATCGCAAGAAAATAGCTTATTTTTTATACGATCGTGACACCGTTTATGCAGGAAAACTTCAAGGAAGGAATATTTTATTTCAAGAACCTGTATATCATGGCATCGTGCCGTTTGATTTGTTTTGGAGTCCTGATGGCAATAATCTTCTCATTCATGGACAGAAGCAAAGTTCACCGGCGGAAGGCTCCTTAACGCAAATTGTTCCAAATAATGACTCTGCTTATATAGTGGCCTTTTAGACGTAAAAAAATTTAAATTTATGATTGATTAAGCCTCATTTTAGTTTTTGACTAAATGAGGCTTTTTAATTTGTACTTCTTTAGCTCATGCCTTACAACTATATCTTACGTAAGGACATGGTCAAAGTCGTATGAATGGCAATAGTGTTAACGTAAATCTCCATCATTTCTTTTACCAAAAGGTTGATAGATTTTTTTGTGACATTTTGTTTACAAGTAGGTCAAACTTCTATGACAATTGTAGTTTATATTAAATCTTGCAAAGAAATATGTCGGGTTTTGTCAAAATATATAAAAATAATAGCTACTATCATTCTAATAAAAAGAAGATTACAATGTAGCAGTGGTATTATTAGGGGGCAAGAATATGTCAAACTTACAGAGAAGAAAAAGATATAAATTGAATGTTAAGGGAAAAATAGCCGTTGTCATATTTTCTTTATTAATCATCTCATTATGTGTTACATGGGCAGGGAAGGTTGTCGGGCAAATGTTTGAATCATCTAAAGCAGCAGATCCCAAAATCGTAGAGGAAAAGGTCAAAAGTGCTGATAACCCACTATCGAATGATTTAATAGATAAAAGCGCTGATCAGGGCACAAAGAAAGCTAATGATCCTATAAAGAAAGATAAAGAGAAAAAAGATTTAGAACTTGGCAAGGTTGTCTATTTAACTTTTGATGATGGACCGCATTCGACTGCTTCAGAAAAAATACTAAATCTGCTTAATCAGTATCATGCAAAAGCAACTTATTTTATGTTGAAGCCAAATATCGAACAAAATCCTCATATAGTGAAGAAAGTGGCTGAAAGTGGTCACTCTATTGGTGCTCATGGCGTCACACATGATGTATCTAAAATCTATCATTCTCCTGAAAATTTTGCATCAGAAATGAATGAAACACTGGATGCAATTTTTGATAAGTCCAATCTAAACTCGCGTTTGATAAGAGCACCTTATGGTTCAAAACCATATATTACTTCTCCATTTAGGGAAGTGATTGAACGTGATCATTTCATTTTATGGGACTGGAATATTGATTCCGAGGATTGGAAGATGCCGAGAGGTGAGTATGTGAACAATGTTATTCAGCAGGTAAACCAATATGTTGGTAAGAGACCATTGGTTGTATTAATGCATGAGAAACCAACTACAGCTAATCATTTAGAAGAACTGTTGAGTTATTTTCACGAAAATGGGTATGAAATGAAAGCAATAGATGAATCGATGAAGCCGATACAATTTAAAGTGGAGTAATAAATAACTCCGAATCTCTCATTCTAGTCTTGAATGAATGCGATCCTCAATATCTGCTTCAAATTTGTATTTTAAAAAAGCCAGTTCATCGCTGTAAATAAATTTAGCTTAGAAAAGAGGCAATGTGTTTGAGAGTGAAAAAAAAGAGAATGTCCAAGTGGAAAAAATATACAATAAGTGTTCTTTTACTATTAGTGGTCACGACTGTTGCTTATGGTGGATACTTTTTTATTCATGTTTACAACGCAGCAACTGAAGCATATGAAGAGATAGAGCGTCCAGATGGTAACTCAGAGCTGAGAAATACAGCTGTTAATATAGGAAAGGAGCCGACATCGCTCTTATTAATTGGTGTCGAGAATTATGCAACAAGCGGAGAAAATGGGCGAGCAGATTCCCTTATTGTTGTTACATTAAATCCTAAAACAGCAAATGTAACGATAACTAGTATTCCGCGTGATACTAGAGTGGAATTTACAGAGGAGGAAGCAGGAAAATACGCCGGCACTCATAAAATTAATGCGGCATACTCATATGGCTCCATGAATGATTATGGTGCCAATAAACTTACAGTTGAAAAAGTTGAGCAATTATTAAATATTCCAATTGATGAATATGTCACCGTTAATTTTGATGGTTTTAGAGATCTTGTTAATGCATTGGGTGGTGTTACCGTCGATATTAAAGAACCATTTTGGGAAAAAGATATATATGCAGGTGGAGAAAGAATTTATTTTGAAAAAGGTGAGAAGAAGTTAAACGGGGAAGAAGCATTAGCTTTTGTGCGAATGAGAAAACGTGAAGTTAACAATATTTATTCCCGTGATGAAAGACAGCGACAATTTATCGAAGCGACTATCGATGAGGCCATTTCGACAAATACACTATTTAAGGTTGGTGAAATTTCTAAAATACTAGGGAAAAACGTTACAACAAGTTTAAGTCCAACCGAGATTTTCCAATTGCAACATGTATATTCTTCAATCAATACTGCTAAAATCAAATCCTTTGAATTAGAGGGCGAGGGTCAAATAATAGATCGTATTTATTACTTTGTTCCATCCGAAGAGGGACTCGATAATATTTCTAATATATTAAAGCAAGAACTGGAATTGGCTGCCCAAGAGGATTCAGATGATATAGAAATTAAAAATAACTAATTCTTGTATTTCTTCATTTATTTAGAAAGGAAATGTTTTGATTAAAAACAATTTTCATGGTTTTAAAGTAGATATAGCGTAGAGAGTGTTTTTAAAGCAATGCTTTTGAAAGACTCTCTTTTTTTTATGGTTGGAAATTTTTACACCTACCGAGTGAGAGAGCCTTATGCTTGATACTCTTGATTACCAAATTTTAACGCTTGAATTTTTAAAACATAGCTTTGTTAAACAATATTGTTGATTAAACGATTTTTGGCTCATTTCGAGTGAAACCTTAGTTTCACTCGAAATGAGCCAAAAATCAACACCAACATATAACAAAGCCAAAAAATTAAATAAAATGACTATTTTTTATTGAAAGTGTTCTAATAGGATTGAACAAACTTTCTATTGTTTTATAATGGGAAACAGAGACGTATGTTTAAATCTATATATCGCACAATAATAAAGCAAACATTGTTTAGATGAATATGACTATTTGCAGGTGACCAATGGGAAAAAAAATAACATTATCTTTATCAGCAATTCTTATTTTATTTACAGTCGTGTACGTTTTCACAGTATCTGGTTGGAAAAATCCCGAACTGCCAAAAGCTGAAAAGGGCATCTTAGATGTGAGTCACTTAACATTTGAGGATAATCAACTGATTACATTAGACGGGGAGTGGGAATTCTATCCGGGAGTTCTCATTGAACCTAGGCCATTAGCGTTTGGTGAATATCAAGAAGAAAAGAAGTTTATTAAAGTCCCAGATAAATGGGATGAGTATATTGAAAAAAATAAACCTTATGGAACTTACCGATTGATAATAAAGACACCATTTGCAGGAAATTTTGGCATAAAGGTTAATATGATTGGTTTTTCTAGCAAGATGTTTGTAAATGGCAACGAAATCGGACATAGCGGAAATGCTTCAGAGAATGAAGAAGAATATATTTTTGGTAATGCCAGATATAACGCTTTCGTTAATAGTGATGAGAATCAGCTTGAATTAGTTATCCATGTCTCAAGCCATCAAGTCACAACGGGAGGAATTCTCCGTCCAATCAAATTTGGTCCAGTTGAAAATATCTTGGCAAATCGAGATCTGTTTAAAGTATTAGATGCGATCGTGTTCTCCGGTTATCTTATATTTGGATTGATATACTTAGTTACGTATTTGCAACAACGGAAGAATTTATATGAATTGTATTTTAGCATTTTTTGTTTCATTCAAGGATTCTATACAGCAGCAATAAATGAAAGATTATTAATGTTGATATTTCCGGAAATTGGTGAAAGAATATTGCTGCAATGGCAGCTCATGACCATTCATTTATCTGTACTCTTCTTTTTACTATTTGTGTACAGCTTTTTTACACAATATGCCAACAAGAAAATGATTATGGCTCTTTGTCTTATGCTTTTAGTACCCGCTATATTTTTAGGACCTTTTCGTCCAATAAAGCTTTCGGATTTTTTTCCGCTTATATTTTTGCAAGTTTTAGTTGTTGCGTTGATTGGTATTGCCTATTGTTACATCCTGTTTGTTTTGATAAAAGCTTATCGTAATAAAATGGAAGGCTCCTTATATATCATAAATGTGGTTGTATCTTATGCCTGTTATGGAATTCTTCTAGGAGTAAATTTGTTATTTGAGGTAGAATTTGGAGGAGCACCGCTCTTTATCTTTTTATTTATGGTTATTGGACTATCGTCTCTCATGAGCTATCGATCTCAACAAGCTTTTAGAAAAGTCGATGAGTTGACGAAAGAACTTCTGCATTTCGATTCTCTTAAAGATGATTTCCTTGTTAAGACGTCACATGAATTACGGACGCCCCTGCATGTGATTCTTAATCTATCAAAATCAATATTGGAGGGCTTCTTAGGTCCTTTAAAAAAAGAACAACAGGAAAATTTACTGCTTATCCATAATGTTGGGAGGAGATTAGCGACATTAGTTGAAAACTTGCTTGATGCAGGGAATATTAAAAGGGGGGAAATTCATAATGAACCGGCACCAACATCCCTTCAAGTTGTAGGCGATATTATAGCAGAGATGTCCTATTTACTGCCTGATCGAAAATCTGTCAAACTAATAAATCACACTGATCCTTCGCTCCCATTGATGTACGTAGATGAAAACAGATTGAAGCAAATCCTCTTTAATCTCATTCATAATAGTATTAAGTATACGAAACAAGGAGTAATAACGGTTACAGCAGAAGTGCAAAATAACTACATGCAAATTTCAGTAGAGGATACGGGTATTGGAATAGATGAAGAAAATTTAACACGTATTTTTTCCTCCCTCTATAAATATTGATATATCAACGGTTTGAACCGCTGTTGGAGTGCCAAAAAAATATTTTTCGACACGATTCCTAATAAAATTTACCTAATATGTTAAACTATTCCAATACAT
>NZ_SWLZ01000008.1 GCF_005502275.1 Robertmurraya siralis
GATTACTACAATAATAAGCGTATAAAAGTAAAATTGGCTGGTTTAAGTCCAATACAATACCGAACTCAAACCAGCCAATCAGCTGCTTAATAAAAACTCTAACTTTGTGGGGTCACCACCTCTCCACGCTTTTTTTATTGACTAGGGTACAGTTATGGGAGTGTATTTTTAAGTCTTTTGCCAGCAGCCAAAGCCTAATATGCTTCTTGCACGGCCAGTAACAACAGGTTCCCTCCGTTCAGTATGAAGCATGCATTAAATTGCGGCTAATTTATGAACAAATTTAAAAGGGAGAGGAATTTAAATGCTTATGATTAGTTTTTTGTTCTTGTAAGATTATAATTAGGTATATATAGGAAGAATAACTTTTAGCGATCGTTCTTATGAAAGGAATGGTGAAGAATATGGGTTATTACGACCAAGATTATGAAAGTCGTTATAAAAAGCAGAAAGGAAACAGAGGGGGCTACTTTTTAGCGAGCCTACTAGGTGTTGTACTTGGGGGATTCCTTGTCATTCTAGCCTTTCCGAAACTGGTGGATTATCATGTTCTCCCTTACGATGTGTCACCATCTCAGCAGACTGGCGGAGAGGAGAAAAGTGCGATTGAAACGCAGAATGTTGCTGTGAATGTGGAGAGCGATATTACGAAGGCGGTTGATAAGGCAGCAGATGCGGTAGTCGGAATTTCGAACATCCAGCAAACAAGCTTTTGGCATGGCAATACGTCAGACGGACAAGAAGCCGGAACAGGTTCAGGGGTTATTTATAAAAAGGAAAATGGCAAAGCCTATGTTGTTACAAACCATCATGTCATTGAGGGTGCCTCCTCTTTGGAAATTTCCTTAAACGATGGGACTAAAATCCCGGCAACGCTAAGAGGTAGTGATGTGTGGACTGACTTAGCTGTATTAGAGGTCGATGGCAGCGAGATTGAGACCATTGCCGAGTTTGGTGATTCAGACTCCTTGCGCACAGGTGAGCCTGTTATTGCGATTGGCAATCCGTTAGGTGCCATCTTTTCCGGCTCTGTCACACAAGGGATCATTTCCGGCTTAGAGAGAGCAATTCCTGTTGATATCAATCAGGATGGGATTGTCGACTGGCAGGCGGAAGTATTGCAAACGGATGCTGCGATTAATCCAGGTAACAGCGGTGGCGCTCTTATCAATATCGCCGGTCAAGTCATTGGCATCAATTCAATGAAAATTGCTGAAAGTGCCGTTGAAGGCATTGGTCTAGCGATTCCGATTAATTATGCCATTCCGATCATTGATGATTTAGAGAAACACGGGCAAGTAAATCGGCCATATATGGGGATTGAACTCCAATCCGTCAACGAAATCCCATCTTACTATCAAAAGGAAGCATTAAAGCTCCCGAATGATGTAACGAATGGTGTAGCGGTTATGCGCGTTGAACCAAATTCTCCAGCAGCTCAAGCAGGTTTAAAAGAACTCGATGTAATCGTCGAAATGGATGGGGAAGAAATTAAGGATACAATCGATTTAAGGAAGCACCTTTATACGCAGAAGAACGTGGGAGATACGTTAGAAATTAAATTTTACCGCGATGGAAAGCTTCAGGAAACGACCATGAAGCTGGCTGGAGACACATTATAATCATCAAGATTGTTACGATAAAAGCAGGGGCAACCCTGCTTTTTTTCGTGTTTAAAGGCCGGAGCTTGCTATTGTTAAAGCCTTATTATGTATAGCAGAGTTAATTTGTGGCATAACTGCAAGACGTGTGAGACCTTCGTTTTCATACGAAATAAGCCGAACAAGTTTTTTTAACAAGTGGGATAAATCGTGATTTTGGCTTTATCAGAAACAAGGAACGAAAAAAATGGTAAAATAATTGTGGATAAATGCTGAATAACAATTTATCCACAATTTAAAATATTATTTTTATTAGAATGGAGAATAAATCCGATGATATATTGCTGCGAAGAACACGTAGAAATCGCGATAGATACGATTGTAGACGACTTTGAGACGTTTCCGATATTAAATAAAATTGACGATGAAAAGTTATCAACAACCTGTGAATATTGTCAAAAACATGCTGTATATATGGTGGCGAACGCGTGATCTCATACAAGATGTGGATAGAAAATGTGGATATGTGGATAAACAATGTGGATATCTTGTTCGTAAAGTGAGGATTAGCTGTGAATATCTCAATCATTACCGTCGGAAAACTAAAAGAAAAATATTTAAAGCAAGGAATTGACGAATACTTAAAAAGAATGTCAGCTTACGCAAAGGTTGAAATCGTTGAAGTAGCCGATGAAAAAGCGCCTGAAGTTTTAAGTGAAAATGAAATGCTGCAAGTAAAGGAGAAAGAAGGAGAACGCATCCTGGCCAAGCTCCACCCCGATACATACGTCATCGCCTTAGCAATTGAAGGAAAGCAAAAATCCTCAGAAGAACTGGCCGACACACTAGACAAACTGGCCACCTACGGCAAAAGCAAAATCGCCTTCGTCATCGGCGGCTCGCTCGGCTTGAGCCAGCAGGTGTTGCAGCGATCAGACGAAAAACTATCATTCTCAAAAATGACCTTTCCCCACCAATTGATGCGCTTGGTTTTAGTGGAGCAGATCTATCGGGCGTTTCGGATTATGAGGGGGGAACCGTACCATAAGTAAATGAGGTTTTTTCAAATTTATAACAAAATAACAGTCCTCTCTTTTTTAGGAGGGGCTATTTTATTGCGCATTATAAAATTAATAATTTTAAATCATTGCGCAATAAAATTGTTGACTCTTTATTTTTGTGCGCATATAATAAATGAAACGATTGAAATTGGCGCACAAAGAAGGAGTGGGTTTGATTGAACTTAAAAGAACTGCGGGAGAATAAAAATCTGTCACAAAAGGAGTTGGCGGAAAAGGTAGGGATTAGTGCTAATACAATTCGTTCCTATGAGAATGCGACGAAATCGCCTACTATAGCCCACATGAAAAAAATTGCTGACTTTTTTAACGTAGAATTAACATCTTTGATAAACGAAGAGCTTGAAGGTAATAGTGATGTAGAAAAGCGGGTATTGAGAAGAGCCAAAAATACTTGCGAGCTATGTGAAGAAAGTGTTCCGGAGGAGTTCAAAGATGTTCCTTATTTAACTGTTTATCAATTAGAGCCAGGAAATCTTAATTTTAAAAAGGCTGCCGCTTTATGTCCTGTTTGTAAGTTTAAATTGGAAACTTTAAATCTTGATGCTGATAAAGAAAAGCTTTTAGTAAAAATATCGGAGGGTCCAAAGAATATAGTAACATCGCAATCCGGCCTTCCGACTAATCCAGATTTAATTAAGGAGGTTCATTCTGCTTTAATTGAATCCAAGGATTTTGAGGAAAAACTAAAATCTATTGCAACACAAATTGTGGATAGTTGTAATAAAGCAAATTCAGAAGCGACTATTGCTTCGAGGGTTGAAAGTAAGATTGCAGAAATAATGCAATATTTTGGAGAAGACTATGCGCCTATCCGAGAGGAATCTGTAATTGTTAATGCTGATAGCGAAGAAAAATCGCTAAGGTATCGGCTTAAGCAGAAAAAGCGTGCAGATTCACGATTTTATAATGTTATTACTGAATATAAGCAGGACATCATGGATGATTTGGAGAAAAACAAAAACCAGTTAGATGAATATCTAAAGAATATTTCTCGAAATGAAGAGGAACACATCGATAAATATTTTGGGGTTCTTACTGACGGAAGGAAAATTGTTTTTATTTCGTATTCAAGTGGAAATAAAATTGTTTCTCCGGTGCAAAATTTTGGCTTAAAAACATTAAAGGAGTTAATAAAGGTCTACCTTTCATTAGGGAGAAAGGAATTAACTGCTAAGGGATTAGTTACTGATTTTAGCATTGACTCATCTAATCAGGTAACAATCGACATGGCAAAGACTCTTTATAAAAAACTTGTCCTCAATCAAAAAATTGGAGAAACAAAATATGAAAATGAATGGGAGAAAATCTTTAAATTAGGAGGACATAACGACAATAACACTAAGAGTATTAAGGATAGAAAGACCATCCTTGCTGACTATTTTGGAATCTCCAAAGAAAAGATTGATGAGACAAAAGCATTATTTTGTTTGCATACTGCTTACGTCATCCTTATTAAGTTAATAGCTTATAATGTTACAACCGAAATATTCTTCAAAAGCTCCAACTTTTCTTTGAAATTTGATGAACTATCCCGACTAGATTCACTTGGTTTAAGAAGTGGATTAAGCGCAATTGAATCTGGAGAAATTTTCAAGCAGGTCGGTATACTAAATCTTTTAGAAGGGGATTTCTTTTCATGGTACTTACATGAGGGAATTTGGAATGAAGATATTTATGCTTGCCTAATAAAGTGTATCGAGATTTTATCAGAATACGACCCTGGTCAAAGATTATTTAACAGGGAAAATGTGCATGACTTCTTTAAGGTTTTATATGAATCAATTATTCCAAAAGAGGTTCGCCACTCACTTGGGGAGTATTATACACCAGATTGGCTTGCAGACCATGTGGTTTTCCGGAAATTAGATGAAGTTCGGAAAGTAAATCCACTTTGGAGGGGGCTCGACCCTTGTTGCGGCTCCGGTACATTTGTGATGAAAATGATTGAATATGTCCTTAAAGAAGAGGCCGACAAAGATAATTCGCTTATATTAAAAAGCGTGTTAAATAGGATTTACGGTTACGATATTAACCCACTTGCTGTATTAACATGCCGTATTAACTATTTTATTGCGATTGCAAGGTATATTGATGTCGAAAATGAGCTGCCCCAGATAGTATTTCCAATAAAATTAGGTGACGCAGCCTTAGTACCTAAAATGGCGAATATTGAAGGGACAGAATTTATTTCATATGAAATAAATGTGGACGAAAGGACATCCCTTTACTTTAGGTTACCAAAAATGGTCTTTGTACACCCTGATTTTATTTCTGTGACCCAAAAGTTTGAAGAGGAAATTTTCGAAACAGAGGAAGTTGAAACTTCAAAATTAATTGAAAAGTTATTGGGTCTATGTGAATATACCAATGAGGAAATACAATTCTCAGTTGAGGAATTCGTTGAAAATACAGTTTCCTTAATGCAAAAAGGGTGGAGTAGAGCCTGGATTAGAACAATTTTTAGTGTTCTAAGCACTATGGTAGATGGGAAATTCAACTTAATTGCATCGAATCCTCCATGGATTGATTGGAAGGCTCTTCCTGACGGCTATAGGGAAATTTTAAAACGAGCTTCTATTGAACAGCATGTATTTTCAGGTGATAACTTCACTGGCGGGATAAACCTAAATTTATGTGCCCTTATCGCAAATGTTGTTGCTGATAATTGGCTGGATTCTGACGGTTTGATGGGATTCCTTATGCCAAAATCAATTGCATTTCAACAAACGTATGCTGGGTTTAGGGAACTGGTTCAAGTTCGGAGTGGCAAATTATTATATGATGAATTCATAGACTGGTCGAAATCAGGGGACCCATTTAAACCAGTAACAGAAAAATTCCTGACATACTACTTTAAGAAAAGCGAAGAGCCCCAAAAAGAACTTATACCTGTCCTAATGTATGAAAAACGCAGAGGTGAAAATATTTTTGAAAAAAAATATAAAAACTTCAAGGCGATAGAAAATAAATTTGTACCTTTGGAAAAGGTAGCGTATATGGCTTCGGAGCACTATAACAACTTCACCTTTACAGACATCCGAAACATTGGTGATATTCCCAAAATGAAATTAATTGCGGGACAAAGTGAATATAAAGGGCGTGTAGGGTTAGGTTTATATCCTAAAGAGGGTGTTATCTTCGAGGTACTGGATGAAAAGGTTGGAACAACCAAAAATAAAATTTGGGTTCAAAACTACCAAAATAAGAAGTCTGAACGAAAAGTTCCTATTCGGCAAGTGCTAATGGATACGAAATTCCTACATCCTGTTATTGAGGGACCGAACATTGTCCGATTTGGCTTAGAAAATGTAAAATTTGTAGCACCGTTCCCATATAAGCCGTCTGATTTAAAAAGGCCAATTCCAAGGAAGGAGCTGGAATCAGAATCAAAAAGTCTTCTCGATTATTATGATTCTGTCCGTGATAATATTGCAAAGACGGATTATAATCAAAGGGTACAGGGGAAAAAAGGAGAATTTTATAGCATAACTCGTGTTGGCCCTTATACATTTGCACCTGTAAGGGTGGCTTTCAGGAATAATACAAAGTGGGTTTCAACTGTAATAAAAAATGGTATAACCCCATGGGGGGAAGAAAAAATGTATCTTCTCTTGGACCATGCTTGCTCTATTGCACAAGATAATGAGGGGAATTTTATCACGGAAGACGAGGCTCATTATATTTGTGCGGTTATGAATTCTGATATTGCAACGAAATATATAATTGATTCTTCTGACTCAAGGTCTTTTAAAACAGATTTGCCAATTCGTATTGTAAAGTACGACAAGGAAAATGAAGTTCATGTCGCTTTGTCTAATCTCTCAAAGCAGGCACATGAAGGAACTTTGGACGAATTAGAAGTAAATCGAAAATTAAATGCACTAATTACCAAATACTTGGAAGATTTAGATTGAATGAAAAAGGGTTGAAAGCAAATATGGCTTTCAACCCTTTTTTATTGCAATTTCTCAATGGGGGGTTAAAAATTTGAGAATAATACAAAGTTTTAAGGATTTAAATATCTTGGCCAGTTCAGGAATGGTTGAAGAAAATTTAATATCAACTTTATCAGCTGTATTTTGGGATAACCATAAAAGGATTGCCATAAATAAAAGTATTGATGTCCTCACAAACTTTACGAAAATAGTGATTTTTGAGAAGGGCGACAATTTGAAAAATATGGACTTCCTTGTATTCGAATCTAAATTTAGTGGTATTTTAGGCACAATTCCTAGTTTCCTTAAATATTTTGAAAAAGAAAAAGTGTATTTATATAAGATAAATTCAGATGAAAAGATTGTGGACATTTTGATTGAGGAAAAGATTATGGATAAAGATATATTGGACTTTTTCAAGATGCAATTGTTTTTACAGAGAAATGAATTAAATGAGTAGTTCCACGATGTATTCATTAAAAATTTAAATATATATTATAGCTTTGAATGAAAAATGTATCTTAGAGGAGGAAAACAATGGTCGCCAGTGCAAAAAGAATTAACATTGTTTCACTAAAATTAGTAAAGGAGTCAAGTTTACTATACAAAGAAAGGTCGGTAAGGTCGCCGGAAGATGGATATAGACTTTTAAAACTGTTCTTAGAAGAAAAAGACCGCGAGCATTTCATTGTCGCTTCACTTGACACGAAGAATCAGCCAGTATCAATTAATGTATGTCACATTGGCAGTCTGAATGCCAGCCTTGTTCATCCCAGGGAGGTAATGAAGTCTGCAATTCTTTCAAATGCTGCTTCGATAATAGTGGGACATAATCACCCATCAGGGATGTCCGAACCAAGCAAAGAAGATATAGAGGTCACTAAAAGGCTTGTAGAAGCGGGGAAAATTATTGGCATAGATGTAATCGACCATATTATCGTTGGCGAAGATTCCTTCACTTCATTAAAAGAAAAAGGCTATATCTGAAAGGAGTAAGTAACAGTGAAAACAACTAAAAGCATGGTAAAAACAGAAGTCATTTATGATGACGAAATGAAAAACAAGTATCTTGTTAGAAAAGAGTGGGATAAGAACAAGAAAAAAGCACTTGTTATCATGAAAAATGCAGGTCAAACAGATGAAATTGTGCAAGACCAAACAACAATGTATGTCACTAATAACCTTTCTAAATTGGATTACGGTGTTGTAGAAATTGTAAATCTTTTTCCATCTATTGTTAGAGATGAAACGAAAGAGTCTGTTATTGAAAATTTGAAATGTATTCAAGAAGCCATTCCAAGAGTAGATGATGTCATTATTGCGGTCGGAAAAGGAGTAGAGACAAACAAAAAAGCTGTTGAACGGTTAAACATGATTTTAGCTATATTGCTAGACAAGAAAGCAAACATTCTTCAAATAGAGGCGAATTTTGGTCGGAAAGGTTTCCATCCTCTCTACCCTGCCTTAAAAAATCGGTGGAAATTAGTACCGTATGACGCCGCCGCAATGTGAACCAATAATATTATATTTGAAAGGAGTTACGCCATGTTTGGTATTAAGCAATTGAAAGATTTTATGGTAAAGAAATTTGGTGTGGTTGTTGAATCAACTGCGTTAGGAGAGGAAACAGTAATTCTATATCACGAGGAACTAGACGAGGAACTCATTTCAGAGGATGTGCTGCAAATATTACCGAATCCAGTTTTATTTCACACATATATATACAATAACGAATCAGAGTGGATTATTGGTGTTGCTTTAGAGGCAGATACCAATAATCCACTCTTTTTAGTTTGCCTTAAAGATGGTGTAAGGGTGTATGAGAAACTTTTAAATGAGGGTGAAGGATAAAATGAATGAGCAACATAAACCACGCTACATGACAAGGGCTATTAATGAAGAATTGAATATAGAAATGCAAGCTCTCCTGTGGGAGCTATTAGATTCAATAGCGGTTAAAAGGAAAGATAAAATGGATTATTTACAGGTTTTTGAAATAGTTAATATTGGCAATAAAATAAAAATCATTAATCGTCAGGAACAACCAACCATTAAGGAAGAATTAATAATGGATAAGGGTACGATGAACATAAAAAATACCACTGTTTGGATAATTGATGAACCAGATAAGCAAACAATGTTGTTTCCAAGTGATTATTAGTCATAACATTATACTTATTTTTCTCGCAAAATTGCTTATAATATTAATCAGATAGGTGTTGGCAGAAAGCTGCCTCTCCTATTTTTTTTGCAAGGAGATGATGTAATGGAGAAGAAATACTCAACAAATATCCTTTTTGGCTGTTCCATTAAAGATATTAAAGAAAATAGTGATGCTTTTAGTTTAATGGGAAGCCATTTAATACAAAGCCTTTCTTTACTCTCAACAGTAATTAATATTATTTTTGCTGATGAAAGCCTTTCTATAGAGGCAAAGAATCATCTAGACAGGTTCAATAATATAAAAAGTTTCAAAGGAGAATTGCCTACATATTCAGAAGAACTCTGGAGCATAGAGGAATTTACAATACTTACAATAATGTTACGTTCTGTTTCCCGCAAAAGATATGACTCAATGAAAAAGACTATTGAATCTTATATGGAAACAGATAACCCACCATCAGAAAAAGTCATTGAAGCCAATAAAAAGTGGTTATTAGAAGCTTACAATTGTTTAGGGAATTTAAAGTATTATCAATGGAGCAAAAACATAACAAAAGATTGGCTTTTAATATTTTTTAAAAAAAATTTTGATTATGAAAAAATACAGTTAAATATTCAAGAGATTGAAACCATTATTAAAAAATCAGGAATGTTAGAAGGTGAATTTGATTCAATTATAGGACAAATATTAGCAAAGTGTGCTTATCCAGAGTTATTAAAAAGTAACCAAAAAAGTTTATCCATTAAGCTGATAGATGCAATTGCTGAGGTTATGTATGCCCTTGAAAGCATTGAAGGAGTTCAACCGCAGGAAATAGCAATTATCCAATCAATTAAAGCACTAGGCAAATTAAAAGATGATATTGAATATAATTACAACGTCAGCAAATACTTTACTGATACATATTGGGAACAAGTAATGGAGAAGAAGCAAAATGAAGAGGTTTTATCTTTTATAAAAGAGACACTTACAAAAAAATTTGCTGTGGAACTAGATACAATTGAAAAAAATAGCCTTTAAAAATCAACGGTTGAATCGGATTTTTTTAATCCCGATTCAACCGTATTTTATTTTGGGGCTAATCAGGTATTCTTAACAACGTAGAAACGATAGCAACTAAAAATAGGAGGAATCATTAAATGATAAAAATCAAAGATAACTTTCAAATTGCAATCAGTGCTTTAACACAAGCCCGTAGCGACCACTATGATGGCGTAAATGCCATTTACCGATTATCAGCTTGTGTATCAATTCCTAAAGGAACTTCCAATGATGGGGTTGAACGTCAAGTGAAAAAAGTTACAAAAGACTTGGCTAAGCTAAGTGTAAGACCAAATCGCATCTTTATTCACGATAACATGATTGAAATCGATTGGTACCCAAAGGCATATCGATATCAGATGGTTATGAACCGAGGACAGTATGTGGGGTTGTTACTTGAATTTGCTGAGTTTTTAAATAAGGCACCCATACAAGACCTATACATCCAAGATGGATTTTTTGATGATGACCCAGAGGACTCGGTAAGAAGTGTTGACAATGACCTAGTAAACTTCTTTCCAGAATTTAATTCAAAGTGTTTTGGAGCAGAGGATAAAGAGTCAATTGAAATTATTAACTGTTCTTTATTCGATGTATATAAGGAGATTGCTGCGTAATGGTACTAAGAAAAGTAAGACGTCCAGTAAAAAATAAACCTAATGAAGATAATAAAGTCGAAAATTACAAAAGTCTAGAAGCCAAAAAAGAGATAAGCAAAAATGAAGAAGCATCCATGAAGCAACCAAATACAGCTAGAAGTTCAAAAGCAATCGAAAAACACTCTGATTCGGTTTATAATGTTGACTTTCAAAAAGGTTTACAGGGGGAAATATCATCGTATATCTCTCCTTATAAACCTCATAAGGTTAGATTGCTAGAAACAAGTACGAATACAAAAAAATTACTCGAAGGCATTTATACAAATGAATGTCGTTCAAGATTGGTAACTGCATTAGATATGATTTCTGCCAGAGAAAGTCCAAATTATTTTATTGCTTTGCTTTACCATTTCAATCAAACTCCACAACAAGAATCTGTACAGTTATATGAATCAGCGGAACGGGTTGATGAAGCAATGATTTCTAATGAACTGCTAATGGAACTACAGCAGATTATCAAGATAAGTAAAGCCGAAGCGCATGGCTTTATCTACAATGAAAAAAAGAAAAGTTACTCATTTAATGCCAATGCCTTTGTCAAGCATTTCATTAGTCGATGTCATGTTCGGTCAACAAAAGATGGGAGACTTTTTCTCTACAATAAGAAAGGTGTTTATGAGGAATTGTCGGAAGTTGAACTAGGGAAAGTTATTCGAACTCTTATGCACGAAGGGCTTTGGAATAGTTGGAATAGTAAGTCTGAGAATGAAGTGGTCAAGGCATTGTTGCGGGAGTCAGTCACCGTTGATGATATGAACTCCAACTGGAACTTTATCAATCTAAAAAATGGGATGTTGAGTTTGGAAAGATTTGAGTTGCTTCCCCATCATCCAAGCTATTTATCGACAGTGCAATTGCCAATTGAATTTGATTCTAACGCTGTTGCCCCATCTTTTATGCGGTTCCTAAAGGAAATTACATTAGATGATGAGGAACTCATTCGTGTTCTCCAAGAAATCATAGGCTATCTTTTGTCTGCTGAAACAAAAGCGGAAAAAGCATTCTTTTTTTGCGGTAGCGGTGCAAATGGCAAGAGTGTATTAATATCTATCATTACTCAGTTGATAGGTAAAGAGAATGTGAGTAACATACCGTTGTCTGAATTTGGTCAACAGTTTGGTCTTGAAGGTCTAATCAATAAAACAGTAAATATTGCTGCTGAAAATGAAATGGGCGGTAAGGCACTAAAGACGGAAAATTTTAAAGCTATCGTTAGTGGTGACACGATTACCATTAACATCAAATACCATCCTGCCATAAGCTATAAACCACATTGCAAACTTGTCTTTGTCGTCAATACCTTACCCGATTCAATGGATGTGACAAATGGTTATTTTAGAAAGCTAATGATTGTACCCTTTAATCGGACATTTAAGCCGCATGAACGGAATGTAAATCTTACACAGGAATTATTAAAAGAGCTTCCTGGAATATTGAATTGGGCGATTGAAGGGCTAAAGCGGTTGAGAAAAAATAATTACCAGTTTAGCCGTAGCCAAGCCATTGAACAATGCCATCAAGCCTATTACTCCGAACAAAACCCTGTCATGGAGTTCTTCCTTGAACATGTACGAATTAAACAAGGAAAGAGAACGAGGCAATCTGAATTTCACCAAAGATATTTACAGTGGCTACAACTACAGGGGATTGATGACAAGGGAACAAAATCAAAACAAATCTTCTGGCGGAATTTCAAAATTATTCTTGATAATAAGGGTATTCCAATTGTGAAAAAGAAAGTGAAAGGAACTTTTTATTATGATGGATTGGAAATTGTAGGATTTGATGATACTCAACATCCATTTTTAAATAATGACATTGTTTCATTTTAGGGGGACTGGGGGGGCATATAAAAGTAAAAATGAAATGGGAAAGAAATTATATATATCTAATTTAGCCGAAAAAAGTTTCCATTTTACAAACCACCCCTCCCCCCTTTTTAGCATCATAAAAAAGTTTAAATATATATTATTAATCAGATGAGAGGATAAATAGCATGAACATGGAAGAAACATCGGAATACAACTATCAAACTCTAATTGACATCTTAGCGGAAATGGTCAAAAACTATTTGACTACTAATTCAAAACAAACAGGAGGAGAAAAAAATGCAGAATCATGCAATAAATCTGTTCGACCAGCTTGACCTTAATCAAACAGGAGTTCAGAAACGGGCGGCTTTATATGCCCGTGTATCAACAGTTGAACAGGCTGAGGAGGGTTACAGTATTGATGAGCAAATTAATCTCTTAAGAGAATGGTGTAAGCGTGAAGGATATACTATTTATAATGAATACGTTGACCGAGGAATAAGCGGTAAAAATATTAAAGGCAGACCTGCTATCCAACAATTACTCCATGATGCTAATCAGAAGGCTTTTGATATTGTATTAGTTTGGAAAATGAATCGGCTTTCAAGAAAAAGTTCTGACCTTCTAAGCATTGTTGATAGGTTGCAAAATAAAAATATTGGCTTCCGTTCTTATACAGAACGATACGAAACGGAAACGGCATCGGGGAGATTACAATTTCAAATGATGGCTGCGATTGCGGAATTTGAACGAGCAAACATTGCCGAAAATGTCAAAATGGGGATGTTAGCAAGAGCAAGAGAAGGGTCATGGAACGGTGGACAAGTTCTTGGATATGATATTGTGACGGTTCCTAGTGACAATAGGAAAAGGAAAATCTCAAAATTAGTAATTAATGAAGAAGAGGCTCAAACAGTTAGAAAAATATTTGAATTATACACACAGGGAAATGGCTATAAATCCATTGCCAATCGATTGAATAAGGAGGGTTATCGAACCAAGAAAAATAAGGAATTTTCTATTAATGGTATAAAGACTATTTTGTGTAACCCCATTTATGCTGGCTACATTAGATACAACGTCAGAAGAGATTGGAACGAAAAGAGAAGAAATAATATTAATCCAGACCCCATTATTGTAAAAGGGCGTCATACACCGATTATTACAGAAACAATGTGGGAAAAAGCTAAAAGTATTATGAAAAGCCGCACGGGTAAACCCAATAGAATCCATAGTGGTGATTTTCCCCTTACAGGTATCTTGAAATGTCCTGTATGTGGTGCGGGAATGGTATTAGGGAGAACAACCAATACCAACAAGGATGGAACTAAACGAGTATTAGAATATTACGTTTGTGGGGCATGGAAAAATAAGGGGACAGCTGTATGTCGCTCAAACGGAGTCAGAACAGAGTATGCTGAAAAGTATGTTCTTGAAAAGTTGGCGAGTTTAGCCAATAATGATGTATTAGTTCAAAGGATAGTGGAAAGTATCAATCGAAAAAATAAAGATGGCATTACACCGCTGCAGAAAGAGTATGAAATACTAAAAAAATCATTAACTACTATGCAATCAAAAAAGAATAAAATTCTAGGTTTATATGAGGATGGTGTGCTTGGTAAAGATGACCTTATTACAAGACTAGCCAACCTAAATGGTGAAATAGAGCGGTTAGAGGAACGTATAGCCCCTATTGAGGAACAAATGAGGCAAGGTGGATACCACAAGGTAAATTTTGAGCTAGTAAAACAAGTAATGCAGAATTTCATGATTGCTTATAAAGAGGCTTTGACACCTGAACAACGTAAGCGGCTGCTGCATCTATTAATTAACCAAATTACGATTTCAGATAACAGGAAAATTGATACAATACAAATTCAACTGAATAAGGAGGTTATTAAACACTTCGACATTAACGGAGGAGAGAATTCATCTATTGCTGATGAGTTCTCTCCTCCTTTTTCTGTTGTATTTGCAATTTAAAGGAGGTGAGTAAATGTAACGAATTCCCATTTTTAGGGGTGTTTCACACTAAAAGCACGAAAGTCGTTTTTCCTATATCAAATAAATAAGAAGGAGCAAAGGACATATGAGCGTTATCAGGCTGTTTAGGAACTACATTGATGAACATCATCCGCATTTAGCGGGAAAGGATTGGATAGCGGATGTTAGAGTCCTATCTGCAGCGAATATCAAAAATGAGGCTGTTAAGTCGACTATACCCGGTGAATTTACAGAAGAACTGACATGTTGGATATTCTACTATGATGGCGGTTCATCGAATTTTGTTTACTTATTACAGGATAAACAGGGTCTACAGGATATAGGAATTGGTCTTTTGAAAGATGGTGAACTTATTAAGCCTATAAGCTTCGTGTGAATTCACTGGCAGGTAGATATACAGGGCAACTAAATATGATTACAAGTCGGAGGGGTTGGCTCTAAAAGGTTGTCGTCTCTTTTTTCGTGCGTGATTTTACAGTAAAGGAGGTGAGTGCATGTCACCGATTGATTTATTTAAAGCAGGAGTGGTGTTTGGATTATCTATTTATGCACTTGCTAAAAAAGGCTTTAAGGATAGTAATTTACGAGCTTAAAAGATTCTAAGAATAAGGGATTAAAAGAACGAAAAGAGGTGATTATAATGCCATATTTCTTATTAGGAACTGTTATTGGAATTGTTGTCAGTGTGTTAACAGAACATACTCAAAAATAATTGGAGGCTAATAATATGAAAAGAATTCGATGTTTATCAGAGTTATTAGAGTTGAAACAAAAGCTACGGAGGCACTGCAATAATAACAGCAACAAATGCTCAAGGTAAATCAGCGTCTTGCATGGTAACAGTTTATAGAAATCGCTAATAATGGAATTCGAAGATTTAACGATGCTAGAGTACCAAAACAAAGGAGAGGAGAAATCGTCTGATGATGGCGATTTCTCTTCTCCTTTTTCTATTTATTTTGAAATTTAAGGAATTGATACCCTTTAACTACTTATCAAGTAAGAAAAATAATTAAGGAGTGACAATATTGAATATTATTGATGTATTTTGGCAGTACCTACATGATTATCATCCTAAATTAGTACAGAAGGACTGGTTTATGGATAGTAACGTCATCCACCGTACAGACTTAAAAAGTCATGCTGTAAAAGAGACTATTCCAACAGGTATTAATTATCTTAAGTGTAACGTGTTCTTTTATGAAGGAGGAACGAAAAATATTGTGTTTTTAATACAGGATGAGCGAGGTGTAAATAATATAGTCATTGGACTATTAAAAAATGGAGAACTTGTACATTCGATTAGCCTTTAGATTACTAGGGAAAAAACCAAATACTTAATAGATTAAGAGATTGGAACTCAATAGATGCCGTCTCTTTTTTAATGTCCAATTTTTATAGAAAGGAGTGTCCGTCTACAAGGATGCCAATAGATTTATTCAAGGCGGGATTTATATTTGGTGTTTCAATTTATTTATTTGTCAAAAAAAACTTATCTCAAAATTAAGGAGGTTAATAACATGAAGTATTTTGCATTCGGTTCTGTGCTTGGTATTGTCACTTGTTTAACAGTGGAATATTTACTGTTTCGGAAAGAGAGGGAAATCAAATGGAGTTGATACTTAAAAGACAAGATTTATTTCAATTGCAAGGAATAATACCATTTGAACTACTATGTTACCTTGAAAAAGAATTCATGGATTTGTATGAATATTATAATGCGAATGAAGATATAGAGAATTTCACGCTTGAGAATAGCCAATCTATGGCTATTCTTCAGAGCGATGAAGAAGTGGAATTTATCTTACAGGAACCTTTGGAGATTGAATTTGTTGAAAGAATATCTGAAGGGCAATTATCGTTGTATAGATTTGGGGTTAGAAATGCTGGTGAAATCCAGCTATTTTATTGTATGGAAGAAAACTTTGGTGGTTTAATTATTGAGAAATTGAAAGATATATGCAGTTGAATTTATCCTATTATTGTTAGTGATAAGACTTTGGAAATTAAACTTCTTAAATCTCTCCTCTAAAACTTTAGGAATATTATAGGAGTTGATTTGGATTAATCTACTATAAATATTGGAATAATTACCTATTGTGGTAAAATAATGATTTAATTTATCCTATTTTTCTAAAAATATATTAATTTCACAATAGGGGAGTTTAACATGTCAACAACTAGTTTAACTGAAAGTAAGATGACAAAAGTTTTAGACTGGGCATATGAAAAGGCAGTTAATGGGTTGCCAGGAACAGAAACTGCAGTAGAGTTGGCACAAAGTTATTTAAACAAGCATTCATCAGTTGAAAAAGCGATAGATGGTTTGATTCGCTGGCAAAATGCCAAAGGTGCAACAAGTGGATTTCTAACAGGATTAGGAGGACTAATTACTTTACCTGTAACTATTCCAGCAAATGTTGCATCTGTAATGTATGTGCAAGTTAGAATGATTGCCGCAATTGCGTATATGAGAGGTTATGACTTAAAGGATGACCAAGTTAAAACTTTTGTATTTGTATGTTTAACTGGGCAAGCTGCTTCAGATATTTTAAAACAAGCTGGCATGAAATTAGGTACAGCACTTGCTAAAGAAGCCATAAAAAAAATACCTGGAGAGGTAATAAAAGCAATTAATAAGGCAGTAGGCATTAGACTTGTAACTAAATTTGGACAAAAGGGCATTGTTAATTTAGGAAAGGCTGTTCCTCTAGTAGGAGGAATTATTGGTGGAGCTGTCGATGGTATCGGTACTAATACTATAGGGAAGACAGCTAAGAAGGTTTTTTCTTAATAAATATAGAGGAAGTTTAAAGAGGATATTTCAATTGAAAACAACTAAATCACAAGACCTATGCTGTTAAAGTATAGGTTAGGTATATTGCTAACTTACTAATAATTATGTGAATGTATTCTTAGAAAAT
Source organism: Robertmurraya siralis (assembly GCF_005502275.1). GTDB lineage: Bacteria > Bacillota > Bacilli > Bacillales > Cytobacillaceae > Robertmurraya > Robertmurraya siralis. The sequence continues at coordinate 17,222 of NZ_SWLZ01000008.1, forward strand.
GAGCTGGAGGTTAACGATGCCACTAAAATATCCAGAAAAAGTATTTGCTCGAATGATTAGATTTGTTAAAAATGATGAAATATTTTTAGTCCGACAAGACACAGCAATTCAATTTGGAAACTCATCTCGAACAATAGGAATGACTATTATGACTAATCCTGGTTCATTTAAGTTTCGGGATAGTAAGGAATGGGAAGATTTTGAGAAAGGATATACGTCTTATAATGTATTCGAAGCACTGGATAAACCTGATTTAACCATGCAAAATATAATTCATATAATACGGGAGGGGTTTAAAAGGACAAGTTTAGGTGAACCTAATGGTGTTGTAAGGATATTCAATATTTCTAATATTGTGGAATCAAAAAAGGAAAATGTAGAAGAAAAGCATCAAAAAGCTCTTCAAATAATACAAAAGGAAGAACTTTTTAATGTAAATCATCTAATTGAACCAGTAGCCAATGATGAGTATGAATTTGTAAATGCCTGCTCAAAGGTGGATTTCATCATTATGGGATTTGTAGATAAGGTTTTTCAAACTCAGGTATTAAATCTAACAGCATGGTCAGAAAATCCTGTTGTAAAAAATAAGCTTGTTTATGCAAGGGATAATAGTGGAAGGTTATCGCACCCTCGAAGATGGAGAACTGAAACTTACCTAATGGAAAAAGCTATCGAAAGGTTAGTAAATGTGTTGAATAAGGACGTCAAGGAAATTCCCAAAACAGGCTATACATTTCTTCGATGGAATGGAGAGTATGGCAGAGAAGCTAAGTTTGTAGTAAGAAATAATGAAAGTAATCAGCAGTCAATATTTATTCCTGGCAGGGTACAAGATTTAGTTTGGACAAGTGTAGACTTGGCTAATACCCCTGAATTAAAAGATTGGTCAACCTTTGAAAATGAAACAGTAGATGATTTGGATGAAGTTGCTTTTTAAATTTTGAAAAACCTCATTTAGATACGTTACGGTGAACCGTACCATAAGTGATAGTAAAGCGAAAGTTTGAAATTGATATTTAAAAATATTCTTTCTTAGATAGCACTTTAGAAATTATACTTATACTACGTAATGGATTGTCAACACAAAACTAGACAATTTTTTTAAGGTGTCTTTGCTTATAATCAATTGGGCTTTCATATCCAAGGGTCCCATGAATTCGTATGCTATTAAACCAGTGAACATAGTCTTGTAATTCCCTTGTTAGTTCATCTAAACCATTAAAATGCCTGCCTTTCACAAACTCTGTTTTGATGATTTTGAATGTTGCCTCTGCTACTGCATTATCATACGGGCAGCCCTTCATACTTAAGGATCTTTGAATATTAAATGTCTTTAAAGCATCATCAATCAATTGGTTTTTAAATTCATTTCCACGATCTGTATGAAATAGCTGTATCTTATTTAGATCGACCTTGATAGAAGCTAGCGCACGATATACGAGTAGTGCATCTTTATTTGGTCCTGTACTAAAACCAACAATTTCTCGATTAAAGAGATCGACAAAGACACATACGTATTTCCATTTTTGATTAACTCTTACGTACGTTAAATCGCTTACGATTGCGCTCATCTCTTGTTTCTGGGCGAACTCACGATTCAATTCATTTTTCTGTTCTGATTCATTACAGGTTTTCGTATGTGGTTTAAATTGAGCGGTTGTGTAGGCAGAAACAAGGCCCTGCTCCTGCATGATGCGGCCGATTCTTCGTCTGGAAACGATAAGACCACGCTTTTTTAATTCTACTTTGATTTTTCGTGTTCCATAGTTTTGACGGCTTGCGTGAAAGATATCAACCACATCAGAGACAACGGGATCCTCTGCTCTTCTTTCTTTTGCTTCATAATAATAGACACTTCTAGAGATTTGTAGGACTTTGCATATTGCTGATATCGAGTATTTGTGTTGATTATTCTTGATTACAATTACTTTCGTCCTAGTATCAGCGCGGCTTGCTTTAAAATATCATTTTCCATTTCTAGTTGTTTATTTCTTTTCCGGAGTTCCATCAATTCTTTTTGATCATTTGTTAGATTGTCTTTCTCCTTAAAAGAACCTGAATTTTGGCTCTGACTCACCCACTTATCTAAAGAAGAAGGAGTAAGGTCATATTCACGAATAATCTCTTTTCTCGATTTTCCATTTTGGTACAATTGCACGATCTGTCGTTTGAAATCTTCAGTAAATGTTCGGCGTTCTCTTTTGGCCATGTAGATTCTCCTCACTTATATTATCTGTAGTCTACTTGACCTTAAAAATTCTGTCCAACTAAGTGTAGCCTATCCAAAATGAGGTTTGAATACAAACAGTCTATAAATCGTAATAGATAGAAAACGTAAACGGAAGCTAAAAGTGATGGCGATTAAAGTATCGATATTGAAGCTAACACTGGAGGTTTAATGCTAGTAGTATCCAATCTTTAAAAATAGCAAATCACTAGTAAAGTTTAAATAAAAGGTAAAAGGAGTAGACGAAATTACTATGGTCTACTCCTTTTTTATATTAGTTTACCCTTTCCAACGTTAAGTTGAACCGTACATAAAAAGTGGGGAGAAAGAGTAGGATGGTGTTATACCATTGCCAAATTTTGTTGGTGTTGATTTAACACTCTAACAGCAAAATCATTCTGTAGATTGATGTGTATAATGTTTACTAACTGTTCTATAAAATTGATAACATCATTAACTTCTAATAATGTCAAGGATTCTTTTTCTAAATTATAAGAAGGATAATCTCCTTGATGAACTATTTGATTACGTCTCTGAGCAATTAAATTTAATTTGTTTGTTATAAATTTTCTATCTCTTCCCATACTTTCTGCAATAGTTTGCCACTTATGTTCTTCGGACCAGATTAAAGAAAGGCCTTCATTAATTTTTTCGGGAGTTTGATAAGAATTATACGATAATTTTTGTATTACAAACTGTTCAAATGCGTTAGAAGTTAGTAAAGGATCATCTAGTATAGAAATTGGGATAAGAAAATTTGAAAAACTTTTAGTAGGTATAATTTGTTTATTGTAAGTTTTGATCAGTCCTAATTTGATAACATCATGAATATATTTATCAAGGGCGGATACGGTTTGTGTCCATTGCCATCTTAATAAATCGTCTAAACTTGGTAGATTAAAGTGTTGATATACATTTGAAATTTGACGTGTGTCGCGTATTAAAAAATTAAATTGCTTAAGAGCTGAGTTCATTTTAATGTCTCAATAATAGAATTTGTGAGATTTTCAAATAGTATATCTAGTTCATGTTGTTTGTCTATCATACTTGCTTTTACTCTACCTGTAGTACCCATTTGAGAATCTTTTAAAGCGAATATTGGTACACCATGTTCATGGGACCGTTGTAAAAGGGCCCCGAATTCTGGTATTTGAGCTAAACAATATGAGTCTGTATAGCCTTTACTTTTGGCTTTGTTAATATCTGCAACCATATTAAATGTTTTAAGTTTAGGTACAAAAACTTCTTCTATAAAGTTTTGTATTTCTAAAATTTTGTCATTATAAGCTGCAGCAGGTTTGTTATTTCTAAGATTAAACCTTTGAATAATTTCTCCAATAAATTTTTGTTCTTTTTGTGGCAACGGATAAGTTGCAGTTTCAAAAAATGGAGCAGAATTTAATGACCATTGTTTCCAACGAGGTAAAACTTTTTGCATTGTATTAAGAGCCATTAATGAAAACGGATCTGGATTTGTTGGGATAATAAATGCGTCTGAAGAAATAAAAAAGGTTTGATTAATTGCACTCAGGCCTGGATTCATATCTATTAATACAATATCAATTGAATACTTTTCTGAACACAATCGGATAAGTTCAAAAAAAGAACCAGGCAAATTTTGAAGTGTTGTTATAGCATTATTACTATTTAACGACAAACTTAAGGCAGGGTCATATTCTGATAAATCCATATGACCTGGTATTAAATATAAATTTGGATTCTCACTAGGAGAATAGCAATTTATTGCTTGAATAGGGTGTGGGGTTCCTTCAAAAAGCTGGTCTGACAGCATCCTTTATATTAAATAGTTTCGAGCTGCCTGTTGTGTAATAATCTTCAAAATTATCTTTTAGTATTAATCCTGTTAAGTTACATTGTGGGTCTCCATCAACTAGTAGTACTTTGAATCCTTTTGTTGCTAATTTCCAACCAATATTGTATGTGGTGGTAGTTTTACTAACGCCGCCTTTATGATTAAAAACAGATATAGTTTTAAATGTCGTATTGTCCAAATGAACACTTCCTTTAATTTTTTCTATAGTATATCAAAAGTAGAGATTTTGACAAAATTTCTTTAAGAATAATTACGTAGAACGATTCACAACTGAATAAGGTTTAACAAATTGCAAAAGAGTTTTTTGCGAAAGACATGTTAAGAACACATAACTATGATTAACTGGGAACTTGTTATCAAATTTTATCGAATAGTCTGTTTTAATTGTAACTTAAATGGGAAATATGGAGGAAAATAAATTTAAATGTCGAATTCTTTCAAAAGTAAGATTTTATTGGAGGAATTGTATTTTGAGGAAACATCATCTATATGCTGCCAAGTTAAGTATTAATCAAAATCTATTTTCATATCCGTTAAACATAACAAAAGCTCACTTTAAAAAAGGAATTGCAACATCAGAGAAATTTTTTAGTAAGTATAAATCGTTATGGAACTTTATCGATGTAACTCCTTTGGAAATTGATGAAAAATTAATGATTGCTGGAAGAGTTCTAAGAGCTAAAGATGAGATTACTAGTATAGTTGACACTAATGTTGTACAAATTACAAAGAATAGTGTTGAAAATGTTGCAAAGTGGTCAAATTTTCTTTTTGATTACCAAAATGAAATTGTAGTTTTTGAAGAGAGAAAAGGGAGGATTTCAAGAAACCAATTTATTGAAGTCTTCACACAAATGATAGAAAGAAATGCATTTGAATTAGGAGAATTAAAATATGAATTATTGCCTAATGCAAGTGATTTAAAAAAGGAATTAAAGAATCTAAAAAAAATAAATTATGCTAAATTTCATTTAATACCAGCAAATTGGGATGATGATGAAGAATTTAATGACCTTGATGAAGAATTAAAGAATCTAAAATCAAGAGAAGCTGTACATGAATATATAGCACATGAGTCAGGACTCAATCCAGAGTCTAAGTTATTTAGAAAACCTGTGAATATGACTCTAGCAGGTTATGGACATTTTGATGTTAGAGGCAAAGATAGAAATAATGAAAATAGACAAATATTATCTAAGCAAGAGTTGTTATATGAGTCAATTCAATCTGGAGATGACAAAATTGACGAATTCACTAGAAATTACTTAACATTTTTAAAAAGAGCGATTGATCAACACTTAGGAGCAGCAAAAAATGAGTATTGAAAAAAATAAATATAAGTTTAAAGAAATGCTTAAGGTTTATGGTTTTTCTAAATTAATTTTCTGTCATGAGTTTTACATTTCTCTAATGATTCCAACATTTTTGTTTTATTTGATGTTTTATATAGACAGTCTCCATTTAAAGGGCATAATTTTAGAAATTTCTAAAGTTTTGATAGCAGCGGATATAGCTATGATGGCTATTGTCATATCAGGTTTTGCGATTATTCTATCTGTGAGCAACAATAACTTTCTGTTTTTTTTGAATAGGAAAAATTTATATATTCGTTTCTTTTTTCCATTTTATTTATCTAGTGTGTTATGGAGTTGGCATGCGATCTTATCCATTGGAATGTATCTGGTTGTTTCTACTAGCTTAGAGGATGATTTTTTTCTACTAATGTTAATTTTCATTTTTTACTTATATATTTTTCTGTTTTTCTATGCATTGTTAAATTCAGTATCACTTGTCAAGACCATCCTGAGATTAGGTTTTGAAAAGGTAAGATTAGATGATACTCTAGGTAAAATTGAGCCAAAATTGAAAATAAATGGCAGTGATGATAAATGTGAACCAAGAAGAAAACCCCCTGAAAGTTAGACACGGTTATTTCAGGCGACCTTGGGTAAAATGAGTTCGGTATTGCACCGATCTCATTTTTAATTTTGTCTTCATCCTTTCGTGTTTTGATATTCGATATATTTTTCTAGCTTTTTTTAAATGCACCACACTTTCAAATTCCTTTTAGTATAAGAATTCAGATTTCATAATCCTAAAGAACTTCTTCATGATAGAGTTGTCGTAACAGTTTCCTTTACGGAATATACTTGAACAATTCTTCTTGATTGAAGTCTTTTATGATACTTCTCCATCCGATAGTGTCAGACCTAAAATCTGTTAAAAAAGTTAAATTTAAGATGAAAGGAAAATTGTTAAATTCCAGATTAGTACGAAAGTTTTTTACATGAAATTCAAAGAGTACATGTTAAAATTTAGGAAAGGTTTAATAGAGAGAGGTTTAAATCATGAAAAAAATGATGGTTGTTGGAGCATCTGGTGTTCTTGGTAAGTTAGTTTGCATGGAGTTACTGAGAGTATTTGAAAATCAAATAAAATTAATAGTAACGGATTATAAAAATGAAAGAGGTAAGAAGTTAGCAGCTTTTTTTAACAGTAACGTTCAGTTTCAATGTTTAGATGTTGATAATGAAGAAAATATTAAACAAGTAATAAAGAATGTGGATATTGTAGTCGTAGCAGTAAAACAGAGAAATCCTCACATTCAAAAAAAGTGTATTGAGAATAAAATATTATGTATAGATGTTACACCGTTTTATGATTTTGCTGAGAAAGTATATGAGCTAAATCAAAGTGCAGAAAATAATAATATAGGTTCTGTAATAATGTCTGGATTTTTCCCTGGTTTATCAGGCTTAATGATTAAGGAAGCTATTTCGGATTTCCAAGAGGTAACAGAGATAAACGTTGGTTTATTACAAAGTACGAATGCGAAAGCAGGAATATCTGGAATTTTAGATATGTTAAAGATAATTGACCAACCAGTTTCCTTTCAAAGTAAAACTGTATCTGGCTTTACAAAAAAAAGAAGAATGTATTTTCTTAATCATTTTAGAGAAAAAGAGGTCAGGTTAATAGACCATTCAGAAAAGCTATTGTTAAGAGGAAAATTAACAACTGCCCCGATAAATTATTGGACTTCTTGGAATGTTAATGCCTTTAATAAGCTGGTTTCTATGATAAGAAAAATGGGTTTTATGGAAATGATTAATAAAGTGAATAATAATTTTCTTTCTAAGGTCATAAGGCATAATCCTAATAAGAATGAAAATGCTTTTCTTACTGTGGAAGTAAAGGGAGTGGTTGATAACAAAGAGCGGGTAAGAATATTATCTTTAGCTACCTTCTCTGATTATCATACAACCGCGATGGTGACTGCTTCATTAGCAAAAATTGCCCTGAAAACTGAAGTAAAAGGGATCATTTGTCCTTTTGAACTAACAAGTTTAGAAGAAATACTGTCTGTCATAAATTGCCCAGATATTCAAATAAAGGAAGTTAATCAATAAAAATTTTTATTGCAATCGTAAATTTTGATCACTCTTTTCATCTTTATATGAAAGATAAATTTATTTGGTTTAATGAAAGATTTTTTCTTATAATGGCTGGGGTTTGATAATCCCCTTCGCCATTTAGCAAAGGAGCTAAAGGAAAGCGACGCGGCGACGGAAATAAATCCTGGTCTTTATTACCTACCGTTATCAGGTTAAGGAAATGTGTCCAAGTGCGATGCTACTTGATATTTTAGTAGAAGAACAAGTTCCTTTTTCAACCTTTTCTGATTCTCACTTCCCACAGGTTATGGGAATTTATGGAGATGACATTCAAGCGATGCTCATGAACAGAGGGGTGACGAAGGTGGCCACATTCACAAATCGAAAGCGAGAAATGGTCCTTTTTGAGGCTTAGTGAGAAAATATGAGAAGAAAGGGCAGGCCAAAGGTAAGCAGGTCTGCGCTTTTTAGGGTAGGTTAAATGAAGGAAAAATGGTATTGCCGTTAATTTCTATATGTTTCTTCTCTGAATTTCTTTTTAAATTTAAAGGGACCCAAGCTTTTGACAAAAATCCTTAATATTTCCCTGACAACACAAGTGTAATGAAAAACCAAAGGCTAAAAATACAAAGCAAACTACTGAATAGGAACCCCCACTTACTTGCTTCCATTTTGCTTCTTATCAATAAGAAAATACCGAGAAAAAAGAATGCTAAAACCCCAAAGTGGCTTTTTAGAAATGAAATCATGATACAGATAATGACTAGAAGCATTGTGATAAATTTTAGCAGTTTCATTTATTATCTCCTCTAAAAAGTTATTTAAGTATATTGAAAATAATAACATAATATGAAATATTAGAAAGATCGCTTTACAGCATTTGTAAAAAATAACTATACGAAGGAAATTTTAATATTTTTAACTTTTTCACTAATGCTCTCTATTGTTGCTACTCCAGCTATAGCTAATACAGAAGCAAGTTTGACAAATGAGAATAAGGAATATAACTCAACAAACTAAAAATAGTATTGAGGGTGAGTTCCAATATAATGGGGAAACATTTAAATTTCAAAAAGACGGCAACGGCGAATTTAATTATTTATTGTAAAGTGGTTGGAGATTAAAAAGGTCAGTATAAGTACTATTAAGTATTCAATGCTTTGATAAGTCTATAGCTATTTTAGTCATTTGATTTTTAAGAGAAAGGTTTGTATTTTTGAATCAAAGGTATAAAATGGAACCTGAAATTTTCCATTAGATTCAATCTTAAATTATTCTAGTATTTTTTTTCACAGTTTACACCTACTTTCCCCCATAAAAAGCTTCTATCATTTCAGCTAATTCTCGTGGTGCTTGTGTATTTACTTCATGACCTGCCTTTGTGATAAATTGAAGTTTTGCTGTTGGAATCAACGCTGTTAATTCCTTAGAGGCTTTTTTGTTTGCATGATCGTTCTTTCCGCAAACAATCAAGGCTTTACAAGAAATATTATGTAAGCCTTTGCTGAAGTTTAAAGTAGACATTGAATTTGTAAGCTGAATAAAGTCTTGCTTCGTAAATCCCATTTGTTGAAAGGCAGAGTTGGGGATAAGCCGAAAGATCATATTTTGGAATTTTAATAATATTTTAGGCATTTTATGTTGTACGCCAATTAACACTAAAGAGCTTACTCTTTCAGGGTATTTTATCGCATAATTTAAGGCTAGAATGCCACCTAATGACAAACCACAGAGATGTAACGGTTCGTCAATTTCAGCGCAATATTCTACAAAGCTAGCATATAGATGGTTGTAGGTTACTTCTTTTTGCTGTAGCAGCTCAGGTAAATCAGGGCAATCTATAGGGCGGTGTCTTGAAAGAAAAGAAATGGTATGATCCCAGCTAGATGAATCTTGTCCAAGTCCATGTAAAAAAATATATCTCATAAAAAATGTCCCCCATTTATATTCGGATAGAATGTATACTAACATCCTCGCTTAAATTTTTTTAAGCCTCTCTAAGAAAAGTTCTATCATTTATTTATGTTGTTTAATTCGTGGTTTTACAGCATGATGAAATCGATATATTTATTAGAACCTTGAGTGTTAGCTAGCATACGAGTACTTTAACAACTTTCAACTTTATTAATCGGTTTTAGAAAAATATATAGAGACCAATCCATTAATATGTCACAGATTAAAATGATGAGCCAACCCAATATTCCAGCACCGAAAAGGTAACGTTACGGTGCTCCGTACCATAAGAATGAAGTTTTCAATGGACTTTTCTAAACTAATTATAAGGTTCGTATTGCTCGTGAGGTTGGGCATTTATACTAGGTTCTTAGTTTCTGCATTTATAATTTTTGGATACACTCCAATTGGGTGCATTGGACTGTCAATGTTTATTTGTTTACTCTTTCACATATTAAAAGGGCATAAAAAAATGTTCCTTTTCAAAGACAAATGGATAGTTCCAGCTAAGACACCTTTTTTTTAAGGGATCTGCTTTCTTCCTTACGAGAGTATATCAAGGAAACAGAGAAGGCAATAAAACAAGTTCCAGCTAAAAATAGAAACGCGGCTTTCATGGATAGATGCTCATAAATGCTGCCGCTGATTATTGGAAAAGTAGTCATACCTAAGGCATAGATTGCCTGGAAAAAGCCCATTGCTGTTGATCGTTTTTGCTGGGGAATAGATTTGATTGCCTCAGAATTTAGAAGAGAGAACAATATACCCGTACCCATTCCAGGAATTAATTGTAAGAAACAAACAATAAATATGGACCCCGTTTGAGGAACCATTAAACAGTAAATGCCCAGTAATAAAAAGCTAGAGTATATCCACTGTTTTTTTGTTAGTAGCTCAAGAAATCTGGTTGAGGCTAGCTTGGCAAATAAAACGGCAGAGAGCATATAGATGATGGAGGAAAATCCAATTACCATATTTGTTGCGCCAAGATCCTGGATGATTTGGTTTGTAAAGGACATGGTTGTAGCCATTTGCACACCTTGCTGTACTAACGCTAAACATGAATAAAGTAATAAATTTTTATCTTTTATTACCTGTAATAACTCTATTACACCTATTTTAGGTTGTATGGATGGTTTTGTTGCATGGAGGAAAAAGGAAAGTACACATGCAATAAGACCAGCTCCTAAACTGAAGGCGCAAATCACCATCATGCCGACAATATCATACAAGAAAGTACTAGTGACAAAGCCAAGTAACATACCTGAATTGTTAGCCATTATAATTTTACTGGTTGCACGAGTTTGATCTCCTTTTGTAAAAAAGCTCATATACAAGATCATAAAGGAAATCCAGGTTGCGCTTGCTGTACCTGATAAAATATTTGCAATTAAAAAGCCAATATCATCAGGTAACAAAATACGAAATAAAGAAGCAGCACCAGCAAAAAAGGAGCCCAAAATGATAAAAAGTTTATGATTGCTGCTAAGATCAGCAAGAATACCCACAGGAAGCCGAAGCACAAGTTGTGAAATACCATATGCACCGATAATTGTACCAACCAAATTACTAGAAATATGCGCTAGAAGTAGATATGTAGTTTGATAAGGAACATAGACATATTGAGCGAACCAAAAAAACAGCACAATCCATAAAATGAGTGATGTTTGGTTCCTGTGCGTATTTTCCATTTTTCCATGATCTCCTTTCGTTTTTATATGTTTAGAAAGTAAATTTAAATACAAAGAAGATATATACTGAAGTGGCTAATTTTGGGTATGAAGAAGAGCATAACTTTCTTTTTTTGAGCTTAGATTCACTAATTTTTTTAATGTATCAGGGCATATAATAAACAACCAATGTTCAATAATTCCAGGCAACTAGATTCTTTAATGCAGTATAATATCCTAAAATAAAAATTTGTACAAGTATATCTTTTTTGTTTTATAATCTGAATAGGAGAATAAAAAAAGGGCTTGCAATAAAAATGAAAGCGTGTTAATTTAAAAACAAAGTTAAACAGCGGAATACATTTTGACGTGTTACTGATAATGCAGGCAAGATCAAATGTACACCAAATAACCAAGGGAGAATTTATGTATTTTCCATGGATTATTTGTGTATGTTTGATCTTTTTTTTATGTCAATGTGTGTTCCTCCTATCCGTTGGCCAGCGGACCAATCCTAACGAAGGAGCAGAAGGAGCAAAGAATATGAATTATCAACAGGTTGCAAAAGACATTTTGACGAATGTCGGAGGAAAAGAAAATGTATCAAGTTTAACCCATTGCTATACACGTTTGCGATTTATCCTAAATGACCCAAAGAAGGCCAATAAAGAGAATCTAAATAAGATGGATGAGGTCATCTCTGTTGTGGAGAGTAGTGGACAATTCCAGGTTGTTATTGGAAATAAAGTGGAAGAAGTACATGACCACATCATACAGCAGTTAGGTGAATTAAAGGAGACTCAAGGTAAAGAGGAAGAAAAAAGTTCTATTGGAAACAGAATTTTAAGTATTGTTACAGCAATTTTCACACCAATTATCCCTGCAATTGCCGCATCAGGTATGCTCAAAGGGATCTTAGCTCTTGCAGTAATGATTGCCACCTCCTATTGGGGTGTTGATATTAAGGAATACAATACGTATATTATTTTGAATGCAGCATCAAGTGCAGTGTTTTATTTTTTCCCGATAATTATCGGGTATGCAGCAGCAAAAGTGTTTAAGACAAATGAAATCATTGCGATGGTATTAGCAGCAACACTGTGTTACCCTGACATCGTTACATTAATGTCAGGAGAAGCTTCTGTCACTTTATTTGGAATTAGTGTCACCCAAGCGAATTACACATCAACTGTTATCCCAATCATCATTGCAGTATTTATTATGGCCTATGTTCAACGCTATTTTGAACGTATTACACCTGAAGTTTTAAAGATTATTATGGTCCCAACATTCACATTATTAGTAATGGTACCTGCGACTTTGATTGTTTTTGGACCTATTGGGATATACCTAGGAAACTTTATAAATTGGCTGTATTACGTCATTATGGATATTAGTCCAACGTTGTTAGGTGCTTTTATAGGGGGAATCTGGTGTGTTCTTGTCATCTTTGGAGCCCATAAGGCAATCGTACCAATCGGGATTAATGATGTTGCACGAACTGGTCAACAGAATCTTCTAGCGTTTGCAGGAGCAGCGAACTTCTCACAAGCAGGAGCAGCTGCAGGGGTTTTCTTGAAAACAAAAAATAAAAAGTTGAAAACATTAGCTGCCACTTCAACTGTTACTGCACTTTTTGGAGTGACAGAACCCGCCATATACGGCGTTAACTTAAGACTGAAAAAACCAATGATTTATGCGGTTATCAGTGGAGCGTTAGGCGGGGCATTAATGGGATGGGGTGGATCCTATGGTACAGCCTTTGCTAACCAAGGGGTTTTAACGATACCAGTTTATATTGAAGCGGGAACAAAGGCATTTTTATGTTACATAATTGGGATTGCGATTGCTTTCTTTGGGGCAGCGGCTATGACTATGTTGTTTGGTTTTAAAGACATTCCTGAAGAAGGCACTGTTGATGAGACTCCCAAAAAAACAGATAGAATCGTTCCTGATTCAGTAAAGACAGAGGCTGAAACGAGCATACCTTCACCGATTCAAGGTAGTATTATCCCTTTAGCTCAGGTCAAAGATGAGGTGTTTTCTTCGGGGGCATTGGGAGAAGGAATTGCCATTTATCCAGAGGTTGGTGAAGTCGTTGCACCAATGAATTGTAAAGTGTCTATCCTCTATCCAACGTTACACGCTATCGGTTTACAATTGGAAAACGGGGTAGAAATGTTAATTCATATTGGATTAAATACGGTGGAGCTTAAAGGAGAAGGATTTGAAGCTCATGTAAAGGCAGGCGATGAGATCAGCAAAGGAACCAAAATAGTTTCATTTGATATAAAAGCAATTGAAGCTAAAGGATATGATCTCAGCACACCGTTGATTATTACGAATTCCACACAATACCAAAACGTTTCTTTTGTAGAGAACGAAAAATCAACCATTCATGATGAGTTAATTTTACTAAAAGCATAGGAGTGTCAAATATGAAAAACCATTTTAAAAAAGACTTTTGGTGGGGAGCTTCCTCCTCGGCCTTCCAAATTGAAGGAGCCTGGGACAAAGATGGTAAAGGAAAAACCGTAGCTGATTACAATGCATTTCAAAAAGCAGATGTACAAGCAGATACGAAAGTAGCCAGTGATTTTTATCATAACTATAAAGAAGACATTCTTTTAATGAAAGAATTAGGATTAAAAACATACCGCTTCTCCATTTCATGGGCTAGAATTATTCCCGATGGCGACGGTGAGGTGAATCAAAAGGGAATTGACTTTTACAATAATGTGATTGATTTCTTATTAGAAAATGATATTATTCCATTTGTGACTCTATATCACTTCGATCTTCCATTTGCACTTGTTGACAAGTACAATGGCTGGGAAAGCCGCGATTCTGTTTATGCATTTGAAAGATATGCAAAAATTTGCTTTGAGGCATTTGGTGACCGTGTTAAGCATTGGCAGGTCCATAATGAGCAAAATCTAATGATTCGAGTTAATATACGAATGAATATGTATGATGTGCCAAGCGATCAGGTTGAGAAAGTGAGAGCACAGATGGATTATCATATGTTTGTGGCTCATGCTCTTGCGACAAATGCTTGTCATGAAATGCTGCCAGATGCAAAAATTGGTCCGGCCGTGTCCTCTACTATGACATATCCTAGTTCAAACCGTCCAGAGGACGTATGGGCGGCAAGAATGAATGACAATTTCAAAACAAACTATGCCCTGGAAATGTATTGTTTCGGCGATTACCCAGGATACTATAAAGAATACCTTAAGAAATGTGACATTTATCCAGAGACAAAGCCAGAAGATGAAGAAATACTGAAGGCAGCAAAACCAGACTTTATTGCATTGAATTATTATCGCACATTGGTAGCAAGCTATCTACCTGTAGATGAAGCTCATCCATTTGGAACGAAAGAAAATGATATAGATTTTAACTTATATGGATACTTTAAGATTGAAAAGAATCCAAATCTGGTAGTAACAGATTACGGTATTCAAGTAGATCCGATGGGCTTAAGACTTGTACTGAACGATTATTACGAAAAATATCGTCTGCCGATGATTATTACAGAGAATGGTTTAGGAACAGGCGATCAGTTGACAGAGGATGGAAAAGTGCATGATGATTATCGTATTGAATACTTAAAAAATCATATAGCTGCTTGTAATGACGCTATTTCAGATGGTGTGGAGTTATTTGGATACTGTCCGTGGTCTGTTATGGATTTGTTAAGTTCCCGTCAAGGATTTATGAAGCGATATGGTTTAGTGTATGTAGACAGAGATGATTTTGATCTAAAAGAGTTGCGTCGAATTAAGAAGGACAGCTTCTTCTGGTATCAAAATGTAATTAAAAACAATGGATTAAACTAACATCTAAGGAATGGGATGGCCATGCAAATCCTAAAAGTTATGAACAATTCGTTGATATTAGCGGTTAACGATTCAGGAAATGAATGTATTTTAATGGGAAAAGGAATAGGATATAAGAAATCAATTGGCCATGAAATACAAGAGTCTGAGGTAGAGAAGACGTTTATCCTGAAAGATAAAACTATTCTTCGAAACTTTATACAGTTGGCAAGCGAGTTGGATGATACTTACTTTAATATTGTAAAAGAAATCATTGATTATGCGACTAAAGAACACGGAATTGAAGTCATGGATTACTTATATTTATCCTTGTCCGACCATATTGCCTTTGTTGCCAATCGTTTTTCCGAGGGAATAATAGGTGAGAAGTTTAACTATATTGAAGTAGTTAAATATCATCAAAAGGAATATGCGATTGGAAAATATGCGGTGAACCTTATCAATCAAACAATGGGTATAGAACTACCTGAAAGTGAAGCTTCCGCAATCGGACTGCATTTTGTGAATGCGCGCTTAAATTCAGAATCATATAATCAGGAAGTTCAGATTGTAAAGTTGATTGACCATCTTGAGGCAATTGTACTTAGAAAAGCAAACACCTATTTTGAAAAGGATAGCCTTTCTTACTCAAGATTCATTACTCATCTGAAATTTTTCGCAGAGAGAATAGTCAAAAAACAAACTTTTGAGGATTCTGAGTCTGATATTCTATACGACCAATTGAGTCAATCTATGTCCAAAGAAAGCGAAATTATTGAGAGTATTACACGATTTGTCAAACAAAAATATGCAATTGACTTATCCGGGCAGGAGAAAACTTATCTAATCATCCATATTCATCGTATATTGGGTGGTAACCAAAAATAAGGAAATTTACCGAATTAGAAGGCTGATTCAAAATGTCGTTAAAAAATGACATTTTGAAATCAGCCCTTTTTGTAAACGTCTAGTCTGATTTTACACTTTTTCTCATTTCCATTTTAGGCTTTAGCGACAAATAGAAAAGGGGCTTGGGAAAAAAACGGTAGTTTTCTGTAGAATTGTTTGAAACAACTGTTTTACAGTCAACTTATATTAAGTCATTCTAATTTCAAAATTGATTTAATGGTGCTTTCAATTGACCATTCTTCATATAATCATCTTTCATTCCCATGAATGTTGCATCAAGGTCTGTTTTCGACTAACTATTACGTGTGCCTAAGATTGCAAAGTCCCGTTGATAGTTCTGTTTCCGTATAAGATAATCAGTCAACTGCTTATGCACTTGCTGTTTTTAAACTTAACTGCTGCACGAATGCAGCAGTTAAGTTTCTCCGCCCTTAAACCGCAATGCCCGACTAATGGTTGCAGGTACAACGGAAGCGTGATTTTCCTCTGAAGCAATAAATAGTTCCTTTGAAAGAGCGGGCAATTCTTTGTAGAATTCTTTAGCATCCTCGACCATGAATCCCTCGTGTTCACCTACGGCTATGAATAATTTCTGCAAATCATCTGGATTTGCTTTCTCCAAATAGTCAAATAATTCTTTTCCATTCCACCAAATCGATGGGCTTATCGCGATGTAGGTTTGAAAATCATGGCAGTGCGTTAAATAGCACCAAATCGTATAGTATCCCGCCAAAGAATGGCCAAATAGAGTCTGCTTATTTTTATTTACAGCAAATTTCTTTTCGATCGCAGGCTTGAGTTCTTCTTTCATAAATTTTTGGAAGAGGGGGGCGCCGCCATGGTGACCGAGATTCATCTTTTTTCCTTTCGCATGCTCGGGGAAAAGATAATGCTCTGCTGGTGCAGTAAATTCATAGAATCTTCGTTGCCTCATGTCTTGTTCATCATGGCAAATCCCCACCACGATGCTAGGTTCAACTTTCGTTTTTGCTGTATTAGCCGATTGCAGCTTAACAGCATATTTAGCAAATTGAAAATACGATTGTCCATCTAACAAATAGACGATCGGAAACCCCGATTTTGGAGGAGTTTCATTTGGCACATATACTTCAATGGTATATTGATAATGGGTGAATTTCGAATCGTAATCAAATTGAATATCTTTGTTTTGCACGAAATCAATCTCCTTTACAACCAAATTTATCAACTATCTTCAATCGTTCCTTCGCCATCATACAATTCTCTTCAGCAATTTCCAATGTAATAAATATATAAAAATGAATGAGGAGTCCTGAAAAAAATCCATTTTATATAAAAAGAAATATAAAATAATTGTTTAAATTATAGGAAACTATTATGAAATTACCAATTTATTGGTATAAAAAAGTCCATTCTTTCATACGCAAATATCTATTCATTTCCCTATTGCAGTTTGGTAGGATGGGATCAGTAATGAGAATCAATATCAATTAAATGCTGGAGGGAAATATATGAAGAGATTTTGGAAATATGGAGTGGCCACATTAGTGACCTTTTCTTTGGCTGCTTGTAATACATCAGAAGAAAGTAGTAAAAAAACAGAGGAAAAACCGGTTGAAACAGCAACGAAATCTGAAGTGGAGGAAGCAAAGGAAATTAAGATAAATTATTTGGGGACAGAGTATGCATTCCCAAATCCTGTTGAAAATATTGTCGCTGCCAGCTTTGAATCGATGGAAGATTCGGTCGCGCTTGGGATTAAGCCAGTCGGTGTATTAGAAGTAGGAGGGAGGATTCCAGAATATTTAAATGAGCTTGAAGGAGCGGCATTGATAGGAGATAAAAGAGCTCCGAGTGCAGAGGCGATTCTTTCATTAGAGCCTGATGCGATTATTGGAACGTCCAAATGGGGCGAAGATGTCATGACGCAAATGAATAAATTAGCCACAACTCTCCCATACTCTCACATCTCAGCCAACTGGAAAGATAATCTCTTGGCGTTAGCAGCATTAACGAACAAGACAGCTGAAGCGGAAAAACTGATTGCTGATTATGAGCAAAAAGTAGCAGATACCAAAGAGAAGATTGCCAATTCAGATGTAAGTGATCAATCTGTGCTGATGATCCGTATTCGCGCTGGGCAAATGTATGTCTATCCGGAGAATGTCTATTTTAACCCGATTCTTTATCAGGATTTAGGGTTAACAGTTCCAGATGTTGTGGCAAAAGCGGAAGCACAAGCAGAAATATCATTAGAGACCTTATCAGATGTTGATCCAGATATTATCTTTTTGCAATTTGCAGAGACGGAAAATGCAGATGCTCCAAAAGCATTGGATGACCTGCAAAATAATGCAATTTTTAAAAGTTTAAAAGCATCGCAAAACGGAGAGGTATATGTGAATACGATTGCACCATTAGCTGAAGGTGGAACCGCGTGGTCGAAAACTAGATTTTTAGATGTCCTCGAAGAAAATTTATTGAAATAATGGAAGCTGCAAAATTGGAAGCAAGCATCGTCTTCGCTTCCAATCTGCACGTTAGAAGATAGGTGCAAAAGAGTGAATCAGACAGCTAATATTCGAAATATGATTATGTTCATAACTCCATTATTGATTATCGCCACAATGATAATTTCTGTTTCATATGGAACAAAAGAGATCGGGCTTGAAACGATTTGGCAGGCACTGCTCCATTTTGATCAAAGCAATGCGGATCATCAGATTATCCGGACGAGTAGAATTCCTCGGGCAATTGCTGTTCTTGTTGTTGGCGCATTTTTAGCTGTTGCCGGCGCGATTATGCAAGGGATTACGCGAAATTATCTTGCATCGCCTTCGTTAATGGGCGTGAACGATGGTTCCGCTTTTGTGATTACGTTGGCGTTGGTCATGGCGCCTGGATTGGCCAACTATGAAATGATGATTCTCTCCATTATTGGCTCGGCTTTGGGAGCAGGTTTAGTATTTGGCTTTGGAGCGGCGATTAAAAACGGTCTGTCGCCGGTCAGGCTCGCGATCATCGGGACTGTCATCGGAACTTTTTTAAGCAGTGTTGCTTCTGCGGTTGCGATGTATTTCCAAGTCTCGCAAACTGTTGCTGCTTGGTATAATACAAAAATTCATACTGTTGATACGGGTATGCTTCTTCTCTCGGTGCCATTTGGTTTAGTCGGCATATTAATTGCTCTAATTTGTGCACGTGCCATCACGGTAGCCTCTTTAGGGGAGGATATTGCCGTAGGGCTCGGGCAAAAAACAAAGCTTATTCGTTATTTATCGATGTTCTCTGTTGTTCTTTTAACAGGAACGGCAGTGGCACTCGTCGGAAAAATTGCTTTTGTAGGATTGGTTATTCCTCATATTGTAAGATTTTTAGTTGGAGTGGACTATCGTTCTATCATTCCCTGTTCACTCTTAGTGGGTGCTTTTTTCCTTAGTCTGTGTGATTTAGTCAGTCGTTTCATTAACTATCCTTTTGAAACGCCAATTGGGGTCGTAACGGCTTTTATCGGAATTCCATTCTTTCTTTATTTAATTCGATCTCGTGGAGGTGATAGGCATGCCTAAACCAAAGCGGAATCGATTCGTTTTTACCGTCATCGTCACCTTTACTATCATTTTTATCGGATTTTATTTGCATGTCACCAATGGCATGTTTGATATGAGCGTCGTGGAAGTTATTAAAACCTTGTTTGGTTTGGTAGATAATGAAAAATTTAGACTTGTCATTTTCGAACTGCGTCTTCCACGAATTATGATTGCGATCTTAGTAGGTATTGGTTTAGCGTTAGCGGGCTGCGTTCTTCAAGGGATTACGAAAAATGACCTAGCCGACCCTGGAATTCTAGGGATTAATGCTGGAGCAGGAGCGGCGGTTGTCTTCTTCTTGTTCTTCTTTCAGTTTCAAGCAGTCCGTACAGATGGATCAGAATGGCTCAACATTATGATGATGCCAATATTCGGGTTAATTGGTGGAACGATAGCGGCAGCCATTATATTCGTTCTTTCCTATAAGCATGGCCGTTTAGATGTACAACGGCTGCTTTTAACAGGGATTGCCATTAATAGTGGGTTTGGGGCATTGTCCTTGTATCTTTCATTAAAAATGAACGAGAAAGACTTCGAATCTGCCGCACTTTGGCAGGCTGGTGCAATTTATAATGCAAATTGGATCTTTATTGTCTCGATGCTCCCTTGGATTATTATTCTTGGCATTTACATCTATCGAAAGTCTTATTTACTGGATTATTTTCAGCTTGAGGATAATACCATTGTCAGCTTAGGGATTCATTTGGAAAAAGAAAAAATTCTTCTCCTTTTGGCCAGCGTTGGCTTAGTTAGTGCCTGTGTATCAGTTTCAGGGAGCATTGGCTTTATCGGATTGATGGCTCCCCATATTGCCCGGCAGTTAGTGGGGATTAAACATCGCTTCGTAGTACCGGTAAGTGCGTTAATTGGTGCTGCTTTGCTCGTTTTTTCTGATTTTATTGGAAAAACTTTATTCGCCCCATCAGAGTTAGCCGTTGGCATCGTCGTTTCCATTATTGGGATTCCGTACTTCTTATATTTATTAGTGAAAGCACGTTAAAAGGAGGAAGATAGAATGCTGACTGCTTTTCGGATGGAAGAATTAACGGCAGGATATGAACGAAACATCATTTTTGAAAATTTAAATGCCTCTATTGAATATGGCAGAATCACGACAATCATCGGTCCAAATGGTTGTGGCAAATCAACGCTTCTTAAAACAATGGGGCGGATATTGAAAAAAGAGAAGGGACATGTATTCCTTCAAGAGCAGGATATGCAAGCACTCTCAACGAAGGAAATTGCCAAACGGCTGGCGATTTTATCCCAATCTCCTTCTGCACCACCTCAGCTAACTGTTGGAGAATTAATCTCATATGGTCGCTATCCCCATCGCAAAAATGTGAATCGGCTGTCCAAGCAAGATAGGGAAATGATTGACTGGGCAATGGAAGTGACGCAAACGACGGAATTTGAAGCGCGTGAATTAGCTCAATTATCAGGTGGACAAAGGCAGCGGGTATGGCTGGCGATGGCATTGGCACAAAAAACAGAGATTCTTTTGCTTGATGAGCCTACGACCTATTTAGATATGGCTCATCAAATTGAAGTGCTGAAAATAGTCAAGAAACTGAATGAAGAACACGGCTGTACAATCGTGATGGTGCTGCATGATATTAATCAGGCTTCTCGCTTTTCGGATACCATCATTGCCATGAGGAGCGGAAAGGTGTTGGCAACTGGAACACCGAGAGAGATTATGACAGCGCCGGTTTTAAAGGATGTATTTCAAATTACCGCTACTATTATCGAGGATGAAGATATTCCGGTATGTGTATCTTATGACGTATTACCGCAAGAGTAGGAAGGAGAATGAATATGTCTTTGTGTATCGGCTTAACACTTTCTCCAACATGGTTGAACGGGGAAGGGTGGAGGCGTGCGGATAGTAAAGCTGAACAGCTGTTTTCAAGTCAATATTATCTTGAGCTGGCGCAAAGGGCTGAAGCAGCGAAACTGGATTTTGTGTTTAAACCGGATAGTCTTTTTTTCAATAAAGAAATGGCCGATAAATCGCCAGGGCACACATGTTTAGACCCCATTGTCATGTTGGCTTCGATTGCCAGAGAGACAGAGAAAATTGGTCTTGTCGCGACAATGTCTACGACGTTTAGTGAACCTTTTACGGTTGCTCGGCAGCTGCAATCGCTAAACTGGATGAGCGAAGGGCGGGTAGGCTGGAATATTGTCACTTCGATTGAGGGAAGCGGCAACTTTGGAAAAGGTGAGATGCCTTCTTCAAAAGAAAGATACGAAAGGGCACTAGAATTTACTGAGGTAGTACGTAAGCTTTGGGCCAGTTATCCAAATGAGGCGCTAACAATAAATCGGGAATCTGGACAATTTGCCGATCAAGAAATGATTTTTCCCATTCACCATAAGGGCGAGTTTTATCATGTAGAAGGTCCATTGAATGTCCCTGCTTTTGATTCAACGTCCATTCCATTATTTCAAGCAGGTGCTTCCGATTTAGGGAGAAATTTTGCTTCTTTTGTGGCAGATGCCTGCTTTGCTGCCACACCAGATTTGGAATCAGCAATTGAATTAAGACGTGATTTACATACAAGGGCTCATAAACATGGACGTGATTCAAGAGCGATTCGTGTGTTGCCTGGCATGCATTTCTTTTTAGGAGAGACTCGTGAGGAGGCGCAGCAACTTTATCAAGACGCTTATGCCCATTTAACGAATGAACAAAGATTAGCTGCGGTTCAGCGTATTTTAGGTGTGGATCTTAGTCATCTATCGCTCCAATCCCGCATCACTGCTAAAGACATTCCTGAAGTGATGGAGAACGTCCGCAGCCGAACGCATGCAGACTTACTAAGACGAATCATCATCAATGAAGAGCCAACTCTTCAGACGTTGCTTTCTAAACCTGAAGTCATTGGCTCGGCCCACTGGGTCGTCATTGGAACACCCGCTGATGCGGTTGAAGAAATAATAAGATGGTACCGGCATGGTGCACTTGATGGAGTGATCGCCTTGCCAGGGGGATCTGTCCAATCTTTGAATTTATTTTTAGAAAAGGTAGTTCCTCTTTTAGTAGAAAAAGGGCTCTTTAGAAAGGAATATAGTGGCAATACCTTAAGTGAGCATTTGCACGAAAAAGTGAAGAAGTAGCGCTATTTCGCTACTCTTTACAGCCTTTGATGGTCCTTTCTATATTGACTGGGGGATGTCCCTGTTAAACTTTTAAAAACCCTACTGAAATAAAAATTATCCTGATATCCGACAGCTTCAGAAATCTCAGAGACGGTGAGTTCACTAACGGTAAGCAATTCCTTCGCTTTGGAGATTCGGTATTTTGTTAAGTATTGGATCGGAGTTAAACCTGTGATTTTTTCAAAGAGGTAAGCTATCCTTCTGCGATCAATCTCAAACATGTCGGCTACTTCACGAATGCTAATTTCTTCCTCATAATGTGTGTGGAAGTAATCTAATATTTTGGTTACCTGCTGTAAGGTAAAGTTGTATTGGCTATTTCTCGCACCATTTAAAATGGATTGGAGTAAATTCATGAACAGAACCTTTAATTCAAACTGGGAGAAATAATCAGGATTCATATTTTTGTTCAATAATAGTTGAACAATTTCTACAATTTCCTCCATATGATCAATTTCGATTGAGAAGTGTTTGTTGGCAAAGGTACTAAATTTATCCTCAGCATCAATTAAATGATAGTGGATAACAACGTACGTCCAATCTTCTTCAAAGGTTTTAATTTCAATATCCATCCCTGCTCCGGCATGGACGATCGTATTCTTATCAATATAATAAGGAACGCCATTTAAGGAGAAGCGGGCTTCACCTTCAAGTGGAATAATCAGTCCGCAAGTTTGAGAATCCGTTTTTCGATTTGTATCTATTTTTCCAGCAGGTAATGTGCTTTTAAAAGCGTTTCTAAATTGAATCGAGGAGGTTGCGAAATACTCGATTAACTCATTTGTTTTAATAGCCAATGCATTCACCTCTTTTCAACCTTAAACGATAATGATAATCATTATTAATAATTATATCAATATTTAGGAGTGTTAAAAAGAGTTTGTTTTTAAGATTGTATGTCAGGAAATGATCAAACTGTCTTTACTTTACAGAGCCAGTTATGGCGATAATGAAAGCACTACAATGAATATTGTTTATCGAGGTCATTTTTCTCTCTCAACTGTGATTTTCAATTTTTAAGAAGAAAAATAATCTTTCAACATAATATTGTTATTCACAACATCCTCAAGCGTATAGCGATCCAACTCTTTTAAAAATTGTTCTAAAGCGTTCTGAAAAATATGTTTAAGTGAACACACTGGTGTAATGACACATTGACTATTTTTGCGATCAAAACATTCAACAATATGAAAATCTTCTTCTGTCTGGCGAATCAGCTCCCCAACATTTATTTCGGAGGGGGACTTTGCTAGTCGAACGCCTCCGCCTCTGCCGCGAATGGTTTCGATATATCCCATTTTTCCTAAATGATGAATAATCTTCATTAGATGATTTTTTGAAATAGAAAATGCATCTGCGATTTCAGTAATTTTTATTAGTTTCTCGCGATCCTTTGTGCCTAAATAAATGAGAACCCTAAAAGAATAGTCAGAGTAACTAGTTAAACGCATTATTTTTTCTCCTCACATTGCTTCCTTTTGTTTATGGCTTTGTAAATGAGAATCATTTTCTCAGGGAATCTTGGTTTCACATGAAACAATATGGTTTAACAAAGCCTTGTTTATAGAATATATGACTGGCAGCAAATTTCAAATTGTAAACTTAAAAGATGTATTTAAAATATTGCTTTGAGATGTATTTGCTTTTATCATAAAAGATGTATTTTAAATATATCTTAAACAAAAAAGGAGTCGTTACACAATGTTAGCTCAAAAAACGATCGATATCATTAAATTCACAGTACCGGTATTAGAAGTTCACGGTGTTGAAATTACGACAGTATTCTATAAAAATTTATTTAACGAGCATCCTGAATTGTTGAATATTTTCAATCATGCAAACCAAAATCAAGGCCGCCAACAAACGGCTTTAGCAAATGCCGTTCTTGCTGCAGCTCAATATATAGATCGACTGGAGGTGATTTCTCCTGTTGTTAGACAGATTGCAGAAAAACATCGTAGCCTTGGTGTAAAGCCTGAACATTATCCGATTGTTGGAGAACATCTTCTAAGAGCTATCGAGGAAGTTCTTAGTGCTGCAGCAACGGAAGAAATTATCAATGCATGGGCTGATGCATATGGAGTGATCTCCTCGGTATTTATTAATATAGAAAAAGAGCTGTATGAACAAGCAGCATTACAGACAAATGGTTGGAGCGATTTCAAACCGTTTAAGGTGATCGATAAAGTCAAGGAAAGCGAGGTCATTACATCTTTCTATTTAGCTCCGGCTGATCAATCAGCAGTTCCTGTGTTTGAATCGGGACAATACATTACCGTCCGCCTTCAAATTCCTGGTGAGCCTTATTTAGTCAATCGCCAATATAGTTTATCCGCTGCCCCAAATAAGGAATATTTCCGTATTTCTGTAAAACGCGAAGCGGAACCTAATAAGCCGGAAGGAAAGGTATCCAATTATCTCCATGATCATATTCATAATGGGGATGTTATTGAAATGACGGCACCTGCGGGAGAATTCACTCTAAAGGGAGCAAGCTCTGCACCAGTTGTTTTTATTAGTGGGGGTGTTGGTATTACCCCATTTATCAGCATGGTGAACAGCATTGCAGACCATGAGCCGACCCGTTATGTTACATTCATTCATGCATCAAAGAATGGAGAGCAACAGGCTTTCAAAGAGGAATTACTAGAATTAGCGGAACGAATGACAAATTACCATCTTTCATTCATCTATGAAAACCCTTCTGAAACAGACCGATTGAATAAACATTTTAAAAAAGAAGGTTATATTAATACGGAGTGGTTAAAGGAAAATGCCGTAGTGGATAGTGCGGAGTACTATCTTTGCGGTCCAGTTCCATTTTTACAAGCAATCCTTCGTGGTCTAAAGGAACTTGGTATACACGAAGAGCAGATTCATTATGAGTTCTTTGGACCTTCAATGAAGTTAGATATTTAAAAATTCTTTTGTTCAATCAGGAACTTAGAATGTCCTGATTGAACAAATATCGGATCACAGGCTTTAATATTGCCCTTTAATAACAAAGAACGAACCGCGAATTGTTCCGGCTAGTTTGGATTTTTGTCTGGCAAACTTAAACTTTCCTTCTAATTCCTTCGGTACTTCCATTCCTTCAGAGAGCTTAAAACCAACAGCGCGTTTTTTCGGATCATCGACATTATACATGACATTGACCTCAAGCCCATCTTCAAAAAAGACGAAAGCCCATTTAATATTTTCTACTTGGAAACGAGATGTTTCTAGCGGTTTAGCTGCAAACTCAATATTGCGTTCTTCTTTCAATATATGGTTGACATACGCAATGGTGTCCTGACTCTCGCAGGCTGGAACAACTGTAAATTCATGCTTATATTTGTTCATAAAATAGCGGGCTTCATTTGCACGTAATCCGGCTAGAGCATCCACTACTGGTGAAGATTCTAAGCCAACTGTTGACACATTTTTAAAATCAACAACATAGGTCATTACATCTCCCTCCTTTATTTTCGAATAACAGGGATCCACATTTCACCAAATACGAAATCGTTTCGTTGCCCCATTACAACCGTGGTATTTGGACCCCCGACATAGGCAAAATCATCTGCCTCTGGCAAAGCTTGACCAAAGGCAATGCCAGTAAGCAATTGGCTTAATTGCTCATCTGTCTCCGCTTCCCCTTTCACAATTAGGTATTCTCCCTTAGGGAATTGGATCACTCTAGCTTCTTCATCTGGTAAAGTGGCTTCTGTCATGACTCCGGCATAATGCATCATTTTATTGTTTACTGCCTCGTTCACGACAAAAATGTAGTCATTCGTGGCAAGTTCTTTTAAAGTTTCAAGTCGGCCATCCTTTTTAACCGTCTGCCAAAATTCCGACTTTTCCTTGTTGATGCCAGCATAGTCTGTATAATCACTCTTAAGTTCTGTTCCTAAGCCTAAAACGGTAAAGCTATCTTTTTCTTCAATTGTGTACTCTGCCATATTTAAAACCACCTTTTTTTTATTTATCAAGTGATTGGTCTTTGCACTTGATAAGTTTATAATAGCCATAAATCATATCAAAAAATGACACTGTTTAGGAGTTTTCGATGAAAAAGGTTGAACGAATTAATATTATTATGCGCTATATTAATAATCGTGCCCACTTTACCATTTCTGAAATCATGCGAGAATTTAATATTTCCCGTTCGACAGCGATTAGAGATATAAAAGAAATTGAAGCGATGGGAATGCCGATAGTAGCTGAAGTTGGCAGGGATGGAGGTTATTCGGTTATGAATAATTCAGTTTTGCCCAATGTCCGCTTCACAAATGATGAGATTAAAGCTCTGTTTATCGCCTTTATGGCAACAAGAAATCAGCAATTGCCATATCTTAAAAGTCGTCAGTCTTTAACTGAAAAACTACTTGGACTTATCTCAGAAAATCAGCAGGAGACGCTCGTTCACTTAAATCAAGTTTTACTATTTGAAGGAACTAACCCTCATAATCCTGACTTGCTTGATTTGTCAGATCTACCGCACCCAATGTTAGAAAAACTTATTCAAACGATTCTTTTGGATAGCTATTTATTGCTTTCACTTAAAGAGGAAAAGGAAGAAAAGTCTTATTCGATTTATCTCCTCCATCTTTTTCGGGAAAAAAGTCTCTGGTTTATTGATGGTTTTGATTTAGAGAAAGAGAAAAAGCGGGTCTTCCCTGTTGACAATCTTACTGAAGTAACCTTACTCCCTGGGAAAAAGAGAATGAGCAAGAAAGCTATTTTTGACAAAATAAAAAGGGGTGATGCGAGCACCAATCTTGTCCTTGAGTTTGGGCCTGAGGCCATTATGCAGTTCAAAAAATACCACCCTTTAAAAGTCTCCATATCCTATACAAATCCTTATCAAACGACAGCACTTTTAAAGACTTATGTTAATGTTAATCATTCAGAGGAATTGGCAGAAATGGTGAATTGGCTCCTTTTTCTTGGGAGTGATCTCAAAATTAAGGAAGCACCGGAGGAAATTATTCAAAGAATGCAAGAAAGGCTGTCCTTATTGTGTCCATAGGAGTATAATGCACATTTCGAATGATTGAATTGAGAAGAGGAGTCATCTGTTTGATAAATGGTAATAATTTACCAAAAAGAAGAGCATGATAGATCCAAACTAGCTTTGCTGGAAGAGGAGCGTTCTGAATGTTGGGTACCGCTTTTTGGAGTCATACCATTTGGTTTATTTTGCTTGGAATTACGACGATGATAGAATTAATTATCATCTTGTTAAATGTAAAAAAGCGACCTACCGTCTTGGCTTTATATCTTACTATTAGTGGAATGACCTTTTTCTTTGAAATGATTATTTTATCTCTTTTAAGAGCATATACGTATTATCCAATGCTCATTCCAGACTCTCCGCCCGACGATTCAATCGCCGGAAACCTTTTTTCGCAATTTTCAGTGTCGGCATCGGCATTGCTGCTCGCCGTCTTTCATTTAAAATACTACTGGTATATTGTGTTTGCACTAATCTATGGTTCGATTGAAGAATTGTTTCTTGCTTTAGGGTTATATAAGCAAAACTGGTACCACACGTGGATGACTGTTTTATTTTTGCTGTTCTTTTTTTGGGTAGCGAAGCAGGCTTATCGCCTATGTTTTACTCGACTGAAGGGGTGGTTACTATATGTGTATATTTTCCTCGGACTGTTGACGCTGCACCAAAATACGATTGTTTGGGTTCTGAGATTAACGGGTATTCAAAGATTCAGTGAAAATATATTTCCTGACAAACAACATAGTTTAATTTTTTTATCAAGCCTATATATGCTTGTGCTTGGTGTAATCATCATGCTTGTTTATTTTTCAAATATTCGCTGGCACTGGAAGATTGCGCTCATGGTATTCCTATATATCGGACATTGGCTGGGTCTGCACTTTGATTTAATCATTTATAAAGAAGGATGGTTTTTGATTTCCACAACCATTTCAATAGGGGCAATGTATTTATTTACATACATTCTTGATAAATTATATGAAAGTAGGGGTGTGGCAGGCAATGGTGCCTAATGGCTCATTCTTTCGCAAGCGTGGTTCCTAATTGTCAATCAATTTTGTACTGTGTAAGGCTGTTACGATAATAAATCAATTCACGAACTAGTAGAACATATTATTGAAAAAGTCTCACAAGAAGGAGGTGTTAGTCTTAATAAAGAAGCACAATAATCAGTTTAGTTGGTACGTTCCAATAAAAGGATAATTTACTTCAATCAATTATAGTGTAAATTAGCTTTTTATGTCGATAAATTTCGGGATTAATGATGATGCTTGTTAGAAAAGTAAAAGTAGTCTACTACTAATTGAATAACTCCCGAGTTTTTTAGAAAAATTTAGAGTTTAAGAGTAAAAAAAGTTCAAATGCAAAAATATTTACAAGGAGTTGTTATTATTTTGCTTCATTATTTCCAGGAAATAATCGCAGAATGGTTCTTAACTGAAAAAATAACTAGTATTTGAAAAAGAATGATTGATAGGACAAATGAATATAATGAAAGGAGCTTGTTAAGATCACATGCACTAATGAAACATACTAGACTAGTGGTATAGACAACTATATTTGTTAATGCTATAATCGATTCGAGAAATCGGTTTGGAAACGCATTCAAACGGACTTTGCAATTATTTTTCTGTTCACCTAAAGCGTATTGTGAATCGATTCGTGTGTACAAAATAAGTAAAAGGAGGTTTATAACTATGAAGAACTATTTTCAAAATCTTGGTAAGTCTCTCATGCTTCCGGTAGCGGTACTGCCTGCTGCTGCTCTTTTAATGGGGATCGGTTACGCCATTGACCATGAAGGCTGGGGTGCTGGAAATCCCGTTGCTGCCTTTTTCATCGGTGCAGGTTCATCGATTTTAGACTTTATCCCGATCCTTTTTGCTGTTGGGGTTGCCATTGGAATGACAAAGGCAAAGGATGGTGCGGCTGCAATCAGTGGTTTAGTCGGCTATCTTGTTATTACCAAATTACTTTCCACCGATTCGGTTGCGAATTTAAGGCATATTCCAGTTGAAGAAGTGAATATCGCTTTCAATGGAATTGAGAATGTCTTTATTGGTATTTTATCTGGTTGTATTTCAGCAGCTCTTTACAATCGTTTTAGTAATACGAAATTGCCTGATGCTTTAGCGTTCTTTAGTGGAAAGAGATTGGTTCCGATTTTAACATCTCTTGTCATGCTAGTAGTTTCGATGGTGATGTTATTTGTGTGGCCAGTCGTTTATTCTGGACTCCTATCCTTCGGGGAAGCGATTAGTAGTTTAGGAGCAATCGGTGCAGGAGTATACGGATTCTTCAACCGATTATTAATTCCAACAGGGCTGCACCACGCTTTAAACAACGTATTTTGGTTTGACGTTGCGGGGATTAATGATATTAAAAACTTCTGGGCTGGTACTGGTGAATTGGGAATTACCGGAAGATACCAGGCTGGGTTCTTCCCAATCATGATGTTTGGTCTCCCTGCAGCGGCACTTGCGATGTATCATACGGCAAAAACAAAGCGGAAAAAGCAAGCCGCATCACTATTAATGGCGGGAGGAATTGCCGCATTTTTAACAGGGGTGACAGAGCCACTTGAATTTTCATTCATGTTCTTAGCTCCAGCGCTTTATGTCGTGCATGCGCTGTTAACGGGAATTTCTTTATTTGTAGCAGCAACATTCCAATGGACAGCTGGATTTGGCTTTAGTGCCGGATTAATTGACTTTGTATTAAGCTCACAGCTGCCGTTGGCAAATAAGCCATTAATGCTTGTTCTTCAAGGTCTAGTATTTGCTGTTATTTATTATGTGATTTTCCGCTTCCTGATTGTGAAATTTAACTTAAAAACACCGGGACGTGAAGATGATGATGTCGTGGTCAATGAAGAAATTGCCGAAGCTGGTTCAAAGGATCGTTTTGGACTGATGGCGGAAACGATTTACGAAGGTCTTGGTGGAGACAGCAACGTTGTTTCAGTTGATAATTGTGCAACGCGCCTGCGTGTTGAAGTAAAAGATGTTGAAGCTGTCGATCAGAATAAAATTAAAACAACAGGTGTTCCGGGAATAAAAGTAGTCGGGAAGCACAGTATCCAAGTTATTGTTGGGACGCAGGTGCAAGCCGTTGCTGAAGAAGTGAAAAAAATTCGCAAAGAGAATTAACAAAAAAAGGCTAGTATCTAATTTGGATACTAGCCTCCTTCGTAGGGAAAACTAAATTAATCACGTTTCATTTTCATTTTGAACTTATATTTATCTGCCCGATACGTAGATGTGACAAATTCGATTGGAGTTTGTTCTTCGTTTTGTAAAAATGAGGTGCGTTCCATCACTAAAACAGGACTGTCTTTTTTAATCTTTAAATGTGTTGCCTCTTCATCGCTGGCAAGCGAGGCCTCAATGGTTTGATAACCGAAGCCAATTTTAAAATGGAGCTTTTTTTCTAAGTAGTCATAGAAAGAATGGGAGAACTCTTGGTAGTTCATCTCACCAACGATTGTTTTCGGTGTATATATCGTTTCTAAAGCAACTGGTTCATTATCAGCTAAGCGAATGCGTTTAATTTTGCAAACTAAGTCAGTTGGAGAAATCGAAAGAGTTGAAGCAAGCTGTTCATCGGCTTTGATAAAGTCAAAGCTAATTAATTTGTTGGAAGGGCTGAGTCCACGGTTTCTCATATCTTCACTGAAGCTAGTGAGACCGGACAAATCCTGTTCAAATTTTTTATCAGCAACAAATGTGCCTTTTCCTTTTTCACGATAAACAAGACCTTCTTTAACTAAATTATTGATAGCTTGTCGTACGGTCATTCGACTTATCGCATATTTTTCCGCATATTCTCGTTCAGATGGTAAAAGATCGCCAGCTTTTAATTGTTTTGTGTGGATCATGCTTTTTATTTCTTCTTCTAATTGATAATATATAGGTATATGAGATTGTTTATTAATCAAGGGAAAATCCCCTCCTTAGGTGGAAAGTAAGACATTATAAATTTTATCAAAAGAATGAAAGCGTGTATATATGTCATCTGGTATAGACAACTATACTTATTTTGAAAGGGTGAGCAGCTTGAACATGCATTATTTATTAATTAATCATGCAAAGATTTTTTTGGAAAACAAAATTGTAAATTGTGGTGCTGTATGGGTGGAAAATGGGCAAATTAAAAAGATAGAAGAAAGACCTGTTGCTAACATCGCTCATGATGTTCATGTCATTGATGGTACGAATCTGAATTTAATTCCAGGCTTTATTGACGCTCATATTCACGGAGCAAATGGTGCTGATGTGATGGATGCAACGGAAAAAGCATTGGATGATATGGCAGTTCTTTTACCGAAGGAAGGTACGACGAGTTTTTTGGCAACGACCATTACCCAATCTCCTGAAAATATTGAAAGAGCATTGGAAAATGTAGCTCGTTATTCAAATAAGCCGGGACATGCAGAAGTTATTGGTGTTCATTTGGAAGGGCCGTATGTGAATAAAGCTAAAGCGGGAGCACAGCCAGTGCAGTATATTACAGATCCTAATTTGAGCCAGTTTAATCGTTGGCAAAAGCTTTCAGGAAATCAAATTCGTACCATTACGATGGCACCTGAACTGGATCAAGAGGGCTGCTTTATTAAAGCATTAAGTGAAATAGGGGTTAATGTGTCAGCCGGACATACAGATGCTGGATTTGCTGGAATTCAGAAGGCAGTCGCACAAGGGGTTCAGCAATTGACCCATTTATGCAATGCGATGAACGGCATTCATCATCGTGATATTGGTGCGGTGGGTGCGGCATTTCAGTTAAGGGATCTGCATGCCGAGGTCATTCCTGACGGGATCCATGTTGCACCTGAGATGTTGGAGCTGGTTTATCAAAATGTTGGCAGTGACAGACTCATATTAATTACGGATGCGATGAGAGCGAAAGGATTGCCTGCTGGTGATTATGAGCTTGGTGGACAGCCTGTGAAAGTAACAGAGGATCGCGCTGTTCTTGAAGACGGAACGTTGGCAGGAAGTATCGTATCCATGCGGGATGGTGCGGCAAACATGCTCGCGATTGCTGGAGTTGAACTTGGTGATATCGTAAAAATGGCCTCTATTAATCCTGCTAAACAAGTGGGGATTTTTGACCGTAAAGGAAGCATTGCTTTGGACAAGGATGCAGATCTATTACTTGTCGACGATCAATTGACGATAAAGTATACCATTTGCCGTGGAGAAATTGCTTATAAAGGAGAAGAGTAATGATGGAATTCATTAAAGTAAACGATTATCAAGCTATGAGTGAGAGAGCTTGCTCTATTATGATTGAAACGATAAATCGTATCAAGAACCCTGTTCTTGGTTTGGCAACAGGTTCGACTCCTGAGGGGTTGTATCAAAAAATCATTGAGAAGTTTAACGAGGGAAAGGTTTCTTTTCAAGATGTGACAACCTTTAATTTAGATGAATATGTCGGCCTGGATCGAGAAGATGTGAATAGTTACTATCGCTATATGAAGGAAAAGTTATTTAATCATGTCGATATTAAGCTTGAACGTGTTCATCTGCCAAACGGGGCTGCTGCTGATCTTGAAGCAGAATGTCAAAGGTACGAGAAGCAAATCCGACAGGCAGGAAAAATTGATTTGCAAATTTTAGGAATGGGGATCAATGGTCATATTGGTTTTAATGAGCCGGGAACCCCGTTTAGCAGTAGGACCCATGTTGTTGAATTGGAAGCTTCTACTCGTGAAGCAAATTCGAGATTTTTCCCAACGTTGGATGATGTACCGACGCAAGCCTTAACGATGGGAATTGCAACGATTATGGAAAGCAAAGAAATCCTGTTGCTTGTTTCTGGTGAACAAAAAGCGGAGGCAATAGCCCGGTTGACTGATGGGGATATTTCTGAGGATTTTCCAGCATCGATTTTACGTAACCATCCGAATGTCACGGTTATTGTTGATGAGGGCGCCATGGTGCTGGCTAAATAAGGTGGATGGATGATGATTAGAGAAGCTTGTGTGGAGAATTTTACGAACGTTCCGGAAGTGATCGCGAGAGGGGCAGAGCGGATTGAACTATGCGATAATCTTGCGGTTGGCGGCACTACGGTGAGTGCGGGTGTTGCCGCTACTGCGATCCGTTACTGTCACCGTAAAAACGTAAAGGTCATGAGCATGGTTCGGCCAAGGGGCGGAAATTTCATTTATAGTAATGAAGAAGTGGACATTATGAAGCAGGATCTGCTCCATCTTAAGCAGCTAGGCACTGATGGGGTCGTCTTTGGCTGTTTAAATGAAGCAAGCTGGATTGATGAAGAGGCGATGCTTTCGTTAATAGAGGTAGCTCAAGGAGTAGATATTACCTTTCATATGGCCTTTGATCAAATTCTGTCCGATCATCAATTTAAAGCAATTGATTGGTTGGCTGAACATGGTGTCAAACGGATTTTGACCCATGGTGGTTCAGGCACATCTAAAATAGAAGACAATGTCACGAGAATTCAGGAATACATTGATTATGCCGCTAATAGAATCATTATTCTCCCTGGCGGCGGAATCACAAATGAAAATTTACGAGCGATAACCGATTTGTTATCAGTTGACGAAGTACATGGAACGAGAATTGTCGGTTGAAACGAAAATAAGTAAGCTTTTATACGCTTGCTTATTTTCGCTTTTTGTCCTATCACTGCTATTCATGAACCGATTATTAAGAGTTACGATCGATTTATCAATTAAACAGTCAATTCAATTAAATTACCTTCAGGATCTTCTACAACACTTTCATAGTACCCGTCACCAGTTACACGGGGACCGTTAACAGTAGGATAACCATCACTTTTTAATTTCGCTGTTATGTGATTAACTGCTTCTTTACTCCCCAAGGAAATCGCGATATGTGCCCATCCCATTTTTTCCCCTTTAGCATGCTGGTTTATTCCTTCTTTACGCATGATTTCTAATCGTGCACCTGACTCAAAAGTTAGAAAATAGGATTCAAATTTCTTTTCTCGATTGTGATATTTAGTGTTTGATTGACAATTAAAATAAGTTTCATAAAACTTTTTCATACCTTCCAAATCATTCACCCATATTGCTATATGTTCAATTTTCATTCCACATTCACTCCGATAATTTATGATTATAGTAGGGGTGCTACCAACTACATGATCAAGGGGCAACATCCGTAACCACTGAACTCGATACTTGTACTTCTGTTTTACAACTATAAATTGTTATTTCGCTCTGTTTGCTCGTATATAGAAGTATATCAGTAATGCCAATAATGCTATCCAAATTATTTTAGAAGTTTGATGGAAAACATTACCAACAATCGTCCAATTATTACCTAAAAATACTCCTAAAAGGATAAAACTACTCGTCCATATAATGGCCCCAATAGAGGCGAATAGTGCAAAGGAAAAATAGCGATAAGTGGACATCCCCGCTAGATAGGCAGTGATATGCCTAACTCCAGGTAAAAAATAGCCTACGATGAGGAAAAAACCTCCATATGCCTTAAAGCTATTTTGAGCCCACTCAATCCTTGTTTCAGTTATGTTGAGTTTTGGTCCAAATCGTTTTATGAAAGGTAGTCCAAGCTTGAGTCCCAGTAGATAGCTAACGGAAATTCCCATAATGGCTCCAACCATGGCAGTAATAAGTGAATATTTTAGTGACAATGTTCCTAAAAATACATTATATCCTACATAAGTAAGTAGAATTTCATCAGGCAAGGGCAGACCGACGATCCCTAAAATAAGAGTAATAAAAATTGCAGTGTATCCGTAATGCTCTATGAAGGTTCCTAAATCAAACATATTATCCTCCGTTTCTCTATAGGGTCAAAAATTGGGAGTTTTCAGAACGGAGACACCCAAATCCTAATTTATAATAGATTAACTCAATTAATATTATGATAATAACATTAATTTTAATTAAAATTAATCAGCTTTTTTCTTTTGCACTTAAAAAGGAAGATCAGTTAATTGTTTTGGTAAGGTTCACTAATAGATGTTAATGTGATATTTGTTAGATAAAAAATAAAAAGAATAGACAGAAACAATCCCAATTAATAAAGGAATTTTGAAGTTAACTTGTGGGCATCTATTAAAAGAAGAAAAAGCAGGTGGAGAAAAATAGGTATTTTTTTTCACCTGCTTTTTTATGTTGATAGTCCTTAATCAGCATTTAGTAGAGGTGAGAGCTGCGTTACTTTCCTCTATTATCATGATATCTTCCGATTGGCACAACGGATGGAGAGCCTGAAATTGGATCTGCTATTACTGTACAGTTCAGTCCGAAAATATCCTTAATTAAAGTGTCAGTAATCACCCTTGTCGGCTCTCCCTCTGCGACAAGATGTCCTTGGTGCATCGCGAAAATATGGTCTGCATATCGTGCAGAAAGGTTGATATCATGAAGAACCATGACGATGGTCGTTCCGTATTTGCGATTTAGGTCTGTGAGCAGGTCAAGAATTTCAACCTGGTAGGTAATATCTAAAAAGGTTGTTGGTTCATCAAGGAATAATATATCTGTTTGCTGTGCTAATGCCATGGCAATCCATACACGCTGCCTTTGACCCCCTGAAAGTTCATCAATATTTCGATTGGCGAGATCAGTAATATTCATGATTTCCATTGCTTCAGCGACGGCCTCATAATCTTTCTTTGTCCATCCACTAAGCAATGATTGATGTGGAAATCGCCCACGCCCAACTAAATCTGCAACTGAAATGCCCTCGGGAACAATAGGAGATTGCGGCAGCAGTCCGACTATTCGAGCCAGCTCCTTTGAAGGAATTTTTCCAATTGGCCTTCCATCAAGCGTGATTTTTCCAGAGGACGGTTTAATTAACCTTGCTAATGTTTTTAGAAGTGTGGATTTTCCACAGGCATTAGCACCAATAATAACGCTAATTTTATTGCTGGGAATCGCAAGGCTTACTTCATGAATAACGGTCTTATTTTCATAACCTGCCACGATTTGCTCAGCCTGAAAAAGATGTGTCGGTTTCATTATAAATCTCCCTTTCGATTCATTCGGATTAGCAAGTAGATCAAGTACGGCGCTCCGAGTATTCCAGTGATGATGCCAACAGGGAATCTAACTTCAAAAGCAAATTGACCGATCAGATCTGCTGCCAAAACCAAATTAACGCCAACAAGCCCCGCGGGAATCATGTTTGAAAAGCCAACGCCCACCAGTCTTTTTGCAATCGGTCCCGAAAGGAAAGCGACAAAGGCGATTGGGCCCGTGGTCGCAGTTGCAAGAGCGATCATACAGACAGAGCTGACAATTAGCAAAATGCGGGCTCTGTCGGTATTCACTCCAAGCGTTGTGGCCGACTGTTCTCCTAATTCTAATAGACTTAAATGTTTTCCTAACACGAATACTATCGGGGTACAAATAAAAACGGTTAGCACGAGAGGTGGAAGCTCATGCATTTGAGAACCATTTAAACTTCCGCTGAGCCATCTAATTGCTGCCGGTATATCCTGTTGGGCACCTTTTAGCAGGAGGTAGGATATAAAGGCATCAAGCATAGCCTGTATTCCGATTCCTACTAAGATGAGACGTCCAATTGAAAATGTTTTCCCTTTAGATAATAGATAAATGACAATAACAGTGGCAAGACCAGCGATCACCGATACAATGGAAACGACTGTGTTACTCGTATGAAGGATAAGGATGCAAAAAACAGCAGCCGCGCTGGAGCCGGAAGTGATTCCGATTACATTCGGATTCGCAAGCGGGTTTCGCAGCATTGTTTGAAAGATGTGTCCACCGATCCCGAAAGCAAATCCGGCAAACAGGCCTGCCAGCATACGTGGCAAACGAATCGTATTGACCGCAAAAGAAACTCCTTTAATCTGTTCACCTGATAGTGATCGGATCACATCCTGGACAGGATAGATTGTATTTCCCAATAAAAGCATGGTACAGCTAAGGATAAAGGCAAGCACTGCCAATAAGGCTGTGACAAGAATCCATCGGCGCCGTCTCTGGCGCCGACCTGACATAATAAATTCAACAGAGTTATTTTTCATAATGAACGCACTTTCGCTTTCATAGCAATAATAATGAGTAACGGAGCCCCAATAAAGGCAGTTACAACACCGACTTCAAGCTCACCTGGGCTGCCGATCAGTCTCCCAAATACATCTGATATCGTTAAAATGATCGCACCTGAAAGAGCGGCCATCGGTATAACGAAACGCAAGTCAGGACCGAGAATAAGGCGGATGATGTGGGTGGACAAAAGTCCGACAAATCCGATTGGCCCTGCTAATGCAGTAGTTGCTCCACATAAAAGAACTCCAGCAAGGGCTGCAATCATTCTTAATGTTCCTGTCCGAACTCCTAGTCCTGTTGCTACATCATCGCCTAATGCTAGGGCATTAAGGGCTGACGCAGCTAGGATTCCGATCAGCAGTCCGAAGATCAAAAAGGGGATGAATGTAGTGATCGCGTTCCAATTGGCTGAACCAACGCTCCCTACTTGCCAAAACCTAAATTGATCCATGACATAAGAACGAGGAATGATAATGGCGCTCACTAGAGAAGAAAGGGCAGCGCTTGTCGCCGCCCCAGCTAAGACAAGCTTAAGAGGCGTGGCACCTCCACGCCCCATAGAGCCAATTCCGTAGACGAAAACGGCGGTAATCATAGCTCCAACGATCGCTAACCAAATATATTGATTCGCTGTACTAATGTTTAAGAACGCAATTCCACAAACAACAAATAGTGCTGCGCCTGTATTGACCCCGAGTATACTTGGATCGGCAATGGGATTGCGGGTGACAGCCTGCATAAGCGCTCCTGAAACACCGAGTGCGGCACCGCAAAAGACACTGAACACGGTTCGGGCAATTCTTTGTCGAACGACGTTTGCTCCATAAGAGTCTACATCCGGTTGAAATAAACCAGCGATGAGCTCATCTAAACCGACCGTTCGAGATCCGAGCACGAGCGACGCGATTACACATATTCCAAGCAAAATAAGACAAAGGCTCAGTACCATTGGAAAATTCCTCGGAATATGTGAATAAAGCGGTTTGTTTTTTGAAACAGATGAACTAGTCATTTAACTTTTCAATAGCTCCTGCAATTAATTCTAAATATTCGTCAATCGTATAGGCGATTGAAAGCGGGTTTGGGTTGCCTGACGCTGCTAAAGGTGTACTCGCTCCAATAAATACAACGGAGCCTCTTTCAATAGCGGGGATTTTTCCAAGCAAAGGATCGGCTTTAACTGCTTCATATAAACTTTCATCCCCGTAACCGATAATAATATCGGCATCGTTCAATATGTCTGCATTTTCCGCACTTATATTTAATGAATAACTTGAAGGATCAGCAATCTCACTTGTAACACTTTCAGGATACTCCATTCCTAACTCGATTAGGAAGGAACCGCGTGGGTCAGTAGGTGTATAGGCATGCAGCTTGGACATGTCTTGAGCTGAGAAGTTGACCCATGCAACTTTTTTCCCTTTGATTTGTGGATACTGATCCGCTTTTTCTTGAATGAGCTCTTCTGTATCTTTAATTAATTGTTCACCTTCTGCTTTCATGCCCATACCTGTTGCATTTAAAAGGACTTGTTCACGCCATGTGGTAAGCCAAGGTGCCGTTTGGTACGGAACAACCGGAGCGATTTCATTTAAAATATTGTAGTCTTCCTGAGTAATACCTGAGTAGGCTGCTAAAATAACATCTGGATTTGCGTCTGAAATTGCCTCAAAATCAAGACCGTCTGTATCTTGAAAAACATTTGGATCGTCAACACCAAGCTCTTTCAGCTTTTCAGCCGTCCATGGCAATAGCCCGCTGTCATCTTGAACGCCATAATTTGCAGCGGAGAATCCCACTGGCACTACTCCAAGGGCAAGCACAACATCATGGTTTGCCCATTGCACCGTTGCTACTCTTTCGGGTTTGCTTTCAATCACTGTTTTTCCAAAGGCATGTTCAATGACAATTGGGTATTCAGTATTTTCTTCCTCAGAAGAAGGTGTTTCTGTTTTTTCAGTATCAGTATTTTCAGATGTTGTTGCTTGCTCAGACGAACAGCCAGCTAGTACGATCATGAATAGTGCTGAAATGATTAATACGCTTAATAATGACCATTTTCGATTTAATCTCATTTTTTTCATCCTTCTTAAATGTTTTGTATTCATTCGTTCATTTTAGAAGCCCAATCCATTTATCGAGGGCATCTCGTATTTGGATAAACCAATATGTAGATTGCTAGTATAGGGACACTCCTTATTTTTTTGAGAATGATTTTCAACTTCAATGATAATCATTCTCAAGAAGAGAGTCAATGAAAAAATTGCGAAAATTTCTTCATTGGATTTTTTAACTAGATTTTCAGATTGCTAGCATCTGGGAGGATGTTTCAGGATTCACAAGGATATGTAAGAATGAAGTGTTTAACTTTAGCTCACTCTCAATTATGATGACATGATGGGAATTTTTCGAAAATTTGCAGTTTGAGTTAACATCACGTTAAACACTATAATATTCATCATAGAATCACTTTCATCATAGAATTTACGTTCATCTGCTGAATCTTTTCTGGAAGGTGTGATGTATGAAGGAAATATTGAGGCACTATGAAGATGATTTAAAAAGAAGAGAAAAGGAAGCAAGTACAACAAAGATGTATGTTCATGTGATGAAGCAGTTTAATACGTGGCTTGAGGCTAAGCAAAAAAAGCTGGCGCAACTTACAGAAAATGATGTTTTTCAATTTCGGGAACATTTAGTTGGAAAAGGTTATAAGGTTGCCACTATTAATAAGTTGATTTCTGTATTACGTACATTTTTAGTATGGGCTACTAAAAACCATTACATTCAAATGAATATACCAGAAAATCTTCGCCTATATGAAGATAAAAGAAACACCCCCATTAAATGGCTCACTGCCGAAGAAGAATCGAAACTTCTACAAATTTTAACCCTTGAGAAAAACCCTTTCAAAAAAGCCCGCAATGAAGCTCTTATCTATGTGCTGCTGTATTCAGGTTTGCGAATTGAAGAATTGAGTCATTTACAAACTGAAGCAGTCACGAAAAATACCATTCAAGTTATTCACGATGGAGTTTTATCCAGAGAAGTCCCGTTAGCTCAAAAAGTGGCTGAAAAAGTATTTACTTGGATTCATGTTAGAAGTTCTACTGGAAAAGAAGTGTATTTAAATAGTCCATTTTTATTTGTGACGGAACGCTCTGGGAAGATGCAGCCACGCGCTATTCAATTTGTCCTTGAAGTGTATAGTGAAAAATTAGGGTTTCCAATTACCTCGCATTTATTAAGAAATACGTACTGTAGAAGATTAGTTGAAATTGGTTTTACGGTGGAACAGGTAAAACAATATGCAGGTCATAAATCCATTACTACTAGCTACAAATATTTCACATTTGATTGTTGATATCAATAAACCTATAGGCTAGGCAAAAGCTTTGCCTAGAAATAAGGAAACTTAGGAGGAACAACAATGAAAAAAATCATAACGATTGTATTTACAGCACTTCTTATGTTTGCGCTTGCTGCTTGCGGGAATAAATCTGGAGAGGCTGAACCAGGCAAGATTGTCATTTCAGGGAAAGAATTTACAGAGCAAATTATTCTTAGCCATATTATGGCAGAGTACTTGAAGGCAAAGACGGATTTGGATGTTGAAGTAAAAGAAGCGTTAGGTGGAGTGTTCGTATTACAAGAAGCGATGAAAAAAGGCGACATTGACATGTATGTAGAGTATACAGGAACAGGCTATTTAAACGTTCTAAATAATGAATATGAACCTAATCAAAGCCCTGACGAAATTTTTGAGGCAACAAAGAAAGGATATGCTGAGGAGTTTAATATAGCTTGGCTGGAACCGCTAGGATTTAATAATACGTATGCTTTAGGGTTAAGAGAAGAGCTTGCCGACGAATTGGGATTGCAGACATATTCTGATTTGACTGCAGTTGCACCAGAGCTATCATTCGGGGCAGATCCAGAGTTCTTTGAAAGAGGAGATGGATTTGATGCATTAGCGGAGGCGTATCAGTTTGATTTCGGTGTAAAGAGAAATATTGATCCTGATTTGCAATATACGGCTGCTAAAGATGGAGAGATTGATATCATTACAGCTTTTTCAACAGATGCGCGAATCGATCAATATGAATTGGCGATTTTAGAGGACGATCAGGAGTTCTTCCCGCCATATTACGCTGCACCAATTGTGCGCCAGGAAGTATTGGATGCAAATGAAGGACTTGAAGACGTTATTAATGAGTTGGCAGGCACTTTGACAGATGAAAGAATGAGAGAGTTAAATGGCCAAGTTAATTTAGAGGGAAAAGAGCCAAAGGATATTGCAATTGAATTTTTAAAAGAAGAAGGCTTAATCGAATAATCGATTGCTCATGAAGCTAAAGGCTGTGTGACTAATGTACACAGCTTCTTTTATCAAAAAAATCATGTGAAAATCAAAAGCAGAGAGGGATCGATATGATTAAATTTGAACATGTTACAAAGAAATACGAGGATAATTTCATGGCATTAAATGATATAAATTTAGAGATTCATAAGGGCGAATTAGTCACGCTCATCGGTCCAAGTGGTTGCGGAAAAACGACGACGATGAGAATGATAAATAGGTTGAACGAACCGACGGCAGGGAAGATTTTTATTAACGGAGAAGATATTTCAAAGATGGACCCAGTTGAGCTAAGAAGAAATATTGGCTATGTTATTCAGCAGATTGGTCTATTTCCCCATATGACGATTGAAGAAAATATTGCGCTCGTTCCAAGGTTGAAAAAATGGGATGAAGCAAGATATAGCAAGAGAGTAGATGAACTATTGGATTTAGTTGGTTTAGATCCTTCCACTTTTAAACATCGTTTTCCGTCTGAGCTAAGCGGCGGGCAGCAGCAGAGAATCGGTGTAATTCGTGCACTTGCGGCAGAGCCTGAAATTATTTTGATGGATGAGCCGTTCAGTGCGCTTGATCCGATAAGCCGAGAACAGCTTCAGGATGATATCGTCAGTTTGCAGGAGGAGATTCAGAAAACGATTGTTTTTGTAACCCATGATATGGACGAAGCCATTAAAATTGCCAATCGAATTGCCATCATGAAAAAAGGGGAAATTGTTCAGATCGACACTCCAGATAAAATTTTGCGCCATCCTGCCAATGAGTTTGTAAAGGGATTTATAGGTGAAGAACGATTGAACCAAGGAACGTCCATGATCCCATCGGTAACCGATCTCATGCATTTCAATGTGGTTACAACTTCGCCAAGGCGCGGGTTAGCAGAAGCGTTTCGTCTGATGAAAGAGAAGAAAGTAGATAGTTTATTTATTACTGATAAGCGAAAAACCTTTTATGGTGCCGTTTCTCTTAAGAAGCTTGATGAAAACTATAAAAATGAGAGTTTAACAGTGGCCGATATTATGCAAACAGATATCAAGACGCTGAGTGCTGATGCCGTCGTAACAGATGTGGCGGAGCTTTTCCACGGCAGTGATATCGGAACGATACCGGTGTTGGAGGAAAATAAGCTAATCGGAGTCGTTACTCGCTCCAGTATGATGAGAGGGCTTGCGGAGTGGAATCATAGTAGTGGAGGGAATCAATAATATGGATTTAATCAATACATTTATTAATCGTAAATCGGATATTTGGACTGCTTTTCAGGAACATATTTTTTTAGCGGGAATTGCGATGATGATTGCGATCGCAATCGCTGTTCCACTTGGAATCATTTTAACAAGATATAAAAAATTGGCCGAACCCATTATTGGCGTAACGGCCATTATTCAAACTGTCCCCAGCCTTGCATTGCTCGGATTTATGCTCCCTATATTTGGGATTGGAAAGGTCCCAGCGATTATTGCCTTAACTCTTTATGCACTGCTCCCCATTTTACGCAATACGTATACGGGAATATTAGGAGTGGACCCTGCTTTAGTTGATGCAGGAAAAGGCATGGGGATGACGTCAAGGCAAATCCTATTTATGGTTGAACTGCCATTGACATTGCCTATCCTCATGGCGGGAATCCGCACAGCAACCGTATTAACGATAGGAGTCGCCGCTCTTGCAACCTTTATTGGCGCTGGCGGACTTGGAGATTTAATCACAAGAGGACTAAACGTCATGGATAAAAACTTGATTTTAGCTGGTGCAATTCCGGCAGCCATATTAGCCATTGTCTTTGATTTTGCTTTAAAGAAACTCGAAGACAAAGTAACGCCAAAAGGGCTGAAATCTTAAATTTTATCACAAAGCACAAATATTATTGTGGCCACACCGCTAAAAAGCAAGGGGAGAACTGTTTCTTCCCTTGCTTTTGGTTATTTGGTCATTTACGGGCATCTACATACCTTCAAAAATTCCGCATTCATTGTGCGAATGAACGAGGTCAGCCTGCGCAAATGGAGAAACTGCCCCAAACGTAATGTCATCGAAGTTGGTGTTAAGGGCTCGTTCGCATTGAACACCGAAACGAAAAAAAACGATTTGCTTCGCTCGCGATGGTTTATGCGCAATCAAGTGTTGAAACGGCGCAAATGTCTCCGATCTATGCGCAATCAAGTGCGAAAGCGGCGCAATCATCCTTGATGCATGCGCAATCAAGAACTAAATCAGCGCAATTCCTCTCAACCGGAGTACAATTAATCAATGAAAAGCCGTAATTCCAACGGGATGCGAAGTTCATCCAAGGAAACAGCGTTGTTGGCAGCAATTTTTACATTTGAATGAACCGATCTTTCCTTGAATGTAGTAGATGTATTATCATTTGCAAGATTCTATTAGAGTACAAGGAATTGCAACCAAGGTGGAAAAATATTTTTCACTTTATTTAATCATAAAACTGCACCCCTAAAAGTTAGTTTGCACTCTAACTTTTGAGGTGCAGTACAGAAGAGGAGGTTTTTAAATAATAAAGATCTATAAAAATTTTATAATACCTATGCTTAACAGTATAATAGCAATGATAAACCAAAATAAGGCTACTTTGTTTTTTATCATATGTAGTCCTCCTTTTTTATTATACTTATATATTGATAACACTATAACAAATTAAAAAACAGAGCCAAAAAGACCTCTGTTTTTAATTTTGTTTAGCATGCAGAATACCATGCAGTCGGAACAAATAGTTAATAGTTAAAATCATGCCTCTGTTTTTATCT
This sequence comes from Robertmurraya siralis, assembly GCF_005502275.1. Classification (GTDB taxonomy): domain Bacteria; phylum Bacillota; class Bacilli; order Bacillales; family Cytobacillaceae; genus Robertmurraya; species Robertmurraya siralis. The sequence goes on from NZ_SWLZ01000008.1 coordinate 61,937, forward strand.
CTACTAACGAAAATCCAAACACCAATTCCAGTTACTGCAGCAATAAGCTAGTTACCCATCTGGGAGGACTCAAAAAGTATGCTACAGTCGCATTTAAAGCAACTACTCTATCACCATGGATAGCTAGATTCCTTTTTAGTTTTTGTACAAAGGTATGTGAGCAATATACCTTAAGGACTTACCATGTAAATTCCCAATCAAAATTTTTTTAACAATATCCATAATTTGTGGTTTGATATGGGCATTAAATTTGTTTTTTTGAGTGTTAATATGTTAATAGTAAGCAAAACTTGCTGTAAGGGCTAGTAAGCTAATTATGAGGGTGAGAGAAGTTAAAAAAAGATAGGTTTTCTAAAGCATTATAACACTTCTTTTATTTGGTATGTTTAGTTATTTTTACCATTATATTTAGACGATTGTCAATTAATTTCCAGTAATATCTAAAATTATTACGAAATCTTCATAAACTTGGATGTTATTATTTTTTATAATATATCAAAGAATTGCTGTAATAATGAGAGGGTATATAATTTATAAGAATATTCAAGGTGGTCATGAGATTGGATTATGAGGTTATGGCTATTTCTTTGTTTAAAGAAAGGAATCTTCAGTTTCTAAAGTATGCTATGCTTCTTGATTCTGTTGATTTTTGGCTCTTTTCGTAAGAATCTTAGTTTCTCACGTCATTAAAGCTATGCAAAAAAGATAGCTCTGACTTTGATGAAATGCTGGGAGAAAGCTTGTCCTCTCCCTCGTTTCGTCGAGTCAGAGCCAAAATAAGCCTCAAATGCATAATCAACTGTATTGTTTAATATTATGTGGATGCTAATACTTCTTTTTTATGCTCCAACTTCCTGTACACAAGTGCAATGAGCAGTCCAGGTATGGTACAAGCAATCATTCCGATAAAAGCATATCGTGGTTCGATCTCGTATAAAAAGCCGCCGAATACAGTGAAAACAGCTGTACTCCAGCTTAGAGCAAGCGCGGAATAGACACCCTGTGCTTTTGGAATCTGAGCATGGGGGATATTTTTGATTAAGTATTTCATAAAGGCATAATGTCCCATTGCAAATGAGAAGGCATGCAAAGTTTGAGCGAGACAGAAGACAAGGACATTTGGAAATGTAAAGACTAATATCCAGCGCAAGGTTGAACCGATAGCTGAAAGGGTCAGCAAAGAGCCGACAGAAAACTTTTCAAAGCTTCGATCTGCCATAGAAAAAAAGATGATTTCCGCAATGACAGCAATATTTAGAATAAGACCAATTAAGTATACAGGCGCATGAATGTCTTGCAGGAAAATATAGCCATAGTTGTAATAGGTAGCATGGGCGGCCTGCAATAAAATCACAATTGTGAGAACTAAGCTAAAGTGTTTAATTCGAAATAATTGGAGCAGACCCACTTTTTGCGACGGCTCGATTTTAGGCTTTGAAGTTAAAATAACAGGTGCATTCAAAAAGCCGAGAGCGACAAATCCCATTATTCCGAGCAATAGTGCCCAATAAATCACTTCATCGCCAAGAATCCCTGTAAATATCGTTAATACCATTCCGATGGAGATAAATCCGATCGATCCCCACTGGCGACTTCTGCCGTAATGCCTCAACTGTTTACTTTGAACAAGAATTCCAGCAGCAGTATCAAGGGCTGGCATCAATGTTGGATAAAAAACATGCAAAACAATTGTTATCATAAGCAAGCTTGTGAAGGAGTCTGCCGGAATATAACAGAGGATTGCTACAAGTGTACCAATTCCAGCAATATTCAATAAAGTTTTGCTGCTGACTCTTTCTGATAAATAAGGGAAAGCAAATAAGGTAGAAAGCCCTCTTGCCAGTAATCCAAAGCTCATGATTAAGCTTGCCTCGGAAACGGTAATTCCTTTTGTATAAATCATCCATCCTGACCAATAAGGTAGGAAAACCCCCCATGTCATAAAAAAAGTAAAAAATTGTGTACTCATCCAGCGTTGTGTATTCATGTATATCCTCCTTCATGATTGCATGATATCATGGAATAAAGATGTAATAATATGAGATATCTCATGTTTTTGAGGTGGAAAATGGAAATATACAAAGGAAAGAAAAAACAATACTTTATGGAACAGCACTCTATCGCCCATTTATTCTCTTTTCCTGTTGAAGAGTTTATCGAAGTACGTGAGTATAAGCGGGACGAATGGATCATTCAAGAAGGAATGAGACCGGATTTTCTTTTTTATGTTATTGGGGGAAAGGCGAAAATATATATCACCCATCAAAATGGAAAGGTATCATTGATTAATTTTATCAATGCTAATGAGTATATTGGGGAAATGGAATTATTGAATGATGTTTATTATACAAAGGGGATTCAGGCCTCAACGAAAACGATTTGTTTTGCGCTTCCGATCCATCGCTATCGAGGACAGCTGTTAGAGGATGCAAAATTTTTACGTGAACTAACGAAGTTTCTCAGCGTCAAGGCCTCGGTAATGGCAGCGAAGTATTCGCAAAGCCTCGCTTTTCCACTTGAAAATCGGCTTGCTGATTTTATCCTGCAAACAGCTGATGAAGGAGTATATAAAGAAAAGCATGTAGCCGTCTGTGATTATTTAGGTGTTTCTTACCGTCATTTATTGCATGTCCTCACGCAATTTTGTGAGAAAGGTTACATGCAAAAGGATGGAAGGGTTTATCATATTAAAGACTATGCCTCCTTACATGCGCTAGCTGATGTGCTGGGAAATAGGTAAAGGAGTGCATAGTTTATCAGCCTACACACTGATCCCAGTCCTCAGCTTGTCATCACCGATACAGAAAATTATTGAAATATAGTGTCTCCTTCTAATTAAGTGGTTGGTTATTACCGTCCACAATGACAATATCGTTTTGATTAATAGTTACATTTTTCTCCTCTTCAATGATATTGATCATCATTTCTTGTAATGTTTGCATCGACGCTTCATCAACATTTTGTTCTAAATCCAAAATGATAGAGAGAGATAACTTTCCCTCACCTAGTTCAGAGGCGACTAATGAAACTGAATCTGTTGTCGTATCTAATTGTTCAACGAGAAAGTTTACTAGTTTTCTTTCTACATTCTTCAACCCCTCAAGCTTTCTTTCCTCGACCGTATTGGTCTCAATGTGATTTGAAAAAGCCTCTCGATTCTCAGTTTGAACCGTTTCATTACTCCCGCAGCCCGATAATAGAATAACTAAAATAATTGGCGCAAATAGAAGATTTTTAAGCATCTCTCTCATCTCGCTTTCTTAAAAATGGCAGAGTTTGTATAGGTGCCAATTTATTTTTTTGAAGTACTCTTGCCATTCCATATACCGTTAGAATGGACAAAGGAAAAAGGAGAATGATTAAAACTAGAGCAATGAAATCTGTAGTTGGGGTAAAGGGTACAAAACTATTAAAAATGAAGCCTAAAATTTTGAAATAGAGATAGAATATAAGGCAGGTTAAAAGTAATTCAATGATACGTCTCAACATGGACCAGCACTCCTAAACCAATAATCTTTATTTTAACATATTCTTACAAATAAAGGTGCGTTGGTATGAAATTGATTTCATCTATTTATTGACTAGGATAAACTAGAGTCAGGTAATGAAAATGAGTAAGTTGCTCCTTAAACGAGGAAGAAATACAGGCGATCTTGCAGGAACTGGTTATAGTGACATATGAGAAAAATACAATCCTTCTGAAGCAAGGAGAAGTTGCGAATAAATGTTATTCTGTCCTACAAGGCTGTGTTAGAAATTACTTTGTTGCTTCCGAAGGGACATTTTTTTGTTATTGTATCACTCTCCTGTAGATGCTGAAGAGAGTATATCATGAGGAGTGATTTTAGTTCATTGACTTAAGTTAAGAAATGAAAATAATTGCTCATTTTCAGACCATAAGAGCAAGAATAAGGACGAGAATGCACGTCTGCTCTTGTTAAAATAAAGTTCAATAGTTTAAGCGCATGCAAGCTTCAATATAAAAGTATAATCCGTTCTTTATTAGATCGTATTTAAAAGGTGGTGGAAATATTGACGTCAGGCCTCAACCTTACTTTTGAAGAGATGTGGGAAAAGATCATGGCGTGTGATCGGAAATATGATGGTCTCTTTTTTACGGCGGTAAAAACGACGAAAATCTATTGTCGTCCATCCTGCCGTTCCAGAAAACCGAAAAAAATAAATGTGGAGTTTTTTTACGATATGAAGGAAGCAGAAAAGGCGGGTTATCGGCCATGTAAGAGATGTCAGCCTGAAGCAGCCCATTCTCCACAAGTGGAATTAGTAAAAAACGTTAAAGCGTTTTTACTTAATCATTATAAGCAAAAGTTAGAGCTGCAAGATATAGCGGCGCATGCTGGCTTAAGTGCTTATTATCTTGAAAGAGTGTTTAAACAGGAAACGCAGGAAACTCCGAGAACTTATTTGGAAAAAATTAGGGTGGATAAGGCGGCTTATCTTCTCGCCACAACCGATCGAACAAATCTTGAAATTTGCTATGAAGTTGGCTTCCAAAGCTCTTCATCTTTTTACAAAGCATTTCGCAGTTTAAAGAAATTCTCACCAAGTGAATTTCGTACACTCGCAGTCAAGGATGGTCATCATGAACTGGATCATTAAAGGCTCATCTATTGAGATTTATCCACCACCTAATTTTAACATTCAAGAGTGTTTGTTTTTCCTAGGGAGATCGGATAAAGAAGTGACGCATCGAATAAAAGATGATCATCTGTATAAATTGATAAAAGTGGATGAAGAAGTCATTTTGTTAAACATCAGCTATTTTCCGCATGTCATTAAAGTTGAGTTCCCTATGGGGACACCGTCGAATTGCAGTCTTAAAGGCGCAGTCTCATATATATGGGAGTGGTTTGATTTGGATAAACCGCTAGAGGAATTTTATAAAATGGCAAGAACGGATAAAATTTTGCAGCCGCTCATTGATAGATATAATGGTTTGCGAATTATAGGGATTCCAGAGCTCTTTGAGGCATTGACTTGGGCGATTATCGGTCAACAGATTAACTTAACCTTTGCTTACACATTAAAGAAGCGTTTCGTTGAACATTTTGGAGAAAGCTATGAGATTAATGGATATACGTACTGGCTTTTTCCTGACGTTTCGACGGTCGCATTATTGCAGGTGGAAGATTTGAGAGCTCTTCAATTTACCGCTAGGAAAGCTGATTATATCATTGGGATTGCGAAATTGATGGCAGCGGGGCAATTGTCAAAAGAAAGATTGCTTCAGACGGAGCATTCCCATGAAATTTATGAGCGTCTGTTGGATATTCGCGGTGTGGGAGCATGGACGGCAGATTATGTCATGATGAAGTGTTTTCATCATTCATCTGCTTTTCCTCTTGCTGATGTTGGTCTTCATCAAGCATTAAAGAAACAATTGGCGCTGGAGAGAAAACCGACGATAGAGGAAATAGAGGAAATGGCAATGAACTGGAAAGGGTGGCAAGCCTATGCTACCTTTTATTTGTGGAGGTCCTTATATGAGTAAACGATATCAATTAGACTACGAATCACCAATTGGAATCATTGAGATTTTTGGCAATGAAGAAGGAATTTACTCGATTTTGTTTTCTGAAAAAGATACACTGGAACATTTTGCCGATGATAACCTTCCAAATCCATTACTGGATTGTTTTCATCAGCTTGAGCAATATTTTAGTGGAAGCCGGCAAGACTTTGCCTTTCCCTATCTTTGCAAAGGGACTGATTTTCAAAAAACAGTGTGGACCGCTTTGACTAAAATACCCTATGGAGAAACGGCTACCTATAAAGATATTGCGGTTTCAATTGGAAAGGAAAACGCCGTTAGAGCCGTTGGACGTGCCAACGGACAAAATAAATTAAGTATTGTCGTCCCTTGTCATCGCATTGTTGGTTCAAATGGCAATTTGACTGGTTACGCAGGTGGTTTATGGAGAAAAGAGTGGCTTCTCAAGCATGAGATGGGGATAAAGGTAAGATAAGCTTACTTGACTTAATTTGAATTAGGACATTGTCCAACCTTTTTAAAAAGGCGATTTCTCCTTTGCACCGCAGCGATGCTGGATGAAGCACTCCAAAGTTACTGAAGTTACCGTAACTTTGGAGTGTGGTGAGCAATAAGCTCTGATAAACGAATGAGTCCTCTTTCAAGTTGTTCAAAGGAAGCATATGAGTAGGATATGCGCAGATGATCATCGTCAAGTTTATCGTAGATTAGTCCGGGATTCAGCAATATTTTCTCTCGAAGTGCTAGTTCGAATAGTTTTCGAGTGGATGCGTTTGTTGTCAGTTTGAGCCAGATGTAAAAACCCCCTTTTGGAATAGACCAAGTTGCGAAATTCGAAAAATATTTTTCTAGAATGTGTACAGTAAAATCTCTTCTTTTTCTTAGTTTTGTTCTTATTCTTTTTGCATAATCAGTAAACAAACCATTGCTTAGCCATTTTTCTACTGCGTATTGGGAAAGGGAGCTTGAGCCGTAATCAGTTTGCATTTTAATATCAGCCAAACGGTCGATAACAGGTTCAGGTCCGACGATCCAGCCTATTCGCAGCCCAGGGCTCAATATCTTTGAGACACTACCAATATATAAAACATTTCCTTGAGTATCCTGTGACTTTAAAGGCAGTGGCGGCGGGCTATCGAACCATAAATCACTGTACACGTCATCCTCAATGATGGGAAGAGCTGCTTTTTGGCAGACCTTTAATAATTCCTGCCGCCTTTGTTCAGACATAACAATACCTGTTGGATTGTGGAAGGTTGGGATTGTATATAAGAGAGCAGCGCGATGCTGTCGTTTCAGCTGATCAATTTTCTCAAATTTTACCCCTTCTTGGTCTAACGGTACTCCTAGCAAATTCATTCCCGCCGATTGGAATACGTGCACGGAGTTTAAATAGGAGGGGGACTCGTGCAGAATCGTAGCGCCCCTTTCTAGCAGCCCGATTGAGATTAATTGCAATGCTTGTAGCCCGCCTGAAACGATCAGAATGGATTCAGGGGAGGCGACAATCCCTTTAGCTCGTAAATATTCACTCACTTTTTGCCGTAATGAAAAGCGCCCTTTAGGTTCAACATAGCCAAGAGATAGATTCTCCTTTTGGGTATCTTGAAATATTTTTAGCATTTGCTCATTTGGCAATAGCTCGGGAGACAGCTCGCCAGTTCCCAATCGGATGACAGTTGGATCAGCTTCAGAGCGATTGATCTCTTGGATGATATCAATATTCGGCTTGTAGATTCCTGAATTAACATAGCTTTTCCAATCGGGAGGCGGCATTGAAGTAAGGAGACTCCAAGTGTTATTAAGAACTTCCGACCCACTACCTACCTTTGATTGCAACAGGCCATCAGCAATCAATCCTTCAAGTGCGTAAACGATCGTACTTCGATTCACTTCAAACTGTTGTGCCAAGCTTCTTTGGGTTGGGATTTTTGTACCGACTGTCCATTCCCCATTTATAATTTTTCCTTTTAAATAATCATAGATTTGCTGATGCAACGGTATAATAGAGTTTTTGTCTGGCTTCCAATGAATGTCCCGCATACGCAACCTCCGCTCTTGCTTTCTTTCATTTTAACAAATTGGTTGGGTTATAGACCATCCAATTGGTTGCAGACAGAAAGCTATTGTTGAAGTACTCTAGAGAAAAAAGAGGAGGTAACGATAGCGTGCAAGCAATTATTCACGGTACTCTTTTAGCGTTCGGGCTAATTTTACCTTTAGGAGTTCAAAATATTTTTATATTTAATCAAGGGGCTGCTCATAAGAAACTGATACATGCTTCTCCAGCCATCATAACAGCTGGAATCTGTGATTCTATTCTTATTCTTTTAGCCGTGCAAGGTGTTTCGGTGGTTGTGCTAAATTTTGAGTGGTTAAGAAGTTTACTGTTTATTATTGGCTTCTTCTTTTTAATATATATGGGATTTGTTATGTGGAGAAGTGCTCCTGAAGAGAAGGGGGACAGTCAAAAACAGTTCTCCGCCCGAAGGCAAATTGCTTTCGCAGCATCCGTTTCATTGCTCAATCCCCATGCGATTATGGATACGATCGGGGTGATTGGCACAAGTTCCCTTGCCTATTCAGGTCAGGAGAAGTGGCTTTTTACGGTGGCCTGTATTTTTGTTTCCTGGGTTTGGTTTTTTTCCTTGGCTTTATTAGGTCGGGGAATTGGACAACTAAGGAATAATCAGGTCCTTTTAAAGCGCGTGAATCAAGTTTCAGCAATTATTATTTGGACGATGGCCGTGTATTTGATATTAAATTTATTTTAAATAGCTTTGCTAGCATATTGTATCTCAAAAGGATCTTGGCGTTTTTTAAAATTTACTCTTGAACACAACGTTACGTTTGGTTTTATACTTAAGGAAACAATGGGAGGTGGGTCATGTATACGATAGGAAAATTGTCTAAGAACACGGGGGTGACGGTGAGGACGCTTGATTATTATGATGAAATTGGTTTAATCAAACCATCAGCTAAAACGAGTGGGGGCCATCGCTTATATAATGACGATGATTTAATGAAACTAGAACGTGTTTTAGCACTAAAATACATGGGATTTTCACTGGATAAAATCAAGGTCATCGTGGAGAATTCAAATCCGACTTGGGAACAGTCAATCCAACAGCAATTAAATTTGGTGAAAAAGGAACAAGAGCGATTAAAGGTGTTAGAGCATACTCTTAATGGCATATTGTATTCTATTGAACTTGAAGGGGAAGTAAGCTGGCCCATTATCTTTAGTATTATTCAACTGTACCAACAAGACCCGGAAAAGGCATTGGAGCAGTATAAGGAATATTTGAATATAGAAGAAATGAAAAAAGTAATGAAAATGAATGCAACGAATATGAGTAAAGAAGATATCCAAGAGTGGATAGAGTGCATCAAGGATATTAAGAATCATCTTGATCTTGAACCAACCTCAGATAAAGCGCGGGCATTAGCTGAAAGATGGCTAAATCAAGCAGAGAAAATGTTTGATTGTGATGAAAATTTACTTGGGAGTATGTGGGGGGCATTGAAAAACATGGAGGAGGGGATTGTTTTTTATCCTATGGATAAAGATGTAGTCCATTTTATCGAACGTGTTTTTACCGTTAACAATCAGCAAAGGGAGAGAGACGATGATTCTTAATGTGGAGAATGTAACAAAAGCTTTCTCTAGTAGAGGTAAGGAGAAAATAGCGAATGACCACTTATCATTTACGATCAATGAGGGAGAAGTGTTTGGGCTGCTTGGACAAAATGGGGCTGGAAAAACGACATTAGTCAATCAAATCCTTGGTTTATTAACCCCGGATCATGGAGAGATACTTCTTTTAGGAAAATCCGTACTTAAAGCACCAGCTCATGCTCGTTCCATTTGTTCAGTACAGCCGCAATCCCAAGTTCCTTTAGGCTCATTAACGCCAAAGCAGGCTGTTACTTTAATGGGTAAAATGAGAGCGGGAAAAGGTTTCAATCCGAAACGGGTTGATGAACTATTCGAAGCGTTGGATATGACGGAGTGGGCAAATGTAGAAGGAGTGAAGCTATCAGGAGGTGCCCAAAGACTTACAGCTTTTTGCATGGCGGTTGTCGTTCCAGGGCAATTAGTCATATTGGATGAACCGACGAATGATGTGGATCCTGTGCGCAGGCGTTATCTATGGCAAGTAGTCCGCAGTTTAGCTGATCAAGGAACGGCAGTTATTCTCGTTACTCATAATGTCCTTGAGGCAGAAAAAGCAGTTGATCGTTTAGCGATTATAAGTCACGGGAAATTTTTAGCGCAAGGAACTCCGAGAGAGGTAAAAGGTTCAGTAAGTAATAAAGTGCGGATCGAGCTAAGTTTAGTTAATGAAATAGAAGAAGTTAGCGTCCCAGATTGGGCGCATTCTTTACGCCGAAATGGTTCACGTTTATTGTTTTCGATGGATCCATCCAGGATATCGCCAACGATTGACTGGATCACTGACCAAGTGGACGGGGGGCTGGTTGTTGATTATTCGATCTCACCAACAACGATCGAGGATGCCTATATTGCTTTAAATTCCAAAAAGACGGAGGGAGTGTCATGAATGGATTAAGTGCCTACAAGTACGTCTTTCAAATTCAGTTCTTCAGAAATGCTGGCTTTCTCATCTTTATGACATTAATCCAAATACTAATCTCAATAGGGATCGTGATTGGCTTCACTTACATGATTCCAAGCCCCGATACAGATACCATTCTTTTTCTCACAACAGGAGCTCCAACCATTATTCTCATCTTTTCAGGATTAGTTATTTTGCCTCAGCAAATTGGCAGCGCTAAATCTGATGGATACTTGAACTTTATGCGCACGTGGCCAGTCAACCGTTCTGTTATTCTTGGGGCCGACACGATTCTTGGATTATTGATAACCATTCCGGGAATTGTTGTTTCGACGATTGTTGCCCATCTTATGTTTAATCCAGGATATGATCTATCTTGGACAGTCGTTCCTGCTTTATTAATGATTGCTTTAACCTCCATTGGTGTTGGCTATGGGTTTTCATATTTGTTATCGCCGGTAGCGTCGCTGAGTGTGTCACAAATTGTTGTATTTTTTTCATTGATGTTCTCCCCGGTCAATTATCCGATGGATAGACTCCCGGAATGGCTTCAAGCGCTGCACGAATTCTTGCCAATTTACTCAATGGCAGAAGTGATGCGGGCGTCCTTGGCTGCTTCTACTTTTGATGCAAGTCTGGGTAATTACATTAATTTATTGATATGGTGTATTTTAGGATATGGTGGAGCCATTTTTATTTTAAATAAACGCTAATAGCAAAATGAATCCATGATAGGGCAGCAATCAAAAAGAAAGGCAGAGTCCAGCTTCAATAGGACTCTGCTTTTATCTATTAAGCTGCTGCAAGATGAGAACATCAATTAATAAAATAAAACTTACAATATATGAATTTTCCGCTTCAGATATGATTACTGACTTTTTCCCTTGTATGTGTATCAAAAACAATTTATGCTACCATAGGTTCAAGCAAGGTTTATATAAAACAGAAAGGACAAGGAGCATGGGAGAGAAAAAGGAAGGAATGGTATTAAGAAGCAGACTGGAAGAATACAAAATGGTGGCTGCTGTCAAAGAGCCAAAATTCATCGAGCGTGCGCTGGCAAATAAGGAGCATTTAAGTGCAGTGCTGTTAATGACGGGGACGATATTAACGGTAAAAAGATATGTCGATTTTATTCAATCCCATGGTCTTCCTGTCATCCTCCATGTAGACAAAATTGGAGGATTACAAATGGATCGGGATGGAATTGAATTTATTAAGAGAAATGTAAAGCCGACCGCCATTGTGACGACTAAATCAGCAATCATTAAAAAAGCAAAATTGAGTGGACTATTCGTGATTCAACGGGTCTTTCTAATTGATACAGAAGTATTTAAAAATTTGGAAAAGGACGCCAATCAAAAGCAAATTATTTCAGATATGATAGAGATCATGCCGTGCAGGGCACCGGATTTTTTAAGAAGACTAGCAAAAGTATCACCTGTGCCCATTATTACAGGTGGTCTATTAAATCAGTCTGAACATGCAGAAGAGGCGTTAAATAATGGAGCCTTGGCGATTACAACCTCTAATGCGGAAATGTGGGAATTAAATTTTAAAAATAGATCATTTTAGTATTTTACAAAAATTTTACGATAAATAAATACCTTATTAATAAATTCTTTCTATAGTGAAGATATCAAGTGAATAGATAATCGGTGCGAACAGAGAGACCTCTTATTAAATGTATAGATTCATATATACATTTTATTTGAGGTCTTTTTTGCGTGCGTTTTTGTGAGGTGGTTGTGAACAAGCTTTTATTTCGTACGAATAAAAAATTTACTAGACGAAAAGGAGAAGGAAAAGATGAAAAAGCTCGTTATTTTATTCACATTTGTAGCAGTCCTGCTTGTTGTTTCCGCTTGTGGGAAAAAGGAAGAAACAACTGCTAACAAGACTTCAAATGAAGGTGGGAAAACAGTTATTGAGTATTGGCATGTTAACGCGGAGACGCAAGGTGGAAAAACAGTAGATGAATTGGTAAAAGAGTTTAATGCTCAGAGCGAGACAACGGAAGTAATCGCTAAATTTAATCCAGATATGTATAAGGGATTGATGCAAAACCTTCAGGCAGAAGCTGCTGCTGGAAAAGCACCGGCTATCGTGCAGGTAGGATGGTCCTTTTTAAATTACTTTGCTAACAACTTTGAATATTCATCACCTCAAGCAATTATTGATCAGTATTTCCCGGAGGACAAAACGTTTTTAGAGGATTATTTCTTGAGTAATGTTTTAGCTTTAGCACAAGGTCCAGATGGTGAACAAATAGGGATCCCTTATTCATTAAGCACACCGGTCCTATATATCAACAGGGATCTTTTAAAAGAAGCAGGGTTGGACGAGAACGGTCCAAAGACATGGGAAGAAGTGAAGGAGTTCTCCAAAACGATTAAAGAGCAAACAGGGAAATTTGGAGTATACATCCAACAGCCTGCAGATAACTGGGCAACACAAGCTTTATTAGAAAGTAATGGTGCGAAAATGATTACGGATGGAAAAGCAACTTTCGCCTCTGAAGAAGGGATAAAAGCTTATCAATTATGGGCAGACATGGTGTTAGAAGACCAATCAGCGCCGAACCTGCCTTGGGATCAAGGGATTCAAAGCTTTATTGATGGAAATGTAGCGATGTTATATACCACTATTGCTCAGCGCTCAAATGTCCAATCGAACTCTCAATTTGATGTGGCAGCGATAAAATCACCAGCATGGGAAGGGAAATCTCCAAAGCTTCCAGCAGGTGGTGCGATGTTAGCTATTACAGCAAAGGATGAGGAGCAGAGGAAAGCTGGCTGGGAGTTTATGAAGTTTCTTTATAGTGTGGAATCGGTGGCTAAATGGACTGAGGGTACGGGATACGTGCCACCGCGTAAAGATGTTGCCGAAGCAGAAAACGGATTGAAAGATTTCTTGGCTGAAAATGAGATGATGAATGCAGCCATTGAACAGATGGATGGCGTTGTTCCATGGACATCATTCCCTGGGGATGCAGGCTTGCAGGCAGAACAGCTGTTGCTCGATGTTCGCGACCAGATTCTTGGGGGAAGTATTTCAGTTGAAGAAGGTTTAAAGGCAACAGAACAACAAATTAACGAATTATTACAGTGATCGAGGATATGGTAAGGGAGCCTAAACCGGCTTCTTTATCATGAAAGGTTGGAGGATAGGAAAAATGAGTGCTCTTACAACAGGTGTAAAAAGATTCAATAGAGAGAATTGGAAAGCTTATTTTTTATTATTTCCGTCCCTGCTAATATTTGCTTTCTTTATGTTTTGGCCGTTTATTTACACCATTTATTTAAGCTTCTTTGATTGGAATATGATCAGTCCTACAAAAGAATTTGTCGGTTTGCAGAACTATATAGATATCCTAACTGATCCGAAGTCTTATAACATTTTTGGCAACACATTTATCTATATTGCTATCTTGCTTGTTTTAAATTGTGTGGTCCCATACGTTTTTGCCTTTGTTATTGATATGGTTTTGAAACGATTTAAAGGCTTCTATAAAGGGGCGTTGTTTATGCCCGCCTTTATTTCATTAGTAGTAGGATCGATTTTATTTACATGGATTTTGAATCCTGTTTCAGGGCCAGTTGCTATTATTCTAGGCTGGTTTGGGCTAGAAATGCCGATTTGGAGCAAGATGGATGGCTGGGTCATATTCGTGCTAAGCTTGATCACTTCATGGAAAGTATTTGGCTACAATTTCATCGTTCTATACGCTTCCATCAACGGAATTTCCCGAGAGTTAATTGAGGCGGCCCGTTTGGATCAGGTGCCCCTATGGAGAATCTTCTTTCAAATCGTGCTTCCAATGAGCAGTGCAACAGGAATTTATGTGTTTATTATTACGATTGTACAGGGACTCCAGTATGTATTTACACCGATAAAGGTCATTACCCAAGGTGGTCCGAATTATGCCAGTTCAAACGCTATCTATCATGCTTATCATGAAGCATTCGTACTGTACCGCACAGGTCATTCAGCGGCATTGTCTATTTTAACAATGGTCATCTTTCTTGTTCTTTTATTCATCGAAATTAAGTTTGTTGAAAGAGGTATCTATTATGAAAATTAATCGCTTCGTGTCGATACCTTGGCATCTTATTTTTATCGCAACGATCTTTATTTTGATATTCCCGATTATTTTTGCCGTGGGCTCCTCATTTAAATCATTGCAGGATGCTTATAATAATGTATTAAATATCATTCCTATTCAACCTACATTAGAAAACTATCAAATCTTTTTTAATAGCTTGCCAGCGATTCAGATTACGGTAAACACTTTTATCATTGCTGCAGTTGTCACAATCTTTAAAGTGATTACATCGTTTTTAGCAGCATATGCTTTTGTTTATTTTCAATTTAGAGGTAAAACGGTTTTGTATTTTCTGTTGATTAGTACGATCTTTATCCCATTTACAGTGACAATGATTCCAAACTATTTAATTATTTCTAAGATTGGTTTAACGGATAGTATCTGGGGAGTCATTTTGCCGCAGCTTGCTGATGCACTTGGGATTTTTTTAATGAGGCAGTCGATGAAAACAATCCCCATGTCATTAATCGAGGTAGCTCAGCTAGACAATTTAAGTCATGTTCAAATTATGAGAGATATTGTCCTTCCGCTCATTAAACCAGCGGTAACGTCAACAGGGATTTGGTTCTTTATTAGTTCGTGGAATGAATACGTTTGGCCAGTGTTGATTTTAAAGACGACAGACAACTTCACGCTACCTTTAGCATTGCAAATGTATATCAGTTCAGAGGGAGGAACGAACTTTACTGTAGCGATGGCAGTGTCCGTCATCACAATGATCATTCCGTTAGCATTGTATTTGGCTTTTCAAAGATATATTGTCGGGACGTTTACTTCTTCAGGAATAAAATAGCGGGGGATGAAAATGAAGGAAATTCGCTTTGAAAATGTATGGAAATCATATGGGAAAACAGAAGTGGTAAAAGGCTTGAATTTTACCATAAAGGAAGGGGAAAGATTAATTCTTTTAGGCCCTTCCGGCTGTGGGAAGTCCACAACATTACGAATGATTGCAGGTCTAGAAGAGATTACTTCTGGCGAATTATATATGAATGACAGAGTAGTAAATGATGTTCCAAGCGGAAAGCGGGATGTTGCAATGGTCTTTCAGAATTATGCGTTATATCCCCACATGAATGTCGTTGATAATATTACTTATGGATTAAGGGTTCAAAAAGTTCCCAGGAGTGAAACCAGGAATCGTTTGGATGCAGCCTTGAAAATGTTAAAGCTCGAAGGCTATGAAAATCGGTTGCCAAAAGATTTGTCAGGCGGCCAAAGACAACGCGTTGCTTTAGCCAGAGCTGTTGTAAAAAAATCGAACTATTTTTTATTAGACGAGCCGTTATCGAATTTAGATGCACAATTACGTGTTTCAGCAAGAAAAGAATTGGTTAAAATTCACGAGCTGTATAGACAAACGATTGTCTATGTTACCCATGACCAAATTGAAGCGATGACAGTGGGCGATCGGATTGCCTTAATGAACGAGGGTAAATTGCAAATGCTGGATACTCCGGAAAACGTTTATCATCGACCGGCCAATATCTTTACAGCTAAATTTATTGGTTCACCACCGACTAACGTGGTAGAAGTGACCTACTTGGATGGGAAAATAATGTTCGGTAATCAGTCTTTCCAATTGTCACCGATGTGGGTCAAGCAAGTTGAACAAAGCAAAACAAGCAAAGTTGCCTTTGGAATTCGACCGGAACATCTGGAAATCAATAAAACGGCCAATAAAAATACGCTTAAAGGTACTGTTAAATATGTTGAAAATCAAGGCAATAGCTACGGTGTGTATGTCGACCTTCAAGGGGATGAAGTGATCGCTCTAAGCGAGAGTAAATATTGGTCTCAAGGTGAAACGGTGTATTTAAAACCTTTCATGAACCATATTCATCTTTTTAATTGCGAAACGACGAATTCGATTGGTTATCCGGCTGAACTAGATCAGGAAGAAACGACATTAGAAAGGGTGCTGATTCATGAATAAGGAAATTTGTTTTTCCGATTTACCGTTAATTACAAACGACATAATTAAAAATGTAGAGGGATTAATTGAGAATGGTGCAGATAAGGTGGAGCTGTTAATGGATGGAGAGAAATGGGATGAGATGGAGTCTCTCTTTTCAGAGCTAGCACCACAATTAAAGGCATTGCCAGTTGGTTATACGGTTCATCCCCCTGCTTGGGATATTAATCTAACAAGTGAAAATCAGGCCATTCGTGAAGCCTCGTTTTTACAATATAAAAAGGCGATTGAGTTTGCCGGTATGATCGAAGCGGACCATGCCGTGATCCATCCAGGTTTTTGTTTTTCACCAGTGTTTAATAAAAAGAAAGCACAAGCGCGAGCAGCGGAATATATTCGCAGCCTTTGTCAAATTGCTAAGCCTTTAAATGTGAAGATTGTCGTTGAAAATGTTGGCTATAACGGCAGCTCGCTATTTACTCAAGAAGAGTTTACAAGATTTTTAGACCCAATCGAGGAAACGGCCGGATATTTAATCGATATTGGTCATGCCCACTTAAATCAATGGGACATACCAAAGCTGATCAAAGACACAAAAGATAGATTACTTGCTATTCATATTCATGATAATCACGGAATAGGCGACGATCATCTGCCAATTGGCAAAGGGACGATTCAATGGACAGAAGTCTTCTCTGCGATGCGAGAGGTAGCGAATGATTGCCAATTGATTTTAGAGTATGCCCCGATGACATCATTAGATAAATTGCGCATGGGAAAAGAGATTTTACAAAAAGAGGTTTTGTTTTAATAAAGGTGGAGTGGCAGGTTGATTAACATTGATGAATTTGACGCATTTTGCTTTGATTTAGATGGGACGATCTATCTTGGTGAAGAGCTTCTACCCGGGGTAGAGAACGTAATCGCTCATTTAAGAAAAGCGAATAAAAAAATAATGTTTATTACGAATTCACCAACAATGACAAGATCAGAGTGTTGTACGCGTTTAAAAAAAATGGGAGTGGCTGCCGAGCTTGAAGAGGTGATCACGGCGACTTTTTTATCAGCAGTTTATTTTACAGAGCAGGCTCCTGATGCACTTGTTTACATAGTGGGTGAAAAATCCATTGAAGAGGAATTTAAGCTGTTCGAATTGAAAACGACGAACAATCCGCTTGAAGCCACACATGTTTTAGTAGGGCTCGATCGCTCCTTTTCCTATCAAAAGCTTAACTTAGCGATGAATGCATTGAGAAATGGAGCGAAACTTGTTTTGACCAATCCTGATCCGGCATGTCCAGTTCCAGGAGGCTTTATTTCAGATACAATGGCCATTGCCAGTGCGATAAAGGTGGCTTCTGGGAAGTCGAATGAGCAAATTGTGGGCAAACCGTCCTCATTTTATGCAGAAAAGGTGCTTGAAAAATTGCAGATCAATACGAATCGTTGCCTAATTATCGGTGACCGCCTTGAAACAGATATTCTGCTTGGAAAAGAGAATGATATCCGAACCTGTTTAGTTTTAACAGGTACCTCCACATTGGCAGATATAAAGAAGGAACAAATTTATCCTGATTATATAGTAGAAAATCTCCAATTTTTTTTAAAAGAATAGATCTGTTCGTATTAAACAAGCGCAATTCCGAGTGAATTGCGCTTCACTATGCTTTTTAATAAAGTGTACTGCTTGTTTAGTTTTCCAATTCTTCAAAGTCACCAGGAACTTCAACTAATGTGATGATATCTCGAATATCTTCTATGGAAAGTGTATTCGCAATTTTTTCAATATGTTCAAATTGAATCCGTTCACGTTTCCCGTTAGCGAGCTCACTCAAGGCTGCTCTGCGAATCCCCGTGCGAATATGTAGTTCGCTGATGGACATATTGTATTTATGGAGCAAATCATTAACGCGGACGACTACTTTCTTCACTATTTTCCACCCTTCCACTCATTTCATTCATAAGTTGACTGTACACTTAAGCGTACAATATAATAAAGGTACATCATGTACGCATAAGCGTACATATAGTTTATTAAACTTGATGAATTTATTCTTTCTTCCACATCCGCCGGATTATTATGTTGTAAAAATAATAGATTAGGAGGGGAATATGTTTACAGAGTTAAAGAATGAGGACATTATGCAAACATATCAGCATGCAGTAAAACTAAAGCTTGATCAAGAATTTATTGAAATTTTAAAAAAAGAAATGGTTCAAAGAGGCATTATGATTGAGGAAAATTTGAAAAAGAAATAAAGTCAATATTTGAGCTTTGCGCTCGTTAATTAAGAAAAAACTTTATTTGAAAATTTGTCCACCGCTAAGGCGGTGGTCTCTTTTTTCCTCAGTGATGGAACCGATAGTTCACTCGATTGAGGAGAACACGATGCGGCTAATGAGGGGAAATATCGAATGCTAGCAAGTATCACAGTTTATTTGATTTTAGACGGAGCGGCAGGGGCGAACGAACTCTCTTGGAAGCGCTTGTGACGAGGAGTGAATTTAAGGAAGTGTCCTCATTGGACCGGAACGAGCGGAGAAAACGAAGGGAAAGTCCGAAACGAAGCTCTATTGGACCGGAACGAGCGGAGAGAACGAAGGGAAAGTCCGAAACGAGGTTCTATTGGACCGGAACGAGTGGAGAAAACGAAGGGAAAGTCCGAAACGAAGCTCTATTGGACCGGAACGAGCGGAGAAAACGAAGGGAGAGTCGGAAACGAAGCTCTATTGGACCGGAACGAGCGGAGAGAACGAAGAGAAAGTGCGAAACGAAGCTCTATTGGACTGGAACGAGCGGAGAAAACGAAGGGAAAGTCGGAAACGAGGTTCTAATGGACCAGAACGAGCAGAAAAGACGAGAGAATGGACCGAAGAGAACGGCTATTAAGACTAAAATCGAATCCGGACAGGGAAATGAAATATTCGTCTGAAAGGGAGGAGCTGAACACGAAGGACAGCTCCTTTGGTAGTTGTAGCTTTGCAGGAACCAACAATGGCTCCGCAGGCATTTTGCTCTTTTGGCCTCGCTGCGTTTGCCGATTCTATAAAAATTAGCAGCAGTCATTAAGTAAACACGTTCTTTCTTATAACAAACTCTGCAGCGATAAGATTAAGGAACCAACAGAGCCAGACGGCTAAAGTATATGAAGTTCCATAAGGAATATGGATGACATGATGTGCAATCGTGACCACAATATAAATCGTCATATTGGCAAATGAAAGAAAGAAGCTTCGGAGCATCCATTGACGATGAAGGGTGACTTTCCCGCCTTTAATATACCAATAGCCTAAGACGGTTGTACCGAGCCACAATATATTTAAGATAAGAAATCCTAAGGTGCTCAGCCATCCACCGGTTGCAAAAAATGAAACGTAGACACCTGGAATAAAGTTAAGGATGATGGAAATGACGTAAAGCCGACCATTCCAACGGTGGAAGAACAATGATTTTATCCTTATTTTTTTAAGAACACCCAATGGTCCTGTGAGAAGAGAGAGCACTGCCAGTAGAATATGGATCCGTATCATGAATGTCCACAAGTCTTGGTTTGTTAACATTTCCTCTTTTCTAGATATAAACGTCTCGAAGTTCGGATCAACGATAAAGTTTTTTGATAGTGTATGGAGAATCCATAAGATCGGGATGATAACGACAGCAATTTTAATTGACTTTTTCATAAACGATTCCTCCAATGGGCTTTATGCAAATAAACCTCGATTTGTCATGATGAAGCTCGCTGCTAAGATGAATAAAAAGAGACACCACCCATACCATTTCAGCTTTGCACGATTGTTTATTAAAATTTCCTCGGGCTGTTCTGATGAAAGTATTTTTTTCAAAAGAGTGTTGATCATTCCAATCATGGCGCCAATGAGGGCAAGCAGCAGTGTGGCAATGATAACCCACTCAGTGGAGGGATAGGTTGAATAGCCCATAGTCATCCATCCTCCAGTAATCAGTATAAGAACTAAGGCATAGTGGCCACCACGGGTAAAGCTTAAAAAAGTCGTAATGACGGTCTTTAATTCCTGGCCCGTTTGAGAGAAAAGACGCTTGATAATAATAGGAAAGGTAAGAAACACGCCTAAAAATATTGCGCTTATCACATGAAAAAATACTAGAATAGCATACATGAAATCACCACCTTATGAAATTCTCGCTCCGATTAATTTTGATGAAGGAAGCATGCCTGCCTTCGCTTCACCAGATATGATATCGCCATCAACTGAGACAGTGAACTTTAGTGTAAGACGCATCGGCTTGGACACTTTCATTGACCATTTTAGTGAATTCCCTTCTATGGTAACGTCGTCCAAAGGAACGATATCTTCTCCTTGTTTACCCGTACCCGTCAGTTTCCCGTCGTTGTTTTTTATATCAAATAAGACAGCTAGCTTGCCAATAGGCGTATTAATCGTTGCGTCCCATTTTCCTACAAATTCAATGCCGTCTGATGTGGCAGTGAGAGAATGGGAACTTGCTGATTCTTTCACACTTTCATCATGAATTTCTTGAGGGGCGTTTCCGTCATTTTTCCAAACGGTTCCTCTGCGTTCATATTCGAATAATTGCTCGACTGCGTGTGCGATGCGAGGTCCCCATCCGCGCTCAACTAAATAGAGAGCAAGATCGAGTCCGGAAGTTACGCCGCCGCTTGTAACAAGATCTCCGTCGTCTACTACCCGTGCGTTCACAGCTATCGCATTGGTGGCATTTAAAAGCTCCATTCCCAAATGATGTGTAACCGCATGGCGGCCTGTCAATAAACCAGCTATGGCTAAAATAAGAGAGCCGCCACAAACAGTGGAAAGAAGGATCTCCGTGTTGTCCATTGCTTCCTTGAGCATGCTCCCTAACGCGGTTTCGGAAGCTTCTTTTAATTTTACGGGGATGGAATCAGGACCATAATGATTAATAGAACCAGAAGCTCCTGGAACGACAATAATACCTCGGTCATGTATATTCAGTTTATCAACGGCTTGAAGCGGTACGTCATTAACACCGCTTCTGACCAGTCTTTTTCCTTCTGCTGATACGAGCTTGACTGTAATATCTTCATGGCTGTACATGGCAGCGGCAGTGAATACCTCAAAAGGAGCGATGGCATCAAGTAAATCAAAGCCATCAAATAATACAATTTGTACGTTCATATTCATTACCTCCATTTTTACTTTGGGCTGTGTATAAAATAGAATAGCGGTAAGATGTCACAAATAAATGGACAAAAAAGTCACAAAACGATCACAACATTTCGGCCTTACTTGTTCTGTAGGGGTAAAATGGTAAACTAGAGGTAAATTTTAGTTGTAGCGAAAGCAAGGTGGAAGCGTGGAGGCCAAACAAACCATTTTAGTGGTGGATGATGATAAAAGCATTGTGGAACTTTTGAGGGATTTTTTGGAAAATGAAGGATTCTCTGTAAAAATCGCTCATGATGCAAAACGAGCATTAGTTGTTCTAGAGGAAAATGCCATTCACGCACTTATCCTTGATATTATGATGCCGGGGCAAAGTGGGTTTGAGCTTTGTAGACAAATTCGTGCAGAAAGTGATGTTCCCATTCTTTTTTTGAGTGCTCGCAGCGATGATATCGATAAAATCCGCGGATTAGCGCTTGGAGGAGATGATTACATTGTTAAAACAGCTTCACCGGGAGAAATTGTCGCAAGAGTGAAGGCTGTATTGAGACGTTCCCATTCTCAGCCTAAAAGAAACGTTATCGATTATGACCGGCTTACATTGGACTTATCGACAAGAGAAGTATTGCTAGATGGACAATCTGTTTCTTTAACGCCAAAAGAGTATGATTTGCTAAGATTATTTGCCGAACATCCTAAGCATGTTTTTACTTATGAGCAATTATTAGAGCGATTTTGGGAAGGGGTTGGCGATAAACATACCGTCCGCGTCCAGCTTAGTCGTCTTCGTGAAAAAATTGAGCCTAATCCGAACGCTCCGCAGTTTATCAAGAATGTTTGGGGGATAGGCTACTGTTTTAAAGGGGAATAAAATGAAAACGATCCGTATTCGTAAATTTACAGTGCTTTGCTTCGCACTCATCCTCACTCTTCCATGGCTGTTTTACGTCGTTGCTCACTTTCTCGTAACGAGTACATTTACTTTCAGAATCGATGATACTCAACTGGAGCAAATCGAAGCAGCAGTGAGCATGATTGAAGAAAATGTTGATATGTGGACGGTGCCCTCATGGCAGGAGCAATTAAGAGAGCAAGTGGAAGGATCCCAATTGGATGTTTCCATATGGTCGGGGGCAGGTCAATTAGTATTCCATACAGGGACGGAACGAGAACGGGCTTTTTTAAGAACAGAACAATTATCTATTCTTGAGGAAGGGGAGGTTCTAGGTCGAGTTGTGATCTCACAAACGGATTCAAGAACAATGCAGATCATCGCAGCTTTTGTCGGTTTACTTACAGCATTTATGCTTGTTGGCGTTCTCCTGCGAAAGTATATTCTTAAACCGTTAGAAAGTATGAGCAAAGGTTCACGGCAAATTGCAGAAGGTGATTTAGATATTCAACTGCCAACATCCCGAATTGTCGAAATTAGTGAGGTGCATGAAGGGTTTAATGTGATGGTAAAGGGGTTGAAGGATTCCTTTCAAAAACAAATGGAGCTGGAGGATGAAAGGCGTTTTATGATCGCGGCATTGGCTCATGACTTGCGGACCCCATTGTTTGCCTTGCGAGGTTATTTAGATGGTCTTGAAAGTGGAATTGCGGACACTGAAGAAAAACGGGCAAGGTATTTAGCTGTATGCAAGGAAAAATCAGCTCAGCTCGATCAGCTTGTGGAGGAGTTGTTTGCATTTTCAAAGTCTGAATACCATGATGAAAAGCTGAATAAGAAAGAGCTTGATTTTAATCAGCTTTTGCAGAGAGTTATTAACAGTGTAGTTCTGCAGGCGCAAAACAAGTCTATTTCGTTCGACTTGTCTCATTTGGAAGAAGCTTGCTTTGTGAAGGGGGACGCACATCTGTTAGAACGTGCCCTGAATAATTTATTAGATAATGCGGTGCGATATTCCCCTATGTATGGGAAAATAGTTGTCACCTGTGAAAAAGATAATGATAACTTGATTTTTAAAATTCAAGATACAGGGGAAGGATTCACTTCGGAAGATTTGGCACGTGTATTTGAACCGCTTTATCGTGGTGAAGCATCAAGAAACCGTGCTACCGGAGGAACTGGATTAGGGCTAGCTATTGCTAGACGAATCTTGAGGCAGCATGGCGGAGATTTAGTTGCAGCAAATCATGAGAGCGGCGGAGCGATAATAACAGGTTGGCTTCCTTTTAATAATTAAAATGGATTTTTTCCTTAACGTTTCCTTGAATCTAAAAAGTTCGGTTCAATAATAGAGCTTTTTTGTTATAGTAATTATATGTGGAAAAATCCAATAGCGGGGGAGAATAGATGAGCCATTTACCAAATTGCCCAAATTGTAGTTCAGAGTACACGTATGAGGATGGGGCTTTGCTCGTATGCCCAGAGTGCGCCCATGAATGGACGCTGACTAGTGAAGTGGAAGAAGAGAAGATTTACAAGGATGCAAATGGCAACGTATTACGTGATGGGGATACGGTGACAGTGATTAAGGATTTAAAAGTAAAAGGAAGTTCATCCGTCTTAAAGCAAGGAACGAAAGTAAAAAATATTCGTTTAGTCGATGGAGATCATGATATTGATTGCAAGATTGACGGTTTCGGTGCAATGAAATTAAAAACTGAATTTGTGAAGAAGATCTAATATAAGGAGCACAGTGGCAACTGTGCACTTACCAGAAATGCCCTCAAGTTTGTGCTTGAAAAAGGAGCGAGACATTAGTGGAATTACAGCAAACTAGGACAAATGAATGGTATACAGCGATCCTCGTTTTATCAATTCTTATTCCTGTTCTTTATGTCATATATTTATTGACGATGTTACAAGAAAACGAACAGTCGATTAAAGGATTATTGAATTTACAGCCTATCTATGTTGTACTTATGTTGGTTGCTTTTATTAATCCGATATGGGGTCATTTCCTTAAGCACATTCCAAAGGAAGAGCGGGTTAAAGAAGGAAGAGGTGATCGTTTCCTTACTTATTTGCTTGTTTCTCAAATGGTCGTAGGGAATATCGTCATGTTCATCCTTGCTTTGTTAGCAAAAAGAAAACTCCCGAGAGCTTCAGAGCCACAGCCATTAACAGCCCTTGAAAAAACTGTGGCCTTGGCTTTACTCGCATTATCACTATTTGCAGGATTTCTTTTATTAAGATTCATATTCTTTGTATAGCAATCGTTTAGTAGCGCTTATCAGAAAGGTGGTTATATGCTATGTTGTCAAAATTATTTGGTAAAAAAGAAACGAAAGTAACAATCTATTCACCTGTTGATGGAGAAATTATCCCGTTATCAGAAGTACCCGATCCGGTGTTTTCGCAAAAAATGATGGGTGATGGTGCTGCGATTAAGCCCTTGAATGGAACAGTGGTTTCTCCAATTGAAGGAAAAGTTGTTCAAGTTTTCCCGACAAAGCATGCTGTCGGACTGCAAACGAAGAACGGTGTTGAAATTTTAATCCATATCGGACTAGAAACAGTTGGGATGAATGGGGAAGGATTCGAAGCACATGTTGCAACGGGGGATTCCGTTAAAGCGGGTGACAAGCTAATCACCTTTGATCCTGAATTAGTAAGGGAAAAGGCAGCAAGTGATATCATTCCGATCGTAATCACAAATACAGATCAAATGCAGTCGATTACGAAAAATGATAAACAGTCTGTTCGCGCAGGACAAGATGAATTATTAGTCGTAGAAGTAAGTAAATAATAATTAAAAACCAGGACATCTCATTGTTAGCTGTATGTTTAACAATGGGATGTCCTTTACTGTTGAAGTGTTTTTTTGCTTTAAGCGTGAGTGTTGGCAGGAACAGTAAATTCTGTTACAATATCTGTTTGTGGCTCACCTATTTTTTAGGGAGAGCGGGTAGGGAGAGGGCTAATTGAATAGTAAGGTATTATAGATGTTTAATCGATTTTTTCAGCTGGAAAAGAATGAGACAACGATTAAGAGAGAGTTGTTAGCGGGGATAGTGAGCTTTTTTACGATCGTCTATATTATTGCGGTCAATTCACTTATTCTATCAGAAGCTGGAGTTCCGCTGGAAGCAGCGATAATGGCAACGATTGTGACTTCCTTTGCAGGTTGCTTTTTAATGGGGTTTTGGGCGAATGTCCCGATTCTTCTCGTTCCTGGGATGGGTGTGAATGCTTTATTTTCATACACAATTGTCCAATCGATGGGCATGTCATGGCAAGAAGCATTAGCTGTTGTCTTAGTATCAGGAATGATTTTTATGCTCGTGGCCTTCTCGCGGTTTTCGAAAACGTTGAGTGACTCGATTCCTCAGTCATTGAAAGAAGCTATTACGATTGGACTTGGATTCTTTCTTATGCTCATCGGACTTGAAAAGGGCGGCATTGTGGAAAAGGGAACAAACTCGATCATTGCATTAGGTGATTTGGGTGAACCGCAGGTACTTGCAACAATGTTAACGTTCCTCATTGCAATTGTATTGTTTTTACGCAATGTTCCTGGGAACTTCTTAATTACAGTCGTAGTAGGAACAGCCTTAGCCTGGGTATTTGGCGGAATTCATTTTGAAGAGGGGCAAGCAGAAACTTTTTCACTGTCTGATTATACCGCCGTAGTTGGAGCTTTTTCCTTTGATAATGTCCTGTCATTTGGCTTTTGGATTGCTGTTTTTTCCTTAACGATGGTGCTCGTCTTTGAAAACATCGGACTGGTGCATGGTCATGTTTCTTTCATAAACCGTTCAGATCGATTTTCACGTGCATTTCAGGCTAATTCGATATCAGTCTTTCTATCTGGTTTGTTTGGATCAAGTCCAACTGTCGCAACGGTTGAAAGTACAGCAGGGATGGCTGCAGGCGGGAGAACAGGCTTAACAACTGTGACAACAGGTGCTTTGTTTCTTCTTTCAGCATTTTTTATTCCGGTCATTAAGCTGATCCCGAATAGTGCCGTTGCACCAATCCTAATTATTATTGGAGGATTAATGCTGCAAAACATCCGTAATCTGAATTTAGGAGATTTGAGTGAAAGCTTTCCTGCGATTTTTATTATCGCGATGATTCCTTTCACTTATAGTATTGCAGATGGAATCGCTGTTGGCTTTATTTTGTATCCGATCTTAAAGATTGCAATTGGAAAAGCAAAAGAAGTCTCCGTTACGTTATACGTCATTGCTAGCCTATTTCTTTTTAACTTTGTATTTCATATATTTGGTTAATGACTGAAAAATTCCAAAACACTAAAGCAAGTGAAGCTAAATACCTCGTTATTCTTCACTTGCTTTTTAAGCTTCGATCATTAAAAGAGAGATCCACAGATCAACCTCAAAAACTCTTCAATGAATTCGTATATCTTGCAAATTAAAGATGAATTTTCACGCAATCCAGCCATCAATAAAAGGGGACATGTTCGCCTGTAATTCCGAGAGCATGAAAAAAATCTTTCCAGAGTTGAAGAACGCAATAGAAAATGGGAAAATAGAAGGAGACAAGGAAATGGAAGAATGATTGGCAATTTTTCAACTAAAGGAAATTGATGCTCCTTGTGTTGAGGAAATAGGCAGTCAGTACTTCAATAGGTCAATAAGCAATAAACAATCCTTGCTTGTGGAGAATATACCATGAAAAATATACAAAATTGTATTTCTTTTCACAATAATCAATATATTGAATTTGTTAAGGAATACTTTAGTTAAAGTAAAACTTTTTATAGTAATATAATTAGAGTAAGTAAGGATTCTTAAAATTTACATTCGTCTGTACACAGATTAGGATGAGGATAAGGGAAGAAAAACTTAACCTGCTTAGTAAGGGAATTGGGAGGAAGATTGACGATTGTCAAAACAAAGTCTTATTAAACGAATTTTAATGACAGTATTTATATTGATAGTAGGAGTTTTTATTTATATTTATTTTTCTGCATTTTTACCTGTGTTATTAGCTCTTTTAACAGCCATTGTTTTTGAGCCTTTTGTTAAATGGCTTCAGCAAAAGTTAAAGGCAGAAAAAAGATTGCTACCGGTTATAATTGTTTTTTCAACTTTTATTATCATATGTGGTGCTAGCTTGTACATTATCTTAACTAAGGTTGCAAGCTCCATATATGAGTGGTCCATTAATATACCCGAATATGCAGTAGAAATACAACAATTTACTAATAATCTAATTGTTCGATTTAATCAGTTTGTTGAAGAAATTCCACAAGGTCACCTGATTATTATTGAGTTAGAAAAACAGTCAGATGCCCTCATTAATACCGTAACGCAAATTACTACACAATTAATTAATTCTCTTGGTATATGGCTACAGTCTATCCCTAATATGTTATTTGTGACACTTGTTTATTTGATTACTTTTTTCTTAATCAGTTTAGATCTACCGAAATTAGTCACCATATTTTACAACTTATTTAAAACAGAGACATCGGACAAATTGCGTTTTGTTTCTCAGCAGATGAACAAAGTCTTTTTAGGGTATTGGAAAGCACAATTTGTTCTTAGTATTGGGGTTTTCCTTATTACCTATATTAGTCTTCTATTTATTTCACCGCGGGCTGCCCTGATTATGTCAATTATAATTTGGGTGGTTGATATTATTCCACTTTACGTTGGTCCTGCACTTATCCTTGTTCCATGGGGGATCTTGGCTGCCATAATTGGAGATATGAATACAGGTATTCAACTTATTGTTCTTGCTGTTATCCTTCTTATCCTAAGGCGTGCCATTGAACCGAAAGTGCTGGGTGATTCAATAGGTCTTAATGCATTGCCAACGGTACTAACAATGTACTTCGGTTTTGTGTTTTTTGGTGTCATGGGATTGATATTGGGCCCTTTTGTTTACATTGCCATCCGTTCAGCAAAGGATTCAGGATTGTTTGATTTTGCATTAAAGAAAACACAGGAAAAAACTTGAGGTATGTATGGGCAAACTTTATAACAAAAAAGGGGCATTCGTAAAGAATCGCCCCTTTTAACGTTGGGATTATATGATTTACGGATTTGTCGACCATAAGCCTGCTGTTTTGATGAATACTCTTGGGTTTAGTTTTAAACCTGCGACAAGGAGATCAGCTAAATCCTCCGGTTGCATCACATTTTCAGTGTTTCCAGAAATGAGATTTGTTTCAATTGCTAAATCAGTGGCCACGGTGCTCGGTGTTAATGCTGTGACGCGGATATTATGCTTTCTCACTTCCATCATTAGCGATTCGCTTAATCCTAAAACAGCAAATTTAGAGGCGCTGTAGGCACTTGTTACAGGAGCACCTTTTTGACCAGCCGTAGAAGAAATATTGACGATATCACCGGATTTTCTTTCGATCATCTCTGGTAAAACGGCTCTTGTTACATTGTAGACACCCATTACATTTACGCGGATAATGTTCTCCCATTCTTCTGGTGTCAAGTCTAGGAAGCCTCCGAATTTAGCTGTTCCAGCATTGTTAATGAGGATATCAATGGGACCAAGATCTGATTTGATATGTTCAACTGCATGGCTAACCGCTTCAAGGTCTGCAACATCTGCTGTTGCTGCGGAAATATTGATATCATAGGTTTCAAGCTCGGCAGCAACCTTCTCAAGATTGGACATTGTCAAGCCTATTAATCCTAAGTTAACACCTTCTTTTGCTAATGCTACGGCGACTGCATGTCCAATACCTCTGCCTGCACCGGTAATGATAGCTGTTTTTCCTTTTAGTGAGATCATATCATCATCCCTTATCAAAGATTTTTAAAACATTACATTTGTAATTAAAAACGAAGGAGGATGAAAATGCAAAATTTTTACCTCAGCGTCGTGATAAGTTTTTTAATTCGCTCTATATATTGAAAAAACTTGATCTTTACAGATCGGTGTATTATTATTTAAATCGTAATCTTTACGATTTAAATACGATTGCTATCTGGCTTTGTCCCTCATTTTATGAAAACTTATGTTCACGATTTAGTAAGTAAAAAGGAGGAGCTATCATTATATTTTAAATCGTAATAATTACGAATTAACTAAAGGAGTGCTAATAAAGTATGGGAAAAATACCAGTAACAGTATTAAGCGGATACTTAGGATCTGGAAAAACAACGTTGCTAAATCATATTTTGGCTAATCGAGATAATAAAAAAATTGCCGTTATCGTCAATGATATGAGTGAAGTAAATATAGATGCCTCGATGATCAAGCAAGGAGGATTTTCTAGAACCGATGAAAAGTTAGTGGAGCTTCAAAATGGTTGTATTTGCTGTACATTAAGGGAAGATTTGATCATTGAAGTGGAAAAACTTGTGAAGCAAGGTGATATTGACTACATCGTAATCGAGTCTTCTGGAATTTCAGAGCCAATTCCTGTTGCTCAAACCTTTACTTATATTGATGAGAACTTAGGGATCAATTTAAGTGAATTATGTAAGTTGGATACAATGGTAACGGTTGTCGATGCGAATCGTTTTTGGCATGATTTTGCTTCAGGGGAAACTTTGCTTGAGCGAAATCAAGCCAACGATGAACTGGACACGCGCGAGGTCGTTGATTTATTAATCGATCAAATTGAATTTGCTAATGTGCTTCTTTTAAATAAAATTGATTTAGTCGATAAAGAGGATGTTCAAGAATTAAAAGCTGTCCTTCAAAAATTAAATCCAGGCGCAAAAATAGTGGAAAGTATTCAAGCACAGGTGCCTTTACATGAAATTTTAGATACGAATCTATTTGATTTTGAGGAAGCAAGTCAAGGAGCAGGCTGGATAAAAGAATTGAATGAGGAACACGTTCCAGAGACAGAAGAGTATGGAATTTCTTCCTTCGTTTATCGCAGAAAAAGACCTTTTCATCCGGAAAGATGGATGAAATGGCTCGAACAGTGGCCAGAGGATATTGTACGGGCAAAGGGCTTTTTCTGGCTAGCCACTCGCAATCATATAACAGGCTTACTTTCACAAGCAGGTCCTTCTATTATGATTCAGGGAGCAGGTGAATGGATTGCGGCTTATTCTGAATCGGAAAGAGAACAAATGCTCAAGGAGGAGCCTGAGCTATTGGAAAGATGGGATGAAAAATTTGGAGATCGGATCATCGAACTCGTCATGATCGGGATCGATATGAACCAAAGAGAAATTGAATCGACATTAGATGATTGCTTGTTAACTGACGAAGAAATGAACATGAATTGGAGCGATTTGGACGATCCACTTCCAGCATTCACAATCGCTAACTAATAAAGGAGGAAGAAAAATGAGAGTCAAAATTACTTTAGCATGCACAGAAACAGGAGATCGCAATTACATTACCACGAAGAACAAAAGAAATAACCCTGATCGGATTGAACTCATGAAATATTCGCCAAGATTAAAAAAACATACTTTGCATCGAGAAACGAAATAAGGAAAGAGCCAGAATCTATAGAAAAGCTGCTAGTTATCAGAATAAAATAACATGTGTAGGTAATGAAAAGGCAATCAAATGCAGATTTTTTATTAAGAGCTAAAATTATTAGGCATAACATATTAGTCATATAAAATATGTTATGCCGCTTCTACGTTAGTGCTCTATTTCTGGCCTTGTCTCTTTAAATTGATAACGTGGTTTTCCTTGCTCCATTCTTATTTATATCCGAAAAAGACATCCTTTTTAATATTCCGTTTTGGAGTGCCATTATTTTGTAAATAAGTAGAAATTGATTGTATCATTGACGTTGGTCCTGCAATCAAGTATTTACCTTTACTATTATACAAGGTTGAAAATCTTTCTATCTCCTGATATAAGTTATCCCTTGAATCAATGTAAGTTATAGTAATTGAAGCATTGTTTGCAATGCTATCAAGTTCATCTTTAAACAAAAATGCCTTTTCACTATCCAAATAGAGTAGTTGTATCGGCTCCTGATTACCATTTCCTTCTTCTTCTATCTGCTTTAACATTGCTCTAAATGGTGTAATTCCAATTCCACCGGCAATTAAGAGTGAAGGATTGTTCTCTTTTAAATAAAAGCCCCCAACTGGTCCATTCATACTTACTTTCATTCCCTGCTTCAGTTCTAACAGTGCATTCTTAAATTCACTTGGATTTTCATCAATTTTTGTAGTAATTTTAACAATATCTTCAGATGGCGTAGTTACCAAAGTGAAAGGTCGTGTAGGATTTTTAATTTTCTTATGAGTTATATTAAACAACCCATGTTGCCCAGCTTTCCAGGTTAAATCCTTTTCTTTTTCAAATAGAAAAGTATATACGTCTTCTGATTCTTTATAGTACTCTAAAAAAGGTATTTCTCTCTTTTTGAAAATGGACAACGAATCCTTTAAGAAATTCATTCAACCAACTCCTTCCTAGCTTCGAAATGCCGTTTATTTCCTCCAAAAAGTCGAACAGTTTGCCTTGTCCCAAATATTAAACTCAATCATTTTCTCTAGAAGTGAGTATTCAACTGGTTTATTATTCCAAGGAATTCGAATTAACTCCTTAGTGTAGTCGTATCCAGCCTTCACAATATCATCCTCTACATGAGTTATAGTTATACTTTCTGGTGCAACGGCTAAATGTTTTTTAGAAACGCTAAAGCCGATTATGAAAGTGCCATGATCAGTAAACATCTGCTGATTCCATTTGATTTCTGCCTTTAAATTTGGATATTTTTGTTCTATCCAGGTAAATATCTCCTCTGTCCTTTCCCGGTGAAAAGGGTCATCAATTTCTGCTAAAAAATCATCCATCGTTTTTCCTCCCAAAATTAACGCTATGGTCACACTGTCGCGTTGAATATTTTAAAATATCGTCAGAGTTATTTTTACATCTCTGCTAGCACTTTTTTAAGTTCATCAACTTTATAAGCCCAACCATATTTAGCACCATTGAATGCTCGACCCTCTTCTTCGAACCCAGTCTGTTCAAGGTGTAAGTATGTTGTATCACCCTCTTGTTTTAACGTCCATGTCACTATAGTATTAATGGAACCACCTACCCACGTGTAAGATAATTTATAAGGCTTGTCCACTATCAATACTTCACTATCTACAATTAGGTCTATTTCATTTGTTGCGAAACTGGCATTTGTATCCTACGATTGGCTTGAAATTATTGTCCATAACCCATTGTGCCAGAATTTCCGAAGTGGTTAGGGCATTCCATACCTTATTGATAGTACTCTTAAATTGAAAATCTAATGATAAATCAGCCATTCATTTACTCCTCCAATATTTTTTTTAGTAAAGTAGCTCTTTCATTCCAAAACTTCTCATAAAAAGATAACCAATCCTTAACTTCCTGTAGAGGAGCTGCATTTAGCCGGTATCTTGTTTCTCTGCCTAATTTACGGTTAATTACTAAATCAGTTTCTTTAAGGATAGCTAAATGTTTAGATACTGCAGTACGACCTATTTGAAATTGCGCAGTTAATTCGTGAAGAGGTAACTCATCTGCATCTGCCAACAAACGTATTATTTTTCTTCTTGTAGGATCTGCGATTGCTACATAAATGTCATGCTTTGGGTGAGTTTTATTCAAAATCATCCCCCTTTCTGAAAAAAAGACACCGATCAGTGTCATAATTATATGACACTGATCGGTGTCTAGTCAATAACGATATTTATACTTTTTCTATGTTATTTAGTATTTTATGTGTTTTTAGGTATTGCTTAAATATCTCCCAGTTTATATTTAGTGATTGTTATATGTCTATTGCCAAAGTATGGGTTAATTCTAATTAACGAAACTATTTAAAAATTTACTCGCATCACTATTAAATTTCCACGTTATACCGAATTTATCGACTAACAAACCAAAACTTGCTGACCATGGAGTTGAAGATAACGGCATGATTACAGTACCACCTTTGGAGAGACTTTCGAAATAGTGTTGATTCATTTCAGGATCAGCATCGATAATACTAATTAAAACATTATTCCCTCTTTTTACCTCGCCTGTCACAGCTTGCATAGAAGGCAGTACGTCAGAGAGCATTAAAATATTCCCTGAAAATTCAATTCGAGATTCCATAATCATGTTTTGTTCTTCATCTGATAATGGAAAATTTGGATCTTGACCAAAAGCACCAAATTTCACCTTTTTGCTGCTTGTCACTTGTAGTGCCTGCTCGTAAAAGGCCAGTGCTTCTGCTGCCTTTCCGTCAAATTGTAAATACGCAATAGTGTTCATCATGTATTTCCTCCTTTCATGATTGAAGTATAATAGGAGATAGGCGACATATGTATGTCGTATATAGGAGGGAAGTATGAAAAAAATTGAGAGACTTATCTCGATCGTGATGATCTTGTTACAGAAGGAAGTGGTTTCGGCATCAGAGTTCAGTCACCTTTTTAATGTGTCGAAGCGAACGATTCAGCGTGATATGGAGGCATTAAGTTATGCTAACATCCCTATTTATGCCGAATATGGTGCTGAAGGGGGATATGCGTTAATGGAGGAATACAAGTTCGATAAACGACTATTAAACCACAAAGATATTGAAAATATTCTTGTGGCTTTAGGTGGGTTTGAGCAGTTAATCACGAATAACGAAATTCAAGCAACGATTCAAAAAATCGCAGCAATGACGAACGTAAATATCTCTCCAAAACTGGATTTGACTTTTTACGAGTGGCCAGGGAGAAAGGAAATCAAAGAAGAAATTTCGTTTATCAGTCAAGCGATTGAGAATCATTGGTTATTAAAATTTGATTATGTGGATCAAAATGGACACACAACATATAGATCTGTAGAACCCTATAAAATTCATTTAAACGAGATGCATTGGTATTTATTTGGTTATAGTTTAGAACGTGAAGATTATCGAACATTTAAGTTAACAAGGATTTTAAATCTCAAAAAAGATGGTTTTTTCGTCCCAAGGTCCGATAAGAAGGTAAAGGAAGAAAAGGATAGCAAACGTCAAGATTTGGTGAGTGTACAGCTGTTGCTTGATGTTGCTGTAAGGGAGCAATTTATTGAGAGATATGGGAAAAATGCAGTTGCAAAAGTGGATACGAGAAGTTACATAACGACAATTGAATTGCCTGAGAGTCAATATGCTTACCAGTTTTTAGCCGGATTTGGAAATAAAATTAAAATTTTGAAGCCAAAGAGTTATATTGCTCAATTTGTGAATTTTTTGGAGGAAACAGTGAAGTTGTACAAATAAAAAGGATCAGGAATGGCTGTTCTCGTTTTCCGTTTCTTGTGGCAGCTCTACTTGTCCAACCGAAAGAGCCTGATATTTTTGCAGGAGCACAATAATTTTTCTCGTTTGCTCTGCTTCACATTGTATAATAATGGTTGCTTCATCCATTCTATCCGCTTGCTTCTGTCTCTTTCTCCCGTTTTTAACGAGAGAATAAGCAAGTAATCCGAGCGCAAAACCAATGGCCGTTCCGAAGAGCCCCCAGAGAATGGGTCCTAATGTTAAGACAAATCCGCAGGAAGCTCCAATTACAGCGCCTGCGGTTCCAAATGAAATTCCTACTTCAAAAGCGTGGGGGTTGTTTAGATCATTTTTGTTTTCACCTGAGTCCATGAAAGCAATCAGTATACGTTCCCTTGAAATGATTTTTTCCAGTTCAGCAAGTGCCTGCTCTAACTCGATTGATTGTTTAAATAGACCGATAATCAACATGTAAAAAGCACCTACCTGATTACGTAAATATTCGCAGTTTAGCCTGTTGGTATCTATTTTTTAGCAAATAGCGCTGCTCTATTTGAAAAAGCTTGTTGTGCTCAATGCTTGTTCGATATGAGAAGTAAATAGAAGCAAATAATACAGATGGCATAAAGAGTAGCCAATGGGGATGAAGTATGGCAATTGATTCTTCAAAATGGCCTTGCAAGAGCAAACAAAGGGAATGGTGCAAGTTTGAAAGCGCTGCATAAATCCATCACCACAACATGGCATAGAAGGCAAGTCCAAAACGATGATTGTATAATTGGCCTAATCCAGGATGGAAGAAAGAGTATAAAGCGCCAATGATTGGATTTTTCTTTTCAATATATTGAATTTCCATTGGGGAAATATGCAGTCTACGAATGCCCTTGTATTCCAAAACAGCAAGGTGATGGAGCTTATTTTGATATATTGCCGAACGGTAGCTATCTGCGATTGCTACTAAATAAATGGTTAAGTACCCGAAAGCCCATTTAGGTTCAATTACTACTTTGGCAAGTTCAAATTGGCCACAGAAGGAATAAATCATTCCTTCGTTAATATGGGCCAATGTATTGAGGATCACCTCGGCTAATGTTAAAAAGGTGCCTCTTAAATATTGGCAAAGCAAGTAAGGCCCAAAACCAGAGAATACAGCCGACCACCATGCGACCATATACGGATTTTGCTGTTTTAATTGAGTACTCCAAACATACTATTTTTGGCAAGAGAATGTTGATTCTGAGCTGTCATATATAAAACCTTCTTAATCCAGTTTTAACCATAGTATGGGATAAACTGTAAAAATAATGATGTTGGTCGTGCACGATATATCTGCATTAATCATTACACTATTTTTTGGTGTACATATTTATCTCACTGTATTTCATCCGAGTGAACGAGCCTCTTTTAATGCGATGGCAACGGGATATATGGATTCGGAATATGCAGAGCATCATCATGAAATTTGGTATAACGAAGTGCAAGAGCAAGATGAACATAATGAACAGCAACTCCAGCCAGAGTCGAAGTCTTACACCGTGTAGCTTAACAAGAAAAGCGAATCGTGAATATGGACGATTCGCTTTTCTGTGAGAATGAGTTTGGGAAGGATTAAAAGATGGATTTAGAAAAACACTTTCATCATTTTAGAGAAAATACCATTGGAAATGAGCAAGTTTTTCAAACACATTATGGAAACAAACGGATTCTCTATGCAGATTGGACAGCTAGCGGAAGGTTGTATAAACCGATAGAAGATAAAATTCTTTATCAGTTTGGTCCTTATGTTGCCAATACTCATACGGAGACGAATGTAACCGGAAAAAGGATGACATGGGCGTATAAGGAAGCAAAAAGTATCATTAAAAAACATGTAAACGCTTATGAAAGTGATCTTCTTTTCTTTGAAGGGACAGGCATGACCAGTGCATTACATAAGGTACAAAGAATCTTAGGTTTAACACTTCATGAAAAGTATGCGGAGATGGTCAGTGACATACAAAAACCAGTCGTTTTTATCACGCATATGGAGCATCATTCCAATCATATTTCTTGGGAAGAGACGGTTGCTGATGTGGTTGTGATTCCCCCTGATGCAGATGGGAAGGTATCACCTATAATGCTGGAAAAGGTTATAAAGAATTATACGGATAGACCGATGAAAATCGGAGCTTTTACCGCTTGTTCAAATGTCACAGGTGTTCAGACACCTTATCATCAACTGGCGGATGTGATGCATCGCTATGCTGGCGTTTGTTTTGTTGATTTTTCGGCTTCCGCTCCGTATATATCAATTAATATGCATCCTCAAAACCAGTCTGAGCATCTAGATGGGATCTTCTTTTCACCACATAAGTTTTTAGGTGGCCCTGGTT
Source organism: Robertmurraya siralis (assembly GCF_005502275.1). Lineage (GTDB taxonomy): Bacteria > Bacillota > Bacilli > Bacillales > Cytobacillaceae > Robertmurraya > Robertmurraya siralis. The sequence continues at coordinate 98,657 of NZ_SWLZ01000008.1, forward strand.
CAATGGGGGTAGCGATTATATCGAATAATCTATATAAAAATAATGTTCCTGATCGTCCGGGTGGTGGCACAGTTCAATGGACGAATCCATGGGGTGGAAAATCTTACACGGCAAATATCGAGGATAGGGAGGATGGAGGAACACCTGGGTTTTTACAAGCAATCAAAGCAGCTTTAGCTATCCGTCTAAAGGAAGAAATGGATAGTGAGTACATGTTGGCACAGGATGAAAAACTGATTCGCTTATTGCTTGAGCGTTTAGTAGAGAACAAGAAAATTATTATTTTAGAAGAGCATAGATGGGACAGGCTTCCGATTGTATCATTTTACGTAGAAGAGGTTCATCATCAACTAATTGTAAAATTATTAAATGATGTCTATGGAATTCAAGTACGAGGAGGATGTTCCTGTGCAGGAACATACGGGCATTATTTACTGCAAATTGGAAAAGAACGTTCTTTAGCGATAACAAATGAAATTGATAAAGGAAATTTTTTTATAAAGCCAGGCTGGGTCAGAGTGTCGCTTCATCCAATAATGACAGAAAAAGAAGTTCTCTATCTTGCGAAAGCGGTTTGCGATATCGTTGCTCATATAAATCAGTATAAAAAGGACTATCGGTATTCGGAAAAGAACGATTTTTATCACATAGATGAGAAGCCCATTTTTTCCGATCATTTGTTTGAATTTTGAAGTTAAAAAGATGTAGGGAAGCAATTGTTTTTGCATCCCTACATCTTTTTTTCCGTATTTGTATGCTGCTTAAGGTGGTTTAACAGTTCACCAAGATGGTCTTCAAACAAGTTATCTACAGCCTCTTGAGCTTTTTTCTGAAAGATTTCGTATTGAAGGAGTAACTCTTTCCCAGCAGGAGTTAAGGTAGTTCCCTTTTTCCTATTTCCCTGCTGGCGTTCGACTAACTGCATAGCCAATCTTTCTTCTGTAGCCGTTACTTTCCCCCAAGCAGCTCGATATGACATTCCTAGCAAAGCGGCAGCCTGACTCATTGAACCAGTTCGTTCAATTTCACGAAATAAGCGAATGCGGCCAAGTCCAAAAATAACTTCGCTGTTAAGTTCGATCCAAATTTTAGATTTTACTTTAAGAGATTGTTTATCACTCATTTCCACTCCTCCTTCTCTATAAATCTACCACTGACCTTCTCATGAGCAAAGATCATAAATTGTCATTCGTATGAACTTTTAGAACTAGTGAGCAAAAGAAGGATAAAAAGCCATATCGGGATTAGTTTTGTTAAAGAAAGAGCATTGAGTTTATTAAAGATCAATAAGAACAGGCAAAATACGAGAATAAATGAATAAGTAAGCAAATTTCAACACACCTTTTGTTTTAAGTATTTCATTTTAGTATTTACTCGTAAGGTCGCTTTTATTGAATGAAAAGATGCAGCAAATTTTTAAAATGAACAGGAATGGAGATAGTAAAAGTATCAATGTAAAAGGAGGCTCTTGCGTGGAAAAACTACTTCAAGGTCAAGTCGCTTTTATGACAGGAGCAGGTTCTGGGATAGGGAAAGCGGCGGCACTAAAGTTAGCTGAAAACGGAGCAAAAGTTGCTTTAGTTGACTTACATAAGGAGAACATAGAAGAAGTAAAAAGTCAGATTGAAAAATCGGGCAGCGAGGCTCTCGTTCTAGAGGCAAATGTTTCTTCACCTAAGGAAGTGGAGAACAGTTATAAACAACTGATGCACCATTGGGGGAGAGTAGATTTAGTTTTTGCTAATGCTGGAATAAATGGGGTAGTAACACCGATAGAGGATTTGGACCCGAAGGAATGGGAACTAACGCTTTCCAACAATTTAACGAGTACTTTTTTAACGGTGAAATATGCAATCCCTCATATGAAAGCAAATGGAGGAAGCATCATTATTACGAGTTCTATTAATGGAAACCGCGTTTATAGGAATATAGGTATGTCTGCCTACAGCACTTCTAAAATCGGACAAATGGGATTTGGGAAAATGGCTGCTCTCGAACTGGCAGAGTACCAAATCAGAGTCAATATGATCTGTCCAGGTGCGATAGAAACCAATATAAGTGAAAATACGTGGAAAGAAAAAGACAATTTAAAAAAGGTGGAGATTCCTATTCAATATCCGGAGGGAAATCAGCCGCTTGAGCATCGGGCTGGAAGGCCTGAACAGGTCGCCGATCTTGTCTTATTTCTTGCTTCGAGCCAATCGAGTCATATAACCGGGAGTGAAATCTATATTGATGGTGCAGAGTCCCTTTTATAAGTAGAAAGCTCCCAATCACAAATTTTAAAAAAGTAGTTGACAAAACATGTATATACAAGTTACGATGAAAACGCAATCATATAACATGTATATACAAGTTGTCCAAATAAATTTTTGAGAGTGGGGGAAATACATGAGTAAATATACTCAACCGGCACAAGAGCTACTCGAGCATATTGGTGGAAGCGACAATATTTCTGTTGTGACACACTGTGCGACAAGAATGCGTTTTGTATTAAAAGATCCGAAAAAAGCAAATGTTGAAAAAATCGAAGCCATTAGCCTTGTGAAAGGAACGTTTACACAGGCGGGGCAATTTCAAGTGATCATTGGGAATGAAGTATCATCCTTTTATAATGAATTTACAAAAATAGCGGGAGTAAGTGATACATCAAAGGATGAAGCAAAGGAAGCGGCTAAGCAAAATATGAACTTCCTGCAAAGAATGATTGCTCATCTTGCAGACATCTTCACACCACTCATTCCAGCAATAGTTGTTGGGGGTCTCATTCTTGGTTTCCGAAATGTAATCGGTGACATTAAAATGTTTGAAGATGGAACGAAGTCATTAATTGAGATTTCTCAATTTTGGGCTGGAACACATGCCTTTTTATGGCTTATTGGGGAAGCAATTTTCCACTTCCTCCCTGTTGGTATTACATGGGCTGTAGCAAGGAAAATGGGAGCTACACCAATACTCGGAATTGTACTCGGAATTACGCTCGTGTCACCGCAACTTTTAAACGCTTACGGGGTAGCAGACGCAGTGGAAATTCCATTCTGGGATTTCGGATTTGCTCAAATTGACATGATCGGTTATCAGGCTCAAGTTATACCGGCAATTTTTGCAGGCTTACTTCTTTCATATCTTGAATTGCAATTGAGGAAAATTGTTCCAAATGCAATTTCTATGATTGTTGTTCCATTCTTTGCATTAGTTCCAACTGTATTAATCGCTCATACTGTTCTTGGACCAATCGGTTGGCAAATCGGAGCTTTCATTTCTGATATTGTCTATTCTGGTTTAACTTCTGCATTTGGTTGGTTGTTTGCGGCGGTATTTGGTTTTGCCTATGCACCGTTAGTTATTACAGGGTTGCATCACATGACAAATGCTATTGATCTTCAATTGATGAGTGAATTTCACGGCACGAATCTTTGGCCGATGATTGCCTTATCAAACATTGCCCAAGGTTCTGCGGTTTTAGCGATGATTTACATTAATCGCAAGAATGAAGAAGAAAAGCAAGTTTCGATCCCAGCGACAATCTCTTGTTATCTTGGGGTAACGGAGCCGGCAATGTTTGGGATTAACTTGAAATATGGCTTCCCATTCTTAGCAGCGATGATTGGGTCAGCAGTTGCGGCTGTGATTTCAGTAGGAAGCAATGTGATGGCAAACTCCATTGGTGTGGGCGGATTGCCAGGAATTCTTTCTATTCAACCTCAGCATATGGTAACCTTTGCGATTGCGATGGTTGTAGCGATCGTGATTCCATTCATTTTAACTATTATCTTCGCTCGAGCTAATGTAGGCAAAATTTCTTTTAATCGCAAATAAAATAAGGGAGAGGGACATTTACTTGTTCCTCTTTTACTATTCAGTGTAGATTAAATTTGTGGAAATTTAGCTCTTTGCTATTGGGATAACCACTAGAAAAAATTATCTTGATTTGAGACAAGTTAAATGATCTCAAAACCAAATAAAAAAGGTAAAGGGCAGGTGAGTAGATTGACTCAACCTTGGTGGAAAAAAGCAGTTGTTTATCAAATTTATCCGAAAAGTTTTTGTGATACGACCGGCAATGGTGTCGGTGATATACAGGGAATAATACAAAAGTTGGATTATCTGGCCAATCTCGGTGTCGATGTTGTGTGGATTACTCCGATTTATGATTCGCCGCAAAATGATAATGGTTACGATATTCGTGACTACTTTCATATATACGAGCCGTATGGAACGATGGGAGATTTAGAGCAGCTTTTAGCAGAGGCGCATAAACGCGATATAAAAATTATTATGGATATTGTCGTCAATCATACATCTACTGAGCATCAATGGTTTATTGAATCCCGCTCTTCCAAGGAGAATGAATATCGCGATTTTTATATTTGGAAAGATGGCAAAGATGGGGAGCCTCCGACAAATTGGGAGTCAAAGTTTGGAGGCAACGCCTGGCAATATGACGAGCAAACTGGCCAATATTATCTTCATTTGTTTGACGTCACACAGGCAGATTTGAATTGGGAAAATAATAAAGTTCGAAGTGCTGTCTATGAGATGATGAAGTATTGGCTTGATAAGGGAGTTGATGGCTTCCGTTTAGATGTGATTAACCTCATTTCAAAGGATCAGCAATTTCTTAATGATGAACTACCTGGGGATGGGCGGAAGTTTTACACAGACGGGCCGAAAGTTCATGAGTATCTTCATGAAATGAATGCAGAGGTATTTTCAAAATATGATATGATGACAGTGGGAGAAATGTCTTCGACCTCTATTGAAAATTGCATTAAGTATACAAATCCAGAGCGTAAAGAACTGGACATGGTCTTTAGTTTCCACCATCTGAAGGTCGATTATCCGAATGGGGAAAAGTGGACAAAAGCTGATTTTGATTTTTTAAAGCTCAAGCAAATTCTCTCTGAATGGCAAGTGGAGATGAATAAAGGGGGCGGTTGGAACGCTTTATTCTGGTGCAACCATGACCAACCGAGAATCGTTTCCCGCTTCGGCAATGACAAGGAGTATCATCGTGAATCAGCAAAAATGCTGGCGACAACCATGCATATGATGCAAGGGACTCCTTATATTTATCAAGGAGAAGAATTTGGAATGACCAATCCAAATTTTGATAAGATTGACGAGTATCGCGATATTGAATCATTAAACATGTTCCAAATTTTAAAGGCAAGCGGAAAATCAGAACAAGAGATTTATGATATTCTTAAGCAAAAGTCTCGGGATAATTCAAGAACGCCTGTTCAATGGGATGACAGTGAACATGCTGGATTTACAACTGGCACTCCGTGGATTGGGACGGCAGCCAATTACAAGGAGATCAATGCGAAAAATGCTTTAGCGGACGATAATTCGATTTTCTATCATTATCAAAAATTAATCCAACTGAGAAAAGATTATGATATTGTGACAGATGGCAATTATCAATTGATTTTACCGGAGCATGATGCTATTTTTGCTTATATACGGGAAAATGCTGCGGAAAAATTATTGGTGGTAAATAACTTCTATGCAAATGACGTTGAGTTTACGTTACCAGCGCATGTGGACATCGAGGGCTACGCAAGTGAAATCCTTCTTTCAAACTATCCTGATTCATCACAAGATCTGAAAGGATTTACATTGCGTCCGTATGAATCGATTATCTACTATTTAAAAAAGTAAATTGGAGTTTTTTAACATGATAAATAAGTATTTAATGATTCATAACGATATTGTAGAGAAGATAGAGGCGGGGGAACTCGCCTTTAATTCTCTTTTGCCTTCAGAGCATGAGTTGAAGGATCATTATAATACTTCAAGGGAAACCATTCGGAAGGCGTTAAATCTGTTATCACAAAATGGCTATATACAAAAGATTAGGGGAAAGGGCTCCATCGTGATTAAAAGTAAAAAGGTCGATTTCCCTGTTTCCGGTCTGACTAGCTTTAAGGAATTAACAACGAAAATGGGGAAAAAGCACCGGACCATCGTTCATGAACTGTCGTTAGTTAGGCCGGAGCAGCATATACAAAGCCAACTCTCCCTTTCAAGCAAGGACTTTGTTTGGCAAGTTTTTCGCGTGCGCGAGATTGATGGAGAAAATGTTATTTTAGATAAGGATTATTTAAATAAAAAATTTGTTCCCGAGCTGACAAGGGAAGTTTGTGAAAACTCAATCTATGAATATCTTGAAAATGATTTACAGCTAAATATAAGCTTTGCCAAAAAGGAAATCATCGTTGAAGAGCCGACGTCGGAAGATAGAAGGCTGCTAGATCTGGATGGCTTCCACAATGTTGTCATCATTAAAAATTATGTCTATTTAGACGACGCTAGTCTATTCCAATATACAGAATCACGACATCGTCCAGATAAATTTAGATTTGTAGATTTTGCAAGACGAAATCACGTATGAAAATAATAGTGCACGATTAAAATGAAGATCTCTCAAAAATAAAGTGTCCTTTTGATCCTTTATTGAAGTAGAGAATCTTCTTTTTTTATGTCGTATTAATTGTTGACTTCTTTCTTGTGAAACCTTGGTTTCAAAAAGCTTTTTATAAATAAAAATCGGAATATTCGAATTTATACACTTGCAACTTAATATAGTAAAAGTAAACAGGCTTAAATGACTTTGTAACAATGGCAAAAGTGAAAAGAGGGGGGAATGGAATGCTGCATATTGTAGCATGTATTAAGCAAGTACCAGATACGAAAGTTATTAAAATGAACCCAAAAACAAACACGATGGACAGGAGAACGGCACCGGCAATTTTAAATCCGTATGACGCCCATGCAGTAGAAGAAGCTGTGCGTTTAAGGGAGCGGTATGGGGGAAAGGTATCCGTCTTAACGATGGGGCCGCCTCCTGCAGTTAAAGCGATTAAGAAATGTATTGAAATAGGTGCTGATGAAGGCTATTTGATAACGGATCGGAGATTTGCGGGAGCTGATACGTTAGCGACCAGCTATGCATTAACGAAAGCGTTAAACAAAATTTCAAAAGAGAATCCAGTAGATTTGATCATTTGCGGAAAAATGTCGATTGATGGTGATACTGGGCAGGTCGGACCAGGTATCGCGAGACGCCTTGATATTCCTCCGCTTACATCTGTCAACAAAGTGGTGGAGATAAATAAAGAAGAGAAAAAGGCGATCGTTCATCGGAAATTGGAAGATGGTTACGAGGTAGTCCAATCAACGTTACCTTGCTTATTTTCTGTTGAAAAAACCATTAATGAAGTGCCATATGCCCCGTTTCCAAATATGCTGAAGGCAGCAAAATACAATCCATATATTTGGTCTGTTGATGATTTAGAAGACGTGGATATTAAACAATTAGGGTTGAAGGGCTCGCCAACAATCGTTTCAAAGGTATGGGCACCGCCAAAACCTGAGGGCGGTACAATGCTAGAAGGAAACCGGCAGGAGCAAGTTGAACAATTGCTTTCCATTCTGCTCAAGAAGAAAGAATTGTTTACGATAAAGGGGGAATCATAATGGATTTCCAAGATTACCAAGGTGTTTGGGTATTTATTGAGGAAAAGGATGGTGCCGTTGCTTCCGTATCGCTAGAATTGCTAGGGGCGGGGAGAAAGCTGGCTGATAAAAGAGGCGTTGAACTCGCGGGTGTGATTATTGGTGAACATATTAAGCATCTTTCCAAAACAATTTTTGAATATGGGGCAGATATTGCTTACGTTTACGATGATCCCATTTTTAAAAATTACCGTACAGAGTCATATATGAAGGCTTTATTAGATTGTTCAGCAAAACATAAGCCGGAAATTATTCTTTATGGTGCTACTTCAACGGGAAAGGATTTGGCGAGCGCAGTAGCAACGGATTTGCCAACAGGTTTGACGGCAGACACAACCGAGCTGGATGTGGAGGAGGATACTGGGCTATTGCTTGCAAGTCGACCAGCTTTTGGCGGGAATATTATGGCAACCATTTTATGTAAGAAGTATCGTCCGCAAATGGCAACTGTACGGGCAAAAGTAATGAAAGCGCTGCCTCCTGAGCCTGGAAGAGAAGGGAGGATTGTAGAGGAGAGCATTTTATTGCGTGAGGAGGATATTCGCACAAAAGTATTGGAGATTGTGAAGGAAACAACAAAGAAGGTGCGAATTGATGAAGCGGATATTATCGTTGCTGGTGGAAAGGGGTTAGGGAGCGCGGAAGGGTTTCAATTGGTGCATCAATTGGCGGAGACACTAGGTGGAGCTGTTGGAGCGAGCCGAGACGTGGTAGAAGCAGGTTGGATTGAACATGCCCATCAAATAGGGCAAACGGGGGTTACGGTAACCCCGAAAATTTATATAGCACTCGGCATTTCTGGAGCGATTCAGCACATTGTTGGAATGAAAAATTCAGGACTCATTATCGCCATCAATAATGATCCGGAAGCGCCCATTTTCGAGTCATGTCACTACGGAATTGTCGGGGATGCATTTGAGATTGTGCCGATGTTAATTGAACAGTTAAGTGAGGTAATGTCGAGAGAGGGGGTTAGTCATGTCTGAGAAATTTGATGCTATTGTCGTTGGAGCAGGGCCGGCCGGGATTTCATGTGCTCATGATTTAGCAAAGGGAGGAGCGCATGTCCTGCTTTTGGAAAGAGGGGAATACCCAGGTTCAAAAAATGTTATGGGCGGAGTGCTTTATCGGAAAATGATGGAGGATATTATTCCTGAATTCTACAAGGAGGCTCCGCTCGAGCGCCCTATTGTGGAACAGAAATTTATGATGATGGATAAGGAATCAGCAGTCACCTTTAGCTATAAGGGGATGGAATGGGGAAAGGAACCTTATAATAATTTCACGGTTTTACGGGCGAAGTTTGACCAATGGTTTGCCGATAAAGCTGTACAACAAGGAGCAATCCTTATAAATGAAACAGTTGTACTCGAATGTATTGTTGAGAATGGTAAAGTCGTGGGCGTTCGCACGGATCGCCCGAATGGGGATGTGTATGCTGATGTGGTCGTTCTTGCAGATGGGGTTAATTCCCTCCTAGCTCAGTCACTTGGTTTTCATAAAGAATACAGGCCAGATGAAGTGGCGTTGGCGACGATGGAAATATTGAAGCTTGATAAAAAGGTGATCGAGGATCGCTTTAATTTGGAAGACAATCAGGGTTGCACGATTGAATTGTTTGGGGATGCGACAAAGGGGATTCTAGGTACCGGATTTCTTTATACGAATAAAGATACTTTAAGCATCGGCGTCGGCACGCTTTTATCAGGCTTAATTAAACACAAAATTAAACCATACGAGCTTCTCGAATATGTCAAGTCTCATCCGATGATTCGCACCCTTATTCAAGGGAGCGAGCCACAGGAATACTTGGCTCACCTTATACCGGAAGGTGGCTATCACTCGATGGGGAGGATTGTCGGTGACGGGGTTATTGTCATTGGGGATGCCTCTCAATTAGTCAATGCGATTCATCGTGAAGGATCGAATTTGGCGATGACATCAGGCAGATTGGCAGCGGAAACGATTCTTTTAGCAAAAGAAGCAGGGGATTTCACCGAAAAAACGCTTGATCATTATCGTGTTCGATTACTGGACGGATTTGTCGGTCAGGATATGAAAAAGTATAAGGATTCAACCCATCATTTTGATCAAAATCCTCATTATTTTGACCAATATATTCCGATGCTCAATAGAGCAGCTAGTCAAATGTTTACGGTTGATGGACAATCAAAATGGGAAAAACAAAAGAAAATCTGGAAGGATCTTGGCTCACCCAAGGAAAAAATGAAAATGGCTCGTGATATGTATCGAGCGTGGAAGGTGGTCAAGTAATGAGTGAACAGAAGAAGTATCAAACGATTGAAGAGAAGCAATATCTTGTTCGTTTTAATGCTGATACAAAATCCCATCTTCATGTAAAGGACGAATCAATTTGCTTAACAAAATGCCCCGATAAAATTTGCACAATTTTTTGTCCAGCTGAGATTTATAAGTGGGAGGACATTCGCATGCATGTTGGCTACGAAGGCTGTCATGAATGTGGCAGCTGCCGGATAGGTTGCCCTCACCAAAATATTAAATGGGAATACCCAAAAGGCGGTCACGGGATCGTATTTCGCTTGGGATAATGAACGAAGCCGCTACTTTTATAAGGAAGCGGCTTTCTATACGCGCCTTTTGTAGATGTGCCAGTGAAATTCCTCTGGAATTATGTAATTCCGGAAAAAATAGCTGCGATTCCGGAAAAAATCGGTCTAATTCCGGAAAAATCCCCTGTAATTCCGTAAAATTCAGTTTAATTCCGAAAAAACCCCTCGTAATTCCGAAAAAACCGTCCATAACATAAAAAAAACGCATGTGTTTTTACAGGAACTTTAGAAAACCCCTTTTCCTCTTAACATAGCATTTACAAATGAACGGTATAATTTTTATAGGAAAATAGTTGCGTACAAGGAGGAATCCTTTTGAAAAAATATAGGATTAAAGCATTAAATCCTTTGCAAAAGATGAAAGGGTGGAGTACGAAAATTTTGCAAAAATTAACGTTGGGAAAGAGGATATTTCTGCTGTTCGTCTCATTATTAATTGTTGCTGTTGTAGGAGTTGGGTTCACATCCTATATGAAGGCGAAAGATATTACAATGGATACAATAGAAAAGCGATTAGAGAGGGAAACAGAATTGATCGGTTATATCGCTGAAAACTTGAAATTTGTCTATATTAGTGATGATGCTTATTTCATGCAACAGCTAGACAGCAGTGTTCGTTCTCAACAGGAGGTTCTTAAAAAAGAGGGCATTGAGTCAGAGGTTATGTACATAGCAGATGGTACAGCTATTCCGTTTAAGGTCAGTGAAAAGAGCTTACCTAACCTTTCTCCAAAACTAATACAAGAGATAACAGAACTAGAAGATGGGGTCTTGCATAGGTCAATTAATAATAAGGAATATACGATTACTTTTCGGCAGTTGGAGGAGATTGGAGGAATCTACGTGATGTTGATTCCAACAAGCGCTTATTTGCAGCCTGTTCAAAAGATGGTTTATGTTACCCTTATTGGGATTGGGATCAGTGTGTTAGTAGCGACCGTCATTATTCTATTACTCGTTCGCACCGTAACAAAGCCGCTTAATATTCTCCGCAATACTATGCGAGAGGTGCGTGGCGGTACATTCAAAATGACCAGTGGAATCAAAACGACCGTTCCCGAAATAACCTCTTTGCAAAAAAGCTACCATTCTATGATTGAACATATGAGCGGCATTATCCGCGAACTGCAGATGACGACAAAGGAACTTGCACAAACGGGTGGCGATTTAATGAAATCGTCTGAACAAACTCTTGATTCTAGTCATCATCTCATCTCCGCCATCGATTTAGTAAGGCATGGTGCAGAGCAAACTGCTAGCAGTTCAGAGGACAATGCCAATAGCTTCAAAGATATGAAACAATTAATAGAAGCGATGATTGTGAAAATGGAAGCGATTTTTGCCAGTTCTAATAAAATGAATCAAACCGCCGAAGACGGAGAGGTAAATATTAAGGAACTCATTTCGATGATCTATCAGTTTGAGGAAGATTTTGAGCATTTGACTGGTACGATTACGGAAGTAAAACAATTTTCAAGTTCGATTACAAAGCTTGTCGGTTTAGTGAGTGGCATATCGGAGCAAACAAAATTGCTGGCACTTAATGCATCGATTGAAGCGGTGAGGGCAGGAGATGCAGGAAAAGGGTTTGCAGTTGTCGCTCAGGAAGTTCGAAAATTGGCAGAGCAATCTTCGAAGGCGACAGAGGACATCGCTAATGCGATTGGAAAAATGGAGAATATTACAATTGGTGCAACGAAAGAATTTGAACAAATGCTAACTAAGATTAATATGAACTTGAAAATGGCGAGTGCTTCAAGAGATTCTTTCGATGAACTAATGAAGGAGATTGGTGAGGAGAGCAGCCGATTACAAGGAATGAAACAAGAATTATCGCAATTGGCAGGTTTTTTACCTAAGCTTGAGCAAGCAACTGTAAGCTTTACTTCCATCTCACAGGAGACGCTAGCAAGTTCAGAGGAAATGCTTTCTGTTAGTGACGATCAAATCGAGCAAATTGAGAACACCAATCAAATTGGCAAGAAACTCCATCAATTGTCACAAACTCTCACTGAAATGGCAAACAGATTTCAATTTGAAGGGCAATCAAGCACTAAAGCATAAAATTTTCGGGGCTGTCCGATAAGTCTCTAAAATAATGGAAGTGGAGTTTCTCTCGATGGATACTTTGAAAGTAGCTGGCGAATACCTGCTACTTTCCAGATATTGAGCTCATGCTACAACTTACGAACTCGACGTACCCAAAATGAGAAAGTTACCATGACTTCTTAAACAGCTTTTTTTGTGAGCTATCGTAATGCAAGGGAAATCCGCAGTTAACTTTAAAAAACCTCGCAATCAACCAGTAAATCCCCGCAATTTTATGCAAATTTTTCACAATTCAGTTAGGTGGTCGAAAAAATAGCTCATGCGATTTAGCTGATCATCAACCTCGTATCATAAATGCAAAACCACTGCGGTCAAGCCAGAGTAGAGTTTTTCTGTCGGCCTTTCTTACGGCTGCCTTTTAAAGAAAATGGTTTTATAACAGAGTATCTTCCTCATGAATTTCCTATTCGTTATTTTTCATCGCTACATCCGAGGTTGTCTCGGCTGAATCCATTCGGAAGAATCTCCGCCAAAACAGCCGAGGCCAAAAAATTTTCGCTTGTTGGACATTCCCATTGCTTTAAGACTGTATGGAAGAGGCGTTGTTCTTCATTTCAATTTCAAATTCATTAAATTTTTCAACGACAGAATTATGTGGCTTAGTGAATAAACTAACAACAAAGATGGCAAGAGAGCTAAAGGCAAAGCCGGGAATCATTTCATAGAGAACCTCGGATAATCCGAGGTTGGCCCAAGTGATTACCGTTGCTGCTCCGACTATCATTCCAGCTAACGCCCCCCATTTCGTCATTCTTCTCCAATAGAGGCTAAATAAAATAAGAGGACCGAAAGCAGCCCCGAAGCCTGCCCAAGCATACCCAACAAGCTCAAGAATGGTTGAGTTCTTTTCCCATGAGATGGCAAATGCCACGAGGGATACGATAAGTACTGAAAATCTTCCGATGAGTACTAGTTCTTTGTCAGTGGCTGAGCGCTTGAGGAAAGTTTTATAAATATCTTCTGTTAGCGAGCTAGAAGAAACTAATAATTGCGATGAAATCGTACTCATAATAGCAGCAAGAATCGCAGCAATTAAGAAACCGGTAATAATAGGATGGAACAACACGTCTCCTAATACAATGAAGACTGTTTCCGCATCCTTTAATGCTTCGCCTTTTGTCGTGAAATATGTGATGCCAAGAAAGCCTGTAGTGATGGCGCCAAGCATGGAGAAGATCATCCAGCCCATTCCGATACGCCTTGCCTTTTTAATTTCTTTAACAGATTTAATCGCCATAAAGCGAACGATAATATGTGGCTGGCCAAAATAACCAAGACCCCATGCGAACAAGGAAACAATCCCCAAAAAACTTGTGCCTTGAAAAATATCGAGAAAAGCTGGATTGATAGTACGAACTGTCTCAATTGGGCCATCTCCACTTACATGAATCCACGTAACAAGAGGTACGAGAATGAGGGCAATTAACATGATGAGCCCTTGGACAAAGTCAGTTAAGCTTACAGCTAGGAACCCACCGAATAATGTATAGGCAACGACAACGGCAGCAACAATCCAGAGGCCTGTCGTATAGTTTAAGCCAAACATGCTTTGGAATAATACGCCACCGGAGACCATGCCTGACGAAACATAAAAGGTAAAAAAAATTAAAATGACCAGGCCAGAAATGATTCGTAGAATTTTGGAGCGATCGTCAAAACGGTTTTCCAAGAAAGCAGGAATCGTAATAGAGTTATTGGCTTTCTCTGTAAAGATTCTAAGACGGGGTGCTACATAGATCCAGTTTGCCCATGCACCGAGTGTGAGTCCGATTGCAATCCATGAACCGCTGAGCCCTGTTGCATAAATAGCTCCTGGGAGTCCTAATAACAGCCAACCGCTCATATCAGAAGCTCCGGCACTTAGTGCTGTAACCGCCGGACCTAGTGTTCGTCCGCCAAGCATGTAATCAGTTAAATCGGAAGTCCTTTTATAGGCATAATAACCAATCCAAAGCATTCCAAACATATAGATTACAATCGTAATTAGTACAGAATAATCCATGAACTTTCCCCCTTGTAATTCGTTATGGCGATAAAATATTATTTCATTTTGAAATAAACAAACCAAAATGTTTAGCATTATTAATAGATATGTAATCTAGACGAATCATTATACTATTTTTTTAGCTGTGCTAAACAAATTGCTTGGCTTAGGGCTTTTCATGGAGTTAACACTACTTTTAAACAGAGCGGGAAGGTGTGAGCAAGACGGGGTTTACATAAAATGATCCAATAAAAAAGGACAATCTGAGGTGATTGTCCTTTTGCTGATAAAAATGTTTATTTTTTTGAGAAAAATCCTCTTAATGCAAATCCGACATTCTGTGGTCTTTCTGCTAAGCGGCGCATAAAATAACCGAACCAATCATCACCGAATGGAACATAAACACGCATCTTATAGCCTTCTTTCACAAGACTTTCCTGAAGCTCTTCGCGAAATCCATAGAGCATTTGGAATTCAAATTGGGTGCGCGGAATATCATTATCCTCAGCAAATTTTTTAACTTTTGCGATAATACGGTGGTCATGTGAAGCGATGGCAGTGTAACTGCCGCTTTGCAAATGCTCTTTAATAATCTTCATGTAATTTTCGTCAATTTCTTTTTTATCTTGATAAGCAACCGCTGGTTCTTCTTTGTAGGCTCCTTTTACGAGACGGAGAGATATCCCCTTTAAGTCTTTCACGTCATTGTGGGCACGGTATAAGTAAGCTTGAATAACCGTACCGACATTATCAAAACCGTACACTTCTCGGAGTTCCCGTAAAATATCTAATGTTATTTGACAATGAGCATAATCTTCCATATCAATCCTTACAAAATTGTTCGTTCTTTTGGCGGCATCAAGAATTTGGCACATATTCTTTACACAAAACTCCCGATCGATATCAAGTCCAAGCTGGGTCATTTTTACAGATAAATGGCTGTTTACCCCCGCTTTTCCAATCGCCTCTAGCGTACGGACGTTGTATTCGGTAGCCTGCAATGCCTCCTCGGTGCTATTAACAAACTCTCCTAAATGATCCAATGTACATAAAATGCCTTTGTCATTAAGTTCTTTCACAGTTTGAATGGCATGATCGATCGTTACGCCCGCTACTACTTGCGCTGCACCGAACTTCAGCCCCCACTTTCGAGCTGCTTTATTCAACCCTTTATGCTGAGATACATAGAGAAAAAAATTTTTAGAAATTGTTGAAAACATACAAATTTCCCCCATTATATATAGTTTCCAAAAAACTAAGCAATTCCTTGCTCAAGAATGAATGCTGTTTTTTATAACAATGCAAAAAACATGCCAACATTAAAAATAGTTACTTGAGTACATTTCACAATGTACAAAGACTGAATAAAAACGAACAATTCTTCAAGTGAATATGCTAGTAGTTCGTGCTTCATAAAGCTTAAATAAGGAGGGAGCTTCTGTATTTTTATTTTTTAATTTGGTTTTATTAAACAATACATGATTTTTGGGCTCATTTCGTGTGAAACCTTGGTTTCACACGCCTTCCAGTTATGCTGAAAGGTCCTCTAATCCCATGAAACAATAGGAGAAAATAAGATTTCTTCTAGTGTTTCATGGGATCAGAGAGAAAATGAGCCCAAAAGTAACACCAATATATAACAAAGTTATTAATTCAAAGTACGTGATCAAGAAATTAATTTAATTATAAAATATTCTTTACATGTTGTTTATGAGATTGTATTGTTTGGTTAACAAAAGTGTTTATAATTGTATTTTTTTTATACAAAATAGAGGTTTAGTCTTAAACAGTACTCAATAAAAGGTGGGTTGATATACATGGAAGCTCGGTTTGCTCTACAAACGTTGCAGGCAATATTGTCTTCGTTGGAGGAAGCGATTTCAGTTGTTAATACAAAGGGAGAATTAGTCTACTGGAACGAGGCGGCTGAAAGAACGTACCAGATTAAAAAAGAAGAAATTATTGGAAGAAACATCCGTGATTTTTTTCAGCAAGAAGATGTGATGCACTTAAAGGTTTTGGCAACAGGTAAGCCTGTCCGGGATGTCTACCATATGCCAAGACCTGACAAGCATGTGCTTATTAGTACGACCCTGCTTTACAATGAAGAAAATGAAATTATGGGCAGTTTGTCGATTGAAAAAGATATTACGTCGACGATTCATTTAAATGAAAAACTATCATCGGCATCGAAGGAATTACAGCAGTTAAGGCAGCATATGAACCAACAGCATGATGATCCGTTTGCAAAAGTAAAAGGCGTTCACAGTTCAATCCAACAGTTGATCCATCAAGCGAAGAAAATGGCAAAATCAGATGCGACGATTCTGATTAGCGGCGAGAGCGGTGTTGGGAAAGAGTTATTTGCCCATGCCATTCATGAGAAAAGCAGTAGAAAGGAAAAACCATTTATTCCGATCAATTGCGGAGCGATTCCGAATGCATTGTTTGAAAGCGAGCTCTTTGGTTATGAGTCAGGTGCCTATACGGGGGCATCAAGAGGAGGAAAGCCAGGGAAATTGGAACTGGCAAACGGAGGAACTCTCTTTTTAGATGAAGTAGGCGAGCTCCCTCTTGATATGCAAGTAAAGCTACTGAGGGTTTTGCAGGATAGAGAAGTTTATCGAATTGGAGGTTTAACTCCGAAACAGGTTGATATTAGAGTGATTGCCGCCACGAACCGAATTTTGGAAAAGATGGTTGCTGAAGGAACTTTCCGTTCAGATTTATACTATCGCTTAAACGTGTTCTCCGTAAACATTCCACCTTTACGGGCAAGAAAAGAGGATATTCCGTTACTCGTTTATGATTTCCTTGAGGAGTTTTCCTATAAATATCAAAAACAAGACTATACAATTGAGCAGAACGCTTTGGCGATATTGCTTGATTATGATTGGCCAGGTAATATTCGCGAGCTGCGAAATTTAATGGAAAGGCTCGTCGTGTTAAACGAAAGCGGTGAAATTACGGAGACAGATCTATATCAAGTACTTCATGTTGGGAAGGAGCCTTCCGTACATCTTGATTTCCAAGTGGCATCCCTTGCAGCAGAGAAAGAAAAATTGGAAAAGGAACGGATTTTGGAGACTTTGCAAAGTACATTTGGCAACAAAAGCATCACGGCAAAAAGACTTGGCATGTCGCGGGCGACCCTATACAAAAAGATGAGAAAGTACGGAATTGTATTTGAAAAATGATGGGAGTGAACAAATGTATATTCCAGATTCATTTCGGAAAAAAATGACACGAGCCTTTAAAGAAGAAGGAGCACGCTGGTTAGATACTCTTGAAGAGCGTGTCAATGGTTACTTAGCAAGATGGAATCTAATCTCATTGGGACCGGTTTCTAATTTATCTTATAATTATGTGTTAAATGTGTTAGATGAAAACGGTGTGCCAACTATTTTAAAAGTGTCACTTTCGAGTCGTGAATTGGAAAATGAAATGAGAGCATTGCAGCTTTATGATGGAAACGGCTGCTGCAGGCTATTGAAGGCAGATGTGGAGAACGGCGTCATTCTCTTGGAAAAAGTAGCACCAGGGACGATGCTTGCAGAGCTAGAGGACGAAGAACAAGTGCTAGAGCAATTTATGAACGTTTGGAAAGCTCTGCGTCGCCAAGCTCCAAAGGGGGCTCACTTTCCTATGATTCATCAATGGGCTTCCCAGCTTCCGAGATGCAGAAAAATGCAAGAGTACCAAACTGGCCAATTTTCAGAAGAGATTTTGCAATTAGCTGAGCAGTTTTTTAAGGAAATGACCGATACAACCGAGGGTTTGCAACTGCTTCATGGCGATCTCCATCATGAAAATATTCTTTTTTCAGAGGAGAAAGGGTGGATCGCGATTGACCCGAAGGGAATCATCGGGGATCCTTATTTTGATGTTGTTTCATTTTTAATGAATCATCTACAGGAAAAGGAAGATCCGAAGCGGGTGTTATGGGAGAGAGTGGAAGTACTGTCTCGCGGCTTGTCATTTGAGCGTAAGCGACTATTAAAAGCGGGACTAGCGATGACGGCATTGTCAGCCTTTTGGAGTATGGAAGAAGGCGATCGGAGCTGGAAGCAAACTTATCAATATACATGGTGGTTTCATGAGTGGTTAAGAATGTAAGGAGGATGGGTATGATGGAACATTGGGAAAAGGCAACCTTTGCAGGGGGCTGTTTTTGGTGTATGGTTTCTCCGTTTGACGAGCACCCAGGAATTAAAGACGTGATCTCAGGCTACACAGGCGGCCATAAAGAGAATCCAACCTATGAGGAAGTGTGCTCTGAAACGACAGGACATTATGAAGCTGTCCAAATTACCTTCGATTCGACGGTAATGCCTTATGAAAAATTACTAGAGATTTATTGGCAACAAATCGATCCAACCGATGAAGGAGGTCAATTTAACGATCGTGGCTCTTCTTATCGTACTGCGATATTTTACCATCATGAAAAACAGAGAATTGCTGCGGAGAAATCGAAGGAAAAGCTTGAAGCTAGCGGACGTTTTTCCAAACCTATCGTCACGGCTATTTTACCAGCAAGTCCTTTTTATCAAGCAGAAGAGAAGCATCAAGGTTATTATAAAAAGAATCCATTTCATTATAATTTATATAAAGAGGGTTCTGGGCGTGGGCAATTTATTCGTGAAAATTGGAAGAAGGGTCCGTCAGCTGAAGAGCTCCGCAAGCTCTTAACCCCGATTCAGTATGAAGTGACGAGAAACAATGGGACAGAGCCCCCGTTTCAAAATGAATATTGGGATTTGGAAGAGGATGGAATCTATGTTGATATTATTTCGGGAGAACCTTTATTTAGTTCCCTTGACAAATATGATGCAGGCTGCGGCGGGCCCAGCTTTACGAAGCCAATCCGTCGCGTGGAATTGGAAGAAAAGTTGGATACATCCCATGGTTTGAGGAGAATTGAAGTCCGCTCGAAAACTTCCGATTCCCATCTCGGTCATGTCTTTGATGATGGCCCAGGGCCTGACCGAGCGAGGTATTGCATAAACTCAGCCGCATTGAAATTTATTCCGAAAGATAGGCTTTTCGAAGAAGGATACGGCCAATATATTAAGCTTTTTGAGTAAAACTAGGTAGTAATAACAAGGTCAACTAGAAAACGGAGGTTGACCTTGTTTATTGTTCAAAATTCAGATGGTCTGCTTTTCGCTTTATCCTTCTCCAACAATACGATTAATCCAGGTAATAATATCCCGCGAATCAAGAACGTATCCAATAAGATGCCGACAGCAACGATGAAGCCAAAAACAAATAGAAGTTCAATTGGTTGGGTCATTAAGACGGCAAAAGTTGCCGCAAGGATTAACCCGGCTGATGAAATGACCCCACCTGTGTTGGCTACCGCAATTTTTACAGCTTCTCGAACGGAATGCTTCTTTCGTTCTTCTTGGAACCTTGATACAAGAATGATATTATAGTCAATCCCTAATGCAACTAAAAAGACAAATGAAT
Source organism: Robertmurraya siralis (assembly GCF_005502275.1). Taxonomy (GTDB): domain Bacteria; phylum Bacillota; class Bacilli; order Bacillales; family Cytobacillaceae; genus Robertmurraya; species Robertmurraya siralis. Next base: position 118,331 of record NZ_SWLZ01000008.1, read on the forward strand.
AAAGCGGGACGCGATCGCTGATTGAACTGATATCAAACAATAGGTTGCTCAAAAATGTTCCGAGTCCTAAAGCGGCAAGGAAGGAAATCAAAATAGTGCCCATCATATAAAGCGGCATTTTCACTGATTTTGTTAAGAAGATGAGCATGACAAAGATAAGAATGGTTTCCAACAAAACAATGAGGATGACATCGCGATCATTGATTTTTCTGTCATCAACTTTTGCCGCAGTCTCACCAGCAAAATAAAGCTTCCCTGTTAATTGGCTGTCAGAGATGAATTCGTTGCTTTTCTCGATCATTTTTTCCAAAGTGTTCATCGTCTTGATCGCATAGGGGTTTCCTTCAAATGTCAGGTTATAATGAACGGCCGTCTTGTCGTCTGTTATCCCATTGACTCGGATATTGCTGACAAGCTCTTGCTCCGCCAGTATGTTTTTTAATACATCTATTTGTTCGGTTGTTAATGGGCTCGTTGATTCAAATAAAACAGCTGTTGGTGCAAGCTCCCCTTTTTCGAACTTATCTTCTAGAATTTCGTAGCCCTGACGCGAAGGCATATCGTCTGGGAATGATTTCATTGTGTCGAATTCATATTTTAAGTTGAACATATTACTGGCGGAGATAAGAAGAATGAGACTAATAGCTGCCACAGAGAGCTTTGGCTTATTTGTCACAATTTGGCTGACTTTTCCCCAAAAAGAGTGTGAGTGAGTGTTTGTTTCACCCACTTTAGGGATTTTAGGCCAAAATGATTTTCTGCCAAATAACGTAAATAAAGCTGGGATTAACGTTATCGATGCAATCATGATAATGACCATGGTTGTAGCAAAGGTTGGGGCAAAGTTACGATAGTCCCCTGATTGTGCAAAAAATAACACAAGCATGGCGGCAAGTACGGTTCCACCCGAGAAGAACACGGGCATACCTGTTTCTTTCATGGCTGCCTGCATGGCGTCATATTTGTTGTTATAGGTTTTCAATTCCTCGCGGTAACGAGAGAAGACAAATAAAGAATAATCAATTACTGCGGCAAACAAAAGAATCGACATAATCGAGATCGTTTGACTGCTAATGTCGAGTCCGCCTTTGCCCATGATTCCAAGCGACTGTATCACAATTTGATAGACAAACACGGCTCCGAGTAATGGGATTAAGGCTAATAAAGGTGAACGATAGATAACGATTAATAAAACTAAAATGATTCCGATTGTTGAAAAGATCAGAACTAAATCAGCACGGGAAAATAAATCAAGGGTATCAGCTGCAATTCCGGCTGGTCCTGTTACATAAAGAGTAAGCTCAGATGAATCCTTTACGATTTGATTAATATGTGCAATCGACTTTTGCATTTCTTTTGTCTCTAAAGAAGAATCAAAGGTCAGAGGAATTAAGGCAGTTGTTTTATCCTCTGAAAAAAATTCAGCCGTTGCTTGAGGAGGCAGAGCTGATAACGGTACAATCTGTTGGAGCCCGGGAATTTGTTCGTTTCCAATCATGTCTAATAAGTTAGTCAGGTCTGAAAGGTTTACATTCTCGCTTTTGTTTTTTGACTGGAAAACGAAAATGGCGGGTACTCCTTCACCATTTTTAAAATACTGTGTTATTTTCTCTTGGGCGACAACGGAATTTGCGTCATCAGGAAGAGTATCTATGTTTGAGACTTGATGATCATGTACGCTCGGTGCAAATAAAGTCAAGGCAATCGTAGCGATGAGCCAAAGGGTTAAGGTGATCCACATACCTTTTTTCGTTGTAACGCGATTGGTGACGGCCTGTATGAATGTTTTCATTGTTTTCTTCCTTTCTAAAATGTTTTGTTAAACCGTATTGTTGATCAACATTTTTGAGCTCATTTCGTGTGAAATTTTGGTTTCCCATATCTTAAAGCACAGTTTAAAGGTCCAGAGAGAAAATGAGCAAAAACCGACATATAAGGAAGCCTTCTTGTCTAAAGTAACACAAGTGTCACTTTAGGTAAATTGATAGTAACACTTGTGTTACTTATCATTATCTTTAAAGTCTGTCAATTAATGATGATTTAATATTCCATGACAAAGGATCTCTTTTATGGATTGAACCCATTTTGATTGAGGGATTTCAAAATGATTAGGGATCATAATGGACTGGAAGATAAATCCTAGAATCAATGTATCGGGTACCGACGGATTCAGCTTTTTTTCCTGTCTTCCGAGATCGATAAATTTTTGGAGTTGCTGATACATCTTAAGGCGAAGGTCCTCCAACTTGAAGAAATCTTCTTTCATTTTTAGATTCTCATGAATTGGAAGACGTTGTCCAATTTCGATTAATCTTGGAACAGCAGGATTTTTAAAAATAAGCTCTAATAAAAACGTTAATTTTTCGTCAAAAGATGGAAATTGCTCAACATCTTTTAAGTCTGTCAGAAAAATTTTCATTTCGTGTCGCATAAAGTGGACGATGAGTTCCTCGCGATTATCAAAGTATTTATAAATGGCTCCTCTTGAAATATTCAATTTTTCCGCTAAAAGGCCAAAATTAAAGCCATCATAGCCCTGCTCAAGCAAAATTTGTTTTGTGGCATGGTATAAATCTTCTGTGGAGAATTTGCGGTCGCGTGCCATTGGGTCACCCCCTAGCCATTATTATAATGCAAGAGTCGAAGTCTAACAAACTTCAGTTATCAGTAAAGTACTAATACTGTAGGTTTCCCATTATTGAAAGAAAGGACATTAGAAGGGCACTAAATTTTGAATAAAAAGAATAAGGGTTGGAACTAACCATAAAATCAACAGATTTACCGACGAAAAGGCGTGGAAGATACTTAAAAAGCTATGTGAAAAAGTCGTTCTAAACGGTTCCTCCCATAGCTTTTTTTGATTATCCCTGTTCTTCCATAATGATGCTCTTTTGCTTGCTTGTGTAGACGAAAAACATAAAGAGCGCGACAACAGATAAACCAATGCCGATCACAAAGGGAAGTCCGATGGAGATCGAAAAGAGCCACCCACCTAAAGGTGGACCAATGATTCTGCCAAGAGAATCAAAAGAGGAAAGCATCCCGGTTGTACTTCCGTGACCAGTGCCTGATTTCTTCGTAAGCAGTGAAGATACTCCAGGTCGGATTAACCCATTCCCGATACCGAAAATGGTCAAATAAAGAGCGGACGTCCAAAATGAATTGGATAGGAGAATAAGGCCAAAGCCAATTCCAGAAATGATAATTCCGAGTTGGATGACGAATCCTTCTCCGAATTTTTTCGTCATCCTTCCAATTAACCCACCTTGGACAAATGCTTGAGCAAGTCCCATAATCATGAAAATATAGCCAAGCTTTACGGCATCTAAGTCAGCTTTTTGTGCTGCGAAATAGGCAAAAGTTGCTTCTAATCCTGCAAGTGAAATAGAGACAAAAAGTTGTAAATAGAAGAGCGTGGAAACAGGGCTTTTAATCGCTTCTTTCCATGGAGCTTTTCGCTTTGAGTTCATCCTGCGATTCTCAATAAGCAGTGATTCTTTCAAGACAAAGATGACTAAAAAGAAAGTAAAGAGCGAAGAGGCACCAGCAATAAAGAATGGGAGACTTAAGGCAATTTCAGAAAAGATGCCGCCGATAGCCGGTCCAAAAATGAACCCAAGCCCAGTAGCTGCGCCGATGATTCCCATTCCTTTTCCTCTATCCTCTTCAGTTGTAATATCCGCTACATACGCCATGACAGTTGGCATATTAGCTGAAGATAGAAAACCGCCGAGGATTCTAGCCAAGAAAAGCATCCAAAGCTGTTCGGAAATAGCCATTAGAAAAAAAGAAATGGACAAACCTAATATGCCAATCATGATGACTGGTTTACGACCGATACGATCGGAGAGACGCCCCCACATCGGTGCAAATAGAAGCTGCATAATGGAGTAGACAGCCATCAATAAACCTAGTTCAGTGGGCGAGGCCCCGATATTCTCCGCATAAAAAGGTAGCACGGGAATAATAATGCCAAATCCGACCATGACAAGGAACATAACGATAAATAAAATAGGCAATGATTTTTTTGATTCCAAATTCATTTTCACTCCGAGCTTTCTGTTTTCAACTGAACGTTGTTCGTGGCAGTAATGTTAAATAAACAATCCTACAAACATAAATTATACCATTGTAAAGGTGAAAAAAAGAAATTCAATTGTGAACACTTTTAGGTGCAGAAAAAAATAGAAACTAGTTTGAGCAAGATGGTATCTTGAATTCAGTATTATAGAAGGCTAATAAGGTTCTCTTTAGTATGAAGGCGGTACTCGAAAAACTCTTGGATCAATTGCAAAAATACTTATTTCAGCAAAACCGATTTTAGTTTGCCTGCAAGTGTTACCTTTTTTCTTTGCCTTGTCCGCATCTTATATATTCGACCAAAAAAAGGGAGGGAAGTGTGCGTAAATATGAGCATAACTTGCTATCTCTTCCCACATGGGAAGAGATTATCCTATACCATAGCGAAGGTAGGAAATCGACAGTATATTTTCAATTGGTCCTTTATTGGCAAAAAGTAAAAATAATCGAAAATCAAACAAACCATATTTGGGGACTATGTAGGAGAAGTTGAACACTCCCGTCACATAAAGAGATAGAAGAAATAAATATGTGTCGTAAAGCATCAGTTGAAAGAGATTTGGCTGATACAAAAGAAAAGCGTGGGCTGGGAAGTGCAAAAATTAAATAAATGGACAAGATCGGTAACTTGCTTAAAAGAATGCAGCTGGTTGACTGGAGCGGACTCCCCGTGGGAATAGCGTACCCCGAGAGCCCTCAGGAGCACCAGCGACGAGGAGGCTTTGAGAACAATCCTCGGAAAGCAAGCGTCTGAAGCGAAAATCTATGAAGTTATGGCAGTTCCTAAATGACAAAAGTCAACAAAAGGTTTCTCTATGCCTTTTGTTGACAAGCTGGAATTATCATAAAAACTGTCTTTTCCTAATTAACATTTGTTTATTTCACACCACCTTTTGACTGTTCTGCACTTTGCGAAGCAGTTCATCAGCACGTGCTCCTGCAGCCTCGGCAAAGTTCTCATAAATTTGATCCCGTAATATATCTAATTCAACAATTTTTTTAGCTAAATCAATGACATCTTCTTTATTGGCCATTTTTGGTTACTCCCTTCTTTTTATTGACTAGCTTTTTATATTCAACTTCAAGCTCTGTTAATGTTAATAATTGAAGATCCTCTTGCCTGAAGGCTCCGATTCTCGTTAACACTGATATAACATACTCTCTTCTCTTACGTACCGCATTTCTCAGTACTGGCATGAGCGCTCACCCTTCATTATATTTTTCCGTTGGTTTTCTCAATGACCTCTTTTTCATCCTCTTTTTTAACTATTTTCTTTCTGTATAGAGACATTGTATGAAGATTCGCGTATTAAATCACTTGTTTTGTTAAAAAATCTTACAGAGTTTTTATTTTTATGTAAGAAAATCTTACATAATACTAAAGGTTTTTCGAAAGCCGGTATATAATTGAAATAAACAAAAAAATCGAGGGGTGAAGGGATGAGGGAAGACCCTTTATATAAGAATAGGAAGGTTATTACAATCGGTGTTGTTAGTGAGTTGACGGGTTTATCGGAAAGGCAAATCAGATATTATGAAGAAAGAAAGCTTATCTTTCCAGAAAGAACTGAACGAGGGAATCGCAAGTATTCTTTTTCGGACGTGGAACGATTAATTGATATTGCCAACAAGAGGGATGAAGGTGTACGAACTTATGAAATTAGGCAGGAGATGCTGAAAAATAAGAAAAAGGAGGATGCAAAAATTCGTAACCAAATGCTGCGAGGGCAAATTAATGCTAGATTTGGAATTCAGAAAGGAAAAAATTAGTTAGGTGGTGAATGAGTTTCCGGTGGCTTTTAAAAAGATACTGAGGCGAGAGAGAAAAGGGTGCGTAGCCGGTATGTGAATTTTCTTTACATCAAGAGAGTCGTTTAATTTTTTCAGGATATTTTAAATAGGGTTACAGGTGAATGGTTGCTTAATAGCAAGAATTTTAAACGCTGCCGTACATCTATCGCTGTAAATGCAATTTTCCGTTTTGTGATTTGAGGTATGGGCTTCTCTTTTGCTTATCTCTTTATAAAGGGAGAGCTCTTTTTTGTTTTCATAAAAATTTAGGGAATCGAATGGTATCGAAAATAATGAATTTTTGGTAAAATTGGTAAATCGAAGATGCTAGCGGATTCCTTTTATAGGGTTTCTTTTACAGCGAGAATGTACGGGGGAAGACAGATGAAGTTATTGTTTAAATTTATTCAACCATATAAATTAGCGATGTTGATTGCCCTTTTTTTTACTATCCTGGAGCTTGCGGTAGAATTGTACCAGCCAGTTATTATGGCCATTATCATTGATGATGGAATTGTCGCTGGGGACCTCAGCATCGTCTATTTATGGGGAAGTGTGTTGCTTGGTACCTCTTTGCTAGCCTTTATTGGCGGAATCATTAATTCTTTTTATGCGGCGCAGGTCAGTCAAGGAGTGGGATATGGTATACGTAAGGAGCTTTTTCAAAAGGTGCAGGAATTTGCGTTTCAGCAATTTCAAAAATTCCCAACGTCTTCATTGATTACAAGATTAACGAATGATGTTACGCAAATTCAAAACTTTATTTTTATGGGTCTAAGAATTGCGCTGAGAGCTCCTTTGTTTATCATCGGCGGAATCATTATGGCTTATATGGTGAATGTAAAGCTTGCTCATATTTTGCTAATAACTGTACCGGTTTTGTTGTTGATTACGCTTTGGTTGTTGAAAAAGGGTGTTGTGCTATTTCAACGTGTTCAAAGGAAACTAGATTCATTGAATCGTGTCATTCGTGAGAATTTATTAGGGATTCGTCTAGTAAAAGCGTTTACTAGAGAAACATATGAAGAGAAGCGCTTCAAGGAAGTGAATTCCTCTTTAATGGGGGACAATAAAAAAGCATTGCGGATAATGGAGCTAACGATGCCGATTTTGATGCTGGGAATGAATGGGGCGATGCTTCTCATGCTCTGGCTTGGTCATAAGGAGCTGGGGATTGGTACTGCACAAGCAGGGGAAATAGTTGCCATTATTAATTATGCTACACGAATTATGTTTTCCTTTACGGTATTTTCCTTTTTAATGATGAATTATTCTCGGGCGAAAGCTTCCTCGTCAAGGATTACGGATGTTCTTGAGGAAGAAACAGAGGAAGGGAAGCATCAGTCTGCTGTTTGTGAAAAGATCGCCGGCGAGATTGACTTTGATAACGTCTCTTTTCGCTATGGAGATGACTTGGTGTTAAAGGGGCTTTCTTTTTCCGTCAAAGCTGGAGAAACAATTGGAATTCTCGGCGAAACAGGATCTGGGAAATCGTCGCTGTTTCAGTTGATTCCAAGATTATATGAGGTAACATCAGGAAGAATTTATATAGATCAAAAAAATATAAAATTGCGGAATGTGGAAAATCTTCGTCAACAAATTGGTTTAGTTCCGCAAGAAGCCCATTTGTTTTCTGGAACGATCAAGGAGAATATTCTGTGGGGAAAAGAGGATGCTAGTTTAGAAGAAGTGATGGAGGCAGCGAAACAGGCGGAAATTCACGAATTTATTATGAAGTTGCCAGATGGTTATGATACTCTTATCGGTCAGCGAGGAGTTAATTTTTCCGGTGGGCAGAAACAGAGGCTTTCGATCGCGAGAGCCCTTGTTAGAAAACCTAGCATATTGTTGTTAGATGATAGTACAAGCGCGTTGGATGCGCGCACGGAAGCGAGCATTCTTAGTACGTTAAAAAAACAGTCCTGTACTATTCTGCTTATAGCTCAAAAAGTTAGTTCCGTAAAGGAAGCGGATTCGATTCTTCTTATTCATGAAGGTGAGCTTGTGGCAAAGGGAAGCCATCACGATCTTTTAAGAGAAAACAGCTATTATCAAAAGATTTATTCATCACAGTCAGAGGGAAAGGAGGCTGGTTGTGTTGGGTAAAAAAGCTCATAATATGAACGGTACTTTACGAAGAATGTGGCGTTATTTTGCAAAGGAAAAGGGTCTCTTTCTTCTTGTTTTGACAATGATAATGATTAGTTCTGTTCTTTCCTTAGCAGGTCCTTATTTAATGGGACTTGCTGTAGATGGTGTTCTCGCGGGTTGGACTGGAAGTGAGTTGCTGCATATGCTCATCTGGCTAATGCTTGTCTATCTCCTTCAGTCTGTTGCTGTCTTTTTCCAAAACTATTGGATGATTGGCATAGCTCAAAATGTCGTTTTCTTTATGAGAAATCAATTATTTGCCCATCTCCAAAGACTGCCGCTTTCTTTCTTTCAAAAGCGTCAGCATGGAGAATTGATGAGCCGCTTAACAAATGATATGGAGAATGTCAGCAGAACGCTTAACGGTGCTGTTATTCAAGTAGTGACAAGTACATTAACGTTAATGGGAACGATCGTAATGATGCTATGGCTAAGTCCCTTATTAACGGTGTTAACTTTGCTGATTGTCCCGGTGTTATTTGCTGGAATGAAATGGATTACAAAACGAACAGGGAGATATTTCAAGGCTCAGCAAAGAAATATTGGAGATATGAACGGTTTTATTGAAGAAACGATCTCTGGTCAAAAAATAATAAAGATGTATTCTCAGGAGAGAAGGGTCATTGCTGAATTTGAGAGCAAAAATGAGGCTCTTCGAATGTCCAGCTATTGGGCGCAAGCTTATTCGGGCTTCATCCCAAAGCTGATGAACATGCTAAATAATATCAGCTTTACGATCATTGTTGGAATCGGAGGGATTTTAGCGCTAAAAGGGGCGGTTTCGATCGGGGTGATCGTCACTTTTACGACGTACTCGAGACAATTTACTCGCCCTTTAAACGATTTGGCGAATCAATTTAATATGATTCTTTCTGCTGTTGCGGGAGCGGAACGGGTTTTTCAAATTATGGATGAAGAGAGTGAAGAAAAAAATGAACAACGGGCAAAATCAATTTCTACTTTAACAGGAGATATCGTTTTTGATCAGGTCTCTTTTTCCTATGAGAATGAAGTAGCCACACTGAATAGCGTTTCATTCCATGTTTATCCAGGGCAAATGGTGGCCCTCGTTGGTCCAACTGGTGCAGGGAAAACAACCGTTCTTTCTTTATTGTCTCGTTTTTATGATGCTGATGAAGGAACGATATATGTCGATGGCACGGACATTAAAAATATCACAAGAAAAAGTTTGCGAAGACATATGGCTTTCGTTCTTCAGGATTCTGTCCTGTTTCGGACAACTGTGAGAGAGAATATCCGTTATGGGAAGCTTGATGCAACGGATGAGGAGGTAGAAGAGGCAGCGAAGCAGGCCAATGCCCATGATTTCATCATGAAGCTTTCGAAAGGTTATGATACGGTATTAACTTCAGAAGGAAGCGATTTAAGCCAGGGGCAAAAGCAGCTCCTTTCAATTGCAAGAGCGATGCTTGCCGACCCTCGTCTCCTTATTCTTGATGAAGCAACAAGCAGCATTGATACAATTACGGAAATGAAAATTTCAGAAGCCTTGAGCAAGCTTATGCGGGGAAGAACTACATTTGTCATTGCGCATCGCTTAAATACGATCCAACATGCCGATTTAATTCTTGTATTAAAAGCTGGCATGGTGATTGAAAAAGGAACAGATCAGGAGCTTATGAAGCAAAATGGCTTCTATGCTGATTTGGTGCAAACGCAGCGGCAAAAAGGAGTTATGTAGGTAGACATATTCAATCTTCTCTCGGGGAAGCTATAAAGTAACCTTGTCCGAAAGGAGATTTTTTCTTGAGATATGATTGTGTCATTATCGGTGGAGGAATTGCAGGCTTGCAGGCAGCGATACAATTGGGAAGATACCGGCATCATGTGCTGGTCATTGATGCTGGGGTTGGCCGTTCTACATTATGTAGAAGGTATCATAATCTATTAGGATACCCAGATGGCGTAAGCGGAGAGCATCTGCGTAAGGTCGGAAGGAAACAAGCTGAAGGTTTGGGAGTACAGTTTGTCCTTGGTAAAGTAGAGGCAGTGAGTAAGAAAGAAGAAGTTTTCGATATTCGAACTGAAAATGGCGATAGCTTCCTTGGAAAAAGGCTTTTGCTTGCCACTGGTGTGATGGATCGACTGCCACCCTTGCCTTCGTTAATTCCATGTCTTGGTTCAAGTGTTTACGTATGCCCGGATTGTGACGGCTATGAAATAAAGGATCAGATCGCGCTCGTGCTTGGTTCTGGAAATGTTGGCGCTAATATGGCCTTAACATTATCTTATTGGACGAAACAGTTAAGCTATATTAATCATGAACAAAGACCGGTAGAGGGTAAGCTTCTTCAAAAGCTTCAGGAGGAAGAAATTGATTATTATGCAAGCCCGATTGTGGAATGTTTGGTAGAGGGGGAGCAATTTCAAGGAGTTGTATTGCAAAATGGAGTTAAGCTGACAGCTAATCATGGGTTCATTGCTTTTGGAGCGAATGAAGTGAAATCTCAGCTAGCAAAGCAGCTTGGTGTAGAATTATTAGAGAACAAACATATTGTGGTTGATCCGCGTACGAAAATGAGCAATGTTAAACATGTATGGGCGGCTGGTGATGTTGTCGCACACTCCGAGCAAGTAACGATTGCGTTAGGGGAGGGCTCGCAGGCGGCAATATGGATTCATAAGTCGCTGTTGGAAGCTTGAGATGACAGAAGCAAATGGGAGAAAAGAAGGTTATAGCAGTGAAGGTAAATAAAACGAATGCCATGCGGATATTAGATAAGAAAAAAATTGCATATGAGCTTTTGACCTATGAGAACAAAGATGGGAAAATAGATGGCATTTCCGTTGCCGGAAAGATTGGCAAAGAGCCAGCAAGCGTTTTTAAAACATTGGTCACCCAAGGAGCAAGCAAGGAAATCTATATCTTTATCATTCCTGTAGCAGAGGAACTTGATTTAAAAAAAGCTGCCAAGGCAACGGGAGAGAAAAGGGTTGAAATGATTGCCGTGAAGGATATTCAAAAATGGACAGGGTATATTAGAGGCGGCTGTTCGCCAGTAGGGATGAAAAAAACGTATCCAACCTTTATTCACGAAAGTGCGTCTACACTTGAAACGATCGTTGTGAGTGCTGGGAAAATTGGTATCCAGATGGAACTGAAAGCAAGTGATTTACAATTGATAACAGGGGCGAAGCTAGCTCCGCTCATTAAAGAATAAAGCTTTGAGATAGGCACTCACCCATTATTTTGCTTTTGCATATAAATATCCTGAAGAAATCAAAAGGATGTGTTTATGTGGCTGGGAAGATCAAACATTACTTCGCAGGTGGAAATACGGCTCGCGGATTTTTCAGCTTATTTGAGGAGTGCCTGGCAGGGCTAGAGAGAGTATTTATTTTAAAAGGTGGTCCAGGTACTGGAAAATCAACATTAATGAAAAACATTGGAGCTAAATGGCTAGAAAAGGGGTTTGATCTAGAATTTCTGCATTGTTCCTCTGATCCTCATTCAATTGATGGTGTAATCATTCGAGAGCTTAAAATAGGAGTTGTCGATGGAACGGCTCCCCACATCATTGAACCGAAAGTGCCGGGTGTCGTTGAAGAATACGTCAATCTTGGTGAGGCGTGGGATTCAGAAAGGCTAGCTTTAAAGAAAGAGAGAATCGTCGATCTCAACAGTAGGATTCAATTAGCTTTCCGTTCTGCTTATGAAACGTTTGAAGAAGCGTTAAAAATTCATGATGACTGGGAGAAAATTTATATTAGCAACATGGATTTTGAAAAGGCTAACAAACTAACTGACAAGCTGGCAGACTTATTTTTTAACGATGCGGCGTTAAATAAACACTCCGATGTGAAGCATCGTTTCCTAGGCGCAGCTACCCCTGAAGGAGCCGTGGATTTTGTTCCAAATCTGACTGAGGATATTGCCCGCCGTTTTTTTATAAAAGGGCGACCTGGTTCTGGGAAATCAACCATGTTAAAGAAATTAGCAGCGGAAGCAGAGTCAAAAGGCATTGATGTGGAGATTTATCATTGCGGTTTTGATCCACATAGTCTTGATATGTTAATTTTTCGCGAGCTTGGGATTGCCATCTTTGACAGTACGGCACCCCATGAATATTTCCCATCCCGTGAAGGGGATGAAATTATTGATTTATATGGGACGATAATCGAGATGGGAACAGATGAAATTTTTGCTGAAAAAATTAAGCATTATTCGCAAAGCTATCAAGAGAAGATGAAGCAGGCGATTTCTTATTTAGCTCAAGCTAAGGGATTAAGAGATGAACTGGAGAGCATTTATATAGCTGCTATGGACTTTGCGATCGTCGACACTTACAAAGACAGGATCAATGCGGAAATCAAGAGGATTGTAAAATAAAGGTAATTCAATCAGCCTGAAGGTAACTGCCGTCTAATATTTTTGAGCTTTGTCTTCACTCTGGAATGGCTATCTCATGATGGATAGCCATTTTTTATATGAATATGTTAGAATATGAAATAGTCTTAAAAATCAAAATTATTTACGGGGTGCAGGGAATGAGCAGTTGGAGTATGTATTGGACATTTACAAAAAAGGCTTTTCTTCGCTCATCAGTTTATCGTTTTGAGGTTTGGTCACGGACAGGCTCCAATATTATATTTTTATTAATGTGGGGCTCGATTTGGACAGCTCTTTATGCGGGACGGGATGAGGCTGGTGGAGTCACCTTTACAGCGATGCTAACTTACATAGTGGTGAGTCAATTTTTAGATGGAGTGAATGAGGCTGGGACTCCGTTATGGGAGATTCAAGAAAAGGTAAGAACGGGAGATATTTCATTGGAATTAATGAGGCCGTTTGATGTGCCATTAAGGTATTTATTTGCCGATTTTGGTAGTGTCGCCTTTTATATGATCACCGCGTTATTGCCATTATATCTTGTCATTTTTTACTTTTTAGACTTAGCTTTGCCGACCAATTGGCTGACTTGGGTCTACTTTATCATTTCTGCATGTATCGGCTTTTTAATTCGCTACTGTGTAGAAATGACATTCGGATTGTTAACCTTTTTTCTAGTGGAAACAGGAGGAATAGAAGATATCTTTTATTTTGCGATGTCCTTGCTTTCTGGTTCAGTTATTCCTCTTTGGTTTTTCCCAAGCTGGCTGGAAACAATCGCTGTTTATTTGCCCTTCCAAGCCATTTTCTTTATGCCGATTTCGATTTTTATCGGGGAGACGACTGGGGGAGAGGTTTTCACCTCTTTAGGGCTTCAATTATTTTGGTTATTCGTATGTTACCTTGTTTTAAGAATGGTCTGGAATCGGGCATCCCATAAAGTGGTTGTTCAAGGAGGATAAAGAGATGACAATCGCAAAATATATAAAACTTTATTTTAAACTTGTCTCCGCGGGGATTAGAGCCCAGCTTCAGTATCGCTTTGCCTTCGTGATGCGGATCATCGGGATGATTACGGCCTATACAGGAACGGCTGTCACGATGTGGGTCATGCTCTATCAATTTCAAACATTAGGAGATTGGAACTTTTTTGAGATGCTTTTTTTATTCGCGTTGTCCATTCTCTCATGGGGATTTTGCATCATCCTTTTTTTTCATTTTCGCAGTCTTGATACATATATTTTGAATGGCACATTTGACCGCTTTCTTGTCCGACCGCTTAATCCATTCTTTCATTTTATGGCGATGAAATTTGATATTGCCTCATTCGGGCAGTTTCTGTTTAGTATCGTTGTGTTCGTGATTGTCAGCTTTCAGCTACAGCTTGAATGGACTTTGGGCAAGTTGCTTTTTTTACTCGGGGCGATCGTTGGCGGTGTGTTGATTCAAGGGGGACTCCTTGTCATCATTTCGGCATTTGCATTTTGGACGACGAAGTCGGAGCAATTTTATTGGGTTGCCATGTTTCCGGCGCGAAATTTAACCTATTATCCATTGGCCATATATCCAAAGTTTATCCAATGGATAACAGCATTTGTCATTCCGTTTGGCTTTGTAAATTACTTTCCGACAACGGTTATTTTAAATAAGGAAACTCCTTATTTCCCAGATTACATGGGCTATTTTTCCCCGCTTGTCGGTGTGCTGTTCTTTGGTCTTGCCTATTTTATTTGGATGTTAGGATTAAGCAGATATAAGAGTACTGGCTCATAGAAGGACGTGAGAAGATGTCAATTATTGAAGTGAACAACCTGCAAAAGGAATTTATGATTGCCAAGCGTGAAACGGGGCTAGTTGGTGCGTTAAAGAGCTTGGTTAAAAGGGAATTTGTAAAAAAAGAAGCGGTAAAAGATATCAGCTTTTCGATTGAAAAGGGGGAAATGGTCGGTTATATCGGGCCAAATGGAGCAGGCAAGTCAACAACGATTAAAATGCTTACGGGAATATTGGTACCATCTGCTGGGCAAGTGACTGTGAACGGAATCGTTCCGTATGAAAATCGCCAAGAAAATGCGAAAAGCATCGGTGTTGTCTTTGGCCAGCGGACTCAGCTATGGTGGGATCTTCCAACGATTGAATCATTTGAGCTTTTGAAGGCCATTTATCGGGTAACGGATCAACGGTATAAGGAAAATATGAGTATCTTTCAAGAGATTCTGGGTCTTGATGAATTTATCAATACACCTGTACGGCAATTGTCACTGGGTCAAAGAATGCGAGCGGATATTGCCGCGTCCTTACTTCATGATCCTCCCATTCTATTTTTGGATGAGCCAACGATCGGCCTCGATGTTGTGGCCAAAGAGAAGATGAGGACGTTTATTCAGGAGATTAATAAGGAAAAGGAAGTGACGGTTATCTTAACAACTCATGATATGGAGGACATCGAAAAGCTTTGTCAACGAATGGTTCTGATTGATCATGGGCAAAAGGTATACGATGGGGACATACTTGCGGTAAAAGAACGGTTTGGAAAAATGAGAACACTTGTCGTCGATTTAGAGGATGCAAATAGTTCCTTTCATATTAAAGGCGGGGAGCTATGTAAGCAGGAGGGCAATCGTTATTGGCTTCGCTTTAATCGAAATGAAGTCTCCGCATCTGACTTGATTACACAAATCTCGCAAACGCATAATATTAAAGATTTAACGGTAGAAGAACCAGATATAGAATCGATTATTAGTCGAATTTATCAGGAGGGCTTTATCGAAAAGCAAACCGTGAAAGGATAATAGCATGCATGCCTGGCGATAGTAAATGCGCCAGGCATTTCAGTGGTGATTAGTTAATGGGTTTAGGTCTGTCTCCTAATTTTGCTACGTAGTCGATCAAGAAATGAAGGAGCATAAGTGGCAGTATGGAGCCAATTCCTATATAAAGAATTGAAAAAAAGACACCTACCATTGTGGTTTGCAACACTCCTCTAACACCTTGATAGGTATGTGCTAAACCAAATAATAATGAAGATAATAATAGGACGAACCAAATCGAAAAATCAGGAAATAAATAAGAGAAAGCAAAGATTAAAAAGCCTCTATATATTACTTCTTCAGTAATTCCTGCAGTTAATGAAACATAATTCCATCTCTTTTTCTCTTTACTCGTAATGGGCAAAATCTCTGAAAAACCGACATTATCCCATTCTTTTTGTTTTGCTTCTTCTAATTTAGCTCTAATCTTTTCACTTAATTGATAACCGATAGAATAATATAGGAGTCCGATCAAATAGAGTATTGCTAAGACAAATACAGAATAGGTGATGAATGGTCCTAAGCTGTCCGTGTTAATGGTTGGAAAAGATAACCCGATATCTTGAAAAGATAATTCTGTAAACAGAGCTAGCAGTACTATGAAAATTGTAGGAATCCAAAGACCAAGCATGGTCTGCTGATAAAACTTCAACCTTACACGTTGATTTTCTCTGACGTCAAGTATAAATTTTTTGAAAGCAAAATAGCCGATAATGGGCTCATAAAGGATTGCAAAGAGGATAAGCAACCAATAGTTAAATTCCATCAATCATCATTCTCCCTAAATTCTTTTCCGACTTCAGAAGTTAGTGATTCATTTCTTAATTGCTGTTCAGCTAACTTTTTGTATAGGTTATGAGCATGTAGAAGTTTATTATGGGTTCCAATCCCTGTGATTTCACCTTGTTCCAAAACGATGATTTGCTCCGCCTCGACAACGGTTGAAAGGCGATGAGCGATAACGAGTGTTGTCCTCCCTTTCATAAGATGATTCAGTGCATTTTGCACAAGTTCTTCGGAAGCGCTGTCAAGGTTGGAAGTGGCTTCATCAAGAAGGAGAATTTTAGGGTCTTTGATCAATGCCCTTGCAATGGCAATCCGCTGTCTTTGACCTCCGGATAGTTTGATGCCTCTTTCTCCCACCTCTGTTTGAAACCCGTTCGGGAGGCGTTCAATAAATTCTGCCGCATTTGCCTGTTTGGCGGCGTGGAGCACTTCATCATCGGAGACCTCCTGTGCCAGCCCATAAATTATATTATCTCGTATCGTTCCAGACATAATGGGACTTTCCTGAGAGACATAGCCAATTTGGCTTCGCCACGAGTGTAAATCAAAGAGCTGAATGGGTTTGTTGCCCAAACGAATTTCTCCCTCTGCGGTTAAATAAAAACGCTCCAATAAAGCAAATATGGTAGTCTTCCCGCTTCCGCTTGGCCCGACAAATGCTGTTGTTTTCCCAGGTGGGGCGACGAAGGAAATATTTTTTAAAATCGGTTCGTTCTTTTTATATGAAAAAGAGACATTTTGAAAGATGAGTGGTTCTGCTTCTTGTCCCACTGCAACACCTGTTGTTGTTGGTTCCTGATGAATAGAGAGGATTTCTTGAATACGTTCAGTTGCGCCCATTGCTTTTTGGAAAGCGGTAAAAAAGGTGGCCATTTGACTAAATGGGACAACGATTTGAAACATATATATGATGATTGCGACAAGAGAGCCTGCGGACAAGGCTCCAGAGGCAACGCGGACTCCGCCATATCCGATTAGTACGACAAGTACTACCATCATAATAAAAGTCATGAACGGAGAAATAACAGCAAGTATACGTGCTTCCTTTAATCCATATTGAAAAAGGTGGCGAATTCCTTGCTCCCCTTTTGCTTTTTCACCCTCTTCTGCATGATAGGCTTTGACGAGGCGAATATCAGCCAGTACGCGACCTAAATTGGCCGTAAAGGTGGCCATTTCATCCTGTGTTGCCTTGGAGACTTTGTACATCTTTTGTCCGAGTGGCATGATCACGAGGATGGCAATAGGGACAGAAATGATCATAATTAGCGTCATTTTCCAATCAATAATGAATAAAATTGTGACTGCACCGATAATGGAGATGACTCCGGAAACAAACGTAATTAAATGCTGGGTGATTAAGGTTTTCACCGTATTTGTATCCTGAGAGACACGGCTCATCGTTGCACCTGATTGATGTTCATCAAAATAAGGGATCGGCAAATGGATAATATGCCCCCACAGCCGCTTCCGTATCGAAGCAACGATTGATTCTCCGATGTAGGTCATAAAATAATAGGAAAATCCAGATGAAATCGTTTGAACGATAAAAGCAGCACCCAATAGGACAATCAGTGAAATTTCAAGCGCGGATTGTGCCAATTGATCGACTAACGATCTCGTGAATAAGGGAAGCACGAGTCCTGCTGCCGTTTCAAGTAACCCTAAAGCTAAGGCAAGAATAAAGATCCCTTTTGGTGGGTTGGAGCTCTTGATTAACCTCCAAAAAGCTTTCAAGTGATTAGCATTCATTTGTTCCTTTTTTTCTTTCATTTATGGTGATTCCTCTTTTCTGTAGATTTATTTCGATCCCTTTGGAAATCCACTCCTCAACATCTTTTGAAAAAGGGAATGGAATCGCCCAGTCCTCATCGTTGATCTCAACATTACCAACCTCCTCTAGAAAGTGAAGATCTCCTCCTGTCAATTCTGCAATTAAATCGATTAGTTTTTCGATTAGTAGTTGTACTTTTGCGGATTTAGGATCTGTACCATAAAGTTCCTTCAGCTCCGTTAATAATCCAACTGTATTTGTGTTGATTTCCAGATGTCTTTTTTCGTCGATACTAAAAATTTGTTCTACTTTTTGTTCGTCAAGGACTCCCTTTAGCAATTTTTTATGTTCTTTTTCCATGTGAATATCATTAATTAATGTAATAAATATGGATGAATCTAGTTCACCATGGCGATCTACAATATATATAGCATGATCTAATGCTCTAATGACCTGTTCCAGTTGTTCCTTTTGCTTCACCATTGCTTTTTTTTGTATGGAAAGGGAGTCCTTTAAATCCCATTTTTCGGATTTTAGGAACATTTTAATTTCTTCGAGCGAATAGCCTAGAAATTTCAAGGTAATGATTTTATGCAATGTAATAAAATTTTCTGCGGTGTAAATTCTCTTTCCTTTATCGGAAACATGTGAAGGTTTAAGAATTCCAATTTCATCGTAATAATGTAAAGTTCTTACTGTTAAACCGGTCTTTTTGGCGAATTCCCCAATTGAAAATGTATTCATTGCCATCCTCCTATCTATTACTATCATAAGTCCTAACGTAACGTTAGCTGCAAGTTTAATGTTAAATTTCTCTCAATTATTGGATTATCTTCCTCGAAACTCTTACAATGAAAAAGGAGGACAAGATTGAGGGGGAGCAAATTTGAACTATATCAATGAGCTTGAGACAATATTTGTCGGACATCGTAATAAAGAAATGGCAGTTCCAATGGAAAAGTATATGCGAAACCAGTTTTCCTATCTTGGCATAAAAACACCTGAGCGCAAAAAACTTCTAAAAGAGTTTTTTCAGGCATCCGCCATTTTACAGAAACCGCTACAGCAAGATTTTGTTCTTGCCCTTTGGGAGAAAGACGAAAGAGAGTACCAGTATGCGGCGTTATTTTATTTGGAGAGTATAAGGAAAAAGCTGGGGCCAACCCACCTTGAATTGTTAGAAAAGCTGATTACAACTAAATCGTGGTGGGATACGGTCGACACCATTGCTCCTAAGCTTGTTGGATATATAGCTGCTAAACATCCTGAAGTAATCCCGGCAAAAATTGACCATTGGGCAAAAAACAATAATATTTGGTTAAGAAGAACCGCCATATTATTTCAACTAAAATATAAGGAACGAACAAATGAAGAGCTGCTTTTGCAGTATATTGAACAAAATGCTGGAGAGCAGGATTTTTTTATTCGAAAGGCAATTGGATGGGCCTTAAGGGAATACTCGAAGACGAACCCACAGTCTGTCAAGCAAATAATTGAAAAGGTGCCCCTATCCAATTTGAGCGTCCGCGAAGGAAGTAAATACATATAAAGATAAAGGGTGATACAACAATGATTAAATGCGTAGCAATTGATATGGATGGAACATTATTAACGAAGGATCATGAAATTACGGAAGAGAATATGACAGCAATTAAGGCGGCACAAGATAAAGGTGTGGAAGTAGTCATTGCTACAGGCCGCTCCTATCCAGAGGCGATTTATTTACTAAAGGAGGCAGGGATTAATTGTCCGGTGATTTGTGCCAACGGGGCGGAGGTGCGTTCACCAGAGGGAGAAATTGTTGCTGATAATCCTCTTAAGAAGGAGATTGCAAAGGATGCATTAAAGGTTCTTTCTGATAGCAATATTTACGTTGAATTTTTTACAAGTAAAGGAATTTATACAGCCGATAAGGAAAGAGGCATCCGCCATTTTAAAGAGTATACTGCTAACAAACTTGAGAAAATAGAGGTTGAAAAAATAGAAGAAATTTTACAAGAAAGAATGAATTTTATAAAAGCAGTAGAGAGCGCCGATTTTATTTTTGAACAGGAAGATTATCATCTTTATAAACTATTAGCTCTCTCTTTTGATCCGGAGCAACTGCAAAAGGTAGAAGAACAGCTAAAAGAAATTGAGGGAATTGCTTTAAGTTCTTCAGGGAAAGAAAATTTAGAGATTAACGGGGTTGAAGCGCAAAAAGGAATTGCTTTAGATCGTTTTACAAGAGAAAAAGGCATCTTGCTAACGGAGACGATGGCGATCGGTGACAATTACAATGATTTATCGATGTTTCAAAGGGTTGGAAGAGCGGTGGCCATGGGAAATGCGGACGACTATATTAAAGCTCAATGCCATTTTGTCACAGCTACAAATGAGGAAAGTGGCGTAGCAAAAGCGATCTGGGATGCTATAAATTAGTTTTTCTGTAAAATGTGCTTGACGCTAATAGTTATAAACTGGGTAGTAAAAAAGTTCAAAAAGAGAGCTTAAATCGCGGTGTTGTGTTTTAGGTTAATCTTGTAAAGGTCTTGATAAAATAAGGAGGAGTGCGATGAAGAAAGGATTCCTGCTGTTAACCGTTTTGTTTTTGGCTGCATGCTCTGGGGGAAATGAGCGTGAAACAATAGATGAAGATGAAATGGGGGAGGCAGCAGTTACGGCTACGGGCAGGGAGGTAGTTGCTGAAAACCTCCAAGTTCCGTGGTCCATTAATAAGATGGGGCAAACGTTTTATATCAGTGAACGAAACGGAACGGTCATGAAAATTGAAGGAGATAGGCAATCAAGACAAAAGGTGGAGCTGGAGAAGACGTTAGCAACAGCAGCGGAGGCAGGCTTGCTCGGATTTGTCCTAGCCCCAGATTTTGCTAACACGAATCGCGCTTATGCCTACTATACCTATACGGACGAGCATGGGCAGTTTAATCGAATTGTTACGCTAAAGCTTGTGGACGAGGTGTGGAAGGAAGAAGAGTTATTTCTTGACGGAATACCAAGTGGGCAATATCACCATGGAGGACGTTTAAAGCTAGGACCAGATCAAAAGTTGTACGCGACGACAGGAGACGCTGCAACAGATCCAGATATTGCCCAAGATGTGAAGTCGTTAGGTGGAAAAATTTTGCGGCTCAATTTAGATGGCTCTATCCCTGAAGATAATCCTCTTGCTGACTCCTATGTATATAGTTACGGCCATCGTAACCCTCAAGGTTTGGCATGGGCTAGTGATGGCACGATGTATGCTAGTGAACACGGTCCTTCAGCACATGATGAAATCAACTTAATTAAACCTTTTGGAAATTATGGGTGGCCGATGGTGATCGGAGAAGAAGAGCAGACAGGTATAGAATCACCTCTTTTTCAATCCGGAGCAGAGATGACCTGGGCACCGTCAGGAATAGCCTATTATGAAGGAAGGCTTTATGTTGCAACCTTAAGAGGAAACGCTGTAAGAGAGTTCAATCTTGAGACAGGTGAGACGAATGAGGTAATCACAGGGCTAGGGAGAATTCGTGATATTTTGATTGAGGATGGAGTCCTTTACTTTGTATCCAATAATACGGATGGTCGTGGTACTCCCGAAGAAAATGATGATCGCTTATATAAGGTTGAGCTTAGTGAAATTTAAAGGAAGAGGTACCTATAAAACGATCGGAGACTATTTTGCAAAAAAGGATATGTCGTAAGTTTCGAAGATGAAGCAGTGGGACATTATTGAATAATGAGCATTCTTTTTAGATTAAGAAGAGAAAACAATTTTCTTTAAAATAATGAAAAAAGCCGCTCATTAAAGGCTGTTCGATTGTTTCGAATTTCTTTATATGACCAGGGAAAGCAAGGGAGATAACTAGCAAATTTATCTTCCTTGCTTTGTTAGATGGAACTTTTCGGTCAACTCTCTTTTTAAGCTTATTTTTGTGTTGAAATCCCATGCATAATCATTTGAATCGTCTGTTCGATTTCCGCTTTATCATCCCAGTCAAGTTCTGGTAACAGAAGATTGCGAAAGATAAGGTAACCAAATATGGTAGATGCTATAAATCGAATGATATTAAAGGGAGGGGCCACGAGTATTTCCCCTTTTGCTTGGTAATACTCAACAACTTGTGTAAAACGCGCAATGACTTTTGTACCGATATGCTCTTTAAACAGATTTTTTAATTCGGGTTGAAAAGGGATCTCCTGAATAAAAATTTTTAACAAAAGCATATTTTTAGATAGGAATTTGATACGGTTTTCAATCATTGCTCTCAAAAAATCTTCAAATGTAGCATGCTTTTGGTTTAGAACCTTTTCCATATCTTTTAGGACAAAGGGAGCTATAAATTTTTCCAGCATTGGTTCGATGATCGAATAGAGTAAATCTTTTTTCGTTTTATAATGGCGGAAAATAGTTCCTTCTGCAACTCCAGCGTTTTTCGCTATTTCACTTGTCGAGGTAGAGGCATACCCTTTTTCCGCAAATGCCTGAATAGCAGCAAGAATGATTTTTTTTTGTTTCTCCGTAAGCTCGTCGCTATGTTCAAAAATTTCCTCAATAAGATTATCTGGACCGTTCATGATAAACTCCTTCAATACTTGATATTCTTATTGTAATGGATTATAAGACAAGATGCTAAATCTTTCGGTATCTCTGTAAAGCGGATATATTCAAGAATATAAATAATGCTGAAAAACCGAGGAGCACAAAAAGGTTTATATAGATATCACCCCATCCGTATCCTCTGACCATCACATTCCGCAGAGCATCGGCTGCGTAATAGAGCGGTGTCAGTGGACCAATCCAATTTAACCATGGAGAGATCGTCTCTAAATTGAATAGTCCTGAAAAAAAGATTTGCGGGACGACAACAATGGGAATAAATTGAATCATTTGCAGCTCATTATTAGCGAATGCAGATAGTAATATTCCTAACGTTAATGCTGTTAAGGAAAGTGTTAACGTAATCAGAAGAACATATATAAAGCTCCCTTCCATAAGCATCCCCAACACATAAATAGCATAGGCCGCTATAATTGTTGCCTGAAGTAATGTGAAAATCCCGAACCCGATAATATAACCAACGACAATTTCCCATTTTCGTAACGGACTAGATAGTAGTCGCTCTAGTGTACCAGTGGTTCGTTCTCTTAAAAAAGAAACACCGGCAATTAAAAAGACGAAGAAAAATATAAAAAATCCTAATAAAACTGGACCAAAATAATCAAACTGGCTCATATCTTCCGAACCGTGAATAAACTCAATATCTAGCTCATTTGCGTCGCTTGACTGTAAAGGAGCAAGAGCCTTTTGCAGCCACTTTATCGTAGCGCCATTGACATTTGGATCACTGCCTTCAAGGACAATGGAAGGGCTAGTGTTTTCAAATGTGATATAGCCATCGAGCAATTGCTTTTCAGTATCTTTGTTGGCGGATTCGATATTTGTGTATTTTGTAATGTCCGCATCGTCTAAATCTAGCTGTTCTTCAAAAGCTTCAGGAATATCAACCAACCCGACCTTTGGCACATAATCATCACCGTTAAAAACAAGATGAAGCATCGTTAAAATAAGAATTGGAGCAAAAATTAGTAGTCCAAGCGTTCTTTTATCACGAATAATTTGTCTTAAAATCCGGATTACGAGTGCTCTTACTCTCACGCCTTTACACCTCCATATGCTAGAAATGCTTCTTCAATGGAAGAGGAATCGGTGTCTGCTTTTAATTGCTCGGGCGTGCCAACAGCGATTAGTCGACCATCGCGAAGCATTGCTAGACGGTGACATTTTTCCGCTTCCCCCATAACATGCGTCGTAACAATAATCGACACGCCCTTTTCATTTAATTCGTAAAAGGCCCTCCAAATACTCATGCGCAAAACAGGATCAATTCCTACAGTTGGTTCATCAAGAATTAACAGTTCCGGTTCATGGAGCAAAGCAGTTGCAAGCGATAATCTTCGCTTCATTCCCCCGGAATAATGGTGGACGGTTTTGTTTAAATGGTCGCTTAACTCAACAACGTCCATCACTTTGCTAATTCTACTTTGCAATGCTTTTCCATTTAAACCGAAAAGAGCACCGAAAAATTCAAGATTTTCCTTCGCAGTTAATTCTCCGTATAAAGCGTCTGATTGCGCCATGTAGCCAATCTTTTCAATGAGCTTTAAGGAAGGCATTTTTTCTTGGAAAAGATGGTTTTCTCCCCGATTCGGCAAATCTAATCCAGTTAGCATTTTCACTAATGTTGTTTTACCAGCACCAGATGGACCTAATAGCCCGAAGATCTCCCCTTTGTAAACATTTAAAGAAATATCGTTCAACACTTCCTGCTTACCAAAAGCCTTCGATACATTCTGGATAGACACGATCACTTCATTTGTATTCATTATATTCACTCCTTTTCAAAAAGTGAGTAATCACTCACTTACATCATAAAGCATAAAAGGAGATTTGTGAAGTGAGTAATCACTCATTTTGCAAAAAAATAAATCCCGATTAAGCTCAGGATTTATAACAGTTCAATTGTTAATGAATTAACTTGAGAAACAAGAAGTTCTTCGTATTGTTTTTGGGCAAGATAAAGGATCTCCTGCTCGTTGACATCGGGATTTTCTTTTCGTACTTGAGCAATCAAATCGTTTTGAACCTTTTGCGAGAGAACAATGAGTTCATATTGTTGTTGTTCTTTGTTCCAGAATTTCTCTTCTCCAAATTCTTGAATCATTTTCTTGGCAACGGGGACTGCTTCATATTGAGTGCGTACCTGTTTGACTTGCTCGGTTACTTCCTTTTGCGTTGCCTCATGGCCTTTTTCAAGAGCAAGCAGAGCCATGGAACGGAGGCGGATAATCTGGGTTAGTAGCTGATTTCGATCTTGATTTAGCTTCTCTTGCCCGTCCCAATAAGCTAACGCTTCTTCTAATTCGTCGCCTTCATACTTTGCTTTATCCTGTTCGCGGTTAATGGCAATGTGCAGTTCGTTGATAAACTGATAAAATTCTAGATCTTCATTTGTAATCCATTCACCGTTGATTTTAGCGATTCCACTTGGCTCTTTCACATCGTATGTGATTACTTTTTCAACAGATTTCCCATTATGGTCAAACGTGAAAACAATCTCCCATTTTCCGGCCATCGGCAATTTGACCTCTGACGAATAAATACCTTCTCCGATTTCTTTAAAGTCTGCTTCTATCTGCCCATGGTCCATGTCACTCATCGCGAGCACGGCATTGACCTTGAGGCCGGAAACAGGTTCATTGTCATCAGTAATTTTAATGACAAGCTCGGAGTCTGCATCTTTTTCATAATATAAATCCTTTTCGACCTCGACAGCGACAGAATCTTTATTGCAGGCAGTCAGTAAGAAAAGCAAACTGGCTAAGGCGAATAAAAATTTTTTCATGATCCATTCTCTCCTAATTTTTGTGTTAGTAGAAAGTCTGCAACTGTGTATTTACTGATTTGCTGATTTTCTAAAAAAGCGACGTGTGAACATAGCTGTTTAATTTCATCTAAATGGTGGGAAGATACTAAAATCGTTTTATTTTGCAAAGACCTTAACGTTTCCAAAATTTCTTTTCTACCAATTGGATCAAGACCGCTTGTCGGTTCGTCCAAGACGAGGATTTGTGAATCTTGATAGAGCGTCACTGCGAGTCCAAGTCGCTGCAGCATTCCCTTTGAATACCCCTCGATAATCGTATGACGCTCCTCCCAAAGATTGACGGATTGTAAGAGCTCTTCCATTCGTTTCTCATCGTAGGTCTGGGAAATGCTTCTGGCAAAAAAACGCATATTGTCCAGTCCAGTTAAAGAAGGATAAAGCAAAAATTTTTCTGGAAGATAAGCGATTTCGCTGCTTATATCTCTTTTTTCCTTGCCATTGATTTTGATTGTCCCCTTTTTGACAGGAAGAATTCCGAGAAGACTATTAATAAAAGTTGATTTCCCAGCCCCGTTTCGACCAACGAGAGCACATATTTCATTTTTTTCTATTTTTAAGTGAATATCTTGAAGGACTGTTCTCTTTCCGAACGATTGATAGAGATTGGCAACTTCAATCATTGTGAGCCCTCCTTTCGTTTAAAAGCAACTCCAGCTCCAAACGAGAGCAGTAGTCCGAGTACAACATTGCCGATTAAAAATAAAGACGGCTTTAACCACATGAATGATTGAAGGAGCTTTGACATATGCTCAAAGGAATAGACGCCGAATGCTGATTCAAGGTAAATTCTTGCGGCTTGCAACGGGTTTAGGAAATAAAAGCTAGAAAAGAGTTTCACATTATCATAGGTAACGTTACTTAACCATGATAGTAAGAGAAAATCGTGTAAGAAGAAAAAGTAGAACCAGATGGCGATCACGAAGCCAACAATTTGCATTCTGGAGCGGCTGATGCTCCCAACGAAGACTCCAAACTGGGTGAAGACGAGAATAAGACTTGTGATAGTGAACAAGAATGCAAGGTAGGCAGGGCCATCTATTTGAAAATAAAATTTTAACGGAATCAAGTAGAGAAAGAGCCATAGAGCAATCGGCCCTAATAACACTGATTGAATTGCCACGCTTTTTTTACATAGAAAGCCAGTAAAGTGCTCTCCCCTTGTTAAGAGCATGATCAATGTTTTTTGTTCTTTTTCCTGAAATAGGGAAAAGGCCCCTAAAAAAAGGCATAATATCGGGATGAAATAGACGAATGCATCAAATAAATTAATCAAGTGAATATAGAATCCTTGATCAAAGGAAAGAGCAGAGGAACGGAACAATAAACTAACTGAAACGAGAACAATGAGCGCAAAGGCCAGCCAAAGCCCTTTTCCTTTTATGTTTTCCTTCCATTCTTTCCAAATATAATGCATAGTGGATGTCTCCCTTATAATAGTCTCTTTTTGTAGTGGCGATAAATATATAGGTTGGATGAGATGGCTAGCACCCCGATGAGAATGAGCGACGCTTGTTTCCTTTCATGCTTTGTCACGAGCGGATAAGGATCGGTAAACATCGTTTTCTCTTTATGGAGAAACTGATTCAGCTTCTCATAAACAGCGATAGCAGGACTTTGTAAAAAGAGATAAACTAGTTCTTGATCTTCTATTAGTTGATGGAGTGAAGATTGATAGCGCACCTCTTCATCACCGATCCCGTCTTGATCTAAATCGATCATAGGAAATGAGCGCCCCCAGTTATTGCCAATGCCATTTTCACTCCAGCTATTTCTTCCTTCCCCACCAAGGCTGGCAACAGGAATGGTATTTTCATTAATTTCATTTAAGGTAAAAATTTGCTCGTTTGAACTTGCCCATATTTCGATCCCGATTTGGTTCTTAATAATTCGGTTGTTTTTTACTAAACTCCCTGTTGCCTGATCGATATATAATCCTCTCTGATTGAGAAAAAAGGTGTTATCTTGAATGATTGTGTCTCTGGACGATAATAACAGGAGGCCGAAGGATTTATGTCCATAGTTAAAAATAAATTCATTTTGCTCAAGCTTAATTCCGTTGGAATGCATAATGGCGGCGCCACCGGTATTCATCGTAAACGTATTCCCTTCAAAAAAATTATCATCAGAATACATATAGTGCAGACCATAGCGTGTTTCGCTTATGGAATTATAAAGAATTTCATTGCGGTTGGCATAATCAAAGAACATGCCATCTCTAGAACCTTTGACCACGTTGTTTTGTAGAATATTATCGTTTGCGTAATAGATATGAAGCCCGTTTCCTTGATTGGCAATCTCCCCTTTGCCTAATCCTGTAATGAGGCTATTCTCAATCAGATTATGATGGGCTTGACTTAAATAAATACCGTGAAAGGAATGCTTAATCGTTACTGAATCAATCACATTATGATTAGAGTAAACCTTAATTCCTGCGTATTCCTCAGAGCTATTGCGATTCATGCTGCTGCCTAACACGGTCATATTGCGAATCTTTACATTAGGTGCTTCGATAGAAATGACATTTCCACTTCCATCACCACTTATAACGGTTCCTTCTTTTCCAATTAATTCTATTGATTTATTGATGGTAATATTTCCTTCGTACGTCTTATCTTCTAGCTCCAGTATGTCTCCGTTGTGCAAGGCATCGATCATTTGTTGCAGATCATCTTTCGCCAAGCTTGAATGCGGAGCAGCAAGGAGAATGATGGACATGATGAAGAATAAGAACGTCAGCTTTTTCATTGTTTTCGATCCTTCCATAAAGGAATCAGCAGCAAAATAAAGGCTGCAATGACTAAATAAGCACCCGTTCCTAACAGGCTATAGGTTGTAAAGTTGGCGACGACATTTTCTCCAATGATCGGCGGGACAAATGGTTCCATTTCAATTGGAGCCATTGGATCTAAGTTGGTTCCATACTCCTTAAGTGCTGCCCATAAATCCCATACACCGATTGCACCACCAATAAGAAAACTAGCAATAAGGCTTATTAAATAAGCTTTTTTACGAATAAAGGCTCCAAGTAGTACGAGTATGGAAAGCCCGCCAATGAGATAAGGAAGATAATTTAATTCTGGGAAGCTTTCTTCATTGAATTGGGCCATGCCAATATAATGATTCAATCCGTTAATTTGCTCCAGTTCCCCTTCAAGGTGATCAGGATAAACAATAATATTCAGTCCCTCGGGGTATTGAGGAGCGAAAAATTCCATTCTCCACCATGGGAAGAACAGGGCTAACATGACTAATATGGCAGAGATAATCATTAAGAATGATGAGAATCGAGAAAGCTGTTTTCCTTTCATTGCAAACACTTCTTTCTAGTGACTACCCATTTTATAAAAGGGGCGCTGAACGTTTAAATGCTGCCCCTTCTTTGTCTAAGGCTTTGTTATATGTCAGTATTGGTTATCGGCTCATTTTCTCCCTGACTTTTCAGTATAAGTGAAGGCGAGTGAAATCAATGCTTCACACGAAATGAGCCAAGAATCGTTTTACCAACATAAAGATTTTACTAAAAAACGGAATTAAACAAATATTATCGTTTTTTTCAGTTTTTCGGCTTTACGAGGAAATAGCCTGACATTTCTTGATGCAGGGCAGAGCAGAAATTCGTACAATAAAGTGGATATGTTCCTGCTTTATCTGCTGTGAATTCAATCGTATTTGTTTGTCCAGGTTGAACCTCCATATTGAAATCATATTGATTAATCGCGAAGCCATGCGTGATATCCTGGTCAAAGTCTATATTTGTGAGATGAATAACGACTTTATCTCCCTCATTTACTTCAATCACGTCCGGCCGTTTCGCGTTGGCATCAAAGATAAATTTGGAACGCATGGCGATCCCATAGACGTGAACTTCATTGCCTTTACGGACGATTTTTGCATCTTCTTGGTTATAAATAGCATTTGGATTGCTTTCGTCCTTATCATATACGGTAATCGTATTGATTTTATCCGCCTTAATCATTTGCGCATAATGTGGTTCAGGGTTGACAGGTGCCGATTGGATCACTTCCATTTTGTCCCCTGTTAAATCGATTAGCTGCATGGATTCTGGATGTGATGGCCCTACTGATAAATAGCTGTCTTTTGCAATTTTGTTAAGGGCAATAATATATTTACCATCTGGCGCGACAGTATCTCCTTCAGCGGCAACTGAGTGTCCCGGAGAATATTGAACAGGAACCCGATCTAATGTTTCTCCTGTAGCTGGATCCCATTTAACAATTTCAGATGAAATAAACATGGTAGTATAAGCCATCCCTTCATCATCAAATTGAGTGTGAAGCGGACCAAGAGCGTTTTCAGGATTAACTTCTCGTTCCATAACAGATTCATATTTGAGAATAGGGATTCCGTTACGTTCTCCGTCAAATTCACCGTTTTCAATCGCTGCAAAAGCTTTTTCAAAGGAGAAAACCGTCATCGCTGGAGCAAGCTTACCCGAAGCAATGAAGTGTTCCCCATCTGGTGTAACGTCTACCCCATGAGGCGATTTCGCAACAGGAACTAGGTAAATGCCACCTTTATGCTTTTCAGGAAAGATCATTTTTTGGCCTGTCACTTCGTCATATTCTCCAGTGGCAATTTTCTGTTCAAGCTCCTTCCAATTGAACAATACGATGTAATCACGATCTGCTTGAGAAGCATTAATTTCTAGGTTTGTTGTTGCTTCTTCCGTATTGTACGTCGTCATAACTGCCCAATCGGCAGACATCTTTTTACCAGCGTCAGATAAGTCATAGGACCATGGTGGCAAGGCTACTTGATAGGCAATATCCAGCTTTTCTTTCTCTTCATCAAATGTTACAGCAGACATGACACCATGGTATTGTTCACTATAGTTATCAAGGTCTGCATATTCACTTCCAATCGGCACAGAAAAACGAGTTGGAAGGAACATATACTCAGTGTTTTGCGTGACAAAAGCGGCACAGTGCGGGCCAGAGGTATTCGGAACTTTCATAATATCTTTTACAGTAAACGTTTTTAAATCCATGACGGCAGCACGACTATTGGCGACATCGGTGGCGAACATATACTTTCCATCATAATCTCCCTCGGTTTCTGAGAAAGCGGGATGATGGAGATCTCCCCACGAATAATCTCCCATTAACTCTTTCGTGTGGTTATCAAAACCGTATCCAGTCGCAGAATCTGGTGAAAAAACCGGGACTGTGCGGATGTGGCGCATGGATGGAACTCCGTAAATGAACATTTGCCCAGAATGTCCACCGGACGCAAATAAATAGTATTCGTCTTTTTCCCCAAATGGGACATAGACCTTCTCTGCATTCGTTTTATTAGCTGAGTCAGAGGTTGCGGAGCCGCTGGGACCAGTTGAGAAGTCAGCGAAAAATACCGTTGCCGCTAAGAAACCGGCGGCTAGCCCGGATGCAGCAGGTATCCATTTCTTCATGGTAAAACACCTTCCTTTTTATGAGTCGTTTCGGTGCGCTGTTTTCATCAAAAATGAAATTCGTTCTATAAAGCATTTTTTTGATTAAGGTACAGATAATTACAGAATGTCAAAAATTATTGTTCTGCCGCTTTTTTTAACTCCTTGACAATTTGGTCAATTTCTTCAGCAGATAAAGGATTCCCGCCGATCACGGATGACATGACGGCAGAGGTTGGCTCTTTTAAAAATTCTTGAAGCGGCTTACCATGCTTACCTTCAACTTCATTATAGGCTTTGGACAAGTCCGGACCGGTTGCTCCACCTTGAAGCTTCAGCCCTTCCACAGCGTGGCAGCCAATGCAGCCTTTTGCTTGAAGAATGCTCTCCTCATTGGAAACGTTTTCAACATCGGATGTTTTGGTTTCATGGTCCTCCTCGTTTACAGTAGCAGTCTGATCAGCAGTTTGTTCTTGTGTTATCTCAGTATCTTTACCACCGCTGTCTAAGATTACATCAAACACAAGATAACCTAGGCCAAGGCCGATGATGGCGCTTATGACAAAGTGAATAATGGATGTCTTCAAAAGTTCTCCCCCTTTGCAAAGTAGTATTTCATCACAAATTCATCCTAGCTGTTAGGGATATTGTCAGGTGTGATTCACTTCACATGAAAGAAGTCTCTTTGTGAAGGTTTTGTGAAACTCCAATGAAAGATCTTTAATATCACGGGAAATAAGAGAAAAAATGTGATATTTTACACATTCTTGTTGAATTGGATTCTCTAGAATAGGAGTAAATCTGAAAGGGGGATTTGAGATGGAAAATCAGAGCATGGAGGTTTCCGCCATTCATGAGTTTTTAAGTAAAGTAGAGGTATTTAAAGATCTGCCGCCACAGTCTTTGCAAATAATTGATAAGCGAATCAAGAAGATGTCATTTAATAAGGGTGATAAAATAATATCTGAATATGAAAGAGCTAGGGGAGTATTTTTCGTCCATTCAGGTATGGTGAAGCTTACAAAACAAAATGAACAAGGGAACGAACTTATTGTTTGTATGAAGAAAAAAGGGGATATTTTTGCTGAGGCATGCTTATTTAATTATGGCGATCTCACCTATCCAGCAACAGGAACGATGATTAAGCCTGGTGAAATCTATTTTCTTAGCACAGAGGATTTTGAACAAGAATTATTATTAAATCCAGAGTTGGCAGTCCAAATGATTCGATATATGGGTGAGACTCTCCGGGATCTTACGTCGATAATGAGAGACATTGCCCTTCTTGATGTTTACACGAAAACGATGAAAATGCTCGAGCGATTAGCAGAGAAATTTGGGGCCAATCGATGTAATCGAATGTACATTGAGCTTCCGTTAACAATTCAGGAATTTTCCACTCTGATAGGCACATCAAGAGAAAGTGTAAGTCGCGTTTTTTCAAAGCTAAGAAAAGAGGGCTTAATCGATATAAAACAAAAGCATATCATTATTACTGATTGGTGTAAGTTCTGTGCAGTTTATAACAATAAATTAATGTAGGAACATTAGGCAGCTGAAGAAATGGAGACATCATAAATAGCATAAACTTCAGTGCAAGAAGCTCGATTAAGGGAACGCTGCTTTTCCTTTGGAAAATAAAGATGAACATTATCTTGAAATAATATTTACCTAAGTCTCGATGAGTGTTCATCACGCCCGGGCTCCCACTGCTTAGATAATTTGGTTAAGGGGAAATGCGAATAAAGCAAGCGACTGTCAAACAGCTTGTTATTATTCGTTTTTTTTATAAATGAAAATCATTTCAAAAATAAAGCTCAAGCGTAATGGAGATGGTAAAGCTCCAAAAAACTGTGTCAGATGACCTGACAAATTGTAAGACAGATGAACTTAATTGAAATAGAATGATTGTAATTAATAGAGTTATGTTATTAAGTAAGAGATTTTATTAATAGGGAAGTTGTAGGAGATTACTTAATAAGCCGAACTCCAAGTCATGAATATTTTTGAATTATTAGAAAATTTTTAATTGATTTCAAAGATTTTTAATGATATTATTTTATAAAATTTGAAATATTTTAAAAATACAAGAAACTGATATGGTGGTTAAAAATGACAAGATCGGTAAACCGAGCATTAGAAATTGTTTATCTTTTACTCTCTGACAATAGCAAAAAAGGTTGGCAAATTAGCGAAATTGCGGAGAATTTGAAATTGCCATTAAGTACGACGCACAGGCTGATTGGTACTTTAATAGAGCATAAACTAATCACGCAATCAATTGATACTAAAAGATATTTAATCGGACCAAGGTGGTTAGAAATAGGCTTGCTGCAACTAGAAAAAATGGATTTAAGAACAATTGCAAGGCCGATTATGGAGAGGCTTTCTTATGAAGTTAAAGAAAGCGTTTATCTTAGTATCCCAGATGATTATTTTTCTTTTCCAATTGAACGAATTGATAGTCCTATGAAGGTGCGGATTGTTGAAAACCTTGGAGAACGCATTCCAATGAATATTGGTGCTCCCAATAAAGTAATGCTGGCACATATGGCTTCCTCTAAGGTAGAAGAGATACTAACTAAATTATTGCAGACTAAAGAGGAGAGAAGGGAATTTTTAGAAGCCTTAAAACAAATAAGGAGTGCAGGATATAGTATTAGTGTTGCAGAGAAAACAGAGGGAACCGTCTCAATCGCTGCTGTAATAAAAGAGTTCGATAATCAAGTGGCAGGGGCCATTAGTATTGGACTTCTTAGTCATGATTTAAGTGAAAAAAGAGTAGCCGAATTAAGCAATGCTGTAATTCGATGTGCTGATGAAATATCTGCTCGATTGGGTGGATAAAAAATTTGCTATAAAAATGGAAACACTTTCCGTACAACGGAAAAATAAGTACATTTCTTATCTGAATTGGCTAAAGGGGGTAATGGTGTGGGGAGTTTTATTATTCGTAGGAGCTTTACAGGAATACTAATTATTTTTGTTGCTATTTTCCTTAACTTTATGCTGATACAGCTCGCTCCAGGAGATCCTATCAGTATTTTGTCAGGGCAAGATAGTCCTTCACCAGAGATGGAAGAGGCATTAAGAGAGAAATACGGTTTAAATGATTCTGTGGGTGTTCAATTTCTAACATATCTTCGAACACTTGCCGGTGGAGATTTAGGAGAGTCTATTTTGAGCGGGCGTCCTGTAAGTGAAATGATTGGGGAAAGGATAGGTCCTACCCTTATGCTCACGCTTACAACAGCGATATTGGCTTTGCTAATAGGTACCTTATTAGGTATATATTGTGCCCGACGACCCGGTTCAAAATTGGACAACTTGCTTTCTGGTTTATCTTATCTATTCGATTCCATGCCGAGTTTTTGGTTGGGAATGATGTTTATTTTACTATTCGCCTCTTGGTTGGGAATTTTTCCAACTTCAGGGATGGTTGATTTACGTGCAAATCATTCGGGAATCGCATACTACATAGATGTTTTGCACCATATGTTTCTTCCTGCCACTACACTAACATTGCTTAGTATTCCATACTTCTTTAGAATCACTCGTTCTTCTGTTATTCAGGTTATGTCAGAGGATTTTGTAACAACTCTTAGAGCAACTGGAATGAGTGAAGGCAGAATATTCAATAAATACGTATTGAAAAATTCAATTTTACCGACCATTACTGTTTTTGGAATTACGATTGCATACATGATTACTGGGGTAGCTATTATTGAAATTGTATTCTCATGGCCAGGGATGGGAAGTTTCATGCTGAATGCAATTTCGCGAAGAGATTATCCGCTATTGATGGGAATTTATCTCGTGCTTTCAATATCGGTGGCTGTGACGATGATTGTAGTTGATGTTCTATATGCTTTTATTGACCCTAGAATAAGATACAGTAAGTGAGGTGGTATATTTGGAGATCAAGAGGAATAATCAAAATATTTTCAAAAAGTCCATAAACAAAATTAATGACATTAAACAACTAAAAGTAGGGGTTATTCTATTAGTTCTATTATTAATTGTTTCAATATTTGCTCCTGTTTTCGCAACGCATGATCCATATTCATTGGGGGATGAGATGATAGCCGCACCAAGTTCAACCCATTACCTTGGTACAGATGGACTAGGGCGTGATGTGTTTAGCATGATAATTTATGGAACTCGCACTTCGTTAATGATTGGAATTGTGGCTGCGCTCATTTCAGGGGTTATTGGAACATTGCTAGGCGGTATAGCTGGTTTTTTCGGAGGAAAAATAGATAGACTGCTAACGGAAATAAACAATATATTTTTGATGATGCCGACTTTTTTCCTGATTTTGATCGTTGTTGCACTGTTTGGAAGCAGTCTCATAAACGTCATGCTTATTATCGGCTTAACAAGCTGGGTCGGTAATGCACGTCTTATGAGAGCGCAGGCTATGTCATTAAGAGAAAGGACATTCATTATGGGGGCCTATTCTATTGGAGAAAAGAAATGGACAATTCTATTAAAACATATTATTCCGAATGGAATATTTCCCATTATTGCTAATACAACCATGATCATTTCTGGAGCAATTCTTACGGAGGCAAGTCTCAGCTTTTTAGGGCTTGGAGACCCCAATGTAGTCAGCTGGGGGCAAATTATTTATAACGGCCGTGAATATATGACATCTGCTTGGTGGATATCGACTTTTGCAGGAATCGTCGTTGTACTCACTGTACTATCATTTTATTTAATTGGCGACGGGCTTAATCGAGTGCTTAGTCCAAAGCTTCATGATCAAAATTAGGTGGTGAGCAATATGTCCATTTTAGAAATTGAAAACCTCACAGTAACCTTCCATACAAAAGATAAGATTACAAGAGCTGTTCACAATATTTCACTTTCTGTTGAGGAACAGGATTCCATAGGTATTGTGGGGGAGTCGGGATCAGGTAAATCTACATTAGCAATGGCAATATTGCAATTATTACCAAAAAGAATTGCCAGAATAGAAGGGGAAGTTATTTTAGACGGGAAACATTTATTTCAATGTACAGACGAACAAATAAGGAAGATAAGATGGAGGGATTTGGCTGTTGTGTTTCAGAAATCAATGAATGCTCTCAGCCCAGTCCATAAAATCGGAACTCAGATGTCTGATATTTATAGAATACATGAAAGCAAGATTTCCAAAAAAAAGCTTAAAGAGAAGATAATTTCATTACTAGAAATGGTGAATCTACCGTCACGAGTATATGATCTTTATCCTCATGAACTGTCAGGAGGGATGATGCAGAGAGTATCAATTGCACTGAGCTTAATGCACAATCCTAAATTGCTAATTTTAGATGAAGCAACAACGGCATTAGATGTGGTAACTCAAGGTCAAATTTTATCTGAGATAAAAGAGCTTGAAAAGGAGCTGAACCTAACTCGCATTATGATCACGCATGATATGTCAGTGGTAGCTTCAGCTTGTAAGAAAGTAGCAGTTATGTATGCAGGGAATATATTGGAGTTTGGGTACGTAAAAGACGTTTTAGTTAATCCTTTACATCCCTATACACAAGGCCTTCTAAAGTCTATTCCTACTTTTAAAGGAGAAAAGAAAAACATACGAGGGATTGCAGGAGCTTTACCAGATTTAAGTGTTCCTGTTCAAGGCTGCATATTTGCTAGTCGTTGTGAATTTGCAACAGACATTTGCTATCAAGTAAAACCAACTGAAGAGCTTTTATCTGGTAATCATCGAGTGGCTTGCCACCTTGTGGGAGGTATGGAACATGCAAACGTTAATCACAGCTGAAGAAAAAGCTATTTCCGTAGAAAATATATACAAGTATTACAAGCAAAGAGGAAAAAGACAAAGAAATCAGGATATCAAATCGGTTGATGGTGTAAGTTTCTCATTAAATAAAGGAGAGATTTTAGGCGTTATTGGCGAAAGCGGCTGTGGTAAATCGACTTTAGGGAGAATTTTAGTAAAACTGGAGGAGCCGACGTCAGGTTCAATAAGCATTAATGGAGTTCCTTCTCAAAATCTATTTAAACAAGACCCTCTGGCATTTCGAAGAACAGCTCAAATGATTTTCCAAAACCCATTTGATACTTTTGATCCTAGATATACAATTGCTAAGGTTCTTATCAGTACGATGAAATTACATCATATCGGTGAAAGCAAAAATGAACGACTTGCCATGTGCATCGATTTGCTAGAAAAGGGAGGGCTAAAACCGGCGACAGAATACTTGCACCGATATCCACATGAATTATCAGGTGGACAATTGCAACGTATTTCAATCCTGCGTTCAATGCTGCTTGAACCAATGTTTGTCGTTGCTGATGAGCCAGTTTCGATGTTAGATGTATCAATTAGAGCAGATATTATCAACATGCTCGCAGACTTATGTAAACAGGAAAATACAGCTATGGTATTTATCAGTCATGATATTACAACGACCCGATATATTTCCGATAGAGTTGCAGTAATGTATTTAGGACGTATTGTGGAGACTGGTCCTACTGAT
This sequence comes from Robertmurraya siralis, assembly GCF_005502275.1. Classification (GTDB taxonomy): domain Bacteria; phylum Bacillota; class Bacilli; order Bacillales; family Cytobacillaceae; genus Robertmurraya; species Robertmurraya siralis. The sequence goes on from NZ_SWLZ01000008.1 coordinate 155,408, forward strand.
GAGGTCATGCATAATCCCCAGCATCCGTACACACGTGCGTTAATTTCCAACTCCGTTCAGTTAGACTCCTTTGAAAATCAACAAATTATTCATATCGCGGGAGAACCTCCCACACCAATTAATATTGGCCCAGGCTGTAGGTTTGCTCCAAGGTGTTATCAAAGCAGGGAATCTTGTAACCATGAAGACCCAGAGTCAACACATATTGGTAATGGCCATTATGTCAGTTGTCCTTATATCAATGAATAGGTTGGGCCAAGCTTTCTTTAATAAATCAGATTATATTTAAAATAATTCAAAATAGCAGTTGGAACTGGAGAGAGGTGATAAAATTGCGTTTCTCCATCCAAATACAGATAAAAGGAGTTTTGATGAATGAAGAAGGGACTTTTACTACTTATAAGCTTCGTATTTTTTGTTGGGATTATTGCTGGTTGTAGTGGTGGAGTAAGTGAAACGCAAGGGAACGAAGGTGATTCTGAAAGTGGTTTGAGTGGAGGCGACACATTAATTGTCGGTCTCGCTGGAGACCCGCAAACGTTCAATCCAGATGCACGAGCAGATGACTTCCTATATCCAATCGCTCAGAATGTTTTTAGCCGATTAGTGAAACTAAATAATAACCAAGAAATCATTCCGGATTTAGCAGAAAGATGGGAGTTTAATGATGATGGAACTGAAATTACCTTCCATCTAAATGAAAATGTAAAATGGCATGACGGAAAAGACTTTACTTCAGCTGATGTTAAATTCACCTTGGATTCAATTAAAAATAATAATGGCTACGCAGTTTCAAACTTAAAGAGTATGGAAGAGGTTAGTACTCCAGATGACAATACGGTCGTAATAAAATTATCTAAACCAGATGCTACATTTTTAGGGTATCTAGCTTGGTATGCCACTTTTATTCTGCCTGAGCATGTCTATAGTGGAGAAAATTGGGATTCTGGGACAAATATTGAACCGATCGGGACTGGACCATTTAAGTTTTCTGAGTACACAACAAGTGTGAATGTTACTTTAGAGCGAAATAATGAATATTTTGGGCAAGTACCTTATGTAGATAGGTTAGTTTTTTCGATTATCCCTGATCCAAATACATTGGTACAGGCTTTTTATAATGGTGAAGTAGATATATTTGGAGGTTCTCCTCCAAGTTCTGAAATTGAGAAAATGAAAAATGATCCTAATATTGAAGGGGAATCTAAGGTATGGCCTTCTCGACAATACTTAGTGTTTAATTTTGAAAAGGAGCCATTTAATCAATTGGAGGTTCGTCAAGCAATAGCCTATGCGTTAAATAACGTGGAAATTGTGTCAAAGGCCCAGAAAGGCGATGGACAAGTGGCAGAGCACTTCTTATCACCTGTTTATAATTGGGCAATAACAGATGAATATAAAATTCCAGAATATAATCCAGAAAAGGCAAAAGAGTTATTAGAGCAGGCCGGATATACTCCAGACAAAAATGGAAATTATTTGAACATAACTTTTGACGTGTTTGAATCAGGTTCGAATGCGGATATGGGAACAGTTATTAAAGATCAACTTAGACAAGTAGGTATCAATGTAGAATTAAATATTTTAGAATATGCGACATGGCAGCAAAAAGTAAAAGATAATGCGGATTTTGAAATGAGTATGTTAGGTGGCTATCAAGGACCTGATGTAGGCTCAATATCTCCGAGAATAAGCTCGGAAGGCTCCAACAATTTATCTCTATATAAAAACACTGAATTAGACGAGCTTCTTGTCAAAGGAGCCCAATTGGTGACAGAGGAGGAGAGAGCACCTATCTATCAAGATATTCAGCGTATTTTGGCAGAGGATTTACCAATTTATCCAATATCTGAGTGGGTGGGTTATTCTCCAGTGCATTCATATGTAAAAGGGGATCCATCTTCTGATGAAGCGATTCAATCCACTGGGTTCTCTGAATACAACTATGTCAAGATTGAAAAATAAAATAAAGTTGGTAAAGGGGATTTGTTTGATGAATAACACGATAAATATTCAATCTGTTGTTGATAGGGTGCCAGATTACAAAGTTTTCTTAACGGTAGACGAAATGGATGAAAGTACAAGACAATTGGCTGAAGAATTCCCCGATATTGTTACGGTATTTGAAGCAGGAAAATCTCGAAATGGACACTCAATAGAATGCATTAAAATAGGGAACGGAAAGAAAAATGCTTTATGTTTTGCTTGTCCTCACCCCAATGAGCCGATTGGTGCTATGACTATGGAATATTTTTCCCGTGCTTTGGCAGAGGACGACAATCTACGGGAGGCACTTGGGTTTACTTGGTATATTATCAAATGTATTGATCCCGATGGTGCGAGACTGAATGAAGGGTGGTTTAAGGGGCCGTTTAATATTTATAACTATACTAAACATTTTTTTAGACCTGTCGGGTTTGAACAAGTGGAATGGACATTTCCGGTAGATTATAAAGAATTGCATTTTCATGACCCACTTCCGGAAACGCAAGCCCTTATGAATATCATAGATGAAATAAAACCTGAGTTTATGTATTCATTGCATAACGCTGGGTTTGGAGGAGCCTACTGGTATATTTCTAAAGATATTCCGGAAATTTATGAGGATTTACGTAACTCGGCGATTAAACAGGGTGTCGCGCTGAGTTTAGGAGAACCAGAAGCACCTTATATTAGAGAATTCTCGCCAGCCGTATATCAAATTATGGGTGTTGCGCAGTCATACGATTATACGGAAAAATTCACAGGCAAGGCTCCGACTATTCATTCTGGGACTTCAAGTGCTGACTATGCATCAACAAAAGCTGATTGTGTTACTTTGCTCACAGAGTTGCCATACTTTTTTGACGAACGTGTGCAAAATTTGAGTGAAGGTGATATCACCCGTAAAGAGGCGCTCTTAAAGAATATCGAAATGAATAAAAATCACTACGCTCAATTAAAGGAATATTTAAATGAAGTCCGTCCATATTTGACAGATAGGAATCCTTTTGTAAAGCTGGTTGATCAAATCATTGTCCATCAAGAAGAGAGTAGTGAAGCAAAAAAGAATTGGGCATCAAGTAGTTTAGAATTTGAACAGCCTGCAAAGATAGCTCAGATTTTTGATAATCTTTACACAGCGAAATTTTATAATGGGTTGTCACTAGGTTTATCCGTTCGTACGTATGATTACGAAATTGCTCAGCTTGAGAAAGAAGAAAATATAGATCTCGAAGCAATTGAAAAACTAAAAAAAAATCTTAGACAGGGGGCAAAGTGGTTAGAGGAGTATTGTAAAGAACTTGAAAATGAATTGAATTATTCGGTTATCTCCATTCAGAGGCTTGTTCGCATTCAAGTTGAGAGTGGCCTGATTGTTGCAAGCCATATAAACAAAAATAAATAAGGGAAATGATAACGACCTTTCTTGCTTTTTAGGAAACAAGGCAAGAAAGGGAAAATCATGGAAACTTGCTGATGAATCTATAACACTACTAACATGGAATAGTGATTCCTATCTTTCCTTAGGAGGATGAGAATGGTGGAGGAGCTTTACTATAATGGTCAAATTTTTACCTCAAATACAGAACAGCTTTATGCAAGCGCAATGGTCGTAAAATCAGGAAAAATAGTATGGGTTGGAAATCAGCGTGATGTTAAAAAAGAGGGAAAGAAGTTGATAGACCTTCAAGGGAGAAGAGTGCTTCCTGGCTTTATAGATGCTCATATGCATCCATTATTATTGGCAGAGGTAGAGCAGCAAATTTATTGTGGTCCTCCGCTCATCAATTCAATTGAACAATTACTATATGAAATAAGAAAGAAATATGAGGTTATAAAAGAGAATAAAAAAGATGAATGGATTCGAGGGTGGGGATTTGATGAAGCAAAATTAAGAGAACAAAGAGAGATTACCCGTTGGGATTTAGATAGGGTCGCACCAGATATACCAGTTATTATTACTAGAGCCTGCTCACATATAATTATTGTGAATAGTTTTGCCTTAAAGCTTGCTGGGATTGATAGGTATACAACATCCCCTATAGGAGGGCAAATTGATGTTGATGCTAGAGGAGAAATAAACGGAATATTAAGGGAAAAAGCAAGGTATCTATTTTATGATATTATTTCTGACTTAACGCTTGCAGAAAATGCACAATTACTTACGAAGTTAAGCTGTAAGCTATCCTCACAAGGGATAACGACGGTTACCGATATGATGTCCAAAAACTCTCCAATTGATTATTATGATTTATACAAAACAGCGACAAGCCTCGGATATAAACAAAGAACGGTTCTTTATTATATTTGGGAGGATTTACAACATGTAACAACACTTCCTAAGACCCAATTGGATTCTCTTGAGCCCATCCATATTGGTGGTGTTAAATTATTCGCAGATGGAAGTATTTCTGGAAAAACAGCATGGGTAGAGCAACCATATTTAGGTGATGGGAATAATACTGGTTTAGCCATTACTACCGAAGAGGAACTTTTACAAGCGGCTGATTTTGCCAAAAAACAAGGAATTCAATTGGTCGTACATGCGATGGGGGAAAAGGCAATTAAACTTATTGTAGATACATTTGCCAATCAAGAAATGTGGATTCAGGATGCTCCTTCTATAAGAATTGAGCACGGATCTTTTCCGACAATTGAGACATTAAAAAAGGCGCAAAATGCAGGTATAGGATTTGTTACTCAACCTATCTTTCTTTTCGCTGAATATGATAGTTATTTGAATAATCTAGGAGTTAGTAGGGTTGAAAAGTCTTACCCTTTTAAAACAATGTTAGAACATGGAGTGACCTTTTCATTTTCATCAGATGCACCGGCTACTTCGTGGCCAGATCCTTCTGATCCATTCATTGGGATTAAATCTGCTGTTACAAGAAAAACCTACACTGGATTGGAATTTAACCGAAATGAAAGAGTTACGATAGAAGAAGCTGTCCTTTTGTATACGAAATATGCTCAACAAATTATTCGTGTTCCGAAGATAGGGCAATTAAAGCCTGGTTATTTTGCTGATTTCATTGTGTTGGATAAGGATATTTTGACTGTTCATCCCGAAGAGATAGATGAAATAAAGGTTTTGGAAACATATTCTGGAGGGGAAAAAATCTTTTCTTTAGAGGAGCTCACTAAAGCCAGCGGGTGAAAATAGGAAAGGAGGGAAATGAATGCGTCGAGAAGTACCATTTAATAAAATGATAGGATCAGAAGAAGAATTACGAGCGTTAGTTGGTTATCCAAGTGAAATTGTAACCAAAAAAGTTGTCCGTTATTTGGATGAACATTGTCGTACGTTCATCTCTTTATCGCCTTTTTTGACAATGTCGACAGCTGATAAGTCGGGGTTTTGTGATGTATCACCAAGGGGAGACAGTCCGGGTTTTGTATTGGTTTTAAACAAGAATTATTTAAGGCCGGGTAACAAGAGGGTGGATTCGCTCTCAAACATAATTAGCAATCCAAAGGTGGGGCTCTTATTTTTTATTCCAGGATTAGGAGAAACGTTGCGGGTCAACGGAAAAGCTTTTATAGTGAAGGATGAGGAGTTGCTTAAGCAAATGGCTGTAAATGGGAAAACCCCCATGTTAGCTGTTGCTGTCGAGGTGAACGAGTGTTTTATCCATTGTGCCAAAGCATTTAAAAGATCTAGGCTATGGGATTCTTCATCATGGCATAGTAAAGCGAAGTTACCATCCGCGGCAAATATGCTACGTGATCACACTAAGTTATCCGATTATTTATCAGAGGATTTAGAAGAAATGTTAAAAGAGGACTATAAAGAACTTTATTAGTCTGAAGTACATATGAGTATTGGGCAAATTACTTAAGAGGACGACTCCTGCAGGAAATGCTAAGTTTTTCGGACATCCTCGTCTTTTAGTTAAGCTAAAAGGATATAGAAAGTGATCTAAAAATGAACACCGATACATAACAAAGCCAAGAATTTTAAAACTTTTTGACTCTTGACTAATACTTGTAGCTTTTGAGACGATAATCCTATCACTTTTTGAAAGATGAGGTTGTGTTATGGCGGATTTCCAATCAAGTATTATCATTGAGAGACCTGTAGCGGAAGTATTTGAGTATTTAATAACGTTGGAAAATATTACAGATATCATGCCTAATGTGGTGAAGTTAGAAAAATTGACAGAGGGTCCGATTAAAAAAGGGACGAAACTATTAGAAACAAGAAATGTTCGCGGAAGAGAGACAAAAGCGGAAATTGAAATTATTGAGTATGAGCCCAATCGAGTTTATACAACGGAAAGTGTGGCAGGTGCCATCACGATTACGTATAAATACTTATTTGAAGCGATTGAAGAAGGGACACAAGCTCAGTTTGAAGCCGATGTAAAAATAAAAGGGCTGTTCAGCTTTTTCTCAAGGCGTGCACTTGTGAAAATCCTTAAACAGGAAGATGGTTATTTGCTGCGATATTTAAAGGAAGAAGTCGAAGGAAAGAAAGAAGGGACTGAGTAAAAAGGTCGGACTCTTTACACGATCCCTTACTGATCTCCTGACTTAATCTATTTTGTAGCTCCAGAAGCGCTCGTTTTGTAGCCACGCAATAATTTGTGGGTCGTTTTGCTTCAGTTTTTTCTCGGCATCGGCGACCATTAATTGGGTCTGGGAACGATGCGCTTTAATTGTCGCAAGCTTTGTTGAAATAAAAGGATGAACATCATGAATAATATCTGGTTCCCCTAACTCCTCAACACAGTTCTTTGAGAATGCCACTAAATTTAATTTCGGTCTTTTCTCTTTTGCCATTCGCTTTACGGTTTCAACGACAGCGGCCCCTGTTGCATCATGGTCTGGATGGACAGAATATCCAGGGTAAAAACTAATAATAAGCGAAGGATTGACTTCAGCAATGATTGAACTAAAGTCATTGATCAATTTCTCTTGATCTTCGAACTCAACGGTTTTATCTCGATAGCCAAGCATTCTTAAGTCAGTGATTCCTAATGTTTGTGCGGCATTTTGCAGCTCCTGCTTTCGTATTTGTGGAAGTGTTTCCCGATTACAGAAAGGAGGATTTCCCATGTTTCTCCCCATTTCACCTAACGTCAGGCAAGCATAAGTGACCGGTGTACCATTGCTAATATGACTGGCGATCGTACCTGAAACACCAAATGCCTCATCGTCTGGATGAGGGAAAATAACTAATACATGCCGTTCTTTTTCCATTAAAGATCTTCTCCTTCCATACTATAACTTTATAGTGAGTTATTTTCAGTCGTTCTAATTTTATGCCAGCTCCATTTTCAACTATTCAAATGGTGTTTGGCTAATCTCTAAGGCAACAGCGAGCTTGCCTTGAAAATCATGACCGGCTAGAAGCAATCTTCCTTTTTCATCCATTTCATAATGAGTGATTCCCTCGGCATACACCCAGCCAATATCCAGTTTTAATCCTACACGATATGGATTCGGCCCTGTAATTTTTCCAAGCGTGTAAACTAACTTTGCGTTACGAATGTAAGCACCTGATGAAAAAAAAGATTCATCATGGTGGGTTGCATATGCACCATTAGTCGTTTCAAGATGGATATATACTTCTTGATTAGCTAAGCGATTAAGTTCTTTTTGTACAATTTCCGTATTCACTGCTTCCAATGTAGAATACCTCCTTTAAAACATCCAAGCGTACATTCATTCTACTAAAATTGATGGCAAAAAAGAAATAGTTGGCTTACAACCATGATCAATCTACTTAAAAAGGGTTCTTATAGGTTGGGAATTCTGGTGTTTATTGCAGTTGTTTTGAATGTCATTACAAAGATATGGTGATGAATGGCGCGAAGCTGAGGCATCATTGCCAGTGTGTTACTTTTTAGTGCAGCTTTCTTCCAAAAATCCGAATCAAAAAAAGAGCAGCCTCTTGGATGCTCTCAGCTTTTCAACAAAGGCATCGAGAGTACTCTCGCTGTCTTTTGGCATTTTGGATGGAATTGCGGTTAAAATACGTTAATTTCAGCTCCAAGCGCTTGCTTTCCGGGGGCGGTGAGCCTCCACGGAGCAGTGGCCCCAATGAGAGGTTTTCAGACAGAACGGGTAAAGCGATCAAGACTTCAGTCCGAATAAGAGTTGTAATCGGACAGAACGAGTGCAACGAGCAAGACTTCAGTCCGAATAAGAGTTGTAATCGGACAGAACGGGCAAAGCGATCAAGACTTCAGTCCGAATAAGAGTTGTAATCGGACAGAACGAGTGCAACGAGCAAGACTTCAGTCCGAATAAGAGTTGTAATCGGACAGAACGGGCAAAGCGAGTAAGACTTC
>NZ_SWLZ01000009.1 GCF_005502275.1 Robertmurraya siralis
TTGAGCTCTAGGAATGTTGTATCTTTTAAAGTTTTGAAAATGGTCATGATGCAATTCGCATTTTATATTCATAGTTCCCCTCCTAACCTAGTAAACTTAATAATTCAAGAGTTGATTAATCTACACCAATCTTGGTGCAATCACTTTCCCTAACCCGATACACGTTCGTTTCATCTACACCACAACAGATGACATTCAAGACTTTTTCCATCTTGTTATGAATCTTTTCTTCCTCCGGCCATTTGACAGGAACATCAACCCAAGTATTTGATTCAAGAGAACCAACTACTTTATGAATATAAAATTCATTGGGAACACCATAGCGAAGCATTTCAATTTTTACGTAATCACCAAAATCGATTTCATTCTTTCGACCATATCCAGTAAATACACTCATTTACCTTCCTCCAATAACTCTGGATTTTCGTAAATTCTATTTTTAATAGTTGACCAGTCCACATTGTAATGTTTCGCTATCCAATTAATACTCTTTCCGTTCAATAAAAACTCTTTTAATTCGCTGATTGGAATATCATGTCGCTTTTTCATTTTCATTCCTTTTCGGTTTTTATTCGCTTTTGATATCTTTTTTCTCGTATGTTCTGAAACGAATTTCCCTTTATTGTGATAGCTGTTATGTGCGGAATTGATAACTACAGATACAAATCTATAAATTAAACCCATCCACCTTTTCGTCAATAATGTCTTGAGTGATACCTATATACCTCATAGTTACCGCAGGGGATGAATGATTAAATATTTGTTGCAGGACTGCTACGTCTTTGTATTGCTGGTAAAAATGATATCCAAACGTCTTACGCAAGGTGTGAGTGCCTATCTCTTCAAGTCCTACCTCTTTTGCTGCAGCATTTAGTATTTTCCAAGCTTGTACTCGATGTATTCTGTCCTGTCCTCGCCGCGACTGAAATAGATATGATGCTTTATCCTTGTGAATCGTAAACTTGCTGATATGCTCCTGGAGTTCGTTGTTAATCCTAAACCGTTTTAACTTACCTGTTTTTTGTTCAGTGATGACGATATGGCTTTTACCCCTTACGTCGCTTACCTTTAGAGCAAGCAAATCACTTATTCTCAAACCGGTGTTAATACCTAACGTAAACAAGAAATAATTCCTATAATGTTGCTTCAATAGAACTTCTTTCATAGCTTCAATATCAGCTTTATTACGAATAGGTTGTACGGTTTTCAACGGTCTCACTCCTTTAAGATATTAGTCTTCTAATCCCTTAAACTCGTAAGTTCCAGCATTTAATCTTCCCAGTACCCTACCAAGCACACTAAAGCGCCTACAATAACCATGAAAACAGGCAGCAACCACTTCCAAATAGGATGTTTTTCATTCAGGAGAAAGAAATCATCTTTCTCCTTTTTCGGTACAACTATTTCTGCTTTTTTATATTCCTCTGCTAGTTTGTCTAAGGCATTCACAGAAACATCAAGCTCCCTTCTTATTTATTTTTTCTTCTTTCCACCCATTCAAGATGGAAATTGCTTGAGATGCCTGTTGTTTAGTGAGTTCAGTTACATCAGAAAATTTAATTTTCAATTTGACTGCTAACGATTCGTAAATAACAGAGTCTTCAACCTTCCCATGTAATGCAAGCTCTTTTACAAGAGATTTCACCATTCCTACTTGTTTACTCGAAATAGAATCATTTTTCTGATGCGTGTTTTGCGGCGCTCCCTTTTCCGCTTCATTACCATCGTCATCCACATCACTCACAATCCCAAAGGCGGAAGATAGGGAGTATCTTCTTGCGTACGTGGTAGCGCTTCCTACGCCTTGTGCTGTCTTTTTTTCAAGTGGTAATATGAAGGGGTCAAACTCTATAAACTGTCCGCTAGTGTGGAAAATAACTGTAACAACACCTACCCCATTTTCATTACTGACTGGCATCTGCGTGTAAGATAATCCGTGTTTAGGCGCGCAATCATGAATAGCTTTAACTGTTCCATCTAAGGTGACGTACTTAGATTTAAAATGAGGGTTTTCTCCACTTTTTTCCGGTTGTTTAACCTCTTGTTGAAACGTTCCCAAAGCCTTAGCAATTTCAGCGATACTTTCACTGGTTTTCATCAATCAATCACTCCTAACTGTTCTAATTCATACAAGGTAAGCTCTCTATATCCACTGACATAACGGTCATCTTTTATACACAACTTTCCGTTTACTTCAATCACATCCATACACTTGACCTCCTGTGGTATGATAAAAGTAGGTGTTTTTCAAAGGGGCTAATTCAGATGGCGGTCTGATTAGCCTTTTCACTAATCCAATTTAATTTCAAACTTTTCATTCCTCTCGACTACGGTCACACCTGGAACAACTTCCCCATTTTCATCAATAAGCTTTCCATCGTAAACTGAACATTTTTTCTTGAGTTCTGCCCAATCCGTAGACTCTTTCACTTTGATAAACCCTGTTGACTTGGCATAAGAGAACAATTCTTCTTCGTTCTTTACAAATTCCGGCTGTTGTTTCTTTAAACTGATTTTTCCATGTGGTAAAGAAATGGTTTTCTTTGGCTTTTTTCCAGCTTCTACTTGTTTGGCAACTTCTTCACGAAGATAAAATTCTAGTTGGTCTGAGTAAAACTGTTGCTTTTCTACAAATTCTTTCTTTGCTTCAACTCCCCAGTCTTTGATTTTTTCAATTTTTGCTAAGAATGGTGCTATTTGAGTTTCTATAATTGAATCAATTTCCTTTTGCTTTTCATCAAAATAAGCAATTCTGCGACTAGCTTCTGCGGCTGTTTCGAGGTCTGTTACTCTAAATGGTTGGTAAACAACTTCTTGCTCTTGTTCTTCAATTTCGGTTAATACAGCTTCTAATGGCTTCATATTTAAATCCCCTCTCCTTTGTGTAAATCAAAGCTACTGACATAATCCTCTGAACGCATATCCTCTTTCATGACTTCGTTAATTAAAAACTCTTCATCAACGAATGGCAGTGGTTCTCGAGTTGGCGATTGTGGTACATAACTAAAACATCCTCTTATTTGTCCAGTGTTAACAGTAAAGTCATGCACGTTTAATTCTTTGTTATCAGTGTTTTCGATAATTTCAACAGAGCCTAGAGCATCTTGAAACCTCTCTGCGAATTGCAGCGCTTCTTCTCTTGTGGTTTCATCCCACGGTAATACTGTTTGTTGATTATAGTGGCTCATGTGGATTGTAAGGAATCCTCCACGGTCAATAACCTCACTTACGACTTGCAACAATAATTCTTTATTCATTTTTCATTCCTCCTAAGAAATTTTTTGTTTTTGCTCCATGGCTTGAATGATTTTTGGTAACGATGTCTTCTTCATAAACTCAAGCATCAAATTAATTGTTTTTTCGGATGGTTTATTCATATTTACCTCCTTTAAAAAGGAATTTTCACTTAATGACTCGAAGATTTAATCGTTTCAGTTCCGCTTCTGCATTCTTCTTTGATTGAGTATAACTTTCGTTTATTTGTTTTAATAAAGTTTTGAAAACATTTAAATTTTCCCCGTTTTTATCGTGTACAAGCAAATTTACAAGATATTCAGAAATAACAGGACCAGCATATTCTTGAACTTGAAAATCCGAAAGTTCCCCCTTTTCTCCCTTCTTTAAGATTTCCGCGCATTCATCATCAAAAATCCAAATACATTCATTTTCCAAAGCTTCTTTAAATGATATAACTTCCAATTCTATGACTACCTCCTGTTGTTAATAAGTAAGGGCTTTATCATCTTTCTTAACATCTGATAAAAACTCATTAATAAAATATAACTGCCCTTTTCCAGTGACTTTAGGTGTGAAGGTTGTTTTTAATTCTCCATTGTTCCCTGTATGAACATGTTCCTTTACTTCAAATAAACCTAAGTTCAAACTTCTTTGAGTCGGCTTATTAAACATGTTCCCTTTCTTTTTACACAAGTACCCATTTTCTCTGAGCCATATAAACAACCGATTTTGACCCATATCTACTCCTTTTTGTTTGAGTATTGCTGCTAAGTCCTTAACAAGAATAGAATTGGATGAAACCTCAATAGCTTCAGCTAAAACTACTTTAGGTTTTTGATTTTCCAAAGTTTTAGTAAGCTCTTTATTTTGAATTAACAGTTCTCTGTTTTGTTCTAAAGCAGAAGCAATTGCTAACTTTGAAGTGTCATCGATTAGTGGTAACCAAGAGTTAACGAAATCAATAGCTCTGTTTTGTTCAACGTATCCACCTGTTTTTCTAATAGTAGGAATAACCTCATGAGTTATCCATCGTTTAAATTCTTTTGCTTCTGGTTTACGGCTTCTTAATACCAAAGAATATAGACCAGGTTCATTGATAGCAGTTACTTGCTGAGAACCTCCAAGGGTGTCCACTAATACCGACTCCCTTTCATCCTCATCTAAACGAGATACTGCATCTCGATGTTTTTCAATTTCCAAAACCCTACATACATCCTTTGCTACAAACCAAGGTTCACCATCTCTTAATACAGTGCGCACTTCACTACGTTTGAAATTGAATATTTTTAATTGGTCCATTTTTTACCTCCAGATAGGATTTTGTAGTATTATTTAGCTTCTTTTTTGTTGATTGATAAATCAATCAAAATATCTTCAAATTTTACATTGAAAATTTGGGATATTTCCATTAAGCTTAAGGAACTAGGAATAGAAATACCATTCTCCCACCTCGAAATCATTTCGGGTGGCTTTGTTTTTCTGAATTTCATACCTAATTCCTTTTGGGTCCACCCTTTTTGAAGCCTAAGTTCTTTTAGTGTGGGCATTTTAACCCCTCCTTTCAAACGATTTTGACTTTATAATCAAATATTAATACATGTTGATTGATTAGTCAATGATTATTTTTAATTTTTTTTAATTTCTTTTGATTAACAAGTTAAGAAACTATAAAATAAAATATAGATAAAGAAAGGAGTAATAGAAAATGAACAAATATGCTGATTACTTAGATGAATTAATCACTAAGTCAAATATGACTTTAACTGATATCTCAAATAAATGTGCTGATGAAGGGGTAAAAATCACCGTTTCTTATTTAAGTAAACTACGCAACGGAAAAATGAGACCGCCATCTTTCAAAATTTCCGCTGTTCTTGCGAAAGTATTAAGAACCACTCCCGAAAAGCTCATTGCTTTAAGTAAATATGTTGGTAATGAATATGATGAAGACGAATTAAAAGAAGCAATTTACACGGTTTATCCTGATTTAGATGAAATGCAAGTAATGGAAAAAACCATTTTAGTCAATCAATTTTGGCGTGATCTATCACTTAAGGATTTAGAAATTGAAAAATTTACAAATGATTTAAACGACGAAAATTCTTTTCAATCTATTATTACTGTTCCTGTTTTGGGAAACATTGCAGCTGGAAATCCTATTTTAGCATCTGATCACATTGAAGAATGGACTGACATACCAAATATGTGGAATTTAGATGAAGAGGAAATTTTTGTTTTAAAAGTTAAAGGCGATTCAATGATTGGTAGTAGAATTCATGATGGGGATAAAGTAATTGTTAAAATCCAACAAGAAGTAGAATCTGGTGAAATTGCAGTTGTGAATGTAAATGGGAACGACGCAACACTTAAACGTGTAAGAAAAATAAATGGTCAAACGTTCTTGTATCCGGATAACCCTAAATACGAACCTGTTATTGTAGACAATGAAAATGCTCGAATCATAGGAAAGGTGATACAAGTAATGTTTGAACCTGGAAGGAGATAGACATTGAGAGGAAGCGTAAGAAAGAAAGGAAAAATTACATTGTTGAATCAAAGGTCGGTGTAATATTTTGAGAGTTGCAGCATATATTCGTGTCTCCACCCATATGCAAGTAGAAGATGGATATTCTTTATCAGCACAAAAGGAAAGATTAAATGCTTTTGCTTTTTCTCAGGGTTGGGAAATTGTTCAGTATTATGTTGATGAAGGTATTTCTGCTAAAGATATGGACAGACCCGAATTACAAAGAATGTTAAAAGGAGTTAAAGAAGGACTTTTCGATATTGTGCTAGTTTATAAATTGGACAGGCTTACTCGTTCAGTCATTGATTTAGATCATCTTTTAAAAGAATTCTCTAAATATAATGTCATGTTTAAAAGCTCTACAGAGGTCTACGACACCACAACAGCCACAGGTAGACTATTTATAAGATTAGTTGCATCAATGGCACAATGGGAGCGTGAGAACCTCGGAGAACGCGTGAGAATGGGTATGCTCCAAAAAGCGCAAGAAGGAAAATGGGTAATCAATATGGCTCCTTTTGGTTATGACCTAGATGGCAAGGATAGCTTAAAAATAAACGCTACGGAAGCAGCTTTAGTTAAGGAAATTTATTCGATGTACATCAATGGTACAGGCATGCACAAAATTGCAAAGATACTTAACCAAAGGGGCTTATATACCAAAAAAAATAAACCATGGTCACAAGGAACGGTACAATATGTTTTAACCAATCCAATTTATATTGGCAACATGAGATATAATTACCGTATTAATCCCGAACAATATTTTGAGGTAAAAGGAGTAATTCCTGAAATTGTTTCTACCGATGAATTCGAAATGGTTAAAAAAATAATTGATAGTCGAGTAGGTTATCACCCAAGACGAGCTACTTCAAGATATATTTTCAGTGGGATATTAAAATGCGGTAGATGTGGCAAATCTTTAATAGGCAAGAGCAGCCAGACGACAAGAGAAGATAAAAAGTACTATTCGTATAATTATTATTGCAACAACCGCCAAAGAGGAATTTGTGACCTTCCTATAATCAATCAAAATCATTTGGAACAAAAATTTCTTCAAGTGTTAGACAATATGGACATTTTGGAAGACGCTAAAAAGAAATCAGCACAAGACGCTTCAGAAAATGATGCTGATAATACAAAGCTTATTAAACAATTGGAACAAGAATTGAAGGAAATCGAAGAAAGACGAACCCAATGGCAATACGGTTGGGCAAATAAAATGCTTTCCGACACAGACTTCATGAAGAGAAAAAAAGAAGAAGATGAAAAAGAAAAAATGATTCTTAAGGAATTAGAAAACCTAAAGCCAAAAGAATCATCACGACCTATAGACAATATAATCGAATTGTGGTCAGATGTAAAATTAAATTGGAATTATATGACTACCGAAGAAAAGAAGCAATTTGTAATGATTGTTTTTGAATCGATTGTTGTAGACCGTACCAGCATGAAGAAAAGTCCTGACGCTTACGTATTTAAAGAGGTTAATTTCAATTAATCTCTTTTTCTGTGCCTATTGTACGAACTAAATGTCCTGTAAGCGCAGCTCTAACCGCAATCTTTGCCGTTTCACTATCCCTAATTTCCCCC
Source organism: Robertmurraya siralis (assembly GCF_005502275.1). Taxonomy (GTDB): domain Bacteria; phylum Bacillota; class Bacilli; order Bacillales; family Cytobacillaceae; genus Robertmurraya; species Robertmurraya siralis. The sequence goes on from NZ_SWLZ01000009.1 coordinate 7,358, forward strand.
ACCATAATGATATCGGGATCATGGCGTAATATGGCTTTTAAACCGGTTGAATAGGTTACTCCTGCTTTTTCATTCACTTGAACTTGCAAAACTGATTCATTTTCTTTCTCAATGGGATCTTCTAGTGTGATAACACTGCGGTTAAAAATGTGGGAGGATTCGTCTAATAAGGAGTACAATGTCGTTGTTTTTCCAGAACCAGTCGGTCCAGTAAAAAGGATTAAACCGTGTGCATGGTTTAAGAGCGCTAGAAGTTTCATCGTTGCTGCAGGAAAAAGGGAAATTTTATAAAAGGGAATTTGTTGCTGTTGAGGGAGAAGGCGAATCACGAGGCTTTCTTTTTGATTGGCAGGCAATGTGGACAAGCGCAGTCCAACATATTTCTGATTTACTTTAACAGAAAATGCTCCGCTTTGGGGACGTCTTTTTTCACCGATATCCATCGATGCGGTAAATTTAAAGTGGGAGACCAACCTTTCACAATCTTCCTTTGGCAAATGAAATCTTGGAATTAATCTGTTCGCCATTCTTAATTGGATTAGCGTATCGTCTCTCCGAGGAATAATATGAATGTCTGATGCATGGTTTTTAACCGCATCACTTACAATTTTGTCGGCAATCATTTCAATTGATTTCAACTATAATAACACCACCTTTTATTGATATACTTTAGCTAATTCGACGTTATTCTCACATTTCCTGCAAAAAAATTGCCAGTTCACAAAATGTCTATAATTTCAGCCGCATGTTCATTGCCCAACGACTAAAGCCTTTATGACCAGATCCTCAGCACCAGAGAAAATGATCCAAAAATCAACACTGACCTATAATTAATAAAGATCTGTTCATGATTTTGACATGTAAATGTGAACATTTTCTAAACTTATAGTGATTACAGTGTTAACTAATGATTACTGTATTATAATGGAATAAATCATGCGCCTCGAGGTGAAATTTGTGGAGAAGACATTAAAAATAACGAACGTACTATCTGATCCAACTCGTTACTATATTTACCAATACATTACAAAAAGGCATCAAGATGTAACCGTTCAAGAAATTGCAGATAATTTCAACATCCATCCGAATGTGGCAAGACTACATTTATCAAAGCTTGAAGACGTCAATATGCTGATGTCAGAAACAAAGAAAACAGGCAAAGGCGGAAGACCGAGCAGATTGTATCGTCTCTCTGAAGATGTTATTCAATTGAATTTTCCTTTCAGAGATTACCAATTGCTTTCAAAAATTGCTATGGAAACTTTTGTAGGTCTTGGTGAAGCTGGTAAAATAGCTTTGTATGCAACAGGGAAAAAATTTGGAACTGAAATGATCGAGCAAGAGATGAAGCGCAACCAAGAAAGTGATCAATTATCATTTGAACAAAAGCTGCATTTCCTTAAAAGTGCAGCGACGATGGCAGGCTTCTATCCAGAATTTGAAACGAACGAAGATAATACCAAAATATTTTTCCAAATTTTTAATTGTCCATTTAAAGAAGTCGCAGAAGAGCATACAAAAACGATCTGTGAGACACACTATGAATTCTTAAGAGGAATGTTTGAAGCTCTTTTTGACTCAGTAGAATTAATAGAAAAAGAAAATATGCTGCACGGATGCAACTCCTGCTCTTATCATGCATTAGTTTCAAACTAGGAGTATCCTTTTCAATGTTCCACCACAAGATGAATCATAGGTGCACTATATTCAAACCCAACAAAATCTAGCCTTCTGACATTTTTTGCTGAAGCTAGATTTTGCTACATACATGTATGCGTTCACTTTTTTGAAACAAACTAATATTTACTTTTCATTGCCGTTTACTTATAATATGGTAGTGATGGACTTATAGGAAAAGGGAGGATATATCTATGGATCGTATGTACAGAGTAATGGGATTCTGGACTGGCATCTTTGCCGTTATGTTTTTCTTGGGCGATATGTACATAACATCTCTAATTTTCTTTGGTCAAACAGGATTTTTCGTATTGTTAAGCTACCTAAAACTAACTGAGCGTATGTATATTTATATTTTTGGGGCATACTTAACTGTCTTTTTTGTAGGATTTACCTACTATACGACATTCCTAATGACTCCTGGAGCGGGCCACTAAAAGCAAGCAGGCACTTATCTCATATTTAATATAAAAAAGCGATGGAATACCATCGCTTTTTTATATACCTTTTTTTTGTACTACAACGTGAAAATAGGCACTCATTCCTGAAGGCATAATGAGGCTCCTAATGGCACGATTGCGGCGGCTAACTTCTGAAAAAGGATTAGGATCAACATGATTCTCCAACTCCTCAAGAATCCCAATCGATATTAAAAACTGGTCCTGTCTTTGCTTACTGACAAATTCCAATCCATGTTTTTCGCCAATTCGTATTAGTGAATCGAAATGAACATGACTTGTAATATCCATCTCACCAATAAATTTCAAAACATCTCGTATTTGTTCATGCTGATAATATCCTCTTAAGCTTCCCTCACGATGAAACGCCTCTCCCCATTCTTCATCACTATAGCCGTAGTCCACTGTCACAAACCAGCCGCTCTCAACTACATCTGCCATGCGAGCAATCATTCTTCCCATTGCTAAAGGTATTTCAATTCTTTGCTTATGATTTAGCTTGAGCTTACTTTGCTTCATAAACATTTCAATCTCGTTATTATTTAAAGGAATTCGTTTTTCCATTAATTGATCGTTTTCAACCGTGATCATCACTTCAAAAAGAAGATCATGATGACACTCGACAACATGAACAGGAAGGGCATCGAATAATTCATTTGAAAAAATGAAACCGTTAAAAGGCTTTAGGGCATCTATACTTTCAACCTGCTGGATACTTGTACCAAGTAGTTCTTTTTGAAGTTTTCGATGATAGGGGCTTGTCTCCACAACATAATATGACAAGTGCTCATCACAGCTTTTATTCCATTCCGCAATAAAAGCCGCTGCAAAACGACCGTTTCCAGCTCCGAGCTCACATACAACTCCAGGCAACTGCCGTTCTGCTTTCAGCTTCAAGAACCATTTTGCCATAATGCGGCCGTATATATCGGAAACATTACTCGTTGTAATAAAGTCTCCCTTTTTACCAACTTTTTCACCTTGTTTCATATAATAGCCCCATTGTGGATGATAGAGCGCTTCTCCGATCAACTCCGCATAGGTAATCATCTGCTCCGGTCGAGCTTTAATTAATTCTTTTACATATGAGAGCATCGTTTTCCCCCTTTCATTTTACACTATTGACACAGTGAAAACTTTATAATATCCTTTTAATAGTAGCTAAAATTATCCCCTCCCATTGAATGAATAGAACATCCCCTAGAAAAGCCCTTCTCCTTTGAGAAGGGCTTTTCTTATCGCAAAAAAAGAGGTAATTGTCTTTAAAAACCATTAAGGAATGGATTGCTATCCATTTCTTCCCCAATCGTCGTAGGCTGCCCATGTCCTGGAAGCACTTGAGTTTCTTCAGGTAAAACAAGTAATTTGTCATGAATACTTTTCATTAATTGCGTATGATCCCCGCCCGGAAGATCCGTTCTTCCGATGCTGCCCTGAAAAAGAGCATCTCCTGACACAACCACTCCATCATCCTTAAAATAGAAAGAAACACTGCCAGGTGAATGTCCTGGTGTTTCAAACACTTCAAATATAAAATCCCCTACTGTCATTTCACATTCTGAACTGAAATGATGATCTGCTTCCTTAATCTTAATTTCCCCCATCATAAATAAATGGGAGCCATTTAAAGTGGGATCGATAAGCCAGTTCTTTTCTTTATTATGTAGATAGACGGGAATATTGTAAGCATTTCGTATATAATCAACTGCCCCAATATGATCAAAATGGGCATGAGTTAAAAGAATCGCTTGCGGTGTTAGCTTTCTTTGTTGAAGATGATTGGTTAACCGCACTCCTTCTTCTCCTGGATCAACGATGATACAATTTTTCTTGCTGTTTGCTAGTACATAACAATTTGTTTGTAACGGACCAAGTGGCAACTTTTCCCAGTTCAATCTATACACCTCCATTTATTAAAATACACTACTATCTTACATATAACATCGTAATTGGTGCAACGCTTGTTTTCAAGCTCTTTCCCAAGAACCTCTGTAAAATTCATGGAAGTGTCATGATTAGACCTCGACAAACTTGAACAAAACCTATAAAATAAAAACGGATGCAATGATATTAAAATCTTACATAGAGATTGACGATTTTCATTATGGGTATAATCATAATGAATGTTAGATCCATATCTAACAAAGCTTAAGAACTGATAATTAAAAACTTAAAGGGGGCTATACAATGGGATTAATGATCATTTTTGGCTTAGTAGCAATACTTGCTGGATATGGCACATTATCTGCTCTTAAAAACAAAAATGGACTAGGCTTATTATTTGGCGCAGGGACATTTCTTGTTTTTGGATGGTTCACGATCATGACTATTTTGAAAAATGGATTTCCTACTGGCCATTAATTCAAACAAAAAAGGACTGGGAGCAGTCCTTTTTCATTTGCCATCTTTTCTATTGCTCACTTTCCACCAAGGAATGAACTTTTTTATTTTCCAAATCAATCAATTTTTCATAGTAAAATCCCGTTAAACACTTACTTCCATTCGGAGAACAAGCAATTGGGGTATTCTCCATATCCTCCATCATAATTTCCTTTTCACCAGTATCTAGATGATATCTCACGAGTTGAAAGCCTTCGTTATAAACATCAGCTTCAACTGAATATAAAGGCTGATAAGTTAGGAAGGAATCCGTCTTTCGATTATAATCAGAAAAAGGGACAACCCATTCTGAATAACTAGAAAGATGGGGGGCTGAAAAGGAAAAATCTCCGTCAAATTCGTTTGTCAGAAATAAATACTCAGACTTTTTTTCATCCAATTCATCCACCTTAACTACTACAATAAGATCGCGATATGTACTGATTTGTAAAACATCGCTTAACAATTCGTTGCTTTCTCCCGTTTGCAAATCATAGGCGACAAGATCGGCATCTAAGGACGGGCTATCCAAATCCCAATTTAAATATAAAAGTTTTTGCCTTTCAGTCCAATAGGCAAAAGGCTGTGGAAGAGCCACCTGTGACAACGTATGATTGTCCAGATTAAGATTCCAAACAGCGAAATCCCAATCCACTGTGAACGCTGTAATAAGGATGAAAGCTTCATCATATGGGTTCCACTGAATATTCAATTCGGAAGAAGGAAGATTTTCTTCCATGATTTTTTCCCCATCCTTATTAATAATGGTGAGTGATGCTTCATTTGAAGATGGTGCTGAGTGTATAAGCAAATATTCCCTTGAGGGACTAACTAATGTAGAAACAATGGGGGAGTTGCCTTCGAAGAGCAGCTTTTTATCTCCATTGTTTAGATGATGTGTATACACGTTTGAACCAGTACTCGAATCAGTTATGTAAAAGATGGTCTCATCATTGAGCCAACCGCCAATGGAATGAAAAGAACCAGCCTCAACATCAAGAGGTTCTATCGAGAAATCTCGATTTCCATTCACATCCTTTTCCATATCTACCCCGTCTTTTGCTGGTGGTAATGGACTCGTTTGCTCATTCCTTTGACAAGCAACTAATAGGAATATCACTATGAAAAACAGGATAATCACGCAGCTTCTTGAGCCGACTTCTCGTTTTGCCAATATATACACATATCTACCCCCCCCATTCAAAAAACGATATACATTAATAATACGATATTTAAGTAAAAATGTTTCAATTATATTTCAAATTGTTACAATTTGTTACTTTTGTCTCAGTTAGACAGTCTACGTACGATTTTCTTTTTAGTTTATGCGTCTCTGTAATGTTAATACAATCCTGTTGATTTCGAACACAGTGCAAAGAAAAAAGCCCAAAACGGACTTTTCTTTTTCTATATTCTTTAACACAAATAGAATCGATTGGCTATAAAGTGATAACACTTCCTTCAAAAACATCACCCTTTTACATATACAACGCTGCTAAAAATATTCCTAAAAATTCTTCATATATTTCATTATATTGTGATAATGGAAGTGGATTCGTACCGAGCCCCAGTTCCAATGTAAAACCAGGCCTGCGAAATTCTTGAATAAACCAATCCTTATAGCCAGCGTGGCTGTCAATATACTGAACCGCTTTATAACCGCTCACACGCTCAAATTCTTGTGCCAGTATTTGTGATTCGGGTGGTTCCAGTCCCTCGTAGCCCCAATAAAATTCTTCTCCTTGAGTGTGTAAAGCAAGCATGCGATCAAACCCTCGGTTTGTAGCTAAATTTGCCATCGTTACTGCTTCAGGCTCTGTAAGAGGAGCATCACCCGGATAGTCTCTTGGTGCTGGTGCCTTCTCTTCCTTTCTCTCTTTTTCAATTTCCCAATTTGCCGGAAATTGATTATTAAGGTCGACTCCGGCAATATTCGCTTTCCAACCGGAAAAATCGTCGCTTCCTTTATTGAGTCGAATTAGTTCATCTCGTTTCTCTGATGAGGGCCCATTTAAAACAAGGTCAACTCCATCTGGATTTACCATCGGCACAATCGATATTTCTACTTGCTCATATAAGGGAGAAGAAGATATGCCACGGATGGAAGAACTGTTCGTTAAAGATAATAAAAATGCATTGAGAGCGTCTAGCAAAATCGGTGTAGTGATCCACTCATTGGCATGGAAGGAAGCGTTGAAGTGAACCTTCTTCCGACCTCTCCCGAGACGAATCTCTGTAATTGGCTTTCCTAAGACACTGGAGCCAATCGTATTTATTTGCATAAAAGGGTATACATTGCTTAGTACTGAAAGATCATTACTTAGCAATGCAGAATGATAAGGAATTTGCCGTTCTTTTAATGGAGCGATTATTCTTCTTGGAAGAACAACTGTATCACCAATTTTTAAAGAATTCGGAGAACAATTCGGATTTAGTAACAGGAGAGCATCAACTTCCAAGTTGCGCCGCTTTGCTAATTTCCAGAAAGTATCGCCGCTTTTAATTGTATAAGGTTCACCGACAAACCCGGGAATTTTAATATGTTGCCCAACTTGAAGAGCCGTCGGATTAATGCTGGGATTCGAATCGGTAAGCAAATTTAACGGAATGAGAAATAGCTGGCTGTAATACCATAAACTATCACCTTTGCGAATTTGAACTTGCACTCTCTTCTCCTCCTTACTTATTAGCTCAATCATTCCTCTCACAGAATCATTGCGCGAATACGATACATATTATGAATGGAAGAGATTATTATGACTACTATCTTTTTTCAAAAGGAAAAGCGAGATTTCTTCTATCGTTTCATGAAAGGAGAGAAAGCCTTTTAGTAATAATGAAAGGCGTGTGAATTTTGGTTTCACTACAACTAAGCTAAAAATCATTTTATCAACCATTCTGTTTAACAAGGCCTAATGTAAAGAGAAGTAGATTACGTCACCTCATTTATCCGAAAGAATACTAAAAGGAAGTGAATGATCTACTTGATACTCTTTCATTTTCAATATTATGAGTATATCCAAGTATGCAAAATTATTAGCCCAGTTCATTTACTGATTTAATCTGCTCATGGATGCGCTCAAAAATTTCATTCGGATCCATCTCGTGCCCTATTAATCTCTTTCCACACCAGTTAATCCCAACAAGTCGATTATCTTTTTTTAGACCATTGATCCAAATATTTAAAAAATCATCTAAAGTAATTTCCTCTACACGGAATTTATGGTAAGCAGGAACAAGTTTTATGATTTGTTCCGCTCTTGCTTTAGCGGACCAAAAAGGCATTAATGTTTCTCCTTCATCATTGTTAGCAGTAGCTACCCATTCATCGTTTGTGATTATCCAAACTTTTTTTTGTTGAACTACCTCTTCGAAAAACACGCTACCTTCATAGTAATTATCAACTAATTTAGAACCTTCAATTTCTGCCTCTCCTTCATCCAATTCCCTGTCATCCAGCCATTGCCGATAGTGTACAAGCTCGTGCGCCATACTATTTAGGATTGCATAAATAGCGTTTTCCGTGCCCCTTTCCTCCACTAACTCCACATAGTCTCCAGTCGCAACTCTAATGTAGGGCTCAACCCTTTTATCGTAAGGTGCAAAAAAGGTTGCACTAACCCATTCTTTCCCATCAATGGTTTTAATTTGGTAGTTCTTTTATATATATACTACCACTCTTATAGGAAATTCCATATTTAGCCGGAGCCATACAGCAAAATCCAAACAAGCCTCTTTAACATTTGTATTTATACCTTTTTCGCATCTAACTCTTAACCCTGAGCGGCAACTCATTGATCTCACCTTCTCGTTGAGAATTTTATGGAAACAACCAATAACTTTAAGTATAGTTTAGTTCACTTCCTCGCACGAGCTGTTGATTTAAAAATAAAAGTAATGTTAAAGTTTCTTCGGAAGCACTAAAGTTTCAATTGCTGCCGTAAAAATGCGCTCTCCTTGATACCGTTGCCGCCACAAAAACTTACCCAAATAAAAAAGCCGCACCCAAAAAGTCGTTTTTATTTGACTTTCTGATTGCGGCTTTTCGTGTTTCCCTACTTCAACATAGATTATCATTGACTCTCGTCGGTTGCTAAATTTTCATAAAAACGAAGCAAATCACCGTAAATAATCTTGTCCGAATATTCTAATTCATATTTCGCTTTCTCATAATATGGCTCACAGCCACTCCCATCGGTGACCTCGCCTGTATTTTTGTCATAGCACGTTTCACGAGTATAAACATGATCCTTAGTTATAAAACTGCCATCCCTAAGCACGATAAACTCCATTTTATCTTTTGAAAACAAATCACTTCCAAAATTGAAGTCCCTTTTCGTATCAATCCCTAATAAGTGAAGGATCGTCGGCTTTAAATCTATTTGCCCCGATACCGTCGAAATCGTTTTACCTTTATGGCCAGGTATATGAATGATAAGCGGTACTCGCTGCAATTGCGCGCTTACAAATGGGGTAACTTCTTCTCCTAAATATTCTCCCATTGCTCTATTGTGATTTTCAGAAATTCCATAATGATCACCGTAAAGAATGATAATCGAATTTTCGTAAATTCCTTCATCCTTTAAGCTTTGAATAAAGTTTTTAAGTGCTTCATCCTGATAACGGACGGTCGGAAAATAATTATTCAATGTTTTCGAATTTGAAGTATATGGTTGAACCATTTTATCTTCTTCATCTAATTCGAACGGAAAATGATTCGTAAGCGTGATAAATTTAGCATAATAAGGCTGTGGCATCTCTTTTAAATGCTGAATTGATTGCTGAAAGAAATCATCATCTTTGAGTCCCCAGCCAACAGAGTTTTCTTCATTCACATCATAATCATTAATTTCGTAAAAACGTTCATAGCCTAATGAATCATACATGATATCACGATTCCAAAAGCTTTTATTATTGGCATGAAGCGTAGCTGTAAAATAGCCATTTTCACTCAAGATGCTCGGACTTGCCTCAAATTCATTTCCTGAGTGGGTAAAAAAGACAGCACCTCTCCCTAAAGGATACAGGGAATTATCAACAAGGAATTCAGAATCTGACGTTTTTCCTTGCCCAGTTTGATGATAAAAGTTCTCAAAGTAGTAGCTTTCCTTGATAAAGTCATTTAAAAATGGAGTGATCTCTTCCCCATTAACCGTGTTATTAATGACAAAGCTTTGCGTTGATTCCATCGATATTAAAATAACATTCTTCCCTTTTGCAATTCCAAACATTTCTTCATCTGGCTTCTTATAATTCGCCCGGATATAGTTTTCAATATCGACAAGTTCACTTCCATCTGCTAACGCTCGTTGAGCAGACGATTTTGATTGTAAAAATAAATCATATAAATGGTAATTATACGTACCGATGTTTTTAACGAGCATTTCTCGATCAAATGTACGGGTTAATAACTGTGGTCTTTCTGTTTCGGCCAAACCTAAATTAGCAAAAGAAATAGCAATTGCCACTAAAAAAAATACTCTTTTTCCAACTTTTCCATAACTGCGATTCTCCAAAAATGCAGGCTTGAACTTTATTGCCAGGAGCAAAATGAAAAAGTCAATAAAATAAGCTAAGTCCCGAAAATGAATCAATTCTCCTGCACTGCTTCCTAAATCAGACATATTGCTTGTTTGCATAAGAACAGGAAGCGTTAAAAAGTCATTGAAGAAACGGTAAAAAACGACATTGGCGAATAAAACGGTTGAAATTAAAAAGCTTGTAATTAAAATATAGCGATTGCGAATTTTCTCTTTCATTAGTAAACTAAGCCCTAATATAAACATAAGGAAACTAAGAGGGTTGATAAAGAGAATTAATTCTTGTCTCCAGTTCTCAATATTTATTTCAAAACTAGTTTTATAGACGATATATGTCTTGATCCATAGAAGTATTATGGCAAGCACGGTTATCGATACTTTGGAATCTTTTAAATAGCGCATAATTCCCCCCCTACCGCAAGAACCTTTCATTTTTACAATATTAGGTATTTACTGATAATCAAAGATAATCTTAATACTTTTTTTACAAAAGATCAAACCAAAGTTAAAATTGTTTTTGTAAAATTATGTAATGTCCATGCGTAATACCTCACATATATTATAGACGTTTGAATGGCTAAAAAGTTTCATTTTAGTAAACTTATCCAACATGAACAATACCCGATTCCTGCTCATTTAATTATAAAAAAACAGGCTCAAAAGGTGATGGTTCACTACTTTTGTCAGCCTGCTTTATTCATATTATTCGTTCTTTTGTGTAGAAAATACACGGGAAAACTTTTTGCTCGTAAACTCTGCAAAATTTGTCTTTATTTTAGGCTATTCTTCCCGTTTGATAACCAATAGGGTGCAAATGGCCTTTAACAGCTTTATTACATACGGTTTACAACCAGCCACCCTGCACCAAGAATACCAGCATCATTTTCCAGAGTCGCAATCGAAATTGTTGTAGATTCCTTTACTCTTGAAAAGGCGAACTCATTGAAATAAGCCTGAACCCTATCTAATAGAATATTTCCCGCTTTTGATACACCGCCACCGATAACTATTTTTTCAGGGTTTAAGGTATTCCCTAAATTGGCGAGCGCCAATCCTAGATGATAGGCTACTTCCTCAACCACTTCAAGGCTCAGCTCGTCTCCTTCACGGCCAAAGTCAAAAACATCCTTCGCGGCAATTTTTCCGTTTGCCTTGAATATTTTCATTAACTTTCCTTCGTTGTCTCGTTCTTTCTCCAGCTTTTCAGTTGCCAATCTTACGATACCAGTTGCGGAAGCGACCGTTTCCAAGCATCCTTTTTTTCCACAATTGCAGGGAGCCCCGTTACGGGAAACAGACGTAATATGGCCGATTTCTCCAGCAGAACCACTTACCCCTTGGACGATCTCTCCGTTTGTAATAATACCGCCGCCAACCCCTGTTCCTAATGTGACACAAACTAAATCCTTAGCTCCAGCTCCCGCACCCTTCCACATTTCTCCTAGTGCAGCACAGTTCGCATCATTTTCTATATAGACAGGAAGGGAGAGCTCTTTTTCAAGTTTATCCCGCAACGGATAATGATCCTCCCACGCTAAATTAACCGTATTGTAAAGGATTCCGTTCACATAATCTACAGGTCCTGGTGCTCCCATCCCGATTCCTTCGAGGATTTCCTTTGATTGACCAAGCTCAGTTAATTTCTCTTCAATCGTTCTCGCAATATCGATCGTAATGTTCTTTCCTTTCTCCCGATTATCCGTTGGAATTTGCCACTTTGAGATAATCGTTCCCAGCGTATCAATAAATGCGATTTTTATTGAAGTACCACCTAAATCTACTCCTGCTACCCATTTCTTCATAACACAAACTCCTTTGCCGAATGTAAAGAGGTCGAAGCGCTGAATCACATAAGCGAACTACAGAACATGTACCCGAATAACATGAAGCAGCGTAAAAATAGTTGTTGCTTCATAGTTGCATGACATTAATCATGTTGATTTAAGCGCTAATTGACGTTTATCTTGTGAAAACTTTGCTTAATTTGCCTCTAAGCAAACAAACGAATCTATAGCCACTTTTAAGAAGGATTTGTTCCTTCTTCCTTCAACATTCGAATTTCATGTCTTAATAGTAGAAGCGCTGATTGAAATTCCTTCGTTTCTATTAGCTGAGACTGATATAAATCCTTTAGCTCCTCTTCCATTAGCTCCAGAGTCGCAATTCGGTCACCTACATAGATAATGGTCCCAAACCTTTTGAGAAATTGCTGTATATCGTAAATGCTTTTCATATTAGACCTCTTTAATTTCTAAATTATATCTTCCGAGTCAAGTATAATTCAATTTTTTAAGGTCCTCAAGCAATTGTTACACAGTTGTTCAATGTTCTCTATAATATTAACGATCAGGATCTTTTGGATGCAAAACACTTGGCCTGCGATTTTTTAGCGGAATTGGTGATCGAAACATAACATCGACAAACGCGCGAAAATGAAACGGGATAAACGGCCAGAGATATGGGATTCCAAATGATTGCATCCGAGCAAGGAATATAACAATCAAAACGGAACCAATTAATAAACCATATGAATGAAAAGCAGCGGTAGCAAGCAACAGAAAAATCCTTACAAGCCGATTTGCAAGGCTCATTTCATAGCTCGGAGTTGCAAACGTTCCCAATGCAGCAATAGATAGGTATAAAATAACCTCATTCGTTAATAAACCGACTTCAACGGCTACCTGTCCAATCATCAACGCTGCCACAAGCCCTAGTGCTGTCGCTAATGCTGAAGGGGTATGGATCGCTGCCATTCTTAACATGTCAATGCCAATTTCAACAAATATAAATTGAAGCAACAGCGGAATTTCCCCTTTATCATTTGGTCCGATATAGGATAGAGCATCAGGAAGAAGACTGGGATTGATCGAAAATAAGTACCATAGGGGTAGAAGAAAAATGGATGCCCACACAGCCGCAAAACGGACAAATCTTAAATAAGAACCAATGATCGGTTTGTTTCGATATTCTTCGGCGTGCTGCAAATGATGCCAATACGTACAGGGAGTAATAATGACGCTAGGAGAACCATCAACAATGATGCAAACATGACCTTCATAAAGATGACTAGCTGCTGTATCCGGCCGCTCTGTGTAACGAACAACCGGAAAGGGATTCCAATGGCGACCTGAAATGTATTCCTCTATCGTTTTCTCTGCCATCGGCACGCCGTCCGTATCAATTTTACTAAGTGAATCTTTTATTTCCTGCACCATATTTGGCTCGGCAATATCTTCAATGTAGCTAATGACAATATCTGTCTTAGAACGTCGGCCAATTTGCATGTATTCCATTCTTAACGTGCGATCCCGTACCCTTCTTCTTGTAAGGGCCGTATTAAAAACAAGCGTTTCCACATATCCATCCCTTGAGCCGCGTACAACTCTTTCTATATCTGGTTCTTCTGGGCCCCTTGCCGGATACGTACGAGCATCAATTAAGATTACTTGTTTGATTTCATCGACGACCAAGGCAGTAGGTCCTGCCAACACCATCTCTACGACTTTATCCAAATCATCGGTAACTTCCACTTCAACATAGGGAAGATACGTTTTGATTAGCTTGTGTAAAGTATTTGGTTCAAGTGCTTCTTTTGATAATTTTGCAAGAAATTTCATGATTAAATGTAAAATATCATCTTTGACAAATCCATCAATAAAGTAAAAGGCCATTTTTCTTTCAGCATACTCCACATCCAGCTGCAGAACATCGAAGCTCTTTTCAACACCCAATTGTTCTTTTAAGTAGCTGATGTTTTCGTCTATGTTGGCATGCACAAGTTTCTTAGCTTTTTCCTCCATAATCCACCTCAAATCCTTTTCCAACAATGTCCTCTTCAGCTTAGACATTCCAAGGAAAAAAAATACTCTGCCATCCTTGAGGAATTAATAAGGTGAACTAACATTTATTTAGTTTTATCGTTTTTTTCTTTTAGGCTTTATTAAAAGCAGTGATCGAAAACGGAGATCATTCGGATTTTAATCACAATTCCATCCAGAACTGACAAAAGACATCGATAGTCTCGATGCCTTTTGTCGACAATTTGAAATCAATTAAATTGATTTAACAACTGGTGATATTCATCCGTTGGGTTAATTTCCACCGCTTTTTCTGCATGAACCTTAGCTTTTTCAAATTCCTGCTTATGTAAATAAACAAGGGCAAGATTATAGTGTGCTTCATGGAAATTTGGCTCTACTTCTATTGCTTTTAAAAGTGATTTTTCGGCCTCGTCAAACTTTTCCAACTTTATTTCAGAAAAGGACAATAAAAAATAATATTGAGCAGACGGCTCCTCCCTATTCGGAAAATCACTTAATAGCTGGTACGCTTCTGTAAATCTTTCTGATTCGAAATAATCTTGAACAAGTACTAATACAGATGTTTCATCTAAAACCTGCTTTGGATTTTCAAAACCATATCGAAGCATCCCACCTGCTACAACAAGAGTTAGCGCTAAACAAATCGCTTGCAGTGCAATCTTCCGCTTTTTTGGAAAATGAACAATACCTGAAGCTAAGAAGCCACCGATAAGACCACCAATATGACCTGCATTATCGATTCCGGGAACAGTAAAACCAAATAATAAATTGAGCGCTAAGACGACAAAAATATTAAGTCCCATTGTTCGAAGAAACAATTTGGGATAAGTGGCGCCAAAATAAAGCAAAGCACCAAAACAGCCAAAAATGGCACCACTGGCACCAGCAGAAAGATTAGGACTAAAAATGAAACTCGCAACAGTACCGGCAAAACCAGCTAAAATATAAATGAACAAGAAGCGACCCCTGCCAAATATTCTTTCCACCGCCGTCCCTAAATAGAATAAGGCCAGCGTATTCATTGCTAAGTGAAGAAAACCAATATGTAAAACCATTGGCGTGAGGAAACGCCACCACTCTCCTTCTAAAATAAGCGGGTTAAATTTTGCGCCAAATTGAATTAATGTACTTGTGTCGGTGCTCCCACCAAACACCTCAAGTACTAAAAACATCAAGACTTGAATCGCAATAAACATATATGTAAAAAATGGTTTTCCTTGTTCAAAAAGAGCTTTCTCCTGTCTTTCACGTTGAACAGCAGTATTTAAAACCTCTCTTTTCAGCTTTTCAACCGCTTCCTCCTCCACAGGGATTTGCTCGGAAATGTTAAGCTCCATATTGAAAAGCTTTTCTAATCGCTGGATTTCCTCGATATAATTAGAATTTGCAATTAGAGAGGACGTTACCTTCGTCTTATTTTGTACCGGATCAAAGTAAGGCTTTAACAGCCGAAATTCATAATCATCAACAGGTGGATAGGACGAAACATAAATATTCGCAACTTGAAGCTCGCCCCTTGTCATTTGTTTTCGGATTCTTTCACCATTTACTGCGGTTCGTTCAATATCCTGCTGCAACCAGTTACTCCAATCAATATCATAATGAAGCAAGCGAACTATTTGAGCTTGTCTATTTTCTCTTTTTTCCAACCATAGTTCATTTTGATCACTGGATAACTTTATCATTCTATAGCCAAGCTCAACAATAAATCCATGAGCAAGTTTCCAAAATAAATAGCGTTCGTTATTAATCAAAAATTCCCCCTACTTTCACATCACAAATCTTATTCATTCAGAGAGTCCATTCATTACCTCCATTATAAACAAATATTGTGGAATTTTATAAGAATAGCCCCTTACGCGATTAAAAAGATGACAATCTAACCGTAGATACAGCCACTTTCCCATGATTTATCTGCTTTGTTCAACAATATTGATGATCGATTTTTGACCCAGCTTTTGTGAAACAACGCTTTCACACGAAATAAACAACACCTGCATATAACAAATCCATGTAAAAAAATGAGAAAAGGAGAATGGGCATAAAGCAAAAAAGGCGAAAGCCCTCTTTTAATCACTATCCAATAACCAAAAATACCCAAAAACCTACACAAAAGAAAAAGCTGATATCAAAAAGTCGTTTCCAACGACCTGTTGATACAGCCTCTCTTAAATTAACTATTTCCATATTGTTTTTGTGCTCCGCCTGAAAATAGACTGCTAAACATCTGATTACGAACGAGGGGAATGCGCATAAAGGACGAGACTAAAACCCTTCTCATCATGCTATTTCCCAGTAAAAAGTTGGCAAGGCGAAAGCGATTCTGAAATACCCAGTAGCCTCCGATTCCAATGAGAAGCAATGATACTAAACGACCCATTTATATCCCTCCTATGGAAATAGTTTGAGATATTTTCTTGGCTTTTATCCGAAAAACCTGGAATAATTTTTTGACTGTGAAGCTTACAAATTGAGCATAGACAGGGACTGTCAATCACCCAAATCTTTCTCAAAAAAATAAATCTAGTTACTTAAAACAGGCCCCATCGTTTTCTTTAAAACTGAGACTGAATGGGCAAACTTTACCTTTTCTGTTTCATCTAAATCTAATTGGACAATTTCCCGAATCCCTTTTCGATTAACCACTGCCGGTACACCGATATAGACATCTTCATGCCCGTATTCACCATTAAGAAAAGCAGACACAGTAAGCACTGAACTCTCATTTTGAAGAATCGCCTTCGTCAATCTAACTAATCCCATTGCGATACCATAGTAAGTAGCACCTTTACGTTCAATAATATGATATGCAGCATCACGCACATTCAAAAATAGCTGCTCTAAATGCTCCTGTTGATACTCATCCTTCGTACCAATCCAATCAGATATCTTTCTTCCTGCAATATCAGCATGGCTCCAGACAGGAAGTTCCGTATCTCCATGCTCTCCAATAATATAAGCGTGAACATTTCGTGTATCTACTTTAAAGTAATCGCCTAGTAAATAACGGAATCTTGCTGTATCTAGAATCGTCCCCGATCCAATGACCCGTTCTTTTGGAAAGCCCGAAAACTTCCAAACAGCATATGTTAAAATATCAACTGGATTTGTCGCAACAAGAAAAATACCTTGAAAGCCACTCGCTACTATCTCATCCACAATCCCTTTGAAAATTCGCGTATTTTTTTCAACGAGGTCAAGGCGAGTCTCTCCAGGCTTCTGATTAGCCCCTGCACATATAACGACAAGGTCAGCGTCCTGACAGTCAGAATAGTTTCCAAACCAAATTTTTGTTGGCGATGGAGCAAATGGAATTCCATGGTTTAAATCCATCGCATCTCCCTCAGACTTTTCCTTATTTAAGTCAATTAGGACTAACTCTTCAGTGACTCCTTGATTAATTAACGCAAAAGCGTAGCTTGAACCTACTGCACCAGTACCAATTAAGACAACTCGATTAACACGATCGATCAAAATAAAAAACCTCCTCAAAAATAATAAAGTTCATTGATCACGATGCATCCCAGCAGCGCTGCTAGCAAACTCGATAATAAATTTACAACATCATTATTTAATAATGAAAACCCTCTAATTTTTTCTGTCCTTTGACCGCAATGGTAGGTTTTCTCCGTTTCAAGCGAACAGTGATTACAGCGATAGGTTGCTTGAAATAAAGCTCCGAGTCCCGTATCGAGTAAATTTCCAAAAAAGCCAAACAGAAACACTAAAAATGCAATTTCAATGGAAAAGGCAAATAAAAATAGCGAGGCAATTGCAATGAGCGCCGAGCCTGCAATTCCAGCTAAAGTTCCTAATGCACTGATGGCTCCTGAAGTGCCTTTTGGCACCAATTGAAATGATCGTACACTAAGTGGAAGTTTTTTGCTAAGTGTACCGATCTCCGAAGCCCAAGTGTCTGAATTTGAGGTTGCAATCAAGATGCAAAAAGCGATTACATATAACGGCTCACCTGTTATATAATAGAGAAGGCTTGTTAGCGCAGCACATCCACCATTCGCAATGACTTGTAGCCAATCTCTGCGCGAACCTTTTGCTAACCTTTCTTCTACTTGGTCTTTTTGGTCCTTCTTGTACTTAGACCAATAGCTTGAAGTAGCAAAAAATAACCCTAATAGAAACAAACCTTCTATATGTAGTCCTAACACCGTTAGTATACCAACAAATGCTGCTGCAATACTCCCAGAAAGGGTTAAAAAACGCCCGACATATCCAAAGAAGACAGCTATAATTATAATGATAAAGTAGAAAAAGCTATTCATGGGTAGATATAATCTCCTCTGTCGTCACAATTTGTCTGACAGGTATATCATGACTCTCGATAGGAAGAGCGTCAAGCAATTGCAACGGAAAAGCCAATGCTACATTGTTTCCTTGATAATCCGCCATAAATCGGTCATAGTACCCGCCGCCAAAGCCAAGGCGATATCCGCTCTTCGTAAAGGCTAATCCTGGTACGATCAATAAATCAATTTTTTCTTTCTCGACTTTTAGCGTTTGTTCAACAATTGGTTCGTATAGCCCATAATAAACGCTTTCTAACTGCTCAAATGCGGTCAAGACCCGAAAATGCATCCTTCTTTTTTGGGGCTCACATTTAGCCACGACAACCACTTTATCCTCTTCCCAGGCTTTTCGAATAATTTGATATGTATCGACTTCAGGTACTCGAGAGATTGTAATGCCAATCACTTTGGCCTCCTGCCAGAGCGAAGTCGAAAATAAATTTTGTGCAATCTTGTACGAGAGATGCTCATATTCAGGTTTAGACATTTTTTGTAACTGTGCTTGTAAAGATTTTCGCAGTTTTGTTTTCTCTTCCATGCTTTGCCTCCACAAGTAGTTTATTAAGAAATTATATAAGCGGCTTGTATCCGTCATAGATGTACGAAATAAAAGAATGAACATCCTTTCCTAAATCATAAAAAAACAGCAGGAAATAGATTCCCACTGTTTACTTTGTTTCACGATGTGTTGTGCTTCTTTTGTCTCTTGGGCAATATTTTTTTAGCTCAAGACGATCTGGATTGTTGCGCTTGTTCTTTTTCGAAATATAGTTACGCTCTCCACATTCAGTGCAAGCTAAAGTAATGTTTACACGCATGAATTTCCCTCCAAACTACTATCTAACTGTTGTTCCACATACGACTTTTCTATAATATCACTTTTTGCAAGGAAATGCTAGTGCGTTTTTTCTTCTTGTTCATATAAACAGCAAAGCTTTTTTTATTGCTTGATTAAGCTGCAGCGCTTCTTTTTTACTTTCCCCTACTACCGTCCAAGAACTTGCCTTGCAGGTTTCATTAACGGCGATCGTTCCATCCAATGAAAAAATACTCGCCATCATCCCTTTAGCCATTGGCTGGTACTGAAGAACTCCTTTTCCAAGCGATTGCCATATATTTTCTGTATTAACCTTCCACATCGGTTGTACTGTAGCTTGATCCATCGTCTTGCCTTGACAGTATCCATTGACTAAATAAAGCAGTGGGTTCATTATATGAAATATCGCTTTTTCCACCGGAGCAACAAAGGTAAGAACCTCTTTTGAGATTTCCGGATAGTGATGAACAAAGAGCACCTTAATATCCCTTATTTCGTCCCCATGATTTTTTATAAACATCTCATGAATTTTCGTTTTTGAATGTATGGAACGTTCTTTCACAATGACTGATATATTCTCTTCAGAAATAAGCTTTTCCCGACTATCCCTAAGCCAATATATTTTCCCACCGATCCAAATGCCAGGTGTCGCCATCAATCCACTATAAACATTATTTTCACGTTCAGTACTGGTTATTGTATTAAGTGTTATATTTGCTTCCATTACTTCCCCTTCTCATCATATTTATTTTGATATTCCCAATTGCATATTTGCGATCATCATGATTTCTTATGAATTTTTTAGATATTGGCTTTGTTAAACAATATTGTTGAGAAAACTTTTTTGCTTATTTCATGTGAAACCTTGGTTTCACATATCTTTCTGCATAACTGAAGGACGTAAGCCAAAATCAATACCGACATATAACAAAGCCTAAATATTCAATAATGTCAGAAAAAAACATTTCAATGAGCTCTCCTTTATGTTAGCACTGATAGCGGGAGCCCACAATAAACGCATTTTGTCATTTTTTGTTTTCATTTGGAGACCACTTTCACTCGTTATAAATCTGCAATTTTCCCTGTAAAATAGCAATTATTAGTTTCTTTCGTCAATACCATCGAAAAACGTCGATTTAAATGGTAAAATGGTCTTCGTACGAACTGACCAACATAAAGAGGTGAAAGACAATGGAATATATAGTACCTGGTTTACTTGGATTATCTATTTTGCTATTTATTATTTCATTCTTTATAAAAGACCCCTATAAAGAGATAAAAAATGAACTTGATCAATTTTCAATGCAGCAAATTCAAGAAATTTATCAATTGAAAAGAAAAATCAAAGTATTGGAGGAAGAATTGCTCATCGACGATCGGGATTTTCAAACTGTTTCTTCATTTCCAGAACCTAAAAAGGAGATCCATGCGATCATTAAAAATCAAGTTTGGTCACTAGCACAACAAGGGGTATCCGTTGCCCAAATCGCCAAGCAATCCTCGTTAACAAAAGAGGATGTGAAAGATATTATTAATGAACTATCAGCAGGTGTGAGATATGAATAAACATACACTGCGAGCTTTTGCACTTGGGATTATTCTCGCTGTTGTTCTGCTCCATTTCACTGTTTTAGAACGTGAACCGGAAATACCTATAAATAGTGCAAAAGAAAGAATAACAGAGGCGGGATTTATTGTTTTGACTAAAGAAGAATTTAACGATTTAGAGAATAAGCAAATGGAGCCTCCAGCGAAAGAAACCAAGACAAATGAAGAAACTCCAATTGAAGAAAAAAAGCAAATCACATTAGAGATTAAGCTAAACATGAGCACAAAGAAAATAGCAGATATTCTTGCTAAAGAGCAAATCATCGAAAACGCTGGCGAATTTGAACAGTATTTAATCGAGCATGGCTACCATACGAAGGTTCAGATTGGAAGCTTTGAGCTCAACAGCGAAATGACCTATGAGGAGATCAGTAAAATCATCACAAAAAACAAATAAGAAAATAGAGAAGCATTTTGCTACCTTCATATTTTATTTTGTCACCAAAAGCGTCGAGATTACTACTTCTCGATGCCTCTTGGCATTTTTGGATGGAATTGCGCTTAATATACGTTGATTTCCGCCCCAGGCGCTTGCTTTCCGGTGGGCGGTGAGCCTCCGAAGCAGTCGTTTGAGCCACTTGAAAAGTTTTCAGCGTCTATTTTTGCAGAATTTCTAGAACTGCTGTCCTCTGTTCTGTCGAGGGAGAACGCAAATGACGTTGGTTTATGGCAGATTGTTTTAAATATTGGACTCCTGCAGACTTCATTTATTCTGGTTAGTCGAATTGGGAGCTTATTCGGACTTGACCTTAAAAGTTTCACGCGTTGTTCTGTCCGAATACACCTCTTATTCGGACAAATGTCTTTCTCGCTTTCCCCATTCTGTCCGAATACTCCTCTCATTCGGACAAATGTCTTTCTCGCTTTCCCCATTCTGTCCGAATACACTTCTCATTCGGACAAATGTCTTTCTCGCTTTCCCCGTTCTGTCCGAATTCTTCCTCTCCATTAATACCACTAAAAAAGTCAGTATAATGGACAACTCCCCATTTTTACTGAGTTTTTCAGTGGCCTCTCAGTCGCTCCTTCGGGTCTTACCTGACCGCAAATCCCCGAAGAAGCAAGCACCTTCCACTCCACTCAACTAGTTTGAGTCGTACTCAAGCAAATTGCCAAGTCCAATTAGCCAATTTATTTAAGTTCATGGCACTAAAAGTAAGCGTTGCCTGTATGAACTTGTTTTTAATCCCATAAGGTAGTCCATCGCATTCTTTTGCATCAGCAAAGACTCGTTCAAGCGATTCTTTACGGCATGCGAATATTTCATTTGTGTGACGAAGGTAGTTCAGCCTCTTCTCCATAGTTATATAAACTATGAAATCCATATTTCCTCAACGGCAAAAAAGACTAGAGGCAAACTTGGTTTCATCGAGTTTGTCTCCAGTCTGAGAAGGAAGCCTGTTTACTCCCATCTTTCTTCATTTCATGCATTTAAATCATAATGTCTCCCTTTGACGAGGTAGAAAATGCTCTCTGCTATGTTTGTCACATGGTCCGCCGCTCGCTCTAAGTAGCGACAAACAAACGATAATTGGGTAATTTGACTAATGTTATCAGGATGCGAACGATGTAACTCTAGAAGCTCGCGGATGGACGAACCATATAATTCATCCACTTCATCATCCATATCTGCAACCTTTTTCGCACTGACAACATCTTCGTTACCAAAAGCCTGAAGTGATAGGTTTAGCATCTCTGTTGTAATACTATACATTTTCTTTACCTGCTGAAATGTGCGCACATGTTCTTCATTTCCAATTCGGATCGTTGATTTCGCAATATTGACGGCAAAATCACCAATTCTTTCAATATCAGTAGCAATCTTTATGGCGACAATGATCCGTCGTAAATCGATTGCCACGGGAGCCTGCTTTGCTATTAATAGGATGGCAAAATCATTAATTTCCTCATACAAAGCATCCGCCTCTGAATCATCATCAATGACCTTAAGAGCCTTTTCAAGGTTACACGTCTCCAGGGCCTCGATTGAATTCTCCAAAGCTTGATTTGCCAGTCTCCCAAGCTCAAGGAGTTTCGCTTGTAATTCATTCAGATCAAGCTGAAACTGTTCTCTTACGACCATGAAACCTACATCCTCTCCAATGCAATTTATCCAAATCGCCCAGTTATATAATCTTCTGTACGTTTATCTGAAGGGGTAGAAAAGATTTTATCTGTTGCATCAAATTCAATTACTTCTCCATTTAAAAAGAATGCTGTTTTATCAGAAATACGGGCAGCCTGCTGCATATTATGAGTAACGATAATAATGCTAAAATCTTTCTTTAGTTCCTGAACAAGTTCTTCAATTTTCAAAGTCGAGATTGGATCAAGTGCAGAAGTCGGCTCATCCATTAAAATAACGTCTGGCTCAATTGCTAAACAGCGTGCAATACAAATTCGCTGTTGTTGCCCACCAGATAATCCATATGCATTTTCGTGTAGTCTATCTTTCACTTCATCCCAAATTGCTGCACCACGCAAGCTTTTTTCAACAATTTCATCTAAAATCTTTTTATTTCGAATTCCATGGATTTTAGGGCCGTATGCAATGTTTTCATAAATCGACTTTGGAAAAGGGTTTGGTTTTTGAAAGACCATTCCAACGCGTGTACGTAAATCCTCAACCTTATAAGATTTATTCAAAATACTTTTTTCCCGATATAAGATGTCTCCTGAAATTTTTACAACAGGAATTAATTCAACCATACGATTCAACGTCTTGATGAAGGTGGATTTTCCACATCCGGACGGTCCGATAATAGCCGTCACTTCATTTTCAAAAATATCAAGATTAATGTTCTTTAATGCGTGATCTTCGCCGTACCAAAGATTGAGCTCCTTTGTTTGAAAGGCAACCTTTTTACTCTTTTGGGCAGGCTCAAGAGTTCCTATATTTGCTGGACTCACAAAGTTCTTCTTCACTTTTGTCATCACTGCCATTCTTTTCATTCCCTTCATCAATATCTCTTCTGATATTTATTGCGGATAAAAACTGCTACCGAATTCATTAAAAATAAGATGAACAATAAAACAACGATTGAAGCAGCAGCTAAATTTGCATATTCCGTCACTAGTGCAGCATCTATTGTCCAGTAATAAATTTGCAATGGCATTACTGTAAATTTATCGAATATTCCTTCTGGAAGCGGGATTAAAAGAGCTGGAATACCTAACACAACTAATGGAGCTGTTTCGCCAATGGCCCGCGATAATGCTAAAATAATTCCTGTCAAAATCCCTGGAATTGCTGCCGGCAAAACGACATTTTTGATCGTTTGCCATTTCGTGGCTCCCATCCCATATGAAGCATCCCGCAAATATTGAGGAACCGCTCGAATCGCCTCTTGCGCACTAACGACAACAATCGGAAGAACAAGCAATGCCATTGTAAGTCCACCGGCCAAGACAACCGCACCTAAACCTAGTCCTCTTACAAAAACGGTTAAGCCTAACAAACCAAAAACAATTGACGGCACACCAGCAAGATTGGAAATATTCGTTTGAATAAACGACTGGAAGCGCCCTTTTTTAGCAAACTCCTCTAGATAAATAGCCGTTCCAACTCCAAGAAAAAAAGTAACGGGTGCAACAACGACCATGAGCCAGAAGGTTCCGCTTATTGCCCCAAGAATTCCTGCCTTCTGCGGATCTGTTGAGAGCTTATTTGAAAGAAATTCAAAATCAATCCATCCAAGACTATCTGAAAAAACGCGATAAATTAGGATGACAAGGACTACTAGCCCTACTAAAGTGGCTAGGAAGAATAATCTTTTGGCAACCTGATTCAAAAGTAAACGGGAACCTAATTTTTTCTGTATTTGTCCTGAGTCAAAATATTTCATGTTTAGTATTCCTCCCTAAATTTACGAGAGATATATTGGGCAATTAGGTTCATCACAAGGGTGAAAACAAATAACGTCATCGCAACTGCATATAAACTATAGTAGAGTGTTGAACCTGCCGGAGCATCTCCACCAGTTACCTCTACAATATAAGCGGTCATCGTCTGCATAGACTGTGTAATATCGAAGGTAAAGTTTTTCGAACTACCACTTGCAATTGTCACAATCATCGTTTCTCCAATTGCTCGGGAAATAGCTAAAACAAATGATGCTACAATCCCTGAAATTGCCGCGGGAACAATTACCTTCCATGTTACTTCTAATTTCGTTGCTCCAAGTGCAAGAGCACCTTCCCTCATCGAGTTCGGAACTGCACCAAGCGCATCCTCTGAAAGTGATGCTACCATCGGGATGATCATAATTCCCATGACAATACCAGGACTCAAAATATTTGTTGGTTCTAAACTTGGAATTAAAGATCTTAAGATAGGAGTAACAAATGTAAGCGCAAAAAAGCCGTATACAATCGTTGGAATTCCTGCAAGGATTTCCAAAATCGGCTTTACAACCTTCCGTACTTTCTCAGATGCATATTCACTTAAATAAACGGCTGTCATTAAGCCAATCGGTATTGCAACGACCATCGCTATAGCTGAGGAGATTAATGTACCTGTAAGTAAAGGGAGAACACCGAACTGCGCATTCTGCCCTAGAGGCTTTAATACTGTACCTGTAAAAAATTCAATGAATGAGATCTCTTTAAAAAACGCAACAGTTTCAGACAATAGCGTTACTAAAATACCCAATGTCGTTAAAATGGAAATTACAGCAATAACAAATAATGTTTTCGGGATTACTTTTTCTACCACATTCGTTAAAGATGCAGTTTTCTTATTTTCTTCGATCATCTTTCTTACTTGACCAATCGACTTTTCCAACGTAACGTTCCCCTTCCAGAATTTGACCCTATTTATATACAAGAAGGCATTTATATAAACCTGAAAGACGAGAGGGGAAATTCCCCATCTCATCTTTCAAAAATGAATTATTTTAATGCATTTAACGCATCAAGTGAAGCTTTAACTTCATCATCTGTCAATGGTGCGAATCCTGTTTCTGCTGCAACAGTTTGAGCATTTTCAACAGCATAGATAGCAAAGTCTAATACTTGTGGCTTTTCTTTTGCCATGTTTACATTCAAGTATGTGAATACTGGACGTGTGAATGGGCTATAAGCAAAGTCTTCACTTTCACCAATTGTATCTAAATTCGGTTCAACAGGACCATTTCCAAAGTCAACTTGTACTGCTTGCAGTTTATCTTTGTTGTTTTCATAATATCCATACCCGAAGAACGCAATAGCATTTTTATCCTTGGAAACAAGATCAACTAAAATTGAATATTCTTGTTGAAGATTTGTGTCCGCATCTAAATCTTGCTCTTCAAGAATTTTTTCCCAGAAGAATTCGTAAGTTCCATGGTTCTCGTTTGGACCCATTTTAGAAATTGGTTCATTTGGAAAATCAGGACGAACGTCAGACCAGTTTTTAATTCCTTCGCTATCCAAGAAAATTTTGATAAGCTCATCTTTTGTTAATTCTTTTGCCCAATCATTTTCTGGATTAATGACGAATGTTAAACCGTCTAAAGCTACCTTAATTTCTTGAACTTCAATTCCTAATTCATCAGCTGTTGCTTGTTCTTCGTCTTTGATTTGACGAGAGGCATCATTGAAATCTGTTCCGCCTTGATCAACTAAGAATTTTTTAAATCCTGCAGAAGTTCCAGCACGGCCTACTTCTACTGAAACGCCTTCTTGTTCGTTTGTCATATAGTTCTCAGCCATTTTTGCCATGAATGGGTAGACAGTACCTGAACCATCGATAACAACGCTACCTTCAAGTCCTTCATCTGCTACTTCTTCAGTTGGAGTTTCATTTCCAGTACTGCTGTTTTCGTTGCCTTCTGTTTCATCAGCATCATCTGAGCCACCACATGCTGTCGCTACAACGATAAATGCTGCTAGGATTAAAAATAAACCTAGTTTTTTAAGACTTTTCATTTCTTTAATTCCCCCTAAGAGTATTGGTGGTTTTGTCCTACGCATATTAGCATAACGTTTGACTGTAAAAAGGGTTTTAATAAATTGTAAAGCTTGTGTAAATATGCAGTAAATGTAAGTAAAAGTCGATTTTTGTGGACACACTATTTGATTAAAGACAATATGTTCCTGGCGCAATTCAAATATAAATGAACATCCCTCCGCTCTCTATTAAAAGACTTATCATTGGTTTCCCCATTTGCCCGACATTATCAAATAAAGCCTCTTCATTTTTGAAATAAAAAAGAGAAGCTGCATCAAAAAGTCGTTTTAACGACCTTTTGACACAGCTTCTTGTGCAACAGTTATTCTTCTTCCGTTTGTTCCTGATCATCATCTGCATTCTCTTGTTCAACAATGGATGTATTGTGAAGCTTCGCTTCTTCTCTCGTTTTCTTTAAGTCAAAATAGGCATCCAAAGCTCTGCGTCCAATAATCGTATTGGCAGAGTGTCCTCCGCTTCTTCCCTGATATGCCCACGGAACGACAACAGAAATGGCCACTTCTGGATTATTATGAGGAGCATAGCCGACAAAGCTCAAATTCATCACTTCTGGTGGCTCAGCATATTTGCTTCTTTCAGGACCATCATAAAAGGCTTGTGCCGTTCCCGTCTTTCCAGCGGGTGAATAGTAAGCATCATGAAATTTTCCATACGCAGTTCCTTCAGGATGCTGGGTAACTTGACGAAATCCTTCATGCACATTTTCCATCCAGCCGTTCTCAAGCTTAATCCGATTGAGAACAGTTGGTTTTATTTCTTCAATTACAGGCCCTAGCTCGTTTGTCTCCATTAATGGCGCACGAATTTCTTTAACGATGCGCGGTTGAATTCGATTTCCCCCATTGGCAATCGTTGACACATATTGTGCCAATTGCATTGGAGTATACGTATCATACTGTCCAATTGATAAAAAGAGCAATAATCCAGGGTCTTTTAAAGGCCCTTTATAGCCAGTTGCTTCATTTGGCAAATCAATGCCTGTCCTTGTTCCAAGTCCAAATTGGGCAAAAGATTCACGAATCGTATCAAAAGCTTCCGTATTGATTGGTAGCGGCTTTTCGTATTGATAACGGCCATCACCAATTTCAATAGCTGTCTTGAACATATAAACATTGGACGAAACTCTTAAAGCACGGATATCATTTGTATTTCCAAAATTCTTCCAAGAACTCATTTCAGGTGTTTGAGCAATTTTCAATGGTGCATCGTAAAATACGGTTCCAGGTCTGATCGCTCCCGTTTGATAACCAGTAAGGATCGTTGCCCCCTTCACCGTTGAGCCAACATTGTAGGAAGTCGTAATCGTTCCTAATGCAAAGTCTTGCATTTCGGTTTTACCTGTTTCCTTGTCTCGAACAAGCTGTTTGCCAGCCATCGTTATAATATCACCAGTATTTGGATCCATCAGAACGACAAATGCCCGATCTAATAATCCTGTTCTTGGTGATTTTTTCGCAGCCCTTAGTTCTTCTTCAATGATTTTTTCAACCTCCAGCTGAAGATCCATATCGATGGTTAGAACAAGGTCCTTTCCTCGTTGACCTTCGGAAATCACCTCGGTTTCAATCACTTTCCCTGCTTTATCGGTAATATTCTTTACTTTCGCCTTTTGACCGTGGAGCACATCCTCATATTGCTTTTCAATATAACTTTTGCCAACTCGGTCGTTTCGGTTATAATCTCTCGCTAAGTAATAATCAAGCTCTTCTTTCGGGATTCCTTCATTTGAGTCCGTTACTTTTCCTAGCACTGTCCTCAATGTATTTCCAAATGCATAAGAACGTTCCCAATCTGTCGTCGTATCAACACCAGGAAGGTATTGCAAATTTTCACTGACAAGAGCAAATTCTTTTTGCGTTACATCTTCATTTTTGACAATCTGCGGTGTCAAAGCATAACCACTACTAAACGCTCGATAAATCGCTAAAATTTCTAAATCATCTTCCGTTAGCTCTTCAAGTTCTTCATCTGTAATCCGTTCAAGCTGAAGGCTGTATACTTTACTATTATATTCTTTAGTTTCAAGCTCTTCTTTTAATGCCTCATGTTCTTCCTCAGATACTTTTTCAGCAGCACGATCAGGATTTTTGATTATCCAATAATCCTTTTTATCCCTCTCTTGCACCTTATCAGGCTTCAATTCGATCAATTGAGCTAGCCTCTCTGCC
This sequence comes from Robertmurraya siralis, assembly GCF_005502275.1. Classification (GTDB taxonomy): domain Bacteria; phylum Bacillota; class Bacilli; order Bacillales; family Cytobacillaceae; genus Robertmurraya; species Robertmurraya siralis. The sequence continues at coordinate 36,080 of NZ_SWLZ01000009.1, forward strand.
ACTTCAAGCATTTCACTTTGACTTGCTCCAAAATTCGTATAGGTAATTGCATTTTTCGGAGTGTTATCTACAATTACATGACCATTTCGATCGTACATTTTCCCTCTTGGAACCGGATTGTTTACCGTAATATCCTCCGTTCTTTCGATTTCGCGTTTATAGTCATCCCCATACACTATTTGGACGACCCCAAGACGGAGAATCAAAATAGAAAATAGAAAAAAGACAACAAAAAACAACAAATTCAACCGAACTGGAATAATTTTCTTTTTCTTCTTTTTTTTATTTTGAACCATTTTGTCAAACCTACTTCCTAGTTGCTTTATACAATAGTTTAATTGTAATTGAAAGGCCTTGAAATTTCTATTCTTATGCAATAAAAGATTTTTCCTTTTTACACAACTCCATGAAGGAGCATTTTATGTTTTAACAGAATTTGCTTCGGTTTTTATTGAACAGGTAGAAGATCGCGATTCTTCTAACATTTCATCTAAACAAAAGTCCTTTTCCCTGAAACATCCGCACATTGAAACATAATAAAAGGGAGAGGTTAATTGCCCCCTTCCCTTCATTAAGCAAGTTTTATTTTTCGAATAAAAAAATAGATCAATGTGTGTCCTGCTCCAAGCAGCAATAATAGGAGCGGGATCACCTTTTCCGGATCATAAAATGCTATTCCCAGCAGGAATAATAAAATCGAAATGACTCTGCCAGCATTTAAAAATATCTCTTTTACGACAATATATTCTATTCTCATCTCCGCTGCTTTCCAACCACGGCCAATGACATCGTATGTCATCGACATATATGGCACCAGTAGGAGCGGATAGGCGACAGCAATTACTCCAGCATAAATCAGCAGCTTCATATAGGTTGGATCGAAGACAATGATAAAAATGGATAAATATAAAATAATGCCTCCGATTAATATTGCTCTTTTCCTCATTTCTTTTTTTATCATTCTAGAAACGAAGTAATAGGCGACAAAAGCAACTCCCGAATTAATCAACCCAAAGGTTCCTAACGATAGCTCACTGCCAGTAGCAATAAAGACAAACACGGAAATAATGAAAGCAAACGTACCTTCTCTAAAACCTTGAAAGAAATGGGCATGATTGATCAATTGCCAATTTTTGTTCTGTTTTCTTTCTTGCAAGATTCGAATAAAATAATATTTTCCTTTTGCCGGTCTCCTTTTCAGAGAAAAACTTAGAATCACAGCTAAAAAAAACAAGCCTAATGAAATTCCAAATACGATTGAATAACCAATAAACTTTTCCATCTTTGCAATAATAAAACCTGCTGCTATCGGTCCAATCATCCCGCCAACAGAAGACAAAATTCCGAGGAAGCCATTAAAAAAGTCCCTCGTTTCCGGCTCCGTAATTTCAAAGGTAAGTACATTGTAAGCAAGCCAGTAGAACCCGTATCCAACACCTAATAAACCGCCAAGCAGTAATAAATATTTAGAAGCAGCGGTGCCGATAATTAAAACGGTCAAATAAAAGAGAGCTAAAAAAATGACGCCGATCCTTAGCACAATCACTCTGTCAATTTTCTTAGCCCACCTTCCCGCAAGAATAAATGTAATCGGTTGTAATACAACGACAGCCAGATTATACATTCCCAAATCGCGAAATTCACCTGATTGCTTCCATAAATATATATTCACGAATGTATTGGATAGAGCAATGCTGAGGGAATATAATCCGCCAATCATTAGTAATAAAGACAGATCTCTTGTTAGTTCTACATCACCAAGCAGTTTATTTATTTTACTCATTTAATTCTCCCCTTTATATCTAAGGGGTAGTTTCTAACAAAAGGAGCATGATTATACACAATAATCAAGATCAAAAAAAGCAGAGGGAAAATCCCCTGCTTTTTTTGCAGTAGTAATTATTTCGCTGTGCTGTAACGCTTAGCCACTTCATCCCAATTAACTACATTCCAAAAAGCACCGATGTAGTCAGGACGGCGGTTTTGATAATTTAAATAGTAGGCATGCTCCCAAACATCAAGTCCAAGTACAGGTGTTTTGCCTTCCATTAATGGAGAGTCTTGGTTTGGCGTACTTGTTACTTCTAATTCTCCATTATTTACAACTAACCAAGCCCAACCAGAACCGAATCGTGTTGTTGCTGCTTTTGTGAATTCGGCCTTGAAATTATCAAAGCTTCCAAATTTAGCAGTTATTGCATCCGCTAATTCTCCAGTAGGTGCACCTCCACCATTTGGTGAAAGGATGGTCCAGAATAACGAATGGTTAGCATGACCGCCACCGTTATTACGTACTGCTGTGCGTGCAGCTTCCGGTACCGCATCAAGATTTGAAACAACTTCTTCAACCGACTTAGAAAGAAGCTCCTCATTACCTTCCAACGCATTATTTAAATTTGTAACATATGTGTTGTGATGCTTTGTGTGGTGAATGTTCATCGTTTCTTTGTCAATATGCGGTTCAAGTGCATCATAAGCATAAGGTAATTGTGGTAATTCAAAAGCCATTGTTAATTCCTCCCTATGTAATAGAAATGATTTTAGAAATATTCCCTTTTCTATATTAAGAATATTCCTAATGTGTTTAAATTAAGATTACCAAAGTTAGAAATTCCTTTCAAACATAATGACTTAGGTAACATAACTATTATTTCCTATTCAACTGATAGTATTCCACATGCAGGTTCTTTTTTCCTTCTTAAATTCAACACTATTTATCACAAAGTTCGATAATTTGTCAAGAGTCTCTATTTCCTTATATATCAACGTTTTAAGTCATAATCACTGTATTAATAGAGATTTCAGCTTCCTGACGATATTGACAGTATCGATAAATTTTTCTAAAGTGAAGAATATCACAATGTTTTTTATACAATCTGCTTCGACCAAATTGATTTGGCATATTTCAACCTGTTAAAAGGTATTCTTTCGAAATCGAGGTGTCCCTTAAAAAGAAAGAAAGGTCATTTTCATTATACTATTTATGATAACCTTTCTATCGAAAATTTTGAACATAGGAGTGAGATCGTATGAAAGAGTCCACCGTTTCTCTGTATAGCCTCCTCATACAAGAATTTATTGATAAAGAAACCATTCAAAAATATAAAGCTGGAACCATCCTCTTTAATGAAAGAGATTCAGTTGATTATATTTTTATATTACTGCGTGGCAGCGTTGCCCTTGGCCGTGTTCATATGAAAGGAAAAGAATTCATCCTGAAAATTTTATCAGGAGAAGAATTAATTATTGAATATCAACTATTCAAACCACAAGCCAAATATCATTTTTACGCAAAAACTTTTACAGACTGTGAAATGCTTATGATTAAACGTGCCGATTTCGAAGAATTTGTGCATAGCAATCAAAATCTTTTAAATGCCTTATCCTCATGGTTAAGCACCCGTTATTTGAAAGCGCAAATGAAATGCCAGGATCTGATGATGAATGGGAAAAAGGGCGGACTCTATTCCATTCTCATTCGTTTATGCAATAGCTATGGCGTTATGACGGATGAGGGAATACTGATTGATTTACCGCTGACACACCAGGAGCTTGCCAATTTTACTTATGGAACGAGAGAAGTTATACAAAGGATGTTAAAAGAGCTTCGTGAAAAAGATATCATCTCTTATAATCAGCAAAAGCTCATTATTAAAAACATTAATTATTTAAAAGAAAGCGTGGATTGTCAAAACTGTCCGTTTGAAATTTGCGGGATAAATTAACAAAACGGCAACTACCTCGAAACATTGTTCGCACTGAATTTCCTTTCAATTGCTTGATAAGTTTAGAGCCCGAGATATTAAAACCAGCTTGCAAGAAAAACAATACTGGCCCCATAAAAAATTGAGCTAGTATTGTTTTTTACACAATGACAAAGAAATAAATGATCATCAACACTTGAATTAATCCTTTTGTTACAACACTGCTAATAAAACCGATGACAGAACCAAATCCAATCGTTAGCCCCTCTTTAAACCCTTTTTTATTAATCATCCATTCCGCCATGACGGCCCCTAAAAAAGGACCGATAATAATCCCAAGAAAAGGAATAACAAATGGACCGATCAATATTCCAATGGTACTGCCCCAAATTCCAGCTTTTGAACCTCCGTATTTTTTTATTCCCAGCAAATTGGCGACGAAATCAGCGACAAATAATAATAGAATGAATAAACCCTGAATAATCCAAAAAAACCAATTAAATGGTTTAAAACTAAAGAAAAATCCATATAAAAGATATCCTCCAAGAATAAACAAAACACTTGGAACAATCGGATAAATCAATCCAATAAATGAAATGACAAAAAGCGCAATAATAATAATCCAGTACAAAATATCCATTTTATCAATTCCTTTCCATCATTCACATAAATTATAAACGAGATCAGAAAAACTCGCCAAAAAGAGCGAGTTTTTCATAATTTAATGTCTTTCTCCTAACACAGCTTCAGCGATATTTACAGCATGATCGCCGATTCTTTCAAGATTGCTAATTATATCAACAAACACAATACCTGCTTGGGCGCTGCATTCCCCGCCGCTTAAGCGAAGAATATGCTGCTTGCGCAATTTTCTTTCCATCTTGTCAATCTGCTCTTCCTTCTTAATGACGTTTCGTGCCTGTTCTTTATCATTATGATCTAAGGCATTGACTGCTTCCTTAACAGTAGAGATCGTTAATTGGAACATTTCCTCAAGCTCATCCATCGCCGGTTTAGTTATTTTTACTTTATTGGCTAATTGATATTCAACTAATTCAAGCACGTTTTCATAATGATCACCAATTCTTTCAATATCACGAATGGTATCAACTAAAGTAGAATGCTCATTTGATTCTGTTTCTGATAAAGAGCTAGATGATAATGCCACTAAGTATTCCGTTATCTTTCTATCTAAATTGTTTATCGCATCTTCAAGCTGAGCTGCTGTATCTGAGTGTTTTTGCGCTTTCGTTTTCATATAATTATTCGTCTCTGTCAATCCTAGCACAGCAAATTGCCCCATTCTCAGGACCTCTTCTTTCGCTTGTCCCAACGCAATGGAAGGGGACTGCTCTATGAAAACCGGATCTAAATGCTTCGCTTTATACTCAAAGACAGAATCCTCACCTGGAATCAATTTTGTCACAATCACGGCAAGAACCGCAATAAACGGGAATTGAATCAATGTATTCGTTGTATTAAAAATACCATGTGCAAAAGCAATTGTCATTTCCGGATTAAGATGTAGCTTATCTTGCAAAAATTCAATTAGGATTGTAAAAGGAGTGATAAATATCATAAAAATCGTTGCACCGATTAAGTTAAATAACACATGGGTTGCTGCGGCGCGTTTTGCTGCTACAGAAGCTCCAATCGATGCTAGAACAGCTGTTATTGTTGTTCCAATATTATCTCCGAATAATACTGGCAGCGCAGCATTAAGATCAATTAAACCTTCAGCAAATAAGCCTTGCAAAATGCCTATTGTAGCACTAGAACTTTGGACAATCACAGTAAAGACGGTTCCAATTATAACTCCAAGAATTGGATTAGAACTCATGCTTACTGTTAATTCATGAAAGGTCTCTAAACCACTTAACGGTTTCATTCCGCTACTCATCAGCTCAAGTCCAAAGAATAAGGCACCAAAACCGAAAACAATTTGTCCTATACTGTGCACCTTTTTATTTTTAAAGAAAAATAATAATATAGATCCTAGAGCAATAATAGGTAAGGCATATGCGCCAACATCAATGCCAATAATAAAAGCCGTTATGGTCGTTCCAATATTGGCACCCATGATCACTCCAATTGCCTGACGTAAAGTCATAAAGCCAGCACTAACCAAACCAATTGTAATAACGGTCGTTCCACTACTCGATTGTATTAATCCAGTAACAATAATCCCAGCCAGCACTCCCATTAAAGGGTTGGTCGTGAATCGATCTAATATATCTCTAAGCTTGTCCCCAGCAGATTTTTGCAGACCATCGCCCATATACTTTATGCCAAACAAGAAAATCCCTAGTCCACCAAGAAACTCAAATATCATCTGTTGAACATCAAACTCCAAACTCTTCAACCCCTATTACATGAAATAAAGAAAAAGTAATAAAAAAGTTCTCGCATCAATCTCATAAAAATACGCTTCAGAGTAAGAACGAACTCGATTCACTTTCCAAATTTTATCTCTGTCATCAGTATTTGAACCGCTTAAGTGCTCGTTAATGAGTATATTTACAAAACCGACTCTCCTATTATGCGTTATCGTTTGTAACAATGTAAATAATTTATGATGTAAATTTACAATCCCTTAATAAATCAACGTTATATTACAAACAAATTACAAACAATAATTATTATAATATTATTCAAAAGGGAATATTACGTATTTTTGGCGATTTTTAGCTCATTTCGTGTGAAACCAAATTTCGAACGAAATGAGCTAAAAATCGTTTTATCAAAGCTATAAGGAAAGAAAAAGGTTCTCTTTACATTAGTGGATACTTAAAAGAGCGCTTGACTGATAAATCATGAGAACTTCTCCTCCCCTTTCAGACATCAGAGCCTTATTAGCAGTTGTTAATATCGTTTATACAAAAAAGCTTATACGAATATCTTGTATTGGGGTTTAGCACAGGCTAAAATGAATAAAGAATAACTAAAAGGTGGTTTCACATGAATATTTTTAAGCAGCTCATCTTGAGCATATACTCTCCAAAAAGCATTGCATCATGGCGACACCAAGGAATAGGCAAAACGATTTTATTTGTCTTTTTGCTCGTCCTTATTTCCATTATTCCTACTTCTATACAGATTAGTACGGATATTGTGAATGGATTTAATGTCATGCAACAATCGATCGATAAGGACATACCAGATTTCACCATTGCAGATGGTGAATTAATTTCTGATCATGACGCTCCTGTCAAAATTGAACATCCAGATTTGACCGTTATTTTCGACTCAACTGGAGAAATTGAATTAAATGATTTAGATCTTTCCATTAATTCCATTGCTCTTTTAAAAAATGACTTTGCCATTATCATCCCAGGCAGTGCTAATGATCATTTTTCTTATTCATCAATGGACATCGCTTTAACAAAGAGTGATATAGCCAGTTTTGTCAATTCCCTGGACTCTCTTTTAGCTATTGCCATCCCCATTTTAATCATCTTTATTTATCTCTTTGCAAGCGCGATGAAATTTATTGGAATTTCCGTTTTGGCCCTAATCGGAGTCATGATTTATAGAAAAGGCGAGGAACTAAAGTATCGTCATATATGGCGAATGGCTGCCTATAGTATTGTTCTGCCTACAGTATTTTTCATGATTATGGATATCTTCCGTACAGTTGTTCCATATGGCTTTTGGTTAAATTGGCTCGTCTCTGTACTTGTATTGTTCCTAGCATTAAAAGAAGTTCCTTCTGCAAAAGAAGCAGAACTATAAATGCGTTTTTGATTATCAGCAAAAGACAGCGAGATGACTCTCACTGTCTTTTGTCATTTTAGAGAGTTCATAAAAATCGAAACAGTCTCTTTATACGCTTCCTCAAACGACATACAGGGCAGGGCACCGCGCACTCTTCTTCTATAAGCGAAACTTTAAAATTCATTCCCTTATCCTTGCAAAAACATCATTGAAAACTCAATGTGCAATTAACAGTTTTCTTAACTGCACATCTTCATCCTAAAAAAGAAAGGTTAGAATGACGGGATGGAACATGAATCCTGTTTCAATAGTTCTTCCACAGACAAATAAACTTCAAATAATAATGCCAAATACCTGTTACTTCCATTTTTGTACTATTATAAATTGGACGAGCATATATATGGAAAAAACCCGATAAAGGAGTTAGACCAATGAAACGCCTATTCATCCTACTTTTAATCGTCGCAACTATTTTTTCCATTTACTATGACTTGAGTAAAGGAACACTCCCTATGGCAATTGAAACAAATACGAGTGCTCAAAGTGAAATGCCTACAAATTGGCAATCCAGTATCAGTTACTTTGATAAAGAAGTGCAAAGCGGGGAAACAGTCCTGTCCATTATCGAAAAACAATTAAATGGTCCAATCCCTGTTCCGATAGATGAAATAACAAAGGATTTTCGCATCCTCAATAATGGAACTGAAGCGAATAAAATACAAATTGGTAAAATTTACAAATTTCCAGATTATAGTAAAATACATGAATAATCCATTTAAACCAGTAAGTTTCTTGTCAAGGTAAACCCTTCACTGATACAATTAACTCATATTAGCATTATAATGATAGATGAATCAACTTCGTATTGTCCTACTTAACGGATTTGATTCAGGTGCTTATTTCTTTTAAAAAAAGGAGAGAATCACTTTTGAGTGAAATTATACATCGTACAAAAACCCGTCCTGTCAAAGTTGGTAATTTAACAATTGGAGGCAATAATGAACTTGTCATCCAAAGTATGACAACAACCAAAACGCATGATGTGGATGCTACTGTAGAACAAATCAATCGATTAGAGGAAGCTGGTTGTCAAATTGTCAGGGTTGCATGTCCAGATGAGCGGGCCGCTGATGCCATCGCTGAAATTAAGAAAAGAATTAATATCCCTTTAGTAGTCGATATACATTTTGACTACAAGCTGGCTCTTAAAGCAATCGAAGGAGGAGCCGACAAAATCCGCATTAACCCAGGCAATATTGGTAAGAGAGAAAAAGTAGAAGCTGTTGTGAAAGCCGCTAAAGCAAAAGGAATTCCTATTCGCATTGGAGTTAATGCTGGTTCCCTTGAAAAACGCATAATTGAAAAATATGGTTATCCGACTGCTGATGGCATGGTGGAAAGCGCCCTTCATCATATTAAAATTTTAGAAGATCTCGATTTCCATGATATTATCGTTTCCATGAAAGCGTCTGATGTAAATTTAGCGATCGAGGCATATGAAAAAGCGGCAAAAGCCTTTGATTACCCATTACATTTAGGAATAACAGAATCCGGAACATTATTCGCCGGCACAGTAAAGAGTGCTGCTGGCTTAGGTGCAATCCTCAGCAAAGGAATTGGAAATACATTACGGATTTCTTTAAGTGCCGATCCTGTTGAAGAAGTTAAAGTGGCTAGAGAGCTTCTCAAATCATTTGGACTATCTTCAAATGCAGCAACTTTAATTTCCTGTCCGACATGCGGTCGAATCGAAATCGATCTAATAAGCATCGCAAATGAAGTTGAAGAATATATTTCAACGATTAAAGCCCCTATAAAAGTAGCGGTGCTTGGTTGTGCGGTAAATGGTCCAGGTGAGGCCCGGGAAGCAGATATTGGTATTGCAGGTGCCCGTGGCGAAGGACTCCTCTTCCGCAAAGGAAAAATTGTTCGTAAAGTTCCCGAGGAAACAATGGTTGAGGAATTGAAAAAAGAAATTGATCAAATTGCGGCCGAATATTTTGCTAAAAAAGAAGCAGAAGCAAAAGTGGAAACTGTTCAATAATAAAAATACGAGGCTTGGCTGTATGCCAAGCCTCGTATTTTTTATAGCTTTCAAGTGCTCCTAGCTTGAAAAGCTTAAAAAAACGGAAGAATAAACATCCCTAAAATAATAGATACAGCCCCGATCCCAATCGCCCAGCTACCGAGACTTTGTGCTCCTCTGCGACGTGCAATAAATCCAAGCACGATGCCTACTGCCCCAAACAAAATCGGAGAAACAAATAAAGATAAGATCGAGAGGATGATCGCGGCAAAGCCCAGTCCTGTTCCCCCCGCACCTGCATCCGCATCCCGCTCTTCCTTATTTTCTCTGTCAAAAGTTACTGGAGCAGCCATTTCAGCTGAGGTTTCCTCTAAATAATCTGCAGTCTTTGTTTGTTCATACGATTCTAATCCCCAGTCATCCTTTCGCAAATTAGTGACGGGGACCTTGCGTTCTTGATCTGCCATATTTAAAATCCCTCGCTTTCTTTATAGGAGCATTTATATTATTTTTCAGAGCGAGTCATTTTAAAAGTGTTAAAGTCTGTCAAAGAAGGATGTAAAATTGCGCTACATAATTTCAGCTGAAATTGTTAAAATGATGATGTGAGCATTGACAAAGGAGAGCGAAGATGAAGAAAAGATTAGGCATCGATATAGATGGGACCGTTACTCGTCCAGAGACGATCCTCCCGTATATGAACAAAGATTTTGGTTTATCATTATCGTTAGAAGACATAGTCGATTACGATCTATCTCTTTTAGTTGACATCCCAGCCTCAGAATTTGCACAATGGTGGCTCAATATTGAAGCAAAAGTATATGAAGAATCACCTTTAGCGGAGCATGTAAAAGACGTTTTGCTCGAATGGGAAAAGTTGCATGAGCTCTATTTTATTAGTGCCCGCAGTACCCATTTATTAGCGATTACCGAGAATTGGTTTAAAAAAGAGGGTTTACCCTTTCATCATATTGAGTTAACCGGTTCGCATAATAAGGTCGAATTGATTAAAAATTACCAGCTTGATTTGTTTATTGAAGACAAACATGATAATGCAGTGATTGTTCATCAAGAATGCAAAATCCCTGTTCTTCTCTTCGACACCCCGTACAATCAACAACCACTCCCCCAAGGTGTCATTAGAATTTATCATTGGTTTGAAGCAAAAGCATGGGTAAAGAGATGGGTCCAGCAAGGGTAAAAAAAGCATAGAGCCTACGAATAAGACTCTATGCATTGCATTCAGGACAGCGTCCATAAATTTCAAATTTGTGACCTGATATATCAAATCCTTGTAAATTTTCACTTAAACTTTGCATTGGACACGTTTCAATTTCTTTCGTTTTGCCACAATCCAAGCAAATAAAATGATGGTGATGAGTCTGGTGAGAGCAAGTAAACCGAAAATGCTTTTCACCTGATAATTCTGTCATTTCAAAGATCCCTAATTCAACAAACATTGAAAGATTGCGGTATATTGTATCAAAACTCAGGCCAGGATAATCATCCTTCATTTGATCAAGAACATCCTTTGCCGTTAAGTATTTTTCGCTATTTGAAAACAATTCGAGCATCTCTTCCCGTTTGCCAGTATGCTTGTACCCTTTTTCTTTCAATAATTGCAACGCTTCACTTACATTCATGATTTCACCCCATTATTAACAGGTCTAGATGAGCTTATTTTCTTTAAGCCGATCGTGACAACTAATATTACTACTGCGATCATAACAATAGTTCCACCCGGTGCCAAGTCTAAATAATAAGAAATAAGTAATCCACCCAAAACAGATGTTTCGCCAAATAATACGGAATAAAAGATCGTTTCTTTAAATCCCTTTGCAATCCGGATGCTTGCCGCAACTGGCAGGGTCATTAAAGAAGAAACTAAAAGAATCCCAACGATCCTCATTGATGCAGCAATTACGAGGGCAACCATAATAATAAAAATGAAATGAATGCTTTTAACAGCGATGCCAGACGCTTTCGCATGCTCTTCATCAAATGATAATAAAAACAGTTCCTTATACAACAGTATAATTGCAATAATCACAAATGCGCTAATGAATAAGATTGTATATAAGTCAGCCCTGCTTACAGCACTTACACTTCCAAACAAATAACCAAATAGATCCGTATTAAACCCGTCTGCTAAAGAAATGAAGATTGCGCCTAAGCCAATTCCTCCTGAAAGGATGATCGGTATCGCCAGCTCTTGATAATGTTTATAAACGGTTCGCAGCTTTTCGATAAATAATGAACCCGTAACAGAAAACGCCATCCCCATATACAGTGGATTCAGACCACTCATCACTAAGAATTTTTTTTCAAGGAGCAGACTTGCCGCGATTCCAGCTAATGTCACATGACTCAATGCATCCGCAATGAGCGATAAGCGTCTAACCACGATAAAAACCCCTAGCAATGGTGCAATTACGCCAATAATCATCCCCGTCAGAAAGGCATTTTGTAAAAATTCAAATTGAAAAATATCCTTGATCATTTTCAAACTCCTTCATGATGATGTTCATGGGAGAGCAAATGAACATCATGACCATAAATCTGCGACATGTCATTAATTTGCAGCTGTTCAAATTCCTCGGATTTCCCATGGAAATGTAAAAATTTATTTAAACAAGCTACATGCGAGACTTTATCAGATATGGTACCAATATCATGGGTAACCAACAGCAGTGTAATTCCTCGCTCTTTATTTAAGTGTGCGAGCATTTCATAAAAGGATTGAACATTTTGTGCATCTACGCCGACCGTAGGTTCATCAAGAATCAGCAGTTTCGGTTCACTTACTAATGCTCTGGCAATAAAAACCCTTTGCTGCTGACCACCTGATAGCTGTCCAATATTCCGATTCCGATACTCGTTTAACCCAACCGAGTCTATCGCTGCCTTAATCTTCCGATGGTCCTCAGCCCGCAAAAATTTAAACATTCCGATCTTTTTGGTTAATCCGCTACTAACGACCTCATAAACAGTCGCAGGAAATCCGCTATTAAATGAATTCGCTTTTTGCGAGACGAATCCTATTTGCTGCCAGTCTTTAAAACGGTGAATGTCCTCACCAAAAAGGCGAATACTTCCTCTTTGTAGCTTCAAAAGACCAAGAATTAATTTTAATAATGTAGATTTTCCAGATCCATTCGGTCCAACTACAGCTAAAAAAGCTCCCATAGGGATCGTTAGTTGTATATTCTCTAAAACATTTTCCTTTTCATAATGAAAGGACAAATCGTCTATTTCGATAATTGGTTGCGTGGCATTCATCATATCACCTATTTTTTGAAATTAGCCATGTATGAAAATGTTGTTGGTTCCCAATCAAGTCAAGGTTGAAGGAAAGCCATTCAACAGCCTGATTCACAGCTTCGAATTTAAAAAAGAATCATTTCGATTTAGAAGTATACAGGATCAAATCTTTATTGTAAAGCTTTATGCAGTCCGTCACAACTAAATGACCATGCTCATAAAGTAAAGAAGAAGGGGTGTGGGACATTTGAAAATCTTCCAGAAAATTATTAATCATAAAATCAATTCCATTACAGGAAGAGAGTTGCTTAAATACGGTAAGCAATTTCAAATAAGCATTACAAATGAACAGGCTGAACAAATCGCCGCCCATTTAAGAGGGAAAAATGTTAATATTTTTAATGATGGAGAAAGGAAAAACCTCATAAATGAACTTGCCAACATTGTCGGTAACGAAAAAGCAAACGAGATAAATCGTCTTTTTGTTAGTTTTACAAAATAACACAAAAAGAAATCCACTTCAGAAGAAGCGGATTCAGAGTGTAGACAAAGTCAAAAATAAATAAAATCAGTTCCCTTCAGGCTGATTGAAAACGTTTGTTTTCGAGGCGCGAAGCCTTGGGAGGAGCGGAGTTACCAAAATGGGTAATGAGCACCGGACAAGACGAGCAACAAAGAAAGCGAGCGTTTGCGGGCAGCCTGAGCGGATTTCTTTCTCCATCTTACTTACTCGGCTAAAATATTTTCTAGCAAGCTTTTGTTAAATTCTTTCTCGCGGAACATGGCAATTTCATGCTTGTAAGGTGCCTTTTTATTATTTTTATCCTCACCTACATAAGGAGTTTCAAGAATTTTTGGGATATCCATTAATTGAGGGTGGTGAACAATATCGTTTAATGCCTTAAATCCGATATGGCCAAATCCAATATTCTCATGTCTATCCTTACTTGCGCCACGTTCGTTTTTACTATCATTAATATGGAGCACTTTTAAACGATCAATGCCGATAACTTTATCGAATTCATTCAATACCCCATCAAAATCTTCGACAATATTATAACCTGCATCATGGGTATGGCAAGTATCGAAACAAACAGATAGACGCTCATTATGAGTTACCCCGTCAATAATCATTGCAATTTCTTCAAATGTTCTTCCACATTCTGAACCTTTGCCCGCCATTGTTTCTAAGGCAATTTGCAACGATTCCCTTCCGGTTAACACTTCATTCAACCCTTCAATGATTTTCTGAATTCCTGCTTCCGCTCCTGCGCCGACATGGGCACCTGGGTGGAGCACAATTTGCTTAGCGCCAATCGCTTCTGTACGCTCAATTTCACTTCTTAAAAACCGGACTCCCAGCTCAAAGGTATCAGGATTGGTCGTATTTCCAATGTTGATAATATAAGGTGCGTGGACAACGATTTCATCAATGCCGTGCTCTTTCATATGTTGGCGTCCTGCTTCAATATTTAAATCTTCAATTTTTTTGCGTCTCGTATTTTGCGGTGCACCTGTATAAATCATAAAAGTATTAGCACCGTATGATACAGCTTCTTCACTTGCAGATAAAAGCATCTTTTTTCCGCTCATTGATACATGCGATCCAATTTTCAACATCATTATCTCTCCCTTAACATAAACATTACTCACTTATTTTCTTTTTAAGCGATTTTGACGCTTTCTAATTTTATCAACCTCTGATTGCATTTTTTTCTTATAACCAGGTTTTACCTTCTTCGGTTTTTTCACAATTGCTTTCGCCATAACATCAATCTCATCCTGCTGTCTTTGCCGTTTCTTTCTTTTGTTGCGATCGCTAATTTCAATGATCTCCCCATCTTTTAAGTCAACGTTTTTAAACTGGATTCCAAGGTTTTCTAGCCGATTAAGCGCATCCTCATCTGACGAACTGTAAATCGTTAAGGCAACACCTGAATAACCCGCACGTGCAGTCCTCCCTACACGATGGACGTAAAAGTCTAAATCTGAAGGAAGCTCATAATTAATAACATGGCTTACTCCCTCGATATCAATTCCCCTTGCCGCTAAGTCTGTTGCGACAATGTATTGAAATTCTAAATCCTTAATTTGTTTCATCATTTTTTTGCGTTCTCTAGGGCTAAGATCGCCATGAATCCGCCCAACTTTTAGACCTTTATTTGTTAACGCAAATGCTACTTCTTCAGCCATTTTTTTTGTATTTGTAAACACAATCGCTAAATATGGATTATATGCCGTCAACACATCATAAACTACTTCCTTTTTATTACGATGGCGGGCGGGCAATAAATAATGAGCAATTTTTTCTGCTGTTAATTGTTTCGGTTCAATATGAATGTATTGAGGATTTTCCAAGTATTTCTTCAAAAACGGCTTTAACTTTTCAGGGATTGTTGCAGAGAAAACGAGCATTTGCAGTTTTTCTTGCATTTTTGAAGCAAATTGATCAATGTCTTCAAGAAAACCCATGTCAAGCATTAAATCTGCTTCATCAATAACAAGTGTAGTCGATTTATGAATGAAGAGCGCCTGCTCCTTCGTTAAATCATTAATCCTCCCTGGAGTACCAACGACAATATGTGGCTGAACCTTGAGCTTTTCGATCGTTCTCTGCTTGTCCGTCCCGCCGATGAATAAACGTGTTAAAATTTCTTCATTACTGAATTCTGTTATGTTTATAATCTCTTGGTAAATTTGACTTGCAAGTTCCCGCGTCGGTGCTGTAATCACCACTTGTACCTCTTTTTTGGTTGGATCAATTTTATCGATGAGCGGTAAAATATAAGAATGGGTTTTTCCCGTTCCCGTTTGCGACTGTCCAATAACACTTTCTCCTCTTTGGACGAGAGGGATCAATCTTTGTTGGATTTCGGTTGGTTCATGAAATCCGATCTTCTGTAAAGCCTTCATCACAAATGGTTGAAATCCATATATATTAAATTTCGATTCTGCCATAGTTCTACTCCTTCATTAACTTCGCCCGTTTTCGGACATCATCTACCCATTATAATCGAGAATTGTTATTTGTGCCAATTAAGGATGTTTTCTTATCCTTTATACCAAATTCCTTAGAAATCCGCAAAAGTACTTAACGATTCCAGCCTAAATGCATACCTTAATAGGAGAGAATCTATGCATATGTCTAAAGGCTAAAGATTGAAAGGAGGAAGAACATGCCACCAAGAATGAGAGCTCCTTTCCCTCCACCTGGAAACCCAGCCATGCGTTCTATGATGCCTAGAGGTGGGCCTCCCATGAATAGGATTGGATTTAGACCGCCACAACCGCAACGGGGCGGTGGCGGTGGACTGTTGGCCAGAATATTTGGAAATCGCGGGAGTCAAAGAGCAAGCTCAAATCCTTTTTCTTTCCCCACTTCCACTGCAGCCGGGCAAGCCACTAGCCGTGGTGGAAGCAGTGGCGGTTTGTTAAAAACCTTAACCGACCCGAATGCGTTAAACGGATTTCTTGCGAATACTGAGAAAGTGCTCAATACTGCACAGCAGATCGGTCCAATGGTTCAGCAATATGGTCCAATAGTCAAAAATTTACCTTCATTATGGAAGCTGTATAAAGGCTTCAGAGATCTCCCTTCCGACACTGAAGATGATGCTCCAAAAGAAGAGACAGACAAAAAAAGCACGAAGAAAAACAACGGCCAAACGAAAAAGAAAAAAAGTTCAAGTTCTGAAGAGCATAAAGAAACAAATCAAAAGAGAAGTTCTTCTGAAAACAATATATCCGTCCCAAAACTATATATTTAATGGATGGATAATTTCCTGAAAGAATGCTGTTACAAGCGTTCTTTTTTTATGATCGACTTTTGAGAACTATTTTGATCCATATCATGCAAAGCTTTAGTTTTGCATGATATTTGCCCTGTACAGCGATTTTTTTAACATCTTTATGCTTAAATTCTAGCTTCTCAACGTCCCTTGACAAGGTCTAAAATTTAACTGCCCTCTATTTCTACGGCCATATCACTACAGAAAGCCCTCTAAATCAGCAGTATTGGAGCTATCAACACTCTTCCCATTTCTTTTTTCCAGCTTCCTCAAATTGAGGTTTTAGACATAATCCTTTATAATAGGTTCGTAGGAGAAGAATACGTTATAATGATTAAAAATAATTTCTGTGTTTATTGCACGGCATTCAATCAATTTCTGCTTTTTTGTTTAAAAGTGAGAGGTTGACTAATAGATTAAGAGCAATCTTCGCTTTTAGGAGGTTTCAAAATGAAAGTTATTAAAATTTCTCCACGCGGCTACTGCTATGGTGTCGTTGATGCTATGGTCATTGCAAGAAATGCTGCTTTAGATAAAACATTGCCCAGACCAATCTATATTCTTGGGATGATTGTTCATAACAAGCATGTCACAGATGCTTTTGAAGAAGAAGGCATTATTACATTAGATGGAAGCAATCGTAAAGAGATTCTTGAAAAGGTTGACCAAGGTACGGTTATTTTTACCGCTCATGGAATCTCTCCTGAGGTTCGGGCGTTAGCCAAGGAAAAAGGGCTTGTAACGATTGATGCCACTTGTCCTGATGTGACAAGAACTCATAATCTTATAAGAGAAAAAAAAGCAGAAGGATTTCAAGTGATCTATATTGGCAAGAAAGGTCATCCAGAGCCTGAAGGAGCCCTAGGTGTTGCTCCTGGCATCGTGCACCTCGTTGAGACAGAAGAGGATGTAAATAGACTTCAACTCAATCACGATAAATTGATCGTCACAAACCAAACGACGATGAGCCAATGGGATGTTGGTCATATTATGGATCTCCTAAAGGAGAAATTCCCTCATGCTGAGTTTCATAACGAAATATGTAATGCTACTCAAGTAAGACAAGAAGCTGTAGCGCAAACGGCAGGAGCTGCTGATGTAACAATCGTCGTCGGCGATCCAAAGAGCAATAATTCTAACCGATTAGCACAGGTTTCAGAGGAGATTGCTGGAACAAAGGCTTATCGAATCGGTGATGTAAGTGAACTGAATATAGACTGGATTAAAGATGTAGAAACTGTCGCTGTTACTTCAGGTGCATCAACACCGACCCCCATAACAAAGGAAGTTATCTCATTTATTGAGCAGTTCGATCCAAACGATCAATCCACTTGGAATGTAGAAAAAAAGGTGCCTTTAAGTAAAATCTTGCCAAAAGTAAAAAAAGTATAGCCGGGCTGTCGGCTATACTTTTTTTATCATTGCCATAAATAAATCATTTCAACATTGCTTTTTACACATCTGCTAAATAAGACCGGATTTACTTTAGCGAGAAGTATTGAGCATCATCCTGCACTTTATTCGTTGCAAAGAGACGTCAGCGCCTAGATATTTACATAAAATGAAATGGGTCTGTATTTGGTTTAGAGGCGATAAAAGAAACATTCAAACCCTTGGCCTGACACATTTTAGTCAGGACATCGACAACCCCCTGTTTCATAATCATTTCAATATGATGACCTGGATCGATAATATTCAACCCTTCCATCATTGCATCATGGGCAACATGATAATACATGTCCCCTGTAACATAAACATCTGCCCCTTTAAACTTCGCAGCGCGAAAATACTTATTGCCGTCGCCACCAAGTACAGCAACTTTTTTTATCCGCTCTTTTAGGTTTCCGACGACCCTCAAGCCAGTTACCCCCAATGCCTGTTTAACATGCATGGCAAATTCCTCTAATGACATTTCATCTATATAGCCAATTCTTCCGAGCCCTAATGCCTCTCCTTTGTTGTCTAATGGATAAATATCGTAAGCCACCTCTTCATAAGGATGGCTTTTAAACATAGCAGAGAGAACCTTTTTTTCCAAATGGGCTGGGAAAATGGTTTCTACTCGAGACTCATTCACACTTTCTAGCTTACCGTGCGTGCCGATATGGGGATTCGTATTCTCCCCAGGAAGGAATTGCCCCGTTCCATTAGTGGAAAAAGTACAATGACTGTAATTACCGATCGCACCAGCTCCCGCATTTCCTAATGCTTGTTTCAGTGCTTCTGCGTTTTCCTCCGGGACATAGACAACTAGCTTTTTCAGTTTCACTTCGTAGGTCGGAACAAGAACCTCCGTATTTGTTAATCCTAACGCATCTGCCAATAGATCATTTACCCCACCTTTTGCCACATCTAAATTGGTATGGGCAGCATAGACAGCAATATCATGCTTAATAAGTTTTTCAATGATCCTGCCAGATGTCTGTTCAGTTGTAATTTTTTGCAGTGGACGAAAAATAATCGGATGATGGGCAATAATAAGTTCAGCGTTAGCAGCAATTGCTTCATCGACAACTTCTTCCAGCACATCTAATGCTACCAATACCTTGCTAATCGGTTTATTGAGACGGCCGACTTGCAAGCCAATCTTATCTCCCTCCATCGCATATGCTTTAGGTGAAAATTGTTCAAATAATTCGATCACTTCATAGCCATTTGCATTCTTCATTAATCCAATACCTCCTCTACCAACAGTATCTTGTTGCTTAACTCCATTCTCTTCTTTTGATTGTCTTCATTTTCGGCAGCTTCTTCAAGCCTGCCTAATATTCTTTTCCAATTGGCCACTTCACTCCGCCATTTTTTCACGAAGGGCATTTTTTTTTGCTCGATTAAAAACGGGCCCATTAATAAAGACGCTGCAATATTCATATTATGATAAGGCTTATTGGGCTCACCTTTTTCAGCGACTAGTATTTCATAAATTTTCCCGTCTTCTTCCAAAATTTCTTCCGCCACTAGCTGCCAACCATGTTCCAATAACCAGAGCCTGATTGACTTAGCACTTAAATTTGGCTGCAGTATGAGTCGTTTAACATTTGTAAGCTTTGCTTCACCAGAGTCAAGAATGCTTGCGATCAACGCTCCACCCATTCCCGCAATTGTTATGCAATCGACTTCATCGTTAGAAATGACCTCAAGTCCATTTCCTTTGCGCACATCAATCCTATCCGATAAGCCTTCAGCTTCGACCTGCTTTTTAGCAGACTGGAAAGGGCCTTCTACCACTTCGCCAGCAATGGCATAGCTGACTATTCCTTTTTTCACGACATGGCATGGCAAATAGGCATGATCTGAACCAATATCCGCAATCCGACTTCCTTCTGGTATGTATTCCGCTACAGTTTGCAGACGCTGCGATAATTTATCAATATTCATCTCTTCACCACTTTTTCAATACTATAGGGGCTGTCCATTTTATAAGTATAGAAAAAGTCCTTTACATATGCAAAGGACCTTATAATACTATTTTGTTTTATTCTAATCCTGCAAGCCATTCAGCCATTGCTTCTTCTTGACCTGGAACTAGTCCTCCAGGCATACCTCCCTGAGTTCCATTCGTTAAGATTTCAACAATTTCCTCTTGACTAAATTTATCACCAACACCAATTAATGCAGGGGCAGTGGCACCCTCATAATTACCACCATGGCAAGCAACACAACCTTTTTGTTGGTAAAGCTCCTCCGGAGTTGCAGATGCCAAGTCTTCCGTTTCTGCACCGCCTTTTTCTTGCTCAGCCGCAATTTCTTTCATGTCTCCAACACCTTTAAAAGACATTAAGAACATGGCAGCCACCCCAATGACCATAATTAAAACAAATGGAATAATTGGATTCCGATTCATTGCTTTTAAACCTCCCTTATGTAAAAAACGCCAGTCCCATAGATTTAGTCAATTCCATAATGAGCTAAAGGCAAAAAACGAACCTTTATACATACGTAGAGCAAAAAATGAGATCATTTCATCGCGTTCGTTCAATCCTATTGCAGAGCCATTATGAAAAGGACAAATATAAATACAAACAACTTTTATTTTACTCGAAAAATGATTGAAGGAAAAGACCTAAAGTAAAGTTTATCACAGTAAGTTCAAAAAAAAGTCAAAAACTTCACTAATAAACGTGAAGTTTCATCGGTTATGATTTGTTATTTTGTTATTTTTTATTCTAATCAATCTTTAACAGCCAATTTGGCGTGCAATGACCATCCGTTGAATTTCTGAAGTCCCTTCCCCAATTTCCGTTAATTTTCCATCTCGAAAATAGCGTTCGACTTCGTACGCCTTCATATATCCATAGCCACCATGAATTTGTATCGCTTGGTCGGCAACCTCGCAACAAATTTCAGAGGCATAGAGCTTGCACATCGATGCTTCCTTTGTAAAAGAGCGCCCAACGTCTTTTAACCATGCTGCTTTATAAACCATATTGCGAGCGAGTTCAATCTTCATCGCCATATCTGCTAACTTGAATTGAATTGCCTGAAATTTTGAAAGGGTTGTTCCGAATTGTCGTCTTTCTTTTGCATATTGCAGCGCTTTTTCATAGGCTGCTTGAGCAATTCCTACCGCCATCGCCCCTATTCCAATTCTTCCCCCATCTAACGTAATAAGAAATTGTTTAAATCCCTCACCTTTTTTACCAAGCAGATTTTCAGTCGGAACTTCAACATTGTCCAGAACAAGTTCTGTCGTATTTGAAGCGTGTAAGCCCATTTTTTCATAATTGTTTTTAACTGAAAACCCTGAAGTATCAGTTGGAACAATTATTGCACTTATTTGTTTTTTTCCATTTACTTGACCAGTCACAGCGGTCAACGCAAGATGGTTTGCGTAGCTGGCATTGGTGATAAAACACTTGCTTCCATTAATGAAAAATGAGCCATTCTCTTCCTTTGCCACTGTTTCCGTACCTGCAGCATCAGAGCCTGCATTAGGCTCCGTTAGCCCAAATGCCCCGAGAGAACGGCCTTCACAAATGGGTACTAAATATTCCTGCTTTTGCTTTTCCGTTCCAAATAATGCGAGTGGAGCACCCCCTAATGAAATATGAGCAGAATACGTGATGCCTGTTGATGCACAGGCCCTGCTTAATTCCTCTGTAACAATCGCAAAGCTGATTGTATCAGCTCCCCCTCCCCCATACTCTTCGGGAAAAGGCAAGCCCATCATCCCCATTTCACCAAGTTTGTTGAAAATATCTCTCGGAAATTCCCTTTTCGCATCACGTTCAATTGCCCCTGGTTCAACCTCTTCCTTCGCAAACTCCTTAATCGTACGTCGAATCATATTTTGTTCAGGCGTTAATTCGAAATTCACGAAAACTCCCCCCTTGACCTGACGATGCAATCGCTTACAATGATAGTATGAAGAAAATTCGTGAATTATCTCTGTATTTCTAAAAAAGCTAGGCATTAACCTAAAAAATTTGGATCAAAATAGATATTGTGAGAAGGACTAAACCAAGATATCCAGAAATCAAAAAATATACAAGCCTTAACTTTTTCCCTGTTATGATCCATAACAAGCAGTTCATACATAGTACAACATAGAGAATGAGCATATTGTCGCCCATGAAATTTGTTGCTATTTCCGCACTGGACAGTAATAAAAGAAGACCCGTCATAATTAAAGCAATGTGATATTGTATGCCTTTTTTGAAAAAATAATATGTGAGCAATATTCCCATTATCGTAAAAAGAACTGCAACCCCTATTTGCAAATCGAAAGATAATTCTGTAAAATAAAAGAAAAAAACATATATTGGAATTAACAGGATCGGAAGAATAAATTGCTTCTGAAATACTTTTTTGATTTTTTTTGAGTTAGACTGCTGAGGATGGTCTCCTTCCGTATATAAAGTTAATAAATAGTCACAATACTGTTCAGGAAGCATCCTGTTTTCCTTCCAGGTCATAATTTCTTTTATGATAATCGTTTTTCGCTTTTCATCCATGGTTTCGCATCCTTTATTATAAAAGGCTATTCCTTATAAAAAGAAAATAGCTTACTTCAATTGTAAGAAGTAAACTATTTTCTAGCAATAACTTTCTTAATATTTTATTGAAGCTTTATTCTAAAAAGTCTTTTAATCTTTTGCTTCTGCTTGGGTGTCTAAGCTTGCGAAGCGCTTTTGCCTCAATTTGTCTTATCCGTTCACGTGTCACTCCGAAGACTTTGCCCACTTCTTCTAGTGTACGTGTGCGTCCGTCATCTAATCCAAAGCGCAGACGTAGCACATTTTCTTCTCTATCGGTTAATGTATCAAGAACATCTTCAAGCTGTTCTTTTAATAATTCATATGCCGCATGTTCAGAAGGTGATGTTGCATCCTGATCTTCAATGAAATCTCCTAAATGCGAATCATCTTCCTCACCAATCGGAGTTTCAAGAGAAACAGGCTCTTGCGCAATTTTTAAAATTTCCCGGACTTTATCTGGTGTTAAATCCATATCTTCCGCGATTTCTTCTGGTGTCGGTTCACGTCCTAAATCTTGAAGAAGTTGACGTTGGACACGAATTAGTTTATTAATCGTTTCCACCATGTGAACCGGAATCCGAATCGTTCTTGCTTGGTCAGCGATTGCACGAGTAATCGCTTGGCGAATCCACCATGTTGCATACGTGCTAAATTTAAAACCTTTACGGTAGTCAAACTTTTCAACTGCTTTAATTAAGCCCATATTTCCTTCTTGAATTAAATCTAGGAAAAGCATTCCGCGTCCGACATAACGCTTTGCTATACTAACAACGAGACGAAGATTCGCCTCAGCTAAACGGCGCTTTGCTTCTTCGTCACCATCTTCAATTCTCTCAGCTAAGTTAATCTCTTCTTCCGCAGAGAGTAGATCAACGCGCCCAATTTCCTTCAAATACATACGAACTGGGTCATTAATTTTCACACCAGGAGGAACACTGAGGTCGTTTAAATCAAACTCTTCCTCACCTTTTGAAAGTTCCTGCACATTCGGATCACTATCATCATTCTCATCTACAAGTTCCACACCATGCTCCTCTAAGAAAGCATAAAATTCATCCATAGTATCCGAATCTAATTCAAAACTGGACAGTTTTTCCGCAATATGATCATAGGCGAGAACACCTGTTTTCTTTCCTACTTCTGTTAATTGTTCCTTTGCTTGTTCTAGGGTCAAATCTGAATCAACCTCTTTTGAACGGGCCGACTTTTCAGCCATATGTACCCCTCCTTCTAAAAATCACGAAAACGATTGAAATTTTTACTTTTATCGTTAAAATTTTGGTTATTTTTCATTGCATAACCTTCATTTTGAAACCAATATTGATTATAAGGATTTTCTGAGCTGAATGATTTCCATCGCAACTCGAGCCGCGCCAGAAAAATCAGATTCTGTCTCTAATTGTTGCCGTTCCCTCTCTTTTTCCTTTATCATTAACAACTTTTGGTGTTTCAACACCTGATTAATGTAATCACTTAACTCTTGTTCACTCAGTTCTTCATTAACAGACATCATTTCGATGTTCGCGATAACCCGCCTAAGTTTATCGTCTGACAAAAAGTTCATAAACTGACTTGGATTGGGCTCCATTCCTTTTTCATAATATCCATATAAATAAGTAATAATCGCTTGATGCTCATCAATATTAAAAGAATGACCTGAAAGCCTCTCTTGCACTTTATAGGCTATATTAGGATCTCTCATCATGTGGTAAATTAATCTTCTTTCAGCATTGTGAAAGGCTGGTTTTAATGGTTCAATCTGCCTATTGGAGACAAATTTTTGTTTTTGTTCCGTAAAGGACTGTCCTTGTTTTTTTCTTTTCTGTGCAAAATAGAGCTGCTTCTGTTGCTCTTTTAAAGCATCCAAGGAAAGAGAAAACTCATTCGAAATCTGCCTTAAATAATGATCCCGCTCCACCGCCTTATCGAGCTGGCTAATTTCCCTTAATACTTCTTCGATATACTGCAAGCGATCTCCTTCGTTTTGCAGATCTTTTCCTCTTCTGAAGTACAATAGCTTAAAAGCCATGAAGGTCATGCTTGAACCGATGATTTCTTTTGTAAATCTATCTTCTCCGTATTTCTTAATATAATCATCCGGATCCAGACCATCAGGCATCATCGCAACCCTCACTTGGGAGCCAGCTTCACTCAACAAATTGGCTGCACGATAAGCCGCTTCAATTCCTGCATTATCAGAGTCATAGCAAACCGTTACCGATTCACTATTCCTCCTAATTAAAGCAACGTGATCACTTGTTAACGATGTTCCCATTGTAGCAACACCATTTTCAATTCCAGCTCTGTTTGCTGCGATACAATCGGCAAAACCTTCAAATAGTACAACCTGCTGTAATTTTCGCATGCTCGATCTTGCTAAGTGAAAATTATATAAAATTTTACTTTTATTAAAGATTGCTGTTTCGGGACTATTTAAATATTTAGGTTCTTCTGACCCCAATGATCTCCCTGAAAATGCAATCGTATTTCCCTTTTGGTCAAAAATAGGGAACATAATTCGATCGCGAAAACGATCAAAATAAGTTCCGTCCTTTTCTCGTTTAATAATGAGACCTGATTTTTCCAGTATAGAGGGTTCGAATTTTCTCTTTGTCAAAAATTTATAAACAAATTCCCATGAATTTAATGCATATCCGATTTGAAATTTCTCGATCGATTCTATTGTAAATCCTCGATTAAGCAGATATTCCAAAGCGTGCTGACCGTCTTTTGTATTCACCAGCAAA
Source organism: Robertmurraya siralis (assembly GCF_005502275.1). Taxonomy (GTDB): domain Bacteria; phylum Bacillota; class Bacilli; order Bacillales; family Cytobacillaceae; genus Robertmurraya; species Robertmurraya siralis. The sequence goes on from NZ_SWLZ01000009.1 coordinate 61,298, forward strand.
TGATGATAAAATTTACGTATTAATTCATGAGCTTCAATCATTTGTTTTAATTCTTTTGAAAAAGAAGTCTCAGTCGTAGATGTAACCTGTGATGACGTAATATCTAACGCGATATTTGCTTTTTCAGCCAGTTTAATCGCCGCTTCAGGAAACGTGAGACTGTCAAGCTCCATAATAAACGAGAAAACATTTCCTCCTGCTCCACACCCAAAACAATGGTAAATTTGTTTATCTGGTGAAACGGAAAAGGATGGTGTGTTTTCACCATGGAATGGGCATAAACCCATGTAGTTACGCCCTTGTTTTTTTAGTTGCACATAGTCACTAATGAGGTCAACTATATCAACGGCTTGGCGAATTTCATTTATTTTGTCTTCCGGAATTCGCACTTGCATTGAAAACAACTCCATATATTGAATTTCGTAAGGTCATAACATGAAAAAAGAAATGTTCATCATAAGCTCAATGATGAGATATTCGGCAAAAATCAAAGAACCCCTTTAATTTTCGACAATAATTTAGTGAAATTTTTTTCAAAGCAGATTCGATCGTCCGTCGTGAATGGCTTCGGTCCCTTGCCATACTTCCCTTGTCTTCGTGCTTTAGCCGATAAATATCGCATATGCAGGGCAGCTTCAATATCTTTTTCATCATACAAGCTTCCGCGTGGGCTAAGGACAGAAACGTTTTTTGCCAATAGGGTTGAGGCTAAACCAATATCCTGTGTAACAGCTATGTCACCAGCATGAACATGATTCATGATAAACAAGTCTGCAGCCTCTTTATCTGAATCAACATAATGCCAGCTCCCGCCTAAAGTGTTATTTGTCATATGATTGTAGGAAGCAACAAAGGAAACAGCCACACCAAAATTCTGAGCAATTTCGACAATTTCCGCTTTTACCGGACAAGAATCGGCATCCACAATGACCTTTATATTTCCTAATGTACTATAAATTCTACATCACTCCACATATTCCTGCTTAAAATAGGAATAAGTTTTAAATCTTGAATTTGTCGAATTTTCTTTTGGTTCTGAACTTGACTTCTATTCATAATTAGTTTATTCGTTCGGAAGTAAGTCTAAACCTATAATAAACATTTTTATCACAATTTTTTATTATAGTATAAACAATAGTATTTTTCCATTATTTTTTCTTTCATAATAAAAAACTTTATTAAACAATATGATGGTTCAAACGATTTTTGACTCATTTCGTGTGAATCAAGGTTTCCCCCACCTTTTTGGGTTATGCTGAAAAAGTTCGGCTAAAGATCGAACACTGGCATATAACAAAGCCAATAAAAAAGAAAACTAGCACAAAATTTATGCACTAGTCACACTCACTTATTGAGATATTTTTCTTTTATAATACTGATTTAAAATGATATTTGCTGTTTCTTCCACAGCCTTGTTCGTCACATCAATGGTTTGGCAACCAATTTTGGAAACAATTTTCTCAAAGTATTCAAGTTCTTCGTTAATTCTCGTTAAGTTGGCATAGCTCGCTTGATCATTTAGTCCTAGGGAAATTAAACGCTCCCGTCTAATACTATTTAATTTTTCCGAGCCGATTTTTAATCCGAAGCATTTTTCAGACGAAGTTTGAAAAAGCTCCTCAGGTGGGTCGACTTCAGGAACTAACGGTACGTTAGCAACTTTGAGTCGTTTATGGGCTAAATATTGCGAGAGTGGCGTTTTCGATGTGCGCGAAACACCAACAAGGACGATATCAGCTTTCAAAATCCCTCTCGGATCTCTTCCGTCATCATACTTGACTGCAAACTCGATTGCCTCCACCTTTTTGAAATAGTCTTCATCGAGCTTTCTTACCAATCCTGGTTCAAAAAGCGGTTTTATCCCACTTGCTGCTTGAATTTCATCAATTAATGGCCCAATGATGTCACAGGCATAGATTTGCTCTTTCTTGCTCGCTTGCTTCATATAGTTGCGAATCTCTGGTTTTACCAACGTATAGGCAATCATTCCCTTGTCCATTTTCACAAGTGAGATAACTTCATCAATATCTTCAATATCTTCTACATATGGGAATCGTTTAATGGTGGTATTGCTACCATTAAATTGGCTGACTGCAGCCTTTGTTACAAGCTCTGCTGTCTCCCCAACAGAGTCAGATACAACATAGATGATTGGAACCTTTCCCATTTAAAAAACCATCCCCTCTGTCACTTTTTCGACTATGTTTTCCCTTATAGAGCTTTGTAGCTACAAAACAAAAGATGCTTTACACTCATTTTCAAGTCAATTTTCACAGATCAAGTTTTTGCATCCATTTTTTAAGGCCCCTGTTTCGATAAGCAATAGCAGTATATGTACAAATAACCATTTATTCATTATTGGCAAGGGCAACCAGCGCTTTTGTTAAATTCGTTTTCGTAACTCTGCCAATCACTTCAAATCCTTTATCTGTTTCTTTAACGACAGGTAAAGCATCAATTTGTTTATCAATTAATTTACTTGCTACATCAATTAACAAATCTTCTTTTACACACATCGTAATATTGGGCATCCTTGTCATTATAATATTAACCGGGAGAGTCGTTAATTCCTGCTTGCCAATACTTGCGCGAAGTAAATCTTTCCTAGACAGCACTCCAACTAAAAGATTTTTCTGATCTACCACAAATAGTGTTCCCACATCTTCGAGAAACATCGTTACGATCGCATCATATACAGAGATATTTTCATTGACAACGACCGGAATAGATTGATAGTCCTTTACATACAGTTTTTTGAGACTCTCAGTTAAAAGCTGCACCCCTGATTTCCCTGTATAAAAATAGCCGACCCTCGGTCTAGCATCTAAATAACCTGCCATCGTTAAAATGGCCAAATCTGGTCGCAGCGTAGCACGAGTTAAGCTTAACCGCTCAGCAATCTGCTCTCCAGTTATAGGACCATTTTCCTTCACGATTTCTAAAATTTGCTCTTGTCGTTTGTTCAGCTCTATTGTACTCACCACCTAATCAACCTAGTGAATAATGCTATACTTTATGACTATTATTATATACTACTTAAAGTTGTACTGAAAGTTTTTACTTAATGGACTATGCCAATATTCCGAAACTATCAGCAAGAGCCCGCTCATGTAGAGCAGGCTCTTACAAATAAAAAGACAATTGGATGAATTCTCCGACTTATACCGTTTTCTATTTCACGATTATTTCAGTAACATCAGCAAAACCTTTAATCACATTTGCTACTCTCGCTAATAAACTCAGTCTATTTGTTCTTAACTGTTCATTCTCAACCATAACCATTGTATGCTCAAAATAGTTGTTGATCGACGCCTTTAATGATACAAGTAATTGAAAATACTCTTCTTCCGTTACTTCAGTTTCTAGAGCATTCTCTACTGCAATCAACGCTGTATTCAGCTCGCTTTCCTGCTCATTTTCAAATAATGCTGAATCAACATTCACCAGCGTTTCCGCCTTTGCAGCAATATTTATCACCCTGCTCAGAGCTTCAATCGTTTCTTTAAAATCAGCATCCTCTTTATGAGCATTCAGTGTTTCTGCTTTACGCACCAGCACTGCTACACTTCCTATTTTTTGCGAAATAATAGCATCAATAACGTCATAGCGAATGCCCCGTTCCTGTAGAACGTACTTTAACCTAAGTTTAAAGAAAGCAATCAGTTCATTCTCTAAATCAGCTCTCGTCATCTTTGAAAATTGAGCTTCTTCAATCGAGTCAATTGCAAGCAAAATAAGTTTCTCAAGTTCGACATGCCAGTTTTTATTGATCAGTGTTTGCACGATTCCAGTCGCTTGCCTTCTTAATGCATACGGATCTTGAGAACCGCTTGGAATCAATCCGATTGCAAATGTAGATGCAACTGTATCTAATTTTTCAACAATTGCCAATGCCGCTCCTGGGTTCGATCCCGCTGTATCATCCTCCGCATTTCTAGGCATGTAATGCTCATTAATCGCTTTCGCGACTTCTTCCGCCTCGCCCTTTTGAATAGCGTATTTCTCACCCATAATCCCTTGAAGCTCAGGGAATTCGTACACCATATTCGTAACGAGATCAAATTTACTTATTTCTGCAGCACGATTCGTAATATTTTTTTCCTCATTTGAAAAATTCAATTCAAGTGTTAACTTATTAGCTAATCGTTTAACACGTTCTACCTTTTCAGCTAAAGTGCCAATTTCTTCATGATAAACAATCGTTTTAAACTTTTCTAAAGCCTTGTTAATCTCAAGTTTCTGGTCTTCCTTATAGAAAAATGCCGCATCGGCTAACCTTGCTCTTAGCACTTTCTCATTCCCTTTTGCGACGGTTTCGAGGTGCTGGTGATCACCGTTTCGAACTGTTACAAAAAAGGGAAGAAGCTTTCCGTCTGCTGACTTTACTGGGAAGTAACGTTGGTGTTCCTTCATTGATGTTATTAAGACCTCTTCCGGTAGTTCAAGATATTCTTCTGCAAACTTTCCGAAAAGAGCGGTTGGATACTCGACTAAATTATTTACCTCTTCCAGCAAATCCTCATCAATTGGAATAACCCAATTATTTTCTTCTTCTATTTTTTTCAATTGTGATACGATAGCTGCTTTTCTTTCCCCACTATCCGCAATTACATACTGTCCTAAAAGAGTAGTAACATACTCCTCCGGTGCAGGAACTTCTACCCTTTCCCCGAGAAAACGATGTCCCATTGTCCAATTGCTTGTTGCTACATTTGCGATTGTAAACGAAATAATCTCGCTGCCATACATAGCAACTAACCATTTGATCGGGCGAATATATTTCATATCCTCATTTGCCCAGCGCATATTTTTCGGAAAAGTTAAGCCGGTAATAATTTGCTTTAATTCAGGTAAAAGCGAACGGGTTTCTCCCCCTTTAATAAATTTTTCAACATGAGCATATTCAACGCCGCCGATTTCCTTAAAGTAAATATCATCAACACTCATTCCTTGTCCACGGGAAAAGCCAACAGCAGCTTTAGACCAATTACCATTTTCATCCATAGCAATTTTTTTAGCAGGTCCTTTCGCTTCTTCCTGAATATCCTGCTGCGACTCGGAAACTTCCTTCACGATGACTGCCAAGCGACGCGGCGTCGAGTATGAGTAGATTTCTCCAATCTCAATTTTTTGTTCGATAAACCATTTTTGAATTCTAGCAGTAAATTGCTCAATCGAACTTGTGACAAAACGTGCAGGCATTTCCTCTAAACCGATCTCAATTAATAAATCCTTACTCATGGCTCATGTCCTCCTTTGCCTGTAAAATCGGAAAGCCAAGCTTCTCCCTTTCCTCATAAAATGTTTTCGCGATTTTCCTTGCTAAATTGCGACAGCGGCCAATATATCCAGTTCGTTCAGTAACCGAGATAGCCCCTTTAGCATCTAACAGGTTAAAAGTATGGGAGCATTTTAACACATAATCATAAGCTGGATGAACAAGACCTTCATCCATCTGACGATGTGCTTCCTTCTCATAAATATTGAATAAATGAAAGAGCATTTCTGTGTCCGATGTTTCAAATGTATACTTAGAATGCTCGAACTCAGGCTGAAGGAAAATATCTCTCACCGTAAAACCTTCTGTCCATTCTAGATCAAAAACATTTTCCTTTTCTTGAATGTAGGAAGCTAAGCGCTCAATTCCATAAGTAATCTCAACGGAAACAGGCTTACATTCTAATCCACCAACTTGTTGAAAGTACGTAAACTGAGTAATTTCCATACCATCAAGCCATACCTCCCAGCCTAGACCAGCACAACCAAGTGATGGATTTTCCCAATTGTCCTCAACAAAACGAATATCATGCTCTAACGGATTAATTCCCAATGCCTTTAAAGAATCTAAGTAAAGCTCTTGAATATTATCTGGAGAAGGTTTCATAATTACCTGAAATTGATGGTGCTGATAAAGACGATTTGGATTTTCTCCGTAACGTCCATCTGCCGGTCGACGAGATGGTTCGACATAAGCAACATTCCAAGGTTCTGGGCCGATTGCACGCAGGAAAGTATATGGACTCATCGTACCGGCTCCTTTTTCGACATCATAGGCTTGCATGAGAATGCAGCCTTGATTAGACCAGTGCTTTTGCAGTGTTAAAATCATGTTTTGAATATTCATCGTTTCTTCCCTTCCTTCTCATTTTCTAGCATATAGAAACAAAAAAACTCCCGTTCCATATGCTTTTAGTAAGCATAGGGACGAGAGTTTACCCGCGGTTCCACCCTATTTGCTGCCACTGATGACAGCCACTTTCTAACGAACGCTCCGGAACGCCCTTCCTTAACGCCCTATCTCCTAGCTTACACCATCCTAGGATCGCTTTCATAGAGAAATGTTAAGTACTCTTTTCCTTCTTCGCGTATTGTAATTTCAATTATAATATCGAAAAACAAAAAAATTGTCAATTATTCATCACGTATAATCGCTGCTCATTAAAAACAAACCCCGTAATCCAACGAGAGGCAAAGAAACTCTTACAATTTTTCATAAGTTAAATGATGAAAAAGCAATATGAAAATGACTATAGCTAGTTTTTCTCATCCAATCCTTTAATTTGATCCATTTGTTTTAAAAATCGTTTTGTTTTTAAATTCAGGCCTGAGTACTCATCATAATAGGCAGATATAATCATTTTTAATTCTTTCTTTGTTTCCTCTTTAACGGAGATAGTTCCCAATCTTGAAATATCAATGAAATAAAATAACCGCAAAAGCTGTACGGTTGCTTTTGAAATCTTATAATGATACGGGTCTTTCTCAAGACACTGGTGACAAATAAAGCCTCCTTCTCGAATCGAAAAGGAGAACTCACCTTCGGTATTCCCACAAATGGAGCACTGATTAAGCACTGGATACAATCCAAGCATATTAAGGATTTTCATCTCATAAATATTCATTAATATCTCTGGATCGATGCCTTCGTTCATATAGTTTAGAGTTTGATAAAGAAGCTCAAACAGAAAAGGATTCGGTTTTTTCTCATCTGTAGCTTTGTCTGTTAAATCAATGATATAGCTTGCATAGGCGGTAAGAAAAATATCTTCCTTAATCCCTCTCATTGAGGAAAGAATATCCCCTTGTTGAAGATTTCCTAAACCTGAACCTTTCTTAATTAAGAAATATCCATATGTAAAAGGTTGGGTGACGGCCGCTAAGCGGCTGTTTGGCTTTTTCGCCCCTCCAGCCATCACACCAACCTTTCCCCATTCTCGGGTATATAAAGTGACAACCTTATTCGCTTCACCATAATGACTTGTTCGAATGACGATGCCCTCGCATTTTTGCAGCATCGACCATCACCATCCATCCTATAGCAGGACAAAACTAGAGATATGGAAACTTCTCTGCTAGCTCGTTGCTCTGATTTTCGGGTATTTCTTGATTTTCTTTCTCCAATTCCTTGTAGAGAAGATACGTGTCAATATTACCTGTCTCTGAAAAGATTCTCCAGGTAAAATCCAACATCAAAAACCCCACCTTTCAATTTTTCGACTAGCAATTACTATCCCAAATCCTTAACCTTATCATAGCCCTGACATCTAAATTTCATGTTACATAAATATTGTTAAAACGACCAATACATAGGGAAAGCTCCCGCTCACCTGCCAGTTTTTTTAGACAAGTAAATGTCTCGAAACAGGCATATTCTAATGGCTTCCATAATAATTTAGAAAAAAGAAGAATGTTAGTATTCATCCTCTCGAAAACCGAAATCACGAAGCTGAGTCATTTTATTGCGCCAATCTTTTTGTACCTTCACCCACAATTCCAGAAAAACCTTCGTCCCTAAAAGGTTCTCTATGTCAATTCGCGCTCTTTTTCCAATTTCTTTAAGCATGCTACCTTGCTTACCAATAATAATCCCTTTTTGCGAATCTCTTTCAACAATGACTGTAGCCATCACATGAACGACATCACTGTCTTCCCGACGTTCCATCTTCTCAATGACCACGGCTAGAGAATGAGGAATTTCCTCCCGTGTCAAATGGAGCGCTTTCTCTCTAATCAATTCTGAAACAATAAATCTTTCAGGGTGATCGGTTACTTGATCTGCTGGGTAAAACTGTGGACCTTCAGGCAAATACTTTTTAATTTGCTCAAGTAATGTTTCAACATTATTACCTTCTAGAGCAGAAATTGGGATCACTTCTGCAAATGGGTGCCTCTCTTTATAGGATTCAATTAACGTTAATAATTGATCAGGATGTATTTTGTCAATTTTATTAATCACTAGGAAAATAGGTGTCTTCACACTCTTAAATTTCTCAAGGATAAATTCTTCTCCTCGGCCATAACCCTCTTCAGCATTGACCATAAACAAAACGATATCAACTTCTTTGAGAGTGTTTTGAGCGACCTTCATCATAAAATCACCAAGCTTATGCTTTGGTTTATGAATTCCTGGCGTATCAATAAAAATGAGCTGGGCATCATTCGTTGTGAGCACACCTTGAACCTTATTTCTAGTTGTTTGCGGCTTATCACTCATAATGGCAATTTTTTGTCCAATCACTCGATTTAAAAATGTTGATTTTCCTACATTGGGACGTCCAATAATAGAAATAAATCCTGACTTATGTTGTCTAGTTTCTTCTACGTTAGTCATGCAAATCCTCCGGTGTAAATGCTCCAGGCAATAATTCTTCTATCGTTAGTTCTTTAATATCCCCTTTTAAGTTCGTTAAAACTACTTTCATATCTTTTGGGCACAATTCCGCAATTACTTGGCGACATGCACCGCATGGAGGGACAGGTCGGTCCGTATCTGCTACTACAGCAAGAACAGTAAAATTCCTAACCCCTTCAGAAACAGCTTTAAACAATGCTGTTCTTTCTGCACAGTTCGTCATGCTATATGCTGCATTTTCAATATTACAGCCATGATAGACCTTTCCATCGGCTGTAAGGAGGGCAGCTCCGACTTTAAATTTAGAGTATGGTACATACGCTTTATCCATTGCGATCTTTGCTTGTTCGATTAATTCTGCTTGATTCACCAATTACTACTTCCTTTCATAACGAAGACTACTACTTCCTATATTTTACCGTATTCTTGCCGAGATTTCATTAGTTGTTGCAAAATTGTAATAAAAGAATTTGAATTTTCTAAAAAATCAACCTTACGGGTAAAATATATGTGATGTTATTTTAGCGGTTTCTGAAGTCAGATGCAAAAAAGAAAAGCCAATTTTGAAAGTTCTCATGATAAAAGTGGATAAATGAGCAATTTAAATGCTGATTTTTCTCTATAGGTCATTTGTCGATCATCTTCAAAGCTGTTCGCTAGCTGATCTTCACCTAAACAATCTTCTTTCCAAAAATTTCATAAGCAAAATATCCAAATAATAAACCTATTCCAGCACCAATATTGATGGTGAATAATAAAGAGAGCGGAGAATACATGCTAATAATTGCACCAAGAGCAGAACCAAACATCATACCAAGTGGAATTAAACTGTCTAATAAATTTTGAGCATTTTTTGATTTCTTCTTACTCAAAGTACCTTTTTTATATTTGTGCTTCATTCTGACCACTACAAATATTGCAATCCCACCCACAATTATTAGAGGGAGTAAAATATTCCCGATTTCCAAAACGAATCCCACCTTAGCTCCCTCCTTTATTTTAATTGACTCCATCTTAACATAACTACTTGGTGAAAATTTGATTGTTAGTTAAATTCTTTCACAATCGTTCGTCTGCTTATAAATGCCAATATATTTGACAAATATCGGATCTTGTAAAAGTTTGTGCTTATGATTCCTTTATGAAACTAACTTTGCTCGGTTCCTCAAGAACTTTTTTTCTGCTAAGTAATCAAAAGAGCCTCCCTCGATATTCTTGGCCCGATAACTGTTTACGATCAATGGAGGACGTACCGTGCCAGAACTTGATACTCTATAAAAAAACCCATAGACAATACTTGCTTTGTCTACAGGTTTTCAACGCTCTCATCCAATTAGTTTTGGTAAAAATATAATCAATCCGATGATAATTGACAGTAAAGCATAGACCATGACTGCTCCAGCAGCAACGTCCTTCGCTTGTTTGGCCAATGGATGGTAGTCGTTCGTCGCCAGATCAACTAACCTTTCTAACGCTGTGTTGATTAGCTCTAACGAAATAACTCCGCCCACAGCGATTAATATGAATAACCATTCTAAAGCTGTGATCTTTAGAATAAATCCTGTTCCGATAACAAGAATAGAAATCAACACATGAATTCTCATATTTCTTTCTGTCATTATGGTATGCTTTATTCCCTCAAAGGCATAGTAAAAAGATTGGAGGACACCTTTCGCTTTGAAGGGGCGCTTACCTCTGTAATCCGTATTCATCTAAAATGACCCTTTGTCGAGCAAACATTTTTTTCTCGTCCTCTTCATTCTCGTGATCATATCCTAATAAATGAAGGAGGCCATGCACTGCAAGAAAGCCAATTTCCCGCTCAAAGCTATGGCCATATTCGCCTGCCTGCTCGTGTGCTTTTTTAATCGAAATAATGATATCTCCCAACACTCGAGGAAGTTCGTTTCCACTTACTTGAATTTCTCCTTCTCCGATCTCTTCTAAGGCAAAGGAAATCACATCTGTAGGATAATCTTTACCGCGGTACTCACGATTTATTTCTTGAATTCTTTCATTTGTCACAAATGTAACCGAAAGCTCACTCCCCGATTCCACCATTTCTTTGCTCGCTGCGAATTGTAATAAATCTTCAAGCTGTTCGGTCAGCTTCTCCCCTACTTCATTCGTTTCATCTAAAAAATCAATATTCAAACTCATGCTTGTTTCACCTTCTGTTTTGTCATTTCTGGATACTCGATGCGAGAATGGAAAATCCCTTTCAATGTTTCACATAACGTATTGGCTACTATTTCTAATTCCTTTAAAGTTAGATCACATTCATTTAATTGTCCATCCTGCAAGCGATCAGCAATAATATTACGCACTAAACCTTCAATTTGTTCAGGATTCGGACTTGCCATGGAACGGACAGCCGCTTCGACGCTATCAGCAATGCCTATGATAGCCGTTTCCTTCGTTTGGGCCTTTGGACCGGGATAACGATAATCCTTTTCTTCAACCTCCAATCCGTTCTCTTTTGCTTTATGGTAAAAGAATTTCAATAAAGTCGTACCATGGTGCTGTTCTGCGATGTCAACAATTTCCTTTGGAAGCTTATACTTACGTAAAATCTCCGCACCATCAGTTGCATGCGCAATAATTATATTCTTGCTCGTCTGCGGAGGCAAACGATCATGAGGATTTTCGATATTCATTTGATTTTCTATAAAGAATTGCGGTCTATTTGTCTTGCCAATATCATGATAATAACAGCCTACACGTGCTAAAAGTCCATTTGCCCCTATTGCTTCACAAGCTGATTCCGATAAATTCGCCACCATCACACTATGATGATAAGTACCAGGTGCCTCCGTCAATATTTTCCTTAATAATGGATGATTAGGATTTGACAGTTCAATTAATCGCATTGTCGATAAAATTCCGAAGCCCGCTTCAAAAAATGGTAAAAGCCCAATCGTTAATACTGCGGATGCAATCCCCGAAATAAATGCAGCTACAAAATAAAATGTGTACTCAAGTGCATTATAGTGAGCATTTTGCATAAACACTAATGCAAATATAACCATTAAATTAATTGAGGAAATAAACAAGCCCGCTTGCAAAATTTTCGATCTTTGATTTTGCTTACTTAAAAATAGGATGCCTGCAATTCCACTGCAAAGCAAGTAAATCCCCACATGAAAATTTAGCGCCGACGTCACTCCTTCATTGAAAATGATCGTTGCACAAAGAGAAATTGATACTGTCCATAAAATGGCAAGGCGCTCATCAATTAATATCTTTAATAGCATTGCACCCATCGCAACAGGAAATACATAACCTATTTCCGAGTATTCAAGCTGAATAAGGCTTATTCCCTTTAATAATACAATGGAGAAAATAAAAATAATGCTAAAAAGCAAAAGATAATTTTGCCTCGTTTCTCGCTTAAGCTTTAGTTCGTAAAAATAATAATATAAAGCTGCCAACAAAATAATAATAAACAAGCCAAGGCCGATAAATGGAAGAAATGACTTTTCACTATCCAACAAGCCAACAAGTTCTAACTGACGATAAATCTCCGGATTGATGAGCTGATTTTCTTCAACAATAATTTGCCCCTGCAAAATTTTCACAGGCTCCACACTTTCTCTTGCCTGTTGTCTTAGCTCCTGTGTTGCTTCGACATCATAAAATTCATTTTGCATGATGGCATAACGCCCAAGTTCAATAACAGCATTTTTTAAATTACTTTCTAAGTTCGTATATCTTAATTCATCTTCCACCCTTTTTTTAGCATTCTCAATTTCATCGGCGGGAATTTTATTTTTCATAATATTATTAATTGCTGTTATCGTTAAATCCTTGGCAATGGAGAGGTCTGCTGTCGATGCCGAAATGAGGGCTGTAAAAGTTGCGTCGGATACATCATTGGCAACGTCTTCCGTCAAATGCTCCTTCAGCATGCCAATCTTTTCGCTTGTCGTTACCGGTTGTGTTGGATCTCCTGCATCGTCAGTACTTTTATTAGCAGCGCCCTCTTCTGTTTCCGTATTATTTGGCGCCTCTAACTCCTTTTTTACAGCGATCGAAGAATCAAAAATCGAGGTAATGAGATCGACTCGGTTTTCGTTAATTTCTTTTTTTAGCACATAGACATCCGCTACTTGCTCTTCTGCAGCTTCGCGCTTCCTTTCTGTGCTTTCTCGATCCGAGACCGTCACCGGCGACCGAATTGCTTCAGTTGCAACAGAAAAAAGGGTTAAATTCAGCTTTTCAGGCTTAACATTACTATACATGACGAGGTATAAAACAAAGCCCAAAATTAGGAACAGTGCTACTCTAAAGAATGAAATATCTAATAAATTGCGAATTTTGGCCAATTGTCGCTGAAATTTCTCCATTTTAAAACTTCCTCCTACATCGTCAAAGTAATGTCAGCAACAAATACTCACTCGTTTTTGATGCTTAAACAAATATCGCCTTATTTATATGTATATGGTTGTTATGAGCAAAAATAAACATGATTATTGTCATAAAATAGTTCCAAATGTATGGAATAGCCACTCACTTATGAAAATGATAACAGGTTTCCTTCCAAGTTTCACCTATATTTTCTAGTTTTCACGATGAAAAAAGCCGTTTGGAAGGTCCAAACGGCTTAGTAGTCAGCGATTTTAAGTTTCATATGCTTGGATAATTTTAGCAACTAACGGATGCCTTACAACATCAGATTGCTCAAGATGAACCATCCCAACTCCTTTTACATCTTGCAATCTTTTTTCTGCTTCTACAAGCCCTGATTGAACTCCTTTCGGGAGATCGATTTGTGTTTTATCACCTGTAATAACCATCTTTGATCCAAATCCAAGGCGAGTTAAAAACATTTTCATTTGTGCATTTGTCGTATTTTGAGCTTCATCCAATATGACATACGCATCATCAAGTGTTCTCCCCCGCATATAGGCCAAGGGAGCAATTTCTATCGTTCCTCTGTCAATCATTCTTCCTGTATGTTCAGTCCCTAAAATATCATGTAAGGCATCATATAACGGTCTTAAATAAGGATCTACCTTTTCTTTCAAATCGCCTGGTAAAAAACCAAGGCTTTCACCCGCCTCAACAGCAGGACGGGTAAGAATAATTCGCTTCACACTGCCATTTTTTAAAGCATGAATCGCCATCACAACCGCTAAATATGTTTTCCCTGTTCCCGCAGGTCCAATCCCAAAAACAAGATCATGCTTTTTCATCGCTGCAATATACTGCTGCTGCCCAAGGGTTTTAACACGGATTGATTTACCCTTTGCATTTTTTGTAATTTCTTCTTCATAAATATCCTTAAAATAATTAAGCGTTCCCTTTTTTGCCATTTGAATAGCGTACATGACATCGCGACCGGAAATGTTGATTCCCTTGCGAATGACATAGAGCAGCTGTTCAATGATGTGAGAGAAGAGCTCTACATTATTTTCATTCCCAGAGACATGAACCGTTTCGCCTCTAGTAATAATTGATACGTTTAACTCAGCTTCCAAAATTTTAATATTCGCGTCCGAATTACCGAGTAAAGAAACCGCTTCATTTGGGTCTTCTAATTGTACTTTAATAGTTGTTAATTCTTCTGTCATTCCGACTCTCCTTGAATGATGGGATATGATTTTGCAATATTCTCGATCACTTGGAAATGCATTGATAAATATACTTTACCATTCTGGATTGTTTGGCGCAAAACTTTTTCTCCCTTAATAGTAGCATCTTCAGGTAAGCCATTTTTTATATCTGTTCTTGCCATTTCTTTCGCTGCTTCAATTGCCTCGTTCTCTTTGTATAGTCTTGTTATATGTTCACTCTCTCGAAACGTATCCTCAATATAAGTTATTGGCAATTCCCATTTTAAAAATTTAAATTTTTTCTCTTTCTTTTCTTTTTCAAATGTCTTATAGCCATGGTCTTTAAAACCCCAAATCGGAATGGAGAAATCCGCAATTTTTAGATAATGCTTCCTTAGTTCATTGCCATTAAACACTTGAAAGCTGCTTTTTAAAGGTAAAATCACTTCAGATTTGTACCAAATTTCACCATATACTTTCCCCTTGGCTGAAACAGACTTTGTTTGTCCTTCCTTCCCAATTTGTCCTGATACTAAAAGCTGTCCAGGTTTCACGTGATCATGGATATCGACTTTTGGCTGTCCTTCTTCAATAAACATATCCACAATTACCGCTTTTTTTGCTGCTACTAAATTTTGTGGCCCGAGTTTTTCAGGCTCCTCCGGAACATTTTTTTCGACCACTTGAAAATGATAGGTTGTCCCCTGCAACTCGACACCAACCCATGTAACCTCTTCAACCGCATTCATTATAGCTCGCTGAATACCTTCCGGTTCCTCAACGAAGAACTGTAATTGCCCTTTTTTTAGTCCAATGGCATCCAATTCCTTCCTAATTTTATGCTCTGTAGCCGGATCAGCCCCATTTATTTCGATGCCCCAGATCATATTCGATAAAAGGAAAAGTACCGTTAAAAAAAGAACTGCACCGACAAAAAAACCACTGTTCTTAAAGAGACGTCGAATTAAAAACGGAAGGCCTGTCCTCTTTAAAAATTTCACCTTACATCCTGAATTCCTTACTGCCTGCTTCAGCTCTTTCATATCTTTCAATGACATTTTAAAGGTCATTGTCTCTAATCCATGCTTTTTAACGTCCCAAATTAAAACTCCATTCCTTGTAAGACGATTAATGAACCTTTCTAAACCGGTTCCCGTTGCTTTTACAGTAACAATTCCCCAATAAAAATAGATCCAATGATTTCTCATATCTTTGCCTCCCGCACTTCTTTTTAACAGAAAGGAAATCACCTAGAGAGATTTCCTTTCCCCATTTTTCTCAACCATTTATTCCTTCAAAAAGACAACTTGATCAATTTTTCCTTCCAGAAGGATCTCTTCCGGAAGAATCGTTTTTATAACAAATGCCTTTCCCTTTACTAATAATTGCCCATGCTTTAAAAGCAGTCTAACTTCCTTGTCAGAAAATGCTATTAATCCCCGGTGGTTCTCAATGTATATATGAATTTGACCGATCATCGTTATTCGGGGTAGGTCCATCATGACATCTTGAGGAAGCTCCATTTGCGTTGTCATCCAGCTTTTTATGCGATGTCCCCACTTTTTTGCCATAAAAAAAGAACCCCCTTTCATCTCATATTTATGAGATGAAAGAGGGTTCTAGCACTTCTTTTTATCGCGAGCGAAAGTTCATGGAGCGATGAGGCTTTTTCGCTCTTGGAGGACCAAGTATTTCAGACCAAATAATAGCATCTGCCAGTTTTTCTCCTTCAACTTTGAAAGTACGGCTGCTTTTGGAAACACTATCCATCAATGGATGTGATTGTCCATTTATACGACTTTGTGTATTCATTCTACTTACTTTTTCAGCATACTGCTCCTGCTGTTTTTTCAAAGCGGCAATTTTTGCCTCTGCCTCTTTTTTTGTATCCACATATTCATTATAAATCGGCTTGGCTGGAGCCTCTTCTACAAGCTCTCTAAATACCTCTGCCATCGGATTCGAAGGAGGAGGGTTTTCAGTACTTGTCGTTGAAGCTTGCCTTGTAGGTCTCTTATTCGTTGGCTGTTCTTTGTTTGTCTTAAACATCGACGAAATGATCCCTAAAAGGATAATGAGTATAAAAGGGTTTTCTAATAAGAATTGCAAGAGAGGCTACCTCCCTTCTTTAATTAGGAGCCGTTTTATCTTTCTGGCACTTCATCTAGTCGTTCTTTTTCCCTTTTTCGTCATCCGTTATTTTACCGATCGAATCTCTCATATCCGTATCTGCTGAAATATTTTGGATGTTCATGTAGTCCATTACACCGATGTTTCCAGATTTAAGCGCTTCTGCCATCGCAAGTGGTACAGTTGCTTCGGCTTCGACCACTTTTGCTCTCATTTCTTCGACACGCGCCTTCATTTCTTGCTCCTGGGCTACCGCCATTGCACGACGTTCTTCTGCCTTTGCTTGAGCAATTTTCTTATCCGCTTCAGCTTGCTCTGTTTGTAACTCAGCTCCGATATTTTTACCGATATCAACATCCGCAATATCAATCGAAAGAATTTCAAAGGCTGTTCCAGAATCTAAACCTTTTGATAATACAGTTTGAGAAATCATATCTGGATTTTCTAAAACCTTCTTATGGTCGTCTGAGGAACCAATTGTTGAGACAATTCCCTCACCAACACGGGCTATAACAGTTTCTTCACCCGCACCACCGACAAGACGCTCAATATTCGCACGAACGGTGATTCTCGCCTTTGCTTTCACTTCAATCCCATCCATCGCCACACCGGCAATAAAAGGAGTTTCAATTACTTTCGGATTTACACTCATTTGGACAGCCTCTAAAACGTCACGTCCAGCCAAGTCAATCGCAGCACAGCGTTCAAAAGAAAGCTCAATATTCGCTCTTTGTGCTGCAATTAATGCATTTACAACTCTATCAACATTTCCTCCAGCTAAATAATGACTCTCCAGCTGGTTCGTTGTCACATCGATCCCCGCTTTATGAGCTTTAATTAGCGGATTAATTACCCGGCTTGGAATTACTCTTCTTAATCTCATACCAATAAGAGTAAAGATACTGACCTTTACACCTGCTGCAAGTGCTGAAATCCACAGCATTACTGGTACAAATGTTAGTAGCACGGCAATCAGGATAATACCGATTACTACTGCCACTAATAAAAAAATCGTTGGTGCATCAATAGGCATATTGTTTCCTCCTTAAAGCTATTCTTTATTTAAATTTGGTATTTCTCGAACAACAATTCTTGCTCCTTCTACTTTGACAATTTTAACATTTTTATTTTTTTCAATGAATGCCCCTTCACTAACTACATCAAGGCGTTCATCTTCAACTACTACGGTCCCAGATGGTCGCAATGCAGTTAGCGTTTGACCAACAAGACCGACAAGCTCTGTTCTCGTTTCATTTGATACATAACCGCTCTCCGTATTTGTTGAATCTGTTAAAACAAGCTTCTTAAATATTTTCATCTTTTTACCAAACACCTTTATCATTAAGATAGAAGCTAAAATTGATACACCAATGGCGATTAGTAAAGAGATTCCCATGTAAACCACATTATCAGTGGCCAGGAATAAACTCGCCAATATGGAAATAAACCCAATTATTCCTGCTACCCCACCCGGAAGGAAAAACTCCAGGATGATAAGTCCTATCCCAAGAACGAATAAAATCAGCGTCTCATAACCTGCTAGACCTGCCACTAAATGACCGTAAAAGAACAGTAAGAGGGCAGAAATCCCCATAAAACCTGGGATACCAAAACCAGGTGAATACAGTTCTAATATAAGCCCTAGACTCCCTACAGAAAGTAAAATAGGGATGACGACAGGATTCGTAATAAATCTTGCCAATTTCTCAGCGAAACTTTCTTCAATAGTACGAATTTCTGCGTTTGGGTATCCAATCTTCACTAAAACTTCATCAATTGAGGCGACAGTACCTTCTGAATATCCGACCTCAAATGCCTGGTCAGACGTAAGTGTTAAAAGCTTTCCTTTCGGAGAGCCAAGCTCAGGTAAATCGACATCCGTGTCTGCCATTGCTAGCGCGTAAATCGGATCGCGACCGTTTTGTTCAGCTGCTCCTTTCATCGCACTCAGCCAATAGGATTGGGCTTTTTGATCGGCTGCATTCCCTTCTGAATCAATAATTGCTGCAGCCCCCATCGTTGCTCCAGGTACCATATATATCTCATCTGTGTTTAATGAAATAAAGGCCCCTGCAGACAAGGCATCTTTATTAATAAATGAGACCGTTTTAAGAGATGTTGACGTAAATAATTTCCCAATTTCCCCTGCTGCATCAACCGCACCACCAGGTGTATTTATTTCAAAAATAATCGCTTTCGCATTTTCCTTCTCCGCAGTTTCTACTCCCCGCTTTAAGAAAGATGACAAGCCTTTCTCAACAGAATTTTCGATCGGTACAACGTAAACTACATCATTGTCAGCTTTCCCGTGAAATGGCAGTGATAGGATGATGAGGGCTGCTAGAAAAGAAAGGAGCGTAACTACCCTTCTGAGCCTCAAATGGCTTTGCACAATCTTCCCCCCTCTCATATATAACGATAGTAATCAATACGGATGAAAGCATGAAAAGGTTTCAAAAATTCGTTACTTTTCTCTTTATACTCTACCACAATTAGGTCAAATAGTTTAATCAATTGCGCCCATTTAACGAAATATCTCTTAAACTAAGTAACAATATATCTCAGGTATGGAACAAATGCAAAAGCAAATAGGAGCTATTGTCTATTGATCGGGCCAAGACTGCACTTTTGGACTGTAAAAACTTATATGAAGTGGCAAACAATTTGCGCGGATAAGTCAACGAGAATTTGCGGCGGTCAAACATTCATTTAAATCGTTCGTACTATGCTAAATTCAAGCGAAGAGCGTAAAAAGACCATAGAGCACGGGCCCTACGGTCTTTAATACGCTTATGAAAGGTGTTGTTGTACAAGTTTATTAACAAGTGATCCATCTGCTTTGCCTTTTACCTTCGGCATAATCGCAGCCATCACTTTTCCCATTTCAGCTTTTGAAGTAGCACCTACTTCTGCAACTGTCTCTTGGACAATTTTAGAAATTTCCTCTTCAGATAGCTGCTTAGGCATATATTCTTCCACATACTGCAACTCAGTACGAATTTTTTCAACTAGGTCCTCGCGGCCTGCTTTGTCAAATTCATGGAGGGAATCCTTGCGTTGTTTTACTTCACGAGAAAGGACTGTTAACTCTTCATCCTCGGATAACTCGTGACCAAGCTTAATCGCTTCATTTTGCAAAGAAGCCTTGACCATCCGAATAACGGAGAGTTTGTCTTTTTCTTTGTTTTTCATCGCCTGCTTCATATCCTGATTCAAACGCTCGAGAAGACTCATTACTTACACCCTCTCTTACCACTTACGTTTTCTTGCAGCTTCAGACTTTTTCTTACGCTTTACGCTAGGTTTTTCGTAGAATTCACGCTTTCTAGCTTCTTGTATAGTACCCGATTTAGATACAGTACGTTTAAAACGACGAAGAGCATCTTCAAGTGATTCGTTTTTACGAACAACAGTTTTAGACATTCTCTTTCCCTCCCTCCGAACACAACACACTTACACTACATGAAACCATGTACTTTGCAATTATAATATAATGACGGGGCAAGGTCAACAGTATTCGCTCCTATTACCACACGACTCCTATTTTAACCTTTGTTGAAAAAGCTAATTGTCGTATTTTGTTGTAATTAGTATCATTATAAATTCCTCATTACAAGAAATATAGGCATGCTTGTCTTCTTCACGCCATAGAGTTTATGGAAAGGGTGATAAGCTTGTTTAATATTTTGGTATTTATCTTTTTTATTATCTTGTTTCTCATTGGGATGACTGTTTTAAGAACAGGCTTGTTTAATGCATCTGCCTCCTCTTCAAAACAATGGTTAATTAAACTTACCAATACCCCCTTTAGGGGAATGCTTGTTGGAACTGTTGTTACTGGGATCCTGCAATCAAGTTCAGCCGTTATGGTAATGACAATTGGCCTTATTGGAGCAAAAATGCTCACCTTTAAGCAGTCAATCGGCATTATTTTAGGAACGAATATAGGCACGACTTTTACAACTGAATTCATTACTTTCAACATCAATTCCGCCATAGTTCCGATTGCGATAGCAGGAGCGATTCTCGCATTAGTGAAAAAAACGATCCTTAAAAGCATTGGATTCGTTTTACTTGGATTGGCCCTCATTTTTTCAGCTATGAATGGATTTGAACTTATTGCTACACCAATTGCCGCATTGCCATGGATAAACGAGTATACTTCAATGCTTAATCAAAATCACTTTGCGAGCATCGTTGCAGGAATGATCATAACCATGATTATTCAATCAAGCACGGCAACAACTGGGATTGCAATGGGATTTTTAAGCAGCGCTGTAATCGGAATTGATGCTGGAATTGCCATAATGCTAGGAGCCAATATTGGTACCTGCATTACTGCCCTTCTTGCCAGCATTGGCGGAGGTAATGAATCAAAGCTCTGTGCCTATGCCCATATATGGTTGAATCTTCTTGGAGTGATATTGTTCTATCCATTTATTCCTTACTTATCAAAACTCGCTCAAATACTTGCAACACAGCCAGATGTCCAATTAGCTCATATTAGTTTGATCTTTAACTGCATTTCATCCATTATCGCTCTACCTTTTGCTAACAAAATAGCCGACATAATGTTGAAATTTTATCAGAAATAAAAAAGATTGAGTGAATCCGCTCAATCTTTTTTTAAGGCTTTGCTGTATGTCCTTGTTCATTATTGGCTCATTTTCTCTCTTATTCCATGAGACCAAGAGTTCACATGAAATGAAGAAATAATCAATTTCTCAAAATATTGTTAGAACCTAGCATAATTCGACTCTGTTAATAATCGGAGTTTGAAGCTAATCCTTGTACAATTGCAATGCCAGAGCTTGCACCAATTCTTGTCGCCCCAGCGTCAATCATATTTTTTGCGTCATCGGCACTTCTTACTCCTCCAGATGCTTTTACGCCAATATTCGGTCCAACAACTTTTCTCATAAGGCGAATATCTTCAATCGTTGCTCCTCCCGTGGAAAACCCGGTTGATGTTTTCACAAAATCTGCACCAGCTTTGACAGATAATTCACAAGCAGTTACTTTTTCTTCTTCAGCAAGTAGAGATGTTTCAATAATTACTTTAGTAAGTGCCTTACCTTTAGCCGCTTCTACAACCGCACGAATATCCGCTTCTACTAAATCAGTATCACCACTCTTTAAAGCACCGATATTAATTACCATATCCACTTCTGTTGCCCCGTTATCAATCGCATTCTTCGTTTCAAATGCTTTTGTTTCGGAAGTAGCTGCCCCTAACGGAAAGCCAATCACTGTACAAACCTTGACATCGGTACCATCAAGAATTGCACTTGCATAGCGGACCCATGCAGGGTTCACACAAACAGAAGCAAATCCATATTCCTTTGCTTCCAAGCAAAGTTTTTCAATTTGCTCTTCTTTCGCATCCGCTTTTAATAATGTATGATCAATATAGTTGGCAATGGTATGTTCCATTTTTTCAAGCCCCTTTCCAATAACATTAAGTTGTACGTACCTCTCTCATCATATCATTGAAGCTTTTCTTTTTCGAGCTTATTTTTTGTCATTTTCACAAAAATAACCGATCACCTTTTTAAATGGACATTAAAGTTTCCCTAGCTTTTTTGCCATTTAGAAAGCACCATATTCGTCATCATTACTCCAAAAGCTTGCAACGGTAAATTTCTATGAAAAAATCATACAAATTGAGAACGTCAGATTTTAGCACTTAATTTTAGAAAGAATACAGCAGCTATTTTCCTATACATTGCTTCGGAAAAACAGGGAACAATTAAAATTTATTTGTTGCTGCGAAACAAATGAGCTTTCCTTCATGCCCATCGCCGACCAAACTATCGTGAAAAAATACCTCCAGTTAAATTGGCTGAAGGAGGAGACGTGAAGTTTGATAGGCAAAAGCTCCTGTTAGACGCACCAAAAAATGGACAGAAAATAAAAAGATGTCCAAAGGTGTAGAAGTTGGGACATCTTTTTATTTTAACGATTATACTGCTGTTTCTTGGACATCCAAATCATTTAATACGCGAACAAATTGGCCTTCATTATATGGATAGCCAGCCTTTTCAATCTTTACTTTAACAATTTTTCCAATCAGGTCTTCAGTGCCTTTGAAAACGACTTTTAAATAGTTATCTGTATATCCTTCATACATCTCACCATTTGGATCATCCTTGAATTTTTCTTCAGGTATCACTTCAAGAACTTCATTTTCAAATTGGGAAGCATACTCTTTCGCTAATTGATCCGAAAGCGCGATGAGGCGATGAACTCTTTCATTTTTCACATCCTCATCTACTTGATCCTCCATTCTTGCTGCTGGCGTACCTGTTCTTTTAGAGTATGGGAACACATGAAGCTCAGAGAATTGATGTCTTTTGATAAAATTGTAAGTTTCCATAAACTCTTCTTCTGTTTCTCCCGGGAAACCGACAATCACATCTGAGGTGACCGCGAGACCGGGAAGTACTTCCTTTAAACGCTCTAATCTTTCCGCAAAGAATTCCATTGTATACTTACGACGCATTCTTTTTAACACCGTATTTGAACCAGATTGGATTGGAATGTGTAAATGTCTGACAATGACATTTGATTGATCGATGACATCAATAACTTCATCCGTAATCTGACTTGCTTCAATGGAAGAGATACGAAGGCGCTTCAATCCTTTTACCTGATCTTCTAAATCTCTTAAAAGGGATGCGAGATTGTAATCCTTCATGTCTTCTCCATACCCACCTGTATGAATCCCGGTTAAGACAATTTCTTGATATCCAGCATTCACCAACTGCTGTGCTTGACGGATAACTTCTTGTGGATCACGTGATCTCATGAGTCCACGCGCCCAAGGAATGATGCAGAATGTACAGAAATTATTGCAGCCTTCTTGAATTTTCAAAGAGGCTCTAGTACGGTCTGTAAAAGCAGGCACGTCTAATTCTTCATAAACGCGATTTTTCATGATATTTCCGACGCCATTAATCGGCTGACGTTCCACCTTATATTGCTCAATATACTCAAGCATTTTCACCCGATCCTGAGTACCGACCACAATATCTACCCCAGGAATCGCCATGATTTCTGCTGGTGAAGTTTGTGCATAACAGCCTGTTACACAAATAACTGCATCAGGATTCTTTCTAATGGCACGTCTAATCACTTGCCGGCTTTTCTTATCTCCAGTATTTGTAACAGTACATGTATTAATGACATAAACATCCGCTCGGGATTCAAAATCTGTTCGGTCATAGCCCTGCTCTTTAAATAATTGCCAAATGGCCTCTGTTTCATAATGATTGACTTTACAACCTAATGTATGAAAGGCAACTGATGCCATTTATCTTCACCCCATTAATTCAGTTTGAAAAGAAACAGCAGCTAATGCATACAATGGTGCTGTTTCTGTTCTTAAAATTCTCGGACCTAAACTACAAGAAAGGAAACCAGCATCATTTAACAGAGCTATTTCTTCCTCTGTTAATCCACCCTCCGGTCCAAATATAATGAGAATGGATTGCCCCGCTTTCATTTCTTTTAATACAGAGGAAAAAACGGATGCTTCCCCTTGCTTCGCACTTTCTTCATAAGCCACCAATTTATAATCATAATTTTCACTTAACTCGACTAGTTTTTTTAAGGAAATTGGCTGGTGTACTTCTGGCCGTATGTGACGATGGGATTGTTCGGCCGCTTCCTTTGCAATCCGATTCCAGCGTTCAACCTTTTTAAATGCCTTTTTTTCATCCCATTTCACAATGGAGCGAGATGCAGTAAAAGGGATAAACTTAGCTGCCCCTAATTCCGTCCCTTTTTGAATAATCCACTCCAGTTTATCCCCTTTGGGCAGACCGCTCGCAATGGTCACCTGTATCGGCATTTCAACAGAAGCTTCTTCCCATTTTACAACTTTTGCAACGACTTGTTGATCGGTAATTTCTTCTATCCGACAGAGGGCACTTTTGCCTTTGGTAACACAGTAGATTTCATCATCCACTTGCAAACGCATTACCTTGACAATATGATGGCGATCATCATCAGAAATATAGAAACGATTATCTTCGAAATTTCTCACAAAATATCGCTGCATTTTAAGCACCTCTTAACTAAATTCGTTTTGCAATGAACGCAACCCAATCTTCCATTTGAATGGTTTCAACAATTTCAAACCCAGATGTAATCATTGCTTCTTTAACCTCTTGCTTCTTTTGCAGGATAATTCCAGATGTTATGAAATATCCGTTTTGTTTTACAATCCGTGCTGCATCATCTGTAAAACGCAGAATGACTTCAGCAAGAATATTAGCTACCACTACATCAACAGGTCCTGTGATCCCATCAAGCAGGTTATTTTGAGAAACAGTTGCTCGATCGTGGACCTTATTAAGTTTAATATTAATTCTGGCTGAATTGACAGCCACTTCATCCAAGTCCAGTGCTTGTATTTTTTCTGCTCCTAACAAACCAGCAGCGATACTTAACACACCGGAACCCGTTCCCACGTCAACAACATGATCACCTTGTTTGACCGTTCTCTCGAGAGCCTGTATACACATGACCGTTGTTGGGTGGGTTCCTGTACCAAAGGCCATCCCAGGGTCTAATTCTATAATGAGCTCATCGCTATGAACAGGCGTATACTCCTCCCAGGTAGGAACGATGGTGAATTTTTCTGAGATCTTTACAGGATGGTAATATTTTTTCCAAGCTGTTGCCCATTCTTCTTCATTGACTTCACTAATCGTAACAGTATTTTTCCCAATATCGATATTGTGAAGAATTAGTCCATTAATTGCTTCTTTAATCTCTTCAACTGTTTCGCCTAAAAAGCTATTAACTGGTAAATAAGCTTTAATAATTACTCCCTCTTCAGGGTAGTCGTCAGGGTTCAATTGATAGATTTCACCGAAGTGGTCTTCCCTCTCCTTCTCAAGCTCAAAAGGATCCTCAATGACAACACCAGAGGCACCTGCTTCATGTAAAATATTTGAGATCGGTTCAACCGCCTCATTTGTTGTATGAATGGCAATTTCAGACCACTTCATTCTACCAACTCCGTTTCCTTAAACTCCGATAACACTGTATATTACTTGCGTTATTCACCTTTAAATGCTCTTTTTACCTTTGAAAAAAAGCCTTCTTCTTGATCACCTTGAGGGACTTTTCCACTTATTTCGGCAAATTCCTGTAGCAATTGCTTTTGCTTTTCAGTCAACTTCGTTGGTGTGACAATTCGCATTATAACGTGCTGGTCACCAACTCCATATCCCCTTACATTAGGAACTCCTTTTCCACGAAGACGGAATTTAGTGCCTGTCTGTGTACCTGCTGGAACCTTAAGCTTTACTTTGCCATGCAGCGTTGGCACTTCTATCTCATCACCAAGAGCTGCCTGAACAAACGTGATCGGCATTTCACAATAAATATCATCCTCATCCCGCTCAAAGAATTCATGGGAGCGAACATGAAATACTACATATAGATCCCCAGCTGGACCGCCGTTAATGCCAGGCTCTCCTTGTCCTGATACTCTTAGCTGTTGACCGTCATCAATTCCAGCGGGAATTTTGACATGAATTTTGCGACGTTTTTTCACTTTCCCTGTGCCGCCACAAGTTGAGCATTTATGCTTAATTTCTTTGCCTGTACCGCTGCAATGATGACAAACTCTTCGGTTTACTATTCTTCCAAAAGGAGTATTCTGCTCTACATTTAATTGACCGCTACCATTACAGTGCTTACAAGTTTCCGGCTTCGTTCCCGGTTTTGCCCCACTTCCGTGACAAGTATCACATGTCTCTTCACGTGGAATTTCGATGTCTGTTTCTTTTCCAAAGACTGCTTCTTCAAAAGAAAGCGTCATCGTATATTGAAGGTCAGCACCTTGCCTAGGAGCATTAGGATCACGACGTCTGGAACCACCGCCGCCAAAAAACGTTTCAAATATATCCTCAAAGCCACCGAAGCCGCCGCCCCCAAAGCCTCCACCACCGAAGCCTTGATTTGGATCAGTGTGACCGAATTGGTCGTATTGTGAGCGCTTCGCATCATCGCTTAATACTTCATACGCTTCCTTAACTTCTTTAAATTTTTCGTCCGCATCCGCCTCTTTATTAATATCTGGATGATATTTTTTCGATAACTTTCGATATGCTTTTTTAATTTCGTCTTTAGAGGCGGATTTGCTTACTCCTAAGACTTCATAATAGTCTCTTTTACTCAACCTTACCACTCCCCGAATCCATTCGCATAAAAGTTATTTTAACACTCAAACTTGTAGAAGTGCAAATAAATCTATCACTAGGACCTTACATAGAAAAAGCCAAAGTCATAAAGACAGTGACTTTGACCTTTCTATATTCTATATTCAATAACTAATTCGATGCTTGTCGCCGATGGACGAGCACTCTCCGCTTTTCTATTTGTCTAGCTTCTGCGGCTAAACCCTCGAGACACTTCAGTCCAGACGCAAAAGTCAAAAGTGCGACTTCCACTTCTGGCCTTCCAGTGCTTGTCGGGTTTGTTCAAGCCGCATCCGCTTTTCTATTTATCATCTTTGATTTCTTCGAATTCAGCGTCTACAACGTTGTCGTCTTTAGGAGCAGCACCTGCTTCTCCTTCAGCTCCCTGTGCAGCCTGTGCTTGCTTGGCAGCTTCCTCGTAAAGCTTAACAGAAAGGTTTTGAACGATTTCTTGTAGTGCATCCTTTTTCGCACGGATTTCATCAAGATCATTCTTTTCAATTGCTGCTTTAAGTGCATCTTTCGCTTCTGTTGCTTTCGTTACTTCCGCTTCATCAACTTTACCTTCAAGATCTTTTAATGTTTTATCTGTTTGGAATACCAATTGATCCGCTTCATTGCGTAATTCCACTTCTTCCTTACGCTTTTGATCAGCCTCTGCATTTGCTTCAGCCTCTTTAATCATTTTATCGATTTCATCATCAGATAGACCTGTTGAAGATTTAATTGTAATTGCTTGTTCCTTGTTGGTTCCAAGATCTTTCGCACGTACATTTACGATACCATTTTTATCGATATCAAATGACACTTCAATTTGTGGAATTCCACGTGGTGCTGGTGGAATATCTGTTAATTGGAAACGTCCCAGTGTTTTGTTATCAGCTGCCATTGGACGCTCTCCTTGGAGAACATGAATGTCAACTGCTGTTTGATTATCAGCAGCGGTAGAGAATACTTGTGATTTAGAAGTTGGAATCGTCGTATTGCGTTCAATTAACTTCGTAAAGACACCACCCATTGTTTCAATCCCAAGTGATAAAGGTGTTACGTCTAGTAAGACAACATCTTTAACATCACCCGTGATCACTCCACCTTGAACAGCTGCACCCATTGCAACTACTTCGTCTGGGTTTACTCCTCTATGAGGTTCCTTACCAGTTGCTTTTTTAATCGCTTCTTGCACAGCTGGGATACGAGTAGAACCACCGACAAGAATAACTTTATCGATATCAGCAGCTGTAAGACCTGCATCTTGTAACGCTTGACGAGTCGGTCCCATTGTTCTTTCAACGAGATCTGAAGATAATTTGTCAAACTTAGCACGTGATAATGTGACTTCTAAATGAAGTGGACCTGCTTCACCAGCGGTAATAAACGGTAAAGAAATTTGTGTAGAAGTTACACCAGATAGATCTTTCTTTGCTTTCTCAGCTGCATCTTTTAAGCGCTGCATAGCCATCTTATCTTTTGAGAGATCAATGCCATTCTCTTTCTTAAATTCCTCAACTAAATAGTCAATAATAACTTGGTCAAAGTCATCTCCGCCAAGACGGTTATCACCAGCAGTAGATTTAACTTCAAATACGCCGTCTCCTAATTCAAGGATCGATACGTCAAACGTACCACCACCAAGGTCATACACTAGAATCGTTTGATCTTCTTCCATTTTATCTAAACCGTAAGCAAGTGCAGCAGCAGTAGGTTCGTTAATAATACGCTCTACTTCTAATCCAGCAATTTTTCCAGCATCCTTTGTTGCTTGACGTTCTGCATCGTTGAAATATGCTGGTACTGTAATAACTGCTTTTGTAACGGGCTCACCTAAATAATCTTCAGCATAAGATTTTAAATGCTGTAAAATAATAGCTGAAATTTCTTGTGGTGTATATTCTTTTCCTTCAATCGTTTCTTTATGAGAAGTTCCCATATGACGTTTAATAGATAGGATGGTATTAGGGTTTGTAATCGCTTGGCGCTTTGCTACTTCTCCCACTTGACGCTCGCCGTTTTTAAATGCCACGACGGATGGAGTTGTGCGATTTCCTTCTGGATTTGGAATTACTTTTGGTTCGCCACCTTCAAGAACCGCTACACAGGAGTTTGTTGTTCCTAAGTCGATACCAATAATTTTGCTCATGTTATTAGCCTCCCAATTTTAATATGTAAACACTTTTTCTCTATTTTTTACTGATTAACTTTAACCATTGCTGGTCGAATGACACGATCCTTTAATACATATCCTTTTTGAAATTCTTCCACGACAATGTTCGAATCATATCCCTCTTCCGCAACCTGCATAACCGCTTGATGGAAATTCGGATCAAACTCCTTCCCTTCCGATTCAATCACTTCTACGCCTTCTTTCTTTAAAGCATCAAGAAGACTGCGATAAATCATTTCCATGCCTTGGAGCAAGGATTTCGTCTGTTCATGATCGGTCTCCACATTCAATGCACGTTCAAAGTTATCCAATACAGGCAGAATATCAGAAATTAAATTTTGTGCTCTATATTTTTGCGCCGCTTCATAATCCAATCTAGCTCGACGGCGAGAGTTTTCGAAATCAGCTTGTAATCGAAGGTAGCGGTTTTCTTTTTCTTCCAGCTCTTTTTGCAGAGCTGCAAGCTGCTCTTCTAGCTTTGTAAGTTTTTCTTCATCAACAGAGGATGAATCTTCAGGTACTTCCTCTTTCTCTTCATCAATTATAGGTTCAATTTCTTCTTGAATATTTTGTTCTTCGTTGGTAGACACCGCTTCTTCCTCCAGTGTGTTTTTTTCTTCAGCCAACGTTTTCACCTCCCTTTAAAGTAGACACCGACTAAATCTGTCAGCTAACATCTATGTAAATCAAAAAATAACAGCAACGCAAGGAAAAGGGATGGAATTGCTTAATTCCACCCTTTATCAATATTTCCAGCACTACTTACTTTGATACAGCTTTGTTAGCACTACCGATAAATCGTTGCTAAAAAATTTTAATAAACTTATAACTCTTGAATATTCCATTCGAGTTGGCCCTAAAATAGCAATCGTACCTAATTGTTCAGTTCCAATTGAATAAGTGGCGGTGATTAAGCTGCAATCATCCATTGCAGAATTGCCATTTTCCTTCCCAATTTTAACATTAATACCAGAAGGATTTTTTCGAATGATATCATACATATCTTCCTCATGTTCAATCATTGTCAACAGGTTTTTCACTTTACTAATATCATGAAATTCCGGTTGACTGAGCATGTTCGTTTTACCACCAAAAAATAATTTTTCATTTGTTGGAATTTTCAACGTTTCTACCAGTGAAGAAAACATCGAATCATAACTGCGAATATGCTGCCGCAAAACAAGAGCTACTTCCTTGTAGATTTTTCCGTTTAATTCCTCAAGTGGGACACCTGTAAGCCGTTCATTCAAAATATTGACAAGCTTCTCAATATCACTAGAATCAATTCCAATCGGTAGATGGAACATCTTATTTTCTACATGCCCAGTATCTGTAACAATAATGGCAATCGCTGTTTCATCGTTCAAAGGGACAATTTGAATTTTCTTTAGCTTGTTCTCCCTCACTGCTGGACCAAGAACTATAGCAGTATAATTTGTCAACTCTGATAAAATTTGTGCAGATCTTTGAACAATCTTCTCTAATTCATATATTCTCTCCGTAAAAATTGAACGTACAGAGTTCACATCTTTTGTATCAAGTTTTTGCGGAGATAGCAAATGATCTACGTAAAATCTATACCCTTTCTCGGATGGAATTCTCCCCGATGAGGTGTGTGTTTTTTCCAGAAAACCGAGTTCTTCTAAATCTGCCATCTCGTTTCGAATTGTAGCCGAACTAAACTGTATTTCTTCCTTCTTCGACAAGCTTCTCGAACCAACTGGTTGAGCAGACCGAATAAAATCATCAACAATCACTTGGAAAATTAACAATTGACGATCTGTTAACACTTTATATCACCTCTGTTAGCACTCCTTTATATCGAGTGCTAAATCTATTATTAAATTATCAAATATCAGGGGATCGTGTCAATCATTTAAGCTTTTTTATTCAGTCTGGATGCCATCCCCATTCCTTATTCAAAAAAACCATCATCACATTACTGGACTATGCCTAAGAACGATTGAAATACTTCATTTCCAAGAAATCTACCTTTCCTGGTTAATCTTATATAATTATTTTCTTCACAAATTAAATCCTTTTTCCTTAAATCCAACATTTCATTTGCAAATAAATCCACAGGTGAAATCCCGTATCTTTCAATAAACCGTTCAATCGAAACCCCTTCATTCTTTCTTAATCCAAGGAACATTTCTTCCTCCATTTGCTCTGCTTTTGTCGGCTTATTTTCTTCAAAAACAGGAAGTTTCCCATTTTCAAGTGGATCCATATACTTCTTTAAAGGACCAACATTTGAACGCCGCAGCCCTTTAACATAAGAATGGGCGCCAGCTCCAAAACCATAATATTCATTATTGTTCCAATACGTTAAATTATGCCTGCTTTCATAGCCAGGAATTGCAAAATTACTGATTTCATATTGAAGGTAGCCATGCTTGTCCATCTGCTCCATCAGTTCCTCATACATGGCGGCTTCAGCATCCTCTCCCGGCAAAGGAAGGCGGCCCTTTCTCATTAAATTATAGAAAACCGTCTTCGGTTCAATTATTAACGAATACCCAGAATAATGTTGAATATCTAATGAAAAAGAAGTAGCAAGCGTTTCTCTAAAATCAGCTAATGTTTGGCCCGGTAAGCTATAAATAAGATCGACACTAATGTTTTCAAATCCTGCAGCTTTTGCAAGCGCAATCGATGTGAATACATCTGCTCCACGATGTACACGACCTATTCTCTTCAAAAGTTCATCGTTAAAGGTCTGGACGCCAAAGCTTAAGCGATTGACCCCTGCCTCATAGAGGATTTGCAATTTTTCTTTAGAAAGATCTCCCGGGTTCGCTTCAAATGTAAACTCAGTATCTTGATTGAAAGGAAGGTAATCATGGATGCCTTGACATAAAGCTGCAAGCTGCCTTTCATTTAATGCCGTCGGCGTGCCTCCACCAACAAAAATAGAACGCAGGTGAGACGTTGGCACTTCTTGCAATGTCAACTCCATCTCTTTTTTTAATGAATTTATATATTCATCAACTGGTTGTCCTTGAAGGAACACTTTATTAAAATCACAATAATGGCAAATATGCTCACAAAAGGGGATATGAATATACGCCGCATTAATCAAACAATCACAACCTCGTTTTTTAAATATGAAAGAGAGGTTAGAGTTCTTGTTATAACAAGACTGGCTAACCCCTCTTTCTTAAGTTAAACTCTAAAAAACCCTATTTTTTCTGACTATCATCCATTTTCAATACTGCCATAAAGGCCTCTTGAGGTACCTCAACTGAGCCTACCTGTTTCATCCGCTTTTTCCCTTCTTTTTGCTTCTCAAGAAGCTTTCGTTTACGGGAAATATCTCCACCGTAGCATTTCGCTAAGACGTTTTTGCGCATCGCCTTAATCGTAGAACGGGCAACAATTTTTTGTCCGATTGCCGCTTGGACAGGCACTTCAAATTGCTGTCTCGGAATTAATTCCTTTAATTTTTCTACGATAACCTTACCTCGTTCATAAGCAAAATCTTTATGAACGATAAAGCTTAACGCATCGACTTTCTCTGCATTTAAAAGGATATCCATCTTCACAAGTTTTGATGGCTTATAGCCAATCAGTTCATAGTCAAAGGAAGCATACCCTTTCGTGCTCGACTTTAACTGATCGAAGAAATCGTAGACAATCTCGGACAATGGTACTTCATAAATGATGCTCACCCTCGTTTCATCGAGATATTGCATATCAATGAAGTTTCCTCTTTTTTCTTGGCACAGCTCCATAATGGCGCCGACATAATCATTTGGAGCCATCATCGTTGCTTTTACATATGGCTCTTCAATCCGTTCAATTTTCTGTGGATCTGGCATATCAGAAGGGTTGTCTATTTTTATTTGCGAACCATCCGTCAAAATAACATCATAAATAACACTCGGTGCAGTCGTGATTAAATCGATCTTAAATTCTCTTTCAATGCGTTCCTGAATAATTTCCATATGGAGCAATCCAAGAAACCCGCATCGGAAGCCAAAGCCTAATGCTTGCGATGTTTCTGGTTCAAACTGAAGAGCGGAATCATTTAATTCAAGCTTTTCGAGAGCTTCTCTTAAGTCATTAAATTTCGCGCTGTCAATAGGATATAAACCACAATATACCATTGGATTCAATTTACGATAACCTGGGAGCGCTTCTGAGGCACCATTTTTTGCATTTGTAATCGTATCCCCAACACGGGTATCCCCAACATTTTTAATGGCAGCCGTTAAAAATCCCACATCTCCGACAGATAATTCTTCTGTTTGCACGGCTTTTGGCGTAAAGACACCTACTTCTGTCACTTCAAACTCCTTGCCCGTTGCCATCATCTTAATTTTATCGCCAGCTTTCACCGTACCCTCAACCACACGAATATATGCAACCACTCCTCGGTATGCATCATATAGTGAATCAAAAATTAACGCCTTTAATGGAGCTTCAGGATCTCCAACAGGTGCGGGTACCTTTTCGACAATCTGTTCCAAAATTTCTTCAATCCCAATCCCAGCTTTTGCACTGGCTAAAACAGCTTCAGAAGCATCTAATCCGATTACTTCTTCAATCTCGTTACGAACGCGTTCCGGATCGGCACTTGGAAGATCAATTTTATTGATAACCGGTACGATTTCTAAATCATTGTCAAGTGCTAAATAAACATTCGCCAACGTTTGTGCTTCAATTCCCTGTGCCGCATCGACCACGAGAACAGCACCTTCACATGCTGCTAAACTGCGGGATACTTCATAGGTGAAATCGACATGTCCAGGTGTGTCGATTAAATGAAACGTATAGATCTCGCCATCTTTTGCTTTGTATTTTAATTGAACTGAGTTTAATTTAATCGTAATGCCCCGTTCTCTCTCAAGATCCATCGAATCGAGGAGCTGGTCCTTCATTTCACGAGCAGTTAAAGCATTCGTTTTCTCTAAAATTCTATCTGCCAACGTCGACTTTCCATGGTCGATATGAGCGATGATCGAGAAATTGCGAATCTTTGATTGCCTCATCAGTCTTTCTTCTTTGTTCATATCGTTCACTCCTACTATACTCGCACACATCGAATCAATTCCAATTTAACTAAACGCTTACAGCACATAGCCGTTGGAATTGATTAAATACGCTATTTTTTGATTATAGCAGTCGATTCGGCAAGATTCAACGGAAAATAGAAGGCACTATTGAAACAGCTCTGTAATTAATTCTATTGCCTTATTAGCAAAAGAGGAAACACCTTCTGCCAGCTTCTTGCCAATAGAGGAGAAAAAATTATAAGCCTTCATTTTTTCGAGCTTTGCTTTCTTTTCCTGTATATCATGACTACTGATATCATTGCCTAAGACAGCAAGTTCCACTTCCCCTCCTTCGTTTTCAGTAACATGAAGCGCTTCTTTGAAGTTGTGATCCTCAAAGCCCTTCATCCGATCGATTCCTTCATTTGCCTGTTGCATCCCAAATAAAACAGAGACAAACATCAAAGCCAAGACAAATACAAACTTCAAAAAAAACAACTTCATCATGTCACCTACTTACGTTTTTATTTAGAAAAAGCTGGTAAACCGTTATAAGAACAATTTTTGCTCAAAATCTACTTGAGTTTGTCCTCTATGTGGGCAGATTTGGGTTAAAATCTGCTTTTGCCGTCCTCTTGAGCCCTTTTATGCGAGCACCTTTCGCTCAACTTCCGCTTTCGGGGTCCTCTTGAACTCTTTATGCGGACAGCTTTTCCTCTAATTCTGCATCCACTGTCCTTATGAATTCTTTATGATGAACAAACTCAATGTCGCCAACATCCTGAAACAATTGGGTTATCATCGCAATTGCCTTTTCACCATTATTGCTCATTTGCAGGCTCGTCAACCGGGAAGTTCACACTTTCTGCTTGCCAAAAGACTTCACTAAATGCAGCTGCAAAGGCATCTGCGGAGCGATTTAATTCTTCAAATGTATTATCAACTCCACCAAACTCAACGAGCATTGCATTTTCAGATAAATCCTGATTAAATTTTCCGTTCGTACCAGCTCCTTGCTTTTTCGAAACTCCTTTACTTATGCCTGGATATTTCTTATTAAGCTTTTTGTGTAATTCTTCAGCTAGTCTCAAATTCTTTTCATAATTTGGGTTTTCTGCACCAAGGACAAACATTAACTGAGCGTAGGACTTACCATTAATCTCTATTGTAGTCTTGTCTTTCCGTTGTGAATCACGATGTATATCAATTAAATACGTAAGGTCACGATTAGAGGTAACCGCCGCTTCAACAACTTTTCTCGATTCATCATAAGATCTTCCATAAGAAAGCCCTTTTTCACTTAGATTGGTCATAATATCCGTTTTATCTACAACCGTTCCAATTCCATAACGTTCTAATTGTTTTTGAAGATGATCGCCAATTCTTGTCACATTAATCTTTGAATGATGTGCTCTATTAGGATCTGTAACACCTTCTAAATGAGGAAGAAAGGATTCTCTAGTATGTGTAAAATAAAGATAAACCATTTTTCGATCACCAGTTGTTTGTGCTGGTGGAGGCGCTTCTTCATCCCCATTATCTAAGTCATCTAATTCCTCAATATCTTTTATCGCTGCCTCATTCTCCTTTTGCAACGCTTCAGGAGGTGGGGGGGATTCTATCGGTAAATGCGTATAATTAATGCCTTCTCCAGCAATCACCAGTTCCCCATCAAATATTGAAAATCCTGGCAACTCTCTTCCGAGGAGACTTCTTGGATCATCGAGACTAACATTTGTTGAGACCTTAAACACTAAACTGGTCAAACTTGGTGTTGATTCATCTTTTGGTAGCACTTGTCCAAAAGCATGATTTTCCGTACCTAGGAGGCGATATAACACTTCCCCTGTCAAATGTCCTGTCGCACTATTAATAGATGATGATTTAATTTGATACTCTGGCTTCAAAGATGTAATGAGGCCACTCACCGAAAAGATAAGCAACAGCAATAACATCACGACTAATACAAATTGAAAAACACTGGTCCCTTGTACAGTTACGACAAATGAAGAAGACCTGTTATATTTCATCGTTCCACCTCTTTTAGTAAGTCTACTAATTCTTATGACTTTACTAGAAAAGATAGAACCTTTTTTAACACTCTCCTAAAAAGGAGTGAACCTATTATCTCGTATAGAAGCCCGCATTCTCTTCGTTGATCGAATGATGTAATGCTGCATTTAATCCATTGGCAAGAAGATTAGCCATATCCTCTATAAAAACATCCACTTCTTTTGGTGTTACCATAAGATTATGGCCAAGAGGAGAGAGAACTTCTGAAATTAATTTTCTCTTTTCCTCTTCCTCCAAAGTCCCAATCATTCCCAAAAATGTTTTGCGATGATGCTCATCAGGCAAATCATCTTCTGTTAATTTTTTTCTTTTACCGAAAGTCATGCCTGCTGGAGCTAAAGCACGCGAAGGTCGGTCTCCTTCTTTTAGTTCTTTTCCAAAATGTTTCAAAATGTAATCGATGGTATCGCTTGTAATCGAAACAGCATCGACAACCGTCGGAACACCAATGGCAATAACTGGAATACCAAGCGTTTCTTTACTTAATTCCTTCCTCTTATTTCCTACCCCTGAACCGGGATGAATGCCAGTATCGGAAATTTGAATGGTCGAGTTTACCCTCTCAATCGACCTTGACGCCAAAGCATCAATCGCAATGACAAAATCCGGTTTCGTCTTCTCAACAATCCCTAAAATAATATCGCTTGTTTCAATTCCAGTCAGGCCCATAACCCCTGGCGCAATCGCACTAACAGGTCGGAACCCTTCTTCTACACTTTCAGGCTGTAATTCATATAGATGTCGCGTTATAATAAGATTCTCACATACGTGTGGTCCGAGGGCGTCTGGCGTAACATTCCAATTTCCCAAACCAACTACTAAACAGGAGGCATCCTCTTTAATTCCCAGCTCCTTTAAGAAATGAGAGAATTCTAATACAAATGTGTCTTCAACCTTTCGTTGAAGCTCTGTATCCTGTTGTCTGATACCAATCACTTCAAGAGTTAAATACTTTCCTTCTTTTTTCCCGACTGCATCGGAACCCTCTTTCGTAATTTCTACTAAAGAAACTTTTATATTGTTTTCTTCCTTCTCCTTTATGATCACTCCCTCAACTTGAGAGATATCTTCCTGTCCGTGTACATGATCCTTTTCTCTTTCAGCAATGACCATTTCTCTTGCTTCCACTGCTAAATCGGTTCGAACAGTAAATTTACTTAAATCCATTAACACCTCTCCTTTCCTTTCCTTTCCAGGGAAAATCTACTAGTAATTCCATAAAAATCTTGCTAGTATCTAGCATTACCGTCACATATACAAAACATTCATTTGAAAAAACATTTACTTTCCCGTAAAATAAACAGATAGTATTGCAAAAGATATATCCGTTTGATAAAATATCTCTTGTTCTGCAATTAATGTTAGGATTGTGAATATCGAGTTTTATATAATCTCGATTGCTTTTTCGGGAGGTGAATGGAATGGCAAATATTAAATCTGCTATCAAGCGTGCTAAGACAAGTGAAGAACGTAATGCTCACAACTCAACAGTTAAATCTGCAATGCGTACTGCTGTTAAGAAAGTAGAAGCTGCAATTGTAAATAACGACGAAGCTGCTGCAAAAGAAAGCTACGTAGAAGCTGCAAGAAAATTAGATAAGGCTGCTGCAAAAGGTCTTATCCACAAGAATGCTGCTGCTCGTAAAAAATCTCGTTTAGCAAAGAAGTTAAACACTTTAAACGCATAATTGTGTGAGGCTATCTCTCAAACAGATAGCCCTTATTTTTTGCACAAAAAAGGAACCTTCCCGGTTCCTTTTTTTAAATTCCTCCTTGTAAGCGGAATAAAAACATTTCTATAATCAACTCTTTATTCATCGCACCTGTTTTTGATTGGTAATCAGCCTCTGCTAACAGCTGCATAATCTTTGTCAGCTCTTCATCCTTAAATAACTTTGCTTGGCCTGCTGCCAGCTTTACACGAAAGGGATGGACCTTAATGGAGCCGGCAATTTGCTGCTGCCCATAGCCTTTTCTCGCAAATTCCTTCACTTGATAAATTAGTCGGAACTGTCCAGAAAGGATTGATAAAATTTTAATCGGCTCTTCATTTTGTTTCAATAAATCGTAATAAATGCGAAAAGCTGCATCTATTTTTCTTTGGACAATATTATCCACTAATACGAATATATTTTGTTCCAATGACCTGGACACAAGCTCGTGAACCATTGCGACTGTGATCGTATTTCCTTCTGTCGCATAAAGAGCCAACTTATCTATTTCAGTTGTTAACATGAATAAGTTTGTTCCTGCTAACGTCAACATCTGCTCAACTGCCTCTTCATCAATACTGACACGATTAAGAGCAGCCCGTTCTTTAACCCAGAGCTTTAGCTCCTGTTCGTTTAATTTCTTCGCCTCAACAACGATCCCTTTTCTTTTCAGCTCCTTTGTAAGCTTTTTCCGCTCATCAAGCTTCTCATAGGAGCCGGCAAACACAATGATCGAATACGGAGCAGGTTCTTGTAGGTAAGATTCCAACTTCTTTAAATTATGTTCGGTTTTTGCTTTGGATTTTTCTGCAGTTAAAAAATAAGGATTATTCATCAGAATGAGTCGACGTTCTCCCATAAAAGGAAATGTTTCTGCATCCTCTAGCGCTACTTCAATCGGAGTCTCCTCCAAATCATATGTCGCAAAATTAAATTCCATTTCCTCTTCATTGAGGGCGTATTTCATTAATAAATGCTTCGTTTCATTGATAAGAAAGGACTCTGTTCCATATAATACATATACGGGGGAAAATTGCTTTTTCTTTATTTGCTTCCACACATCTAAAACCAATTTTTTCTCTCCGTTCTTTAACATTCTTACGTTTATCGTATAGAAGCACGGAGTTTTTGACAAGGGAGAAAAATTTTCAGGACATACTAAAAGGGAATTGGTTTCGCTTAAAACCAACTCCCTGTTTATAGTAAACGCTAGCAAATAAGGCCTAGGATACTTATCCACTAGCGGTACACCCTGTTATTACTAGTGTAGCCGGATGAATGCAAACTATTTGTGACAACTCTTGTCAGTAAAGGAAAAGTCGCTTATACTATAAAAC
Source organism: Robertmurraya siralis (assembly GCF_005502275.1). Classification (GTDB taxonomy): domain Bacteria; phylum Bacillota; class Bacilli; order Bacillales; family Cytobacillaceae; genus Robertmurraya; species Robertmurraya siralis. The sequence goes on from NZ_SWLZ01000009.1 coordinate 100,109, forward strand.
GTCTGAGCATTTTCATGAATTCTGAAGAATTTCGAAAACGAACAAAGCTAATTTGTGCTTCGTTGGCAATTGTTTATTGCTTTATGAGGTCCATCTATTATAATGGAAATAGGAGGGGTTATTGTGAATCCATTTGAAAAAGAAGTACAAAGCAAACGCAATGATGCTATTGATTCTGGAGTAGGTTTTATCGTCTCTTTCGGTTTCTTTGCAACATTGTTCATTATTGCAACCGTAATTCAATACATCGGCTCTTAAGTACATAGTATTCATTTCTTGGGATTGCACATCGTTTGTGCAGTCTTTTTATTTATGTGTTCAATTCGATTTTGCTTTTGCTTTAGCATATGGCTTTCCTGTTAAAAAGGTTCCTTTATCACCTTTAAAATAATAGCCGATTGCTCCGTCCCTATCAGTCCTAAAAATAGTGATTTTCCGCTCTTCCAGGCGTTTCAGAACCTCAGCATGAGGATGTCCAAATCGATTATTCTTACCGGCAGAAATGAGGGCAATTTCCGGTTTTAAATGTTCTAACCAAAATTCTGATGTAGACGTTTTACTTCCATGATGAGCTACTTTTAAAACATCAATTCGGAGAGCTGGATAGGATGAAAGTAACCTTCCCTCTCCCTCTTCCTCTAAATCTCCTGTAAACATCCAATGCAGTCCCCCTAATTTCACATAAATAACAATAGATTGATCATTTCGTTCCAACTCTCTGTCAGAGCTAGGCGATAAAACATGAAAAGTATACTCACTAACTTTCCATTGATCTCCCTTTTGCGCATAATAAATCGGAATTTCTTTATTTCTTGCAAGAGCAATCACTTCATCTTCAAGCTCTGCTCGATTTTCCACAGTTGGAACAACCATTTCCTTAACCTTCATATTGTTTAACACTGCCGTCGCACCGCCGATATGATCCATATCTCCATGCGTGAGAATAAGCTTATCAAGAACGTTGATGCCCTTACTTTTTAAAAATGGAACCAGAACATCCTTTCCCACTTCAAAAGGATTTCTTCGTTTCTTCCAATCCTCAAGTGAAAATTGTATCGTTCCACCTGTATCAATTAAGTATGTGCCTTTATTTTTAGGTAATTGAATTAAAATACTATCCCCTTGCCCGACATCAATAAGTGTGATTTCACCTGGAGAAAAATACCTTTCCACAAAGAAAGGAATAAATAAGAGCAATAATAAAAAAAACAGCCTCAGGTACATTTGCTTATTTGCTTTAAATTTTTCCCATAAATAAAACCCATAAGGGATCCCAAAACAAAGCATGACCAGGCCCAACTGATTCGGTCTTCCAAGTACTAATGTATTATAAGGAAACTTCGCAAGAAACAATGTAAGTCCGTTCAGCAACTGAAAATTAAAATCTAAAAAGGATGCCACCGGAGCCATAATTTCTCCAAACAGAAGCGCAAAGATATACCAAATAAGACATAACGGGAGAACAACAACTGAATAAAGGGGCACAAAAATAATATTCGCGACTAAGGAAATGAGGGGGAATTCATAGAAATGATAAAGCATAATGGGGATGGAGGCCAGTTGAGCAATGAAAGAGGTAGCACATAAAAGCAAGAATGGTCTATCCATGTAACGGCGCAAAATAGAACGAGAAAAAATTAAAGATGCACTTACAGCGAAGGAGAGCTGGAACCCAACATGATAAATGACAAATGGATCTGTAAACACATAAAAAAGGAACACGATACTAATTATATCAGCAGGAATGAGTTTCTTTCTTGTTAACTTCATGAGAAGCAAAGCAAGCAACATCATAAAGCACGCTCGAATGACAGAGGGTGCTCCTCCTGTCAAAACGATATAAACTGGTAAAAACATCATTAAAAAGAGCAGCATTAGTTCCCTAGAAACATTGCATCTCAACCCGATGAAAAATAAAAATCCCACTAGCATTCCAACATGCAGCCCAGAGATCGCTAACAAATGAATGATCCCCAACCTCTGATATGCTTCAATTAATTCTTCACGGATGAAATTCCGTTCACCAAATACGAGAGCCGCTACAAGAGGAGCTGAATTTTCAGGAAATTGCTCACCGATAAATTGAATGCCTTTTTGTCTCAGTTTTTGAAGATAAAGAAGAGGATTCTTTTGTTCATAACAATGTGCGGGATTCCACTTTTCCACCTCTAATATCCAAAATGTTTGCTCGTAACGCAGGTACTCCCGATAATTAAACATTCGCGGATTTCCATTTGTCTCCGGTTCCTTTAATCGACCTTGTACCTGACAAACTGTGCCAACTGTTAGCTTTGAAAAATTCTCCTTTTCTGTTATGCTGGAAAGTCGATGTTGCAGGACAAGCTTTTCCTTTGATTTGCTTTCCTTTCCATATGCTGAGAAAAAATCTCCGTCAATCTTCATTGGATTTTGAAGAGCAATTATAAACTCTTGCTCATCACCGCTCATTCGAGTCTGATTTTTACTGTCATATATTTTTGCTTGTAAAAAAAAGAGAAGAAACACACTGAATATAAGGAGCAGCTGTGGAAAAGAATATCTTTTGAGGATAAAAAAAGAGAAGCAAACGAGCAAGAAGACACCTGAAAAAACAAGACTTTCTAGAGCAGTTAATACTCCAAAGAGCGCTCCTAAGCCAACAAAAATAAATTTACCTTTCAACGATATCCTCCTTTCAAAAGAATAGGAGATAGCATCTCTCGAAAGCGCACTCTCTCGACGAGGCTACTCCTCCCACTCACTTATAAAGGTTGAAAATCCCACTTTAATCCTCCAGCGGAGTTTCGTATATCATCGCTATAATTTTCAATTTGCACATCCATTTTGACTGCCTCGACATTGCTAATTTCTAGGAGATGATAGCAATAGTCATGATTTTTATAATCATAATTATAATAAATTTTTGTAATGCCAGCTTGAAGGATTTTCTTCATGCAATGGACACAAGGAAAATGGGTCACATAAATTTGGCTTCCCTTCGTCGAAACCCCTTGTAAAGCACATTGCAAAATAGCATTTTCTTCTGCATGAAGGCATCTTAAACAATGATTATTTTCAACAAAGCAACCTGCATCTAAGCAGTGGTCCTCTCCGCTAATTCCTCCATTATAGCCTGTACTAATAATACGGTTATTCTTCACGAGCACTGAACCAACATTTAATCGATTGCATGTGCTTCTCATACTAATTAGATGGGCATTCAGCATAAAATACTGATCCCAAGTTAACCTGTTATCACTCAAATGTCTCACCCTTTTTTCTGACTTATCTTCAGTTTAATGGGAAAGAAGAAGACTCGTCAATTTGAAATTATGGCAATGGAGTAAAAATTCTTCCTACTTAACTACAATGCTTTCCTTTAACTTTTCAAAAGTCTTCTCGCCAAATCCACTAATAGACATAATATCTTCTATCGCTTTAAATGGCCCGTTGCTTTCACGATACTCAATAATCGCCTCTGCTTTTGCTGGTCCTATACCTGGCAACGTTTCTAATTCAGGAGCAGTTGCCTTATTAATATTGATTTTTTGATTAGCGGAATCAGTTCCTCCATCCATCAAGCTCCCTTCACCTATAGCTTCCTCCTCTCCAATCTTCGGAACATATACAACCATCTCGTCTGTTACCCTCATGGCAAAGTTAGTCGCATCAGGATTGGCGTCTTCTGTTATCCCTCCTGCACTTTCAATCACATCTTTGATTCGGTCGCCAGCGGAAGCTCTATATACTCCCGGTCTCCGCACTGCCCCTTTCACATCAACCAATATGTCATGATCTTCTTGTTCTTCTATATCGCTTAACTCTTCTTGCAATGGTTCAGCCGAGGAACCCCAGCTTTCCTCAACTCTTTCATTATCGTTAGACGCTCCGGAAGAAAACAGATAATAGCTAAAAAGCCCTGCTAGAACAACCACAATGGCAAGGTATTTTTTTTGCTCTTTTATCCACTCTATCATTCACCATCTTCCTTTCCTTGACATATTTCAATCACAAAATTCATATCGTTATACTAATGGGTTAATTTTGAGGTTTTCAAATAAAGAAGGAGGGCTGTAATCATGAAAATTGGGATTATTGGTACAGGCAACATGGGGAGAATTATGATCGAAGCCTTTATCGATGGAAAAGCCGTATCCCCTTCTTCGATCATTATGACCAATCGTACGATTTCAAAGGCAGTTGCGATCCAGGAGCTTTATCCAGCTATTAACATAGCCCATGATGCTACGGAGGTAGCAAAGGAAGCAGATCTTCTTTTCCTTTGCGTGAAGCCGGGAAATATGTATGATGTGATTCAAGAAATACTTCCCTTTTTAAACAAAGAACAATGTCTAACTTCTATTACAAGTCCGCTCAACACTTCATTACTGGCATCGCTCCTTCCCTGTTCAACAGCTCGGGCAATCCCAAGCATTACCAACCGAGCTCTGGCCGGAGTCTCACTTCTTACCTTTAGCGAACAATGCGAACCTCAGTGGCAACAATACTTAATACAATTATTCGAGAAAATTTCCACCCCGCTTATCATTGATGAAGATATAACGCGGGTTTCATCTGACATCGTTAGCTGCGGACCGGCATTCTTTACTTATTTAACAAGAAGATTCATTGATGCTGCCGTATCCGAAACCAATATAGACCGGGAGTCAGCAACAAAAATGGCAGGTGAAATGCTGATAGGGCTAGGTGCTCTCCTCAGCAAACAGTTCTATACTTTTGAGTCTTTACAGGAAAAGGTTAGTGTGAAAGGTGGAGTAACAGGAGAAGGGATTAAAGTGTTGGAAAATGAGCTTGGATCAGTATTTGAGCATCTGTTTCAGGCAACACATGTAAAGTTTGCTGAAGATCTACAAGAGGTCAATGCAGCTTTCGCCACAGTAGAAGAACAGAAGAGTCCAAGATATTAAAATAATTCGACTCATTACGATGAAATCCTTTCACAAATGAAAAGAATTGTAGCGATTTTGTGTCAAAAGCATTGGTATGTTGTTTTTGAGTTTTATGAAAGTGTTAAGCAAAAAAAATTGAGAAAAACAGCATAAGTAAAATAGGCTAGAGATGAAACTAATCAAAGTAGGTGGTAAGAATAACAGCGTGGGGCACCTTCGGAAAAATCGGAAAGCAGATTGTTCCTTTCGATGATGATTCAAAGTCGTTTTCCTTCGGACAAACTCGAGCTGCCTGAAGAGTTTCAAAAATAAAGCAAGAGGCATAAATGAAGCTTACTTCTTCCTTTGCATTTTTTCGATTATCATTCCTAGAAATCCGCAATCAAGCGCAAGGTAGGGAAATTTGCGTAGGAGGGCCCGAATGGGGAAGAAGGATTCAGACCATATATGCTTGATAAACCGGGGAGAATAGAAGCCCTATTTGGACAGTTTTGAACAGGAAAGAAGACCATCATAAATTGGAACAAAAATGTGAAAACCTAAAACACAACCGAATGGATTTCAATCTCGTTAAATTGCATGGGTTTGAACAAATTGCAAGTTTTGTGTAGATTTCCATTCGGACTTTTTACCGACTTTTTTGCATGCTCTGGTTCCGAATAGCAGGGACATTCGGACATTCAACCGGATAGGGAAGAACGTAAAAAAAAACGCTGGAATTCTGAGCTGTATTAAGTTCAGTTCAAAATCCCAGCGTTTCTATGTAAAAACAGTGCTGCCAAAAATTATAATTTATGAGCTACAACAAAAAAGACACGTTCAGAATTGGCTTGTGGTTTCCCTGCAAAATCACCAATTTTTTCGAGCACAGTGAAACCAGCTTCAATTAACCATTGCTCATACGTTTCAAGCGCAAATGAGCGTTGAGTATGATTCTCGTCAATCCGCTCATACTTCCCTGAAGACTCCTCAACAAAAAAGGTTAATTCATGCTCCACACTACCGGGGTATTCCCCTGCAAAACAGTTCCAAATGTAACAAATACCGCCATCATCATATGTAAATGTTTCATTTAGGAAGATTTCATTTATTTTATAAAGGGAATGAACATCAAAAATTAGCAAACCATCCTCTTTGAGAAACTGCTTAATCTGACGGAAGGTTTGCTTCACCTCTTCCTCTGTCTGTAAATAATTCAAAGAATCGCAAAATACTCCTATTACATCATATTTTGTCAGCAAATCAAGTTCAACCATATTTTGCTGAAAAAAATCAATCGCTAGTCCTTCATCAGCTGCCTTTGCCTGTGCAACAGTGAGCATGTCAGCAGATAAATCGACTCCCGTCACTGTATAACCGTGCTTTTGCAAACGAAGTGATAATTCTCCTGTACCACAAGCTAGGTCTAACAGCTTTTTCCCAGAAATATTGTATTTTTGGCAACTATCATTAACGATGCGAACCCATTGTTCATACGGAACATCTTTCATTAACTCATCGTATAAATAGGCAAATCGCTCATAAGTCATGAGAGTTCACTCTGAATATTAAGGGTAGGAGCATCACCCCAAAGACGTTCCAGATTATAATAGCTTCTTTCATCACGATGAAAGACATGTGCTACAACATCACCAAGGTCAATTAAAATCCATTTCGCTTCATCAAAGCCTTCCATTCTCTTCACATCATAATGATTTTCTACAGCTTTTTCTTTTATTTCCCGCGCAATTGCTTGCACTTGTTTGTCAGAGTTTCCGTGACAAATTATAAAATAATCGGCAATTAAAGAAATCCCTTTCATATTAAGTGCAACAATGTCCTCTGCACGCTTATCATCAGCAGCTTTTACCGCTATCGTTAATAATTGGTTATCATTCATCAACTAAAGTCCTCCTATTTGCAATTAGATCATTGTATGTGTGAAATGTATCTGGGAATATAGGCTGATTTTTATTCATTAGAAATGAGATCGTGTTCTGCACCGCTTTTATTAAAGCAAGCTGCAAATCCTTGTTGGCGAGCTCCCTTACTTCTTCCACTTCTGGAAACTGGCGCCCTGGTTCAATATAGTCGGCTAAATAAATAATCTTTTCCAGTATAGACATTCCAACTCGACCAGAGGTATGATATTTAATCGCATTTAAAATCTCCATATCCGCAATACCAACTTCCTTTTCAACTAAGAAAGCACCGACTGGGGCATGCCATAATTCACTGTTATATTGGAGCAGCTCAGGCGCCATTTTCTCTGCGAGAATAATTTGTTTCATTTCTTCCTTTGGCCGAAATTTCGCATAATCATGAAAAATCGCGGCGACTTCTGCTTTTTTCTCATCAGCCCCATATTGACGCGCTAAAAGTATTGCTGTTTCCATGACACCAATCGTATGTTGATATCTATGCTCTGTTAAATGCTCTCTTACGATTGCCAACGCTTCACTTTGATTCATATAAATGATTCTCCTTCAAATATTCAATCAGGGTGTCTGGAAGCAAATAGCGGATCGATTTCCCTTCTTGAATTCTCTCCCTAATTAAGCTAGATGAAACTTGAAACTCCGGAATATCAATATGAATAATCGGATACGAAGTTTTGTCCTGATAAGTTGGCCTATTCACCCCGACAAAGGACACCATATGCACCAATTCATCTATTTTATACCATTTAGGCAAATACTCGACCATGTCCGCTCCAATAATAAAATAAAAGCTCTTATCAGGATGCAGTTTTTTTAATTGCTGGATTGTGTCGTACGTATACGACGGGCCAGGACGCTCCAGTTCAATCGTTTCAATTTTAAAATAGGCGACATTTTCAAGCGCTAATTTAAGCATATTCAATCGATCCTCAGTTGAAATCAGAGCGGATTTTTTCTTGTGAGGAGGCTCCTGATTAGGAAGAAACCATATCTCATCAAGCTCCAGCTCATGAAAAACCTCGTTTGCAATGAGAAGATGACCATGGTGCGGGGGATCAAAAGTTCCTCCTAATAATCCAATTTTCCTCATTCACACACCTCCAAACCACTAAGATAGGCTCTTAGCACCCTACCTAAAAGAATTCATAGTCCTACAGGCAATAATAGCTATACCCCTGGGAACTAATTGCCTGCTTTTAAGTACCATTAAGGCAGCACAATCTCTTTGTTTTCTTTTGACTCTTTGTAGAGAACAATTGTGTTACCAATTACTTGTACAAGCTCTGCTACGCAACCATCTGCGAGCTTTTCTGCAACTGCGCCTCGCTCTTCTTCACAATTTTGAAGCACGCTTACTTTCAAAAGTTCCCTTGCTTCAAGCGCTTCACTAATTTGCTTAATCATATTTTCATTCACTCCGCCTTTCCCCACTTGAAAGATCGGGGTAAGATGATGAGCTTTCGAGCGAAGAAATCTTTTTTGTTTTCCAGTTAACATATGGTTCCTCCTAGTTGTTGTAACACTTTATTCGTCATCCGATTAATATCCGGCTTTACATTTGTCCATATTTCAAAAGCAAGCGCTCCTTGCTGAACAAACATTTGAATCCCATTTTGTGTTTTTGCACCTTTATCTCTAGCCTGGCGTAATAGCTCTGTTTCTAACGGGTTGTAAATAATATCACTCACAAAAGCACTTTCCTTTAAATTATGTAATGATAATACTTTGCATTCAGAATTCGGAGACATGCCAAGAGATGTTGTTTGAATAATAATATCATATGCTGCCAATTGCTCTTCCGCCTCATTCAGACTCAGAATATTCGATTTAGCATGATATGGACATTCTTCTACAAGACGCTCCGCTTTAGTCGGAGTTCTATTTGTCAAATCAATATGGGCTACACCTTCGAAAGCGAGGGTAAAATATATTGCCCGTGCTGCCCCTCCAGCGCCAATGATTAACACCTTCTTCTCTTTAAGCTCTTGTAACTCTGATTTGAGAGCTTTAACATAGCCACTTCCATCGGTATTATACCCAATTAGGCGTCCATTTTCATTGGCTACCGTATTAACGGCTCCAATCGAACGTGCCAATGGGTCAACATCGTCGAGCAGTGAAATAATGGCAACTTTATGGGGCACAGTTACATTAAATCCACTCATGTTCATCGCACGAAATCCTTTAACCGCTTCAGCCAAATCCTCTTCTTTAATCGCGAATGCCTGATAATGAGCATCGATTCCATAGTGCTGAAATAAATCATTATGCATGAGAGGCGACATAGAATGGGCAATCGGATTTCCAATTACAGCGTATAATTTTTTCATTCCCCTCCCCAATCCTTTCTATCCTTATATAAGTGACTTACGAAGCATTGCGTAGACCCCTTTTGGAACGTAGACCGCTACTTTCACTCCAGGATCATTGACAGTGATCCAGCCAAGTCCTGAAAAAACAATATCCGTTTTCCCTTCTTTAATCGTGAATTCATGCTTAATGAGCGGTGGGAAGGAATCAATCTGCTCCTTACGCGGTGGAGTCAGCATCTCCCCTTTATGCCTTTCATAAAGATCAGAAGCCTTCTCAAGCTTTGTACGGTGAATTTGAATTTGATTCGAAACATGACAAACAAACGAACTTCTGCCGCCACTAATATAATCAAAACGAGCTAAGCCACCAAAAAAGAGAGTCTGTCCTTCATTTAATTGATAAATTTTCGGTTTAATTTCCTTTTTCGGAGTGATTACTTTTAAATCTCTTTTATCAATATAATGAGCCATTTGATGATGATTGATAATTCCTGGAGTATCCACCAAAAATTTCCCGTCAGCTAAAGGGATCTCAATTATATCAAGCGTTGTTCCTGGGAAGTGGGAGGTTGTAATGACATCGCCTTCTCCCGTTACTTCCTTTAAAATGCGGTTAATAAAGGTTGATTTCCCAACATTCGTACAGCCAACAACATAGACATCCTTGCCTTCACGATAGCTGTCGATCGCTTCTGTTACTTCTTTAATAAAATGTCCCTTCTCCGCACTAACAAGAAAAACATCCTTTGGCTTCAGCCCCAATTCCTTGGCTTCTTGCTTCATCCAGTTAATCAATTTATTCGGTTTAACAGAGTGAGGCAAAAGATCAACCTTGTTGCCAATTAGAAGGATGGGGTTATCTCCTACAAAACGATGCAAACCAGGTAGCCAACTACCGTTAAAATCAAATATATCAACAATTTTTACAATTAGCGCATCTCTTTTCCCAAGTTCATTGAGTATTTTTAAAAAATCGTCATCCGTTAAATTTACATCCTGTACTTCGTTATAATGCTTCAAACGAAAACATCTTTGACAAACAATTTCCTCTTTATCAAGAGACGACTTTGGCGCATAGCCAATTTGCTCCTTATTCTCCGTTTGAATTTTAACTCCACAACCTATACAAATGTATTGCTCACTCAAGATTTTTCCTCCCAAACAATCATGCCCTTTTTACGAAACCAATTTAATATTCTTCTTTCGATCATTCGATTAAATTTTGTCCAAAAGCCATCGGTTGATGCAACTGGTACGACTAATATTGTATGAAATCCACCGCGATTCCCGCCTAGTACATCCGTCAGCAGCTGATCACCAATCACAACGGTCTCTTCCTTCCTCAACCCCATGTTCTGAACAGCCTTATGAAAAGCTCTTACAAGTGGTTTACGCGCTTGAAAGATAAACGGAATATTAAGGGGATCGGAAAAAGCTTGGACCCTTTCTCGATTATTATTCGAAACAATTGTAATGCGAATATCTTCCTTTCGCATCATTTCAAACCATTCCGTTAATTTTGGTGTTGCATTGGGACGATCCCATTCCACTAGAGTATTATCCAAATCCGTTATAATTCCCTTTATCCCTTGCTCCTTTAGTTTTTCAGGAGTGATTTGGAAAATACTTTTTACATGCTGATCCGGTAAAAATATCTTCAACAATGATAGACACCTCAATTTCTTTATCTCGGTTTTATTCCCAATTTTACTTTTGTGTAAGAAGGAGTGCAAGCAATTCTATTATACAAGCCGCTCCCTGCGTCAGAATACGTCGAAATGAAGTAAAAAATCACGATAACGGAAAAACTTTTCGACACAAATAGCCTCTTTTCAACAGTTGTGGATAACTTTATTCACATATCCCACATTGATTTATATAGTTTCCCATAACTTATAAACATTTTAATCACAACTTATCCACCGAACACTGTGGATAAACGGAACGGTTGTTCTACCTTCATATTTTTGTTAGAGTAAGAATACAACAAAGGGAACTTACATAATATGTATATTCACCCTTTTTTAGAACGAGTAATTGAGGAGGTGAATTCTGACATGAGAAAGCTGTCAGATGAATTACTAGTTGAATCCTATTTCAAAGCGAAAGAATTGAATTTATCAAAAGATTTCATCCTTCTAATTGAAACAGAAATTCACCGTCGTTCTTTAACTCATAAAATTAAAGCCTCTTCATAACTTACTATTTGCCCAAAAGGGCTTTTCTTTTTGTTAATTTTGCTTGGTCCGCATAAGGCAGAGCACGTCACCAACCTTTACTTCCCTTGGTGTTACGTGTTTTTGCAATGGTTCAATTGAATCAGGATTAAATAAGAGGATCACAGTCGAACCAAAAGTGAAGTAGGCAATTTCCTCGCCTTTTTCCAATTGCTCACCCATATGAATCGATTCAATCGAATTAACAAACATCGCGCCCACTTTCACAATTGCTGTTACACCGGAATCATGTTCAACCTCAGTAATTTTACGATAATTTTTTGCGAGCGTTTCTCTGCCATATTTAAGTCCATAGCGGTTTACCGGGTAGGATTTCTTGCCTAGAGTCCATTCACCAACCACTTTTCCTGAGAGTGGGCTATGTATGCGATGATAGTGACTAGGACTTAAATAGAGCAGAAAGTAAGTTCCATTCATATATTTTTGTGCCTTTTCGACGCTACCAAGCATTTCAATAACGGAGTATTCCTTCCCTTTAACAGTCAAGGTTAATTCAGGGGAAATCGAACCGATATCCTCTAGTACAGCGTCTACCGGACTTACAATAGAGTTTACACCAGCGTCAATCGTCCGAGCTCCTCTCTTCAATCTTCGAATGAAAAAATCATGAAGAGTCGTGAACTCTTCTATCGGGGTCGCCATTTCGTGTACATTGACCTTGTATATTTTCGCAAAAGAAGGAATGAACCATCGACTCGCTTTCGATTGAGCCAATTTTTTCAACAAAAAAGATGTCCACCTTCCATTCGATAATTCAATTAAATTTCGGTAAAACCATTGAATCAAATCGCATTCCTCCATTAATTACCTCATTATCAATCAACGTTTAGACAAAACTGTATTGTATCATACTATATTAAATTCAGCTATACCCGCTTTATCATACCATATTTATTGCCTTGATGAGACGCAGGTAACATTAAAACAAGCGCTTTGTTAAACAGATAAGATGATAACAATTTTTGGCTTATGGAGCAGCGCACCTTTGAAACAAAGTCCCCATAAAGGTTGATAGACTTTTCAGCTTGTCCTAGACGTTAAATATGCTGGAAGCCACAACTACAAATTCGATCCTACTCACAAAAAAACAGCACCCATCTCTGAGTACTGTTCTTTACTTCATTATTTTCCTTCTGTCAATCGTAAAAATTCTTCAACATCATCAATGCAAAGTTGTACTGCTTGCTGCCAAAAATCAGGTTTTGTTAAATCCACATTTAAATGTTTGAGAGCCAAATCTTCAACAGTCATTGAGGCTGTATCTTTTAATAAAGCAATATATTTTTCTTCGTACCCTTTCCCTTCTTCTATAGCTTTCGCATAAATGCCTAATGAGAATAAGTAACCGAAAGTGTATGGGAAGTTGTAAAAAGGGACACCTGTAATGTAAAAGTGTAGCTTTGAAGCCCAGAAAAAAGGATGGTATTCTTCAAGCGCCCCACCGTAGGCTTCTTTTTGCGCCTCTGTCATTAATTCATTTAAGCGCTCCACACTAACAGTACCCTCTTTTCTTTCTTCGTAAAATCTTGTTTCAAAAAGAAAACGGGAATGGATATTCATCAATAGTGCGACGGAACGTTGAATCTTATCTTCAAGAAGCGCAAGCTGCTCCTCTTCAGAGCTTGCATTTTTCACGGCAGCATCTGCAACAATCATCTCTGCGAACGTGGACGCTGTCTCCGCAACATTCATCGCATAATTACGATTTAATGTATGTAAATCTCTCATTGCATATGTATGGAAACCGTGTCCTAACTCATGAGCCAATGTGGAAACATTGGAGGGAGTACCTGAATACGTCATAAAGATTCTTGACTGACTGTCTTCAGGGAAATACGTATGGAAACCACCAGGGCTTTTTCCATCTCGATCCTCCGCCTCAATCCAGCGCTCTTTAAATGCTTTTTTCGCAAAAGCTGTCATTTCATCCCCAAATTTAGAGAAATGTTCGAGGATGAACTCTGCTCCTTCTTGATATGAAATTTTGCTATCTGCTTGTCCAAGTGGTGCATCCAAGTCATACCAACTTAATTTACCGAGACCAAGCAGCTTTGCTTTTCTCTCTAAGAATTTCACAAGAGGCATTTTATTATCCGCGATCACTTGCCACATCGCATCCAATGTTTCCTTTTTCATTCGATTAATATCAAGCGGTTCTTTAATTACTTCTTCCCAACCGCGTTGTTTATACACATTTAAACGAAAACCCGCTAAATGATTTAATGTTTTTGCCAGATAAGTGGATTTATCAGCCCAAGCCGTTTCCCAAGCTGCAAAGACATTCTTGCGTACACTTCTGTCTGGGTTAGAGAATTTGTTAGCAGCTTGCCCTACTGACAATGCCTTCGTTGTTCCATCCTCATTCACATTTACTTTCATTGTACCGACAATGACATCATACATTTGGCTCCAGCCATGATATCCATCAACACTTAAAGCATTAATAAGGGTTTCTTCGCCCTTTGAAAGCCTTTCACTCGCTGAACGTCTTCCTTCAGATAAGACAAAAGAAAGCTCCTTTAAACGCTCTTGGGCAACAATGCCAGCCCAGACATCATCATGAATCGTCGTTAACTTTTGGTTCAATTCTGTCAAGACAATTTGGAATTCAGCATTAAGACCGGTGACATCTCCTCTTAAAACATCAGCCTTTGAGTCCTCTGTATTTTGGGCTTGTAAGCAACTTACAAATGCACCCGCTTGGCGAACTTTTTTCGTGACAACTTCAAATTTATCAACAATTGTCTTAAGATCAATTGCATCTTCTCGCACCACATTTTTCGGCTCCCAATTCGAAACAAGCGCTTTGAATTCTGCAACGAGCTGCTTCGTTTCCTGCAAATGCTGCGCAAATTTGGGTGAGCCACTTCCTCCTTCAAAAAAGACATCTAAATCCCATACTTCTGAATATGTATTTTCCGCCATGTAATTTCCTCCCATTTATATACACTATAAAAAATTTACTCTTTTCAGAAATTTCTTTTTAGTATATCACAATATATTTCGTTAGTCTAAAGATTACTAGTGCCAAAATGGAAGCAGCAAGCATTTTGCCTACTGCTAAAAAGGTGATATCAAAACTCTTTCCAACTTAACGATAGTACCCCCCGAAGTACCACCATCCAAAGAAAATTAATAAAAGGACGAACAATACAATCCATAACGCCGCCCACGCACCACTTCCAGGATAGTATGGAGGTGGATAAGGGGATGGATATGCGTAAGGACCCGGATATCCGTAAGCCATCTCACAACCTCCTTTAATCGAGACTCCACTAATCCTCTATTAATAATCTATGCAACAGCCTGCCAACTGTATAGGCAACTGTCGATTTCTGTTCAAAGGAGAAAATGGAAAGCTACACTTATTAATCATAAAAAATATCTTTATGGGACAGACAAAAACAAACACGCTTTCACATAGGTATTAGTTATAGGCGAATGTTACATTAGCGGAGGTGCCAATATGTCTGGAATTTTGACTGCACTTGGAGTCTTGATTAAAGAGATTTTCTTTCTTGTCTCTTATGTAAAGAACAACGCCTTTCCTCAACCATTATCACCTGAAGATGAAAAGAAATTTTTACGTTCAATGGCTGAAGGTGATAGCCATGCTCGCAATATGCTAATCGAGCATAATTTACGACTTGTGGCCCATATTGTGAAAAAGTTTGAAAATACGGGTGAAGATTCAGAGGATTTGATTTCCATCGGTACAATCGGATTAATCAAAGCGATTGAGAGCTATTCAGAAGGAAA
The DNA here is from genome assembly GCF_005502275.1 of Robertmurraya siralis. Taxonomy (GTDB): domain Bacteria; phylum Bacillota; class Bacilli; order Bacillales; family Cytobacillaceae; genus Robertmurraya; species Robertmurraya siralis. The sequence continues at coordinate 115,225 of NZ_SWLZ01000009.1, forward strand.
AGGGACAAAGCTTGCCACCTATGCTGCTCGTTGTATTGAAAACGAAATATTAATGCATTTGCGAGCTTTAAAAAAGACAAAAAAGGATGTTTCTCTTCATGATCCGATTGGGCAGGACAAAGAAGGGAATGAAATTTCTCTCATTGATGTATTAAAATCTGATTCTGAAGATGTCATCGACACCATTCAATTGAATATGGAGCTGGAAAAGGTCAAGGAATACATTGATGTGTTGGATGGCCGTGAACGAGAAGTGATTGTCGGTCGATTTGGTTTAGATTTAAAAAAGGAAAAAACGCAGCGCGAAATCGCAAAAGAGCTTGGAATTTCCCGGAGTTATGTGTCCCGGATTGAAAAGCGTGCACTGATGAAGATGTTTCATGAATTTTATCGGGCTGAGAAAGAAAAACGAAAAGAAGGAAGATAAAGCTTGTAGAAGCCGGTCTATAGATCCGGCTTCTATTTCATTTTATCAAACTATCATTAGATGAAAAGATTCATCTCGGCAATTCGTAGGTTTTCTAAGTATGAGCTTTCCTGAAAAAAGCATCTTAAACTGTACGATCATTTGACGCACCTAGGCCAAATATAAAAAGGAGAACACTGACCATAAGCAACAATAGGATCGGAAGGTGCCAGCTAGCCGTAATGTCATGGAACAACCCAAACAAAGTCGGTCCTGTCGCTGCCAGCAAATACCCAACCGATTGCGACATACCGGACAAAGAAGCGGCATCAGAGGCATTTTTTGTCCGTAAACTCAAAAAGATCATAGCTAAACTGAACGCACATCCCCCAGCAATTCCTAATAAAATTGTCCATAACGAGATAAGTATATTATCGCTGAAATAAAGACCACCCAATGAAACAAAAAACAGGAAAGCCATGATTAAAACGAGCAAACGTTGGTTCTTCATGCGTCCTGCAACGATCGGGACAACAAATGATACAGGCAGCGATGCCATTTGAAATAAAAAGAGCATCCAACCAGCACTGTCCTCACTTAAGCCTCGGCTTGTCATGATTTCAGGTAACCAAGCAATCAATACATAAAAAAGCAGTGACTGCAATCCCATAAAAAGTGTAATCGTCCAAGCCAGCGGTGAGCGCCACAGACTTCGCCGAACCGACACACCGTTACTTGCCATCCCAGCTGACGCTCGACTCACCCGAACTTGAGGTAGCCAAAATAGCATGGATATTAGAACGAGCAATCCCCAAATTCCAAGTGCGCCATTCCAACCTAAACCAAGATTATGGGCAAGCGGAATACTCACACCTGATGCAATCGCACCGCATAAATTCATGGACACTGAATACATCCCTGTCATAAGACCAACTTTACGAGGAAAATCCCGTTTAATCAAACTTGGAATTAGCACGTTGCACACGGCAATCGCGAGTCCAAGCAAAATGGTGCCAACAAACAATGGAACGATTGCAGGCAACGTACGGATTGCAATACCAAACATTAACAAAATCAATGCATAAAGCATGATTCGTTCCATCCCGAAACGACGCGCTAAAATAGGCGCGAACGGTGAAAGAATCGCGAAAGCAAGCAACGGCAATGTTGTGAGCAGGCCGGCAGCAGTATTTGACAACTCAAGGGATTCGCGAATGGATCCGATCAATGGGCCTACCGACGTTAACGGTGACCGCATCGTCAATGAAATAAGGACGATGCCTAAAATAATCGGCCACCCCAATGAATACGACTGTTTTGAAGCAGTTAATTTTGCATCGCTGTGCACAGTCATGGTTGCTCCTCCTGTTCTTTGATGATAACTTCTTTTGATTCCTGGATATAGCAATGAACTGCTTCTACGGCACGATCAGCATCCTGGTCGACAATCGCTTCGACCAATTGCCGATGTATTTCCAAGAAATTCGCGCCAGCTTCATAACGAGTCAAGCTTGTAATTGAATCTTGCAATGCTTCAGCAATATGGCTGTATATTTCAATCAATATTTCATTATGAGACGCCTTGATGATTATTTGGTGTAAATGTATATCCTCCGTTACAAAACGGTCAATATCACTTGATTTTGCCGCTTCCTCACAACGTTCCAACTGGACAAGAAGTTCACGCACCTCACCGCTTGTTCTGCGTTGTGCAGCTAGATGAGCTCCCTCACGTTCGAGAGCATGTCTAACTTCTAACGTTTGTAATGTATCCGAACGCAAAATGCGTCTTTTCATCGCTGCACCTAAAGCACTTGAAGAACAGACATAAGTTCCGTCACCTTGTTTCGTCTTCAAAAGTCCGGAATGTATTAATGCCCGAATTGCTTCCCTTAACGTATTTCGGCTAATATTCAACTCTTTCATCAACTCTGGCTCGGCTGGAATGCGCATCCCTACTCCCCAATTACCAGATTCGATTAAACTTTCCATTTGTAATGCAACTTGCTCAACAAGCGTTTGTCGATTTGGTTTCTGAAGCATGAACCCATCCTCCGGTATTAGAATTATCAAACATAGGATGTTTGGTTAATAGGCATTTTATCATTCCTCTTATATTAAAACAATAAAATGAAATAAACGCATCAAAGAAAGAGGAAGATTAATTTGTGATTTCGCCCAATAACTGAACAAAATCAAGCAATTCTGGATGCTATAAAAAGGAGAAAGCATTAATTGGAGGTTTTTAGAATAATTAAAATCGCCTCTAGTCAGTTGGATAATGGCCTGCCAAGCAATCAAAAGAAAGAAGACTTCAATTAACGGGTGGTTTTCAGTTTCTTTCAGAGAAAATCAAACACTCAAAAAAAGTAGCGGTGAAAACTATTCATTTTCATCACTACTTTTTTGGTCTTTTCAGACAGTTTCTTCTTTTTTATTCCTCTACAGTTGTAACTTCCGATGCAATAATTAAACCGATTGTTCCACAAACGACAAAACCCATCACAATTAAAAACATTTTGCCACACCCCATATGATTTAAATATGTTGTTAATTCGAATTTAACATATTCATAACGTAATAACGTTGGTGGAATGTGAACATTCTGTTAAAGTAAACTATTTATTTTTTCTTTTTCATCAGCTTAAATTCAAGGGTCAACAACAACACCTTTAAATACATAAGCTCACTCCTAACATATTAGCCGTTTCGTTAGGTAGTATCCTTCTCCACCCAAAATACTCCATTTCTCCTTTGCATTAAAAACATCATCATTATGCCCACCTTTCTATCATTTTTTTAGAATAAATTTTAAAATAAGCGCTGAGCGTCCAATACCCGTGTTTTTGCCTGTTCATATGCATCCATTGCCTGCTGATCACGAATTGCTTCTTCAAGGGTAATATTTCGTTTTTTGATTGTCACAGTAAAGAATAAAATATTAAGTGTCATACCTATCACCTCCTTTAAATCCATTCAGTAGCGAAGGACTGAAATCATCGAACATGCATTGATACGATGAAAGCTCCATGTTATTTTGATTCATCACCTTTATCAATACCCTCCTTCCACTTTACCTAACCTTTTTGGACACAAAAATGCCGCAGAGCTTTCGAACTGCGGCTAAAAAAGTGCATAAAAAGCCGCAGGACACAATTCTCCCTGCGGCATGAATGCTTATTTATAAAAGGTCATAAATTAGGCGATCCATTCCTTGTCGGTCGAATGTGAAAATAATGCATATGAAATTGCAGATTCAATTAATAAACTTCCTTTAAACTTCATCATTTTCTTCGACCTCCTTTTAGAATATTTCGCTTCTAGTGGTAATTATATCCACAATTTTAATAATTGTAAACCTTTTTTTTGCCTATTTTATTAAACAAGCTTTTATTCCTCTTCTAATCCTTGTTTTAAATCATCAATCAAGTCCTCCACATCTTCCAGGCCCACTGAGATTCGCACTAGGCCGTCAGTGATCCCTAACGCAGCACGACGCTCTTTTGGAATAGAGGCATGTGTCATCCGAGCAGGCACAGATATGAGGCTTTCCACAGCGCCTAAACTTTCTGCAAGTGTAAAATATTTCACCTTTCGCAAAAGCTTATCCGCATTCTCTTCACTTCCGACATCGAAGGAAACCATACCCCCGAATCCTCTTGCTTGTTTTTTGGCAATTTCATGATTTGGATGTATTGATAACCCAGGATAATAGACTTTATGAACACGAGGATGCTGCTCAAGAAATGCAACAATTTCTTTCGTGTTGACCTCTGTCTCTTCCATTCTAATTCCCAGCGTTTTCATTCCTCGCATTAATAACCAAGAATCCTGCGGCCCTAACACTCCACCTGTAGAGTTTTGTACGAAATGCAACTCCTCAGCAAGCTTCTCACTGTTAACAACCACCAGTCCAGCTACAACATCAGAATGACCGCCAATGTATTTCGTAGCACTATGGAGGACGATGTCCGCTCCAAGCTCAATTGGATTTTGCCAATATGGGGTTGAAAATGTATTATCCACAATCGTTAATAACCGATGCCTTTTTGCTATCTTTGCGGCTTCGCGAATGTCCGTAATTTTCAGCAATGGATTCGTCGGTGTCTCGATATAAACGGCCTTTGTATTTTCTTTGATTGCTTTTTCGATCTCCTCTAAATTACTTGTATCGACAAAAGTAGCTTCAATGCCAAAGCGGTTCAAAACTTTAGCAATGACCCGATAGGTCCCACCATATACATCATCGGTCAGAACAATGTGGTCGCCGCTATTAAATAACATGACAACCGCAGTAATCGCTGCCATTCCTGAACCGAATGCAAAACCAGCATGGCCCCCTTCCACCTCTTTTATAAGCTCCTCCAGGGCATGACGGGTCGGGTTACCTGTACGGGAATATTCGAACCCTTTATGACCACCAACACCATCCTGCTTATATGTGCTTACCTGATAAATCGGTACTGAAACAGCACCAGTCGCAGGATCTCCTGAGATTCCGCCATGAATTAACATTGTTTTGCGTTTCATCCTAAATCCCTCCTTCATAAATCTTCTTACTTAAATATCTTTCACTACCATCTGGAAATATCACGACAATATTAGTCCCTTTTTGGGCGTTCTTTGCTTCTTCTAAGGCAGCGAAGAAAGCCGCTCCAGATGAACTCCCCACTAGTAAACCTTCTCTCCTGGCAAGCTCTGTGACTAGCGTAAAAGCATCTTTATCTAAGACTGTATGAATAGCGTTAAAGTAACTTGTCTCCATATATTCTGGGAGAAATTCCATTCCGATCCCTTCCGTTTTATGCGGCCCAGATTCGCCTCCATTTAAAATCGATCCTTCAGGCTCTACGATCACTGTTTTAATATCTTCATTCTGCTCTTTTAAATACCGTGCCGTTCCCATAAAGGTACCACCCGTACCTGCTCCAGCAATAAATATATCAATCTGTCCATCTAATTGCTCCCAAATTTCTGGTCCCAACGTCTTATAATACGTATTGGGGTTTGCTGGGTTGGCAAATTGCTGTGGCGAAAATGAATTAGGAATTTGTTGAAGCAATTCATCTGCCTTCTTAATCGCCCCTCGCATCCCCTCTTCTGTCGGAGTATGAACGATTTCTGCTCCTAAAGCCTTCATTAGCTCTTGCTTTTCCAAACTAAATTTTTCAGGAACACAAACCATCACGCGAATTCCAGAATGAATCGCTGCCAGCGCTAGTCCAATTCCCGTATTTCCAGCAGTGGGCTCTATAATTGTACTGCCTTCCTTTATTTTACCTGCCGCTAATGCTTCATGGAGAAGCTCCACTCCTAAACGGTCCTTTACGCTTCCTCCAGGATTAAAAAACTCAAGCTTAGCGAAGATTCGAACCCCTTCGGGAAGCGGAAATTGGCTAATTTCCAGCATTGGAGTACGCCCGATGAGTTCATGAATATTTTTATACACGTTCAACCTTCTCACCCTTTATGAAAGACTCTTTTCGCGAACATAGCTCCCATTGGATAGCGAAAAGTGCCGCATTAAAATATTGCTCCTTCTGGTTTTCGCAAATGTATAAATTTCGTTTTTAGCTTTTCGCAATCGCAGCCACGATTTTAAGCACCAGTGTAGCAGAATTGATAGCAGCTTTTTCTAAAAATTGTTCAAATGACAGATCAGATTCCTTTCCTGCAATATCAGAAAGCGCCCGAATAATAACAAACGGTATTCCAAACTGATAGGCTACTTGTGCAATCGCAGCTGCTTCCATCTCAACAGCTTGCAGGTTGACGAATTTATCTTTAATTGCCTCTACACGTTTCGGATCACTCATAAAGGAATCCCCTGTTGCAATCAAACCTGTTACGACTTGAATTTCATCAATTTCAGCCGCTGCTTTTTGCGCGATTTGAACTAATTCTCCATTTGCTTCAAAAGCAGGCGGAAGCTGAGGAACTTGCCCATATTCATACCCAAAGGCAGTAACGTCTACATCATGATGACGAACCTCATCAGAAATGACAATATCACCAACATTTAATTGAGGATGAAAGCCTCCGGCGGATCCTGTATTGATAACGTAATCAGGCTTATATTTTACTAATAAAATCGATGTTGACATTGCCGCATTTACTTTACCAATCCCTGAACGAAGCAAAATAACCTTTTTTCCAGCTATTGTGCCTAGAGTATATTCACATCCAGCAATTGTTTCTACAGTCCTATTTTCCATCTTCTCTCTTAATAAAGTAACCTCTTCTTCCATGGCTCCAATAATGGCAATTGTCATGTTCATACCTCTTTCTTATTTTTTTAATGCTTCCATAATCCAGACAAAATCATTCATTTTTTCAAAGGATACTGTAAAATGATTCGCCTCTAGCATCTCTTTTAAAATGGGAATGGTTGTATAATATTCCCGTTCCAGATCCTCCGCTAAATTGTGAAAGCCTTTTTCGCTAGCGTCTTTAATCGCTTGCTTATATGCTTCAACCGATTCATACATCGTATCCGCAAACACTATTTTACCACCTGATTCGAGGATGTTTCCATAAGCAGCAATAGCTTCCGCTTTTTCTTTGTCTGTTAAATGGTGAAATGCATATGAACTGACAATGGATTGCACACTCTTTTTGAATTCAAAGCTTAAAAAATCGCCCTCTTTAATTTCTGCCCGATTTCCGATCTTTTCTTGCGCAAGATTCCTCATGGCAGGAGAAGGCTCGAAGGCTGTAACCGTTCTCCCTCTTTTAAGCAGCTCTTCTGTCAAATTTCCTGTACCAGGACCAAATTCAATAACATGCCCGAAAGTGCGTTTGGCTACCTCAGCTAAAATGGCTTCATAATGTCGAAATACTTCTTTATATTCCAGATCATGGCCTGTTACTGTTTCATCATAGTGGTCGGCCCATTGTTCAAATAGCTCAATAAATTCTTTTCCCATACCGACACTCTCCAAATTTGATATATTTTAAAATATAATAATTCCTATGAGTATACTATGATTTTGTGAAAAATACGTTCTTAATGTACCACATGAAGCAGACCTAGGCAATAAATTGATTCGTTTTCAAAATAAAAAAGTTTGTTGCTTCTTGACAGTATTTTCACAAATGAATGATCTTTGGATTAATGAAGGCGCAAAATATTCGCGGGGTTGAAGCAATAAAATTTTTTAGTACTCAGTGCAACTGGAAAGAACCAGTACTTTGGATTTCTTTTTGATGCTATTCTTACTTGACTTAATAGTTTGCCAGGCGAATAAAAGAAACAAAAAATGGAGCAGCTGAGGATTGAGAAATTCAATCTCCAACTGCTCCATTGTTACTTTCGTTCATATTTATTTATCTAATTTCTGCCAATTCTTCTACCTTCGTCGGTTTCCAGCCTCTGCCATCAACCCATTCTATGTAAACGCGGTAGATTTCTGCTTTGTTTTTTGAATAAACCGTTCCGACAGATTTATTTGGCCCATTATTCCCTAAAAAATGGATGGTCATATTATTTTCTGCTAACCCTGTCGCATAATGAATGGCTTTCACCATCTCATCCCAGTCAATTCCATCATATTGATTAACATGTACACCCGTTTGTACAGTTCCAACCGGTTCCCATCCCGGATTTACAATCGTACGAATTACATTTGAATCGCTTCCACCCTCTGTGACGATCTCTTCTTCATCATTAGAAGGGGATTGTTCCACCTCTTCTGTCATCGTCTCTTCTTCAGCATCTACAATCGGTTCAGTCTCATCGACAGTTGATTCCTTTTCGGCTTCTTCTGGTGATTCCTCAGTCTCTCCCCGCTCTTCTGTTTCAATTTCCTGTTGTTGCGTATTTTCCTCATCCCCATTCCCAGAAAAAATGTAGTAAGAAACAAGGATGATTAATATTAACACTATACCTATTAAACTATTCAGTATGACATTCTTTTTTCTTTCTTTTGTACGTCGCTGATAACGCGAGCCATCATATTCATTATTCATTCGTTATTGCCCTCCCCAAGCCACAATCAATCTACTTTCACTTTTAAGGATGACAACATTCTATCATGTCTCCGTAAAAACTTGAAGGGATATACCACCTAGATAAAATGATACTATCGTTCAAATCAGCACCAATCCTTTATTCATTGAGAAAATAGCCCCAAAATGCATCCTTTTATTGCTACTCAACAGACTTCTCATTCAGATGATGATCTAGTTCGTATAAACCCTTTACCATCTCTGCGAAAAGTGGAGTAACAGAGCCTTCTGAATCATCTACACCTAAATTAACAGCAACCAGTGCGTATTTCGGTTGTTCGAATGGAAAATAGCCGGCAAACCACTTGTTTAACAATTGCCTATCTCCATCCATAATTCCCGTTTCCGCAGTACCTGATTTGCCAGCAACATCATAAGGAAGACCTTGCAACCCTCTTCCCGTTCCCTCCTCATTCACTACGACTTCACGTAGGAGCTTTTGTAGCTTCATTGCCGTATACGGCGAAATAGCTTCATTCTCTAGTGTTTTTTTCTCAAATGGAAGCAGGGAAGTTCCATTCCGGTATTCAATCTCTGTAGCGACCCTTACCATTTCTCCCTTTCCTCCTCTAGCGATTGTGGCCATCATATTAGCTACTGCAAGCGGTGTGACTCTTACTTCATGTTGTCCAATTCCAGTCATCGCAACAAAATTATCATCCTTTTTCGCAGACTCATCTAAAAAAATTCGGCCTTTATCCTCATCTGCAATTTGTCGAAAATGCTCAAAATGATAAATATCCCCTTCCCAGCTAACAGGGCCAAGGAGAGAAAGCTTTTTAGCATAATCTTCTATTAGTCCCTCGTCCATCTCCTTCAATTCCTTCGCTAATGTTCCAAACGTGTTATTGCAGCTTAAAGCAAAGCTTTCTGTAAAATTAAGCATGCCATGCTGATAATTCGGATCCTCTTTTCCCATGATCGTTTTATTGCAATCAAATTCCCTTGTAGGATCATCAAGTTCATGCTCAATAGCTGCCGCCGCAACAACTGTTTTAAAAACAGAGCCTGGAATATGCTGACTGACCATCATATTATGAATACCTTCTTCAAATGGAGCCTTTTTGTTAATAGTCGGTCTCGATACAAGAGCGAGAATCGAATTGGTTTCAATATCAAGAAGTACGAGCCCTCCTTTTTTGATCTGGTGTTGGTCGACAAGCTTCTCGGCAAGCTCCTGCATTTTCTTGTCCAATGTCGTCTTCACATTGACAGGATAAAACGGATTCGCAGGTTCAACATATTTCACATTAATCCCGAATAACGGTCCGCCAATACCGTCAACATGATAGACAAGTTTCGACTCGCCGTCTGGTAGAAGAAATTCGTCAAAGCTTTTTTCCAAACCTGTCAAGCCAATGAGCGTATTTAATGGAAGCTCCTTATCTGGATATCTCTTTTTAATTGTATCGGGATTTTGCCCTGTTATTCCAATTAATTGTTCAGCCGAATAATCTGTTAAAGAATATTTTTTTTCCACAGCAAAAACACCTGGTATTTCAAGACGGTTAACTTCGCTCATCTGCTTATCAGTTAACGTAACAATTTCAGGGTTACCAAATGCAATCGGTTCCTTCGCTTCTTCTACTGCCTGTTTAAGTGCAATTGGTGAAACTTCCATAATTTCCGCTACCTTTTCTACATCCCATGTCATATTCTTTAAAAACGGAAAGAGAATGAGAACGGGCATCTTTTTATGGACTAAATATTCCCCATTCCGGTCAAGAAAGCTTCCTCTTCCATTATCAATAATCATTTCTTGTGAACGTTGCTTCACGCTCGCCTCAATCAAATTCACTTGACGCTTGGAAAAATGTTCAGTTGCTGCGAGCTGCAACTGAACAAGTCTGCCCATTAACACGGTTAGTGAGCAGAATATAATCACAATCATAACGATTATTCTTTTTCTCCACATAAAAAACACCTCATCAAGAGTTTTGACGAGGTGTTTTCGTTTCAAACCACCGAAAGAGGTAATTTGCGTAAATTAGGGACAATATCCCCATAAATATTGATTATTTGCACTTTGTTATATGTCAGTGTTGGCTTTTGGCTCATTTTATCTCTGTTCGTGAAATCAACTGAGAAGCGTGTGAAACGAAGATTTCACACGCAATGAGCAAAAGCCTGTTTTCTCAACTGAATTTTTTAACAAAACCTGTTATTTAATTTTTGTAATACGTACGTTCATTTCTCCACCTGGGGTTTGCACTGTAACTTCATCATCTACTTTTTTGCCTAATAAGCTTTTGGCAATCGGAGAATCATTAGAGATTTTCCCTTCAAATGGATCTGCTTCTGCACTTCCAACAATTGTATATGTTTCCTCTTCCCCATCCGGCAATTCTACAAATGTAACTGAATTACCTAGTGTCACAACATCGCCACTTAACTCGTCTTCTTCAATAATTTTTGCATTGCGGATCATATTTTCTATTGTTGTAATTCTACCCTCAACAAATGCTTGCTCTTCTTTTGCGGAGTCATACTCAGAGTTCTCAGATAAATCACCGAAGCTACGGGCAATTTTTATTCTTTCAACCACTTCTTTTCTCTTTACTGATTTAAGATGTTCTAATTCCTGTTGTAATTTTTCCTTTCCCGCTAATGTCATCGGGAATACTTTCTCTGTAGCCAAAATCCTTCACTCCTTCTAGTTTCACAACCCCCATATAGATTGTGGATGTTTATATTTTTATCTCGAGCAATGGTATTGTTCCACTTATCAAAAAGGGACAAAAACCACTCCCATACTAATTGATGGGTGTAATGCCCTTGATTCTATTCGTATTCTTTAATGAGTGAATATCTCCCTTCTCAGTTAAAAAATACTATATGTAACAAGCGTACACCCTATTCGTAAAATGCATAGGAGCGCGCCCTTATTTTTTCAGGGCGCGCAGTTAAGGTGTAAGAAACCATTCTCCTTGTTTAGAATAAGAAAAAATAATCTTTTCCAAGTTAGCCTGCAAGAGACAAAACGAGCTAATCTCTACGTGCTATTTTTTGAAACCGTTTTTCTTATTTACTGCCTATTGTGTCATAAAATTGATTTTTGTTCAAGAATTGTTTGAATCTTTGTGACCATCAAGTCAATCGCCACATGATTATGTCCACCTTCAGGAACAATAATATCAGCATAGCGCTTCGTCGGCTCAATAAACTGATTATGCATTGGCCGAACAACATTTACATATTGGTCAATGACAGAATCTAATGTCCGACCACGCTCTTTAATATCACGGGATAAACGACGAATAATGCGAATATCAGCATCGGTATCAACATAAAGCTTAATATCCATAATACTTCTTAATCGTTCATCCTCTAATACAAGTATTCCTTCTAAGATAATAACATCCCTGGGCTCAACCACTACCACTTCTTCAGATCGGGTATGGAGTGCATAATCGTATACAGGTTTTTCAATCGATTGATAATTTTGCAGAGATTGAATGTGTTCAAATAGCAAATCATTATCAAACGCAAGCGGATGATCATAATTCGTTTTTAAGCGCTCCTCAAAAGGAAGATGAGACTGATCCTTGTAATAAGAATCTTGCTCAATCATTAAAATGGAATGTCCTTTAAAACGATTATAAATCGAGCGAGTAACACTTGTTTTTCCTGAACCGGACCCTCCGGTTACACCAATGACAACAGGCTTGCGCATCCTCTTAAAGCTCCTTTCGCATCATGTTGTTCGGGTAAACGGGTTGGTTCACTTTAAATTTCACAATTTGTAGTGGATGACGGGCCGCATCTAACTCATTTCCATCCTCGTCCCAAATCTTCTCAATGACGTGCGTAAAATTATTTATTTCCGGTCCGAAGAACTCCACTTCTTGACCCGGTTTGAAATGGTTACGCTGCTGCAATGTGACCATTTTCGTTTCCGGATCATAATCAAGCACGAGTCCAACAAAGTCAAATTTCGTCTTCTTGCTATGGTTTCCAAACATTTGCTCTTTATACCCTGGAATTCCTTCAAAAAATGCTGGCGCTGTATCACGATTAGCACATTTATCAAGTTCTTCGATCCATTCACGCTTGATCTTAAAATTGTCTGGATCAGCACAATAAGCATCAATCACTTTTCGATATACACTGACAACAGTTGCAACGTAGTGAATCGATTTCATTCTTCCTTCAATTTTCAAGCTATCAATACCTATTTCAATCATCCGCGGAATTGATTCAATCAACTTTAAATCCTTGGGACTCATTGCAAACGGTGCATCTCCTTCAGAAAATAAGGAAACCTCTTTATCTCCTTGCAAATCATATAAATCATAGTCCCAACGACAAGATTGACAGCAGCCGCCTCGATTAGAATCGCGTGCTGTCATATGATTACTTAATGTACAACGGCCTGAATACGCGATGCACATTGCCCCGTGAATAAACGTCTCAATTTCGATATCGACTTTCTCTTTCATTAATTCAATTTCTTCTGCACTTGTTTCACGGGCAAGTACTACTCGCTCCAAGCCTTCTTCCTTCCAAAACTGGACTGCTTTCCAGTTTGAAAGCGATTGCTGTGTACTTAAATGCACTTCTATTTCAGGTGCTAATCTGCGACAGGTCTCAATTATAAGCGGATCTGCAACGATGATTCCAGCAACCCCAGCTTCTTTTAAACCGAGAATATACTCTTCTAAACCATCAATGTTTTCATTATGAGCAAATATATTGGTGGTTACGTAGATTTTTGCCCCATATTTTTTGGCAAACTCCACGCCTTCCTTCATTTCTTCAAATGTGAAATTCCCTGCATTTGAGCGCAATCCATACTCTTGACCACCAATAAAAACTGCATCCGCACCATAGTGAACAGCAATTTTTAATTTTTCAAGATTCCCCGCAGGTGCGAGCAATTCCGGCTTTTTCACAATAACACGCTTTCCGTCCACAATTTCTGAAATACGATCTCGCATTGTCGTGGTCATTCGTGAACCTCCCTTTTATTTTAAAACTAACTTTTCTTATCTCTTGTAGAATTCAATCCGCTTCCGCTTTTCTTTTTGTCCAGCTCCGAGCGCTATCGGCTCGAGGTCATAAGCCATTCTGTCAAGGAGGTTAAAAACAACCTCCCTGCCAGCCTGTCTTATGCTTGTCGCCGATGGGCAAGCGCTCTCCGCTTTTCTTTTAATAAACTGTTTCTTTAAAGAAGAAGCCGGTATCGAGTTTGCGGTTTGGTGGTTGGATTTTTTCTATCTCAGCTAATAATTCATCTTTTTCGTCTTCATATTGATCGGGATCGTTTGCACAAAGGTCAATTGCTTTTCGATAAAGGGCTGTTACTGCCTCAATATATTCAGAGCTTTTTAAAATCCCGTCAATTTTAAAAGAATCAATTTCTGCTTCTATTAGCTCTTGCAATTCATCAATCATACAAATATCATTTGGACTCATAATATGCGTCCCATTGGAATCCTCAAAAATTGGATATTTGCTTTCACGCTCTTTATCGTGCAAAAACATATTTTTATTTTCTTTGCGGTTTTCAATTTCAAGTGCTTTTCCTTGGTACTCAAAATAATTTCCCAGCAAGGAACGCTTTGATTGAAACATTGCAGTCATGCCATGAATCTGAACTTCAATTTCAACCTCTGCATGCTCTTTGATTTCAATAACCGATTCTAAATTAATTTCTTTCGCTAATACTGCACGCTTAGCCCCTTTTTTCCCCCAATAATTACAATGGTACCAGTTCGTTCCTGTTGTTTCCGTGCTCCAATGCAGCTTGAGCTCAGGAGCAACTTCTCTGGCAATCATTAAAACAGCGGGATCGCCAAAAATCACTGCATCTACTTTAGCATCATTGAGAAATCTCAGATAATCATAAAGTTCATCGATCTTTTCATTATGAAAGATCGCATTAACAGCAACATATACCTTTTTCCCTTTTGCATGGGCGGATTCCGTCGCTTTCATAATGTCATCTTTTGAGAATTCACCGGCAAGTCTTAAGCCGTAACGCTCTTCTCCAATGACAAATGCATCTGCACCTGCATCAGACAATGACAATATATCGTCAACACTCTTTGGTGTCACTAATAATTCAGGTTTTTTCAACTTTTTCACCTCTTTTTACTTATCGCAACGCCATCTCCAACAGGTAAAATAACCGTATCATATTGAGAATGTCCCATCAGCCATTCATTAAACTCGTGAATTTTTCTCACTAAGCTTCGAATACGTCGATTTTCAATATGAGGATCACACACAAGCCCTTTAAATAAGACATTATCAGTAATCATGATTCCATCCTTCGATAAATAAGAAGAATACATTTCAAAGAATCGTCTATACTGCCCTTTTGCCGCATCAATAAAGATCACATCAAACGGCGCAAAGCGCTTAACCTCAGCTTCGACCTCCAGCGCATCTCCTTTAATTAAGTAAATTTGATCTTGTTTACCCGCCTGCTCAAAAAAACTCTCCGCTTGCGAATAACGCTCTTCGTCTCGTTCAATAGTAACGATTGTTGCATTGGGAAGAGCATCCGCCATCCTTAAAGCGGAATAACCAATAGCTGCTCCAACTTCCAAAATAGAGGCTGGCTTTTGAATTCGCAATATTTGTAGAAGCGCTTCAATTCCAGTCGGCTCCATAATGGGCACTTGCTGTTGCAGAGCTAATTTTTCCATTTGTTGAAAAAGCTCTGTTCTTTTTGGAATCATCTGTTCAATGTATTGCTCTATTTCTCCATGCATCGATTGTTTCACCTCGGTTCTCCCGTTTCCATGCAATAAAACGGAAGGTACATATCTATAGACATGAAAAAATAGCGTCCACAGAGTAGATTCGCAGGATATTGGCTAAGCCATCAAAGAGAATCGAGCTTTTCTGTGATACACGCTATCGGCTGTCCTATAAAACACTTTTTCTATTTTAGCATATATGTTTTAATATCACAATATTCGATAATAGTCTAGAAAAATGATTAATATTACGAAAAAAGACTGGAATGCACATGCACATTCCAGCCTTTATGAAGCCATGTATGGGTTCTTTGCCTCACTTGTAAGAGAACCTATTTTTCCTAAAATATAAACTGTACGATATTAATTCGTGATATGTTCCGCTTTTTTGCGATTATGTTCATCCAATGTCTTGGAGAACAGTACATCTCCAGCTCCTGTGGCTAAGAAGTACAGGAAGTCTGTTTCCGCTGGATATAATGCAGCCTCAATTGAAGAAACTCCAGCGTTAGCAATTGGTCCGGGAGTTAAACCTTTATTCTTATATGTGTTATAAGGATCATTTACTTCTAGATCCTCATACAAAACCCTGTCTTTATGCTCTCCAAGCGCATATAAGACCGTCGGATCTGTTTGTAAAGGCATGTCAATATCCATACGATTGTAAAAAACACTCGCAATTTGATCTCTTTCTACTTGCTCAGTTGCCTCTTCCTCAATCAATGATGCCATTGTTAATAATTGGTGCGGTGTATATTCCATTTCTGCCATTGGACCAGTATATTGTTCAATTACTTCTTCAGACTTCGCCAACATCACCGTGACAATCTCCTCTATTGAAGGATCTTCCTTATAATAAGGGTAGGTAGCTGGGAATAAATATCCTTCTAAAGGATATTTGATATTTTCATTAAAAATCTCATTCGTTAAGAGGTTAGGGTATAATTGCATCATCTTATTTATAAATGCCTCATCATTTAATTGAGCAAACACCTCATCCACATCGTGATCTGTCTTCTCACCAATAATTGTTGCAATCTCACTCAATTGTTTTCCTTCAGGAATGGTAATTTTAAAGACAACCTCTTCTTCTATTTTTCCTGTCTTTAAGCTTTCAATGATTTCAGGAAATGTCATGGCCGGTGTCATTGAATATTCTCCTGCCATAAATTCTGATTCATTCTTAAATTTCACATAATATTTAAATACTTTCGCATCTTTTATAATGCCATTTTCTTCTAATATTTGCGAAATTCCTGTAACAGAAGATCCAATAGGAATTTCGACTTTTTTCTCTGTTTTACTATCCGGATCAACAGGCTGCAATGCATTTTTTATGTAAAAATAACCACCTGTTAATGTTCCTCCGATAAGTAAAAATAATACGCTCGATATGATAAATACGATTTTTCGTACGACTTTCGCTTCTTGCTGACGCTCTATCATTTTTTCACGCATATATTCTTTCTTTGATTTTTTTTCATCTGATGCCATCGGTTTCCCCCCAAATAAAAGAAAATGGATATCATTTCCTCTACTAGCCAATCATCTCGCATTATTATACTATATTTTTTTTATTAAATTCGCAATAAAAGACATAAAAACAGCATATTTGCATCATGGAAGATCAAGAAAATCGAGCATTTTTGCAACAATCACTGCGAAGAATACGACTCAAGTAGCATTACAGCGGAGCATATTGTAGAGTTTTGAAATGATTGGCATCATTATTCATATTCATATAATTTCCCTCTCACAAAAGAAAGCGAGAGTTTTTTTAAACAGATAATGCGGAAACAAGCAATTGTAAACGCCAATATTATCAATGAATTTGAAAATGACCAAATACAAATCGTGTCGCTAATCCGTCAATTCCTTTACGCATGTCTGTTTTTCCGCAAATGATATAAATATTTTAAACACTTGTATAGTGGAGTTTTAAGGATGTTTCAGCCCCCTCCTATACGTTTGAATGATGTGCTGAACCAAACCGTTGTTGAAGAAGATTTCTACGCTTGCCGTTTTGATTGTCCACGGTTTACTAGAAGGAGCTGTTGATGAAGTGGATCATATGAAAATTTATGATCGAAATGGATTATTAGTTTCTGCTTTGGCATGTAAAAAAAGCACCTCCACAAATTTATACATTTACCGCACTAGGAGATGCTTCTTGTTTATATACGTTGTTTAATTGGAGTTTACGGAATTTCTAAATAATTATAACTGTTCAAGGCAAAAACATTTCAATTGTCTAAGCTTATTCTTTTGGAGAAAAAAAGACTCCGTTACTTTTTTCCATTTTTGTCTTGATTGGAAATAAATTCAAGTTTTTTTCTAATCTGATTAATCGTTCTTCAATTTTATTGATTTTCCTAGCGAACCAGGAGATTAAATACAAAACTAATAAAAAATATATAATGTTAACTATAGCGCTGACTAAGTCCACTTAAACTCCTCCTTGAATAACTTACTAATTCACTTCTTTAATTAATGTTAACATAAGAAAAGTTGAAAATAATGAATCAGAAGTATTATTAGTTAAATCCCCTATTACACCTCCTTCAGGACTTAAAAATCTGTTTAGCAAGCGATTTATATCATCACTATCTAAGATTCCTAGTAGACTTGCTGCTTTTAAAACACTATACCATTCAAAAAAGTTATTAATATTATTTTTATTTATTATTTTTTGGACTAATGAATGAACATCTTTTGTATCAATTTTAATGTCAAAATGTTAAACACCAAGATGAATCGATAGATCTAGTTATATCCAAAAAAGGAAAGGACAGTATTGTAGTATCTTCTGATAGTAGTTCTGGAGAACAACATATATTCACCTATACACAGGATGATTCTTTCTATGTCATTGACGGTAGAAGAATTTTATGAGGAGGAAATTACTAACATAAATAATAACAGTTTTACTATATAATGGCTAATAATTGGACACCTATTTATCAAGGTTCCTCTAAATATAGTTTTTCTGATGCGGGAGAAACCTTAAATTACTTAGTTACAGTAGTAGCTTACTTGACAAGGTTTCAGTATAGCCAAAAGTGAAATTACAAGTAAAATTGGAGCTTGGTTAAATATTGTTGGACTAGGCACAACTTTTGCTTTAAAAGCTTTTAGCCGCTCTTGGTCTATAAGACAGTATAGAACTTCAGGTAAAGTAATTATTAGTGGAAGTGGAGCAACTAGTCCTAATTATGCTTATAGGTACCAAGATTCTTTACTTCAATTTTCTATACTTGGTAAATCTTTCTCAAATCTTTATGGTAAAATCGGTAGTTGGTTTTATATGACGAGACCTTACTATTCTGATAGATAGAGAAAGGATCTATTTATATAGATTCTTTCTCTGCTTTTTTTAAAATTTCTTTTATTAACTTTTTTACAAAATGGAGGATTTTTGAATAAAAAAATATCAAATAATTCTTTATCCGGCTTACTCTTGTAAACGCTAGAATAAAGTTGACAGTTATTGCTTGATAAGATTTTACACTTTTGCTCAATCAACCTACTACTTTAGTAAAATAGGAATTGACGTTATTTTACTGGAGGTAGGGGTTTTGG